>NZ_SRXN01000062.1 GCF_004827385.1 Ensifer sp. MPMI2T
GCCCCCACCCATTCTTGTGGAGATAGTCAGCCGTTCCGCCCCGCCCGCAGCCAGCGTCCAGGATGAGGCGATCCGCCCTCTTTTCAATGCCCAACATAGACAGTTCTATCGCTTCTTCCTCGCCGGCATGCGCGTAGTCTCCTTCCCGAACGAGAGAGAGAATTCTCTGCCCAACATAGGAGTTCATTGAAAGCCGATCGCTCATCTCGAGGCTCCAGCTGCACTTGAGGTGTCCGTATCGGGGCATTATTTCTAGTTTAAGCTGCAAAGTAAGCTCTAATAACGACATGCTGCGGATGTCTACTTTCGGAATTTGCTCATCGTAACCCGGGCGGCAGCAAAGAGCCCAATCCGGTCCTTCCAGGTATCGCCGTCAGCGGCACAGGTGGGTGGTGAGCGGAAACTGGTGCGCAAGGCGCCCATTGCCAGCAATCGCGCCGGAAGCCGTCGTTCGGAGCGAAGCTGTTTGCCTCGCCAAGGCCGGATCCGTAGGGCGGTCTGATGGGCGGAGACATGACGGCCAGTTCGGCATAGGATTATCGTGCCGAGTAAGGTTGTTGGAGGAGCGGGATGGCAGAACCGGGGAGCAATGCACCCCGAGAGCAAGCGGACTGCGCACTCGAGGTGTTCGGCGAGACAATTATCATTCGTCGCGATCCAGCCAGCGGGCTCAACGCGTCCGTGATCGAGGAGATCGTGCCGCCAGACGTGGCTGCACCGCTGCACCGCCATAGCCGGGAGGATGAAATCTCCTATGTGATCGAAGGGACGTTTCGAATCTGGCGTGGTGATGACGTTTTCGACATCGGCCCTGGCGGTATCGCACTCTTACCCCGCCATCAGGTCCACTCCTTCAAGAACATTGGTACCGTCCCCGGCCGTCTCTTGACCGTCATCCTACCTGCAGGCTTTGAACGCTTCTTCGAGGTAGTCGCCGAGCGCCGTTTGGGAGACGAGAACCTGGACGAGATTGCGACCGTCGCGGCGGATCAGTTCGGACTCGAGATAATGGGCCTGCCGCCGGGCTGAGTTGCGGTCCATGAAGAAGGCGCATGGCGCCGAGCGAGATTTCAGCAGCCGTCAATGTGCGACTTGGGAAGCTACCGACACCAGTTCCTCGGGATTCGGTGCCTTAAACGTGTTAAGGCCGGGCCTCAGAACTTCAATGAAGCTCCAGCGGACGATACCCTCCCGATCAATCAGGAACTGACCCACAAGCTGGGCCTGACCGGCCATCATCTGCTGATCAGCCTCGGTGATCTCATATCCTTCCTTCTTGTTCAGAAACTCAGTCTGGGCCATGACGTCCATTGGCTCCGGCAACTCGCCGGGCAAATGGATCCTTACTGCCATGAGCTCGTCCACCCCGACCTCGCGCAAGCCGAAAGCTCGGTGCGAGGCCCTTACCGGGTCGGATGCAGCAAGAAGACCGGCTATCGGATGGTAACGGAAATACAGCCGCGCCCGCTCGACCGGCGTATTGACGACCGCCAGGCATTCGACGCCTTCCTCACCGAGGGCCGGCTTGAGCTGTGCCATCGCAGCGACATGGCGCCGGCAGAACGGACAATGCAGGCCTCGAAACAGACCGATTAATAGAGAGCTACGGCCTCGAAAATCATCGAGTGCGATCTTGCCTTCGCTCGAGATCGCATCGAGTGCAATATTCGGCGCGCGGTCGCCCGGCTGCAGCGGGCGGCCGAGACTGCTCATGGACATCGACAACCTCCTCCCCCGGAGTCAGTCAAAAATGCAGCGACCTCTATTTTAACACGAAAAGGTATCTGCGGATCGCTGCTCTTGCGCTGAAGGTCAGTTTCTGTCCTCGTTTTGGACGTTCAAGTCAGCAACGACCAAGGTCGTCAACGGGTCGAACTCGACCCTGCCAGCCGCCAATGCGAACGTCTCGAAAGTCCGCATAATCGCCGATCGAGACGATAACCGCGGCCGACTCGATTGAGCCCAATCCAGTCCTTCCAGGTGGCGCCGTCAGCGGCATAGGTCGGTGGTGAGCGGAAGACCGTAGTCGGCATGCAGAGCGACTGCAATGCGGACAATGCGACTACTCAGTCATAGTGCACTGCGGGAAGAGCTTGCCGGCCGACAGCGTTTATCCTACTGCCTGACCGTTTGCCTTTTTCGGAGGAAGTGGATGACCAGCGCGACTACATCAATGACGGAACTTGCCCAGAAAATCGCGGCCGTCGCGACACTTGAAGGCGAATTTGTGCTCCGATCCGGTCAAGTGTCTCATCGCTACTTTGACAAGTATCGTTTCGAAGGCAATCCTGTCCTGCTGAAGGCACTGGCCCGAGCTATGACAGACCTCCTGCCTTCGGAAACAGACATGATCGCAGGCCTTGAGTTGGGCGGCGTCCCACTTGTCACGGCGATATCGCTGGAAACCGGGCTCCCAGCGGCCTTTGTCCGAAAGGAAGCCAAAACCTACGGGACATGCCGCGCGATTGAAGGCCAGGACATCGCCGGGCGAAAGGTGACGTTCATTGAGGATGTCATCACGACCGGCGGCGCTGTGGCAGACGCCTATCAGCTTGCCGCTAACGATGGTGCGGACGTTCTAGCAGTGGTATGTGCAATCTGGCGCGGCCAAGGCGATCCGAGCATCCAAGACATTCCTGAACTACCCGTCCGTCCAGTGTTCACACGGGCCGACTTGGAATGCTGAGGTGATGAGGAGAAGCCGGACTGATCCGGCTTCCCGTGTCTACGCGGCACGTCGAAAGCTTGAAGAAACGATTATGCTCTACCCACAAACGTGGTCTAGCACCATCTCGGACCTTCGTGACCAGCCCAGCTTTTGCGCCACCGTAGCGGACCGTGTGCAGGCGGATCGGCGCCGCCACGGTATTCTTGAAATGATCGGTGCCCGAGGTGCAGGTGCCGGTCGGTCATGGGCCAACAGCGGCATGTCGGCCATACCGGGTTATGTCCAAGGGGTTCTCAGTCCCGGATGCGGGGAGAGAGCAGATCCTTGAGCCCGATGGCATGGAACATCTCACGCCGCATGCGGTCGCCGACGCGGAACACTTCCTCGGCGCCATCCTGCGAGGGGTCGACATAGACGCGGTAGGGCCGCTTGCCGCGGGGCACATTGACGATGTCGGTGATCGCCACCGCGACGGCTCCGGCGTCGGCGTCTTCCGGCTCGAGAGCGGCAAGCCCCGCAAGGGCCTGATCAGCCACGCCGGCATAGGGACCCTCGTCATATTCAGCCTGTGTGGCCGTGTCCTCCGGCGCGCCGGCATGAGCGAAGTGGTTAGTGCCCTTGGTGAAGGCGCCCGGTACGACAATGGAAGTTTCGATGCCCCAACGCGCGACCTCGCTGGCATAGGAGACGGCAAGGCTGTCCATCGCGGCCTTGGCGGCGAAGTACGGCGCCAAGAAAGGCGGGGTGCCGCCGCGGGTAGAGGAGGACGACACCCATACCAGCAGCCCGTGCCCCTGCTTGCGCAGTTGCGGAAGCGCCGCCCGGTTCACGCGCTGGGTCGACAGCACGTTGATGTCGTAAAGCTGGGCATACTGCTCCGGCGTGAACGCCTCGGCCGCGCCGAACGCCATATGGCCGGCATTGTGGACGATGATGTCGAGGCGGCCATTGTCGGCGATCACCTTCTCCACCCCGGCTGTCACCGAGGCCTCGTTGCTGACGTCGAGTTCGACGGTGCGAAGATCGACGCCGTGCTTCGTTGCCCAGGCGGCGACGGAGGCGACCTGCGGCGCGTTGCGGCCGGTCGTGTCGCGCATCGAGGCATAGACCGTATGGCCCGCCTTGGCGAGGGCCTTGGCGGAGAGCAGGCCGAAGCCGCTGGATGCGCCGGTGACGAGAATGACTTCCTTCATGATTTGTCTCCTTGAAAAGAGGAAGGTGACGGGTCGCATTGGCGGCCCATCGGCGCATCCCGTCAGCACATGCCGCCGTTGGCACGGATGTTTTGACCATTCACCCATCCGCCTTCGGGACCAGCGAGGAAGGAGACAACGCGGGCGATGTCTTTGGGCCGACCAAGGCGCTCCAGGGGATTCATTTTGGCCATACGATCGATGACTTCGGGGCTCTTGCCTTCGAGGAAGAGTTCAGTGGCTACCGGCCCCGGCGCGACCGCATTGACGCTGATGCTGCGACCGCGCAACTCCTGCGCCAGTATTTGGGTTAGCGCCTCGACGGCAGCTTTCGTGGCGCAGTAGACACCATATGTCGGCAAACGTACTCCGATGACGCTGGTCGTGAGATTGATGATGCGGCCGCCATCCCGCAGCCGACGAGCTGCTTCGCGGCTGACATTGAACGTCCCCTTTACGTTGATTGCCATGATCTGGTCGAAGGACTCATCATTGAATTCGGCGATCTTTGCGAGCTTCATGACGCCAGCGCTGTTGATCGCGACGTCGATACCGCCAAACGCCTTTTCCGCCTCATCGAACATGGCGACGACGGCGGCGGGGTCGGCAACATCGGCCTGCACTACGATAGCTTCGCCGCCGGCAGCCTTGATCCTTTCGGCCACGCTCTGAGCCGGTCCGGCACTGCCGGCGTAGTTGACGACTATCTTGAAGCCGTCCGCTGCGAGACGAAGGGCCAGTTCCGCACCGATGCCACGCGACGAACCGGTGATCAGGGCGACTTTCCCGGAATTGCTCATGTCTTTAGCTCCTTGTTTGACATCGCCGCGCTGTCCGGCGGCAGGAGCAAACTAGGCTTCAGCCCGCGATAAAAATAATGCATAGTAGTCAGAATTAGAATGACTGAAAGTATGCCTTATGACTTTCGATAGTCGCCTGCTCAGCGGGATCGGCGTCGTCTCCGCCGTGGTGGAGGCGGGCAGTTTTGCTCGCGCGGGCGAAGCCATGGGACTGACCCAGCCCGCAGTGAGCCGCGCGGTCGCCCGCCTGGAAGAACGCGTCGGCGTTCGCATCTTCAACCGAACGGCGCGCGCCATCTCGCTGACCGATGAGGGACGCCGCTTCTACGAGGCGGTCGCACCGCATCTTGCCAGCATCGAGGAGGCCGCTGTGAGCGCCGGTGGAACCAGGGCGCTGGTCAGGGGGCGGCTCAGGGTGAATGTCGACGGTACGTTCGGGCACTTCGTTCTGTCACCGCGCATTGGCGAGTTTCTCGACCGTTTCCCCGAACTCTCCGTCGAGATCAGCGTGCGCGATAGGATGGGCGACCTCGTTGGCGACGGCTTCGATGCGGCGATCCGCTTTGGCATGCCGGAGGTATCGTCGCTCAAGGCCCGGTTGCTGCTCGAAACCCGTGTCCTCACCTGCGCATCGACGACATATCTCGCGCGATGCGGCGAGCCGAAACATCCGCGGGATCTGGAGCAAGGGCACCAGTGTCTGCTGATCCGCGATCCGGCGACTGGACGCCCTTTCGAATGGGAATTCCAGCGCGGACACGATGTCATTGCGCTTGCCGCCGCTGGCCGCCTGATGGTCAACGACACTGGCTCGCTGCTCGGGGCCTGCCTGGGGGGTGTCGGGATCGCGCAGTTGCTGGAACTCTATGCGCGGGATCTCATTGCGCAAAAGAGGCTGGTCCATCTGCTGCCCGAATGGTCGGGCGAGACCTTTCCCTTATACGCCTACCACCACGCTTCGAATCTGATGTCGGCCAAGGTCCGTGCCTTCCTCGATTTCGTCCGGGAATTGCCGTCGTGAGGCCGAGGGGGGATAAGCGCCCGCTTCAGCCGGTCAACACCCCAAGAACAGCTTGCTCTGGTAGGGTGGCGGGAATCTCTTTGATGTTCAATTGGCCTATCCGCCGGTGATCGCCAACCTCTTGCAGGTCACGTCGCGATCACCGACCGGCCAGGGCGTCGCAGGGAACGCGGCATTGGCTGAGCGTAGCCGAACCGCAGCACGAGGTCGGGCCGGCGGTTGCCCAACCCGAGGAGGGACTGCAGCTCCCGGCGGAAGGACGGCACCTCGACCGGCTGGTTCAGATGCGCATGCCGGATGCCGAGCGCAGTCGCTTGCAGGGCAAAGCGTTGGTAGCTGCGCCCCGCCTGAACCCAGTGAACCGGATCGTCGCGGTCCGAAACGATCACGGCGAGCCCGCTGCTCGACCGGACCTGTCTGGCATAACGGTCGTTCTCTGTATCGGGCTTGAAGAAGGCACCAAACATGATCCGGCCGAGGAAGGGAGGCAGCGACGGGTTGCCTGAGCAGCCGGAATAGAGCCCGTCACCCGTCTCGATCGCCGCACGCGCGTTGAAGCGCAACCAGGACCTCAACTCCGCGGCAAAGGCTGGATCCGAGACCTGGGCAGTGTTTGCTGCAAGGATCAGTTCGAGAACCTGTTCGATTTTCGCGCGGTCTTCTATCACCACGACTCGGCATCCGGAAACGCGCGCCCCGACTTCCAGTGCGCTGAGATCGGCGCGGGGTACCGGGTGGCCGTTGTAATCCGACCGCGTGCACTGGCGTTCCAGGATCGCGTTGAACAGCCTGTCGCGGCTTCCCGATTGCCCGAACGCAATCTCGATTCGCTCGTCGCCGTCGGTGGCAAACTCCATCGCTGAGGACCGCCCTGCAGCGCCCGCCGCGAGCATCAAGTTCTCGGCCGCGCACCCCAGTGAGGCGTAAAGGTGATGGTGATCGGAATCAGCGACAGGTAGAGCGCGCGCCATGTCGGGAAGGATGGCTACTCCCTCGGATGTCTGACGGAATCGCCAAGCCTGCGCATTATGGCTGTTGGCGCCGAGCGTAGCATAATGCACCAGGCCCATGAACTCGGCCGGATCTCGGTGGGACCAGAGCGCAGCGGTGGCGGCGGCGTAGTCAGCTCTCCGGCTCATCATGAGAGCGCCTCCTGCGGCAAGTGCGATCAGGACAGATCGACGCGAGATCATGGAGCCTCCTGTGGCAATGATTGACCCGAGGCCTTCACTGGAGAGTACTTGCCTGCGGCAGGTGTGGCCGGCGGATAATCAGCATGTCGGCGGCGACCAGGATGAGGAGCGAGACGATCGCCGTGGCAAGAAGCGGTACCTGCGGTGCTGCAAAACCGCCAAGCTTGTCGGCGGCAGCGAGAGCCTGCACAACGCCGTAGACACCCGAGAAATTGTGGAAGGCGATGGTCGCGTAGATGTCTCGCGAGGCGAAGAAGAACGCGCCCGTCAGGAGGCCCACAACGGTGAGGAGCACGACCATGCCGATCGTGTTAAACGGAGGACTGTGGGCGATGTGATAGATACCGAAGGTCACGCTTGCAACCATCATTGCACCTGCCGTGGAGACCCAGCGGAAGCGGCCGAAAGCGCCCTTGAGGACGCCGCCCATCAGTGCCCAGCACACGAGCACCTCGGCGACGGAAACGGCAAACACCTGGGCATAGGCATTGAGGATCACCATCGGGTTCGTTGAGGGCGCTCCCTGGGCGAAATAAAGGGCGACGCCGACCACAATCCACGACATCGAAGGCGAGCGCCGACCGAAACCCGTATACTCCCGCGTCGCGCCGCCGGAGGAGAGTGTGAACCTCAGCACAAGAAGCGCGCCGACGGTACCGATCACCAGATTGGCGATCACGACATAGGCGAGCCGATCGCCTCCCGCCTCCGGCCTCAGCAGAGTGTGGATGCGCCCCTCAAGCAACCACGTTGCAGCAGTCCAGACGAGATAGAGAGCAAACGCCCAGATCGTGGCTTTTCGAACCTTGGCGGGCATTCTGCGCCTCCGTGGATAACAACGGCCACCAATGCGTATCAAGGGGTCCGCGGTCGCGCGTTGATTTCCATCAAGATTCGAAGCGGGGGGATGATTGCGGTAAATCAACCCGCGCCCTGCCCTTGCATGTTAGCTAAATGCTTGTATCTCGGTCGCGGCTCATTCTTCCGCGCCATGAGAAGGCTTTAGGCTCACCCTGCAGGGGCGCAGCCAGATGATCGAGACACGTTTCGGGGATCATGGATATGGCTCCGTCGAAGCTTCACCGCCGAGTTCAGGCGCCTCGTGACAGGCCGCTTTGGATAACCGTCCGGCTTGTTCAATTGAATGAGGCGGCTGACTGATCCCTTCCGAAGGACGGAAATCAGCAAGATCGACCTACCCCCATTGAAGGACCGCTTCGTCCGCAATTCAGCCGTGCAGTTTGCCCGCAGCGATTGGCTCGATTGAGCCCAATCACGACCACCGGAAGTCTCGGCGAATAAGTCCGCTTGCTGCGCTAAAAGCGGACAATCAATTCGAATCTCTTTCGGCGCGCCAAACTTCACCCAAAGGTCGGCATTCGGATCCATTGCGGACATTAAGTGCCGTGTTCGCCCGAACTGGTCGGACTGCGCGCCAGCTACCGTTAAGCGACCACGCTATAGATGCGGTCCTCGCCTGCGGCGTTGCGGCCGGCGAACAGGAACTTGAAGTCCTGCCAGCCGCCGAAGCCGACCGTCACCGGCGATGAGACATTGCCGGGCGTCCCGGCGTCGCCGTAGGAGAGAAGTTCGCCACCCTGGTTGACCGCGTATATCCGGTCCTCGCCCGCGGCGTTGCGGCCGGCGAACAGGAACTTGAAGTCCTGCCAGCTGCCGAAGCCGACCGTCACCGGCGATGAGACATTGCCGGGCGTCCCGGCGTCGCCGTAGGAGAGAAGTTCGCCACCCTGATTGACCGCGTATATCCGGTCCTCGCCCGCGGCGTTGCGGCCGGCGAACAGGAACTTGAAGTCCTGCCAGCCGCCGAAGCCGACCGTCACCGGCGATGAGACATTGCCGGGCGTCCCGGCGTCGCCGTAGGAGAGAAGTTCGCCACCCTGGTTCACCGCGTATATCCGGTCCTCGCCCGCGGCGTTGCGGCCGGCGAACAGGAACTTGAAGTCCTGCCAGCTGCCGAAGCCGACCGTCACCGGCGATGAGACATTGCCGGGCGTCCCGGCGTCGCCGTAGGAGAGAAGTTCGCCACCCTGATTGACCGCGTATATCCGGTCCTCGCCCGCGGCGTTGCGGCCGGCTAACAGGAACTTGAAGTCCTGCCAGCCGCCGAAGCCGACCGTCACCGGCGATGAGACATTGCCGGGCGTCCCGGCGTCGCCGTAGGACAACAGTTGCCCAGACAGCCGTAGGTCGGTGCGATCGACCTGAACTGAATAGCCGCCAACCAGTTGGCCAGTGACGGTGATGGTCACCCCGTCGAACACGGCAGACTGTCCCGGGGTCAGGGGCGCCTGCGTGTGCAGGAATAGGGGAAGCAGGTTGCCCTGAGCCGCAGCGTTGGCGGCCGCGGTTTGCACGCGGTAGACGATGACTCCGTTGGCTGGGATGCCCGGCGTGAAACGTGGATCAATCGTCCCCCAGACGCCTGCTTCGAACTGGTCGTTCATCTCGCGGGCCTCGATCATCAGATAAGGCACCTCGGTTCCTACCTGAATCGCGGAAACTCGGCCCAGAATGGCAGGCTGAGTAAAGCCGACCGACTGCAAATCAAAGGCGTTGACAGGGTCATCAGCGCTGGCAATGGCGGAGGGATCGAGCCAGCCCAGCATGCGTTTGCTGAATGCGGTCGGATGGGACAGCCGTGCCTCGGACATTTGATCGAAGCGGCCGATTTCCCGAATCTCGGGATCGGAGTACCCGTCAAGATGATACAGATCTCCCATGCCAGAGATTCCGTGGATCATCTCCATGGCCCAAACGCCGGTGTGCTCCTTCATCACGAACCGTGACCAGAACCCCGAGTTCGTTCCGGCACCAACTCCGCCGAGCATGACAAGGCACGCATGATCGAATCCTTCGCTGCGGAGTGAACCGCCCAGTTCTGCCTCGAACTGGTCCGCGAGCACATCAATCCGATCGATGGTCCGCATCGGCAACACGACGGGTTCGATGTCGGCCCGCCCGGAGGACGCTGCCAACAGCCACGCGCGGAGCGATCCGTCGGCGTTTCCGCGCGCCGGGTCAGGATGGTAAAGGATGCGGGCGAGGATGGCAGAGGGCCAATCCGTCGGGATGATGTCCGGCCCGTCGACCGGAGCCGTGATCGTCCGGAATAGCGGAAGGAAGGCCACTTTCTTTCGTGCGATCCAAGGCATGCTGGTTTCCTCTCATGGGCACCCAGGGCGACTCGCATCAAACAAGCAATTCTATAATCTACCGCACGCGCAGTTACATCATGGATCTCCGCTGCGCTCACACAAAAAGCTGACGTTCTGGAATCCGCCCCATATTAAGACGTTCCATACGTTGCCGCCAAGCGTCCGCAAGGTCCGCATAATCGCCGATCGAGACGATAACCGCGGCCGACTGGATTGAGCCCCTTAGCGTCGATCGGGCAAGGGCAAAATATACGGTCCCGGCGTCCGGTGACACATGCGAACATCGGCGAAGCAGACCGGTTGCCTGGCGTGCCAAAGAACAGGAGCTGGAACGCATCGCGGTCGACGCCCAGGTCGGCTTCGATCGTTGGATCCCAGGGCCTACGGCGGGCGACATCGGCATGCCAGCCGTCGTTCAGCACGCCGTCCACATCAAAGAAGACCTTCACATGTCCCCTCACTTTCCGCGACAACGAACAGTTGCTATCGGTTCAGTACTTCGCCATCACGCTGACGACAACTCGAAATTAAGCTTCCCGTTGGGGCGATCGCTGTCGCTTCAATCGCGAGTTCGAGCGGCACTGCCGGAAAAAACCTCATGAAAGATCTCTTTGTCGTGACGCACACCCAATCTATCCATCACGTCGAAAACAGAGTCGGCGGCTGGTACGACACGGGCTTAACCCCACGCGGTGAAATCGGTGCCAGGGTAACGGCCGAGCGACTGGCGAGAATGGTTGGTGGCGGCGACGTCGAGATTTTCAGTTCCGACCTTCTGCGGGCATCTCAGACCGCGGCGATCATTGCAAAGCGCCTTCGGCAGCCCGTCGTCGAGACCGCCGATTTGCGGGAGATCAGCTACGGCTCAGCAGGTGGAATGCCCAACGATTGGTTAGCCGCGCGTCAGACACCGGCACCCGACGATAATCGGATGGACCATCGCGGCGGCATCGACGATGCGGAAACCCGCAGGGATATGGCAACGCGTGTCTACCGGTGCCTCGAATCCATTGTCGAGCGCCCGTGCGAAAAGCAGGTCATCGTAACGCACGGCTTTGCGCTGACGTTCGTTATCGCCGCATGGATCAAGATGCCACTCGATGCCGCCGGCTATGTGAGTTTCCCGGCTCGGTCTGGATCCATTACTCACCTGCGTCAGGACGACTTCTGGAAGAGCCGTTCGGTCGTCACTCTGGCCAACATTTCCCATCTAAATCAGGAGCCGACAGATGGCTGACATCCCCGTACGTTGTTCCGCAGTGTCTGTCGTGCTCCTGCGCGTCGTCGACGGTCAGCCGGAAGTCCTGCTTCTTCGCAGGAACCACACCCTGATCGGCGAGTGGTGCCAGATTGCAGGAGCCATCGAGAATGGTGAAAAAGCATGGGAGGCCGCTCTCCGCGAAGTCAAGGAAGAGACCGGAGTGGCATGCCATCGATTTTACTCTGCCGATATTTGCGAGCAGTTCTATGAAGCCGACCGCGACGCGATCAGCTTGCTGCCGGTCTTCGTCGGTTTCGTGGAACCCCAGGCGACCGTTGTCATCAATCACGAGCATAGCGAGTTTCGCTGGGTTTCGTTTGAAGAAGCGCTGACCATGGTTCCGTTTGCGGGACAGCGCCATGTGCTTAAGCACGTGAAGGCCGAATTCGTCGATCGGGATCCGATCCGGCATCTGCTCATAATAGCGGCGAATGTCTAGTCTCTAACCATAGGGACGTCGACCGGGTGCGGCAGCCTTTCGACCGGTATTGAACCACATCATTTGCTTTGGCAAAGCGAAGGACGCGCGAAACCAATTCCTCGTCTTGCCCACCGAAACCGTGATGGGACAGAGACGCACAGCCGGTCGGAGTTTCAGAGCCGCCGTCAAACCAGACCACTTCGCGAACGCGGTCGCCTGCCCAAGTCTTGAACGGGGCTACACCTGCTGGATTTGTATATCGGCAACTGTCGTCACGATGATGGACCACCAGTGTCGGCGGTAATAGTTGAGGCTTCTGAAGGATATCCGCGACACTTTGCGCAGGTCCAGAGAGATTAGTCAGCATACCTGATGCGAGTACGACCTTGTCTGGCTTTGCTCCTGCCAGTAGAGCCTTGGCAACCCGTCGTGTCGAGGCGCTGGTAGAGACGATGGTCACAGGCCGCTTGAGATTGGCCATGAAATTCACAGCTTCTGTAAGGCTCGTGTCCTTATCAATCAGCAGGACGTTGAAGCCTCTGGCCGCGAACGCTTCTCGATTCCTAATAAAGACACTGAGGTATTGATCTGTGAACGTGCCATTTGCCCCAACATTCAAACGTTGAGTTCCTCCCGGCAGAAGGAGAAGGCTGCCAAACGGACTTTCGCTCGGGCTAGAATATTGGGGACACTGTCGACGAATACCGTTTCGCCGTTCGGTATGCCGTAGCTTTCTCCCGCCTCAGCTTGTCCTGCACTGCCCATGCACGAGGAGGCGGTTATGAGAGCCAACACGAGTGCACGCAAACTGCCTGAACCCAGCCGCATTTCATCCCTCCTTTAAGTCTCTCGTGGGCCTCGACGCCCCTTTCCGGTCGATCGAGCAAGGCAAAATGTCGTGGCAAAAAGGGCAACTTATCTGACAGCGCCTAAATTTTACCTGTTGCTTCTCAATGGGTTATGTTTACGTCTGGTGCAAAATAGCGTGGCAATCGATAACAACGTGTCGATTGCCACGCTATTTTGCCTTTTTTGCCACTATGTTTGCCCTTAGGGCAGCAGCGTTGACCTATCTCGCGGAACAAAATCATTCCTGCCCTCGGAGTTCATGCTACGCGTATACCGAGCGAGGCGCCTGATATCAACTCGCCAGAATTGCGTTCAAGATGCTGAGCGGCGCGATTGGCGCCGTTGCTGAATGGCATTCATGGCCGATCAACCGGTTGAGGCTGGCAGGCGCAGAGGCGGGCGACATACGACTGCGTTCACCTGTGGTCGAATACCGTTGCCCTCTTTGCCCTCCGCCTCCGAGAGTAGCGGAGTGCCTTCCAATTTGGTGTCAGATGCGGAGGTGACCAGATAACCATCCCGGCCAGAATACCGGCGACAAAAACGAACTTCGCCATTAGCGCCAAAGCCGTGCCGAAGAACCCGACCCAAAACATCGCTCGTTCAAGTCCCCAACGCTCCTCGATCACGCTGGATAGCAGTCGTCCGCCGTCCTAGGGAAATGCCGGAAGAAGATTGACCGCTGCCAGGATGACGTTGATCCAGCCCAGCCAATTCAAAGCTCGAAACAACGGAGGATCGGCCATCGGCGGCGGCGTGGTCCAAGGCTGTTCTATTGAGCGCTCGAAGGCGCCTGATGCATCCGGAAGAAAGAGCGCATAGGCGGCGAGGCAAGCCGCTCCGAGTATGACGTTCACGCATGGACCCGCTACTGTGATCAGCCGATCTTGTGTTCGCGTCCAGCTCTCGCCTTCGCATATAGCTTCACCACCCCCAGAATGAAGTTTGATCAGCACTGGCTTCAGTCCGAGACGCTTTGCCATCAAGGCATGGCCTAATTCATGGGCGAACACCGACGCGATGATCCCTATGACGATTAAGACGGCGGCTATGAGCTTCTGTGGATGGAAGCCGTGCCACAGCGGTAAGGTGATCATGATCGCGACAACAGGTAGGCTGACATGAATCCAGACTGGAGGCAGCCCCGCGACGCGGAATTCCAGCCCCTCATCGCGTGACGAAAGCTTCATGCTGCCTTGATCCCCCTAGTTGTCTTGCCGTGTCCCTTGCAGTAACGGTCTCCGGCGTAATTGGCATTCGTGCGCATTCCAGGTAGAACTCGATGTCGCCGGCAAGCAGTCCCCCGCCTGTGAAGAGGTCGTAAAGCTCCACGCCGAGGCCTCCGGCCGGCATAATAGGCATTCGGATCGGTCACCATGCGAAAGTCCTCGGTCCGGACACAGTCTGCGGTTGTGCCGGCAATTTGGCGCCTGCCGCAGGGCCTGTAAAGGGGCTCCCCTGCGACCCTTCGCGCCGCGACTGATCGCATCCGTCAAGCTGGAACGATGAATGGCTCGATTGAGCCCGAAAACGACCTTCCAGCCACGGTTCACCAACGACCGCTGTGCGCCCCATGTCGGTCGTCAAGGCTACATCGTCCGACTTCTAAGAGCGGACATCGCCTGCAACCCGACTAGGAGCCCGCCGGCAAACGGTCTCGCCGGTCCGTTCCATCTTCGTTTCGCGGCTGTAACGGGCGCTCGGCGCCTGTATGCCACAAACTATCTGATCGAACTGAAGCTCAACGCGGCGGCCGCAGCATCGGGACGAGCGTCGGCGACGAACCGACCTGGATCGCGCCGAGCGGTTCGAAGCCGTAGCGTCGGTAGAACGGAATGTTGCGCGGGTTCGAGGATTCCAAATAGGCTGGCGCGTGATCGCGATCGCACCGTGCGAGTGCGTACGCCATCAAGGCGTCGCCGTGACCTTCGCCTTGATGCGCCGGGTCGACGCCGATCAGGGGCAGGTACCAATGTGGTTCGGTCGGGTGGTACGTGGCCATCTGCTCGAATATGGCCGTGGTTTCGGGGGCAAGAGAGCGCGCAACCGTGCTCTCGAGCACCGCACCAAGCCCTTCCTCGTCGGAATGCACCCCGGGCGGTAACCACAGCGCCGTCCCGGCGTAGCCGCCGGTGCAAAAGGCGCTTCCGTTAGAGAATGCGCTGCTCCCGAACGCCCGGATCATTCGGGGCATGGCCCCAAGGTACTGGTGTGCATGCGGCCAGGTCCATCGCGCCATAGGATCCGCTGCAAACGCCAGCATGACCGTTTCGACCGCCAGATCTTCCTCGGCCGCGGCCAGAACCCTCACTGTAGGTGATTTCACACTGCCCTCCTGACGTAGGTGGTCCGACGATCTCCGCCATCTCCAGGTGCACCAAACGCAGGCCGGCGCGCTGATCGCCTGGGCCGATTTCCGGCTGCGGCGCGCATCGAAGATTGCCGACCTCGCCACGATGCAGGAAGGCTCGTGAGGATCGAAGGCGCGTACGGGGCGCCTGGGCGCCCCGCCCGGTATCGCCTATTCGGCGGCGGCTCCCATCGCTGCGAGGATGTCGGGGTTCTCCGACTGGAGGCGCCCGCCTGCGCCAGCAAGCTCCAACGGATACTCGTTGGCCAGGATCAGGATGTCGTCGGTGTTGGCAATGCCGGCAAATGCCTTTGCGATCGCGCCATTCAGCTTCTCGATCAGCGCGCGCCGGGCGTCGAGGCTGGGCAATTTCGGCGCCTCGACGAAGCAGACCGGCCGAACCGGCTCGGCCTCTACGCGACCGTCCTGCGCCACGTTGGCGGGAGCGTGCTCGCGCAGGAAAATGCGGACATCCGGGATATGATAGGCTTCATCCAGCGCGGTCGTTATCTCGCCCATCATCGTCGCCTTGGCTTCAGTTCGTAGGCCCTGCGGCCCCTCGATGATAAAGGTGGGCATGTGTGTCGTCTCCTGGTTGGCGTTCTCCGCGACATCGAACGCCAATGGGGTTCGACGCGGACCACATAGAAGAGACGACCCGACCGCCGGAAAGGATTCGCGGAAATATTTCTTTCGGCGCGTGAATCCTTCGAGCTGCGGCGCACGTCTTCAGGAGGAGACCGTCAACGGGAAGTACGTCAATGAACCGCACGATGATCCGTTACAAGACCAAGCCCGAAACTGCCGACGAAAATCAGCGGCTGATCGAGGGGGTGTTTCGCGAACTGAACGAAAAGGCGCTGCCGGGCGTGAAATACGCTGCCTTGCGGCTTGACGGCGACGTCTTCGTCCATCTGGTGGAAATCGAGCAAAGCGGCGATAACTCGATCGCCGGTCTGGGGGCGTTTGCGGCTTTTCAGAGCGGCATTCGCGAGCGATGCCTCGAGGGGCCAGTCCGCAGCACGGCTCAGATCATCGGCAATTTCGGCATGTTCTGCCAATGAGCTACACATGATTGGCGACGCCGTGAGCAGTGAACTCTTTGCGGCAACATTCGGTCCGCGGCTTGGCGCGTTGCGACCAAAGCTCCATCGCTACTGCGCACGCATGACCGGTTCGGTCATCGATGGAGAGGACGTTCTGCAGGACGCCCTGGCAAAGGCGATGGAAGCGCTGCCAGCAGCAGCACCGATTGCCAATCCGCAGGGTTGGCTGTTTCGTATCGTTCACAACACCGCGCTCGACTTTCTGAGGCGCCGTGCCAGGCGGGCGGACCTCCTCGGAGAAGAGGAGGCCGAGATGGTCGCCGAACCGCTGTCCCAGACCGAGGCGCGTCAGATCGCTGCCACCAGCCTGCGCACTTTCATGCGGCTGCCGGTGCGCGAGCGCAGCAGCATCATCCTGATGGATGTGCTCGGCTACTCGCTGAGCGAGCTCTGCTCGATCACGGGGATGACCATGCCCACCGTCAAGGCGCTGCTCCACCGTGGCCGGGTGAGGCTGCGCGACATGGCGGCGGGACCGGAAGACCAGCCGCTACCGGTTCTTTCGGCCGCGGAGAAGGATAGTCTTGCCTTCTATGTTGATCGGTTCAACGCCCGAGATTTCGAGGCGCTGAGAGACAGGCTCGCCGAGGACGCGAAAGCTGAACTCGTCGGCGAGGTCGTCATGCGCGGTCGAGACAAGGTTTCCACCTATTTCGGGAACTACGCGCGTGAAGACCGGTGGTGGCTCGCCCCCGGCCTCGTTGAAGGCCGCCCCGCCGCGCTGGTGTTTGAGCAAGGCGCCGTCCTGCGCACCCCTGCTTATTTCATTCTCCTCGACTGGGCCGGGGATTCGCTTCTTGCGATCCGTGACTTCCGTTACGCGCGTTATGCGTTGGAAGCGGCGGACATTAAGCCGCTGGGCGCGGCTTTTGTCAGAAAGGCTTGAGTTTGTGGCGGTTCCGACAGCCCGAGGCCGACCAAAGATGGGCCCGCATACGTCCGCTGGCTTCTCCGATCGGGCTGAACGCCTCGAGCTTACGCGAGCTCGGCGGGAGAACCTGAACAATAGCAAGGAGAAGTCCAATGCGGACCGCTATCCGGCAACCAGCGACTACGTGCGGGCCGTCGAAATCGGCGACCCCTCTCGGTGGGGTCTTCGTCGCGGGAATGATGCGCTTGGGGCCAGACGGGTCGGCTCCCGAAACGCTCAAAGAACAACTCGACACGACATGGCTCAATATCGAGGTGACCCTGCCCACTCCACCGATGTCGGCCTTTAATGACGCTGCGGTTGATTCGTCACTGCGAAGGGCACCACGCGTCCGTTTTTAGGATCGGCACGAGCGATGCTGAAAGACCGACTTATGGCGCCCCGCCGTCCGGCAGGACCCGGGCCGAGGATCGGGATAGGGGGACCTCACGGTGCCGCCCCTGCCACACCACCGGGCATACGGGTCACGTACCACGGCGGTTCGACCGGTCATGCTTGTGCCGAGACAAAGAGACGGGGAGTCCTCATCACGCCAAAGCCGATGACTCGGCGTACCAATGTCCGCTCAGCTCAGTCTGAAACCCCTAAGCCGCCAGTCCGCTCACGGCCCCATTCCGGTCGTCAAACCTCACTCCGTCGAACGTCTCAGATGGGTCGAACTCTGCGTAGAATCCGCGTTTCCCGTGTCGCTGGAGGAAAGGCCCCAAGCAGATAGAGCTCGGGGCCGGGATTTGATCTGCCGTCAGACTTGTGCGGCTCCGCCGTCAACGAAGACCTCGCTACCGGTCATGAAGCTGCTTTCATCCGAGGCAAGGAAGAGCGCCACAGCCGCCGTCTCCTCGGGGCGTCCGACACGCCCGAGCGGCGCCTGAGCTGCGAAGCCCGCCACCAGCGCATCCTCCTCTCCCGGCGTCGCCAAGCCCTTGAGGCCGGGGGTCTCGGTGGAGCCGGGAGAGAGCACGTTCACGCGGATGCCGGTCCCCTTCAGGTCCAGTGCCCAGCTTCGTGCAAAATTGCGGATTGCGGCCTTGGTCGCGCTGTAGACGCTGAACGCAGGCGTTCCCATCGAGCCCGTTGTCGACCCGGTGAGGATGATGGATCCGCCGGCCCGCATAAGCGGCAGCGCCTTTTGCACTGTGAACAGCGTTCCCTTGACGTTGACGTCGAACGTCAAATCGAACGACGTCTCGTCGATAGCGCCAAGCGGAGCCAGCTTTCCGAGCCCGGCATTCGCAAAGAGAATGTCTATTCGTCCGCTCTTCGCGCGTACCGTCGCAAACAGCCGATCAAGGTCGTCCATACGCGAAACGTCGCCTTGCACCGCCGTCACGCCGGAGCCCATCACTTCTACCGCCCTGTCCAACTCCTCCTGGCGACGGCCGGCGATGAAAACCTCGGCGCCTTCCGCCACAAACCGCTTGGCGGTCGCCAGACCGATGCCGCTGTTGCCGCCGGTTATGACGGCGATTTTACCTTCAAGTCTGCCCATTTTGATCTCCTAGAGAATGATGATTGTTTCGAAATAGAGGCTTGCTTTTCTTTCGTCCAGTATGCACCTTTTGGTAAGTACCAATTGGAGCATACGAAATGACCACATCTGGCTTTATCTGCGGGCTGGACGCTGCGTTGGCTGTCATCGGCGGCAAGTGGAAGCCTTTGATCCTGTTCCATCTTTCCCACGAAGCCCGACGCTATGGTGACCTGAGGCGCGCCATCGGCAACGTCAGTGACAAAATGCTTATCCAGCAACTCAAGGAACTGGAGGCTGATGGGATCGTCGATCGGTTCGACTTCAAGGAAATTCCGCCGAAAGTCGAGTATTCCCTCACTGCGTTCGGTCAGACCCTCGCCGGAGCTTTGAAGCCGCTCTGCGCCTGGGGTACAGAACATATGATCGAAGTCGAAAAACTCATGTCACGCCGCGGCGCGTCCGAGGTGGAGAAAGTCGCCTAACCTTCCGAATAGCTTGCCGGCAAGCTATGGCGCGCTTCAGGTGGCTGTAGCGCAGACATGGTGCCCATCTTCATCGTTCCCGGTCCGCCGGGTGAGATTCGAACCGTAGCTGGGTAGGACGCATACATAGTCTGCTTTCTTGGCCTCGCTCACGAGCAGCGGTCAGTCTCCTTCCGGCCCACCCACGACGTTCGACATGGTGTCCCCAAGCGTCCGGAAAGTCCGCATCTGTGCCGCTGAACTCGACACCTGGAAGGACCGCATAGGGCTCAATCGAGCCATTCTCGGTCCTCGTCCCCTACGGCCGCAAGGGGTCGATTGCCGAAGCCAGACGACGGGAAGGGAATGGGCACGATGCGGACCTTGCGGACATTGCGATCGCCTCCGGTCCCACTACTATCCACTCGATTACGGGATCAGCCGAATAGTCTCATCAATCAGTCAGCAGAAGGCGGCCATGAAACCTATCGTTCTGGTCGCAGCTATGGATGCGGGCCGTGCCATCGGCAGAGGCAACGATATTCCATGGCACATCCCCGGCGAACAGAAAGTCTTCAGGGAACTGACAATGGGCAATGCCCTGATCATGGGGCGCATGACTTACCTCTCGCTACCCCGCCCCCTGCCGGGGCGGTATTGCATGTGCTATCTCGTTCGTTCGCTTCTCAGACAGCCGGTGTGCTCTCGGCTACGTCCCTTAACGAGGCTCTTTCACTGGCGTCGGAATTGCCGGGTACAGAAATAACTGTAGGCGGTGGTCAGGAGATTTATGAGCTCTTCCTTCCGCTCGCCAATCGGATTCATCTGACGGTGCTGGACGCTACATTCGGCGGCGACCGCTTTTTTCCAATGTTGCCTGAGGATGAGTTCTCGATTTTCACGTCAGAGCGAGTTGAAGGGCCATTACCATACACGCGCTTCATATACGAACGAAGTTCTGGATTTCCGAGTAGCTGCGTAATGACCGCATAGAGTGGAAAACTGCCATCTGGCTCGGTTCGGCCGAGCGGCTTCATAGCGCCGAAAGCAGAAAGTCGAGCCTTTTCTGCAAAGCAGTCGCTCGCCCACGATTATTTGACCGGCTTGGTGTGCCGAGACAAGTGAGATGAGGTCCTATTGACTGCTCTAACTTGCAGTTCGACACTGATGGCTCTGCAGCCGGTCAACCAAAGCCTTAGTAGGTAGCATGCATCGCCCGGGATACCTCACGATTGCCGCGGTTTTGGCAGTGGTTCATCTATTGTTGGCGTTGAGCTCTCTTCTCGCCAGTCTTTCCTTGGGATTGGCGCGCTTCGACAGGGGTGGCAATATGAGCCAACTCGAAAGCTTGGCCACGGCGCTTTCGGACATGCTCCTTTCGCCCATCTCACATGTACAGACCAAGGGATTATCGCCCCTAATGCAGTGGGCGGTCGTTCTCGGAAACAGCATTTTCTGGGGTGCTGTTCTTGCGGTGCCAGTATGGGCAGTGGCACGACTGGTGAGGGGTAAACGTGCTGACTTCTAAAGCGCGTCGCGTTCAATCGGACTCATGCCGTGTCTGGCCGCGGCACAGCGGGGGTGGTCGGCCGTTCAGCTTGGTCGTTGGGCAACAACATGAGAATGTCCTTGTCTAGACTATTGATGGTGATGAAATTTATCGTTCCCGCCCTCTATACCGTGGGAGCAATATTTGTCTGGCTCGATTTTCTAAGGTCGAACCCCGATGGGCTTGCCAATATTTGGGTTGCAATCTACACGTTTCCAATTGTCATGGTCGGTACCTTTCTGCTGCAAGGCGATTTCCCATATGTGCCTGGCCGATACTATGAAGCGCACGCCTTCTACTTCTGGCCAAGTGTTGCTCTTCTTGCTCTTGCGCTATTTCTAATTTTCCATGCCTTGCAAAAAATCGCCCATCCCGCCGCTCCGCGCCACTGACCATTCCTCAATCGACCCCGAACGTCTGCTTTTCGATTCTCTCATCGGCGGCTTCGGGCTCAATCGAGCCATCGATACCTCGCGTTGATCAAAGTCGGGGTTGAAGCAGCGGGGCCAATGAAAGCTTGAGAACCGCGGCGATAACCAGCATCCAAACTGGAACGGTGAACCCCCCGGTGCTGTCGCGCGCTACGCCAA
>NZ_SRXN01000063.1 GCF_004827385.1 Ensifer sp. MPMI2T
CCGCCGCTTGTGGCCCAGCGGCGCCAAAAACGGCTGAAGCCAGTCCATCAACTCCTCATGCCACGCCACCATCACGCGCTCCTCCTCATCGGAGCGCGCAGCATCAAGCCATCTTGGATAACAAAGCGTTAACGTGCCAAAGTAGTGCTAGCCTAGCCAGAGAAGCCGTCGCGAGAATATGCGTAGCGCTTAGGCGCGCTGCGCATAACACCTTGGGTCCCCATCCGCCCATCGCATCACATCAGCCAGCGTACGGCTCTGCACGAGTGTGTTCCCTGACACGACGGAAACGCGACTTCCGCCCCCCGTTTTCTCTATTTTGGCTCTCCAGTAATAATTCCGGGGATAGATGCTCACCATCGATAGGGCGATTTCTCCGTAGCCCAGTTCGTTGTAAAGCTCGGCGTCGACAGTGAATGCGGCAGAATCAGCGGTCGATTGGCATCGACGAGCCGTATCGGCCAGTCGACGATAGACGGCTTGGTAATTCTCGTTGTAGCTTTTCTGGGAGCGGACCGCACTAGTGCTCTTCTCCAAGTCTTCGGAGGACGTCGAGCAGCTTGACATCGCGCCGCCGATCAGCAGGGCGCCGACAATCATCTTTGCCACTTGCGTCATAAAATCCTCCACGCCTAATGAGCGTACAGTGATCTATCCCACACGCAGAGGTCAAGCATCGATTGACTAGCGATAATCACCTTATCAATGCTGGTACTGTGGACAGTGGGGATGATTTGAGAACTCGCCTAGGCTCAATTTCAGCTATCACTGCTGCATTAGGTCTCGTGAAGGAACTCCGATCGATCGACGCGCAATTTGATAAGGCGGAGCTAAGTTGAAAATAGCGGATTTGACCGAGGCGTTATCGGAAGCCAAGCTTGGATTGGTGGACGTCGCGCAGCAGATCCAGGAGAAAGATGCCGAGATAGCCCGCATGCCGTGACCTACGCATGCCCGAGGCGTAAGGCGAATTACGGCTATGCCGGCATAGTAGCAAAAGCATGATCCACCGTGTGTTATAGGAAGCCGTCGCCAGCGAGATCCTTGAACCGATCAGCGCGGCGCACATACGTCTCCAGCGTCCGCGACGCTTGCCCTGGAGCGTCTCTGGGTCGATACGGGCGACTAGGGCTTGGATGACGTCCACGGTAGCTGGCACCCTCTGGCGGGGCCGCTGTGCCGACGGCCGGCGAATGCCCTTCAGGATCGCTGCCAAGCCGGCATGTCGCACCTGGTCGTCAACAAGAAGAACGGTGGCGTGCAAATTGGTCATCGCATGGTCTCCTGCGCTCCGCCTTGTTGTCGCCGGCGCGATGTATAGCGACGGTGACCGGGGTGCGGGACCTGGGCGTCTTCCGGATGAAATTGTAGCGCGCGACGTGATAGCTCGGATCGAAACCGTAGAAAATGCGCCCCATCCGCCGCAATTCCTCTTCCCGATAGGCGGCAAGCGGCTTTGCAGCTTCGTCGCGGGCGCGCCGGGCCTGCTTTTCTGCGATACGCCCGGCAAGCTCGGGGGAGGCTGCGAGTTCGGCGGCGCGGCGCAGTTCCTGGTCGGCGACGTCGATACCTCCCGGTAGTCGCCGAGTTGCGAGCCTAAGTTCGAACGCTTCGTCGATCCCAATCGGCAGCCTTGCACGCGTGACGCGGCGGGCGCGATCTTCGCCGACGCGGGCCGGCAGGAGGTACGTCCAATATTCCGAGCCGTAGAGATTGCCCTGTCCTTGTAGTGCGGGTTGAGGATCACGCCCTCCGGCATCCAGACCTCGTCGGCGGCGAGCGACAGGAAGACGCCGCCGGCCCGGCGTTCCCGAGCACCGCCGCAATCACGAGTCGGTCGGCGGTTTCAATGAGCTCACGCCCGAGGTCGTTCATCGCGTTAATGTTGCGCCAGGATTCATCGGCTGCGCTGTCGGTGCTTTCGATGATGCCGAGATGGACGCCGTTTGACCAGCAATCCGCGTCACCCCGCAGCACGAGAACACGGAGCGGGCGCGCCTTCGCAGCCACAATCGCGGCCCGGAGGAGATCGCAATCCTCGGACGACATCGCGCCGTTGTGGAAGCGGAAGTCGAGGAAGCCTACACCGCCCTCCTCGTGATAGCGGCAGGGTTCGGGACCGCTGATGATGGGTAGCGCCGCCGCATCCGAGCCAATGAGGTGAAGCGCCGGCAGCTTCAGGCTGCGTGGTTCCGGCCGACGGAGTTGGCCGATCCAAAGGGCGCCTTCGTGGAAGGCGACGGCCACTGCCGCGATCGCGCGACCAGTGCGCCGGGGGGGACACCCCACCGTTTAACAAGCGGATTTTTGAGGGGCCAGAGCGGGTTGAAGGTCGTGCCAGTTTTGAGCATAGCGCAGGCGAAGGCAAGAAGGCGGTCGGCGACAGATCGCAGGGCTCGACCATGGCTGTGACCTCGGCTTCGAAGGGCGGCGTATTTTCAATCGGCTTCGGAGGTCGTGTTGAACGGCGACGCGCGCCCAATGGTACATGGCGTTGGCCAGTCGGTCATGGCAGGCCTGTCTTCTGACGACGATGCAGCTCTTGCCCGAGCGCTTGGTGACCGGCGCGACTCCTGTCAAGCTGCGCAAGGCGGCGTAGTCACGCCGCTGCAGGGCATCGAACGCTTCTGCGAGCAGCGTGGCGAGGACGATCCTTCCCACTCCCGGCAAGGATGCGAGGATCTCCACGTCATGCTGCTTCTTCTGCCCCGGCTCCGCCTCCGCGGTTGCGATAAGGCTGACGGTCAGGCCATCGAGCCGATGATGCGCCTGTTTGAGCTGCCGGTTGACGAGGCGAATGCGGGCAATCAGCGTGGTGACGTGGGCGCTAGCGGATTCAGTCCTTCCGGCGGCGACCTTGAGCGGCGGCTGGCGCAATATATCGAGCACGCGGGCGGCGTCGAAGCGGCGGATGCGATGGCGCTTGAGAAGCTTGGCGATCGTCGCCTCGCGGATGCGCGCGGCTTTGTCCGGTGTCGGCACGGTCTCCCAGAAGTCGAGCAACCACTCTGCCCCGAGGTCGTTTTCGAGCTCAAGCAGCGCGGGAAAGTAGCGCCAGAGCTGCTCGCGCATACGGTTCGTCAACCGGTTGCGCTCGGCGCTGAGGTCTTCGGCGATGCGCGACCACTCGCGCAATTCGATGACGACGGGGTCGGAGACCGCGAGCAGCCGAAAGCAACGCGGATCGGTGCGCAGGGCGGAGGCCATCACCTCGGCATCGCGGCTGTCGTCCTTGGCACCGGCCAGGGTGAAGCGGTCGCGGAAACGATCCATTTGCTTTGGATTGATGGCATGCACCTTGAACCCGCGCTCCATCAGCGTCTCGACCACGGGGCCGTGCGGCACCTCGATTGCGACCTGGATATCGTCCCCCTCAACCGCGCCGCTCGTCGCCATCAGCCAGGCCGCCATCTCGGCGAGCCTTTCGCCGCCGTGCCTGAAGACCCTTTCGCCGATTTTTCGGCCATCACCGTCCGTGAGGAACACATGATGGCTCTCCGACGCCCAGTCGACGCCAGCATAACAATGTCTTTGATCAGTCATGCCTTCTCCCCGTTCGAGCAGACGAGCCACCGCGACCTTCGCCGATCCCTGTACTGGCGCTCGGAAAAAGCTCAGGTCCGGCGCGAACTCCCCACGGGGCATCGATCAGGCCAATCCGACGGGGCACGCGTCCCCCCCCAGGTGCTCGAGGCACAGGGGGCGGTAGGTCGCTCCCGACGAAACGGCTCGGTTCAGGGAGGCTACGCCAATTCGGGCCGTCGCCTATGGTGCACGCCACGTTTCGCTACGCTTCACGTCACGACACACACGGCGAGCATCCCAAGAACCGCAGTAGAAGAGTACAGGGGGCCCGACACCCCCGCCGCCAGTTCTGCATCAAACACCAGCAAGGAATGCCCGCCGATTGTCAGTGATGCTCCAGGATCGCCGTCCGATGCATGAATAATGCGAAGCGCTTCTTCCGCAGCCTGCCGCGCGGGATCTCGAGCTCGATCCGACTTCCGCCAGGCGGCCCGGTCGCGGCCTCTGCCCCAGTTCACTGGCATAACCGGGCCCTGCCTGCGCTCGACTCGCTCAATCGCCTTGAACACGCAAGTAGTTGCAGCCTCGGTCACCTCGCGCCGATAGATGCTCGATTTCCGGGTGGCCCGCATCGGGAATTCTGCCCAGGCCCAGACCGGCCCGGCATCCAGTTCCTCTCGCGCTTCAATCAGCTTCACGCCCCAGGTAGCTTCACCCTCGAGGATGGCCCAGTCGAGCGCGCTCGGTCCACGGTCGCCACGGATGCCGGGATGGACGATCAGGCAGAGTGTCCGGCGCCAAACATCGGCAGGGATCGGCCGCTTGAGAAAGGGTGCGATTATGAGGTCGGCCCGAACAGCGCTACCGCTTCGCGGGTAAGGTTGTCATGGATGTCGAGTTCGACGGAGACTTCATGTCCCGCCTGCCTCAGGTCGACATGCAGGCGCTGGGAAAGCGAGTTGAAGCTGTGGCAGAGAAGCAGGATACGCATCGGCACCTTTCAGCAGATCCGGGGTAATTGCTCGCCCGATAGCCAGTCGACGATGCGGCGGCCACCGAACGAGGTCGTCATCTGAACGAAGCAATTTTCGTCCGCGACAGCATGGCCGATGAGAGTCGCCTCAGCTCCCAGCGGGTGAGCCTGCATCGCCGCGAGCACGGCTTCGGCGCCATCCGGCGCAACCACCGCGACCAGCTTCCCCTCGTTGGCGACGTTGATGGGATCGAGGCCGAGGAACTCGCAGGCTGCGGCAACCTCCGGCTTCAGCGGGATCGCTGTCTCATCGATATGGAAGCCGATCTTTGATTGGTTGGCGATCTCGTTGAGTGTCGCGGCTATGCCGCCGCGCGTCGGGTCGCGCATTAGCCGGATATGGTTGCCGCCGACCGCGACCATCGCCGCGACCAGCCCATGCAATGCCGCGCTGTCGGAGACGATCGCGGTATCAAATTCGAGGTTCTCCCGCTTCGACATGACAGCAACGCCGTGATCGCCAATAGAGCCGGATATGATTACCGCATCACCCGGGTGGGCCGCGTCCGCCCGCAGGTCGAGTCCGTCCGGCACCCTTCCAACGCCGGCAGTTGAGATGAAGACGCCGTCGGCCTTGCCGCGCTCCACTACCTTGGTGTCACCGGTAATGATCGGCACGCCCGCCTCGCGCGAGACGTCACCCATGCTTTGGGCGATACGCTCAAGATCGGCAAGCGGAAAGCCTTCCTCGATGATGAAGCTCGCCGAAAGGTAAAGCGGCACCGCACCCGCCATGGCGATGTCGTTGATCGTGCCATGCACCGCGAGCATGCCGATATCGCCGCCCGGGAAGAACAGCGGCGAAACGACATAACCGTCCGTCGTCATAACCATGCGCCCGGCCGGCACCGCAAAAGCCGACTGGTCGTTGCCGGCGCGCAGCCAAACATTGTCGAAGGCCTTATGGAAAATGCCCTCGATCAGTTGCCTCATGGCGCGGCCGCCTGCGCCGTGCGAGAGATCGACGCGGGCGTTGGCGATGTCAAGCTTCCAATTGCAAGGCTTCACTCCCATCATGTTCATGCGACGGCTGTTCCCGCATTCGGCTGTCTTGCCTTCTCGCGGAAGCGGCCATAGGTCCAGTGGGCAGCGCAAGCGCCCTCCGACGACACCATACAGGATCCCATCGGTGTGTCCGGGGTGCAGACCGTACCAAACAGCTTGCAGTCGGCCGGATTCCTGGCTCCGCGCAGGATGGCGCCGCATTCGCAAGCGGGATTGTCCTTGGCCGCCGGCGTCACCATGGAGAACCGTTTTTCGGCATCGTAGGCCTCATATTGCGGCCTGGGTCTGAGTGCGCCATAGGGCACCTCTCCAAGTCCCCGCCATTCGAAGCTCTCGCGCGGCTCGAAGAAGTTCGCCACCTCGGCCTGAGCCTTCTCGTTGCCGAGCGCGGTGACGGCGCGGATATATTGGTTTTCGACCTCATGTCTGCTGTCATTCACCTGGCGGACAAGCATCAGGATCGCCTGGATGACGTCCAGCGGCTCGAAGCCAGCTACCACGACCGGCTTTTGAAACTCTTCGGCAAAGAACTCGTAAGGTTCCGTGCCGATCACGGCGGACACATGGGCAGGACCAATGAAGCCGTCGATCTTGATTGTGCCGAGCTTGCGGACGTCGGGGCTCTCGAGAATGTTCTGGATCGCCGCCGGCGTCAGCACGTGGTTGCAGAAGATCGAGAAATTGCCCAGTCCCTTGTCGATCGCCGCCTTAAGCGCAAGGGCAGTCGGCGGCGTCGTGGTCTCGAAACCGATGGCGAAGAACACCACTTCGCGATCGGGTTCAGCTTCCGCGATCCGTAGCGCATCGAGCGTCGAATAGACCATGCGGATATCGGCGCCGGCCGCCTTCGCCTTGAGCAGGCTCGATCCCTTGGAGCCCGGCACTCTTATCAGGTCGCCATAGGTGCAGAGTGTGATGTCGGGCCGCATGGCGAGTGCGATCGCCGCGTCGATTCTGCCAGTCGGCAGAACGCAGACGGGACAGCCCGGTCCGTGAATCATCCGCACATTTGTCGGCAAAAGGTCCTCGATGCCATAGCGAGAGATGGCATGGGTGTGGCCGCCGCAAAACTCCATAAAGTGATAGGAGCGCACCGGGTCGGCGGTCGAAGCGATCTGCCGAGCCATGTCCTTGGCCAGTCTACCGTCGCGGTATTCAGCGATATATTTCATGCCGCATCTCCGATGGCAGCTTCCCGGATCAGCGCGAGTGTCCTTTCCGCCTCTTCCGGATCGATTTTCGCCAGCGCGTAGCCGACATGGAGAACGACATAGTCGCCGACCTTCACATCGTCGATCAATGCGATCGAGATGATCTTGGAGACGCCCTCGAGCGTCACCTTCGCCATGTTGTCCGGCAGTACTTCCTTGATCGGGACCGGAATCGCTAGGCACATGTCCGGTTCTCCTGCACCGATGCATGGTCGTTCATGATGACCTGGCGCGCAAAGGCCGCCTGGCCGAGCGCGATGCCGCCGTCATTGGCTGTCGCCAGCCGCGGCAGATAGGGGTCAAGGCCGCGCTCACGGAGCGCTTGGATCAGCCCCGTCGCAAGGACACGGTTCACCATGCAGCCCCCGCCAAGCGCGATCCGCCTCGCGCCGAGACTGCGGGCTCCATCTTTCGCCCAATCCGCAAGGCCTGCGATCAAGGTGCCGTGGAAAAGGTCGGCTGCGGCGGGAGCACCAAGATCGTGTTGCGCCAGATGCCAGATGAGCGGGCGAAAATCGAGCCTGCCGTCGCGGATCGCAAAACCACCCTCCAGCTCCACAGGATTGCGAACCAGCGCCTCGAACTCCATTGCCGCCTGTCCCTCGTAACTCTGGACGAGGCGGACGCCGGCTACCGCCGCCGCGGCATCGAAAAGCCGGCCGAGGCTGGAAGTCCAAGGCAACCGCATGCCGCGCTCGAACATTGCCGTGAGCTGCGCAGCGCCGCTATGGCCCGGCCAGAGCCGCGGTGCGAGATCGATACATCCGGCCGCCCGGAGAGCCGCGACACCCATGCGCCATGGCTCGCGCGCCGCACGGTCACCGCCCGGCAGCGGCAGCGACGTTAGCGAACCCGCGCGCTTCCAGTGATGGCCGTCGAGTGCCAGCATCTCGCCGCCCCAACTGGTGCCGTCGGTGCCGAAGCCATGCCCGTCCAGCGCAAGTCCGAAAACCAGGCCGGAAAGCTGATGCTCCGCCGCCACCGCCGCGACGTGGGCGAGATGATGCTGGACCGGCACAACAGGCAAATTCAGACCCTGCGCAATGCGCACCGAGCGGAAGTCCGGATGCAGGTCGCAGGCTGCGAATGCCGGCTTCACATCGAGGATCGAACAGAGGTGATTGATCGCCTCGCGCTGAAAACGGATCGCCTCGGCATTGTCGAGGTCGCCAATATGCTGGGACAGAAACGCCTCGCGGCCCCGCGTGATGCAGATCGTATTCTTGAGATCGGCGCCGGTCGCGATCACTGACGGGCCGTCACTGCCCATATCGATGGGCTCAGGCACGAAACCGCGCGCGCGGCGGACGAAAGACGGCGCGCCACCGATCACCTGCATGACGGAGTCGTCCGCCCGGATGGCAATGTCGCGACCATGCGTGACGATCAGATCGGCAATCGCGGCGAGACAGCGCTCTGCATCCGCATTGGTTGAGACGAGCGGCTCTCCGCCGGGATTGGCGCTGGTCGCGACCAGCGCGGCAGGACGGTGCTGGCGCTCCGCCAGCGCATCAAACAGCAGGTGGTGCAGCGGGGCATAGGCCAGCATGACCCCTATCCGTGCGAGTCCCGGCGCGATCAGATCGGAGAGTTCGCAAGCGCGGGGCTCCACCAGCACGATCGGAGCGGTGGTCGAAGCCAGCAGCACCTCTTCGGCCTCCGACAGTCTCGCAAGCCCTCGAGCCGCGTCGATGTCCCGCACCATGACTGCGAAGGGCTTCTGGTCACGCGCCTTGCGCAGCCGGAGGAGGTCGATCGCCGCATCATTGCGAGCGTCGCAAAGCAGATGGAAACCGCCGATCCCCTTGAGCGCGACGATGCCGCCCTCCGCAATTTTCGCAGCGATCTCGGTTATCCGATGGCTAAGCCCCGGCCCGCAATCCGGGCACGCGATGGGCTCGGCATGGAAGCGCCGGTTTTTGGGGTCGATGTAGTCAGCGGCGCAAGCCGCGCACATCGGAAACGAGGCCATCGACGTCCGCGCCCGGTCGTAGGGCAGCGCCCGGGTGATGGTGAATCGTGGTCCACAATGGGTGCAATTGACGAAGGGATAGCCGAAGAACCGGCTCGACGGATCGACCAGTTCCTTCAGGCATTCGGCGCAGGTTGCGGCGTCGGCGCCGATCCGGGTCGCGCTCCGGCCACTCAGACTCTCGAGGATCTCGAAGCCTTCGCCGCCGGAGGGATCGAGTTCAAGCACGTCGATTGAGTCGATGCGGGCGAGGGGCGGGGCCTCGGTCCGGACCGCGTCGGGGAAGCGATCCGCGTCCGGACCCTCGATCTCGATCAGCACGCCGGTCCTGTCGTTCAATACGAAGCCCGACAATCCCATGGTCCGCGCCAAGCTGTAGGCAAACGGCCGAAAGCCGACGCCCTGCACGGTGCCGCGCACCCGGAGCCTCAGTCGCCGGATGGTTCTCACGGTCGATCGGGCAATCGCGCCGGCCATGGTTCAGGCCTCCTTGGACCGTTGGGCCCGGCGGGCTGCCGAGGCTTCAAGCCAGCCATAGAAGGCCTCCATACCCTCACCTGTGCGGGCGGACACGGTCAGCGTCTGCAGCCTCGGATTGACCCGCAGCGCATGGGCGATGCAGAGCTCGACATCGAAATCGAGGTGCGGCAGCAGGTCGGCCTTGTTGAGGACCATCAGGTCGGCGGCAGCAAACATATCAGGGTATTTCAGCGGCTTGTCCTCGCCTTCGGTGACGGAAAGGACCACCACCTTGCAGGCCTCGCCGAGATCGAAAGCGGCAGGGCAGACGAGATTACCGACGTTTTCGATGAAGAGCGCCGAGCCGGGTTCGGGTACGAGGTCCTCGACTGCGTGACCGACCATGTGGGCATCTAAGTGACAACCCCTTCCAGTATTGATCTGGATGGCGCGGGCGCCCGTCTCGCGGATGCGGACGGCGTCGTTTGAGGTCTGCTGGTCGCCCTCGATGACGCTGATGGCAAGGCGATCCTTCAGGTCGTAGATGGTGCGCACGAGCAGGCTGGTCTTGCCGGAGCCGGGGCTGGAGACGAAGTTCAGCGCGAAGATGCCACTGCGCTCGAAATGGCGCCGGTTCTCGGCGGCGTAGGCGTCGTTTTTGGAGAGAATGTCGCGCTCGATCCGGATGATCCGCTCCTGGCTCATGCCCGGAACATGGACGCCGGCGATACGGCGGCCATAGTGGACGCCGCCCTCCTCGGTGTGGTGATGGTCGTGATCGCCAGGGAACTGGTGATCGTCGTGGTGAGCGTGGTCATGATCATGTTCATGTTCATGTTCATGTTCATGTCGGTGCTCTTGTCCATGCTCATCATCATTGGTGTGATGATCGTGGTGGCCATGCGCATGGGCGTGGTCCCCACTCTCGTGCTTGTGGCCCTCGATGGCCGAGGTCCCGCAGCCGCACACCGAACACATCAAATCACCTCCATGTCCCTGATCTTCAATTCGTCGCCCGCCATCATCTGAACCCGACGCCGTCCGCAATCTGGACAGGCGCCGAAGCGTTTGGCGAGCGCCACCGACTTTGCGCAATCCAGGCACCAGCCTTCGCCGGGAACCCGATTGATTTGGAGCGTGGCAGCTTGCGCAATCGTGCCATGACGCACCGCTTCGTAGCAGAACAGCAGCGCGTCAGGGTTGGCATGGCTCAGCACGCCGACCTCGAGCCGGACCGACCTGACGCGGGTTGCACCGTGCTGCCGGGCCGTCTCGCAGACGATGTCGATCACGCTCTCCATCAATGACATCTCATGCATGGGCGGCCTCGCGGATGCCGATCTCGAAGGCGGCGCAAGGGTCGAAAAGCAGGGCAAGCAGGGAGGCGGATCGCGCTGCGGTCTCACCTGTCCCGATCCGCGACGAAAGCAGTCTCTCGACGAAAGGACCCGCCGGGTGGAAATTCCACTCGGTCGGCGTGAGGATGTGATAGGCCGCAAGCCTGCCGTCCCCGCCGATCTCGGCATGGTGATAGAGCCGGCCTCGCGCGCATTCGACCGCGCCGTAACCGCCCGCGCCCGGCGTGGGTCCGCCGGCGGCAATCGACGACCAGTCTTGCTCTCCGGATGCCGCGAGCCGTGCGAGATGCGCTAGGCAATCGTGGATATCGCCGATGCGTGCAAGCAGGCGCCGCGCCAGATGCGGCTTGCAGGACGAAGTAGCGCCGCCGCAGCGGGCGAAGGCGCCCGTCTCCATGACGCGGCCGGGAAGATGCGGACTGCTGGCGAAATCCGGTTCATCGCAGAGACGGGTGATGACCTCGGCGTCGTCATCCGCGCTCAGGGCCTCTGGGCTCCGCTGCGCGCTGAAGTCAGCAACATCGCCGAGGTCCTGCAGCATCGCATCAAGGACCGAACCCAACACCGGCGCATCGCCATCGTGGGGAGTTCCCAGGGCATGGGCGGCAGCAAAAAGCCGCCCCGCATCGCTCGCAAGGCTGTCTTTCGCAATTTGTCCGCTCCGCGCCTGCGAAACGATTGCCTGCGAGGCGGCGAGCGCCTCACGCAACTTCCGGCCGGCAAAGACCTTCATATTATTGGGGAGCGGCGTGGGCCAGTGCAAGACCACAGGGCGGAGGGTCTCGAAGATCCGCTCGGCCAACAGGCCTGCCCCTGCGGCCATGCACTCCTCGTCGCTCATCGGCATGTCCGTCGCATTGAGGACGGCAATTCTGGAAGCAAGCGATTGCGAGAAACTGCAAAGCGAAAAGACCCGTCCCGCCAGTGCGGGCGCCTCCTCCGCCCGGCGGTCGACGAACATGCGGGCGAGCCGCCGCGGCCGGTCCACCTTCACGGCGACCGAACAGGCGAGCGCACGCGACACCGTAACGTCGATCCGTATCGTGCCTGCACGAAGGATATAGATCATTCCGTCATGCTCCCCGTGTTAACGGAATCTGCCGCGAAACAGGTCGCGGCGACTGAGAGGAGCCGTAGGGGCCGGGGGCGGTTCGATCGCGGACGGATCGAAGAAGGCCTGAATGGTCTCCTCGGCGGTTTCCAGCGCCGCCTCCATGGTGGCGAATTCGAAGACCGGGGAAAACAGTGAGCAGGAATCGACAGGCCCGATCGTATCGAGCTCGCCGGCGATGAAATCCACTTCGCCCGCGGGCAAGTTGATCCTCACTTTCCACCGCTGCAGGCGCGCAGGGCGGTGCGTCCGGAAAATCGAGCGCCACGAGGTTCATGAACCAAGGCGTCGTAACAATCCCTAAGGCGCCGCCTCCAAAGGCGCGAAAGCCGGTGGCGGCGACGCCGAGCGCGGGATTGCGGATCGGCACGTCGGCCATTGCGGTGGCGTGGACATGGCGGTAGCGAGCCTCGAGCCGCTTCCCGATTGCCAAGGCAAGCTCAGACTCGGCCAGGTCAGTGTTCATGGCGCACCCTGATGAACTGCACTGGGAACGCATCGCAATTGGGGCAGCGCCAATCCTGCGGAAGATCTGCAAAGGATGTCCCGGGCTCGATCGGCCAACCGGGTCCCCTTCAGCCGGATCGTAGACGTGCCAGCAGATGCCGCATTCCATAGGCTCGTCGTCCCACACGATCTCGCGTTTGCCGAAATTCTCAAATGCGCTCATTTGAAATAGGCCTCCTCGATCTCACGCAACCGCGCCTCGGAGTCGCGAAAGTCTTCCTCGGTCGCAATCGCGACGGAGGGGATGTCGCAAATCTCAAGCGTGTCGAGAATGATCGTGTCCATGGCGTTGTAGAACTGAATCGACCAGACATTGCGTGTGCCGGTCGCGACGACGCGGCAGGTGCCGTGGCCGCGCGAGGTGAGCTGTACAGGTCCCACGCCAAGCGTCTCCTGCAGGAAAGCCATGTCTTCCGGGCTCATCGGAAAGAGGGAAAAAGTGATGAAATGTGCCGGCTCGCCATCCCGATGGCGAGTGATCCTGTCGCCGATCTCGGTCAGCAGGGGCATTACGTTCATCGCGCCATCGGGCGCCGGTCCGTGCCGGATCGCTGCTGGCAGCGCTAAACAGGCTTGCCTGACGACGGCGGGAATGCTGGCCACCTCGACATAGTCGGCGACGAGCCGGCCCTCGGCGTCGGTAAAGCGGATGTGCCAGACCCCGGCCACGACGGCTTCCTGTATCTGTGCGGTTATGCCGTTTGAAAACGCTGCCACGCCCCCAACTTCGCCCTCGCCGAGCGCTTGGGTGATCAGTTCCTTGTCATGATCCGGATAATCCGTGATGTCGAACAGCCGGCCCGGTTGGTCGATCCTTTGGACAGCGAGCGCATCGGCGAGTTCCGGCAGGAGCATCGCCGTCCGCCGACATTGGCGGATCATCTCCTCGGCGGCTCTCGTGGCAATGAAATTGAGCTTGCGCGCACGGAACGGCTCGCCGCCGATCGGCATGACGGTCATCGCCGCGTCTTCGCCGTCTGGGGCGACCCAGAAACCGGCCCGCCCGGGAGCATCATGACCGGCGCATCGGGCGCCAACCAGGCCCCGATCTTTGCGATATATTCCGACCAATCGCGGATTTTGCCGAGGACGCCCAGGGGCTTATCCCGGCGCGTGACAACAAGGCTTGGCATCACAACAACGTTGAAGCGGGCCTTGAGCTTGTCCTCGGCCGTATGGCGGACTACCGCGCCGCGCAGACGACCGCAGAAGAACAGCAGGAGTTCAGGAAGAATCACGGCGACGTCAATGGCCTCAGGCTGCTTTGCCGGGTCGCCGGTAAAGAACAGCAAGGCATTCTCGCTAGCCGTCAAAGCGAGGAAAGCGTCGATGTTCGTCTCATCGACGAGAGGCAGGCGCGATCGCTCGTTTAATGCGCGGACCAGAGCAGATGTCATTTTACCTCCACAAATCACCATGCGAAATGTTCCGAATGATGATCTGCAAAAGGCGTGCCAGACTGAGAAAGTTGGTTTCCGGTGATCTGAAAAGGAAATATTCGTCTCAGACCGGTCCCTATGAAGACTGGAGGGAAGGTCAATTTCCACCGTGGCCCTAGTCTTTTCGGTTGTCGCGCAGATGCGATGCATGATTATCGAACACGCCAAGCGGAATGCGCACCGGCAGTCAAGCGAGTTAGCCTGAGGGAAGTGATGACAACGCCCGACTACCTTCCGCGGATTTTCCAGGCCAACATCGACCGTCTCTTTCAGCGCGTGATTCTGCCTGGGCTGCACGCGCTACCAGTCCATGCAGAGCTGTGCGCTGAGGAAGCTTCATCGATGAATGACCTCCTGATGAAAGCCGAGGCTCAGGTCGACAACTACACCGCCAGCGAGGGTGCCAAGGCCTACACGCTGGTGTTGGCTGGACTGTTCGAGCGGCAATTAAGGATATGGGCGAGAAGTAGCAGCGCCCCGCTGCGCGAGGAGGCGAGTAAGGAGAAATTCCGAAAACTCGTCACAGATTGTGCCCGAGAATTTGACGTGGATCTTGAGCACAGACGTGTTGGCCGGACCCTGGTGGAAATGTTTCTGGTGGCGAACGTGTTCCGTCACGGCGACGGGCCTTCAGTGGCTAATTTGCGCGAACAGTCACCCGAGCTCTGGATTTACGAGCAGTCACGCTACGTAGACCACCTTCCCCCGAACGGGGATGAAAGTGAGAAGCTGCTATTGGAACCTGACGATGTCGTCCGCTACGCCACCGCATGCTCCCGTTTCTGGGGCCTGGCCGATAAGTTCGACGGTGCCCTCGTAGACCCTCCCTACGATCAAGCGTAGCCCCAGCACAATCACCTGTGCCCCGAAAAGGACTTCTAAGCATCGCTTTTGATAATGGTGCGGACGGCGAGTCGAACCCGCACAGCCAAGGCCGAGGGATTTTCTTACCAGTTACGGCTTTCGCCGCCGCCTTCCGGAGTTTTTGGTCTGGAATATACCTTCACCTTAGCTTTGGAGCGAGCATCTGCCTCCCGGCGCACGCGACTGACGGGATCAAAGCGATGGACGGGCTTGCCTGAACCGTCGTCCAGGGAGCGACCCGGTATACCGGCCCAAACTGCTTCACCATTGTGAGGTGGCGTCGAACAGCTCTCCCCTCGGGTCGAGCACGACGCAACTGCCTGATAGCGCAGCAGGTTGGGTATGATCGTGGTTTTGCCCTTTCCCGATCATGTCGGGGCGATGGTTAGGAGATGACCGTCGGCATCCCAATGAACAAAGCCGCCTGGGGTGGCCTCGCCGTAGTCGTTGAACATTCCATGCAAAAGGGACAGTGGACTGTCAAATGCATCCCTGTTCCGAATGTAGGGCTGGAGATCCGACGAAGACGGCCATTTGGCCGAGCCGTAAAGCGGCGGCGGATCGATAAGCTGGCGCTCGCGCTCCCGGCGGTCGGCAAGATCACGCTTGACCCGCTCGATAATCGGTCGTGGATCGCGGCCTGAACGGACTGCCGCTTCGGCCGCATCGGCGACCTCGGGCCGTAGAGTTACTCGGCCTGACGCCTCGCCGAGCACGCTCAGGCGGTGAGCGCTACCGCAAGGAAAGCCAAGGCATAAGGGCGGAACCGGAGGCGTCAGCTGCAAATGCGTGTTGAAGCGACCGAACGGGGAGCGGGAAAAATACAAACAGAGATCTTGTCACGCAGATGCGAAGCGTCCCATAGTTCACGTAGCAAAGGGGAGCCATGCCGAGCGTCTTTTTTTCATATTCGCACGCAGATGAGGGGCTGAGGGATCAGCTCGAAAAGCAGCTGTCCATGCTCAAACGACAGGGCGTGATTGACACCTGGCACGATCGGCGCATCGGCGCCGGCGAAGATATCCATCGTGCTATTGACGATCACATCAATACGGACGATATCATCCTGCTGCTCGTCAGCGCCGACTTCATCGCCTCGGATTACTGTTACGACATCGAAATGCAGCGTGCGATGGAGCGCCACCACAGCGGCGAAGCCATTGTCATTCCCGTCATTCTTCGGGCATGCGACTGGCACCACGCGCCGTTTGGAAAGCTGAATGCGGTTCCTCGGGACGGCAAACCGATCACACAATGGCCGGATATCGACGAGGCCTTCCTGCAAGTCGCCAAGGCCGTGCGCGAAGCAGCTGGGCGGGTAACCCGAACGGTCTCGGCTCCGCCTGCACCGGCCGCTGCGGCTGCTACGCCGGCGGCGTCGCCGGCTCCTCAATCCCTAGGCCCGCGGTCGAGCAATCTGCGGCTCGCGAAGAGCTTCAGTCAAAGGGACAAGGACCAGTTCAAACACGACACGTTCGAATACATTGCGCGTTTCTTCGAGAACTCCCTTAAGGAGCTTGGCGAGCGAAACGCCGGTTTCGAGGGCGTTTTCCGACGGGTGGACGCGAACAGGTTCTTCGCCACTATCTACCGCGACGGCAAGGATGTGGCACGGGGCACCGTCTATCTGGGTGGGGAGACGTGGGGACGAGGCATCAATTACGTTCACGGTGAGACGACCAGCAGCAATAGCTCGAATGAGTCCCTGAACGTCGAGGCCGACGATCAGACGCTCTACTTGACAAGTATGGGCATGGCCTCGTTTGGGCGGGACCGCGATCAGAAACTTTCACAAGAAGGGGCCGCCGAACTGCTATGGGCGATCCTAATCGCCCCTCTTCAGGGGACGCGCTATTAAGGGAAAGCGTATGCTGTCACCGAGTGAATTCACGATCGGCACGCTTGGGAGCGCCAAACCTCTCAGCCTTATCCTGCCACGAACGAAATACGAGGCGACCATGCTGGTCGGCCATGTCGACAAAGCGCCTGCGGCTGTCTTTCTTTCAGGAGAGTTCGCTTTCCAGTACTTTCCGAGTACGGCAAACGACAGTTGGCGAGGCCTTATTTTGCGGCCTTCTTGCCGCCAATGGGCTGCGTCACGAACTTGCCTGTCACGGCCGAGCGGGCTGTTTTCGTATCCTTTTTCATGACTCACCTTACCATCGACGCGCAACGGTTGCCTACTTCTTTGTGGCGTATCGCAGGAACAGGTCCTGCCAACTGCCTTGGCCGGTATTCCGCCTCTCTCCTGTTCTTTCTGACGCAGAACACGGCTTGCGTGAGGGAAAGAGGAATTGCCGAGAAATCCGCCTGTCACCGGCGGCTCACTCGATCTTTGATCGAAGGCTTGTTCTCACCCTGATGGGATTTTCGTCTGGAGCCTCGGATGGGTCTCGCCGTGTTCCCGCCCTGGTCGATGCCCGTACCCCCGCTGGCCGGATTGGTCGCCAAACTGGGCTGATCCGCGCCGCGCTCAATGGACCGTCCGCCGCAAGCGGTCTCCCGAGAACGCCATTGCCCGCGCCTCGTGGTGATCAACCCTGACATTCGGCGACCGGCCGCAGAGGTGGCCCAACACCAATGGCGAATACCAACACACCTAAGGCTCCCACCCGCCCGCTGGACCAAGATCAATCGGCTGGCAGCACGGCGATAGCGACGGACTCAACCTCGTTATCAACTACACCCCACTGGTCGCAAGCCGTATGGTCCCGCGCAGGATCAAAACGCAGGAGGCCGATGCATGAGCACGGCCGGCTTCAGCGGGCTGGCGGGGTCAACGAACTTCGCCAATATCAACGCCTTTGGGTTCTACTTCACCGATTTTGAGGATTATCAGACAAAAGTCGCTGCCGCCGTTGATACCTTCGGTCAGCCAATCGAGGAGTTGCTGCAATACATCGACGGCAAGTTTGCCCGCCTGTTCGAGGCCGTCCGCGTCTCGCAGGCCTGACCGCTTGGTTTGACCTGCTTGAAGCGCTCGGTGGCGACGAGGACCGCCACCTGATCGCCTGCCACCCTGTCGGTTTGGGCTATGCGGTCGACGAGCTTGCCGACCGCTGGGATGATTACACGCTGTTCCGTGGGACCGCGGCCGACTATGCGGCGGAAATCGTCGAGAAAAGCCACGACGTTCCCGACAATCTCGTGTCTACATCGATTACGAGCGACTTGGCCGCGATATGGTCCCCGCGGTCACATCCAGGAAATCGAATACGGCGTTATCCTCATCGGAGGATAACGCCAATTCTCCCAGCTTTCGCCAATGCACAGGCGCACCAGGTCCATTGGCAGATCGTCCATCATCCTCTTTCCCTTGCGATAAGTGTTGATGGCCCGATGCCTGTCCTTAGATCAGAGCACTCCGCGAAAAGACATTCGCGGCGCGGGGCCGGAATGTGGTTAGGCTCCTTTCATGCGGTGAGAGCCGTCCTGAGCCAGCCGGGAGGCTGGCCGATGGTGTGCCCTGTTGGGCAACGATGCCGGTTCGGTGAATGCGCATCGGGGATGGCGCCGCCGCGGCGACACACGGCATATTGCGCTCCTATTGATTGGGAAAACGGTGAGTGAGATGGCCCAGGCTGCTTGCTTGATCTGGGCGACTTTGGACGCCGTTACCCGTTAAAATGCCAGCAGCTTGCCTAAAAAATCATGCCGCTTCGTTCCGCCCCGACGGGGCGTCATTTATCTGTCACGCGGAAGCGCTTGCGAAAAACGATGGTAACGTTGGAGTTCGGCGGGGTCCGTCACTCCCCCACGGTTGGCGAGTGACGGCCCGCCTGCCGTCCGCGCGGTCGGGGATGTCCGACTCGTACCGCCTTTGCTGTGCGCCGGCATGCCGGCTCCGTGATGGGCATCGGTTGGGGTGGCACCATGAACCCCCCTTCAGCGGTCCGCCAGTCGTGTGCCGCCGCAAGCGGTCTCCCGAGCACAGACCGGCAGAACGCTGAATTCGGCGGTTTTCGATGGAGCCACCAACCAATTCCTGCCCATCCGGAGCGCGGGCAGGGCGCACCCGCGCGCCGCTCCGGGGGAGCGCGGACTGCATACCTGTTTTGGTGAGGAATGAGGAAGGTGGGAAGGCCTTCCCCTGGCTGCAACCCGAAGGTCGGTTTTCCGCCACCCCTTCTGCGGGGAAACCCGCAGCGCCCCGATCTGCTTAGGCGCAATCCGCTTTTTCAATTCGAGAAGAGAAACATTGCTGGTGAAAGACACCGTACTTCATGAAGTACGGATGTCAGACCCCTAATATATTAGTCCGCGATTTCAAAGAAATATCAAATCTGTCGGAATCGATCGCAATCTTTCCAAAGATGTAAGAGGATTGATCACGATCGAACTGTTTTTGCGATTGGTCAGCCAAGAAATACAAAAGAAATGCAGTGATTGCGACAACGCCCGCCAAGACAAAGCCGCCAAATCGTGCGCTGGCCTGTCCACCGAACGCTGCCGAAACTAAACCAATACCCGTCGCGACGACAGCATTTGCCAAGACATCCGCTGATGTCGTGAAAAGCGTTGTGAGCAACCCTGTCGCGACAAACACCGTGCCTAAGGTGATTGCCACAATCATTACAAGATTAGGCTGAGAGGGAAATGCAACCTCCAATAACGTTCGGTCGGATAGGAGTATCGGCGCTACGGCGCCGTGTATTTCTCCAGGCTTGCGAAAGGCCGCTACAGAACAAATGAAAACGAGCGCGTCGCTGCTCACAAAAATTGATCGCAGCGATCGTGTCCCGTCAGGTGGTGTAGGTCCTGAGGATTAGGTGGCCATCAGTGTTTTTCCGGCAGGGTCGGGTTGTTCAAGACCAACCTGATGGAAAGACCACCGATGACCGACGAGATGATGAACGT
>NZ_SRXN01000064.1 GCF_004827385.1 Ensifer sp. MPMI2T
TATCGCGGCGAGGCCTGGATGCCGGAGCTCTGTCGCACATGCGCGCGCAAGCAGATCGACTTCGGCGGCTGCCGTTGTCAGGCGCTGGCGCTTGCCGGCGATGCGCGCGCAACCGATCCGGTTTGCATCCGATCGCCGCTGCGCGACCGCTTGACGCGGGAAACCGACCGGCTTTCGGCGATGCCATCGGCCACGTTGAACTACCGCGGACGGTAGTGCCCATCGCGGTCGGGGAGGGGGACTTGATTGCCGCTACTCAGATGAGCTGGTCAGTGTCCGGGGGCTTGCACCGCCATTTCTTAACAAGCAGAGCGGGATGCTGCTGAGACCACTGGGCGATATACGCGACGGACTGAAACATGCATTGAGTTACCGAGCCGAGCTCCTGAAGTTGCAAGCTCTCCTCGCGGCACCTTTCGGGCGCCGATACAAGGCACACAGTCATCACAAGCGTTACCAGCTCCATGATATCCCCTCTTGGATGCAGTTACGCAGATGCTAATGAAAGCAGCAATGAATGGAACCTGCGCCGGATCGCCAAAATTGGGCTCATCTGAACATTAGCACACCCAGTTCGATTGAAGTGTTACGCATGTCACACCGCCGCGTCGGATAAAAAGATCACGATTCTTGAGAACCGCCAGGAGTCCGGTCGGAAAAAATGCTCAGGGTTGGGAGGGACACTGACCGCTCGAATACTCCGCCGTTGAAAGGTTTGGGCGGTCGATTCGCATCCCCTCAAGGCGAGGAAGGAAAAATTACTTCGGGCCGAGACAGTCTGTCGTGCCAATCAACCGAACGTCGGCATGGGTATGGCAAACGAGGACTTCAGAGGTGAGGCTCTCGTGCGCCAAATCTCCGCACGCGCATTAGGCCGCCTCGAGCCGGCTGAACCGAACCGGGATGAGTGGCCGCGCCTCGAGTTGTCCCGCCGAATCCTTGTCGATGACGGTCAGCACCTGTTCTTCTGATCCCATAGGAAGAACCAGACGGCCCATTGGCTTGAGCTGCTCAAGCAAAGCCGGCGGCGCCTCCTCAGCCGCCGCCGTGACCAGGATCTTGTCGAATGGGGCGTGCTCAGGCCAGCCGCGCGACCCGTCGCCGACACGAATGCCGATATTTGAAATGCCGAGGCTGTGTAAAAGAGCCTCGGCATGGCTTGCGAATTCCTCGATGATTTCGACGCTCCAAACTTGCCCGGCGAGTTCCGCGAGGATTGCGGTTTGGTAGCCCAAGCCGGTGCCGATCTCGAGCACTGCCTCATGCGGTTGGGGAGCAAGGAGATCGGCCATGAGGGCGACCATGAAGGGCTGCGACACCGTTTTATCGAAGCCGATCGGCAGGGGCATGTCCTGGTAGGCAAAGGGCGCAGCCGCAGCGGGCACGAAGAGATGCCGAGGCACCTTCAGCATCGCTGCCATGACCCGTTTATCGAGCGCCGCCTTGCCCAGCTCTTCGCTTTCAAGGTCAGCATAGATTTCAATCACCTCGACCATGTGTCTGCGCAGAACCGCGAGGTGCTCTTCCTTCATTCGCTTCATGAGGGAGACCCTCCTCAGCAGTTGGCCACCAGACCGGCCTCTCGACATTAAAGGGCCATGGATGTGCGATCGCAAGATCAAAAGGCGAACAATGGCCCCGGCGATACCCACCGATCCGGCGGCTTAGGCAAAGTCTCAGAAAGGTGGACTACCGGCATTCGTTGCCACAGTGGCTGAAGGCGGCACCGCGGCAAGAAACCGGTATAGATCTCTCGCAACTGCCGTCTGCCCCGTTTGTTCCGAGTGCCAGTCGCCACTGCGACCGCGCGGTGTGCACAAACCGCATAATAGCCATTCCTTGCATTAGCCGCGCCGAATCCCGATCTGTGAGGTGGGAAGCGGCTGCTTCTAGAGCTCCGCTCCCAAACTCCAATAATCAACCAAGGTGGTAGACGTCCGCCCGGCTGACTGGCCGCGCGTGACCAATTCCCCCCCGACGAAGAAAGAAATAGCCATGCGGGAATCTGCCAAGACCCTGGATGCGATGACGCTCCGCGAGCGCTCGGATCTGATGACGTCGGTCGCCAATGCGCTTGAGGCGACGGCCGAGAAGGCGCAGGAAATCGGCAACGACCGGTTTGCGGCGAACTCGATCAGCCTGGCGAGGATCATAAGCGGCTGCGCTGGCGATGTCGTGACAAGTAACCTGCCTGCGGCTGAGCTTCTCTTGCAGCACGGCATCGCGCTACTTGCGCTGTTTCAGGGTGGAACGCCGCGACCTACGGTGCACTAGAGCGCCGTGCGTTCAGATGAACGCACAAAGAACGCTCTAGCACTTTGAATTACTGCATGTTCTTGTCCTTTAATCGGCTACGATTAAAGGCGACCTGCAGTAGGATGAAATTCGATTCATCTAGGCTCCGCTCTGCTCCATCGCCAGTTCTGCCTCGAGGCTTTCGGTATCGCGGAAGATCGTGGCAACCGCCAGAAGGCGTCCGCCGCGCTTGAAGCGCAGGAGGCAGTCCCTCGCGGCAATATCGCCCTCGACCTCGATTGCGTCCCATCCTTCGGCATGGCCGACATAGTTGATCGGGACGTCGTAATGCTGGCTCCAGAAGAACGGCACATCCGTAAACTTCACCCGGCGTCCGAGCATGTTGAGCGCAGCGGCGGCACCCTGCCGCTGCGCCACCACCCAGTGCTCCACCCGGATGTTCTCGCCGCTGTGGGGGTCGGGCCACCGCGCGATATCGCCGGCTGCATATATCCCCGGCGCGCTGGTCTCGAGATAGGCATCGACCAGGACGCCGCGATCGGTCGCGAGACCGGCTTTTTCGGCGAGATCGACCCGCGGCCGCACGCCGATGCCGGCAACGACCATGTCGGCGGGCAGGGTGCTGCCACTGCTCAGAACGACCTCGCCCGCGCCGATGCTCGCCGCGGTATCCCCAAGGTGGAAGACGACGCCATTTTCCTCATGCAGGGCGCGGATGAAGTCGCCCATCTGGGGGCCCATCACCCGTTCCATCGGCCGGTCTTCGGGCGCCACTACATGCACCTTCACACCGCGGGTCCGAAGAGAGGCGGCAACCTCAAGGCCGATGAAGCTGGCACCGAGCACGACTGCGTGCCGCGCCGCGCCGCTCTGCGCGATGATCCTGCGGCTGTCGGCAAGCGAGCGCAGCGTGTGGACGTGAGGCTGGGCGGCGCCGGGTATGGTCAGGCGCACCGGTTCGGCGCCGGTCGCCAGCAGCAAGTTGTCGAAACCGATCCGTGTCCCATCGGCAAGCGCGACCTCCCTGGCACCGACATCGATGCCGGTAACATTGGTTCCGAGGCGCAGGTCGATGCCGTTCTTGGCATAAAAGCCTTCCTTGCGGAGCGGGACCCAGTCTTCGGGAGCCTTGCCTGCGAGATAGTCCTTCGAAAGGTTAGGGCGGTCGACGGGCAGCGCCTCGTCGTCGCTGATCATGACGATGACACCCTGATATTGTTCACGCCGCAGTCTCTCGGCGGCAGCAAAACCGGCCGCGCCACCGCCGACGATGACGATCCGTTCCGGAAACACCCCGGCATCGCTTTCGCGCGGGGCCGGCGACAGCTTCTTGCGCTTCTCGCCAACGAAAATCCTTTCGCCGCGCTGCTCGACCGACCAGCAAGCGAGCGGCGACAGCGCAGGCGCGCGCAGGGCCTCTCCAGTGCGTAGGTCAAAGCAGGCGTGATGCCAGGGGCAGCGCACGCTGTCGTCGGCGACGAGGCCGTCGACCAGCGGCCCGCCGTAGTGCGAACAGGTGGCAGTAATGGCGAATATGTCTGCTCCGCGGCGCACCAAAAGCACGGACTCGCCGTCGCGATGGCCGACCAGTTTGCCGCCATCGGGAAGATCGGCGAGCGCAATGCCGAGGGCAAGATCTGGTCCGGTCGGGTCTGAATGGTTACCTGCCATTTTCTCCTCCCTCAAAGGGCAGCAGCCGGCATCGTCCATTGCGACGGCCGGTTAGCATGCGGCTTCGCTTGAATTTTCCGCTATTCCGCCCTGTAGGCAAATGAATTTGGCCTGCAGTTGAGCGGAATTTTTGTGATGAAGTGAGGTGCTTGACCGAGGCATCGGCGTCAACAGGACCGCATCAGTCGGAAGATTTCCCTCGGAGCATCCGTTGTGATCTGGCGCACTTTCGCCTCCACGAGCGTACACAGGATGGCTTCGCTGACGGCCGGGCCGGGATTGACCGTCCAGGCGTCTGTCTCGATCCCGAGGTCCAACAGGCGCTGAACGAGCGGGAAGCCTTGGGTTTGCGCGGCGACAATGGCATCGAACCGGAGATAGGCAAGGCTTACGCCGGGCCTGCGCCGTTCCATGTGGCGCAGGAGCCGCTCCGGATCACGCAGAGCGGGTTGGCGGGACGCCGCCAACATCGGGTCGTAGCCAAGCCGAGCTCCTGGAATGGCGGCGACGAGACGGCGCGCCTCATCGAGATGATGCGATCCGACGACGATGGCATCCGCGAGCCCGGCGACAGCGGCCTCAGCTTCCGCGATGGCCGACTCCGGGAGCGTATGTCGCTTGAGCAGCTTGAGGTCGAGCTGAAGACTGGTCGACGGCGCTCGCGGCAGCCTTCGCAGGGGAGCCACCAGTTCGGCGAGCGATAGCACCGGCGCATCGGGGTCGGGGGCGTCGTCGGCATCGCGGTGGAAAAGCCCTCCCAACGATGCGATCGGCAGGCGCGCAACGCGGCCGCTCCCGGTCGTCGAAGGACCGAGCGTCGGGTCGTGGAGTACGGCGAAGCGGCCATCGGCGGTGGCGAGTATGTCGATCTCGAGGCTCGCGCCGAGCCGCCAGCCGAGGGCGAGATTAGAACGTTTGAAGGGCGCCTCGGCGAGCTGGGTGCGCAGCTTGTGCCACTTGAGCCGGATAGGGCCATGTGGACCCTCGACTGCTATTGGCGTGGTTAATGTTCGGTTGCTCACATCAAAGGCCGTCACCGCACGTCCTTTCCGCTTCTGTCAGCTGTCGCTCGCTTCTGTCAAATGGGTGCCTGGACATGCGCGCCGGCGATGAGTTTCTGTCGCGCCGTCTCGAAGACAAGCGAATTCTCGGGCTGGAAACCGATCCTTACTTCTTCGCCTGTCGAGTGGCCGGCCGAGGAACCCTGTTCGAGCACGCGAACGACGCCCATGCCGGTTTCGACGACATAGAGGATCTCGCGGCCCATCGGCTCGATCTGCGCGATGCGGCCGGCAAAGCCGGTATTGCCAAATCTGAGATGCTCCGGCCTCAGCCCGACGGTCACCGCTCCCGACGCGCCTTCAACCGGAAATCTGACGCCATTTACGGTGACCGTGCCGCCTTCGGCTTCGCCGGCAATAAGGTTGATGGGCGGCGAGCCGATAAAGCCGGCAACGAACAGGCTAGATGGCTTGAGATAGAGGTCGTCCGGCGTCCCGACCTGCTCGATCTGGCCGGCGCGCATGCAGATGATACGGTCGGCCATCGTCGTCGCCTCGATCTGATCATGCGTGACGAGGACGGTCGTGACGCCAAGCTGCGCGTGCAGAGATTTGATCTCGGTCCGCATCGAAAGCCGAAGCGAAGCGTCGAGGTTGGAGAGCGGCTCGTCGAGGAGCAGCAGCTTAGGCTCCTTCACCAGGGCGCGTGCAAGCGCGACGCGCTGCTGCTGTCCGCCGGAAAGCTCGCTGGGGCGACGGTCCAACAGTTCCGCGACCCGGACAAGCTCCGCTGCGGCCTTCACCCGCGCGAGGGCTTCGTCGCGCGGGGTCTTCTTGAAGCGCAGTGGAAACAGAATGTTGTCGCGTACGCTCATGTGCGGGTAGAGCGCGTAGGATTGAAAGACGATGCCGACATTGCGGTCGCGTGCCTCGACCTCGTTAACGACATGGCCGTCGAAAAGGAGCTCGCCGCCGCTTGGAAGATAGATGCCGGCGAGCATGAACAGGCTCGTAGACTTGCCGCAGCCCGAAGGGCCGAGAAGCGCGACGAACTCGCCGTCCTCTATGACGAGGTTCATATCGGGGATCACCTCGACGGCGCCGAAGCGCTTCACCACGTTGCGGAATTCAATCTTCGCCATCGTCGTCAGCCCTTCACGCCGCCGATCGACATCTGCATGAGATAGCGTTGCGCGGCCATGTAGAGGATGAGGCTGGGGACAAGGTAGAAGACGCCGACTGCAGAGACGACGCCATAGTCGACGCCCATGACATCATCGCGCACCCAGTACATGTAAAGGCTCATCGTCCAATTGCTGTTCCTGATCAGGAACGTGAACACGAAGATGTACTCTTCCCAGCCGCGGATAAACGTGAAGACTGCGATGGCAAGAATACCGTTCCTCACCTGCGGCAGCACCACGCTTACGAATGCCTGCCGCCGCGACGCCCCGTCCGTCAGCGCACTCATCTCGATGTCCCACGGCACCGCATCGAAGAAACCCTTCATGATGAAAATCGCAAATGGCAGCTCGAAGGCGACAAGAACAATTATGACGCCGGAAAGCGTGTCGAGGAGTCCGATCCAGTAGAGCATCAGAAACATCGGCACGATGAGCGTCAGCACGGGGAAGGCGTGGAGCACCAGGAGCGAGCGCAGCATCGAGGAGCGGCCGGGGAACTGGAAACGCGACAGGTAGTAGGCTGCCAACGAGGCGACGGTGACGACGATTGCCGTCTGCGCACCGGCGATCAGGATCGAGTTGCCGAACGCATGCCAGACGTTCGGAAACTGGACCGCTCCTTTGACTTCCCCGATCCGAGACCGCACGACCGAGGCGAAGTCCGGCTCCCACAGGAAGATGAAATTGCCGAGGTGCAGGTCGGGGCCGACCAGTAAGGCGAAGGCGACGATGGCGATCGCGGCGACTGCGGCAAAGCCGATCCACAGCTGGCGCCGGCTTTGCGCGAGCGCGGCCACAAGCCAGAAGGCGACGACCGCGGGAATGACGACGGCCATCGAACGCCACAGAACTGCCGTGTCGGCAACGCCGGTCTTGGCCGAGAAGGCGATCGTGACGAGCCAGAAATAGGGGAGGATGATCGGCAGCGATACGGCGATCAGGAAGGCGTAGAGGACGACCGCCTTGGTGCGTCGGGCGACACGTGCCCGTGCTGCCAATGCGTCCCAGTCGACCATTGCCCGCGCGGCCATCTCAATGCACCTCGATGCGTGGGCGCTGCAGCAGGCGCTCCATATCGAAGAAGCGCCAGCCGATAAGGGCGACGACGACGCCGATGACGATGAGAAAGAGCGCCAGCGCGGCTCCGTAGCCGTATTGGCCGCTCTCGAAGGCGCGACGGTACACGTAAAGCGCATAGACAGTCGTGTCGTAGAACGGACCGCCCTTGGTGAGGAGCAGGATGTATTCGAAGCTGACCAGCAGCGAGAGTGTCTGGTAGATCGTCACGAAGCTGATCGGCCAACGCAGTGCAGGCAGGGTGATGAAGCGGACCTTTGCCAAGGTTCCGGCGCCGTCCACCGCCGCCGCATGGAAGAGATGCTCGGGGATCCCGCGGATCGCGGCGGTGAAGATGATCATGCCCATCGAAGCGCCGATGAAGCCGTTCGAGATGATGATGAGCGCAATCGGCGCCGAGGTCAGGAGGTCGAGCGGCGCGTCGAGGCCGAACGCCTGCATGAGCACCTGATTTACGAGGCCGGCTTCCGTTGGGCTAACCGCCCATAGCCAGAGCAATATATAAAGGACCGACGGGCTCATCCGCGGCAGCAGCCATACACCCCGGAAGAAGCTGCCGGAAACGTTTCTGATCGCGGTGGTGGTGATGGCGAGGATCAGGCCAAAGGTCACGTTGAAGATCGCCAGCGTGCCGAAGACGTAGATGAAGGTCAGTCCGATGACCTGCGACAGGCGGCGATCGGTTCTAAAGACCTTCTCGTACTGCTCTGTGGTGAACTCGCTGATACGGAGCGAGCGGCTGAGGTCGGTGAACGACACTGCGATGTCGATAATCACTGGGACGACGAAGAAGAGGACTGTGAGGACGATCGCGGGACCGAGAAAGATCACGAAGTTCGTGCGCCTGCGGGCCACCGACCCCGCACGGCCGCGTCGCTCGATCGCGAGTTCATCTGTTATCGTCGTCATCGTTTTGGCTCGCAGCGACGGCATCTCGCAACCGTCGACCCGCGCCGTGGCGACGGTTGCGAGATCGCTCGGACCTATTTGACGGTCACGTCTTCGAGGGTGGCCGACGCCTCCTCGATGACGAAATCGGCGGCTTGTTCAGCCGACAGCCGCCCGGACTCTATGCCTTGAATTCCGGCAAAGATGATGCCGTTGAGCTCGCCAAACTGCGAGTTGTTGGGCAGGAACTTGGTGATCTTGAGCAGTTCCGTTGCCCTGGCGAGCGGCCAGGCCTTGGCATAGCGCGGCTCTTCGAGCTGCTCGGGTTTGATGCCGAGATGTGTCGTTGTGACCGCGTGATCAGTGTTGAGGTCGACCGCCGAAGCGTGGCCAAGCAGGCGGACGGCGAGTTCCGGCTCCTTCGTGTCAGCCGCGATGGCATAGACGATCGGATGGGTCAGACTGACCGGCGCGCCGCCCTTCTGGGGTGCGGGCCCGGTGATCCAGCCCCAATCCGCGAAGAAAGCCTTTTCGTCCTGCGGCAGCCCGTAAGTCGGGAACGCGACGCTGCCGAGGTCCCAGATGCCGTACATCCAGAATGCGGCGTTGCCGGTGTAGAATTCCTTGCGCAGCGCATCGAATTCCATCGCCGTGTTGTTGGCCGGGATGACCTTTTCCTTCACCCCGCGCTCGAACCAACCGAAGGCGGCAGCGAGCTTGTCGCGCTCGAGGAGCAGCTTGCCGGTTGCCGGATCGACGAAGTCATTGCCGTAGGCGTTGAACACCATGATGTAGTCCGGACCCTTGTTCGGCCGGTGGAGCACACCGTATTGCGCCTTTGTCTTGTCGACGACCTGCTTGGCGATCTCCAGCACCTCATCCATCGTCAGGTCGCCCGACAACGCCCGCTCCGGCATGGCATCAACGAAGGCAGCGTCGTAGCCGGCCTCGCGCAGGAGCTTTTTGTTGTAGAAGAACATTCTCGCCTCGGCATCCTGCGGAATAGCATAGGTGCCGTCGGGACATTTCGCCGATGACCAGAGCGACGGAAAGATCGTGCCGAAGTGCTGAGGATATTTCGCGATGTAATCATCGAGCTTGAGAACGAAGCCATCCTCCTGGAAGGCGCAGATCCACTCGTGCGCGGCGATGAATATATCGGGACCTTCGCCGATGCCGAATACCTTGAGAAGCTGCAGTGCATCATCGTCGAAGCCCTTGGCGGGACTCTCGCGCACGGCAACCTCGACGCGCTTGGGGGAGCCCTCGGCCTCGAGTTCCTTGTTCAGCCGCTCGGCAGCCTTGACCACATTACCCGAGCGCAGCGGCCCCGATGGATCCTGGCGCGACCAGAGCTCAAGCTTCACGGCTTCTTGCGCGAGTAGGGGCGTTGCTGCAAGGAAGGCCGCACTACCAGCCGCCAATGCCGCGCTCAGAAGCGCAGCAGTTCCGATTTTCCAGTGAATCATCTGATGTCCTCCCAGCCGCGGACACGCTTAATCGTGTCGTCATTGATTGTTGCAATGCTGTGCAACACGATTATGAATGCGCTTTGGGGAATGTCCAGCGGAGTCGAGCGGTGTCGGAGACCAGAGACAGCAACCAAGGCCGCTTTGTGAGCGCCCACGCAGTGGCTGAGCTTGCCGGCGTATCCCGGTCGGCGGTTTCGCGGGCATTCACACCTGGCGCAAGCATCGCGCCAGCAACGCTGGCGCGGGTGCACGAGGCAGCCGCGGCGCTCGGATATCAGGTCAACGATCTCGCGCGCGGGCTTCTCGCCAATCGGAGCCGGCTGGTCGGACTCGTGACCTCCGACGCCGATACTCCATTCCGGGCGCAGATGATTGCGGCCCTCTCGCACGCCTTGATCGAGCGCGCCAACGTGCCGGCAATCATCAGCATCGGCCCCACGGCGGACGACGTCGCGAATGCAACCCGCCAGTTGCTACGCTATCGAGCGGAGGCGACCGTCTTCCTCTCGGGTTCACCGCCGACCGGTCTTGTCGAGCTCACGCGGCGAAATGGACAGCCGCTGATCTTGATCAATCGAGCCGAGACCGGCCTCGACAGCGTCCATTGTGATGACAGGGACGGAGCCCAGCAGGCTTTCGAGGCCTTGCGCCTGACGGGAGCCTCCCGTTTCGCCGTGATCAACAGGGCGAACCCGAGCCCGTGCCTTTCCGGCCGAGAGCACGCCTTCAAGCAGTTTGCCGCGGCATCCGGGTTCGAAGCGAAGATCGTTCGGGCCGGCCTTGCCGACTACGATGGCGGGCAAGAGGCGGCGCGACAGTTGCTGGCGAACGGGCCTGCGCCCGACGCGGTCTTCTGTGTGAACGATCTCATGGCCTTCGGAACGCTCGACCACTTTCGTGGAGCGGGTTTGCGCGTGCCCGACGACATTTCAGTCATCGGCTTTGACGATGTGCCGATCGCAGCATGGTCTTCCTACCGGCTGACCACTCTGCGGCAGGATCCCTGGCGAATAGCCCAGGATGTCGTCTCGATACTCGACCGGCGGCTCGCCGATCCAGACTCGCCGCCGATTTCGGCCTATGTGCCGGTTGAGCTCATTGTTCGCGAAACGGTCAGAGCGCGCGGCAGCGAAGTCGCGCTATCACGGTAGAGGATCAGATCGAATGGCGTTCAGCTTCCTTGCCCGCGAAGCGGGACGTGTCCACGTCTGTGGCCATCGCGGCTATAGCCTCCATTACCCGGAAAATACGTTGCCGGCAATGAAAGCGGCAAAGGCCGCAGGGGCGACCACGGTAAGATCGACGTGGTACTGACCGCAGACGGTGCGCCGATCATCCTGCACGACCTGACTGTCGATAGGACGACCAACGGACACGGCTTTGCGGCAGACATGAGCCTCGAGCAGATCCGCAGATTGGATGCGGGAGCTGGGTTTCATCCCGCTTTCGCTGGGACGCAGATGCCGACCGTGGCGGAGGCGCTCGATTGGGCGAGGGCGGACGACATGGGGATTGTGCTCGAGATCAAGGAGGCGGAGCGCCCGGACCTTGCCGTCGATCAAGTTGCAGCCTTGCTGCGATCGACGGGCACCCTCGACCGGGTCATCATCATAGGCTTCGACCATGTGATGCTGAAGCGCGCGGTCGATCGCCATCCGGACCTCAGAACCGAAGCCATCACCCACGCTCGCCACGCCGATCTCGTCGGGGTTTTGAAGGCGTGCAGGGCGAACTCGGTTTCGATCGAGCTCGACATGTTCCACCCCGATGATGCGACGGCGTTGCATGAAGCAGGCTTCAGCAACCGCGTACACGTGCCTCGCCCTGACGTGCTCGCCGAGTATTGGCGTGGCGGACGCGATCCTCTGCCGGAGTTGGTGCAATGGATCGCCGACGGCCTCATCGACACGATCTCGGGTGACGACGTGCCGTTCATCGCCATGCTTGTCAAACGCGCCGGTCGCGTCGGCTGAGCCCTCTTCGAGGTATCCGACACAGCATCTCGCGACATCGCGGTAGGCGAGGGGGCCTCCTACGGCGCCGAGCGTCTTTGAGAGGCACTAGGTCGCATGCAGCAGGCTCGGGCCGGTACAATCCAGTTGCGGCCGCGCTCTCTTCGGCGAAAATATGTGCCGGCCCCTTTTTGTACTGCTGGCCGATCTTGCAGCGGTTCAAAGTTCTATAGCGACTTTCGCGCGTCTCAAAAAACGCGCGGCGCTGTAGTCGAAGCGCTCAAACCAGAAGCTGCAGTGCAGCTCCGAACGAGGGACGACCGAAATGAAGGCTGTCTTCGTACTGTTCGATTCACTCAACCGACACCTGCTTGCCCCATATGGAGGGACGCGGGTGCCGACGCCAAATTTCGCCCGCCTGGCCGAGCGTGCTGCAACGTTCGAGCGGCACTACGTCGGCAGCCTGCCCTGTATGCCGGCGCGTCGCGACCTGCAGACCGGACGGCTCAGCTTTCTCCACAGGAGCTGGGGTCCGCTTGAGCCGTTCGACAATTCCTTTCCCGAGCTTTTGCGCCAGGCCGGCAGTTACAGCCATCTCGTCACCGACCACTTCCACTATTTCGAGGACGGCGGCGCCACCTATCACACCCGGTACGACAGCTACGACTTCATCCGGGGGCAGGAGGGCGACCCCTGGAAGGCCATGGTGCAGCCACCATGGGAGCGCCTGCGTGAGATGTATCATGAGCGGCAATTCAGCCAGTCGCCACGCGACAAGTTTCGCCGCAACATCGTCAACCGCGAGTTCATCAAGGACGAGAGCGAATTCCCGTCGGTGCGCTGCTTCGCCGCCGGACTGGAGTTCCTCGAGCGGAACCGGGCTGCCGACAACTGGCTCCTGCAGCTCGAGACGTTTGACCCGCACGAACCTTTCACCGCGCCCGAGCGGTTTCGCGACGCATTCACGACGGGCTGGAACGGTCCCGTCAGAGACTGGCCGCGCTACGGCCGCGTCGACGAGCTTCCCGAAGAGTGCGAGGAACTGCGCGCCAACTACTACGCCCTCGTTGCGCTTTGCGATTTCCTCATCGGGCAGCTACTCGACTACTTCGATCAGCATAACCTCTGGCGCGACACCGCGCTTGTTGTCACCACCGATCACGGCTTTCTTCTCGGCGAGCATGATTTTTGGGCGAAGAACCGGATGAATATGTACGAGGAAATCGTGCACATTCCGCTCTTCGTCTACGATCCGCGCCGGCCGGGAAGCGCCGGCGTCCGGCGGTCGGCTCTGACCCAGACCATTGATCTCGCGCCGACGTTCCTTGATCTGTTCAACGTGCCGGCCGTTGCCGAGATAGAGGGGCATTCTCTTCTGCCGCTGCTCGACGCTGATCGCTCGCTGCGGAAGGGCGCACTGTTCGGCTATTTCGGCGGCGCGATCAACGTAACGGACGGACGCCACACCTATCATCGCTTCCCGCCAGACCCTCGCTCCCAGGAGCTTTATCAATACACGCTGATGCCGACGCACATCTGGGAGCCGTTCACCCCGGAGGAACTCGCCGGAGCCTCGCTTCAACAGCCGTTGCCGTTCACGAAGGGAGCGCCCGTCCTCAAGATACCAGTGATCGAGCGGTCGCCGATGTTCGACAACTACGGTCCTGGCGCGCTCCTTGAGAGCGAGACCCGGCTCTACGATCTTGCTGATGATCCAGGACAGAATACGCCCCTTGTCTCCCCGGAGTTCGAGGAGGCGATGACCCGTCTCATGCAGGATCTCATGCGCGCCAACAATGCTCCGCCAGAAGCTTACGCGCGTGTTGGAATCGAGGCTGTGTAGTGTAATGGAGCTGCCGTGGTGCCGCCTTACGTGGTCGGCCCGTGGAGCGACGCGGCGCTAGCGCTGCTCATCCATTTCGGCAAGCTTGCGCACACGGCGCCGGAAATCCTCGTCGGTGGAGAACTCGGCGGCAAGGTAGGCGGCGACCAGATCCTTGGCCAGCCATGCACCCACGATCTGGGCGCCGATGCACATGACGTTGACGTCGTCATGCTCCACTGACTGATGGGCCGAATGCACGTCGTGGCAGACCGCCGCGCGAATGCCCTTGACTTTGTTCGCTGCGATCGAGGCGCCGACGCCGGTGCCGCAGACCATCAGCCCACGATCCGCCTTGCCCGCGACGATCGAAGAGGTGACCGTCTTTGCGATGTCGGGGAAGTCTACCGGGCTCGGATCGTAGGAGCCTGCATCATGAACCTCGTGGCCGAGCGATTTGATGTGGTCGATGATGGTGGCCTTGAGGGGGAAGCCAGCATGGTCGGAACCGATGACGATGCGCATATTGGTGTCTCCTGAGGGAAAAATCACTGAGCAATCAAACGGGGGAGCCACAGCGTGAAATCCTTCGCGAAGGTGAGGATGGCAAGCGTGGAAACCAGGGGGATATAGAAGGGCACAAGCGCTCGCAGCAGCTGCCGGATTGAGACCTTGGCGATGTCCGAGACGAGGAACAGCGACAGACCCATCGGCGGCGTCAGCAGGCCGAGCATCAGGTTGAAGATCGTCACGATGCCAAGCTGAACAGGGTCGACACCAGCCATGACCAGCGGCGGGGCGATGATCGGAACGAGAAGCAGCGTTGCGGTGGTCGAATCGAGGAACATGCCGGCGATGAAGAAGATCAGGTTGGCGATGACCAACAGCATCAGCGGATCCTTTGACCAGCCCAAGAGCGTCGCCGCAAAGGATTGAGGCACCTGCTCGACTGCTAGAATCCAGCCGAAGAGCGCTGCAGAGGCGACAATGATCAGGATCGCGCTGGAACTGCGAGCCGTCAGCACCGCCGAATGCCATAGATGCGCCAGGGTCAGTTCGCGATACAAGGCGCCGCTGATGAAGATCACATAGACCGCGGTGATCGCGGCCGCCTCGGTGGGCGTGAAAGCGCCGGCCGTCATGCCGCCGACCATGAGCACCGGAGCCAGGATGGCGGGAAGCGCCGGCAGCAGCGTGGCGACCACCTCGGCAACGGTAGGCCAGCGCTCTGCGCGCGAATGGCCGTGCCGAACGGCGACGATCAGCACGGTCAGCATCAACAGAGCCGTGCACAGGATAGCGGGCATGATACCGGCAATCAGAAGCTGAACGATCGAAACGCTCGTGACCGACCCGTAGACAATCAACGGGATCGAGGGCGGGAAGATGGGGCCGAGCGTCGCAGACGCGGCTGTAACCGCACCGGCAAAGGATGGATCAAAGCCGCGCTTCTTCATGGCGTCGATCTCGATGCGCCCCAGGCCGCCAATATCGGCCAGCGCCGCGCCTGACATTCCTGAGAAGATCAGGCTTCCGAAGACGTTGACCTGGGCGAGACCTCCAGCCATGCGCCCGACGAGCGTATAGGCAAAACGGAAAATGCGATCGGTAATGCCGGAAAGATTCATCAGGTTGCCGACGAAGATGAAGAGAGGTACGGCGACGAGTGGAAACGAATCGAGCGCGTAGGTAACTCGCTGCGAGAGCAGCCCGAACGGCAAGCCCTCGATTAGGACGTAGAGAATTGACGGCAGCAGGATGGCGTAGACGACCGGAAAGCCTAGCATGAACAGGCCGAGGAAGGCGAGGACGACCAGAAAACCCATGTCGGCGCCCTTAGACCGCGACGTTCTTGTCCGCCTGCGGCGGCTTGCGAAGGTGACGGAGATGAATGAGCGCGGCCCCTGCAAAACCAAAAAGCGTCGCGCCCAGGAACAACCAGAAAGGAATGCCGAGGGTCGGCGTCGCATTGGACAGATTTCGGGTGATGTTCACGACGGTGACCCAGCCGATAAAGCCCGTCACCGCGATTGCGCTGATCGAGATTGCCACATTCACCACCGCGCGCACTCTTTTCGACATCGCCGCCTTGAGCTCGCCCATGACGATATTCTCGCCGTGCCCCGTCACGAGCGGATAGGCTAGAAAGACCAGGCAGATAAGCAGGAAGCGGGTCAACTCCTCGGCGCCGATGAAAGGCAGCCTGAAGACCCCGCGCATGATGACCTGAGCCGTAGGAACGATCACCAGCCCCGCCATTACGGCAACCACGACAATCGTCAGGACGCGTTCGGGCAGACGCATCTTGCTCTCTCCCATTTGAGTTGAAACGCAGGCATTGCAGGGACTTGGCCGGAAGGCCGTATCCCTGCGGCTGCTTCGATTACTTGACGGTCTTGATCTGCTCGATAAGCGGCGCGAAATTCGGGAAATCCTGCTCGATCTGGGCGCCGACCTTTTTCTGGAAGGCCGCCACGTCGAGGCCATCGGTCTCCGTGATGACGGTCATGCCACGGCCCTTGAGTTCCTTCACCAGATCGGCCTCGGATTCGGTGGCCATCTTCAGTGATTTCTCCGCCTCCTCATCGAGGACTTTCGTAATGGCGGTGCGTTGCTCTTCGCTGAGCCCCTGCCAAACTTCCTCATTGATGAAGACGGCGAGGACGGCGCGCATGTGGCCGGTCATCGACAGGTGCGATTGCACCTCGTTCAAATTGTTGGAGGCGATCATGGTCAGCGGATTTTCCTGACCGACGACCACACCCGTCATCAGCGCGGTTGGGAGCTCGGCAACCTCGACCGGTGTAGGGATCGCGCCGAAACCCTTGACCATCGAAACCCACAGCTCGAGCGGAACCGCACGGAAAGGCTTGCCGGCGAGATCCTCCGGCGTCTTCACTGGGAAGTTCGACGAGATGTGGCGGTCGCCGCGATAGATGCGCCCGATGATCCGCACGCCCTGGGCGACCAGCTTCTCGTTGATTGCCTTGAGCGCCGGTGACGTCTCCGGGTCCGTCGCCGCAAGCGCATGCGCGCCATCTCGATAGATGAACGGTGCATTGAAGACAGCGACTTCGGGTACCAAGCGGGCAAGGGAAGCAAAGTCGTGATGGCCCATGGAAATCGAGCCCATGCGCACGCCGTCCACCATCTCCGCGACGCCACCGAGCTGGCTCGCGGGATAAACTGTTACGGTCACGTCGGCACCGGTTTGGGCGGCAATGCCCTCGGCCGCTTGCGCAGCATAGATTGTCTGGATGTCACCCTCTGCGCCCACATGTGCATAGCGAAGTTCTGCTGCAGATGCGGTACCGGCCACAAAGGCCGCGCCAAGCACGGCACCGGCCAGGCCGGAATGTTTCAGAAAATTCAGCATGCTATCCTCCTCCCAGGACGATCAAACTCAATCTGCTTTCTTGTGTTCTTCCTCTTCTTCTTGCCGCGCGGTCCTTCTGGTGAAGGCAGCTATGTAGCTTTTGCGCCGAAGCTCGTCGCCGATAGCAAAATGCTCGCGCAGTCTCTTGTCCGCCTTGTCCGGATCCCGCGCGAGGATAGACAGGAAGACCTCTCGGTGGGCTTCCACGAGATAGTCTACGATCCCGGGTGTGTTGCCTGTCTCGACGCGGCGCTGGACGTGGCTGCGCTTCAGAAGCTCCGATATCGACTGGTATATCGTGACCAGCGCGGGGCTGCGGCTGGCCTCGACGATTGCCATGTGAAAAGCGAAATCTGCGGCACCGCCATCGTGCGCATCGTGAAGCGTTTCCATCAGGCGCGTCAGCAGTTCACCGATGCGGGAGAGATCACTGTCTGTCGCGCGGCTACAGGCAAGGCGGATCGCCTGGCACTCGATTGCGACACGGGCCTGCATGATGTCGTCGAGCATGTCGGGCTGTTGGGCAAGGCAGAACGTCAGAAAGTCGCCGAAGACGGCCACGTCGGCCTTACGAACGAATGCACCCTTGCCGTGACGAATATCGAGGAAGCCGAGATTGGCAAGCGATCGTAGCGCCTCCCTCAGCACCGGCCTCGATACGCCAAGAGCCAAACAGAGCTCTCGCTCGCCCAACAGCCTGTCACCCACCTTGAGGACACCGGACAATAGCTGCTCACGAAAAAAGGAGAGCACCTTCTCGGTTCCTGCGAGTTCGTCGGGAGCTTCGGTCAACACAGTGTTCATCATGTGGTCCAAACTGGTAAGACCAGTGAAGCACCACTTCATGAGTTCGTCAAGAGCGAGCTGAAATGACAGGAGGCGTTCGGATCGGGCTGCTTGGACCCGGATGTCTCCTGTTTGACGACGATGAGAGGGGCTGCTGATTGTGGCCGCCTAGATGCGCGAGGCAGCGGCAACTTGCTCCCAATGTTGACGTTGACCAGCGCCTCGAGAGGCGAGACTGTCGCATCTCTACCTGGCTCATATGTCGCATCTCTAAAATGCCGCTACATGAGCTGTGGCGGCCAGGTTGAAATGTCCGCGGTTGCGCAAAGTAGAAATGTCAATTTGCGCCGCCACACGGCAACCGATCGAAGCAGGAGGGTGATCGCGACGGCCGCTTAGTCCAACTTAAGCGGCCATCGCTGAGCCCCATGAAGAACGGTCACGATTTCGACGACGTCGGGCCTCACCCGGTAGGCGACAATATAGGGAATATCCGCAAAAACGTACTCGCGGGTACCCTTAATACGTCCGACACGTCCCATTGCCGGCTGACTCGCTAGATTGTCTACGGCGGAAACGATGCGTGCGACGACGCGGGCGGCAGCCTCGGGATCGTCCTTCGCGATATAGCTACCGATTTGGTCGAGCCTTCGGACAGCTCTGCGCGTCCAGCGCAATGCGTGGCTGCTCATGCTTTGCGAGCGGCCTTTACGTGCTTTGCTACCACACTAGCCAACTCGTTCGCGCTGGCAAACTCGCCGCGATCGGCCTCATCTATCCCAGCTTGGATCTCGGCCAACTGCCATTCCTCTCTTGCCACATAGTCCTCAATGGCCTGGGCGGCTAAATAGGCACGGGAGCGATCAGAAAGCGCGGCTATCCTGTCAAGCTTTTCAGCAATTTCGTCTTGCACGCGCACAGTGAAAGCAGCGGTCATTGTCTTAACCTCATTGGTTCACCGTTAATATTGGTGAACCATCTTGGTTCGTCAAGGGGGTAAGGACAACGCGGCCAGTCGTCTACATGGTGATCAAACAAGACATGACGACTCCGAGCGCTCATGGTCTCAACCACGCTTCACGTCGCCAGTCTTCCTTCCAAACGTTGACGTTTGACCAGCATCCCAAGAGGCGACGACTGTCGCATCTCTAACTGGCTCATATGTCGCATCTCTAAAATGCGGTGGAGAATCTAATCCAAGTGCAACAATGACGAGTGGAGGGTAGGGGATTACCCGCAATCGCGCAAATGCGCCGAGAAGACTTCGGCGGGCGTGCGATAGCCTAGGCACTTCCTAGGCAGGGA
>NZ_SRXN01000065.1 GCF_004827385.1 Ensifer sp. MPMI2T
AGAGGGGGCATTCTGATTGGACGCTGGACCAACCAGACGCACAAAGGTCGCTCTGACGCGATGGTCTTTCCCGGAAATATGCCCTATCACCGGACGATCCTTCCACGTTCGGGGGCTCCTCCCGATCCTCAACACTGGACTGAGCGGAAATTGACCTCGCATCTTCTTCTCGGCATCGACACCGGCGGAACTTATACCGACGCCGTTCTCTTCAGCGAAGCGGCGGGCGTCATCGCCAAGGCCAAGGCCCTGACGACGCGCCATGATCTGGCGGTCGGCATCGCAGGAGCGGTGGAATCCGTTCTCGAAAAGGCAAAGGTTCCGGTCACCGCGATCAGCCTCGTTTCGCTCTCTACGACGCTCGCCACCAACGCGCTGGTCGAGGGACAGGGCGGCAGAGCGGGCCTGGTGATGATCGGCTTTGGCCCGGAGGATTTGAAGCGCGACGGGCTGCTTGAAGCATTGGGCTCCGATCCCGTGCTTTTCCTGCCCGGCGGGCACAATGTTCACGGTGGCGAGACGCCGCTCGACATGAGCGCGCTCGACGAGGCGCTGCCGACACTCGCGAACCAGGTCTCGTCCTTCGCGATCGCCGGCTATTTCGCGGTGCGCAATCCGGCGCACGAAAAGCGCGTGCGCGATCGTATCCGCGAGGTTTCGCACCTGCCGGTAACCTGCAGCCATGAGCTTTCATCGAAGCTCGGCGGCCCGCGCCGCGCGCTGACGACACTTCTCAATGCCCGGCTGGTCTCGATGATCGATCGGCTGATCGGCTCGTGCGAGGATTTCCTCAAGGTCCGCGGCATTCACGTGCCGATGATGGTGGTGCGCGGCGATGGCGCATTGATCTCGGCGGCGGAAGCGCGGCTGAGACCGATCGAGACGATTCTTTCCGGGCCGGCTGCAAGCCTTGTCGGTGCTCGGCACCTGACCGGCCTTGAAAACGCGGTCGTCTCGGATATCGGTGGCACGACCACGGACGTCGCCGTTCTTGAAAAAGGCCGCCCAAGGCTCGACGCCGAAGGCGCCGTCGTCGGCGGGTTCCGCACCATGGTCGAGGCCGTTGCGATGCGCACCTACGGGCTCGGCGGCGATTCGGAAGTGCGCATCAACGATCGCGGCCTTAAGTCGAAGATCGACCTTGGGCCGCGCCGGTTCTTGCCGTTGAGCCTCGCGGCAGCTTTGCACGGCGATGCCGTGCTCTCGGTGCTCGAAAAGCAGTTGCGCGCGACACATGCGGGACGTCACGACGGCCGCCTCGCCGTGCGGACCGGTCTGCCGGATCACCTTGCAAGCGGCCTCCAGTCGCAGGAACAGGCGCTTTACGCTCGCATCGGTCCGGTGCCGGTGGCGCTCGCGGACGTGCTCCTCAGCACGCCGCAGAAGGCGACGCTCGACCGCCTCGTGGCGCGCGGGCTGGTGCATATCTGCGGCATCACTCCGTCGGATGCGATGCATGTGCTTGGCAGGCAGGCGCAGTGGAATGCGGCGGCGGCCCGCCTCGGCCTCGAGATCGCGGCACGCATGAAGGACGGTTCCGGCCAGCCGATCGCCCCGTCCGCGGAAGCGCTGGCGCAGATGATCGTCGACCGGCTGACGCGGCAATCCTCGGAAGTGATCCTGCAGGCTTGCCTCGGCGAGGATGGCGCCGGCGCCATCGACCCCGCGACGTCCCTCGCTGTCGACCGCGCCCTGAAGCGCGAGCCCGGTATCGTCCGATTTTCAATCGGGCTTGATCGGCCTCTCGTCGGCCTCGGCGCCTCGGCGCCCGTTTATTATCCGGCTATCGCCGATATGCTCGGCACGGATGCGCCGATACCGGCCGAGGCGGATGTGGCGAATGCCGTCGGTGCGGTGGTCGGGCAGGTCAGGGCCTCTGTCACCGTGTTCGTGACGACGCCTGAAGAGGGCATCTTCTTCGTCAACGGCGCCGGGGCGAGCGAACGCTTTGTCGATCAGGAGCAGGCCTTCGGCGTCGCCCGCCACCGCGCACGAACCATGGCGCTCGAAACTGCCCGTGCGAACGGTGCCGAGGAACCGGCGGCGACGATGTGGGAAGAGATCGATGCGCCGGAGATCGAGGGCGGCCGCAAGTTGATTGAGGCGCGGTTCATCGCCTCGGCCAGCGGCAGGCCGCGTATCGCGCATCACTAACGCATGTCGCCCAAAAGTGTGCAGCGGTTTTGGGTAACGACATGCACAAGAACAAAGATCTAAAGCGCGTCGCGTGAATACGTTTGAACGCGACGCGCTTTAGAGGGGATGGGGAAATCCGCCGGCACGCCGTCAGCCCCCTTTCAGAATGCCGATCTTTTCCATTTTGGAAACAATTCTTCACATCCTTGCGGAATTGACAGGCAAAGGATTGATGAGAGACTGTCCGCGCGCGTGAGCGGGTCGACGTGCTTCCCCATCTGCATCCCGCCCCTAGTTATTGGAATACCAAAAACAGAGATTTCAGGAGCTGTCGCATGGACCGCGTTGAGAAATATGGCTTGAAGATCGATGCGGGGCTGCACAGCTTCCTGGTCGAAGAGGCGATGCCGGCTACGGGCGTCGACCCCGAGCGGTTCTTTTCCGCTCTCGCTGACCTCGTCCACGACCTTGCCCCGAAGAACCGCGCGCTTCTCGCCAAACGCGATGAGATGCAGGCGCAGCTCGACGCCTGGTATCGCGACAATGGCGCGCCCGTCGATCTCGACGGCTACGAAGCCTTTCTGAGGCAGATCGGTTACCTACTGCCGGAAGGCCCGGCCTTTTCGGTCTCGACGGCGAATGTCGATCCCGAGATCGCGACGATCGCCGGACCGCAACTCGTCGTACCGGTGATGAATGCGCGCTATGCGCTGAACGCCGCCAACGCCCGCTGGGGCTCGCTTTATGATGCGCTCTATGGCACCGACGCAATTCCCGACGCCGATGGCGCGGAGCGTGGCAAGGGATACAACCCGACTCGCGGCGCCAAGGTTATCGCCTGGGCCCGGGACTTTCTGGATGCGAGCGCGCCGCTCGCCAAGGGCCGCTGGAGCGACGTGGCCGGTTTGACGGTCGAAGGCACCGCAATTGCGATCGCGCATGCGGACGGCACGAAGACGGCGCTCGCTGATCCGTCTCGCTTCGCCGGCTATTCCGGCTCTGCCGAAGCGCCATCGGAAATCGTCCTGCGCAAAAACAATCTTCATATCGTCGTCATCCTCGATGCGACGACGCCAATCGGTAAGGATGATCCGGCTAACGTGTCCGACATCATCCTCGAATCGGCGATCACGACGATCATGGACTGCGAGGACTCCGTTGCCGCTGTCGATGCCGAAGACAAGGTCGTCATCTATCGCAACTGGCTGGGCTTGATGAAGGGCGACCTCATGGAAGAGGTGTCCAAGGGCGGCAGGACATTCACCCGCAAGCTCAATGCCGATCGGGTTTACACAAGCCCCAACGGTGCGGCGCTGACGCTGCCTGGACGCTCGCTGATGCTGGTGCGTAATGTCGGCCACCTGATGACCAATCCCGCGATCCTCGACCGGGAAGATCGCGAAGTCCCGGAAGGTATCATGGACGCCATGGTCACGGCCCTGATCGCGCTTCACGACGTCGGACCCAACGGCCGCCGGGCGAATTCGCGCGCGGGTTCTATCTACGTCGTCAAGCCGAAGATGCATGGGCCGGAAGAAGTTGCCTTTGCCTGCGAAATCTTCGCGCGCGTCGAGGCGGCGCTTGGAATGCCGGAAAACACCATGAAGATGGGCATCATGGACGAGGAGCGGCGCACAACCGTCAACCTGAAGGAATGCATCCGCGCCGCCCGCGAGCGCGTCGTCTTCATCAACACCGGCTTCCTCGACCGGACCGGCGACGAGATCCACACCTCGATGGAAGCCGGCCCGATGATTCGCAAGGGCGACATGAAGCAGGCGGCATGGATTTCGGCTTACGAGAACTGGAACGTCGATATCGGCCTCGAGTGCGGGCTTTCCGGCCACGCCCAGATCGGCAAGGGCATGTGGGCGATGCCGGATCTGATGGCGGCGATGCTCGAACAGAAGATTGCCCATCCGCAGGCGGGCGCGAACACCGCCTGGGTTCCGTCGCCGACGGCGGCGACGCTGCATGCAACGCACTACCACCGTATCAACGTCGCGGAAGTTCAGGAGGGCCTGAAGAACCGGCCGCGCGCCAAGCTCGGGGACATTCTTTCGGTGCCGGTGGCGGAGCGACCGAATTGGACCGAGGCCGAAATCCAACGCGAGCTCGACAACAATGCGCAAGGGATCCTCGGCTATGTCGTGCGGTGGGTTGACCAGGGCGTCGGCTGCTCCAAAGTGCCGGACATCAACAATATCGGCCTGATGGAGGACCGCGCGACCCTGCGCATTTCGGCGCAGCACATGGCGAACTGGCTGCATCACGGCATAGTCAGCGAGATGCAGATCGTTGACACAATGAAGCGAATGGCAGCCGTCGTCGACCGGCAGAATGCCGATGACGAGAATTACACGCCGATGGCCGGCCGCTTCGACGAATCGGTCGCCTTCCAGGCTGCACTGGACCTCGTGCTCAAGGGACGCGATCAGCCGAACGGCTACACCGAGCCAGTGCTGCATCGCCGTCGTCTGGAACTAAAAGCGAGGTTAGGGGCATAAATAGCCCTCATCCGGCCTGCCGGCCGCCTTCTCCCCGCAGGCTGGAGAAGGGCCGCACCCGCGCTCCTTCGTCGGTCGTGTATGATGACAGCGCCGCGAAGGCGTCCCTCTCCCCGCGTGCGGCGAGAGGGCTAGGGTGAGGGGCAAATCGGCGCGCACGCGGCGTTAAACAAAAAGGGCCGCCGGCATCGACCGACGGCCCTCTCATCATTAAGACGCAGCAGCGTTACTGCTGAACGACGACTCTTGCGCCCTTGCCTGGCCGGACACGCGAGTAGAGATCGATGATGTCCTGGTTCATCAGCCGGATGCAGCCCGACGATGCGGCCGAGCCGATCGAGGCCCACTCAGGCGTGCCATGTAGGCGGAAGAGCGTATCCCTGCCCTCGTCGTTGAAGAGGTAGAGGGCGCGCGCGCCAAGCGGATTGCTAATGCCGGGGCCCATGCCGTCTTCGACATATTTAGCGACTTCCGGCTTGCGCTCAGCCATTTCCTTCGGCGGATGCCATGTCGGCCATTCCTGTTTCCAGGCGACATAGGCCTCACCTTCCCAGGCGAAGCCCGCCTTGCCGACGCCGATGCCGTAACGCACGGCCTTGCCACCAGGCAGGACGTAGTAAAGGAAGCGATTCGGTGTGTTGACGACGATCGTGCCCGGACGTTCCTTTGTCGCGTAATCGACGATCTGACGATGGAAGCGCTGGTCGACGCGGTTGATCGGAATAGCAGGCAGCGCGTAGCCGTGATCCTCGACTGCACCGTAATTGCCGGTAAAGATCTGATTCGTCGCAATTTTCTGGCCCTCGGGTTGAGAGCCGGTCGTGGACGTCGTTCGCGAGCAGCCGGCAAGGACGACAGTGGCGGCCAGGCTGCACAAAAGGATAGCGTTGCGGAAGCGCATGGAGGTCTCGTGAAAGGAAGTAAGGAAATACGGGAGGGAGGGTGCCCGGCCGTCAGCGCCATCAGCTTATTTTCGATTGCATCGCGCCGCGCAAGGGACTGCGCGGCCGCAATTTGGCCGAAAAGTGCAAATTCCGTGACGATTGCTTTTTTGCAACAAAATGGCGGAGTGCGAGGCGCTAAAGCGACGCAATTCCGGACGGAAAACCGCCTCACTTTTCCTGGAAGTGCTTATTGCGAGAGTGAACCGATGACGATTCTATCGATCCATGGAGATAATCCGCTGGCCGACGGACGCCAGTCCGAACGGGCGATGAAAGTGCGCCGCGGCGTTCAGCGGCTGCTTGCGGAACTGCGGCATGCCGTCCTGCCCGAGCTGACGCTCGCAAGCGGCAGACGCGCCGATCTCATCTCGCTTTCGGCAAAGGGCGAAATCTGGATCGTCGAAATAAAGACGTCGATCGAGGATTTTCGCGTGGATCGCAAGTGGCCCGAGTATCGGCTGCATTGCGACCGGCTGTTTTTCGCCACGCACGGGGAGGTGCCGCTGGACATCTTTCCGGAGGAATGCGGCCTGCTGCTTTCCGATGGCTACGGGGCGCACATGCTGCGCGAGGCACCGGAACACCGCCTGGCGCCGGCGACCCGCAAGTCCGTCGTCCAGTCATTCGCCCGGACGGCGGCCCAGCGACTGATGCTTGCTGAGTGGGCGGCAGAGCGAAACGGGGAGCTCGGCGAATCGATTCGCGACATCATCGGCGGGTCGCGTGATTAGCAAGCGTTAGTGAATTTGCCTCTCACCCTAACCCTCTCCCCGTTTTGACGGGGAGAGGGGACTGAGGAGGCGCCATTTGTCCCTTCTCCCCGCCTGCGGGGAGAAGGTCGCGGCAGCGGGATGAGGGGCAATGGTGTCGGCGCCCGCTATTTCGGAGCGCGCTTTGCCAGAATACGCTGCAGCGTTCTGCGATGCATGTTGAGCCGGCGGGCCGTTTCCGAAACGTTGCGGTCGCACATTTCGTAGACGCGCTGAATGTGTTCCCAACGCACCCTGTCGGCGGACATCGGATTTTCCGGCGGCTCCACCCTCTCGCCCTGGCGCTGGACGAGCGCAGCGAAGATGTCGTCGGCATCGGCCGGCTTCGCGAGATAGTCGACCGCGCCAAGTTTGACCGCGTTCACGGCGGTGGCGATGTTGCCGTAACCTGTAAGCATGATCATTCGCGTGTCGTCGCGGCGCCCACGGATCGCTTCGATCACATCGAGGCCGCTGCCGTCGCCGAGCCGGAGATCGATGACGGCGTGCTTCGGCGGGTTGCCCTTGGCCTTGGCGATGCCTTCGGCGACCGACTCGGCAATATCGACCGTGAAGCCCCGCGCTTCCATCGCCCGCGCAAGACGGCGCAGGAACGGGCCGTCGTCATCAACGATCAGCAGCGTCCTGTCCGGGCCGATCAGGTCGGCATCCGAAGACTGTGCAGTCGGCGCGGTTGTCGATTTTTCCGTCATTTCTTCCAATCCCTAGGCAAAAACATGGCCTGAACGATACCGTTTTCGCTGAAATTATGTGGGTTTTCCCGTGACCGTCTTCAATAAACTGCCAAAAGTCATTTCGCCAGTTTCGTATCCATCAGCGCGCGCGGCCATTCGACGCTGACACGCGCGCCCGGACTGCCGTTCTCGAAGCGCAGTCGGGCCCCCGAGCGCTCCAGCAAGGTCTTGGCAATGAACAGACCGAGACCAAGGCCGCCGGCGCTGTCGTCCTTCTGGCGTTTGGTGACATAAGGCTCGCCGATGCGCATGAGGATGTCCGGCGAGAAGCCATCGCCATCATCCTCGATCGTCACCCTGACGCGCTCGGCCGTATGCTCTGCCGTGACGGTCACCTTCTGGCGCGCGTAGTCGACCGCGTTTTCCAAGAGATTGCCGAGCCCGTAGAGGATGCCGGCATTGCGGATGCCGACCGGCTCCGAAGCGCGATCGCCTTTTTGCTTGAGCTCGATCTCGATCCCGAATTCGCGGTGCGGCGCCATCACCTCCTCGATCAGCGAGGAAAGCGGCAGGAGCCGCATGTGCTCCTCGCTCTCGGACGAAAGCGTCGTGAGCCGCTTCAGGATATCGCGGCAGCGTTCGCTCTGGCTGCGCAAAAGGTGCACGTCCTCGCCGAAGCGGGGGTCGTCGCCGAGCTCGCGCTCCATCTCCTTGGCAACGACGCTAATGGTGGCGAGCGGCGTTCCGAGTTCGTGCGCGGCGGCGGCGGCGAGGCCGTCGAGCTGCGACAGGTGCTTTTCGCGCTGAAGCACGAGCTCGGTTGCGGTCAGCGCTTCTGAAAGCTCGCTCGCCTCCAGCGAAACCCGGTAGGTGTAGAAGGCGGCAAACGCCGTCATCGAGACGATTGCGAACCAGATACCCGCCGTCAGCACCCGCGGGATCAGGAGAACGGTTCCGGGATACCAGGGCAGGGGAAAGGGCGAGAAGGCGAGCGCGGTAACGCCGATGATGGCAAAGCCCGCCAATACGATACTGTGCGGCTTCGGCTGGGAGGCTGAGGAGATGATGACCGGCACGCAAAGCAGCGGCGCGAAGGGATTGGCGAGGCCTCCGGTGATGAAGAGCAGTGCCGTCAACTGGGCGAGATCGAGGCCGAGCAGTGCGAAGGCGGCCGGCGGCGTCAGCCGGTGCGTCGGCGGAAAGCGGATCGTCAGGAAGGTGTTCAACAGTGCCAGGCTCGCGATCAGCGCCAAAGATGCAACGAGCGGCAAGGGGAATTGCAGCCACAGCGCGGTAATGATGACCGCGAGCGACTGGCCGCCGACGGCCAGCCAGCGCAGGCGAACGAGCGTCTGCAGTCTGAGGCTGCGGTTGCTGTTCATGTCATTGTAATCGAGTGCCATTGCTGCTGCCATGCTGCCGCTTTCCGCTTCACCGCTGCGCCCGCCGGATTGGAATCGCAGCTCTCATATAATGCCCCAAAGCGATCCAATCCCGGAATATACTGTGGTTTTATGTACCACGCGACTTGGCGCGTGTCGTCGGCATCGCGTTCGCCGGGTCCTCCGGCCAGGGATGCTTCGGATAGCGCCCGCGCATGTCGGCTCTCACGTCCCCCCACGAACCGGCCCAGAACCCCGGCAGGTCGCGGGTCGTCTGGATCGGACGGTGACCTGGGGAGATCAGTTCCAAGAGCAGCGGCAGCCGGCCATTGCCGATCGTCGGATGAGCTTTCAGACCGAAAAGTTCCTGCACGCGGATCGAAAGCAGGGGCTCGTCGCCATCATAGTGGATGGGATGGCGGTGCCCGGTCGGCGCTTCGAAATGCGTCGGGGCGAGCTTACCGAGATCGCACTGGAGATCATAGGGAACGAGCGAAAGCAGACCCTCGGCGAGGTCATGAGCCTTGATCCCGTCGATGCTGCCGGCGCCATGCTGAAACGGCACGAACCAGTCGTCGATGCGCGATAGCAGCGCCTCGTCCGAGACGTCCGGCCAAGGTTCGCCGATCGAGCGATGGAGAAAGCCGATCCGATCGCGCAATTGTGCCGTTTCCTTCGAGAAAGGCAGGACTGCAAGCCCCAATTGACGAACACCGTCGGCGAGCGCGCGTGCGGCCGCTTCGCCGCTCGGGCGTGAAAGCGGCGTTTCCTCGAAGATGATGGCGCCGAGCCGGGTGACGCGGCGTGCGCGCACCTGACGGCTTGCACGATCGAAGAAGATCTGCTCCTCCCGCCGGATTGCCTCCGGCATATGTGCCTCGACATCCGCCCTGGTGATTTCTGCGGCTGCCAACACGCGCTGGGCGCCGGCTCTTCCGGTGAGGTCGGCGATGACCAGCATTCCCGCCGCGGCAAGTCGCTCCGTTTCGGGCACCTCCGCGCCGCGTCCGTTCGCCATGACGAAGCGCCCGCGGCCGCCGCGCTGGAGCGCGATTCGCTCAGGAAAGGCGTGCATCAGCAACGGACCGGGCAGTGTGCTTTCGCCTTTGCTTTTCTGCGCCTTGAGGTCCGCCGCCATGCGTCTTGCCAGCCCTCGTGCGGCATCGGCGCGATCACCGCGGTCCGCCCGGAACCGGCGCAGCCGCTCTTCAAGGTCGAGACTATTGCCGCCAAGGCCCTGCTCGGTCAGCATCACCGCCAGCAGGCAGGCGTCCTGTGCCTCGCCCTCTTCGGCCGCCGAGACCGCCATTGCTGCCAGCCGGACAGGCAAAGCGAGATCGCGTATCCTGCGCCCGCGCGGCGTCAGCGCACCGTTGGCATCGAGCGCTCCAAGCTCGACGAGCAGGCTGCGCGCCTCGCGCAACGTCGTTTCGGGCGGCTGGTCGATGAAGGCGAGCGACGATGGATCCGCAACGCCCCAATGGGCGAGATCGAGCAGAAGGCCCGAAAGATCGCTCGCAAGGATCTGCGGCGGCGTGAAGGCCACAAGAGCTGCGGTCTGGCCCGGGTGCCACAGGCGTATCGCAATCCCGGCCTCTGTTCGTCCGGCGCGCCCTGCGCGCTGATCGGCGGATGCCCGCGATACGCGCACGGTCTCCAACCGGGTGATCCCCGTCGCAGCTTCGAATACCGGCAGCCGCTGCAGGCCACTGTCGACGACGATCCTGACGCCGTCGATGGTGATCGAGGTCTCGGCGATCGACGTCGCAAGCACGATCTTGCGCGTGCCGGCAGGTGCCGGACGGATCGCCGCATCCTGTTCCTTCTGGCTCAGATTGCCGTAGAGCGGCACGACAGTGGTCTTCTCGTCGAAACGACCGGCGAGACGCTCGGCGGTGCGGGTGATCTCCCTTTGGCCCGGAAGGAAGGCGAGGATCGACCCCGCTTCGGATCGGTGTGCTTCCACGATCGCCCGCGCGACCGCCTCCTCGGCGCTCTCGCCGGCATTCCTGTCCTCGTAGCGGATATTGATCGGAAAGCTGCGGCCCTGGCTTTCGATGACGGGAGCATTGCCGAGCAGCTTGGCGACCCGCCCGACGTCGAGCGTTGCCGACATGACGACGATCTTCAGGTCGTCGCGCAGAGCCGATTGCACGTCGAGCGCCAACGCCAGGCCGAAATCGGAGTCGAGCGAACGCTCGTGGAATTCATCGAAAAGCACGGCGGAAACGCCGGAAAGTTCGGGGTCGTCGAGGATCATCCGGCTGAAGACGCCTTCGGTCACGACCTCGATCCGGGTACGTGCCGATATTCTGTTGTCGAGCCGCATGCGATAGCCGACGGTGTCGCCAACCTTTTCGCCTAGAAGCTCGGCCATCCGTCCCGCGGCGGCGCGAGCGGCGAGCCTGCGTGGCTCCAGGAGGATCACCTTGCCGCCTTTGAGCCAGGGCTGGTCCAGAAGGAAGAGCGGCACAAGCGTCGTCTTGCCGGCGCCGGGCGGCGCCGAGAGCACGACGGACGGCGCCTCTTTGAGCGCTTCGCCCATTCGGGGCAGAATGTCACGAACTGGCAGCGGCGGGAGATCGCGCATCAGGCCTCTGTCTCGCTTCCGATCTCGATCACTCTGCCGCCGGCCGCTTCCGCATCCGCGCCGTCATGGGTGACGAGAATAATCGGCACGCCTGCCGCTTTCGCCTTCGAAAAGACCAGGGCGCGGGTCTGCTGCCTGAGTGCCGTGTCGAGTTTCGAGAAAGGTTCGTCGAGCAGGAGATAACGCGGCCCCGAAACGAGCGTCCGCTGCAGCGCCACGCGCGCCTTCTGGCCGCCGGAGAGCGTTTCCGGATCGCGATCGAAGAAGCCGGCGAGCCCGACCTGTTCGAGGGCCTGCTCGGCAAGTTGCCGTCTCATCTTATGTCCTTTCACCGTCTGCGGTATCGCGAATACGATATTGCCGCCGACGGAGAGATGCGGGAAAAGCAGGGGATCCTGAAACAGGATACCGGCGCGGCGCTCATTTGCCGCGACTTCTGTCAGGTCTCTGTCTCCGATCAGAATTCGACCGCTGGCACGGAAGGCCGGATCGAGAAACCCGCCGGCAAAGGCGAGCAGTGTCGACTTGCCGGAGCCGGACGGGCCCATGACGGTCAGAACCTCCCCGGGCATCACCGTCGCCGACACGGACAGCAACGTTCGCTCTGCGAGCCGAATCGTCACATCCGCCAGCGTAAGCGGCATCGGGTCGTCAACTGCCTGCATTCACATCCTCATTGCGCGACGGTTGCGGAATAGCAACTGCGGTGCGACCGACGCAACGAGAAATGCGAGAAAGGGGAGAGCCGCCTGGACGAGCGCATAGACGCCGATGACACGCCGATCACCTCCGGCCGAAAGAGCAACCGCCTCGGTGGTGATCGTGGTCAGGCGTCCCGCTCCGATCAGCAGCGTTGGAAGGTAAAGGCTGACCGACACCGAAAACCCGACGGCAAAGGCAGTGAGACAGGCTCGAAACAGGAGCGGCAGCCGGATTGTCAAAAGCACCCGCAGGGGCATTTTCCCGAGTCCAGCGGCTATCTGCTCGAAACGTGGATCGAATTCGCGCCAGGGTGCCGACAGTGACAAGAGCGCATAGGGCAGGACGAACAGCAAATGGACCGCGAGGACGCTTGGAAAAGCGGGTGTGAAGCCGATCGAGATCGCCAGGATCTGCAGACCGAAGACAAAGCTGATCTCGGGTACGATAAGCGGCAGATAGAGAAGCTTGTAGCTTGCAGCGTTGCCGCCCCGGCCATTTCGATGAAGCAATGAAATCGCGATAACCAATGCCAGCGCCGAGGCGGAAAGGGCGAGGGCGACTGTCGTGAGGAGCGGCTCGGAGATCTGTGGCAACGTCCGCAGCCAGATCTTGGCCGTGATCGTTCCGGGCAGTGCTTTTGGAAACGGCCAGAGACCGGCGACCGACCAGATGAAGAGGGCACCCAGTCCCGAAAAAATGATGGCGGCGCAGCCAGCCATGGCCAATCCTGATACTGCCCGGGGCAGAATGTCCCTCCGCATCCGCGTACCCGCACGCGTCAGGAAGGTCAGCGCCAACTTTCCGAGCCGCTCGAGCACGAGCCAGGCACCGATCGCCACAAAGACGACGAAAAGTTGCAGCAATGCGCCGGCGGAGGCGAGGAATCGCATTCTGAGGTCTTGATCGGCTGCCCAATGAGCGATGCGCACAGGCAACGTCGCCGGCAGTTGCGGGCCAAGGATCATCGCGACGTCGACAACGGAGACCGAATAGACAAGCACGGCGAAGACTGGCAGGCGGACCTGCCTGTAGAGCGTCGGCCAGAGGCTGATCAAAAAGCCGGACAAACGTCCGTAGCCAAGTGCGGCCATCAGATGCCTTGCCCTGCGCAGTGGAAGTTGCGGCAAGCCAGCGAGCGTCACCAGGAAGAGGAAAGGCACTTCCTTGGTGACGAGCCCCGCAATCATCGAGAGCGCGAGAGGGTCGTTCGGCAGGAGCCAGTCCGGGGGCCGCGTGAAGCCGGTCAGTTCCGGCGAGACCAGTCGGAGTAGCAGCCCGGAAGGCGCGATGAGGAAGGCGAGAGCAAAGGCCGCGGCAGCGTGTGGAACGGCAAGCAGCGGCGAAACCAGATGGTGGACGCGGGCAAAAATCGGCGTGCCGGCAAAGCCTGCAATGAAGGTTCCAACGATTGCGAGCGCCGCAAAGGTGGTGATCAGGCCCGCCGCCAGGGCGACGAGGACGGAACGAAGGAGGTGCGGCTGGCCGGCAAGCTCGGCGAGATGCGCCATGGTGGGGCGAAAACCGCCGAGAGCAGGCAGGTAGCCGAACGCCGGCAGGATCGTTCCGGCGATCCCCGCCAGGACGGGCAGTCCAAGGATGATGACAAGAAGGCCGTTGCCGGCGGTCAGGTACATGACCCCTCGGTCTTGATCCAGCCGCCTAGTTCGCTGCCCCATATCGCCGGGTCCACTCCGCCTCGATTCGCGTCATCCAGTCCGGATGCGGCTCGTCGAGCGCAGGTCCAAGTTGGTCGGGGCCGAGCGTCGCGGCGCCGAGATCGAGTGCTTCGAAGGCTTGCCGCTCGGCGGCCGGCAGCTTTGCCAGCGACAGGACGGTCGGGTCGCCCCAGATTTTCGGGTCCTGCTTGCGCAGCTGCGCCTCGGGCGAGAGCAGGAAATTGGCGAAGAGCAGCGCACCCGCTTTCGCTGAGGCATTGTAGGGTATCGCGACGAAATGCGTGTTGCCGAGCGTGCCGCCGGAAAAGACGAAGGAGCGTACGCTGTTCGGCAGTTCTCCATTGGCAATCGCCGCCGACGCTTCCGCCGGGTTGAAGGCGAAAATGATGTCGAGCTCGCCGTCGGCGAACTTCTGTTTCATGTCGGGGTAGTTCTGCGGATAGGCCTTGCCCTTGCGCCAGAGCAGCGGCGTGAGCTTGTCGAGATAGACAAAGAGCGGAGCGACATCTGCGGCAAAACTCGCTTCGTCGACGGGCTTTTGCAGCTTGGTCTTGTCGTCGATCAGCTCGGTCAGCACCTGCTTGAGGAACGACGTGCCGATGAAGTCAGGTGGCTGCGGATAGGAGAAACGACCGGGATTAGCCTTTGCCCACTCGAGCAGTTCAGCCGCCGAATCGGGCAGTTCGCCGCTCGGGGTGCGCGCCGAATCGTAGAAGAAAACGAGCTTGGCGCCGCCCCACGGGCTTTCCAATCCCTCGGTCGCTATCGTGAAATCGGTGAGAACCGTCGGTTTGTTCTCATGATCGACATAGGCCCAATTCGGCAGTTTCGTCGCCCAATCGGGAGAGAGGAGCAGGTCCTCGCGTTTCATCGCCGCGAAGTTTTCGCCGTTGATCCAGATGAGATCGACAGCGCCGTCATGGTCTTTTCCGGCGGTCTTTTCCGCGACGACGGTCGCGACAGCCTTTGCCGTGTCTTCGAGTTTCACATGGACGACAGAGACGCCGTAGCGCGCTTTCATTTCGTCGCCGGCCCATTTGATATAGGCGTTGATGTTTTCCGCGCCGCCCCAGGCATTGAAGTAAACGGTCTGTCCTCTGGCCTCAGCGACGACCGAATTCCAGTCGTTGACGTCGATCGCGGCCGCTTCGCCGGCGAAACCGAGCGCCAGCATTGCGGCCGTGATGAATTGTCTTGCCCGCCCGATCATGAACCGCTCTCTGGTCTCCGCTTCTGTGTCGGGCGAAGGTAAGCTGCGTGCCGCCCGCGTCAATGTGCGCCAGCGGCTGGCGCTCTCACGATTCGGTGAAAAGAGGCACACGGAAAGGCATTACCGCCTGCGTCGATCAGAACTTGTCGCGCTGCGCTTCGAAGGCAAGCACTGCACCCGCCAGATCCTCCAACGCGGCACCGACCGACTTGAACAGTGTGATTTCCTCCGCCCTCGTGCGGCCGGGATGCGAGCCGCGGGCAAGCTCGAAGAGATCGGCGCGGATGGCATTCTTTGTGATCACGCCCGAGCGGATCGGCTGGACGATATCACCGCCTTCGCTGAGCGCCCCTTCGCGCGTGTCTACGAAGATGCTGGAGCGCTCGGCAGCGCGGTCATCCGACTCGCGCATGGTCGGCTTGAAGGCGCCGATCAGATCGAGATGCGAACCCGGTTTCAGCCAATCGCCGCGGATCAGCGGTTCGGAGGAAAGCGTCGCGCAGGAGATGATGTCCGCTTCGCGCGCCGCCGCTTCGAGATCGGTCGCGACCGTCACCGATACACCCCCGAGGCTGAGCTCCTTGACTGCCGCTTCGGCCTTTTTCGGATCGCGGCCCCAGATCGTCACGTTGCGGATCGCACGAACGGATGCGTGGGCCTCGATGACATTGGTGGACAGCCGCCCCGTGCCGACCATCAGCATCCGGCTCGCGTCCTCGCGCGCAAGATAGCGGGAGGCAAGTGCGGAAGCGGCGGCGGTTCGCCGCGCGGTCAGTTCGCCGCCATCGATGATCGCCAGCAATTCGCCGGTCTTGCCGGAGGAAAGAAGATAGCTGCCATGAATAGCCGGCAGCCCGCGCGTCTGGTTGCCGGGAAACACCGAAACCATTTTGACGCCCACATAGGCGCCCGGTTGCCATGCGGGCATCAGCAGCAGCGTCGCGTCGGCCTCACCTGGAACCGCGACTTCGTGATGATGGCGCACGGGCATGACGCATCCTTTCGCGAACATGTCGTCGAGCGCCTTGACAAGCCTGTCCCAGGGCAGGGCCGCGCGCGTCTGCGCCGCATCCAGTACCAGCATTCGAAGTCTCCCTGTGCAAGAAACCACGCGACACTAGCAGCCTTTGGCGGCTGCCGGAAAGCGTCTTTGGAGAGGGGAACGAGGCGCCATCCGGTGGCAGCAAGGTGCGATCCGAAATTTTACCGGGCGGTCAACTTTTTTCCCCGCGTTTGCGGTGCGTTTTGCCCCGATTTTCGGCTGTGATTAAAATTCCGCAACGATTTCAGTCACTTGTGTTTTTTTGACGATTTTTTGAAAATGGTTGTTGACGTGTCGGGGAGGGTGGGTCTATAAGCCCGATCACTGACGAGGGCGGCGGCGCTGCTGGCGACGATGACCTTCGCTCTAGAGTTTCCAAGGGATTGGCTGAGGCTG
>NZ_SRXN01000066.1 GCF_004827385.1 Ensifer sp. MPMI2T
ACGTTCATCATCTCGTCGGTCATCGGTGGTCTTTCCATCAGGTTGGTCTTGAACAACCCGACCCTGCCGGAAAAACACTGATGGCCACCTAATCCTCAGGACCTACACCACCTGACGGGACACGATCCGACAATGCCACATGCAGGTCTTCGACTTGCCGGTCGGCGCGTAACGTCACGGAGCCGAAGCACAGGCACTCAACAGGATGGTCTCGCCGCGCGCCAGACGTGCTTCTGTGGCGAATTGCGATCTCTGGTCAGCCAGGCGTTGGCGATCCGTTCGCGGGACTGTGAAGGATATTCCTGTGCGCATGCGCCGCACTCGCAAACGCTCGTGCGAAAGGGAATCACCAAGCCGGGCTCTTATGTCAGGCGGACACCAGTTGTGAGCTCTCAACAGATTGTCCACTCGTCCGTGCCGTAAACCTAGAGCAGATCCTGCGATCGATGAATCGATTGTGAAGTGACGGCGCCGGCAGAAGCTGATTCAACATCCACTTTGGAGAGGTGGATGATGGCACGAGCCTTGAGCGATGATCTTCGATTGCGGGGTAAGCGCGTAGGTTAAGTATCTTTAGGGCCGCTGAACGCGCATTCTCTGCATGAGTCATGCGGAGAAACCTATGAGCGACAGTGTGAATCATCATCGAACATTCGAGGTCCTGACGGCGGAGCCGGTGCAGTCTCGACGCAAGCCGCGTCATTGGACGGATGAAGAGAAGGCACAGCTTGTCGCCGACGCGCTCTCGCCGGGGGCCAATGTGTCGGCGATTGCGCGGTCTCGGGGACTGGACCCGTCGCAGCTCTATGCGTGGCGTCGCAAGGCGCTTTCGTCGGGAATGGTTGCGCCATTGACGGAGGGATCAAGCGCGCCAGTCAAGTTCACGCGCTTTGATGCGGTGGGCAGCTCGATGGTGGAAATCGTCGTGGGCGATGTCGTGGTGCGCGCCGGCGTCGATGTCGATGCCGATCACCTGGCCAAGATTCTCCGGGTGGTCCGCAAGGCATGATCGCTTCCGGAGTTGTGGTTTACGTGTCGTGCCAGCCGGTCGACTTCCGCAAGGGAGCCGCGTCTTTGATGGCGCTGGTGCGGGACGGCGGCCTCGACCCGTTCAATGGTTCGCTTTACGTGTTCCGATCGAAGCGGGCGGACCGTGTTCGGATCGTTTGGTGGGACGGCAGCGGGGTCTGCCTCTATTCGAAAACTCTGGAAGAGCAAAGCTTCTGCTGGCCGGGCATATCGGCGGCGCGGATGCGTCTGGACCATTCGCAGTTGATGGCGCTTCTGGCCGGGCTCGATTGGAAAAAGATCCGCCCGGCCAAGGTCAGACGGCCGTTGCTAACGGGCTGAAACCGGCCTGCGACATGATGAATCATGTGGCTGTAGCGGTTGGGAAAGCGGCTGTTTTTGTGCTCTATTGCCTCCCATGGTTTTGCCTGTTTCCGATCTTCCCGACGACGTCGATGCGCTGAAAGCGATGATCCTCGCAATGGCCGAGGAGCGAGCGGCGAACGAGGCTCGACTTGCAGCCGCGGCGGCAGAGGTCGCCCGGCTGAAGGCCGTCGAGAAAAGCGCCAACGAGCGGATCGCCAACCTCACGTCGATCCTGAAAGTTTTGCAGCGCACGCAACATGGCACGCGGTCCGAGCGGCTGCGCCTGGCTGTCAACGACGAACAGGTGTCCTTTGCGTTCGAGGAGGTCGAAACCGGCCTATCAGAAATCCAGAGCGAACTCGACCGCGCGGCCGGGGACAAGCCGAAGCGTGCGCCGCGTCCGCGCAAGGGCTTTGCCGCTCACCTCGAACGCATCGAGGAGGTTATCGAGCCGGAAGTCCCGGCCGACTGCGCGGGGCTGGAAAAGGTTCTGATCGGCGAGGACCGCTCCGAGCGGCTGGACGTCGTGCCGCCGAAGTTCCGGGTCATCGTGACGCGCCGCCCCAAATACGCTTTCCGAGGCCGCGACGGCGTGGTTCAGGCACTGGCGCCGGCACACCTCATCGAAAGCGGCCTGCCGACGGAGCGGCTGCTCGCCTATATCGCCGTGTCAAAATACGCCGACGGCCTTCCGCTTTACCGGCAGGAGGCGATCTATCTGCGCGATGGTGTCGAGGTCAGCCGATCACTGATGGCGCAGTGGATGGGGCATCTGGGCTTCGAGTTGCAGATGCTCGCCGATTATATCCTGGAGCGCGTCAAGGCGGGCGAAAGGGTCTTCGCCGATGAGACGACCTTGCCCACCCTTGCCCCCGGTTCCGGGAAAACCACCAAGGCCTGGCTGTGGGCTTACGCACGCGATGATCGACCCTATGGCGGAACCAGTCCGCCGATGGTGGCCTACCGTTTTGAAGACGGCAGAGGCGCCGATTGCGTGGCGCGTCATCTCGCCGGATTCAGCGGTATCCTGCAGGTGGATGGCTACTCGGCTTATACCAACCTGGCCAAGGCGCGGGCCAAAACCGGCAGCAATGAAACGATCCAGCTCGCAGGGTGCTGGGCGCACCTGCGCCGCAAGTTTTACGACCTGCACATCAGCGGGGTCTCGCAAGCCGCAACGGTGACGATCATCGCCATGACTGAGTTGTGGAGGCTCGAGGATGAAGTGCGCGGCAAGGATGCCGCAAGCCGCGCTGAACTCCGCCAGGAAAAGTCCTCGGCCATCGTCGCCAGCCTCTTCGAGCTGTGGGAAAAGGAGCTGGGCAAGGTCTCGGAAAAATCCAAAACCGCCGAGGCGATTCGCTACGCGCTCACCCGGCGCGAGGCGCTGGAGCGCTTTCTGACGGACGGCCGTATCGAGATCGACTCCAACATCGTCGAACGGGCGATCAGGCCCCAAACAATTACGAGAAAGAACAGTCTATTCGCCGGCAGCGAGGGTGGTGACGAACCTGGGCGACGGTGGCCACCTTGCTGCAAACCTGCAAAATGAATGGCGTCGATCCGCTCGACTGGCTCTCCCAAACCTTGACCCGCATTGCTCAAGGCTGGCCCGCATCCGAAATCGAAGCGCTCATGCCCTGGAACTTCAAGCCTGACGCTATCGGCTGACCGCTTACATTGCGGGTATTGAAAGCGTCGGCGAAAGGCGTTTCCGCGCGTCAGGCTGCAGCGCGGTTCGGGATTGGAGTTTCGACAGCAATCCGCTGGATTGCAAGAGCCAGAGAAGGCGAGCGGACGGCACGTCCACAAGGTTGGCGAAGATCCTCGAGCTTGGATGCACACGAAGCATTCGTTATCGAAATGATCGATGATCGCAAGGACGTGACGCTCGATGAAATGGTCGAGCGGCTTTGCGCGGAGCGGCAGATGCGCATCAGCCGTAGCGCGCTTGGTGCTTGGCTACGACGCCGCGGCTGGACGTTTAAAAAAAGTCCGCACATGCATTGGAGCAGGATCGGCCGGATGTCCTGAAGCGGCGACGTGCCTGATTCGATGGTCAGCTTGATCTCGCTCCCGATAGGCTGATCTTTATAGATGAGACCGGCCTGTCGACCAAAATGGCACGCCTGCGCGGACGCGCAATTCGAGGCGAGCGTTGTCGGGCTGGCATACCGCACGGCCATTGGAAAACAACGACATTCACCGGCGCACCGCCTCACAGGCATGACCGCACCCTTCGTCTACGATGGAGAGCGATGAACGGCAATGTCTTCCTGGCCTATGTCGAGCAAGTGCTTTCGCCGGCCCTTCAGACCGGCGACGTCGTCGTTATGGACAACCTGCCGGCCCACAAGGCAGCCGGGGTGCGCGAAGGCTCCGCTCTTGCCCGCAACATCGCTTTCAATTTCGAGAATGCGTTTTCGATGGGATTAAAGTCGGGACTATAGGGCGGCAGGAACATGAGTTTGGCCGAAAGATTGATGCGCTATGGGACGCAGTCGGCGCCTTGCTACCCCGGTTCACCCCTCGAGAATGCGCCAACTACTTCAGAGCTGCAGGATATGACCCGGATTGAACAGGATCTGCTCTAACGTTGTCGAAGCTTCACCGGGTCTGGGGTTCGAATGAACATCCATAAAATTGCCCGCTCGCGCCGCGCAGTAGAGCCGTAACCGCGCACCCGTCGTTGTCGAAGGACAGAGGCCGACGGCCGTGGCCGCCTTCGGTGTCTGCATAAAGACCGTTTGCAAATGGGCGAGGCGCTATAGACGGGAAGGTTCTGCCTCTCTCCTTCTCCGGCCGTAATCGCCCATTTAGAAACGGTAAGTCACGCCTGCCCCGATCAGCCACGGATGGATTTTTGCCTTGCCGCTCAGCGGGCCGAGAACGTCATGGTCAGCCTTCCAGTCGGTTTCGACGAAGATCTTCTTCACATCGAAGTTCACGCCCCAATGCTCGTCGACCATGTAGTCGAAACCGACCTGCAGTGCGGCGCCTACATGATTGTCGACATCGAGGTTATGAAAACCGGCCTTTTCGCTCTGGTTGTAGAACAGAGAGTAGTTGATGCCCGCGCCGACATAGGGCTTGAAGGCGCCGAAATTGGTGAAATGGTACTGCAGCGTGAGCGTCGGCGGCAGTAGCCAGGCCCTCCCGACCGGCACGCCGACGGCGCCATCTTCCTTGATGTTCGCGTAGGTCGTGCCAAGGACGAGCTCAGCGGCGATGTTGTCGGTAAAGAAGTAGCTGATGTCGAGCTCCGGGATCAGCGAGTCCGAATAGGAAAGGTCCGAGCCGGGCACGCCGTTGATTGAGCCACTGTCCTCAGTGATGACGCCCAAAGCGCGCACGCGGATCTGCCAGGGGCTTAGCCCAGCCGCTACATCCTGTGCCACCGGGGCAACAGACGGCGAAGTCAGGTCCGCGGCGGCGGCCCCGCATGCAAAAAAAGCCGCACCCATGCCCGCGATCCATTTCAGATACCGTGAGTCATTCATGTTCATTTGGCGTCTCCTTGAACCCGCAATAATTGAGTCAGCAATAACCGTTGCAAAGAAGACCGGTAGGCTGCGCGTGGCGGCGACATGTTGATCGAGATCAACCGTGGTCAGGAAAAGCCGGTTTATCGGGCGGAGAGGGCAATGTGTCGCATGAAGGCCTTTCGGTTCCAGCTGCGATTTGGCCACGTTCAAGTACAGATAGGTTGGGCGAGCCGGCCTCAGTGACCGCTGCTCCCCGGCCCTACCGCCTTCGCGGGCCCACGCCACGTGATGCCGCCTGCACATGACGAACCGGTCAAATCGCCCAGGAGACCGATGTCTCGCCCGCCACGCAACCGCGTCCGCAAGCGTCTTGGCCCGAACAAAGTCAAGACCCTGGCGCAGGGTGAGCCGGCGCCCCGCTGCGAGCGCGACAGGCCGGGAGAGCTCGTACATATCGACAACAGGTGAATCGGCAAATTCAATCGAACCAGCCGTGTCGCCGGCGATCGCACCAGGCAAAGCAACGGCCGCGGCATCGGTGGGAATACGGCATCGGGCCAACGACGACCGCTCACGCCTGGCCTATTGGAAGTCCTCCCGACGAGAGTCGGCGCTCGTTTGCGTTTTCTCTTCAACGCCTTTGTTTCTTCAAGGTGTCAAACCTTGGACTTGCGCCAGCCTGCCGCGCACGCCTCACAACCAGCGCTCGCCGAACTGCGAGCGGATTTGGGTCTGCCCGTAATATTTCTGTCCAGGAACATCAAATATCCGTTCCCCGGTTTCCATGCTGATATTGCCTTTGATGTTGCAGGCCCGCGCCGCCGCGGCTATCGACGAGAGCAGGTCGCTCGCGGTATGCCGCCGGCAGCACCGACGGCGAGCGCTGCAATCCAGAGCCCTGGCGCCGATACGAACACGGATCGCTTGCGCGGCCGATGATAGTTCCGGCGATCGCGCATACCCCTCCCCCGCGATTTTCATACAGTGATCGTATAGCGGAATTCATATTAGCGAAAGCTGCATAATCACGGGCAAGCCTCGCATCCACCCGCCTTGGCCAGCAGCGTCCCTATCAGAGGAGGCCGCTGCGTTCTGCGCCATCAGATGCGAACTTCCGGCAGAGGGAAAGCAGTGAATGTATCTTCGTCGAAGCGCGCTCTATCCCGACCGGCTAAGAAAGGGGGAAGCCGCAGAGAGGGCATAGCGCGTGGGAAACTTGCAAGCGAGCGCTGATTCGCGCACCTTCCGAGCGGCTCAACGATTAGACGCCGGTGGTGGAGGCGTCATCACTCCAAAACTGCCCGGCACAATCCGAATCCTGTCCGGTGTCTGATCCGAATGGCGTCCGGCTTCAATCGGAATCCGGACTAATGGCGAGTCGCCAGCCAATCCATCAGGCTTTATTGCGGATATAGCTGCGGAGCCGGAAAATCGAGCACATTGTTCGTATAGCTTTCGACCACGGCACTAAAAGGCGTGCCATCTTGCAACTTCAGCACCGCATGATGTTCGAGAAGGAATGGCGGTGGGATCAAGGGCCCTGAGCTCGGTACTGGTAATTCGGCTGACATGTCCCAGCCTTCCGGAAGAGGGGACCAAAGCAGTTTGGCCGTTAGGTTGGTTCGGGTGAAGTTCAAGGACCGAACGGCTCGACCGAACGAGATATCAGTCGTATTCAGCACCTCGTTCATCTCGACTGTCAGTCTTGCAGGTACATACCAGTTGTCTGCTTCCGAAAGGATGCGATCACCGCATGCCAGGCGGACATGGCGATAGACGATCGGCTCGTTAGTCCCGACGTGCAGCAATTCACGAATATGAACGTTAGCTGGCTTGTCGTGTCCCTGTACACGTTTTGCTACGATCTTGGAACCCGGTGGTGCAAGTCTATGCGCCTCACACCAGCGATCGAGCGTAAGCGTCGCACTGGCATTGCTGAGGAGATTCGCGTTTAGAGTCTGAAGAACCGCAAGGGCTTCCACTCTTGACAGGGGGGTTCCCGGCCACTGCTGCCGGGAGGACAGGTCATCCGCCGTCAAAGGCTGCACGCTCACGATGGCGGTCATGACGGTGAAGGTGACGAGTCGAATGAATGTGGAAAATGAAAAGACCATGGAAATGAACTCCTTTACTGCAGACTTACGAACTTCGTGGCGTTTTTGTTCTGAACTTTTGCAGGTAAGCCAGGCGTTCGTCGCGCAAAGCAGCGACATGCGCGATCGCGCCGCCTGCGGCCGCGCGCCTCGGGTCGGTTTTCGATGGTTGGAATTCCCGCCCTCACATCCTTGGCCGCCAAAAGGGCAAATTCGCGGTGGTTCGGTGGATCGTCATAAACCGATGGCCTGAAAGTGAGTTCGACGCATCAGACCACCTCTAACAGCGCTCGCAAAAGACATTCGCCCTTGCCTCTTGAAGTCAACTCTCTATACCGGCGTTCGGAAGATTGCCAAAACGGTTTGTGTGGATGGCAATGATCCACTGCGTAGATGAATGCGTTTCAAAGTCGGGTATCATTGACTGACGTCCGGTTCCGGCGAAACGGTGTCTTTCAACGGATCATTAGCGGGACGAGATAAGTCCGCGGGTACAGCCGGAGGCGACGGAAGCGACGCGGATATGGATGTTGACCTCATCGTCGACCAGCAGCGTCACGTCTTCGGTGAGAAGGCCGAGCATGCGCTTGCGTTCGACGGCACCAGTGCGTTCGTCGTTCCAGATGCGCGGGAAATCGGCGGTCAGCGCCCTGATGCGCTCCTGCGCTGGCTCGTCCAGCAGTGAGCGGTCGGCCTCGTTCTGGCGCTCGTGCTCGCGCTGGAGTGCATCGAGGTCGCGCAGCCGTGCGTTCCAGTCGGCTTCCAGCGCGTCGGCCACCAGGCGGTTGTCCGGATCGACCTTCAAGTAGCGCCGGCGGGCCAGTTCGGCCTCATAGCGGGCGCGTTGCAGCTGCGTGCTGCGCAGCGCCGCGGCCTGCCCGACACGCTGGGTGATCTCCTGCTGCACGGCAAGCGCGGCATCGATCGCTGCCGGCGCCATCGCCTCCAGCAGTAGCGTGCTCACCGCCTCGTCGACCGGAGCGCCGCCCACCCATTGGCAGTGCTTGCCGACGTGTCCACGACGGCTTCGTTGCAGACGTAATACGGGCGCAGCCGCCCCTCGACCGGCTCGTAATGAGACGTGTGCGCGGGACGCGCTTTGCGTTGATTTTGTTTGATTTTGTCGGGTTTCAGGGCAATGGGCAGGAAGATATCCGCGCCAACGTGATTGCCTGTGGTTTTCGGCGCTCTTGTGTGAGCGCTAGTGGTGATCTTGCCCGCTATCCAGCCATAGCGATGACCTTCAAACTGCGTTTCATATTGTAGGCGATGGCGGTGAGGCGAATTTGAACGCCTGCCTTTGCAAGCCCGCGCCAACGCATCCGGCGAAGGCCGTAGCTTCGCTCCAGGTGCCGAAGATCTTCTCGATCCGGCCACGAATGCGGTGGATCGGTTGGTTCAGGCCTCAAGGCGCGCCAGTGTTTCAGCTTCGTCGCGTCCCCACATATTGCACGTGCCCTTGCTGCGCGCCGTTGCGCAGCCGAGCAGGTCCTTCGAAATCATCGTGTACCCGCCGCCGCAACAACCGCATTTCACTAGGCCGGCGAAGAGATACCTGGGCCGCCGACAGTCATTGAGCTTGTTCTCGCCGGGGGCCGAGGGCTCGTAGGCGAGTGCCTGCTGACGCGCCTTCACAGCGTCCCAGGTGTCCTGATCGACGATGCGCAATTCGGGGACGTCCAGGATCACCCACTCGGATTCGGGGTTGAGCCGAGAAACCCGTTTGCCAGTATCGGGGTCCTTCAGGTAGCGAAGCCGGTTCCACACGAGGCGGCCGACATAGAGTTCGTTGTTGAGGATGCCAACGCCGCGCTTTGGATTGCCGTGAATGGTCGATGGTCCCCATTCGGCGCCTTGAGGTCCGGGCACAGACGAGGAACTTGCCGCAGCGGGAGCGGGGATCGCGGGGGCAATGCCAGGTTTCTGCTTTATGTCTTTGAAAATGTTAGCACTGGACCGAGAATGTCGACGATCGATGACATTCCGGAATGTCGGCGTTCACGTGAGGAGCTGAGTGCGCATACGACGAAGACCGGCTGATTGACGCATGCGCGCGGGCACAGCGAGCTCTATATGATCGGTTGGGTGAAGGTCAGGCCGCCTGCTGACCGGCGGGCTTATCGGCCTGGCGCAGGAGCTTCCATTCCCAGGGCAGCAGTTCGTGCGGGCGCGACGCAGGAAGATCGGCGATCCGGGCCAGGACCTCGGCGAGCCAGGCCTTGGGATCAACGTCGTTGAGGGACCGGTCGTGATCATCGTCAGCATGATGGGGGCACGGTCGGCGCCACGCTGGCTACCAGCGAAGGTCCAGTTGCGCCTTCCCAAGGCGATGCCTCTCAATGCGCGCTCAGCGCAATTGTTGGTCAAGCAGATCTTGCCATCGTCGAGGAAGCGGGCGAAGTCGTCCCAGCGCCTGAGCATGTAATTCATAGGCTTCAGGAGCTCGGAGGAGCGCGAGAGGGTTTCGCGCTCGCGCAACAACCAGGCGTGCATGTCCTCGAGAAGCGGCTTGCTCTTTTCCCTGGCGCACGGCGCGCCGCTCGTCGGCGTCCCGGCCGTTGATGGTGCGCTCGATCTCGAACAACGCATCGAGGTGTCTGACCGCCTCCAGCGCGATCGGAGAGACCGGTTTGCCCTTCTTACCTTCCCGGGCATCTTTCTCGGTTTCAGCCCGCTCGAAGAAGCCCCGCCGCGCATGGGCAAAGCAAAACGCCGGCGTGATCGGCGCACCTTCTTCTGCGGGTCGAACAGCGGCTCGAAGCCACCGATATGTTCGCCAGATGCCGATTCCGATGAAGCCGCCCCTTTGTTCCGAGATGATTGCGCCCCCGGATTCCGGGATGATCTCGCCCCCTGGGGATGGGGTCTGCCGGCAGTGACTGTTGTCAGTTCATTCGCATGGTGAGTCAAGATTTCCGACGTTGATTTCGGCGGAGGCTCTCGCCGTTCAGATCGATGCGATGGGCATTGTGGACCAAGCGATCCAGGATTGCGTCGGCATAAGTCGGATTGCCGATAACCTCATGCCAGGCTGATACGGGGAGCTGGCTGGTGATGATGGTGGAGCGACGTCCGTAACGGTCTTCGAGGATTTCGAGGAGGTCATGTCGCGCTTGATCATCGAGAGGTTCGAGGCCCCAATTGTCCAGGATCAAGAGCTGAACGTGCCCCAACGTGCGTTGTAGCGCCAGCTCCATTCTCGCTCGAGCAGAAGCCCCAGCCACTCAGCGTGGGACAATTGTTCGCTCTCGCCGTTGCTGATCAGTTCGTTGAACGCCTTGGCCATGCCGGTCAGGCCCATGGCGTTCAATTTATCGAGGGTTGGATGGGCAAGCATCTTTCGTTCTCCTTAGTGGTAATAGCGGGGTCCGCGGATGTTGGTGTGATGGATCGGCTCATGCGACGCCGCTCCAGCTGACGCAGCGGTTCGGTCGAGATGATTGTCGAGGATGGAGCGGACCGAGCCATATGTTCGCGCTCCGATTTCCAAGGCACGAGCGCAGGCGGCATTGACCCTTTCGCGGCCAAAGCTCTTAACGAGGCGGATGATCCCGAGGCAGGCTCTAAAGCCCTGTTCCGGATGCGGCCTGTCGGCGAGGATGCGCTCGCACAAAAGCGCGACATCCGGCCCAAGGGCGGATGCTTCCCGGTGGATACGTTCTATCGTCCAGTCGGCAAAGCGGCGATGCGACGAGGGCATATGGTCAGGGATCGTCGTGTGCTTGCCGTTGCCGCTGGAGCGCCTGTGAGCGGCAATTCGCTCACCCTTGTGGAGGATCTCGATCGTGTTGGCGGTGATGCGAGCCTCGACCTGCTCACGGGCAAATCGATAGGGGACGGAATAATAGTGACGCTCGATCTCGACGTGATAGTCGAGCCCGGCGCGGCGGATACGCCATTCGGCAAAGACGTAGCGTTCAACAGGCAGCGGTCGTAAAGCCGGCTGACGAGTTCTTCGAAGAGCTGACGCCGCGTGCAATTGACCCGTCGTAACACGCGTCGCTCGTTGAGATCGCCAAGCAGTTAACGTCAGCCAGACTGTAAAAGACGCGGTGACGCAGACGTCCTAACAGCCAACGCTCAACGATGCGAACCGCCGCTTCAACTTTCGCCTTGTCTCGCGGGCGGCGCGGCCGCGTCGGTAGAACAGCGCTGCCGTAATGAGCCGCCATGCCAGCGTAAGTACGGTTGACCTGCGGATCGAAATGGCACGCCTTGATGATGGCCACCTTGGCATTGTCGGGAACCAGCAAAGCCGGTGCGCCGCCAAAAAACTCAAGAGCCAGGATATGGCACTCGATCCAGTCGGGAAGGGTCTCGCTCCAGCGCGCCTGGGCAAACGATAAGCTGGAAGCGCCAAGGACGGCAACGAACAGATGCGCTTGCCGTGTCTTGCCGGACAGCCGATCGACGATCACCGTAACCGTATCGCCTGCATAGTCGACGAAGAGCTTGTCGCCGGCAGCGTGATCCTGGCGCATCGTCACAGGCAGCTTCATCACCCAGCCGCGATAGAGGTCACAAAAACGGCTGTAGCGATAACCATCCGGATGGCGGCTGATATATTCGTCCCAAAGGATCTGGAGCGTCACATGCTTGCGCTTCAGTTCACGGCACGCTTGTCGATGCGACGATCATCGCCTCGGCCGGTGAGATGATGAAGAGGGCCATTGGGTCAAGCATAAGGGCCGACCAGCCGTTCATGGCTTCAAGGCCCATGTTGGCGCCCACGCCGATACGGCGCTTGTTGAAGAAATCGCCATCACGCCCGCCAACATCAATGACGGCAAGGCCGGTCCTGATGCGCTTCCCGATGATCCGGGTGAGGTGTTTGCCGACAGTGCCTATCGCGGCAATCATTTCGGCGACGCGGTGCGCGCCAAGGGTGGAACGCCACGCATCGTCGCCACGGGTAACGTTGCAGCGCCGAGCGGGAACCGACGATCGCCTGCCCTCGGCAAAGGCCCGCACCCGCTCGGAGCCGTCCTGGCGAGCGGCCCGGGCGATGACCGGCATGCGCTCGGCCAGCGAGGCCCGGATGAAGCCGCAGCCGTCCACGGCCGCAAGGCGATCGGGCCGTCAGGCCCGGCGAGCCGGAAGGCATGCTCCTCCCCTGCGGGACGGTCGGGCAGGAGCGACAGCCAGAAGGCGCCTTCCAGCGCATAGACTAGTCGTGCGGACCAAGGCCGGGGATGGCCGACGGCCCGGCAAAGCCGCGGCGCTGGGTGTAATAATAGGCGTCCTTGAACGGCGCCCAGGCCCGTGCAGCTGCTCGAAGGCAGTCCCCGCAGCCGTGTCGGTATAGGGGATCGCCAAAAGCTTACCGCCTGAGGCCTCGTCAGCCGAGCCGGGCAGGCGAGCGGCAAGCTGGGCCAGGGTCTTTTGCGGCGCCTTCAGCTTGCTGCCGCCGAACAGGACCATGCGGTAGTGCACGCTGTCGACATTGAGCGTGCGCGCCAGCATGAAGGCGCTTGGCTTTCCCGGCAGCTGCACCGGGCTGGCGCAGCGCCAGGCCAGACAGCTGAGGGCAAAGCCGCGCTGGCGGCGAGCGGCCCAGCGCTGGTCGGCGCGGCACTCCGGGCGCGATCCCGCCGCCTAACGCAAACTCGTTTTGAAGTGGCGAGCCATTCCTGCAGCGACATACTCAATGAACTCAGCAGCCACCGCTTTCAGGTCCGGCCTCGTCCACAGCGACTATTCGGCAGCCGACCCCCGGCCTAGATTAAGGCGTTCGAAGTACCAATTCGAGTCATCGCCGGACGACTCTGTCTCGTCACTTGCTTCACTCGAAGCTCGCTTAATTTTTGCCTGAGCACCACTACTCTCGCCAGCAAGATATCCTTCAGGTTTGCCTACCCGTTGCCATTTACCTTCAGCGTTCTGCGTCCACTTGTCGGGATGCTGGTGAGGATCAAGCACCCAGTGATTTTTATCACTCACAGGAACAAAGCCCATCTGAGCCAGACGGGGCTCGATGCCTGGCAACGCAGGTTTTGACATGATCAATGCTCGCTCGCCGTCCTCTCGAAGCTGATGCTCCAGTAGAATATCGCCAGCGTTCTCGACGAGCGGATGAGTAACCCGAAGATCTACTTGGGATGTGACCGCGCTTCGACCGGGAAACTGGGCGCTGAATCGCCTTCCTCCTACCCGAAGTCCGCCTTCTGTTCTCAGAAGCCCAACAGTTTTGTCACCCAAGCGATAGGCGAAATATCGCGCCTTGTCCGTATCTTCGTCGGTATGGCCCTGGGTTCTGGCAACGTTTGCTGCGCGCTCAGCTTTTGTGGATATGAAATCCGAGTACTCCTGTGGATTATCGGCAATGTGCTTGATGTCAGCGCCATAAAAGGCCTTCACTTCTTCCCCGAAGGTACCCACGTCGATCTCTTCGATCGGAGCTCGGTAAACCACGGAGTACGGCCGTGTCGCTGCCTGGGACGAACTTGGGCCAGCATCGGGCGCCATGCCTGCAAGCCTTTCCGCAAAGCCCTCGTCATCTGAATGCCTCGATTCATCAGCCTGGCTAGCGCTTGTGGATTGGCTGGATGAGCCAGCAATTCGGTACATGGGATCGCTCTCCTGTCGGTACGGCTGGGGGTGCTGATCTCGCAGCGCGAACTCTACAGACGATGGTAAGAAGTCTAGCTGACTGTGAGCTGACGCGCACAGGTTGAATATCGTCGCAGCTGCTAACGCGGTTGCCCCAATCGCAAATCACATACGAAACACCACGATGGCATCCACGCTATCTCCGTCGCATCGAGCACCAGCGACTGAGATTGTTGTGGGACATCTGATTTCTCTGGTGCATGGCGGTCGGGGGTGCCGGTTGCCTCCCTCGTCGAGCTTGCCGAGGCCGATGCCTTCCTGCCGTCATTGCGTCTCGAACGACGCGATGCGCTTTGGGCGAATCAAGGCGCTGCGAGACAAGTCGCTACCGCTCTTCACCGCCGCGGCGGAGCAGGAGCCGGAAGTCGAGCTGCGGCAGATGACCGACGGACATAATGTCGTTGAGGATTATAGCCACAGCGGGCCGACCTTGCCAGCCGCCGGATCGTCACCTGTGCCGAGGCGATGACGGCGCGCGACGGGCGATGGCTGATGGCCGCCGGCCTGGTGCTGGTGCGCCAGCGGCCGGGCTCGGCGAAGGGCGCGATGTTCATCACCATCGAGGACGAAACCGGCGAGGCCAATGTCGTCGTCTGGCCAAAGCTGTTCGAGCGGTCGCGCCGGGTCGTGCTCGGTGCCAGCATGATGGCGATCAACGGCAGGATCCAGCGGGAAGGCGAGGTGGTTCATCTCGTCGCTCAGCAGCTGTTCGATCTCTCGGCCGATCTGTCGAGCCTTGCCGAGCGCGATGGCGAATTCCGGCCGGCGACCGGCCGTGGCGACGAATTCGCCCATGGCTCTCCCGGAAGCCCCGATTCCCGCGAGCGAGCGGTCCCGGGAGCTCGGGCGAGGGATATGTTCGTTCCGTTATGCCGAATTCGGCATAACGGCACTTATCCCGAGCCGGAGACTATGCCGAGCCGGTTCCCTAAAGCCCGAGATTTCCGGTAAGCCGCGTGGCAAGCTCGGCATATTTTCAAAGCACTGGAAGGCGGGGTTCGGCCCATTGCAGTCATTCCCCTGTCACACGCCGCAAATAGGTGACGTCCGGACCTTTGGAAGATTGCGATGATTGGTACTTGGCTTGCACGGTTCCTGGCAGCATCCGGAGTTCATTAGCGAATTTACCAATCGGCTTGCGCCACAGCAGCCACGTTGCAGCCCGCGAGGAACATTTGTGGATGGTGAAGGCTTCACTTTCTTCAAAAGGCGATCGGATCGCTCCATACCTCACGAAGAACTTATAGCTCTCGCTAGGGAAAGCATATCTGCCAACGGTTTTGTGTTCGCTTGCGGCCTAAAAGACATGCTCGTTGTCGGGTATTCCAGCGGAGCAATTTTCGGAACCGCTCTTCTTGCGCTCGCACCGGAAAAATTCGTTGGAGCTATATTGCTACGGCCACAGCCAATCTCAGATGATTTCACTTTTCCAGAATTGTCAGGCAAGCCTGTGCTTATCATTTCGGGTCTGCATGACAACAGGAGAGAGCCACAGCACGCCTCCCAAGTCGCGGAACAGCTTATCGCCGCGAACGCAGTGGTTACCCACCACGCGCTCGATGCGGGCCATGGATGGGCCCCAAACGACGACGATCTTGTGCTCGCTCGTTCGTGGATGGATGAGAACTTTTCAACCTAAGTTTCCCCGTAACCTTCCGGAGCGATGACTGCTGTTGGCGCATCCCTGGCGTGGCCAAGGTCGGCCCTTTGCCCTTTGCGCCACAAATATCAGACACTGTCGGTTGCAGTATTCGGGTCGAGTTCAACATACTGATCAAGATGCCGAAGCCACTTACGCTCGATGGCGGCTTCGATGTCGATATCATTTTCGCGCAGATACAGGACGAATTGCCCGAACAAATCGGCGGCTTCGTTCTCCAATGCTTCGCGCGTGCCTCCTGATCCGGTAATCCTCCCGTTTTAACGGGGCGCTATTGTAGAATTCACGCGGCCATTTTCAGTTTCTGTGCGGGTGTGATGCCGCCGATACCCATATTGGGCCGTTCGTTGTTATAGGTCCATAACCATTGCGTGGCGAATTCCTG
>NZ_SRXN01000067.1 GCF_004827385.1 Ensifer sp. MPMI2T
GGCGGCCGTCGACGCGCCGGAGCGATTCCGCTCCTCACGCGCGGTGGGGCCGCACTTCGGATTGACGCCGAAGAAATATCAATCGGGCGAGACCGATCATAGCGGTCGCATCTCGAAGATCGGCGATGGCAGCGTGCGCACCGCGCTCTACGAGGCGGCCAATGTCATCCTGACGCGACCGGTCAAAGGTTCCGATCTGAAGGGCTGGGCACTGGCGGTCGCAAGACGTGCCGGTCCCAGAAAGGCGCGTGTGGCGCTGGCCCGCAAGCTGGCGGTGGTGTTGCATTGCCTGCTCAGGGACAGAACCAACTTCATTGCTCATAAGGGAGCGCCAGCCCTGGCGGCTTGATCGACAGGAGACGACAAGACAGGCTTTCGGACGGGCACAGCCATCAGCCCGCCGCAGCAAGGTCCCTTCGCCGGGACGATGGATGGGTTAGGCCGCTATGCGATCAGCAGCACGCGGTGACTGCGCCTCTAAAAGATTGGCCAACCGGTCCTCAGCAGACCCCATAGCGCAGCGGCAAAGCTCCGACTGCGGACAGAAGCAAGCACTCGGCGAGGGATTACGCTCCCAAGGAATTGACGCAAAGCCCGTTACAGAAGGAGACGACAAGACAGGCTTTCGGACGGGCACAGCCATCAGCCCTCCGCAGCAAGGTCCCTTCGCCGGGACGATGGATGGGTTAGGCCGCTATGCGATCAGCAGCACGCGGTGACTGCGCCTCTAAAAGATTGGCCAACCGGTCCTCAGCAGACCCCATAGCGCAGCGGCAAAGCTCCGACTGCGGACAGAAGCAAGCACTCGGCGAGGGATTACGCTCCCAAGGAATTGACGCAAAGCCCGTTACAGAAGATCGCATAATGTACCTCTCTACATAGGACCCTTGGGACCAGATCAAGACGACATCAATCGGCTGTTCCGCGATCGCCGCTCGTAGGCAGCTTGGGCAGAACAGGACAAGCCACGTCCTGTAATCCAACACGCGGAGAAGGCGGCAACATGAAGGATACAATGATTGGTGTGTACATTGCGCAGGTCGGGACCGTAGCCGAGGCTGGTGAACGCGCCTACACCACGAGCGCCACAGCGTTCGCCCAAATTATCGCGAGGATAGGTGCCCCCGGTGGGGATTGTCGATCGCTTGCTTCAGGCGCAAATCGACTGTGCGGGCGTCGTGATCTCGCCGCAGAGCGGCTGCGCCATGCGAGAACGGATTTCCTCCGGGCCCAGTCTTTCGGCGATCAGGATATGCAATTTGGCAAAGGCGGCCTCCAGCGTCATGTCACCGCCCGAGATGACGCCGATGCGGGCTAAGGCGGCGCCTGTGGCGTAAGTGTCCTGCGCGACGGCGCCAAACACGCATTGTGTGGTGTTAATCACCGTCACGCCACGCGCCACGGCCCTGCCAAGTGCCGCAAGCAGCCGCGCGTCCGCCTCCGGCACATTGCCAACGCCGTAGCTACGCAGCACCACACCCCGGAGATGGGGGGAGGAGAGTGCCACTTCGACGACGGGCGACGAAAGCCCCGGATGGATGGTGAGCACCGCCACCGCCTCTTGCTCGAAATGCTCCGGCAGAAAGAAAGCCTTGGGCTCGGCCGCAAGGAGCAACTCATGATGCAGCACGATTTTGATGCCGGCTTCAGCGATCGGCGGATAGTTGGGCGAATCGAAGGCGTCGAAGCGATCGGTGGATATCTTGCGACTCCGGTTTCCCCTAAGCAGCTTTCGTCCAAAACAGATGCCCACCTCGCGGATCGGGTGTTGCGCTGCAAGGATCAGGGCCATCTCCAGATTTTCCAGAGCATCGCTGCGCGGCGCCGCAAGCGGAATCTGCGCGCCGGTCAGGATGACCGGCTTGTCGAGACCGCGCAGCATGAAGGAGAGCGCCGAAGCGGTCCAGGCCATGGTGTCCGTGCCATGCAGTACGACAAAGCCGTCATAGGCGTCCCAGCGGCGCACGAGCTCGCCGGCAATGGCCGGCCATTGCGCCGGCTGCAGATTGGCGCTGTCGATCAGCCTGTCGAGTTCGACGACGTCGCAATCGGGCAGCGGCGTCGCCGCGGCCGTTTCGCCCAACCGGCGCTTGAGCAGGTAGTCGAAACCCGCCATGGGCTTGAGACCGCCTGAGGTGGCCTCCATGCCGATGGTGCCGCCCGTGTGCAGGATGAGGACTCGGCGCGTCATGCGAGCTCTGCTCCGGGCCGCAGCATCGCCTCCGGGCTCAGGTATTTTTCCAGCTCCGTTGGCGTCAGCAGCCCCTCCGCCGCCACCAGTTCGCCGATGGTGGCGCCGCTCGCCAGTGCCTCCGCGGCGATGCGCGTTGCGTTGGTGTAGCCGATATGCGGTACCAGGGCGGTGACGATGCCGATGCTCTGTTCGACATGGCGTCGGCATTGCTCGCGATTGGCACGGATGCCGCGGATACACCGTTCTTCGAGAATGCGGCAGGCGGTGCCAAGCATCTTGATCGAAGAAAACAGATTGTAGACGATCAGCGGTTCCATGGCGTTGAGCTGGAGCTGTCCGGCTTCGGCCGCGAGCGTGACGGCGAGGTCGTTGCCGATGACCTGGTAGGACACCTGGTTAACCGCTTCGGGAATGACGGGATTGACCTTGCCCGGCATGATCGAGGAGCCGGGCTGCATGGCCGGCAGCATGATCTCGCCGAGCCCTGAGCGCGGTCCGCTCGAAAGCAGACGCAGGTCGTTGGCAAGCTTCGAGAGCTTGATCGCCAGCCGCTTCAGCAGGCCGGAAAAGAGCACGAAGGCGCCCATATCGGACGTCGCCTCGATTAGGTTGGCGGCCGGCAGCATCGGCTTGCCGGATATCTCGGCGAGATGGCGAACCGCGAGAGCGGCATAGTCGGGATGGGTGTTGAGGCCCGTGCCGATGGCCGTGCCGCCCAGGTTGACCTCGCACAGGAGACGCAGGATCTCGCCGATGCGGTCGATGTCCTCGCCGAGATTGACGGCGAAGGCGTCGAACTCCTGGCCAAGCGTCATCGGCACGGCGTCCTGAAGCTGGGTGCGGCCCATTTTCAAGACGTCGGCAAAATCCTTGCCCTTATCCGCAAGCGCTTCCTTGAGCGAGGCGATCGCCGCGACGAGCGGCTCGGCGGCAAATTGCAGCCCGAGACAGACGGCCGTCGGATAGGCATCGTTGGTCGATTGCGACCTGTTCACGTCGTCGTTCGGATGCAGATGCGCGTAGGCCCCCTTCGGATGGCCGAGCTTTTCGAGCGCGAGATTGGCGATGACCTCGTTGGCATTCATATTGGTCGAGGTGCCGGCCCCACCCTGGATGAGGTCTACAACGAACTGATCGTGCAGTCGGCCCTCGACGATCTCCTCGCAGGCGGCGACGATCGCCTCGGCCTTGTGCGGGGCGAGCAGGCCAAGATCGCAATTGGCGCGGGCGGCGGCGGCCTTGACCATTGCGAGTGCCGCTACAAAATGCGGAAAATGGCTGATTGGCACGCCGGTGATCGGAAAATTCTCGACCGCCCGCAGGGTCTGAATGCCGAACCAGGCATCGGTCGGCACCTCCCTGTCCCCAAGCAGGTCGTGTTCGATACGCATGTTCATGTCGTTGGCTCGCGAAAGTTGAAAACGACGGGCCGGGTTGTCGCGGCCCGCGTTTGGTGCTGAGAGCGGGATGATCTAGACGCGCGCGCTGCCACTCGCTGCCACCGCGCTTTCGGGCTCGTAGCCCCAGGCCTCGCCTTTCCAGGCGTCGCGGTCTATCCCAGGATAGCCGAAGTTTTCCGGATTGAAGACCGGTTCGGAAGCGCCCTGCGCCAGTTGCCTGTCGTAATCCTGCATCAGTTTCAGCGCAGGCTTGAAGAGCATGACGAGCGCCAGCAGGTTAACGAGCGCGAGCAGGCCCATGGTGACGTCGGCAAAGGCGAAGATCGTGCCGAGGTCGGAGGTGGCGCCCCAGCCGCACAGGCCAATCACCGCCATCCGGTAAAGAATGATGAGCGGCTTGTTGCGCCCGCCGAACCAGACCAGGCTGTTCTCGCCGAGATAGTAGTTATAGATCATCGTGGTGAAGCCGAAGAGCATCATCGCAATGCTGACGAAGACGCGCCCCCACTCGCCGATATGGCTCGCGAGCGAAGCTTGGGCGAGGGCCACGCCGACCACTTCCTCCGCGCCCGGGCGATAGACATCGCCGAGCAGAACGATGAGGGCGGTGCAGGAGCATACGATCAGCGTGTCAATGAACACCGAGAACGCCTGCACGACACCCTGCGATGCCGGATGCGGCACCTCCGCGACGGCCGCGACATTGGGCGCGCTTCCGAGGCCGGCCTCGTTGGAGAAGAGCCCGCGCCGCACGCCCATAACGATGGCAGCGCCGATGCCGCCGCCGATCGCCGGCTCCAGGCCGAAGGCGCTCTTGACGATCAGCATGAGCGTGGCGGGCAGAAGATCGATGTTGAACGCAAGCACGACCAGCGCCATGGCGATGTAGCTGAGCGCCATGACTGGCACCAGCACATCGGCAATGCGGGCGATGCGCCGGACGCCGCCGGCGATGATGATGCCGACCAGGACGGCGATGCCGGCGCCAATTGCGATCACCGGCAGGCCGAAGGCATCGTTGAGCGACGTGGCCACGGAATAGGACTGCACGCCGTTGAAGCCGAAACCGAACGTGACCAGCAAGAGCACCGAGTAGACACCCGCCAGCCATTTCCATCGCTCGCCGAGGCCGTGGGCGATGTAATAGGCCGGGCCGCCGCGATAGGTGCCATCCGGCTCAGCCCGCTTGTAGGCCTGCGCCAGGGTGCATTCGAAGAAGCTCGTCGCCATGCCGACGAGGCCGACGAGCCACATCCAGAAGATCGCGCCCGGTCCGCCAAGGGTGATTGCTACCGCAACGCCGGCGATATTGCCGCCGCCGACACGACCGGCAACCGAGAGCATCAGCGCCTGAAAGGAGGAGAGATGGCCATTCGACCCTGTCGAAAAGGCCTGGCGGGAACCAAGAATGCGAAACATCCGCCCGAAATAGCGAAACTGGACGAAACGCGAGGCAAGCGTAAACCACAGACCAATGCCGATCAGCACGACGATCAGCACCTTGCTCCACAAAAGGTCATTGAGAAAATCGAGCATAACATCCTCCCGTTGGCACGCGCCCGCCACATGCGTCGGCGCGGTGATAGCCCACCGGCCGTCGCCGGAAAGCCTGAAGTCTCCCTCATTGGGCTATGCCCGTTGTCACTCGCTGTGACAACTTGCCGGATTATTGCCAATTGGCGCATTCTGGTGCACAGTTCGCGCCAAAACGCGCTTTCGCTTATTGGCGCTGGAGAGGGGATGCACGAGGATTTCGCCGCCAACCTACGGCTTTTGTGCAGCTATCGCGGCTCGATCGCCGAAGTCTGCCGGCAATTGAAGATCAACCGGCCGCAATTCAACCGCTATCTCGGCGGCCGCCACCTGCCTTCGGCCCATATTCTGCGCCGCCTGTGCGATTTCTTCGGCGTCGAGGAGCACGAGATACTGCTCCCGGCTGCACGCTTCGCAGAGCTTGTGCAGCTACGTCCTCGCGCACGTGTCGAAGTGCTGGCGGCAACTCGCGAGGCCGCTCACTTTGACCGCCTCAAGGCGATGGGGAGCGCCGGCTTAGATAAATATCTCGGCTATTACTTTGAGACCTATTATTCCATGGCTTATCCGGGACGGATTTTACGCACTCTCGTCCGTTTCGAACAAAGCGAAGGTGGTATCTTTTATCGGCGCAGCGAGCGGCTCGTCGAGCGTCCCGGTGAGAAACCATATCGCGGCGTCTATCGCGGCATGGCGCACTTTTTACGGGACCGGATTTTTCTTGTCGATTATGAGACGCTGACCGGAGCGGAAATCAGCCAGACTATCCTCTTTCCTTCGTTCAAGAACCGCATCACCCGCCTGACCGGCCTCAAGCTCGGTGTCTCCGGTAGCGGCGAGCGCATGCCCTGTTGCGCGCGGGTGGTTTATGACTACCTCGGCCTTGCAGTCGATCTGCGTCAGGCACTGTCTATGTGCGGCCTTTACGAGCCGGAGGACCCGCGGTTTGACGCAGCGCTGCGCGCCGCTGTCACCAACGACATCGCCTCCGGTCAAGTGCTTTTCCGCGCCCATTTCATCTGAGAATTACTGGTCGCTTCCACGTCAGCATGCTGCCCGTTCTTTCCGCGGACAAAGGTACCCTTACGCTGGCAATTATCTCGCCCGACGACCGCATCGCGCTCCATTGCTCGCTCCCCGCCAGCCTTCAGATGGTGGCTACGCTTGCCAGCGCCGTTTGGCACAACCTGCGTGCTATCAGTAACGGCCACCTATGTTGCAGTTGTCGAAGTATCGATGGGATCCCGCAGGGAGCGGAAAATGGCCCGCTTATCGGCGAGCTGTTCGATCACCTCGAGAAGAAGGGTGGGCGCGTGTCGCGTCGCCTTATTCATACAACAGCCAATACCCGGCCTATCAGCAGCACGCGATGGCGGCGCGCTATGGCATGTGGGCCACTTGGCGCAGCTCTCAAACAGAACGTCGGCGAACTTAAAAAGGCAACGTACTCCACAGATACAGATGCCGTTTGCCCACACCGTTGCGATACGGCGTACTTTAAGGTTGAAGCGCCCAAATCCATCCTTGCGATACTCGGCTATTGCTTGTGATCTGGCACCGATACCCTAAACCGATGGACCAGCCTTTGGCATTCCCCTGAGATGGTTATGCGACCAGTCAGATCGCTTACCCCCACTCCATGGCTCGCCATGCGACTGGTCCATCGGATCAGCGACGGCGCAGGAGGCGCAATGGAACTACTGCCGCCGAAGTTACAGGTTGGCGATACGGTCCGGTTTGTGTCGCCCGCAAGCACGCCAGATCGGGACCGAGTATTCCAGGCGGCTGAAGTGCTTGAAAGCTGGGGTCTCAAGGTCGAATTCGGCGAGAACGCTTTTCGAAAGTACGCTTACCTGGCAGGAACTGACGATGAGCGCTTGGCGGATTTCAATGCCGCCCTTCGCGATCCAAGCGTTCGGGTAGTCATCGCCACACGAGGCGGCAAGGGGTCATACCGCATCGCTGATCAGTTGGACTTCGATGCTGCGAAGCGCGATCCAAAATTTGTCGTCGGCTTCAGCGACATAAGTATCCTTCACTTCAGCCTGTGGAAGCACTGCCAATTGATTGGCGTCCACGGAGCACTCTACGCGGACGATGAAGGGCGTATTGCGGAGGAAACAAAGTCTTCTCTGCGACGAGTGTTGATGTTCTCCGAGAGCATCGTCATCCCTTCCCGAGAAGACGAGCCGACATCCGGCCTGACGACGGAGGGGACAGCTTCGGGGCGCTTAATCGGTGGAAACCTCGACATGATCGCGACCGCCGTCCGCTGTAGGTTGTCGCGCGTGCCGAAAAAGCTCCGCAGATCGATTTCGCTCACGGAAAATCCAGCGGAAAATCCCAAACCTGAACAACCGGAACAGAAGGAACAACCGGCGCGGGAACGACGACCGGAAGCAGCGCGACGAGTCCGGAAGCAAAACGCGAGACTTGAGCGCCGTGAGGCGAAAGTATTGAGCGCTCGAAACCGTTTGGCTCCGGCGACGCGGGAACAGCACTGCGGCTGCGGAGTTAGGCTTTGCCGGCGCCGCTGGTGCCGGTTCCGCGACCGAGGCGAGCGATGATAGCCAAACAGCGCAGCAAAGACCCGATCCCAGCCTATCCGCTCTGGATCACCCTGCCATATACGCTGTTCGTCGCTGTCCTCGCGCCTTTCTATTGGCTGCGATACGGCCCCGGCAATTTCCTTTGGTTCTCCGATCTCGCCCTCTTTGCGGTGCTCATTGCACTTTGGACAGGCATTCGGCTTTTCTATTCGATGATGGCGGTCGGCGTTCTGCCGCTCGAACTGGCCTGGTGTGTCGACTTCCTCACCGGCGGCAGGTTCATCGGGCTCGCCGCCTATATGTTCGACCCGAAGGAGCCGGCGCACATGCGGTTGCTATCCGGCTTTCATCTCTTCCTGCCGGTGCTCATCCTATTCATGCTGATGCGGCAAGGCTACGATCGCCGGGCATTCAAGGCGCAGACCGTCTTCGCCTGGGGAGTTCTTCTCGCGAGCTATTGGCTCACCCCTCCCGAGAAGAATATCAATTGGGTACACCGGATCGGCCCGGGGCCGGAGGCGCAAAAGGTGCTGTCTCCGCGCACCTATCTCGGCCTCTACATGGTGTTGCTGCCCGCGGTTGCCTATCTGCCGGTCCATCTCGTGCTGAAGCGACTTTTCCGGGCTTAGTCACGAGGAATAGCGGCCCGCGTCAGCTCGAGAACCGATGCCCCGACCATTTCCCTTCCAGAGCTCCGAGCTTTGGGTGCCGGCCGGCATGCGGCAGCAAAACAGTTGCCCAGGAACAATTTGGCGCCTGAGGGATTACTAGGTGCCAATTCGCAATCCGGGGCGTCGTCAGTCCTCCGATGCGCAAGAGAACAGTGGCGGCAATACGGCGGGTGCTGCCTCAGGTCAGCAACACCGCGTGACGCGGCTCCTTCGCTGGATCGCTCCGATGATCTGGTCGCTTTTGCTATCTGACACCAAGGTAACGAAGAGCGGGCTTGCAAGGCGCCATCGGAAGAAACAGGGACAACGTAATGGCTCAGAAGCCCAAGCAAACGACCGGATCCAATACCCGGCCCAGTTCATCCAATCCGGACGAGGTTCCCGCCGGCACGCCCGGTTCGGGCGAAAATATCTGCCGCCGCTGCGCGGGAACAGGCAGGCTCGACGGCGAACCATGCCCAGACTGCGGCGGGACGGGCAAGGTGATCACTCCGGTCGGTGGCGCCGGATAAGGTGCCCGAGTTGGAATTGGGCCTTGAAGTGGGCGCTGCCATTTCCGTGATGCCATCCGGCAGGCCGGGCACGAAAAGCTCTACTGATCACAAACGGGATGCGCCATTTGCCACGGTTGATGACGTGCCCGCTATAACGGCAGGTCCGCGGTTCGCATCCGCTCAAGAGCATAGCTCCAATGCCGCGCCTTGGCCGACTGTCGTTGGCGACTGCCTCCACAGCCCATCCCGTGTAATCGCGTCGGCGGCGATAGATGGGTGTCCCGTCCGAGCGGATCGATATAGTTAGGGACCGATTCGTCGCTTGGACCTGCAGGCATATGGAAACTTCACTTTATCTGCCCGTCAAGGGCTTCCTCGAAAAGGCAGGCTACGTCGTCAAGGGCGAAGTCGGCGGCTGCGATCTCATCGGCTTGAGCGATGGTGATCCGCCTGTGGTCGTGATCTGCGAGTTGAAACTGAGCTTCAATCTGGAGCTCATACTGCAGGCCGTCGATCGTGCAGCTGTCGCGGACGAGGTCTGGATCGCGGCGCGAGTCTCGGCCAAGGGCAAAGGTCGCGAGGCCGACAAACGCTACCGCGACCTCTGCCGCAGGCTCGGGATCGGCATGCTCGGCATTTCCGATGCCGGCGACGTCAGCGTTATCGTCGGCTCCGTATCGCCAATGCCGCGAAGCAATCCGAAACGGCGTTCGAGACTCATGCGTGAACACCAGAGGCGACGCGGCGATCCGGCATTAGGCGGGAGCACACGCGCGCCTGTCATGACCGCGTACCGCCAGCAGGCGCTCGGCTGTGCTTTAGCCTTGGCATCGGGACCGATGCGCGTGCGTGAAATCAGATCCAGCGTACCAGATGCCGGGAAGATTTTGCTTGCGAATGTCTATGGCTGGTTTGAGCGGCTCGATAGAGGCGTCTACGGCTTGACGGATGCTGGTCGGAAAGCGCTGCAGCGATGGCCGCAGCCGGATACTCAGGCAGCGGAGTAAACTCGCCTTTGAGCGTGATCGCCTATTTGCGACTGCATCCCAACAGAGCATCGGGTGCGCGGTTTGATTCTGTCCGAGGCGTGTACTTGGATGTCTCGCTCCTAATGAACCCCGCGCAAAAGAACATTTGAGGAACTTCTCCCTGTCATAATTTCGACTGCCGGTTTATAAGGAACGGATGGTTCACAGAGCAGGCAGTGCAGATCTCCCTCTTCATGGTGGCAAGGTTCCCCGGTGGCTGGGCGACCGCATGACGAAGCTTGGCGCGGTCATCACTGAAGCAATCGTGATTGAATATGGCCGCGACGAATTTCTCCGGCGTTTGGCGCACCCTTTCTGGTTTCAGTCCTTGGGCTGCGTCATGGGGATGGATTGGCACTCTTCCGGGATCACAACCAGTGTCATTGGCGCTTTGAAGCGCGGCCTCGCACCCCTTTCGCGGGAACTAGGAATCCATGTATGCGGAGGACGTGGGCGCAACTCGAGGCAGACACCAGACGAATTGATAGAGATCGGCAACCGCGTCGGCATCGATGGCGGTGGTCTTGCAACTACCAGTCGGCTCGTCGCAAAGGTCGACAGCGCGGCGGTTCAAGATGGTTTCGACCTTTACCTACACAGTTTCATCGTGGCCGACGACGGCAAATGGGTGGTCGTGCAGCAGGGCATGAATGGCGATAAACGACAGGCCCGGCGCTATCACTGGCTATCAGAAGGCGTTTCCAGTTTCGTCGATTCTCCCCATGCAGCGATAGAAGGAAGGCGCCAAGGTGAAATCGTCAATCTCGCCGATAGGCGTGCCGCAGCATCGCGACGTAGTCAGCTTGACCTTTTAACCTCGCACGGGCCCGACCGAATTGTCCGCGAGATATTCGCGATGGACCGGAAGGTCAAAACGAAAGAACTCGCGCAACCCCTGCTGCCGCACCTTGCAATGCCGGTACATCATGAGGTGCGGGAGGAAAACATCAACATGAAGCGGTTGCATGCAACGCTTGCTGCGGCCGCCGATCGCGGACCTGAAGATTTCGAACAGCTCCTGCTCGTGCCAGGCGTCGGTGCGCGGACGGTCAATGCGCTCGCGATGGTGGCAGAAGTGGTGCATGGCGCCCCCTGCCGCTTTGCCGATCCCGCGCGGTTCTCCCTTGCACACGGCGGCAAGGATCGCCACCCGTTTCCCGTGCCGCTCAAGGTCTACGATCAGACGATCCGCGTAATGAAATCGGCTGTGAGCAAAGCGCGGCTGGGTCGTGATGAGGAACTGCAGGCGCTGAGACGCTTGGACGATCAGGCGAGGCAGCTGGAGAAATACGCTACAGGCCCAGATCTAAAAGAAATTGTCACCGGGGAGTTCCGCCGGTCTTCCGAATGGGGCGGTCGCAGCATCTTTGGCCGGGAGGCGCATCCTGAGCAGCCCGACGAGAAAGCACGCTCTTAGGCGGGGCTGGATAGACAAAGGACCATCCGAAGAAAGACCTGGGCTCTCGGTTCGGCAGCAAGTTGCGAGCAAAAAAAGCATTCCCGTTCTGTGCTCCCAATGTCGCATAACGTATCGTCCGCAGCTCCAGTTGGACGAAGCCAGCGGTCGGGGGAAGCCCGTGTTTCAGGAAACCTCGAGCGGAGCGCGTGCGATCTCAAGATCGGGCTTGGTTTTGCCTGAAGGAGGATCCTACCTCCGCCAGAGACGCCATCATCGAGATTGCGCGGTCGCGGGCGCGCAAGAGACATGAGGCCGACAAGCCGGTTGCGGTTTCCTGGCGATCGTCGGTGGTGCAGCGTCGGGTAAAATCGCTGTCATCCGGAACCATCGCGCTCGCCAGCTATCGTTGCGCGAAAGGAGAGCGCCGATGACCACTGATATCCGAAACGCCAGGTTCTACGTATTGGAACAGGAAGATCCCTCCATCCCCGCCGATGCAATTCCCGTCAGTTTCGAGGAAGCCATTAAGGAGGCTGAAAAGCTCACGGCCAGCGGTCGCGCCGTTCACGTTCTTTATACCGAGGAGGCAACTCAGATACAGTTGACCCGCTTCGCGGAGGCCGGCATCCGAACAAGCCTTGTTCCGCAAGGTTAGCGGAAATTGCCGAGGACCAGTGCTGTCTTGGTAGCCCACCTCTTCATCGCCTGAGCGGCGCGAGCTCTCCACGAGACATGAATCCGCCACCGCGGGCGCGGGCTCGAGCCCAGCTATTGGTAGCGGAGCTAGATAGCATCGAGGCCACCACAAGGGTGAGATGCTCGCATTCGATTGGAACCCTGCTTCTGCCGAGCGGTTCTTCTTGTGGAAGACGCGAGCAACGAACCATGACTGAGAAAGTTCCAATTCCGCACAAGAAGGGCGATCCCAAAGCGCGGCCCGTCCGCCATCCCGACCCTCAGGAATCGGCACCAAAGTCCGATGAACGCAAAAATCCGCCTCGGGACAGAAGGGAGGCGCCGGCGCCAAACCCGAATGGCGAAAACGCCCCTTAGCCTCGAAGGCACGGCATGCTGTCGTGCGCCTAGGCTAGCTGACCTCCGTATTGGTCAGCTGGTGGTTGATCGGATATCCGAGGACTTTATGCCGGTTGCATTGTGGATGCGTTCGCCACAGCTGCGGCGACACCGCAAAGGCGCCGCCCGGCGATCTGTTTGGTCCTCATCGGCGAAGAACAGAAGACCGCCCCGCCATCACACGTTCAAAAACGGTCAGAAACCGCCTGCGCAACGGACGGCGACCCAGAAGCTATTCACGCCGCCGGTTCGGCCCACTGTATCTCGTTGTCCCCTTTGTCCAACTTCTTCACGTGTCCGATCATCTGTTCCTCCTGTTGAAGTCGCGTTTGCCGCTATTACGCATGAGGATTTCGGACAGGACCCTCCGGTCATCCCTGGACATCGCGGCAATCCACTGGTTGGTGAAGTACCGCAATTCGTGGGTGGAGAAGGGGGCCGGGTTCCTCGCGTAGGGAACGAGGGTGTCGATCAGCGTCTGCCCCAACAGAAATTGGTCCCAGTCCTCCTTGATATCCGGCTCTGTCTCGTTCGGCTCGACCGCGACCACCCGAGGAACTATCTTGATCGTGGCCCCGGTGAGAACCGGCCTGCCCTGGGGGACCGTCACGTTCTTGAAAGTCTCCGGCTTACCAAAAAACCATTCCATCAGGCTCATCGTTTGCCCTCCAACATCGCGGCCACTTTCGCGCATCGGCACGGCGCGCGCGAAGGAGGAAGCGGAAGAGAAGATCCTCCGTTGGTCGATCCTTCAGTGGTTGGGGTTGCGCAGACCAAGTGCGACATCACAGGTCGGTCCGGATCCCTTTCGTTTTCAGCCGGCGCTGTGCCCCTGATATAGACTACATTAGACCTTTTGATCCATTCGGCCTGTTGGCCGATGCCTCTTCCGGAGAGGGTCGCCCGGTTGGCCTAGTCCGTCAGATGGGTCTGCCGCCCTTGGAACGTCGCAGCCAGCGGAGGGCCGCCAGGCACACACGCATCGTCATGGACGCAATGTCGCGGCCGAGGGCAGTCGTTGGTCACCGTGCGGTCGGCCACTGACCCATAGCGGCGATGGACCTATACCTGAGCGAAGCCCTGCGGCTCGATTCAACCTGCCGACGAAAAGTCCACCCCAACCGCCTCGCCGCAAATCAGCGAAAACGCCAACCCAAGGGCGGGCGCTGTGGAGCCGTGATCAATGTGGCCGTAAGTTCATCGGCGGCTACTTTCTGCACGAACCGGAGCGGCTTCATGTGGGGTCAATTGGGTCAAGAGTGTCAGCGGGACCTTCCGCGCACGCACTACGCGCCGTGACCGGATGCCGTCGAGAGCCGTCGCCCTGAGAGAAGCCTTGAAAGGACAAGGCTTCTCTCACCAAATGCATTACTTGTTGAGGGCGTCTTTGAGTGCCTTCGCCGGCGCAAAGGTGAGCTTCTTCGCCGCGGCGACCTTGATTGTCGCGCCCGTCGCCGGATTGCGTGCCTCCCGCTCTGGCGTGTCCTTGACCTTGAATTTCCCGAAGCCCGGAATCGATGTCTCGGCACCGGAAGTCGCGGCCGCGGTGACGGCGGCGAAGACGGCCTCGACGATCGCCTTGCTCTGTGACTTGGTCAGGCTGTGATCGGCTGCGATCTTGTCTGCAATTTCGTTGGTTGTAGTCATGGTTTAGCCCCTCTTTTTATGACGACCGAGATACTTGTCAGTTTGAAACCCTTTGTCACCGGGCCAAGCTCCTCAGGGGGCTCAAAGATCAGGATTTCCACAGGTGCTTTCGAATTGCCCTGCCGGTCGAGATCCATTCTCAGGGGTGTCGGATCGACGGCCCGCGTGCCACTTGCGAACGCGGGCTGAGCGGAGACGAATCCGCCTCTGGGCACCATGGGCGAATTCCGCGCTTCACCCCAACGAGCACGTGGAACCGTCGATCAGAGCCACGTCGACGAGCACACTTGCACCGAGCTGTCTGGACGTTCCGATCACGAGCGCTACGTTGATGCCGCATGTGTAACGACTACGAGCAGCACATCAGATATGCCGAATACTGCAAGATGATGCAGGAGCTCACGTTCGGTATTGCTTCGCATCAGACGGAACTTGATTTGCCGCAAGCGGACGACGTCCGGATTGGTGACACCGGACCCGTAATGAGAGCTGCGGGTGGCAACGTGGTCGAACTCGTGCCGATGACGTTCGGCTTCCCGCCGCCAGAAGGACGCAAGGGCGGAGCGGTCTTCAACTTCCGGAGCGAGGGGCGCAGCTTTGCAGAGAGCAGGCGATGCCTGATACCGG
>NZ_SRXN01000068.1 GCF_004827385.1 Ensifer sp. MPMI2T
CAAATAGGATCGACGAACTCCTTCCTTGGAACTGGTCCACCCAATCATAGTGTCCACTTAAATCCACAGTGGACACTATCCGGCTCCAGACCAAATGCTTCCGCGCGGTCATTACGCCACGCTTACGTCTATTCGCCAGTGCACGTGGAGCTATGATCTCGACATGCTGACACTTGTTGCGACACGCGGCCGGGACTTCCCGCTCTCGATGGTAGCCAGCAGGCTGCGCTGTCCACGTTGCGGCTCAAGAGCGGTCTCTGTCGTGTTCATGCCGCCGTCGCAAGGTGACAGGCGGAGAGGAGCTGCTTGAAAGCGAAGCCTCAGCCTCCCAGCCTTTCGTGGAGCTACTGCTCGCGCGCGGCATGGATTACGATCTTCGTTGTGGCAAGAGGAACATCGAAGAAGTCGACAGATAGGCCGCCTCCAGATCGGATGCCGACGCGAGTCGATCCTTGCCTGGCAACGCCATCCTCGATGGCGAGGCCGTCGTGCTCGATGAGAAGGGCCGATCCGACTTCGGCATGCTGCAGCGGGCGCTCGGCCGATTGCCGTCGGCGCATGAAGAAAGGACAATCGTCTACTACGCCTTCGATCTGCTCTATTTTGACGGCCGCGATCTGCGGCGGCTACCGCTCCGCGACCGCCGCCGCCTGCTCGAACCGCTCGTCGCCGGCCGCGAGGGCGCAATCCGCCTCTCTGAGGAGGTGCACGCGGACGGGGAGGAGTTCTATCGCGTCGCCTGCACGCACGGCCTCGAAGGCAGCCAAGCATCAGGAGAAGCCCTATCGCAGCGGTCGGGCGACTGGTGGCAAAAGATCACCTGCAGACGCCGCGACAGCTTCGTGATTGTCGGGTACGAGCCGTCTACCATGCCCGGCGCAATCGGTCGGCTACTGCAGGCGGCGAGGAAGGGTGAGGGCCTCGCCTATGTCGACGGCTGTGGCACCGGCTGGAGCCGTCAGGAATCGGTGAAGCTACGCGAGCTGCTCGACGACATCCGGACAGACCAGCCCGCCGTATCGCTCCGTCGCAAAGGCGCAATCTTCGTACGCCCGGCGCTTGTCGCCGAGGTCGAGTATCGCGCCTGGACGGATGACGGAAAGCTGCGTCATCCGTCGTTCAAGGGCCTGAGGGAGCGGGCGGATGATGCGACGGTGTTTGAGCTAGCGTCGCTCAACGATTGACTCTCAAGAATCATCAAAAAAGCTTCGCGCGGCATCCGACGGAGCCGGAAACGGCCAGCGCATTCGGCGACTCTTCTACGCATAGGTTCCCTCGCGCCCCCTCCTGATAGTCGCCGATGACCCAGATAAAGCTTTGGAGATCGATCCGATCGCGCGGATGCACGTCCGCGACCTCTTGAGCAGTCTTGGCAACAAGGTCCAAGGGGCATTCATAAAAGCGCAGCAAGGGATTGCTGATCCGCAGCAACTATATTGACGCCTCGGCTCTGACTGAGAGCTGCTGCAGCTCCAATTGGACCGCATGCATGAACAGTCTTGCCTGACGCGATATCTCTTCCTCGGGAACGTCTTGCCCTCTGAGCGATGCTGCGAAGTCGACCATCTCAGAACGCCAGAAACGGTTTGCTTGCTCTCCATGGAGCCGCTGGAGAGCTTCTGCGCACCGCTTAATATCGCCCGTGCGCCGATCCGCCGGGAACTGCAGAACCATCATGCTCTCTCCATTAGTGCCAGGCGAATCGCCTGAGGATGGAGTCACAATCGCCGCCAGTCCTTCACAAAGACTGAACAGATTGCTCTGCCGGCTCCAAGAACGGCGAATCCACGCGACCTGACTGACAGGGAGGCGACGCCTTGGCCTTTCGGGGTTTCCTCTTTGCGGGAAAGAGCCTTATTGAATTCCGCACGGCGACCTGGTGTGAGGCAAGGCTAAGTGAAGGCAGAGCGTGCAATCGCCTACAATACCGGAATAGCTGCAGAATATTTTGTTCTCTCGCAGTTGTTCAGGTTGGGAATAGAGGCCTACGTCAGCCTCGGCAATAAAAAAGCAATCGATATTCGGTTGGTCGGATCGGACGGGATTGCACGATCGATCGACGTGAAGGCAGTCCGTGGTTATTCAAACCTACCGGTTAACAACATCACCAAAGCTAAAGATCACTTCATCGTCTGCGTCTTTTACAACAATCGATTCGATGAGCTGAAGGTTTTGCCAGAAGTATTCGTTATCCCCAGCGTGGAAGTAGACGAATGTCTCAGTCACTTTGGTGATCAGGTCCGAATCCAGAAGGGTTCTATTCCTCCGAGGCACAAAGATAACTGGTCTGTGCTTCAGCAGGTCGCTGCCTAAGGCATTGTCATTTATAAAATGTTCCGCGGCGAACACGATTGCTCGCTCACTTCAACTTCCTTGGCCTCGACGCATGGTTGTTTTTCTGGTTTACCCTCACGCTCGTGGCGAAACTGCGCGTGGACATCGAAGACGCGGCCAAGGCGGCCGGTGTTCCGATACGGGTCGAGGATTTCGACGCTTCCACGATCGATATGGGCGCGCTTGGGCAGGCCTTCTCCGCGGGCGAGTTGGCAGCGGCGCTGCGTTATTCTACAGTTGACCCAGAAGGCGTTCTGCCAAGGGTATTCAAACTAGCCAGAACAGGCCGAAGATGGAATGGTCGCGCCGAAAACATCCATTCCGTTTTCTCGCTAAGCCAGAAGATCGCGCATCAGCACCACGGCATGCGCTGGCCGGTCCATGTGCGCGCCAATCCTTCCTCAACGAGAATGCCGCCGAGCGATCGGCCGTCGCGGTAGGCGGCCCGGAGCTTCCGCCCGTATTTGTCTTCGTCTCTGAGACCGCCCTTTAAACCGAATGGACCTTGGTTCAGCAGCGACAACAGTCGGTATTTCGCCGTCTCGCCGAGTGCCCTTTCCGCCTGGCACCGCGGTTCACTAATCTCGGGCGTGTCGATGTCGGAGATTCGATACTTCACGCCGTCGAGCCAGAAGGTGTCCCCGTCAACAACGCAGGGTATCTCTGGCCGTGACGCCACATATTGAGAAAGAGGCGCTGAGTCTGTCCGTCGGCGGCATAGTTGCCCAGCCATAGGCGGCACCGGCCACTATCGCGGCAAATGGCGCAACGAACAGCCATGGCGACAAGCGGCTAGTGGCGCGCTGTGTTGAGCGCTCTTTTCGCTGGAATCTTACGGCGGTCCCCACCGCTTTCCCCAGTGCAAGTAGGGTTTACGGGGCAAGGGGACGCCCGACCGCACTGGCCCTCTTGAACCGCAGTCCAAAATCCCGCGCCGAACAGATGGTTGCGGATCACCTAAGTCGCCACCTGGGATTTGTCTTCATTGTCTTCGTAATCGTAGCAGGCCGTCGTTTCTCGTGGCCGCTCCCCTCTGCAATCAAAGGTGGGTTTCGCGCACCACATTTCCCGGAATGATCGCTTTAGTCATCTGGAACTTGCGTCGTGACGTAGCGTTGCCCTGTTGGATTGAAAACCACTTGGAAACTGCGAGGATTACGGCAAACTATGCATTAAAGATGCATACCCTTAGCATAACCTTTCTAGTTGAAAAGCTCGACGTAATGTGCCGCATCATGCGTCACATTGTGTGCTTCAATGTCTCGGAGTCTTATAAAATTATGTTGTGAAAACAATAGGAAGGCGAGCGCTTGGAGCCCTTCAAGAGCGCCACCGGTGATTTTGGGAAGTCGCACTTGCAAAAACTCAGGCCCTGTCGAGTTGAACATTGGATAGTTGCAGCCAAGGGGGGTTGTCGGCGTACATTTCGCGAATGAGCTGCTTGATCTCTTCGACCCTTCCCTTCGCATCGTCGCGCCTGAAACTCATGATGATCGGCGACGTGGCGTTCTCATCTTTTATGATGCGGTAACACACGTCGTCGGGTCTTTGCCGCTGTGACGCCGCGGGAACGATGCACAAGCTCACCCCGGCCGCCACGATGCCCAATGCCGTCTGGATCTCACGCACCTCTTCTACGCTACCAGGCGACACGCCTTGCTCGCTCAACATGTTGAGGACCTCGTCGGCAAAGCTCGGCCGCGGCGCCGACGGATAGACGACCAGCGGTTCCCCCTCCAGTTCTGCAAGGGCGATCGGTTCGATGGGAAGCGATTTCGGATGCCCCTTGGGGAAAGCGACGACCAGTCGTTCTTCCCGGAGCGTCAGCCTCTCGACCTCCCTGTCGTTGAAGCGGACCCTGCCGAAGCCGACATCGATCCGCCTCTCCTTGAGAGCGGTGACCTGCTCGGTAGACATCATTTCCCGGATCTCGATGTCGAGATCCGGCCAGCGCTCGCGCATGCGGCGGACGAGGTCCGGGATGCCGCCATAAAGCGTCGAGCCGACGCAGCCGATCACGTAGCGCTCCCGTCGAGATAGCCCGATCTTGCGCGTCTGCTCGCGCATATTTTCGATGCGGGCAATGATCTGTCCGGCCTGCTCGTAGAAGAAGCGGCCAGCCTCCGTCAAATCGAGCGGTCGGTTCGACCGGTCGATCAGCAGAACGCCGAGCTCGTCTTCCAGTTGCTGGATCTGCCGGCTGAGGGGTGGCTGGGCAATATGCAGGATCTCTGCAGCACGCGAGAAGTTCCGCTCGCGCGCGACCGCGAGAAAATAACGCAGCTGCCTCAGTTCCATGAACATACCTTTTAGGTATCAAATTCAACTTTTATAGTTTTGGACTGGTTTTAAAGTGGACGCTAATTTCCTCGTAATCAAGGAGGAAAGCCTAGTGTCTACGGCAATCCGCATCAGCGCGATCGAAACAATTATACTCGATTTGCCCACCATCCGGCCACATCGGCTGTCGATGGTCACCATGAACCGGCAGAGCATGACCATCGTCCGCGTCCGCTGTTCCGACGGCTTCGAGGGGCTCGGAGAGGGGACGACGATCGGCGGTCTCGCCTACGGGGCCGAAAGCCCGGAAGGCATGAAATTGACGATCGACGAGTACATCGCGCCGCTGCTCATCGGCCGCGATGCGGCGCGCATCCAGGCTGCCATGGACGTCGTCGTCAAGGCGGTCAAGGGCAATCACTTCGCCAAATGCGCGGTGGAGGCGGCCCTGCTCGACTGCCACGCACGCCGCCTCGGTCTGCCGATGTCGGAACTGCTTGGTGGCCGACGCCGCGACAGCCTCCCAATCGTCTGGACGCTCGCCTCCGGCGACACGGCCAAGGACATCGACGAGGCGCAAGCCATGCTCGACCGGCGGCGCCACAAGGACTTCAAGCTGAAGATCGGCGTGAAATCGATCGAAGAGGATGTCCGCCATGTGGTCGCGATCCGCAAGGCACTACCGGACATGGCATCCATCCGGATCGACGTGAATATGGCGTGGCGGGAGCGGGAGGCGCGCAATGCCATCCAAGCTCTGGCTGACGCCGGCTGCGTACTGGTCGAACAACCGGTACAGGGGATCACGGCGCTTGCCCGTCTGCGGCGGACTTCCCCGATCGCGATTATGGCCGACGAGGTCCTGGTTGGACCTGAAAGCGCGCTCGAGGCGGCGACTGCGCGGGCTGCCGACGTTTTCTCGATCAAGATCGAGCAGGCCGGAGGGTTGTTTGCCGCCGGCCGGGTGATCGCGATCGCGGAAGCTGCAGGCGTCAGCGTTTACGGCGGCACCATGCTGGAGGGGCCAATCGGCACGATCGCAGCCTCTCAGTTGATGGCGACCGTCAGGGAACTGGAATGGGGCACTGAGTTCTTCGGGCCGCTGCTTCTGACCGAGGAGCTTTTGGAGCAGCCGCTGCGCTTCGAGAACTTTGAGCTGCAATTGCCAACGGGTCCAGGGCTCGGCGTGATGCTCTCGGAGGAAGTCGTCAATCGCTTCCGCAGAGACGGCAAGCAAGCCTCGACTTTGCGAGTGGTGGGGTGAACCATGCTCTTTCATGTGCGCATGAACGTGAACCTTCCCCATGACCTGCCCGCTGACGAGGCAGCCGATGTCATCGCACGGGAGAAGGCCTATTCGCAGAAACTGCAGCGTACCGGCAAGTGGCGGCATATCTGGCGGATTGCCGGTCAGTACGCGAATTACAGCGTGTTTGACGTCAGGGATAATGCGGAACTGCACGAAGTTCTCTCGGGACTTCCGCTGTTCAAATTCATGGACATCGAGGTGACGCCGCTTCTGAGGCATCCCTCCGCAATCCGCGAGGACGATACCTAGTACCTTCGTCAGCGGCGGTCCTGGGAGGACGGGAACCACCGCAGTTTCAAAACAACCCAAGTGGAGGAATCGACATGAACGTAAAAATTTTCGACAGACCGGATATTCAGGACTTTCTCAAGGTACTGAGCGGTTTGGACAGGACCGACGGAAATCCGCGCGTCAAAGAGATCGTTCATCGCATTGTATCCGATCTGTTCAAGGCGATCGATGATCTCGACATCACCCCCGACGAATACTGGACGGGCATCGCCTGGCTCAATGAGATCGGCGCCGCGGGTCAGGCCGGCCTGATCTCGCCAGGTCTCGGTCTCGACCATTTCCTCGACGAGCGTCTCGACGCGATCGACGAGGCCCTCGGCATCGATAATCCGACCCCGCGCACCATCGAGGGGCCGCTCTATGTCGCCGGTGCGCCGGTTTCACACGGCTTTGCCCGCCTAGACGACGGCACCGACGAGAACGGCCACACCCTGATCATGCACGGCACCGTCTATGGTGCCGACGGCAGGCCGCTGCCGGGCGCCATGGTCGAAGTCTGGCACTGTGATACCCGCGGTTTCTACTCGCATTTCGATCCGACGGGAAAGCAGGCGCCGTTCAACATGCGCCGCACGATCATCGCCGACGCAAGCGGCTGTTACAAGTTCCGGAGCATCGTCCCGCATGGCTACGGCGTGCCGCCCGGCAGCCCGACCGAGCAGTTACTTTCCGCACTTGGCCGCCACGGCCAGCGTCCGGCGCACATCCACTTCTTCATCAGCGCTGACGGTCACCGCAAGCTGACGACCCAGATCAACATTGAGGGCGATCCGCTGGTCAACGACGATTTCGCCTATGCGACGCGCGATGGCCTGGTACCGGCCGTTGTCGAGCGGACCGATGAGGCGAGCATCAAGGCCAACGATCTGAGCGGCCCCTTTGCGGAGATCAAGTTCGACATTCATCTTACGGCACTGGTGAACGGCGTGGACAACCAGATCAACGAGCAGCGCAAGCGCGCCGCCGCCTGACAGGCAATGCCGGCGGCCCGCGCGGGCCGCCAACAACCCTTACCGTCAGTATCGACACAGTTGCAGGGCAGCGCCGGTCGGAGTGCGCCTTCTGCGGGAGATAAACCATGTCTGCGATTATCGATAAAGCCCGGGACCTCGATCATCTGCTCGCCACTGCCGTGCAGGACGACAAGGAGGCCGGCATATTCCGCTGCCGCCGCGACATCTTCACTAACGAAGACCTGTTCGAACTGGAGATGAAACACATCTTCGAGAGCAACTGGGTCTATCTGGCCCATGAAAGCCAGATTGCGGAGAACAACGACTACTACACGACCTATATCGGCCGCCAGCCGGTGGTCGTCACCCGTGACAAGAACGGCGAACTCAACGCGGTCATCAATGCCTGCGCGCACCGCGGCGCCATGCTGTGCCGGCGCAAGCACGGCAACAAGGGCAGCTTCACCTGTCCCTTCCATGGCTGGACCTTCTCCAACACCGGCAAGCTCCTCAAGGTCAAGGACGAGAAGACCACACAATACCCGCCCCAGTTCGCTAAGAATGGCTCGCACGACCTGAAGCGCGTTCCCCATTTCGAGAGCTATCGTGGCTTTCTCTTCGGCAGTCTGAACGAGGAGGTGGCGCCGCTCGCCGACTATCTCGGCGAGGCGAAGGTGATCATCGACCAGATCGTCGACCAGGCCCCGAACGGGCTGGAAGTGCTGCGGGGCAATTCATCCTACATCTATGATGGCAACTGGAAGCTGCAGATGGAGAATGGCTGCGACGGCTACCACGTCAGCTCCGTTCACTGGAACTATGCCGCGACGATGGGCCGGCGCAAGGAGGAGGGGACGAAGGCCGTCGATGCCAGCAGCTGGAGTCGGTCGACCGCGGGTGTCTACGGTTTCGAGAACGGCCACATCCTCCTTTGGACCAACACCATGAATCCCGAGGTCCGTCCGATCTTCAGCCATCGGGAGGAGATCCAGGCACGCGTCGGCGAGGACAAGGCGAATTTCATCGTCAACCAGACCCGCAATCTCTGCATCTACCCGAACGTCTTCCTGATGGACCAGTTCTCGACGCAGATCCGCGTGACGCGCCCGATCAGCGTCGACAAGACCGAAATCAGCATCTTCTGTTTCGCGCCGAAGGGCGAAAGTGCCGCGGATCGCGCGCTGCGCATCCGCCAATACGAGGATTTCTTCAATGTCTCTGGGATGGGCACGGCCGACGACCTGGAAGAGTTCCGCGCCTGCCAGGCCGGTTACGCCGGCACGGCGGCGCTCTGGAACGACCTGTCGCGCGGCGCGCCACTCTGGATCGACGGTCCGGACGAAAACGCAAAGAGGATGGGCATAGTGCCGCTTCTTTCCGGCGAACGCAGCGAGGACGAGGGGCTGTTCGTCCGTCAGCACGAATATTGGGCCAAGGTGATGCGTCAGGCGCTGGCCGCCGAAAAGGAAGGAGTCGTCGCATGAGCATTTCCTATGAAGCCGCTTGTGCATTCCTCTACCGGGAAGCGCGTCTTTTGGACGACCGCGAGTGGGATGAATGGCTCACCTGCTATGCGCCTGATGTGACCTACTGGATGCCGGGCTGGGACGACGACGACCAGCTCACCGAGGATCCGCAGACGCAGATCTCGCTGATCTATTATCCGAGCCGTGACGGCCTGGAAGACCGGGTTTTCCGCATCAAGACCGAGCGTTCGGGCGCCTCGACGCCGGAGCCGCGCACCAGCCACAACGTGACCAATGTCGAGTTTGTGGAGAACCGAGGCGATGAGGTCGACCTTCGCTACAACTTTCACACGCTCAATCACCGCTACAAGGTCACCGACCACTTCTTCGGCACCATGTTCGTCACATTGCGCTGGAGCGACGACCGCCTGGTGATCTCGCGCAAGAAGATCGTGCTGAAGAACGACTACATTCGCCAGGTCATCGACGTCTATCACATCTGACGGCGTCGCCGGACGGCACAGGGACTGATGAGGAGGGTTCCATGCCCAGCTACAGCATCGCTTTGAACTTCGAGGACGGCGTTACCCGTTTCATCGAATGCAAGGATGGCGAGAAGGTTCTCGACGCCGCCTTCCGCAACAAGATCAACCTGCCGATGGACTGTTCCGACGGCGTGTGTGGCACCTGCAAGTGCCGCGCCGAGAGCGGCAGCTACGAGCTCGGCGACGATTATATCGATGATGCGCTGACGGCCGACGAGGCTGAGAGCGGTCTCGTGTTGACCTGCCAGATGAGGCCGTCCTCCGACTGCATCATCGCGGTCCCAACCACCTCGATCGCCTGCAAGACCGGACAGCAGACCTTCGCCGCCACCGTCGCCGCTGTGGTGCCGCACAACGATGCGGCGATCGTGCTGGAACTGGATGTCGACGCTCAGGCGCCCGCGTTCCTGCCCGGTCAGTACGTCAATATCGGCGTGCCGGGCAGCGGCGAGCACCGCTCCTATTCCTTCAGCACGGCACCCGGCGAACGGCGCATCGGTTTCCTGATCAAGAAGATCCCCGGCGGCGTCATGAGCAGCTGGCTGGAGCGCGCCGAAGCCGGGACGAGGCTCGAGTTGACCGGTCCCTTGGGCAGTTTCTACCTGAGAGAGGTCGAGCGACCGCTCCTGTTCCTGGCCGGCGGCACGGGTCTTGCTCCGTTCCTGTCGATGCTCGAGGTGCTGGCGCGCGAGAATTCGCTAGAGCGGGTTCACCTCGTCTACGGCGTCACCCGGGATCTGGACCTGGTTCTCGTCGACGAGATCGAGGCTATTGCAAAACGGCTCGCCAACTTCACTTACAGTACCGTCGTGGCCGAGGAGGCGTCCAGCCACCCGCGCAAGGGCTGGGTGACCCAGCATATGCCGGCCGAGGCACTCAATGGCGGTGATGTCGACGTTTATTTGTGCGGTCCGCCGCCGATGGTCGACGCCGTGCGTACCTATTTCGACGACAACGGCGTGAAACCCCACAGCTTCCACTACGAGAAGTTCACGCCCAATGCGTCAGCGAGGGTGGCTGCATGAGCACGGCGCGTTTCGAAGGCCGTTTCGCGGGTAAGGTGCTGGTCGTCACGGGTGCCGCGCAGGGTATCGGCCGGGCCGTGGCGATCCGCGCGGCGGAGGAGGGCGGCCAAGTGTTGTTCGTCGACTGCGCCGACTTCGTCGCCGAAGTGGCGACGGCGGCCGGCGAGAATGCTGCGGCTTTCAACGCGGATCTCGAAACCTATGAGGGCGCGGCGGCGGCGATGCGGTTTGCGGCCGACCGCTTCGGCGGCATCGACATCCTGATCAACAATGTCGGCGGAGCGATCCGCATGCGTCCCTACGCTGAATTCGAGCCGCCGCAAATCGATGCGGAAATACGCCGCTCGCTGATGCCGACGCTCTACGGCTGCCACGCGGTGCTGCCGCACCTCTTCGCCCGCGGCGGCGGCACGATCGTCAACGTGTCCTCGAACGCGACGCGCGGCATCCATCGCGTGCCGTATTCCGCGGCCAAGGGCGGCGTAAATGCCATCACGCAGTCTCTCGCCATGGAATTGGCCGAGCGCAACATCCGCGTGGTCGCCACGGCGCCCGGCGGGACGGAGGCGCCGCCGCGCCGCATTCCCCGCAACGCGGAAGGCGACAGCGAGGCCGAGAAGGCCTGGATGAGCGATGTCGTGAGCCAGGTGAAGCAATCCAGCTTCATGAAGCGGTATGGAACCATCGAGGAACAGGCCGCACCGATCCTTTTCCTGGCCTCGGAAGAGGCGTCCTACATCACCGGCAGCGTGCTGCCGGTCGCCGGAGGTGATCTCGGCTGAAAGCTCATTATTACGATGCGTAACTACTCGGGGAGGAGCGATGATGCGCACCATTGATGTCAATGAAGCAATAGACAATACCCCTTTTGGGGCCTTCCAGTGGACGGTGGTCGCTCTCTGCGGGCTGCTGCTGATCGTCGATGGCTACGACGTCTTCGTCGCCGGCACCGTCCTGCCGACGCTGATCGCTGAATGGGGCCTGAGCAAGCCGCAGGCCGGTGCGCTGCAGGCATGGGCGCTGTTCGGCATGATGTTCGGCGCGCTCATTTTCGGTCCGCTGGCGGACAAGATCGGGCGGAAGAAGGGCATCGCGATCAGTTTCATGCTGTTCACCCTGTCCACGCTGCTCACCGGCTTCGCCAGTTCGCCGGGCGAGTTCAAGATCTTTCGCTTCTTCGCCGGCCTTGGCTGCGGCGGTCTCATGCCCAATGCCGTGGCGCTGATGAACGAATATGCGCCGAAGCGGCTGCGCGGCACCATGGTTGCGCTGATGTTCTCCGGATATTCCGTCGGTGGCATGGTTGCGGCCGGACTCGGTATCGGCATGATCCCGCAATACGGCTGGAAGCCGATGTTCTTCATCGCCGCCGTGCCGCTGCTGATGCTACCCGTCATCCTGTGGAAGCTGCCGGAATCGCTGGGTTTCCTCATCCGTCAGGGCAAGCAGGAGCAGGCAAAGTGGATCTACGGAAAGATCGATCCCTCCGCGCGTCTAGGCCACGACGACAAGTTGGTATTCTCCGAGACCAAGGGCGCCTCGGCCTCGATCGTCGAACTGTTCCGTCACCAGCGTGCACTGCGCACGCTCATGCTGTGGATGGCTTTCTTCTGCTGCCTGCTGCTCGTCTATCTGCTGTCGTCCTGGCTGCCTAAAGTGCTGCAGGAAGCGGGCTATGCCGAAAAGGCCAGTCTCTTGAGCCTGTTCTCGTTGAACTTCGGCGGCATGGTCGGAGCGATCGCCGGCGGCCGGCTGGGCGATCGGTTCGGGCTGCCGAAGGTGGTTGTCGGCTTCTTCATCGCCGCTGCCATCTCGATCGCGCTGATCGGCTTCAACCTGCCTGCGGGGCTGCTGTTTCTGATGGTCTTCGTCGCCGGCGCCACGACTATCGGCACACAGATCCTGCTCTATGCCAGTGTCGCACAGCTCTACAATCTCTCGGTGCGTTCGACCGGGCTGGGCTGGGCTTCGGGCGTGGGCCGCATCGGCGCCATCGTCGGGCCGACGCTCGGCGGCGTCCTCCTGGCGCAGGAACTTCCGCTCCAGCAGAATTTCCTGATCTTCGCCATTCCGGCCGCGATTTCGGCCTTGGCGATGCTGGTCTTTGCGGCCAGTAATGCCCGCTGTGGCGAAACTGTTCAACTCGCGGCGGCATAAGGCAATGTTACGGTGACCAGCGAGCGCGATCATTGCATTCGGCCATCTTAGCAAGCGAAACTTCCACGCTTGTCGCTACGCCAACCCACGGATTATCGTCGTCAGGCAGCGCAGGACGTAGACTTTGCGCTGCTCAATCCTGGGTGAGACCATCTCCCTCGGGAGCGTTTCTTCGTTTCCGCCTCCGGCATGATAGTGTTCGGTCTAGGCTCGGCCTTCTGGGACTTTCTATCGGCTTTGCCACCCATTTGCTTCGGCCGGCGGCAGCCGCTCCGTCGCCTTCGCCCGGAGACATGACCCTTAATCGAAAGAATGCAGACCATGACAAGCCTCGACCTTCCCACCCACAGCCTTCACTACCGCATCGACGGAGACGCCGATGGAAAACCCTGGCTAACGTTCTGTAATTCACTTGGTACGGACCTGCACATGTGGGACGAGCAGGCGGAGGCCCTTTCCGGTGACTTCCGCATCCTACGCTACGATCTCCGAGGCCACGGAAGGTCCACGTCGCCCTGCTCTCCCTACGCCCTGTCAGACCTCGGCCGCGATGCGATTGCACTTTTCGATGCGCTCGGCATTGCACAGACGCATTTCTGCGGCCTTTCCATAGGCGGGCTCACCGGCCAATGGCTTGGCGTCCATGCCAGCGAGCGTTTCGACAAGATCGTCGTCGGCGCCACCGCCGCAAAGATTGGCACCGCCGAAAGCTGGGCGACGCGTATCGACGCCGTCAGGCAGAAGGGCATCGGTTCCCTGACCGCCTCCACAACCGAACGCTGGTTCTCGCCGGCCTTTCATGCAGCCGAGCCGAACAGGGTGAACCGGATACTGGAAAGTTTCGCGGCGACCTCCGTCGATGGTTATGTGGGCTGCTGTACCGCCCTTGCCGACGCCGACCTGCGCAGCGAAATCGGCCAGATCGACAAACCGCTGCTGGCGATCTCCGGTGCGGATGATCCCGTCTGCCGGCCTGCCGATCTCAGAGCGATTGCTGCAGCGGTCAAACATGGCCGGCATGTCTCCCTGCCTGGCCGGCACATCATTAACATTGAATCCGCGAAGGCGTTCAATGACGCCATTCAAGCATTTCTCTACCAATGATACCTGTCGCAGAGACGGCCCCACACAAGATCAATCTGACCACCGGCAGGAGCGGATTGATCCTCGATCTCGTCATCGAAATCGGCAATCCGGCCGATGCCCTTACTGGAGAGCCACAACGCCTTCTACGAAATAGTCTGGTTCCATAATGTTGATTGCTCGATATGTTATAACGTAAAGTCGGCATCGATGCAATCGACCTGGGCGAAGCCGAGGTCGTTCCATGACATCAGATTGATCGACACTTGGCGCCTCGATGCTTCGGATCGGGCAAGAATTTGGACCGGCAAGCCATCGTATTTGGAATAGTACCGGCGCGCTTGCCTAACCTAGTGAAAAGTCGCGGTTTTCAGCGCTGGGAAGTTTGAGCCTTACTTTTGCGGAAGCTGCAGCTTGCCGTGGGCAATTTCAGGTTACTTTTTACCGCGGGGGTTCAGTGAATTTGGGGCTGGATCGGCAAGTTCCATAATTCATGTTATGCGATCTGCTCATGTAGCGGGGGTACATTCTAATTTGAAGTGCGACATGGCAATAAAAACAATGGCTTGACCCTTGGAGATTTTTGCATGTCGCAATGCTATTTGCAGCTCACCCTTCCCGACCGTCGACGTTTGCATCAGCTTCTA
>NZ_SRXN01000069.1 GCF_004827385.1 Ensifer sp. MPMI2T
ACCGGATGACTGGCCAGGAACACCTTCACGCCGGACGGGATCATGCCGAACGCACCGCCCGGATCACCCGCTGCAAGTGCGCCTCGTCGACGTCCGCACCGGCACGCACGACGGCATCGCCAATGACGACCTCGACAACGCGTTCCTTAATTGCCGCAGATCTCGGCTGCTGTTCTTTCGCCAGGGCAGAGCTTTGCTCACCATCTCCACCAAGCTCCCGTCGCCATCGAAAGAGCTGCGCAGGCAGAATGCCGATCCGTCGAGCAACCGCCGAAACGTTCGCTCCCGGCCTGGACGCCTCCTCGACCGCAAAGGCCTTGAACTCGTCCGACCAAAAACGCCGCAACTGACGAGGTGAACCCTCAAGGCGTTCCGGCACAGCCTCAATCATATGGATCGTTCTAGGGCTAGCTATAGGCGCAGACATAGATGCTCACACTCGGTGAAATCGTCTATCCGCCATACCTTACCCAACCCCGATGCTGCTAGACGGGGTCTCCTTGTCGCTTACGAAATTGCCGACGGAGCCGCCAAAGGCAAACGAATAGAAATTTGGTTTCAAGATGAAGCCCGAATAGGCCAGAAGAACAAGATCACGAGGCGCTGGGCCAAGCGTGGAACGCGACCCCCACCACCGCACGACCAGCGAACCCGATCAGCCTACATCTTCGGCGCCATCTGCCCGAAGCTGATCCCCGCCGTGCGATGAGCTTGCGGCAGCACTGTTTCTTGCCGGCCATCCATTGCATCCCGACTCGAAGCCAAGGGGATCACGCCCGGAATCAATGTTATCAAAGTTCCATTCTTGCTCAGGCCAAACCTGCGGCCAAGAGTGCTCTCGCAATGGGCTCGAAATATTGCATGGGGATGGCGTTGCCCAGTTTCATTGTGCTGATGAGCTGGTGCGCTAGGACATGATCATCGACAATCTTGAGACGCAGAGCCTGCGCCTCGCGGAGCATGTGTGAAGCGGCCTCGCCCTCGGCACGGCAAACCAAGATCGGCACCCCGGTCTCACCACGAACGTAACGCAGACCCACTAGCGTCGCCGTTCCTCTGTAGACCAACGTGGCGCGATGCACACCCAGCGGAGGCTCGCTAGCCATCTCATTGCGAATACGACGTCGTTCACCCTTCAATTCTGGCGTTCCTTGCTGTTCCTTTACCTCGCGCGTTATTTCCGTCGTAGTCATGCGCATTTCGCGTAGATACAACGCACGCTGCAACAGCAGATCGATCAATCCGCCGATCAGAAGTGCGCCGACGCCAATCCCGATCAGCTGTCTCACCCCAGTAAAGACGACGCCGAAACACCCCATGCCGCAGAGCGGCAGATAGACCATCGTCTTCCACAAGCCGAAAAGGAAGAGGGAAAAGGTGCCGCTGAGGACCAACACCTTAAACTGAGTTTTGACAACCTCGACTACCGAACGCGCCGACCCCAAGCGCTTCAACCATTGAAAAGGGTTGATTTTTTCGAGGTTGGGCTTCATTGGCTCGAGAGAGAATACAAATCCACGATTGGCCAGTAATCCGGCCAAGATCACCGCGCAGAAAAGAACTGAAAGCAGCGGGCCAACGGTTACGAGGGTGAGTTCGACTAGCAGAACCAGCGCCTGCCGGACCGCCAGATTGAAAGACAGGTTTTGCAGCTTGTCGGTTAATAGTAGCGCTTCCTTGCATTTATCTTCGATAACGCTACCTCTTAACCATAAGTAGCCGAGCCCAGCGCAAGTGGCGGCCGCGCGGACGAAATCCGAGCTGCGCGGTATTTGCCCTTTTTTGCGCGCTTCGCTCAGCTTCTTCGGGGTAGCGGCGTGTGACTTCTCTTCGCTCGTATCGCTCATTGCAGCAACTTGTCGAGCCACCCAAGTGTGCCACCCGCCTGCGTGATCTCAAGTTTAATGCCCTCGAGCAAATAGGTAGCGTAGGTAACCATGATGATCGGAAAAACGATATTCTTGATCGGAGGGGACAACTGGCCAGATTTAAATTGTGGCGCAAAGCGACGTAGCATCATCATTGATATATCAATCAGTCCCAAAAAGAACACTACGGGCCCCGAGACCAATAATGTCGTGCGCAGGATGTGGTCGAGGAGCCCTAATAACTCCATTGCGCCTTGCGGGTTCAACGTTGGCTGAAACCGATACACGGGCCAAATCAAATAGCTGCCATAGAGGGCGCTGAGTACAGCTTCCAGACCTCCCGCTGCAACGAAGATCGTAATTGCAGTGATCCCGAGAAATACTCCCATAGCGGAAGCCTGACTGTTCGTTGCTGGGTCGGCTTGAGTAGACGGGCTGGTGATGCCGCGCTGGTTGTCGATAAACTCACCCGCCGCCTGAAGGCCCCATAAAGGAATCCCGAGAAAAGTGCCAAGTAGCAAGCCGACAAAAATCTCCTTCAATCCGAGCAGGGGTACCTGGATCAGACTTGTTTCCGGATCCAGCGCCTGCAACCCTTCGCTGACGTGTGCCAAGCAGGGTAGTCCCAAGGCTACAGCCAGGCAGCCGCGAGTCAGCCCACCAATCTGAGACCGTGTAAATACAGGAAGGATCAGCATAATGCCCAGCGCGCGCGCCGCTCCAAGACCGGCTGCCGCAACGAGTTCGATGGCCGCATGGAGCAAGATTTGAATCTCGGCAGGTGATAAATACATGGCGCAGACTAATAGCCGAGTGTCATTGCTGGAAACTCAGTAAAGATTTGATCGGCTAGCGCCATGAGCGGGGCGCTCAGCACAGGGGCAAACAGACCAATTACCGCGACAACGACCAGGAGCTTCACGGTGAGCGGCAGGCTTTCGTCCTGGATCTGCGTTGCTGCCTGGATGATGCCAATGGTTAGGCCAACAATCACCGATGCAATGAGCGGCGGCAGAATCCAGATCATGAAAACCACCAATGATTGGCTCATAAGAGTAACAATACTGGATCCGGTAATCATCAAGCACCCGGGATCGTGTAACTGAGCACAAGTCCGTGCATCAATTTCGACCAGCCATCAATTGCGACGAACAAGAATAGTTTGAACGGCACAGATATAATCGTCGGGGATACCATCGACATCCCCATCGCCATCAATATTGTCGTTACGATAAGATCAATGACGATAAAGGGCAGATAAAGGAGAAAGCCGATTTCGAACGCGCGCTTTAGTTCTGATATCAGAAAAGATGGTACAAGAATGGCGAAATCATCTGCTGTGACTCTGGCGCGCATTTCCTCAGGCCAGACTTTTTCCGTCGAAGAGAGGAAAAATCGCCGCTGCTCTTCGTTTGTGAGCGTCTTGAGATGTTCAAGCAAGGGCTGACTTCCTGCTTTGGCGGCTTCAGTCCAGTCATTGACTGATTGATAGCGGAGTCTCGGATCTGTCATCCGATCATAGATCTGTTCAGCAACGGGCGCGCTAACGAAAATGGTGAGGATCAGTGCGGCTGCGTACAGCACTATGTTAGGTGGTATCGTCTGGGTCCCGAGTGCGTTGCGGACGAGGAATAAAACTACTGATACTTTTACAAACGCCGTGGTTGTGACGACCGCTAAGACTAGCAGGCCGAGTCCCGCGGTTACCGCAAGAAGGGCCAGGATTGCCGGCTGCATCTCAGTCATTGCATGCCAACCTTCCACGGAGTCTGATGCCCAGCTCATCTCCGATGCGCACGATGTCGCCACGCCCGATACACCGACCATTGGCAACTATGTCCACAGGGCCGTCGATCGGCCGCCCAAGTTCAAAAACATGCCCATCGCCGGCACTCCTCAATGCGCCCAACGACATAGGCCAGCGGCCGCATTCAAAGACAAGCACGATCTCGACGTCGTCGAGATCGGAATCCGACGGCCTTAGTTGCGATTCGGATTCTGTCATATGCGTATTCTCCAAGTGGCGTGATCGCGGGCGGAAAGGCCCCCGCAGGATTAGGTGGTCGCCCTCAAGGTCTGCCCTGGTCCATAACTGACCCACGGACAGAGCGATTTGGCCACGGCCGAACGGCGATATGTCTGGCAACAGAGCATCGCCGACGGATGCTCTTCGAAGCAGCGCCGCCGAAGCTCGAAGGGTGCCGATCTCACCTGCAACTATGATCGGAAGCCCTGGGGAAAGCTCGCGCGGTTGTCGCGGCAACTGGGCAAACAGTTCGCCCAGCACACGGAACACAACCGGCACCAAGCCATCAAGAGGCGAGAAGAGGAACAGGCGACCCTTGCCACTGACTGACCCGAAGACGATCTCCAGTTCCAGATAAGGAGCCAATGTCATGGCTTCACCCACGCGAAGGAGATGCACGTTCCGGTTCGTCTTATTCTCCAGTCGAACGATAAGCGGCTCGAGCGCAAGTTCGAGAATTAGCGATGCAGTTGGCTCGGAAGGGAAATGAAGCCCACTCTGCACTGTCGAGACGAGCGCCTCTATAAGCGGTCGAGACAGTGACAAGACGACCGTTTCACCTCCCAGGTCCCAGACGCAGTCCAACATCGGAATGACAGATGTTTCGTGTTGCCAAACAAGGCCTTCCATCGACACCGATAGTGGTTTGTCGCCAACACGGCTTAGAAACGGGCCGCGTGAAGCCGCTATGTCGTTGACCCACGCGACGACCTCGGGGGACAGTGTCAGCGCTGGTTCGAATATGGTGCGTCTGCCCACGCCAGTCATCAAAGCGGTTCTAAGTTGCACGATCGGGTCAATTAGAGAACTTGCAGTCACCGGATCTCGTTGCGTGACATCTGGGCGAGCGAACCCCTCCCATACCGCAGCAATATCTCATCGTCGGCCTCTATCTCACCTGCGGCTTCCGAATGAATATCGACGGCGCGCCGGAGGTCGTCCTCGATCTGCTGCCATTTGTGCCGTGCTTCCGAACGTCTCACCCATCTGGCCTTCGTCTCCGACGCCGCTGTCTCGGCCTGCTCTTGAGCGATGCGCGCGTCGTCAAGTACCTGTTCTCTGATAGTGATCTCAGCCGCAAGCCGTTCAATGTGAAGGTGGTGATGGTCGAGTGCGGCGCTAGACAAGGTGTTCAGCGACGTCAGTACTTGGTACAGCTGAGCTTCCTTTCCTGCGCGCTGTTGCTGTGCAATTTCGAGCTCCTGAGAGGCATTCTGTGCGGCTACGATGGCCATGCGGTGCTGAGCTTCCTTATTCGACAGCTTCCTACGGGCGTCGCGCTCCTGCATTTCCTTTAAAAGCCGTAGCCTCGAAGCGTAAGCATAATTCACGAGGTCAAACGCGACATCCATGCGACCGTCTCCTCAAAATCTGATACCTCGTTTTCGCTCTGGCGCAAAAACTCCCTCAACTCACCAATCGACGCGACGGCGCGATCAGTAAGGGGGTCGCCGCCTTGCTTGTATTCGCCGACGTTTATCAAAAACTCGCACTCTGCATAGCGCGCGAGGAGATCACGAAAGAAGGATGCTGCCTTGCGATGCGTCTCAGAAACGACCGCATCCATAACTCGGCTGCGACTCTGCAGTACGTCGATAGCCGGGAAATGGGATCGCGCCGCAAGAGCGCGTGAGAGGACGACATGGCCGTCGAGAATACCGCGCGATTCCTCGGCGATCGGATCGCCTGCGCCGTCACCTTCGACAAGGACAGTATAGAAAGCTGTGATTGAACCGCGCTCACCCATGCCGGCGCGCTCCAGCAGGCCTGGCAGTGCGGCAAAAACAGAAGGAGGAAAGCCCCGCCGGGTCGGCGGCTCTCCCGCAGCAAGACCTATCTCGCGCATTGCACGGCAGAAGCGCGTCAGCGAGTCCAACATGAGAGCGACGCGCAGCCCCTGTTCGCGAAAGTACTCCGCCAGCGCGGTCGCCATAGGAGCACATTGCGCCCGCTCCGTTGCCGAGCGGTCGGAGGTTTCAACCACAACTATCGCACGGCGGAGGCCTTCCTCCCCAAGATGCCGCTCTATGAATTCACGAACCTCGCGGCCACGCTCGCCTATGAGCGCGACTATGACAACATCGGCGGCGGCACCTTTTACGATTTGTGACATGAGCGTCGACTTGCCCCCGCCGGGCTCGCCATAAATCCCGATCCGCTGTCCCTCACCGCATGTGAGGAGGCCATCGAGGGCGCGCACCCCAAGCGGGAATGGCTGCTCAACCATGCGCCTCGTCATTGGATTGGGCGCCCTGCCGTGGAGCGGACGAGCTTCGGTGGTTTTAATTTCGCCTTTGCCGTCGAGTGGACGGCAGCGGCTGTCGATCACACGGCCAAGCAAATCGGGGCCGACCGGCACTTCACGCATTCGTCCAGTGGAGACGACTTCCGCGCGGCTGGACAGGCCCGCCAAGCCTCCGATCGGCGTGAGCAACACGCCGTTGTCCAACAAGCCGATTACCTCGGCTTCGAGCGACAGACCGGTTCGCGCATCCTGCAGCAGACAAAGTTCCCCAATCCGAGCCTCTGGCAAGACGGCATGGACCAGGGTACCGACAGCCCTCGTGATCCGTCCGCGCACGACGCGCGTGTCGATTCGCTTTGCCGTGGACCACAAAGACGCGATCGCCGGTTCCAGAGCACGAGTCCCCTCGAGATTGGTATGCTGCGGTACCGGAGTGATCACCGTTCTCCTCCTTTAGAAAGGCACTCGAATCCAAGGCGCAGTGCGCGCATCTGTGCATCAAGTCCAAGAGCGACGTTGCCATACTCGCTCCACAGCACACACTCTTGCGGCGACAACGTCGGGTCCGGATCAATTCGAACCTTCGGCCGCTTCTCCCATCCGTCGCAATCAGCAAACTCGTGCGCGAGCATATCGACTTGCGTGGGACACACATGAAGGCAAACTTCTTCCGCGCCGTTGTATCTGCGCTCAATCGCGTGACGAACAGCCCTCACCAACAGCTCACCCGGATCGAAAGCACCTAAAAGATCGCTTACTATCTCTATGACGAGCTGTGGCAATTGCTTTTCCAGAACTGCCTTTCGTCTCGCTACTTCGGTGACTGCTCGTGCAATCAGCGCTGACATTTCTTCGGCGCCTGTATTCAACCCCTCGGCGTAGCCGCGCGCCCGCTCCCTCTGATAAGCGGCGCGTGCCCAGGTACGGACCCGCTGCTGATGCCGTTCTGCTGCGGCAAGCGCTTCTTCGGCGCTGTGCCAGATCTTAAGCTCACTCGCGGGTATCAGTGGCCCCAATGGGCGCATCTGCGGCGCGACGGGTGCTGCTGAAATGTCGGCTGTCATATAACGGGGGTCTCCATCTCGAAATGGGCTATCACGAGCGAGAACAACCCGCCTGAGGCGCCATCGTGCTCAGGCCCCGGATTCTCGGCGGCCGTCCCGACCGGCAAGCGTAGAAGCACGCGGTTACGCTCAAGCGCTGGCCTTTTGTTGAGCCAAGCACCAAGGCAGGCATGTCCATCGTGTTCTATTTGCAGCGCGAGTTTTTCCGGATCAGAGATCAATTCGTCTGTGATAGAATGCGCCAGATGTCGGATGCCAAATGCGTGCGCATCAGCGCCGATATATTCAACAAGCCGGGTGAGGTCAGGCTGAGAAACAAGCTTCAGCAGCGAGCGGGCATGCCAAATACTTCCGGCAAGAAGAACAGCGCGACGAGGATCATGGCCGCGCAGGAGATCCGGCCCGGTTCGGTTCCAATCCATGTCATTGTCAAGCAGCAATTCTGCCAGTCGTGGCTGAAGCCTCGCACACCTCTGCAACTGCACCACTGTCGCAGCCGATAAACCCGGATCGAGACGGGCGGCAAGACGCGTCGGGTGGGCCGACGCAGCAAGCTCGCGCCGGGAACCGGAGCGCAATTGGAACGAAACATCAGGTTGGGTAGTTTTTATCGATGTCAGCATTGGGAATGTCACCTACGCCCGAGCGCCGGTATCTTTTTGCGAATGGCCTCTACAGCGGAAACACCGGAGCGCTCATGGACTCTAGATGATTCGCCACTAGATTGCCTGCGTCGATGCCCAAGAACACTGACTAAGAGGTAACACGCCACAGCGAACACTGCTGCGGCGACACCCACCGCAGTAGCCATAAGCGGCGCTGGTATTGGCCTAGATGCTGGGGCCAAGCTCGTCGCCAGTACGGACCGTTGCTCATGTGCGGACCTTTCCACCGGCACCAAAACCACCTCTACCTTGTCGTAGGACAAGCCTTCGATGCTGTCGGCGACGAGCATCTTTATCTTGGGCAGCAGAACTGAGAGATTCGTTTTGGCGTCGTGGCGGATAAAAACCGAGGCCGAGGACGGAGTGTCGCCTGCTCGCAGCAGGTCGTTATGCGGCAGCACCACATGGACACGTGCAGAGAACACGCCATCAATATCGCTGATCGTATGCGACAACTCTTCACTCAGGGCATAGACGTAACGGGCACGCTCCTCGGTCGGCGATGCAATCAGCCCCGATCCTTGGAATATCTCGCCAAGGTTCTTGAAAGATTGGCGCGGCAGCCCCTTGGCATTTAGGAGGTTAATTGAGAAGGCGAGCAGCTTTTCGTCGACCTGGATTGTGCTGGTGCCATCCTTGCTAGCCACCCGGACCGCATCAACTCCGTTTTCTATCAGAAGCGCGAGCATCTCATTAGCCTCGCGTTCCTGCAACTGTGTATAGAGATCGACCTTACAACCGGTCAGAGCCAGGAGAAGTGGCAGCAAGACAAGGCGAAGCGGTCGCCGTCCAGACGTGTAGCTGCTCGTTATGTCGCGATGGACTAAGCCAATCATGCGCGCGGCTCACCCTTCCTTCAATAGTTTGTTTACGGATGAGGTGATGCCGCTAATGCCCTTGGAAATAAGAGAAATTTGGGTCACGCCGTTGTAAAGATCCCGCAGACCAGCAATCATCGCTTCGAAATCATGCCCCTCTTGCGGAATTCCCAACCTTTCGGTGCCCGCCCCACCTTCGACAGGGAGCTTCCGCGCCGGCCCCGGCAGAGCGCCATTCGCAAGGGCCGCCTCATGATTGGGCCCGGCAGCAGTAACTACATTATCCGGGCAAATCGAAGAAATCGTCTGCAGCACGCGGTCTCCCAGTGGACGCGTCGGCGCAGCGCGGTGAACGGCCATCGGCGGAGAAATTGGTGCCGTCCTCACTGGCGCTGAAGCAGTATCGATTTTCATCGAGTCAGCCGCCTGCGCTAGAGCGCGCTCAAACTGAGCCTGGTCGCCGAATGACGGTGACCCGACCCTGAGAGGAGTGGCAGAGATTGACGTGACAGGTAGCATCATGCAAGGACTCGATTACTTTATTCTGTGACGGGGGAACTTTAGCGAGGCGAGCTGACGACACGCTGACTAAACGGCAGCGTCGCTTGCCCATTTAAGAGTGATATTAGTCGAGTTGAACCACATCGGAGAATTTCAGCTTTGGTTTATCAGGACGCGATGCCGAGAACGCCCATCCCATTCACCGCCCTGCATATGTTTAAGAGACTGCTCTGTGTCGGGCTTTTTCTATCCGCCGGAATCCACACAACTCTCGGGGCCACTCTGCCGCTCCCCTCGACCTCCTATAAGTATACGGTTCTAGATCAGGATCTCTCTGCCGCGTTGCAGGAATTCGGCAACAACCTGAAAATCAGTGTTAACATCAGCGCCGAGGTGAAGGGGCGGATCCGCGGGCGTATGCCGGAGTTGCCACCACGCGAGTTCCTCGACCGGCTGACCAAACTCTACGATCTCCAATGGTACTATGACGGGGTTGTGCTCTATGTGTCTGCTGCAAAAGAAGCGCAAACTCGGATGCTTGTGTTGAGTTCAATTCGCTTTGATGCTTTGAAGGTGGCCCTCGATAAGCTTGACATCTCCGATGAGCGCTATCTGGTGAGACCCGCACCGGGAAATGGCCTGGTGTTGGTGTCCGGTCCGCCGCGCTTCATCGCGCTCGTGGAGCAGACGTTCAACGGTCTCCTGGCCGTCGCGCAGGCACAGCCCCGCGTCACTGAGACGCCCCCCAAGGAATCCGTGATGGTATTGTTTCGGGGCTCCTCCACGACGGTCGTCCGGGGCGGGAGACCGGAAGTCTTTTATACTTCTGATGTGCCGCCAGAGGACGAGGTTGGCGGGAAGGCTGAGCTGAGCAAGAAATGAAATCTGATCGTTCGATCGGGCTTCAGCGTTAGAATCTCACTGCGGTTACGTTTTGATTGTTATTCGTTGAGCCTCGTCAGTTTCTCGAAAGCTAAACCGCTCATGATGTTAATCGGTAGCTCCAACGATATCGCCGGCGAAGTGCCGGAGTTGACCTTTGTAGCTAGCATGGAGCGAAGCAATCAAAAGCATGGTTGAGGCTTTCAGATTGTCAACTTCGTGAGCGCAAGCGCCTCGTAGAAGGTCCTTGTGGAGGGATTCAAACATCACGTCTGAGGATGCACAATGTCGGCCAGCAACCTTTCACCATTGATCAGCTCTAATTCCGCACAGTTCGCCCAGGCGTCGCTCGCCAAAGCTTTCGCGCCTCGGGTAGCCCAGGGGCAGCAAAGCCTATTGTCCTTCGAAGCGATGCTGTCCACTAACGTGCTCGCAGATAGGATTGGTCCTTTAGCCATCCGGGAGGGCCTGCTGCCGCCGGATGCCGAGTCGACTTTAGAGGATTTGCAGAAGGACCCACTGGCCCTGCTGCCCCCCCACATGAGGGCGGCGATCGAATCAATGGATCAGAGCCCGCAGTCACCTCCTCCGATCGACGACCATTATGTCGCGCCAGCTCCCATACCCAGCTCGAGAATTACGTGGAACGGTGGATCGCTGACTAAGCCTGAGTTGCAGATTGTCGCAGTGCTGAACCGTCACAAGGACCTGTGCCCACTCAGTTGGGAGTCGCTGGAGGCCAAAGCCAATGATCCCTCTACGCCGCCGGATCTGAAAGCGGCAATCGAGGCATTGCTAAACGATCCAGAACTTTTTTATGCAATCGGCTCGCAGGGCGATGGTCGCTGTGGAGGCAAGATCACTGCAAAAGACTTGTCCCAGTTTTCCAAGCATCACCCACAAGTTGCCGCATTTCAGGAAACGCAGGCGCAAAGCTACGCGCAGAACTACATCCCATCCGACAGCGCCGATAATGCCCAGCCGTCGGTCATGACCAAGAACGATGCTCTACGGGAGCTTTACCGGTACTCGGAATATCTTCCCAAGAACCTGAGTGTGGCCGACTTCAAGCAGATCGTCGACGGAGAAGCGAAAACAGGGAAATGTCCACCCCAGGTCATTGCGGCGGCTCAATACTTCGTCAGTCATCCGGAAGAATGGAAGAAGTTGTACGGTGGTAATATAGATAAGGTCCACAAAGAGGACTTCCTGCAAGTGGCCTCTTCGTCGATGAGCCTCACGCAAACCGAGCTGGACACGCTCGAGACAATTAACAGCCATCAGGACTTCTTTTTTGGGAGCGGTGACCTCACACGCGACAAGCTCGCAAGCATGGCAGACGACCAGAGCTTGGATCCGAAAGTACGTAAAGCTGCCTCGCAGCTCCTTTCAGATCCTGTTCTGTTCGGTCTGCTAAACAATGCGATTACGGGCTATAAGACTCATCATGGGTTTTTCGACTTCGGCGGCGGACATACGGTCGATTCCGGCAACGTCAGCAAAGAAGACTTTGGCCGTTTCCACGCAAATCTGACCAATGCAAACCGCACCGTTCAGCAACCGAAGTTCCATTTGCCCGAAACTGAGGCGGCGCAGGACGCTGTCGCAGACATGAGGATGGGTCTGGCGGACCAGCCGGACATCAAGGCACCGAAAAAGAACGGCGGAGCCCTCATGCATGTAGCCGACTCCGTGCTACGGGTGGGGTCTCAAGTGCTTGACTGGGCTGCAACGGCCGTGGGAGTACTCAGCTTCATTCCTGGCATCGGGCAGGTGGCCGATCTCGTATCGATGACGCTTGCATGCGAGGCGCAAGCCGCAAATCTCCTCCGTACAGCGATTACCGGAGGCAATATGAAGCAGGCGCTGATAGAAGCTGGCATAGGGGTCGCAGCACAAGCAGTCGGCCTTGTCTCGGGACCTGGGGTCAAGCTGGCTATTCGCAATGGGCTCGCAAGGAAGGCGATTGAAGAGGCCGCGACGGCCGGGATCAATCTACCGCTTTCAATGGCGCAGCACTATGCAGAAGGCTATCTGAACGACCTGAAGGCACGCCTTGCGGCCGACCATCCGGTCTAGGCCGTCGGCCTTCCCGGCTAGTTCCTCACCCCATTTTCCCATGTGGGTATCCTCGCCGTGCCTCGCCGGCCGCTGTCGCTTGCACATTTGCGAGCGACGAGGCAGCGAATGCGCAGGAGACTAGACGGGAACGCGGATAATCAAGATATGTGCGATGCGAAAGGGTAATCCTCCCGGGCATTAACGGGGTTCAAAAGTAGAATTTTCTCGGCAATATGATCGAGGAGATTTTGATGAAGACGAGCAGATTTAGCGAACCCCAAATCCTTGCGATCTTGCGCCAGGCGGAAGGCGGTGTACCGGTACCGGAGCTGTGCCGGGAACACGGCATGAGCACGGCGTCGTTTTACAAGTGGCGAGCCAAATACGACGGTATGGATACCTCGATGATCAGCCAAATGAAGGCTTTGGAAGAGGAGAACCGACGGCTCAAGAAGATGTATGCGGAGCTGAGCATGCAGGCAGACCTTCTCAAAGAGGCTCTGGGAAAAAAGTGACGCGGCCGTCTCAACGCCGGGAGATGGCCGGGAAAGCAGTGGCGTTACATGGGGTCAGCATTGCGCTGGCCTGCCGCACCTTTGGTGTCAGCGAGACCTGCTATCGTTACAGCCGCAAGCTGAACGACGAGAACGAGCAGATCGCCGACCTGCTGATCGGGCTGACGCGGGCGAAGAAGACCTGGGGCTTCGGCTTGTGTTTCCTTTACCTGCGCAACGTCCAGGGACACCGCTGGAACCACAAGCGCGTCTACCGCATCTACCGCGAGCTGGAACTGAACCTCAGGATTAATACCAACCCTCATTGATCAGAACCCATGGGCCCATTGCCGCCGACCGATGGACATGATCTTCCAGGGTCGGTCCTGCAGTGTTCGCCATGCGTGACAGCAGTGGTCGACGATGTCCTCGTAGGA
>NZ_SRXN01000006.1 GCF_004827385.1 Ensifer sp. MPMI2T
CGGAAATCGGGCAGGTTTCGATGCGGCGACCGGAGACCCGGACGAACATCTCGGGCGAAGCGCCGACGAGGTATTCCTGGTTTCCGAGATTGATGAAGAAGGAATAGGGCGACGGGTTGATCGCCTTCAGCCGGTTGGAAATCTCCGAAGGGCGGCTCTCGCAGCGTTCGTAGAATTTCTGTCCCGGCACGACCTCGAAGAGATCGCCACGGCGGAAGCTTTCCTTGGCCTTGACGACGAGTTCGGCATATTCGCCCGGGCGGTGATCGCCGTGCGGCGGAATGCTGTCGACAGTGCGGAACGGCTCCGGCGCAATGTCCGCCGCCTTGCCCTCGGTTGAAAGGCCGCCTTTGGCAAAATCATAGCGGTCGACCCAGGCCCTCGCTGCATAATGGTCGACGACGAGGATTTCGTCCGGCAGGAAGAGGACCATGTCGCGCTGGTCGTCAGGCCGCTGCAATTTGAGGTCGATCGCGTCGAACTGGAAGGCAAGGTCATAGCCGAACGCACCATAGAAGCCGAGATTGGAATCTTCGGCCGAATGGAAGAGGTTCGTCACGGCGCGGAGAACCGTGAAGACCGTCGGCATCTTCGAGCGCTCTTCCTCGGTAAACACGCGGTCCGGCTGGTTGATGGTAAGATCGAGCCGACGCGCCGTCGACGCACCGATGGTGATGTCTGCGACGGATTTCAGGTGCTCGCCGATAAGCGCCAGCAACACCTCGCCGCGCCCATTATAGGCTTCGATCCAGAGCGAGCGACCGAAGGAGGAAATGGCGAGCGGAGGGTCGACGACGGCGGTGTCCCAGCGTGTGTAGCGGCCGGGATATTCGTAGTTGGAGGAGAAGACCGCGCCGCGCCGCTCGTCGAGCTTGTCGACGCATGACGAGATCGCGTCCGTGTAGGAAGCATCGCGCCGCCTGCGCGTGACGACGATGCCGCCTTCGGTGGTGTAGCTCTCCGCGCCGTCTTCCAGAATTACCGTTGCCATTCGCCTCGCTCCGTAAAAGCCCGGTCCTTCCACGCGGCCTGAATACGAAAAAGCCGCCTCGAAATCTCCGGGCGGCTTCATGTCTCAATCACGCATGACTGGTCAAGGCCGCCTCAGCGAGCCCACCACCAGATCGAAATGTTGCGTGCGTTCATCATGGGCGGAAGTGTTAGCGCGGCTTGGGGATGCGCGCAAGCAGGAAAACGAGCGTTTGCCCGCTGCGGACATTGTCCCCACGAAAAGAGGCGGCCCCTTTTCGGACCGCCCGATTGAAGACCATCTGATGATGATCAGAATTTGGCTTTTGCGGTGACGAGGAACGTGCGGCCGCGACCGGTATCGACCGTATTGCCCGCGATCGTGCTCGACGCCGGCGTGTAGGTCTTGTCGAAGAGGTTCGTTACGCTGCCAGTCAGTTCGAAGCCGTTTTCGAACTTGTAGTTCGCAAACAAGTCGACCAGCCCGTAGCCCGCGACGAAGGGCGACCCCGACGGCGCGTTCACCTCGCCGATGAAGGCGTTGGAGACGGCATAGAAGCGGGAGCCCACCGTCAACCGCTGCTCGTCCAGGAAGCGCGCCCCGATCGTGGCGCTGAAGATGTCATCCGGTAGGAAGCTCTGCACGCCGAAACCGTTGATCTGAGACGGCAACTCGCTGTCGGTATGGGTATAGGCGAGATTGCCGAAAACATAGCCGGCATCATAGGCGGCTTGCAACTCGAAGCCCTGGACGGTGGATTCGCCGGGATTGTTGACGAAGAAGACCTGCATGCCGCCGCCCAGCGCCGCAGTGATATAGTTGTCTACCCTCTGGTGAAAATAGTTCGCCTTCAGGCGGAAGCTGTCTCCCGCAGCGATGACATCATCCAGTCTAATGTTGGCGCCTATTTCCCAGCCCTTGGATATTTCCGGCTGGAGGAACGGGTTGGGGAAGAACATCTGGAATCCACCGGGGTGCGAGCCGCCGGCGAAAGTTTCGTTCACCGTCGGCGCCCGCGAAGTTTCCGCATAGGTCACGTAGGGCTGCAGCCAGCCCGTTGGGTTAAGCGCAACTGTCACGCTGGGATTGAGGCGTCCATCCGACTCGTCGACGTTGTAAGGGCCGGCGGGCATACCGAGCGGGTTGAAAGCGGAAATAGCACCACTTCCCTCGATCGTGTAGCGGTCGTAGCGCAGTCCCGCCGTCAGCTCGGCCATGCCGTAGGTGAACGTGTTCGTGCTGAAGATGCCGGTTGTCGAGTTCTCGCCATCACCGTTTACGCCGCCCGAAGGCTGCGTCGCGCTGTTGATGACGTCGTAGTCGTCCTGAAAATATTCCACACCGTAGTTGGCTCGAACGGCTACCTCGCCGAGGTCGAACAGCGACGTGTTCGAGATGTCGAAGCCGGTGCCGGTGTCGGTGATTTCTCGTCCTTTTGCCGCGCCGCCGCCGGTGATGTTGCCGTCGTATTGCATCTTCAGGCGGTTGTAGTACGCGTTGGCGTGGAAATCGATGAGCTCATTGTCGGGCGTGTAGGCGTAATTCGCGCTGAGCGTCTGATTCTTCACGTTCTGGAAATAGGAGTTCGCGAAGAAATCGTTGTCGTAGGACATCGCGCTGAACTTGAACGAATGGTCCTTGTCCGGCGTGATCTCGGCCTTCAGAAGGCCCGAGAGCAAATCTTCTTCGGTAAACGGAACCTCGATGCCGTCGCCGTTCTCGTAATTGCCGGGATCGCTCTTGCTGATACCTCCGAGGACCGAGAAGACGTCGTTGAAACGATAGGCGCCCAGCAGCGATTCCGACCAGTCAGTGCCGTTTGTTCCATAGGTGACCGCAGCATGGCCGCCATAGTTCTTGCCGTCCTGGATCAGATCCTCGATGTCATAGGTCCGGAAGTTTACCGAACCGGCCAGCGCGCCGCCACCGACGCCGGTAACAGCACCACGCGTGACGTCGATCCCGGCAAGAAAGGCAGGATCGACATAGGCGAAGCCTTGAGCCTCGTGACCGGTAAACCGGAAATTCTGGCGCACCCCGTCGATCATCATGTTGACACGACCGGATCCCTCAAAGCCGCGGATATTGACTGCGACACCGGGATTCTGCGGGTTGTTGGCCGTTGACGTTCCGGGGACGCTGCGGAGCAGGTCGTCAGTCTCCTGCCCTGCCTGCAACTGAATCTCGTCCGTGGTCACCGTGCTCGAAGGGCCAGGCTTGGCATAGGGATCGGCGTCACGCCCGCCCTTTACCACGATGGTCGAGAGGTAGGTTTCGCCTTTCGTGGCTTCGGGCTTCTCGGTCTCTGTCTGCGCGGCCGCAGTTTCCTGAGCGAATGTATTGGAGGCTGCTGATAGTGCGAGTGTCGCCGTGCACGCGAGAAGAGCCAGGCGATGATGCCGGTTAAGCATAGACCAGTCCTTTGAGATGTTGGCCGGGCTTGCTGTTGAGCGGCAAACTCAAGGTGCTGGCTGGGCGAGGGTTTGGATGTGTGCGACGTGTCAGCGCGTCGCCTCATTTACGCCACATAAAAAACATGAGTGAAATTGTCAATATAAATCTAGGGGTGCCGGCGAACCCCGATTCACGCTCGCAGCCGCCTCGTCCTCAGTTTCAGCACATTTTGAAACAGGATCTGCTCTCACGCGTTTTGGCTTCGGCTGCAACGGATGGAGGGACTTGCATGCGCGACACCGCCGGAATGATCCTGTTGTCCGTCTTGATTCTCTCAGGCGCAAGCCTTCCCAAGAAGGGTCCGGTGCCGGTCCCGAAACCCGAAATCGGCGGCGAGCAAGCAACGCCAACGCCGGAACCGAAGCCAGCCATGCCGCCCAATGGCGCCGATGTCCCGACCAATGGGAAGACCGGAGCCCAGCCGGACGAAGAAAAGAAAGACGGCATCCCCGGGGACACAACCAAGGACGACAGCATCGAGGAAGTATTCCTGCCGGTGAAGGAGGAGCCTGCCGAAGAGCACGCATCCTGCCTTGCCGACCTCAAGGCGCTCGGGGGCACATTCACCGATACTAAGCGCATCGACGACGGCAAGGGCTGCGGCATCGACAAGCCGATTCGCGTGACTGCGATCTTGCCGGGTGTTGCATTGAAGCCAGAGGGGACGATGCGCTGCGCAACGGCACTGGCGCTTGCCCGCTGGACCAAGGAATCGGCGACCCCCGCGGCCGCCACGGCCTTCGGACCGGACACCCGGATCACGGCGCTGAACCAGGCCTCGACTTATGTCTGTCGTCGGCGCAACCACGCGACGACCGGCAAGATGTCGGAACACGCCCACGGCAACGCTGTCGACATCGCCTCGTTCACGCTCGACGACGGCAGGACGATCGCCATTCAGCCGCGCGACGAGGATGGGACGCTGACAGGCGCGTTCCAGCGCGCGGTCACGGCATCGGGCTGCCTCTATTTCACAACGGTCCTCGATCCGGGCAGCGACCCCGCCCATGAGACGCACCTGCATTTCGACGTCATCGAACGCAAGAACGGCTATCGCTACTGCCGATAGGCGGACTTCACATGCCGTCTGTGCCCGTTGTCGCCTTTTCGTATCCAAGCGCGACGAACTCGCCGGAGAAGAAACCGGCCACCTCGTCTTCCGCAAGCAGATCGGACCTAACCACAAGGCGCGCCCTGCCCCGCCGTTCCAGGAGGCGCATGAAAGCGGGCCATTGATCGGCGTCCTCGAGACTTGAGCACGCCGAGAAGGAGCCAGCAATCGGCTGCAGGTAATCCATGCGGTTGCTCTGGATCACCAGGCGTGTGGCGACGCCACTGAGGCGGAGCCGGAGATGGAGGAGCGACCACGCGGCAAGGATCGACAGTGCGGAGGCACTTCCACCGAATACCGTTTCGCGGTGATTGATATTCGGTGCAAGCGGCGCGCGGAGGAGCACGTTCTCCCAGTCGGCCTTGACCACTTCGACCTGCATGGCCGCCGACAGGGGAATGTGCGTGTGAAGGTAAGCCTGCAGTTCCAAAGGCGTCATGATGCTCTCGTATTGCTCGCCAACAACGGAGTCTCTCCTACGGCAAGCTCTCAGAAAACTAAGGACGAAGTCGCGCAGCGAATCAAGCTGTTAAGCCGATACCTGCGCGCCTCGGAATGCATGCGGCACGGTCACGCGACATTTCCACCTCATGGCGCGCAAGATAGCGGCAACCCATTTGAAATCACCGCTGGTGAGCACGATCTATGGCGCGAGCGGCAGAACTGCCGCATCATTCGCCCGCTATCGACCAGATCGAGGAACAATCCATGCCGCTAACCATGTACAAGCTGTCCGTGCCCGCCTTCGTCCGCGGCTTTTCCGCCCTCGCTGGCCTGCTCGACAAGGCCGAAGCCTTCGCTTCGAAGAAGGGCATGCCGCTCGCCGAGCTCTTTGAGGCACGACTTGCGCCGGATATGCTGCCACTCGCCGGACAGATCCAGCGGGCGAGCGACACCAGCAAGAACGCCATCGGGCGGCTGACGACAATTGAGACGCCGCGCTTCCCGGACGAGGAAAAAAGCTTCGCCGAACTGCGCGAACGGATCGCCAAGACGGTCGCATTCCTCGAAACAGTTCAACCCGCCGATCTCGAAGGCAGCGAAAACCGGGAAGTGACGCTCAGCTTCCCCAACCTCAAGGTAACCTTCAGCGGCGAGGACTATCTCTTGCAGTTCGTACTGCCGAACTTCTATTTCCACGTCACCACCGCCTATGACATCCTCCGCCACAAAGGCGTTCCGATCGGCAAGGCCGACTATATCGGCCGCCTCGGCTGAACGGCGACGGAGCCGTCATGGGCGGCTTCGCCATGATCGCACAGATTCAGAACAGCCCCTCGATCAGCCCCTCCTCATTGAGCCGTATCCTCTCCGAGGACGGCGCTTTCGGCAGGCCCGGCATTGTCATGATCTCGCCAGTGATGACGACGATGAAGCCGGCGCCGGCTGCAAGCCGCACCTCGCGGATCGGCACGGTGTGGCCACTCGGCGCGCCGCGCAGATTCGGGTCCGTCGAGAAGGAATATTGGGTCTTGGCCATGCAGATCGGCAGGTGGCCGTAACCCTGGTCCTCCCAGGTCCGGAGCTGTTCTCGCACCAGCTTGTCGGCGATCACCTCGCTCGCGTGATAGATGTCCTTGGCGATCGTCTCGATCTTCTGGAAGAGCGGCATATCGTCCGGATAAAGCGGCGAGAACTGCGAGTGGCCGGCATTGGCGAGGTCCACGACCTTGTGCGCAAGTTCCTCGATCCCTGCCGACCCCTCAGCCCAGTGCTTGCAAAGAACGGCTTCGGAACCAAGCGTCCTGACATAATCCTTGATCGCCTGGATTTCGGCCTCGGTGTCGGAGGTGAAGTGGTTGATCGCAACGAGCACGGGAACGCCGAATTTCTTAACGTTCTGCACGTGCCGCCCGAGGTTGGCGCAACCTTTCTTGAGCGCTTCGACATTCTCGCGGCTGAGGTCCTCCTTCTTCACGCCGCCATTCATCTTGACCGCGCGTACAGTCGCGACGACGACCGCCGCGTCCGGCTTCAAGCCAGCCTTGCGGCACTTGATGTCGAAGAATTTTTCGGCGCCGAGATCGGCGCCGAAGCCGGCCTCGGTAACGACGTAGTCGGCGAGCTTCAGGGCCGTTGCCGTCGCAACTACTGAATTGCAGCCATGGGCGATATTGGCAAAGGGGCCGCCATGGACGAAGGCCGGGTTGTTCTCGAGCGTCTGCACCAGGTTCGGCTGCATCGCGTCCTTGAGCAATACCGCCATAGCCCCGTCCGCCTTGATCTCGCGGGCATAGACCGGGCTCTTGTCGCGCCGGTAGCCGATGATGATGTTGCCGAGCCGCTTTTCGAGATCCTTGATGTCCATCGCGAGGCAGAGGATCGCCATGACTTCCGAGGCGACGGTGATGTCGAAGCCGGTCTCGCGCGGGTAGCCGTTGGCGACGCCACCAAGCGAACCGACGATCTGGCGCAGCGCCCGGTCGTTCATGTCCATTACCCGACGCCAGGCGATGCGGCGAATGTCGATCGCCTGCTCGTTGCCCCAGTAGATGTGATTGTCGATCAGCGCCGCGAGCAGGTTGTGCGCCGCCGTTATGGCATGAAAATCGCCGGTAAAGTGAAGATTGATGTCCTCCATCGGCACGACCTGGGCGTAGCCGCCGCCGGCCGCACCGCCTTTGCTGCCGAAACAGGGGCCGAGCGATGCCTCACGGATACAGACGATCGTCTTCTTGCCGATGCGGTTGAGGCCGTCGCCGAGGCCGACGGTGGTCGTCGTCTTGCCTTCGCCGGCCGGCGTGGGGTTGATCGCCGTCACCAGGATGAGCCGGCCGTTTCCGTTGTTCCGCTGCTCGGCGATGAATTCAGCGCTGACCTTGGCCTTGTCGTGGCCGTAGGGCAGCAGGTGCTCCGGCGGAATGCCAAGCTTAGCGCCGATCTCCTGGATCGGCTTCTTCTTCGCGGCGCGCGCGATCTCGATATCGGATTTGACCTCCGGCATGGCTGCTCCCCCTTTTTTTGGCACGCCCAATCCGCCGCCTCCGCGAAAATGGGCGCGCTTTGTTTCTTCGCGCTTACGCTTGCACGCCGCGCATCATCGGGCAAGGATATCGCGCATTTCCACCAGGTTGGACCGCACCCGAAGGATGTAGAAGCCCATCGTCGCCAGATGCGTCGGCATGATCCAGCCATCCTCGCGGCCGTTCGAGATGATGAGCGGCTGGATGTTCAAGGCGGCACGCAACTGCCGGATCGTCTCCGTCCATATCGGCGTTAGACCGCGCTGCGCCACCACATTCTCGAAGTCGGCACCGGCCGCTGAAAGAATGCCGTAGTAGCCATAAAGCTGGCCGAAGGCGAACCAGAAGCGATCGTCGGCGCGCGTGTCGAACCAGCCGCCGTTGTGGAATTCGGAGCGCTCGCGGATGATCGCCGAGGTGTTGCCGAGGTCGTTGGCGATGCGGTCGAGGAACTCGACCATGTTGTCGGACCGCCCGTCGAAGATCGCCTCGCATTTGCCGAGCGAAACATTGAACTTCCTGAAATCGCGCATCGCCGCCCGATAGAAGCTCGGCGTCGGTGTCTTGGGTCCGAACGGGTTGACGCCGAAATACCAGGTCTCCTCGTCGAACTGGATGTTCCCGCGCGCGCTCTGTAGGTCGTTGTTGATGCCCGACGTGCCCCGAACGCGTCCGAGCGAATCCACGAGCTCGACCGAAGTGCGTCGTACCGCCTGGTTGATGCCGCGCTGGAACGACGCCTTGTTGTCGAGCCAGGGCGTGTCGTCCCAGTCGAGCCCGAAAAGGCCGAGCTTGTAGAGCAGCATCGAGGATATCCAGGAATTCTGGTTGACGTTGAAGTCGATGAGATCGGCCGCAATGTCGACGATCGCCGAGGTCTGGCACACCGTACCCGCCGGCAGCTGCGCCACGGCCAGCGCCTCGGTCGTGTTGGCCCCGCCCGATGGATCGGCCATGGCAGCCTGATCGCCGGTGGCCCCTGCATTTGGCTGCCCTGGCGTTGCGCCGGGACCGCTTACCGGCGAGCCGGCCGGCACCTTGCGCTCGGCAAGCTTGTAGCGATCGACATAATCCGGATCGAAATTGGTCCAGGCCTGCGTCTGCCAGATGAAGTAGCCGTAGAACAGGATAAGACCAAGCAGGACGAGACCGATCGGCCCCTTGATGATCCAGCTTCTTGCCCGATACCAATTGCCGATTGCGACGAAGGGCCAGAGGAGCCAGGCCACCGCCAGCCCGATGCCACGGCCGATCGCCGTGAAAACACGCTGAAAAAACGCAACGATCGGATCGAACATGTCCTATTCCTCTTTGAGACCGTAAAGCTTGTGGCGGAAAGCGGCCTTGTCCTTGAGATACGTGCTGGTCAATGTCGCGACAACATATTCCCGGAACTTTTCGCTGTAGTGCTCGTAAGCGCCATAGAATCCCTGCTTGTCGAACACGAAGCGGGAGACGAAATCGCGGGGGACAAGCTCAGAGATCAGGCGGTTCACCAGCCATTGATCGGGATGCATCGGTGCCGCGCGCACGAGCAGGAAGCGATGTTCCGGCGGGACCTCCGCCATGGTGATCGTGCCGTTTGCCGCAATCGTCCGGGCCATTTCCTGAAGGAAGGGATAGGTTCCGTCGCGCGACACAAGCGCCGCGTTGCGGTGGATCCAGGTCTGCAGCCAGATCCGGTCGGCATTCATGAGATCGGCTGTCGGATCGGCAGCGTTGATCAGCCCGCGAATGATCATGTTCGCCCGGTGCTGGAACAGCCCCGATTCCTGCACCCAGGAGGCCTGCGGCAGTTGCAGCCGGTTGGTCCGGGCGAGAAACTCGTAGATGCGGGCGTGATCGTTGATCGCGATGTAGCTCACCTGCCATGGCCGCGACCGCCTGAAACCGGGCACCGAGGGATCGCAGATCACCGTCGTCGTCTTCTGGTCGAGGAAAACATAGACGCCGCCGAAGTGGTTGGCCCAGAAGGCCTCGTGACGGAAAACGAGTTCGTTTGGCACCAGCGCATTCTGCCGGATGTCGCCGGTCATTTTTGCCAGCTCCACCATCCGGTTCAGCATGGCGTCGTTGGCCCAGGCGGCCGGTACCTTCTTCAACCGGTCGACAAGTTCCCTAAGCTCGGTTGCCTTGCCGAGCATGTCTTCGGCGGAAAGGACCCGGAAACGAACCTCGTTGATCGACAGGAGGTCGTCAATGTCCTCAACCACCGAAACCGAGTCCTCGATCTCGCCGTACAGGGCGTCCTTGATCGTCACTGCGTTGATCGCGCGGCTGTTGGCGTTGAAGAATTCATGCATCAGCGCCGCGGTGTTGGAAAAACTCGTATGGACGACGGGAAGGTCCGCCTGAGCCGGCGTCAGAATGATGAATCGCCGATTGACCCGGTTCGGGTCGAGATAATCGCGATCCCCGAGTTCGTCGGCAATTTCCGGCGAGAAACCGGTCATGTCGATGCTGAAGTGATCGAGCGCCATCGGCTTCAGGCCCAAGCCCTCCAGCGCCTTGTTGTAACGCGCGACGAGATGCGGCTCGGAAATGTCGAGCAGCCGACCGTAGATCAGCTCGGCTTCGAGGAGACGTTTCATGCTGGGGTGCTCCTCGCCGTGGCAATTGAGCGCTCGGGATCCACTTCGCTCATGCCTGCCACCTGCCCTCCCTCTTCATCGCCTCGATTTCGCGGATCGCCTTTTCGCGCTGGCGTTCGCGGCGGATGATGTCGCCAACGGCGGCATCGTCCGACTTGTCGGTGTAGCGGAACTCGCTGTCGGCGTAGCGGTTGATTTCCTGCAGCACCATCTCGATCGTGATCGGGCCGCGCAACTCCTCGATCATCGCCTTCTTCTCGTCGTAGGACTTGTGCATGAAGGCGGCCGCATCCTTGAACCAGTCATCGGGAAGCTCGACGTCCATCGCCCGCATCTTGATCGTATCGGTGATGTTCCTGATCGCCCGGCCGGTGAAGCGCGGCTCGGCCTCCTTGATCATGTGCAGATAGGCGCCGACATCGGCGAGCGTGGCAATCTTGCCCTTCTCCTTCTCATAGCGCTCCCAAACGGCGGCAAGCCCCTCCTCCTGCGGTCGTGAATGGGCCGCATAAGACTGCGACACCGCGCGCTTGATCTCCTGGCCGGCGTAAAGATCATGCTCACCAAGCGGGATCTTGTGGTTCTTACCGACAAGCAACGCGAAGATGTCGATATAGTCGCCTTCCGTCTGCGGCCCGTCGACAAGCCAACGCGCGCCCGCGCGCTGACGCAGCGCGTCGTCGACGTTCTCCGGGTGGTTCGAGAACATGCCGAAGGTGCAGTTGCCGCGCACCACCGTGGAGGCACCGGCGAAGCTCTCCATCAGCACGGCCGTGACCTCATGCTGGCCGGCCGAAGCGCGGTCGTCGGAACGCCTCGCCGCCACCTGATCGACATCGTCGATCGTACCGAAGCCGATCGCCCGAGGATTGATGACGTTGTTGACGAATTCCTTGCAGTTCTGGCCGGACTTTCCCTGGTAGGAGGAAATCTGGTCGACGCCGAAGTTCTCGTAGTGGAAAGCATAGCCGGCGACGCCGCAGTAATCGTGGAGCATCCCGGCGAGCATCTGGATGAGAATGGTCTTGCCAGTGCCTGGCATGCCGTCGCCGATGAAGGTGAAGAGAAAGCCGCCAAGTTCGACAAACGGGTTCATCTGCCGGTCGAAGTCATAGGCCATCAGCATCTTGGCAAGCTTCAACGCCTGATACTTCGCAATGTGGTTGCCGATGATTTCCTCGGGTTTCTTGAAGGTCATCACCAACGGCTTGCGCTTCTGTCCCGGCGCAATATCGAAACCGTTCAGGGTGAAGTCGTCCTGGTCGAGCCGGATATGGACGTTTTCGAAGCTCTGGAGGCCGGTGAACCGCGTCTTGCGGGCGATCAATCCTTCGATCGCGACACGTGAAAAGGCGCGCGTACGGGCCGGCAAGGAAAGATCGTCCGGCGCCCCGGCAATGCTGCGGTCGAGTGCCGCGACCGTGCTCTTCAGCGCATCCTGGGGCGTATCAAAGAGAAAATCCGGCTCCGCGGCATCATCAACCGGTTCGCCTTCGCTCTGCAAGGTCGCACCCAAATAGGCCGCCAGCGTGAAGGCGGCGACATAGGCGGCGGCCGAAAGCAGTGCCTTGAATTGGCCCGCCTCCTCGCCGCCGAGCGGCGAAGCGGCGTTGCGCGCCTGCAATTGCTCGAGATTCGTCTGCCGCGCGAAGACATCGGCGACGGCAAGCGCCACCTGAATGCCGCGGCGCGTACGGTAGAGGACGGCATGCTGGGCCGGCGATAACAGCGGATCGGCGCCACGCACCGACTGGATCGTGCGCTGAAGCTCGACCTCGCGGGTGCGGCGCTGGCCGGCGGTCGAAACGGTCGAGACAAAGCGACGGCCGGTGCCCGCGAGCGGCGTCCCCGCTGATGCGTCGTCCCGTTCGAGGATGACCAGCTTGGTGACAAGGCTCTGGGCTATCGCCTGATGCTTGGCGATATCGTCCTCATGCAGCGTCGTCAGGCCGGTATTCAGCGTCATCGTCAAACCTCGCTCACGACTTGGTTGCCGGAAATCACGTGCACCTTGTAGTCTCCGAAGACCTCACCCGCCTCACCCTCGGCGTAGAGTGCCTGATAGGCGTCGTGCGGCACGAGCGCGTGCTTCTCGTAGGAGCTGACGCCCATGCGGGCAGCCTCCAGGTTGTCTGTGTCTATGTGGAATTCCTCCTGCGCCGGCGTCGAGGACCAAAAGCCGCGCTCCGCAGGACGTTCGGCCTTGGAGAAGACTTCCTGCACCGTCCAGGTCAAAAGCCAGGCATTTTCCACCTTGCGCACCTTCGAGAGGATATCGTTGATCCTGTCGTTGTTCTCGGTGATCCCGGCCGAATAAAACGGACCGAGCACGATGCGCCGAAGCTGTTTCGGGTGCAACTCCGGGAAATCCTTGTCGAGATTGGTGGCGATCGTCACCGGCGTCAGGGAATAGGCGCTGTTCTTCGAGGCGAAGTCATCGAAGCGGCTCGCAAGGTCAGGGTTGAGAAGGCCGCCGACCGGCAGCGGGATCTCGACGTCCGGATTGAGCTTGCCGTCATGGGTAACCAGCATCTCGACGATGTTTTCCGAAGAATCCTCGATTGTCACCATGTAGACCATGGGGAGCGTCTGGGTGCCATCGAAGGCACCCCAGGAGACGACGTAATAGGGCCGCATCGTCTTCGGGTTGACCGCGACCCGGATCGTTTCCGGCAGAATGAAGGGCGAGAAAATATCGCCCTTGCCGATCTGCTCGAGATAGAGCCTTTCCGCCATGCGGGCTTGCAACGCCTCGGGAAAGGCTTTCTGCCTGAGGATGAAATCGGCCATCTCTTCGCGGAGCGCATCGGCAGGCGGAATGCTTGCCAGGCGCTTTTCCGCACTCTGCCGGTCGTTTTCCAATTCGAGAACGTTCTGGAACACCGGAAAGCCGCTTTCGGCGCGCGAAATCCGAAACCGCTCGACGAAGCCGATGCGGTTTTCCCAGCAGGCGATCGAAGCCTTCAGACGGGCGAGATAGGGAACGATGATTTCCCCGACCACCGTATCCTTGTAGAGCGGAGAGTTGCGGTCGCCGAGAAACAGCTCGAGCCCCGCCAGCGCGGACCGGATGGAACCGAAATATTGCCGTACGGCTGCGGATGCGGCGGTATTCATGCCTAGTCCCTCGGCAGGCGCCGAAAGGCGGTCGGAGCTCTGGTCATTGCCGCCTTGCCGATCACTGCTTCACGTAGTTTGCCGCATTATGCTTGTCCATCACCGTTTGGAAGCGACGGGCGAAGGCGTCGTCGGCAAGCTTCTTGCGCCGCTGGATATCCTGCGTCGCGAGCATGTTCTTTTCATGCATTTCGAGCAGGTCGCCGATGTGACGCTGCGCAGCCGCGCCGATGCCTGCCATGGTCTCCTCGGCCGCAGTGTCGACCTGACTACCGAGCGTGTTGATCTTGTGGGCGACATCCTGCTGCGCCGCCGTCTTCAACGAATCCTCCAGCGACTTGTAGAGCACGATGCGCTGTTCGGTATCGATCGTCAGCTTGTTGATCAGCGTGTTCTGCGCCGCGATCTGATTGTTGAGCGAATCGACGAAGGTCTGGAACATCGATGTGTAGCGCTCGAGCGTCTGGCTCTCTGCGAGCAGTTCCTGCTCCTTCGCCTGCTTCTCGTTATATTCGGTCGCAAGCGTCGAGCGCTCGCCCTCCAGTTCCGTTCTCGTCTTCTGGTCGGTCGACGCAGCGATCCTGTTCTCGATGTCGAGCAACAGGGGATTTAGCTCCTCGATGCGCTTCTGCGTCTCCTCAAGCGACGCCATCGTCCCCTTGCGGCGATCGATCACCTTGATGAGGCTCTGCTCGGACGTCTTGTAGCGCTGGTCGAGGATAGCCCTCTGGTCCTTGAGGATGCCGACGATGGTGTCGGACTTGGCGAGAAGTTCCTGCAGGTTGCCGGCAAGAGACATGTTACGCACGCGATCGGTCCGCAGGCGCTGCATCTTCTGCTTGGAGAACATGCCGATGAATTTCTCGTAGCCGGTATAGCTCTTCATGCTTTCGAATTCGGAGCCGAAGACGTTGGTCGCATCTTCAAGCCCGATGATCAGATCGGCGATGTTGGCTTCCATCACCTTCTGCTGCTTAATCACGTCCTGGATGCGGGCGTTCTCGATGTCGAAATTGACGTCGCCGAGTTTGGTGTCGGCCTTGGCGAACTGGTCGAGGACAACGCCAGATTGCTCAAGCTTGCCGCGCATCTCTTGGACGACATTCTTCGTCTTTTCGATTTCCGCGTCAAAATTCTGAAGAGTCGCCATGCCTTCCCCCTTAATCCGGCCCCGCGATCGGGACAGTCACTCGCATCGGCGTGCCGAATTTATTCAGCCTTCGATTGCAGTTATATAAAGGATGTTTGGTCGGTTAGGACAAGTATAGCACACAGGCTTTTTCACGCGGGTCGTCGAACGGGGGCGAGCAATCGCGGCGACCGTCTATGTGTGGCCGAAGTGTCTTTGAGACGGGCGATCATATCAGCAATTTCTGCAGGCTTCTTCAGCCGTCGCGCATCCGGTCTTCCCAGTGACGGCGGCAATAGGAAACGTATTTCTCATTGCCGCCGACATCCACCTGCGCGCCCTCGCGCACAAGGTTACCGGCGCCGTCGAGGCGCACGACCATCGTCGCCTTGCGCCCGCAATGGCAGATCGTCCTGACTTCGCGCAACTCGTCAGCGATCGCCAGCAGCGCCATGGAACCGGGAAAAAGCTTGCCCTGGAAGTCAGTTCTGAGGCCATAGGCCATCACCGGAATGCCGAGGCGGTCGGCAACGCGTGCAAGCTGCCAGACCTGGTCTTCGGCGAGGAATTGCGCCTCGTCTACGAAGACACAGGCGATCTCGCCCGACCCGTCTGCGTTTAGGCGTTCGACAAGAGCGTAGAGATCGTCATCGCCGCTGAACGGAATCGCGTCCGATGCCAGCCCGATGCGCGACGAGATTCGGCCGGTTCCGGCGCGGTCGTCGAAGGCGGCGATCAGCATAACGACGCGCATGCCCCGCTCCTGGTAGTTATAGGAGGCCTGCAGCAACAGGGTGCTCTTGCCGGCATTCATCGTCGCATAGCTGAAATAGAGTTTGGCCATGTTTCCCGTCTCCGGACTCCTACAGCGCCGTGCGCCTTTCGGACACATGCAGTAATCCGCTTCATGACGGGGCTGGCGGCCGATGGCCAGAGCGGGTCAGCATGACCCACAGATTTTCGCTTCCACGTGATCCCCCTAAAGCCAGGTCGCTGGCCGAATCACGACGACAACCCTTGCGCGTCGGCGCAAGCGCGTGACGCAAAATGGCTCCCTTTTCTTGGAGATTGCGACATCGGGCGTCGCTTTGTGCATCCCGTCAATGTATTGACGCAATACACTTCCTTCGACATCAAGGCGCTTGAATTCACGCTCCATTGGTGTTTGGCTAAAACAATAAACAGAGGCAGGGGAACGACAACGATGATAAGGATACGCTCTCTCAAACTCATGCTGGCTGGTGCCGTTTGCATGGCAGCCCTGACCGCCGGAACCGCCGTCGCGGCCGAACCGGAAAGCTGTGGCACCGTCCGTTTCTCCGATGTCGGCTGGACGGACATTACGGCGACGACGGCAACGGCAACGACGATTCTCAAGGGCCTCGGCTACCAGACGGACGTGAAGGTCCTGTCGGTTCCCGTCACCTATACCTCGCTGAAGAACAAGGACATCGACGTCTTCCTCGGCAACTGGATGCCGACGATGGAAGCCGACATCGCGCCCTATCGCGAGGACAAGTCCGTCGAAACCGTGCGCGAGAACCTCGAAGGTGCGAAGTACACGCTCGCGACCAACGCCAAGGGCGCGGAACTCGGCATCAAGGATTTCAAGGATATCGCCGCGCACAAGGATGAGTTGGACGGCAAGATCTACGGGATCGAGCCGGGCAATGACGGTAACCGTCTGATCATCGATATGGTCGACAAGGGGACTTTCGATCTCAAGGGTTTCGAGGTGGTCGAGTCCTCCGAGCAAGGCATGCTGGCGCAGGTCGCCCGCGCCGAGAAGGACGGCGAGCCGATCGTCTTCCTCGGGTGGGAGCCGCATCCGATGAACGCCAATTTCAAGCTCACCTATCTCTCGGGCGGCGATGACATCTTCGGTCCGAATTTCGGCGGCGCCACGGTGCTGACCAATGTGCGTGCCGGCTACACGACCGAATGCCCGAACGTCGGTGCCCTGCTGAAGAACCTGAAGTTCTCGCTCCAGATGGAGAACGAGATCATGGGCAAGATCCTGAACGACGGCGAGGAGCCGGAGGCCGCTGCGGCGGCATGGCTCAAGGCCAATCCGACGGCAATCGACGCCTGGCTTGCTGGTGTGACCACGAGGGATGGCGGCGACGGACTGGCTGCGGTGAAGGCCGCCCTCGGTCTCTGATCGACCAGAGGGCCCGCGTGTCCTGCAGCACGCATAAAGGTCGCTGTGGCACTTTGAAGTGCTGCACGTTTTATCCTTCAATCGGTCCGGTTTGAGGAAACATGCAGCGGGCGGGGTACCACCCCGCCCTTTTTCACCGCTTAGCGCGATCCGGTTTTTGACCCTGACAAGAGGGATCCAAGCTCGTGGAATTTCTGACTGAATACCGCATTCCCATCGGAGGCTGGGCCAAAGCATTTGTCGACTGGCTGACAACCAATTTCGAACTGTTCTTCGATCAGCTCGCAAATTTCCTGTCGGCGGTCGTGGCCGTCCTGCTCTTCATCCTCCAGACACCGCACCCGCTCATCGTTGTTGCTATCGTCACTGCGCTTGCTTGGTGGCTGCGACGCTCGATCGGAATTGCGCTCTTCACCGGTCTTGGGCTGCTGCTGATCATCAATCAGGGCTATTGGCAAGAAACGACCGAGACACTGGCTCTGGTGCTCGCCGCAAGCTTCGTCAGCATGGCTGTCGGCGTTCCGCTTGGCATTGCTGCGGCGCGACGTGCCTGGGTCTACTCGATCATGCGTCCGATCCTCGATCTTATGCAGACCATTCCCACCTTCGTCTATCTCATTCCGGCGCTGATCCTCTTCGGCCTCGGTATGGTGCCAGGCCTGATCGCCACGGTCATCTTCGCGATCCCCGCGCCGATCCGATTGACCCGACTCGGCATCATCTCCACGCCGCCGTCGCTAGTCGAGGCAGCCGAGTCCTTTGGCGCCACGCCATGGCAGGTGCTGCGCAAGGTGGAACTGCCTTTCGCAATGCCGCAGATCATGGCCGGACTTACCCAGACGATCATGCTGTCGCTCTCCATGGTCGTCATCGCCGCCCTGGTGGGCGCCGACGGTCTCGGCGTACCGGTCCTCAGGGCGCTGAACACGGTGAACATCGCCAGGGGTTTCGAATCCGGCCTCTGCATCGTCATTCTCGCCATTGTTCTCGATCGTCTGTTCCGCTCGTCCGATGAAGGAGAAGGCGCATGACGGACGCCGTCGTTTTCAAGAATGTCGACATCATCTTCGGCAAGAGCCCGCAGGCCGCCCTGCAAATGGTGGACCAGGGAAAAAGCCGCGACGAGATTGGTGCCGCCACGGGTCTCGTGCTCGGCGTCGCCGGTGCTTCGCTGACAATCAACGAGGGCGAAATCCTGGTCCTGATGGGCCTCTCCGGCTCCGGCAAATCGACGCTGCTCAGGGCCGTCAACGGCCTTGCGCCCGTGGTACGCGGCGAGGTCGAAATCAAGACCGCAAACGGATCACTGAACCCCTATCGCTGCACCGCGAAGTCGCTGCGCGACTTCCGCATGCACACAGTCTCCATGGTGTTTCAGCAATTCGCGCTTCTTCCCTGGCGCACGGTCGCCGACAATGTCGGCTTCGGTCTCGAACTCGCGGGCATGCCCGAGGCAGAACGCAAGAAACGCGTCGGCGACCAGCTCGAGCTGGTCAACCTGACGAAATGGGCGGACAGGAAAGTCAACGAGCTTTCGGGCGGCATGCAGCAGCGCGTCGGACTTGCCCGCGCCTTTGCGACCGGCGCGCCGATCCTCCTGATGGACGAACCCTTCTCGGCGCTCGATCCGTTGATCCGCACCCGCTTGCAGGATGAATTGCTCGAATTCCAGCGCCGGCTGAAGAAGACCATCATCTTCGTAAGCCACGATCTCGACGAAGCCTTCCGCATCGGCAACCGCATCGCCATCATGGAGGGCGGACGCATCATCCAGTGCGGTACACCACAGGAGATCGTGAAGAACCCGGCAAACCAGTATGTCGCCGACTTCGTCCAACATATGAACCCGATCACCATGCTGATGGCCAAGGACGTCATGCGGACCGGCGTCGAACGGGGCGCGACAATTGCCGGCGTGACGGCGACGGCGAAACCGACGACTCCTCTCGTCGATATCCTGGACGCGATGTCCCGCCAGCCGGGCAGCATCGGCGTCGTCGACAACGGCGCGGTGGTCGGCACGATCGACGCGCAAAACATAGTCGAAGGCCTGACGCGACATCGCAACAAAAGTTGACGCAACACGCCGAACGGCCAATAAAGCCCGGAGCAACCCGTTTCGGGCTTTTTTATTGTTCGGGGTGACGAGCGGCGAAAGGAAGACGGTCATGAGCGAAAAACCCAACGTTCTGCGCGAAACCGATGATGAAGCCCGCAAGCTCGCCCGGACATTGCTTCGCTCGGCGAAAAGCGGCTCGCTTGCTGCGATCGAGCCCGAAAGCGGCGGCTTTCCTTTCGTCAGCCGTGTGCTGATCGGCATCGACATCGATGGCGCGCCGGTCGTTCTCGTCTCGCGGCTGGCAACACACACGCAGGCGCTGCTCGCCGATCGGCGCGCATCGCTCCTGACTGGCGAGCCCGGCAAGGGCGATCCGCTCGCCCACCCGCGTCTTACCGTTCAGTGCGAGGCGGAAGAGGTTCCGCGCAAATCCGAGACCCATGACCGCATTCGCGCGCGCTTCGTCCGCCGCCATCCCAAGGCCAAGCTCTATGTCGACTTTCCCGACTTCGGTTTCTTCCGCCTGAACCCATTGAGGGCAAGCCTCAATGGCGGCTTCGGACGCGCCTATGCACTGACGGCCGAAGACCTCGCCATAGCCTCACCGGCCGCCGCCGCGCTCGCTGAAATGGAAGACAGCGCGATCGAACACATGAATGCCGACCACGCCGACGCCGTGAAACACTACGCGACCGTTCATTGCCGCGCGCCGGACGGTGACTGGAAGATGGTTGGTATCGACGTGGCCGGGCTCGATCTCTTCGATGGTGAGCGGTTGAAACGGCTCGAATTCGAGGTACCGATCCAGGATACGGCGGAATTGCGTCCGCTTCTGAAAAAACTTTACGGTTAACCGGCGCCTAGCTACCCCCATTTTTCGCAGTGGGTGGTTGCCCTTTTATGCATCACGTCTAATTATCGTGCTTCACTAATCATAACTACGTGTGATGTAATTTTCGCATGGAGCACGCAATGCAGCCCCTTCCGCCTGAAAAACACGAGGAAGCCGAAATAGCAGCCGGTTTCCTTTCGGCCATGGCAAATCCTAAACGCCTCCTCATCCTTGACTCTCTCATCAAGGAAGAACTGGCGGTCGGAGCATTGGCCAACAAGGTCGGGCTGAGCCAGTCGGCCCTTTCCCAGCACCTTTCGAAATTGCGCGCCCAGAATCTGGTAAGCACTCGTCGTGACGCCCAGACGATTTATTATTCGAGTTCCTCTGACGCGGTCATGAAGATCTTGGGCGCCCTCGCAGAAATCTACGGCGAAGACAACGCCGTGGAAGAAAAAGTTCTCGTCCGCAAATCGGCGTAATCTCCCAATACGTCCGCCCCGCGGGACACCCTGAGAAGCCCCCACGAGCAATCGCGCGGGGCTTATTTTTTAGCGCGCCGCGAGGCGAACGTCGTCGTTCTCCCTAGAAAGTCGTGCCGGGGGCGCAAAGCCGCAGGCTTGACGCTATTGGGCGCGCTGATAGTTTGACCAACGGGTAAAAGAATCCGATCTGGTCGTCATATGTACCGCCAGCAATCAGATCCGCCGAGGAGAACAGGACATGTCGAACCGATTGAACACAACGCCGAACGATCTGCGCGCCTTCTGGATGCCGTTCACCGCCAACAGGCAATTCAAGAAGGAGCCGCGCCTCTTCGTCGGCGCCAAAGACATGTACTACACGACTCACGACGGCCGCACGGTTCTGGACGGAACAGCCGGGCTCTGGTGCGTGAACGCGGGTCACTGTCGGCCCAAGATCACCGAAGCGATCCGCGAACAGGCCGGCGAACTTGACTACGCGCCGGCTTTCCAGCTCGGCCATCCGAAAGCCTTCGAGTTGGCGAACCGGCTGGTAGACATCGCCCCTGAGGGCATGAACCATGTCCTCTACACGAACTCCGGTTCAGAATCGGTCGACACGGCGCTGAAGGTCGCGCTTGCCTATCATCGCGCCAAAGGCAATGGCTCGCGCTTCCGGCTGATCGGCCGCGAGCGCGGTTATCACGGCGTCAACTTCGGCGGCATCTCGGTCGGCGGCATCGTCGCCAACCGCAAGATGTTCGGCACGCTGCTGACCGGCGTCGACCACCTGCCGCATACCCACCTTCCGGCAAAGAATGCTTTCACCCGCGGGGAACCGGAGCATGGCGCCGATCTAGCGACCGAACTGGAGCGGATCGTCACCCTGCATGACGCCTCCACGATCGCCGCCGTCATCGTCGAGCCCGTTGCAGGCTCCACCGGCGTGCTCATCCCGCCGAAGGGCTATCTCCAGAAGCTGCGCGAGATCTGCACCAAACACGGCATCCTCCTGATCTTCGACGAGGTCATCACCGGCTTTGGCCGCCTGGGCACGCCCTTCGCCGCGCAGTATTTCGACGTCAAGCCAGATATCATCACGACCGCGAAAGGCCTCACCAACGGCGTGATTCCGATGGGCGCTGTCTTTGTGACCTCGGAGATCCACGACGCCTTCATGACCGGGCCGGAACATCTGATCGAGTTCTTCCACGGCTACACCTATTCCGGCAACCCGATCGCCTCCGCTGCCGCACTCGGCACGCTCGACACCTACAAGGAGGAAGGCCTGCTCACGAGGGCCGCCGAGCTGGCACCCTATTGGGAAGAAGCTCTGCACTCACTCAAGGACTGCCCGCACGTCATCGACATCCGTAACATCGGACTGATCGGCGCGATCGAGCTCGAACCAATCGCCGGTGAGCCCACGAAGCGGGCATTCTCCGCCTTCCTGAAGGCTTACGAGAAGGGTCTGCTTATCCGCACGACCGGCGATATCATCGCGCTGTCGCCGCCGCTGATCATCCAGAAACAGCAGATCGACGAATTGTTCGACAAGCTGCGAGACGTGCTGAAGAACAACATCTGAGCTTTCGACATCACGCTTTCTGAAGCCCTTTCCCCGCAAGCGGGGAGAGGGTTATTGTTATGAATCAAATAGAGTGCGGAGTGCCTGCATGTCCGAGATGTTGGAACGTGTCATCGATCAGGGCGTGGGCCGCGCCCCGGCTGATATCGTGCTCAAGGGCGGCCGCTTCCTCGATCTCGTCACCGGTGAGCTCATTGCCTCCGACATCGCCATTTGCGGCGACCGCATCGTTGGAACCTACGGCGATTATAAGGGACGCGAGGAAATCGACATCACCGGCCGCATCGTCGTTCCGGGCTTCATCGACACGCATCTGCACATCGAATCCTCGCTCGTCACCCCGCACGAGTTCGACCGCTGCGTCCTCCCCCTCGGCATCACGACGGCAATCTGCGATCCGCACGAGATCGCCAACGTCCTTGGCACCGAGGGCATCCAGTTTTTCCTCGATTCGGCAGCGGAAACGATCATGGACATCCGCGTCCAGCTTTCGTCCTGCGTGCCGGCAACGCATCTCGAGACGGCCGGCGCCGACCTGCCGATCGAGCGCCTCGTGCCCTTCCGTCACCACCCGAAGGTGATCGGGCTCGCCGAGTTCATGAACTTTCCCGGCGTCGTCCATAAGGACCCCGTCTGTCTGGCCAAGCTCGATGCATTCCAAGGCGGTCACATCGACGGCCATGCACCGCTTCTCTCCGGCAAGGAACTGAACGGCTATCTAGCCACCGGCATCCGCACCGACCACGAATGCACGACCGCCGACGAGGCGCTCGAAAAGATCCGCAAGGGTATGCACATTCTCGTGCGCGAGGGCTCGGTCTCGAAGGACTTGCATGCCCTGATGCCGGTCATCACCGAGCGGCTCTCGCCCCACCTTGCGCTCTGCACCGACGACCGCAATCCGCTCGATATCGCCGAACAGGGCCACCTCGATCACATGATCCGCACCGCGATCGCCGCCGGGGTCGAGCCTCTGGCGATCTATCGCGCTGCCTCGATTTCCGCCGCCCGCGCCTTCGGCCTCAGGGACCGCGGCCTTGTCGCGCCGGGCTGGCGCGCAGACCTCGTGATCATCGACAGCCTGGAGAACTGCAAGGCCGAGATCGTGTTTTCTGGAGGGAGACGGGTGACGGATGCGCTGTTCGCGACGCGGAAGCCGGTCGAGCCGGTCGGACTCGACAGCGTCAAGGCTGGCCTGGTCAAGGCTGCCGATTTCGCAGTTCCCTTTGCCGAGGGCCAGACCTCGGTAATCGGCGTCCTGCCCGGCAAGATCATCACCGAACATCGGCGCTTCCACCTGCCCGCTGAAGGAAACCAGACTGGAATCGACCTCGGCCAGGACATCATCAAGGTGGCCGTCATCGAGCGCCACGGCGTCAATGGCAACCACGCCAACGGCTTCGTTCAGGGTTTTGGGCTGAAGAAGGGCGCGATCGCCTCGACCGTCGGCCATGACAGCCACAATATCTGCGTTGTCGGCGTCAACGAGGAGGACATGGCGATCGCTGCCAATCGGCTCGGCGAGATCAAGGGCGGCTTCGTCGTAGTCGACGGCGGCAAGGTCACAGGCGAAATCGCCCTCCCCATCGCGGGCCTCATGAGCCTCGAACCCTACGAGCGGGTGCGCGACACTCTCCATCACCTCCGGCAGGCTGCCTTCGCCCTCGGCGCCACGCTGGAGGAGCCCTTCCTCCAACTCGCTTTCCTGCCACTACCGGTGATCCCGCACCTTAAGATCTCGGACAAGGGCCTTGTCGATGTGGATACGTTCGCGCTGATCGGATGACGGTCACCGCAACCGACCGCAGAAGACGTCGAGCGCGGAAAGCACGATTACGTCGTCTAGCCAGGGGGGTGCGAAGCCGGGTATTGGAAGGGCCTCTTGAACGATCACATCGACGGGAAGACGCACCTCCTGCGGCTCCCGCGTGAGGTTGAATACGAACAGAAAGCGCTCGCCATTCTTGTCCCTCGTAAAGGACAGGATGTCCTGGTTGAAGGTGAGAAACGCCATGTCACCGTCGAGAAGCGGCTCTTGCGCCCGGCGAAAAGCGAGGGTGCGGCGATAATGCTCCAGCACCGATCCCGGCACACCCTCCTGCGCATCGACCGCGAGCAACCGCTGTTCGTCACGTACCGGCAACCAGGGCGTCCCGAGGGAGAAGCCCGCATTGGGCAATGCCTGTTCCCATACCATCGGCGTGCGGCATCCGTCGCGACCCCTGAAGGCCGGCCAGAAGCGGATGCCGTAGGGGTCGCGCAGTTCCTCGAAAGCAAGTTCCGCCTCCGGCAGCCCCAATTCCTCGCCCTGGTAAAGGCAGATCGACCCGCGTAACGCGGCAAGCAGGGAAATCGCGAGCTTCGCCACCCGCTCCCGTTCGGCTTCATTGCGTGCGAACCGGCTGACATGGCGGATCACATCGTGATTGGAAAAAGCCCAGCAGACCCAGCCGTCGGCAACCACCGCCTGAAAATTCTCGACACAGCGGCGAATATGCCTTGCCGTGAATTCGGGCCCGAGAAAATCGAAGGTGTAGCACATGTGCAGCTTGTCGCGGCCGCCCGTGTAGGCGGCGACCGTCCTCAGTGAACGGGCGCCGTCGCCCACTTCGCCGACCGTTGCGCGAGCGCTGTATTCATCGAGCATCGCCCGCAATCGGCGCAGGAAGGCGACGTTCTCCGGCTGGGTCTTGTCGTAGAGGTGATCCTGCATGCCATAAGGGTTGACATCCGGCGCATCGTGGCTCGTTGCATCCGGATCGGGAACAAGCGGCGGATTGTCCCTGAGGTTCCGGTCATGGAAATAGTAGTTGGCGGTATCGAGCCGGAAGCCATCGACGCCGCGATCGAGCCAGAAGCGGACGGTCGAGAGCACGGCCTCCTGAACCTCCGGATTGTGGAAGTTGAGGTCCGGCTGCGATGACAGGAAATGGTGCAAGTAATATTGCCTGCGGACGCCGTCCCATTCCCAGGCCGGGCCGCCGAAGATCGAAAGCCAGTTGTTCGGCGCCGTCCCGTCTGGCTTCGGATCGGCCCATACATACCAATCCTCCTTGGCATTGGTCCTGCTCGACCGGCTCTCGATGAACCACGGGTGCCGATCCGAGCTGTGCGAAATCACCTGGTCGATGATCACTTTCAGGCCGAGGCGATGCGCCTCCGCGAGCATGGCGTCAAAATCGGCAAGCGTGCCGAACATCGGATCGACGTCGCAATAGTCGGAGACATCATAGCCCATGTCGGCCTGCGGTGACCTGAAGAACGGCGACAGCCAGATCGCGTCGACACCAAGCGAGGCGATATGGGGAAGCCGCCCGGTGACGCCGCGAAGATCGCCGATACCGTCGCCGTCGGTATCCTGAAAGGAGCGCGGGTAGACCTGATAGATCACCGCGCCGCGCCACCAGTCATCCGCTGATCTCGCTTCTATCGCCATCGGCAAATCTCCTCGTTTCGGCCGCCTCCAAGCAGATGTATCTTTGCAAGTTCTTCGAGTAAACGACGATGGTGATATTCGCGCGCTGGACGATATCGCAGTCAGGACGGCGCAACCGCCGTGTTCCTGCCGTCATCGCGCGTGACAAGTTGCCGGCAACGGTCGCCGGCCCCTGATCAACGCCTTTTGCGTGCCTTCGATTCGTAAGGATTGTCCGATGCGCGGAAATGCACCCGGATCGGCACGCCCGGCAGGTCGAAGTCGTTGCGAAGCCCGTTGATCAGATAGCGGGTGTAGGATTCCGGCAGGGCCTCGGGGCGCGTGCAGGAAATCATGAAGCCCGGCGGACGGGCCTTTACCTGCGTCATGTATTTGAGCTTGAGGCGCCGCCCGGAAACGGCCGGCGGCGGGTGCTGCACCTGCTGCGATTCCAGCCAACGGTTAAGCCGCGCCGTCGAGATGCGCCGGTTCCAGACCTTGTCGGTGTCGATGATCGCCTGCATCAGCCGGTCGAGGCCATAGCCCGTATGGCCGGAAATCGGCACCGCACGGATGCCGCGCGCCTGCGGCAAGAGACGCTCGGTCTTTTCACGAAGATCGGCCAGCACCGCCTGCCAATCCTCCACAAGATCCCACTTGTTGAAAGCAAGCACGGCCGCCCGTCCCTCGCGCAGGACCAGATCGACGATCTGCAGGTCCTGCTTCTCGAAGGGGATCGTGGCGTCGAAAACGACAACCACAGTCTCGGCAAAGCGGATCGCCCTCAGCGCATCGGCGACCGAGAGCTTTTCGAGCTTCTCCTGAACCTTGGCCTTGCGGCGCATGCCGGCCGTGTCGAACATCTTGATCGTGCGGCTGCGCCACTGCCATTCGACGGAGATCGAATCTCGGGTGATGCCCGCCTCGGGTCCGGTCAGCAACCGGTCCTCGCCAAGGAAACGGTTGATCAGCGTCGATTTGCCGGCATTCGGCCGCCCGACGATCGCCACGCGCAGCGGCTTCGTCTCGTCATAGGCGGACTCGGCGTCCTCATCCTCAGCCTCCTCGCCCGGAGCGGTCGGACGGATGTCGACATCGGTTTCCGCCACGTCTTCCTTGGGCGGAAAGGCCCTCTCCTCGCCGAGCGCTGCGACGATCGCGTCGCGCAGGTCGAGCATACCCTCGCCGTGTTCTGCCGAAATCGGGCAAGGATCGCCAAGGCCAAGCGTGAAGGCGTCGTAAAAGCCGCCATCGGAACCGCGCGCCTCCGCCTTGTTGGCGACGACGATCACGGGCTTGCCGCGACGGCGCAGCATCTCGGCGAGCGTTTCGTCGGCCGGCGTTAAGCCCGCCTTGGCATCGATCACGAACAGCGAAAGATCGGCCTCGTCGATTGCCGCCTCGGTCTGCGCCCACATCCGCCCCTGCAGGCTATCGGGCGCCGATTGCTCGAGGCCTGCGGTATCGATGATGCGAAACTTGAGGTCGACGAGCTTCGCGTCGCCGGGGCGCCGGTCGCGGGTCACCCCCGGCGTATCGTCGACAAGCGCCAGCTTCTTGCCAACCAGGCGGTTGAACAAGGTGGACTTGCCTACATTGGGGCGCCCGACGATGGCGACGGTAAAACTCATCTCGAAATATCCGTTTCGCTCTTACAGCGCCGTACGTCCTTCAGGACGCACGGCGCTGTAACTCTTTGAATTTACACATCGTGCTTTCCGAAAATCGGGTCCGATTTTCGGGCCGATGCGCTAGGCTTTTCCGCTCGCAGCGATCACGTCAAGCAGCATCTGCGCACGGCCCATGACCCCGCGCGGGCTTTCGGTGTCGTCGGTGATCTGTTGGAACCAGCTTTTTGCCTTGGCAAAGTCGCCCGCCTTGTAGGCCGCGAGCCCAAGCGCTTCCCGGGCGGAATGGCGCATCGTGTTTTGCGGGACGGCCAGTTGTTCGACCTCCGACGACACCTGCTCATAGGTTCCGTGGTCGACGAGCAGATAGGCGGCGCGCAGGCGTGCGGCATCGCGCAGAGCCGGCGGGATGCGCGTGTCCTTGCCGATTTCGGAGAAGGCAGTGATCGCCGCATCGGTCTGGCCCTTCTGCGCCTGCAGGGTCGCAGACCGCAGCCGAGCCAGCACCGGATAGGAGCCGTAGCCGTCCTTTTCCAACGTCGTCAGTGCCGCAAGGGCCTCATCCGACTTGTTCTCCCGCGCGAGATTGAGCGCCGCGAGGAAGGCGTCGCCCGACTGCGACGAGGATGTTTCCTGCCAGTAGTCGTAACCGACCTTGCCGACGGTGCCGAGAACGATCAAGGCGGCGAGCGCGACGATCAGCCCGCCGAAGCGCGTCCAGATGGCCTTCATCTGGTCCGAACGGAGTTCTTCATTGACCTCGCGGATAAAGCTGTCGTCTTGGTTCGCCATGTCCCTGTGTCCGGTTGCCCGGCCTTCATGCTGAGAATTTTGCGCCTTCTACCCGATTTTGCGCCGCTTGTAAGGGGGAGAAGATCATTTAGGCGATGGCGACGGGTGCTACGCCGATCACCAGTTCGTGCAGCTTCCAGACAATCGCAACGAAGAGTACGGCACCGAGGAGGATTGCGCCGACATCGTTGCGATAGGAAGCAACGGTGGGATAGCTGATCTCGCCGGCTAGCCAGCGCTTCTTCATGGATATGCGGAGAACGACGCCCCAGGCCAGAAAGCCGCCGAAGAGCACGACGGACGAGGTCTCGCCGTTAGTAAGCAGATGGGCAAGCGCCCAGATCTTGATGGCGAGAATGGCCGGATGCTTCGTTGCAACCCGGATCTTTCCGGCCGGCAGGAAGGCGGCGGCGAGACAGATGCAGGCGATCAGCATCAGCGTCAGGGCGATATGCGTGAGAAAGACCGGCGGCGTGTAGAGGATGCCGGTAGTCGCGCGCGCCTGGACGAAACCGAAGACGATAAGGCCGAGGCCAATCGCCGCCGAAATGCCGTGGATCGCACGCCAGGTTCCGATGCCCTTCCGCTCGATCACCGCCATGCGCACGCCCGGTGCGAAGCTTCGAACAAGGTGGATGCCGAAGAAGATCACAATGCCCAGAATGAGAAGCGCCATGTTTCACCCGCCGCAATTATTCATTTGTTTACCAAGGCATAGCGATATCCCTCGCCAATTTCCAGATGGATCAAAGGATTGCCGCATTCCTGCAGAACGGACAGCACGAACAAGTCCCTCCCAAGATGCCTCCGGAATGACGCGCCAGATCCTTGCTCTCTCCCTTTGCCTTTTTCCCGCCCTCGCCATTGCGGAGCCGCTGCCGGCCCCCACCGCGAACAAACAGCTCGTGATCGTCTCCTTCGACGGCGCGCATGACAACGCGCTGTGGGAGAAGAGCCTCGCCATGGCAAAGCGTAGCGGTGCCCACTTCACCTATTTTCTCTCCTGCACCTTCCTGATGACGAAGGCGGACGGCAAGCAGATCTACAAGGCACCGGGCCAGAAGCCCGGGCGCTCGAACGTAGGCTTCGCGCAAAGCCGCGAGGAGATCGCGACGCGCGCCGGCCATATCTGGCAGGCCTACCTCGAGGGACACGATATCGGCAGCCACGCCTGCGGCCATTTCGACGGCAAGGGCTGGAGCGAGACCGATTGGCAGCGGGAATTCACCGCGTTCCGCGAGGCGCTAATCGATGCTTGGAAGAAGGCCGACAGGGCGGAGGCCGAGCCGCAAGGCTGGGCGGACTTTGCGAGAAACGATGTCAAAGGCTTCCGCGCACCTTACCTTTCGTTGAGCGACGGCCTGCTGCCGGCGCTGAAGGCATTCGGCTTCATCTATGACGCAAGCCTCGTGACCAAGGGACCTGGCTGGCCGTCGGCGGAGGACGGCTTGCCGCGTTTCGGCCTGCCACTCATTCCCGAAGGCCCGTCGCATCGGCCGATAATCGGCATGGACTACAATCTCTTCGTCCGTCATTCGATGGGCGTCGAGAACAAGAAGAACAGCTCCGTTTTCGAAGAACGTACGCTTGCGGCCTACCGCGAGGCTTTCCGCAAGGAATATGACGGCGGCCGTGTTCCGCTCCAGCTCGGCTTCCATTTCGTCGAGATGAATGGCGGTGCGTATTGGCGCGCACTCGACCGCTTCCTGACAGAGACCTGCGGCAAGCCGGATGTCGCTTGCGTCAGCTATGCGGAAGCGCTTCCCCTGATCGAGGGCGCAAAAAAGAAGGCGGATCGCTCCGCCTTCTGATGGCCACCTCTTACAGCGCCGTGCGTCCTTTGGGACACGCAAAGGACGCTGTAACTCTTTGAATCTACGCATCGTGCTTTCCGAAGATCGGGTCCGATTTTCGGGCCGATGCGCTAGAGGGCCAGCTCTTCCTTGCCGCCGACCTCAATGAACTGCTGGTCGATCTCCGGCAGCGGCTCCTCGTCGAGGATCGCTTCGAAGGCGCGCAAGCGTTTGTAGATCGAAAGAAGCTCGACGATCGTCGGCCACGAGTTGACGAGATACTGGAACGAGGACGTCACCTGGCCGAATGCGCCGGAGATCTGGTTCAGGGCGCCGAGCGAAATCCTGCCGGCGATGATCGACGGAGCGAGGATCAGCAACGAGAAGATGTTGTTGATCTGCAGGTAGAAGATGCGGGCGATATTGAAATAGAGATAGTGGAAGTAAAGCCGGAAATAGTTCCGGCGTACATTGTCGAACAGGTCGGCGACCGTCGGCGGCTGGGCGCGGTCGGCGTGATCCTCGCCGTAGACGAGTTCCTTGCGGTAGGCGGCCTCCACGCGCTGATTGCGGAATTCCAGCCCCGGCAGCTTGATGCCGACGAGAGCCAGGAACACGGTGCCGAACAGTGACCAGAGCACGGCGGCCGTTACCAGCGGATAGGGTATGATGCCGACGATCGGAAGCTCGGTGACGTTGGCCGACAGTCGGATCAGCACCGGCGTGAAGGCAATCAGGGTCATGACGCTATCGATCAGGCTGACGCCGAGCCCCTCGACTGTAGTCGAGAAACGCATCGTGTCTTCCTGAACGCGCTGCGAAGCGCCCTCGATATGGCGAAGCCTGCTCCAGTTCTCCATGTAGTATTCGTTCATTGCCGTACGCCAGCGGAAGATGTAATGGCTGACGAAGAAGCGCGTCATGACCGCGACGGCAACGGCGACCATCGCGATCCCCAGGAAAGTGCCGATCTCCCCGTAGAACTGCTCGGCCGTCACAACGGCTGACTTGGAAACCGCTGCCTGCACCAGATCCCAGAACGGGCCGTACCAGTTGTTGATCGCGACACTGACCTGGACCTGGAAATAGGTGACAAAAAGGATCAGGGCCGATCCAAGAATGGACCAGGTCTGCCAGCGATGCGGTGAATAGATATACCAGAACGCCGTAAAAAGCCCGACGACCACAGCAAAGTAGATGTAAAACCACAGGAAGGCCGGCGACCAGAACGCGGAAATGCCGACAATGGGCGGCGCGTCTATCGCCACCGGCGGGAGGCCGAAAGCTGCTCCCAGTCTTTCGCCCCAGCCGTACCAGAAGGCAATGGCTAACAGCGACCAGACGGTGACGGAAATGAAGAATTGCTTCGGATTGGGGAAAAAGGATTGGAACAAGGTGCGGCACTCTCGCTTCTGAGGAGGGACAATGACTTGCCCCTTGATGTGCCGAAACTAGGGCAATTCTCCCTAGGCAACAATTAGGTAATGTGAATGTTACTGTTATTTCATCAATCTGCGCGTTTGCAAATTTTCCTGCGGATCGGCCGGATGACCTTGGAAATCAACGATCCAGGGCGGGTCTGATCTTACGCAACTCAACGACCACCACGCTTCCGCAGCAAAGGAGAACGCCGGCCGCTACGAGCGTCGGCAAGGTAAAATCGCCGGTCCGTTCGGCGAGCCAGCCGGCGACGAGCGGCCCGACGATCTGGCCGATGCCGAAGGCTGCGGTCATCAAGGCAAGCGCCCTACGTGGGCTTTCCGGCGCAAGGCGCCGGCCGATTTGCAGGCCGTAAGCGGTGATCATCATGAACGTGGCGCCGAGCATCAAGCCGCCTATAAGCGGAGCGAAGGGCAAGGGCAACGAAACGGTCAGAACAAGCCCGGCGGCCTCGACCAGCAGGCCGATGGCGTAGACGCCCGCAAGCCCGAAGCGCGGCACGGCAAAGCGCCAAAGATAAACCGAGACCGCGGCGCTCGCACCCGTCAGCAGCCAGGCGAGGAACTCGACGCTATGGCCGCCGCTGGCATCCCGGGCCATGGCGACGAGAAACGTGGCGGTGATTACATAGCCGAAGCCGAAGAAGCCGTAGGTGAGCGTCATGACCGTCAACGGCCGCGTCCACGTCAGCGGTCCTTCGCGTTCACCCCCGCTCGCAGCAAGATGACCGCGCGGCAGCAGCGCAGCCACGACGAGCGTGCCCGCCAGCGCGACGAGCGCACCGGTGAACCAGTCGGCCTGCGACGTGGAAAAACCGGCTGAGGCAAGCGGCGCGGCCCAGACACAGATCGAGGAAAGAGCGATGCCGAGACCGACGCCGCCGAAATGCACCGACGGCACATGCTCCCATCTGGCGCGCAGCCCCTCGCCCAGCACGATCCCTGAGATGAAGATCATCGCAAAGGCGCTGGCGAGGCCGGCGAGGAAACGAATGACCGAGTAAGAGAGCACGGAGGAGGTCACTCCCATGGCGGCAAGCAACAGCGTCGTCGCCACGAGCGCGGCGAGGCCGATCCGCCGTTCGCGGCCATGAGCCCAGCCATAGGCCGCAAGCACCGCGCCGGCGAGATAGCCGACGAAGTTCGCCGATGCGATCAGCCCGGCGTCCCGCGGCGAGAGCCCCGCATCCGCCATCATCGCCGGCAAGATCGGCGTGTAGGAAAAACGGCCGAAGCCCATGGCAACGGCCATGGCGATGGCGCCGGCGACTGCCGTTGCCGCTAGATTGCCGCTCGCGGCGGGATGCGCGGGGGAAGACGTCAGGTCTTTGCTTCCGCGGCGCTTTGCCTCATGAAGGCCGGCACCGGCTTGCTTCGAGGGGACGTGATCGCGGTCCGGCAGTTTGTGAAGCGTGCTCATGGCCTTCTTATTGCACCGCAGCAAGAAGACGACAAATGACTATAATTGAACGTCCTATTGAAGGAATCGAACGATCCGCTGGATCAGGCGTGCGGTCAGCCCGGCAAAGTCACCACCAGCGGCCCGCCGCGCGTGACGACGACGGTATGCTCATACTGCACCGTCGGGGCGCGCGGCTCGCTGTAGAGCGTCCAGTCGTCGTCTCCGCCTTCCGCCCAGTGGGCCCCCATCGAGAGAAATGGCTCGACCGTGAAGACCATGCCGTCCGTCATGTGCCGCCGCTCGGACGGGTCCGGCCAGGTGGCGATCTCACCCGGCTCCTCGTGCAGCGAGCGGCCAATGCCGTGGCTTGCGAGGTTGGTGACGAGCGAATAGCGGTTCTTGCGGGCGAAGTCGCCGATGGCATTGCCGATCGCCGCCAGGGATTGACCAGGGCGTACCTGCTTCAATCCGACCCACATGGCGCGCTTGCCGTCGCGGCAAAGCCTGTCGATGGTTGCGGTCACCGGCGGCACCGGAAAGGAAGCGCCCGTATCGGCGAAGATCCCGTCCTTCTCGGCCGAAACGTCGATATTGACGAGATCGCCGGCGCGGATCACGCGGGTGCCGGGGATGCCGTGGGCGATTTCCTCGTTGACGCTGATGCAGGTCGCGCCGGGAAACTTGTAGCAGAGCTCCGGCGCCGAGCGCGCGCCCGCATCCTCGAGCACCTTGCGGCCGATCGCGTCGAGCTCCGCCGTGGTGATGCCGGGTTCGAGGGCCTCGGCCATGGCCTGGAGCGCATTGGCACAGACGCGGCCGATTTCCTTCAGCCGCTCAAGATCTTCGTCGTTGTTGAGGGTCATGGTGTCTCGCTTTCGCGGCCACATGTAGCGTGCCGGCGCGGCATATGCCAGTGCCGACAGCGGACGTTCAGGCGCCGGCAGGCTGCGATCGGCGTTCCTCGGCCAGCATCTCCCGGACCACCGGCGCGACTTTGGTGCCGTAAAGCTCGATGCCGCGCATGATCTGGTCGTGCGGCATCAGGCCGATCGCCATCTGCAGGAGGAAGCGATCATTGCGGAAGAGTTTTTGATGCGCGACGATCTTTTCCGCCACGGTCTCGGGGTCTCCGAGGAAAAGATTGCCGGTCGGGCTGCACGCCTGGTCGAAGTGGGCGCGGTTCGTCGGTCCCCAGCCGCGCTCGCGGCCGATGCGGTTCATCACCTCCGCCTGCGGTCCGTAAAACTGTTCAGCCGCCCTCTCCGTCGTGTCGGCGATGAAACCGTGAACGTTGATGCTCGTCTTCAGCTTTGTGACGTCCTGGCCGGTGCGGCGCGCCGCCTCGCGATAGAGGTCGAAGAGCGGTGCGAAACGGCGCGGCTCGCCGCCGATGATCGCAAGCGCCATCGGCAAGCCGAGCGCACCGGCCCGCGCGACCGACTGCGGCGTGCCACCGACTGCGATCCAGAGTGGCAGCGGATCCTGCAGCGGACGCGGATAGACACCGCGGTCGTCGATACGCGGACGCAACTCGCCCGACCAGGTGACCTTTTCGCTCTCTCGGATCGCCAGCAGCAGATCCAGCTTTTCGGAAAAGAGTTGGTCATAGTCGTCGAGCGACTGGCCGAAGAGCGGGAAGGACTCGATGAAGGAGCCTCGACCCGCCATGATCTCGGCGCGGCCGTTGGAGAGAAGGTCGAGCGTCGAAAACTGCTGGAAGACCCGCACCGGGTCGTCCGAGCTCAGCACCGTCACCGCGCTGCTCAACCGGATTTTGCTGGTGCGCGACGCCGCGGCGGCCAGGATCACCGCCGGCGCTGAAGCAGCGTAGTCCGGGCGGTGATGCTCGCCGAGGCCGAAGACGTCGAGCCCGACCTGATCGGCGAGCTCTATTTCCTCAAGCAGATTGGCGAGGCGTCGCCGTCCTTCGGCACCCTTGTCGATCGCATTCGGATCCACGTCCGCGAATGTATAAAGCCCGAGTTCCATGATGCCTTCCTGTTGCTGTTCGCACAGAAATAGTTGGCATCATATCGAGCCGCAAACGGGCGCTCGGGAAACGCACCGTTTCCAACGGCCCTACAGAGGGCAACCTTCTCTGCTTGCAGGTCACTTGCTAAATGTATGTCGCCCGCTAATGCGTGTCGCCCAAAAGTGTGCAGCGGTTTTGGGGCAACGACATGCACAAAAAAGATCTAAAGCGCGTCGCGTGAATACGTTTGAACGCGACGCGCTTTGGCTATTGCGTTCACTTCATTGCGCCAGTGGGCCGACCACGCGACTTCGCAATGTACGGCAACATGAACATGTATAGGCCAGTGAACAGCAGCAGGAAGAGCGGGAGCAGTGGCGAATAGACCACCCAGGCGGGAGGATCCCCCAACCCCATGGCGACGAAGTTAGCGATCACAGTCATTGTAAAGGCGATGGACAACCCGCGGTGGATTTGCCGAATCCACGTATTCCAATTCATTGAGACCTCCCATTAACGCAGTGAATCGGGGCCTGATTGACCCATTTTTGACGGTGCCAGCGGACTTCAATCCATCTGCTCCAAGACGCGCTCCAGATTGGCAACGAACTGCTGCCATCCCGATTTGGCGCCTCCGTAGGCCTGCCGCTGTTCCGGCCGAAAGCCCGACTGCTCCATGCGCAGTTGGGTGCCCGTGCTCGTTGGGGTAAGGATGAAAGTCACCACGCTCTTCAGATCGTAGGCCGGATCGTCATGGGCGAAGTTCCAGGTGTAGGTCAGCCTCTTGTTCGGCTCTACGGCCAGGACCTCGCAATCCAATACTCCGCCCCAATCTCCACGAAGATTGAAACGGTGACCCACAACCGGTTTGAAATCGTTCTTCATCAGCCACTCTTCGACCAGATGTGGCTGAGTGAGCGCGCGCCAGATCTTTTCCGGCGGATGAGGAATCTCGCGTTCGACCACGATGGAGCGCGTTTCGGGCGACGTTTCGTTCATTGGTCCATCCTTTTCAGTAGGTCTTCGAGGTCGTCGAAGCGGCTTTGCCAGAACCCGGCCATCTGGCTTGTCCAATCGACCAGCGGGGCAAGTGCGCCGAGTTGGGCGCTGTAGTAGGTGTGGCGACCTTCATGGCGGTCGCGCACCAAACCTGCCTGTTTCAGGACCCCGAGATGCTTTGAGACGACCGGTTGCGACACCCCGGCCCGCGCCGTCAGAGCTCCGACTGTCCTTTCCCCCTCACGGCACAATCGTTCGAAGAGAGCCCGCCGAGTCGGATCGGCAAGCGTTCTGAAGAGCACATCGTGAGCGTTCGACATTTGGGATCTATACCTGGTTAGCTATTGATCGACATATAGCCGTTGAGCTATGCGTGAGTCAAGTCGATCCCAGAGTCGATCGATGATCGTCCTGCAAGAGCCGCTGGTCGGGGACCCAAAGCCTCCGTTCTGCTGGGCGCGTCAATCGCTACCGAGAGTGAGCGCGTGCGCGGGAATGGCAGCGCTCACAATAGCGCGCGTAATCACATATCCCGCCAGCTATGCTTTCCGGGTATTATCGATCTGACCGTCGCAAAGTACTGCGGCTCATACCCGTTTGCCCTACCGGCAGAGGGGTTGCCGCCGCGCATGGGCGGCCGCGACTCGGTCAGATCGGGCGTTACTCTAAGCCGCGATCAGCGTCCTCTTGACCGCGCTACGCCAACCCTTGAGCTTCCCCTTGCGTGTCGCCTCGTCCATCGTCGGCTCGAAACGCCGGTCGCGCGCCCAGGATCTGGAGAACTCCTCCTGGCCTGGCCAGATGCCGGCGCGGCTTCCGGCAAGCCAAGCGACACCAAGAGCCGTCGTCTCGAGAATCACGGGACGATCGACCGGCGCATCGAGCAGATCGGAGAGACGTTGCATCGTCCAGTCGGAAGCGACCATGCCCCCGTCGACGCGCAACACCGTATCCTTGCTGCCGTTACGCCAGTCCCTGTGCATGGCCTCGAGCAGATCACGGGTTTGGTAGCAGACAGCTTCGAGCGCCGCCCGGGCAAACTCCGCCGGGCCCGTGTTGCGGGTCATGCCGAAAATCGCGCCACGCGCGTCCGGATCCCAGTGTGGCGCGCCAAGACCGGTAAAGGCGGGAACGAGATAGACGTCCTGCGAGGGATCGGCACTTTCAGCAAGTGTGCCGGTGTCCGGGGCCGCCTTGATTACCTTGAGGCCGTCGCGCAGCCATTGCACGGCCGCACCGGCAACGAAGATCGAACCCTCGAGCGCGTAGGTGGTCTCACCGTTGAGGCGGTAGGCGATGGTGGTGAGCAGGCGATTCTTCGAACGGACGATGTCCTTGCCGGTGTTAAGCAGGGCAAAGCAACCGGTGCCGTAGGTCGACTTCAGCATGCCGGGTGTGAAGCAGGCCTGACCGATCGTCGCTGCCTGCTGGTCGCCGGCAACGCCGAGGATCGGGATCGCCGCCCCGAAGAGCGCCGCATCAGTCACACCGAAGTCGGCGGCGCAATCCTTGACCTCCGGCAGCATCACCCGCGGAATGCGCAGAATATAGAGCAGCTCGTCGTCCCAGGCATTGTCGGCAATGTCGTAGAGGAGCGTGCGCGATGCGTTGGTCGCGTCCGTGGCAAAGGACTTGCCGCCGGTAAGCCGCCAGATGAGGAACGTGTCGATCGTGCCGAAGCAAAGCTCGCCCTTTGCCGCGCGCACATGGGCCCCCTTCACATTCGAAAGCAACCAGTTGAGCTTCGTGCCGGAGAAATAGGGATCGAGCAGCAAGCCGGTCTTTTTCGCAAATGTCTTTTCCAGTCCCTTCTTCTTCAGCTTTTCGCAGAAGGGCGCCGTGCGGCGGTCCTGCCAGACGATCGCATTGTGGATCGGCTTGCCGGTCTCCCGCTCCCATACGACCACAGTCTCGCGCTGGTTCGTGATGCCGATCGCGGCGATCTCGCTTGCCGAAATACCCGCGTTTCCGATCGCTTCGTTGACGGTGAAGAGAACCGTTTGCCAGATTTCTTCCGGATCGTGCTCGACCCAGCCCGACTTCGGAAAATATTGCTTGAATTCCTTCTGGCTGACGCCGGCGACCTTTTGACTGCGGTCGAAAACGATCGCCCGGCTCGATGTCGTGCCCTGATCGATCGCGAGAATATAATCGCCCATGCTCCCCTCCCCGGCCTTACTTTGACGTCGCGCCTTCCTCAACGACGACATTCGAAAAACTTCAATACGATGGAAAAACGAATGTCAAACGAAAACGAAACGCAATATCACCACTCCTCCAAACGGTGCCAAATCTGTATTGGCAATCCGAAAAACACAATTGTCACTCGTGCATTTTTCCGCGTAGGTTGACGCTGTTGCATTGCAAAACCGAACCGAGGGCGGAACGAAGAACAGCGCAGCGAGTTTCGCCCGCGGCCCGCTCGAACCGGTGACAAAGAGCGGCAGCGCGAGGGAGAGAGCGAAATGACGAAAACTGCGGTCATAACGGGTTCGACGAGCGGCATCGGTCTGGCGATTGCCAAGGCTTTCGCCAAGACCGGCGCCAACATCGTACTGAATGGCTTCGGTGCGCCGGACGAGATCAGGGCGGTGACGGACGACGTTGCCGGGCTCGGAAGCGGCACGGTCATCTATCATCCCGCGGACATGACGAAACCCGACGAGATCGCCGACCTGATAGCGAATGCTGCGGCGCGCTTCGGCGGCGTCGATATCCTCGTCAACAATGCCGGCGTGCAATATGTCGAGAAAGTCGAGGACTTCCCGGTCGAACAATGGGACCGGATCATCGCCATCAATCTCTCCTCCTCCTTCCACACGATCCGTGCCGCGCTGCCGGGCATGAAGGCGAAAGGCTGGGGGCGTATCATCAATATCGCCTCCGCGCATGGACTCGTCGCCTCGCCGTTCAAGTCCGCCTATGTTGCGGCCAAGCATGGTATTATGGGCCTCACGAAGACGGTTGCGCTGGAGGTCGCGGAAAACGGCATTACCGCAAACTCGATCTGCCCCGGCTACGTGCTGACACCGCTTGTCGAGAAGCAGATCCCGGACCAGGCGAGGACGCGCGGCATCACCGAAGCGCAGGTGGTGAACGACGTGATGCTCAAGGGCCAGCCGACCAAGAAATTCATAACGGTCGGACAAGTGGCATCGCTGGCGCTCTATCTTGCGAGCGATGACGCTGCGCAGATCACCGGCACGCATGTCTCGATGGATGGCGGCTGGACCGCGCAATAGCGCGCGCTGAGGAAACGTGAGTGGTCTGCGCCTATATTGCGCTCCAATCTACAGCGCCGCTTCTTGTCAGATGCGCAAGGGCCGCTGTAGCACTTTGAATTGCTGCATGTTTTATCGTTAAATCGGGTACGATTTAAAGGAACATACGGCAGCCACGGAATGATTGGCATGGCACAGGCATCCGACAGCATCCGCTTCATTCTGAACGACACCGAGGTCGCCCTTCCGGACGTCTCGCCGACCGCAACCTTGCTCGACTATCTGAGGCTGGAGCGCCGGCTGACCGGCACCAAGGAGGGCTGTGCCGAAGGCGATTGCGGCGCGTGCACGGTTCTGGTCGGCCGTCTTTCGAACGGCGGCGACGGCGAAAGGCTCGTTTATGAAAGCGTCAACGCCTGCATCCGCTTTGTCGGTTCGCTGAACGCGACGCATGTCGTGACCGTCGAGCATCTCGCGGCCAAGGACGGCACGCTCCATCCCGTGCAGCAGGCGATGGTCTATTTCCACGGCTCGCAATGCGGCTTCTGCACGCCGGGCTTCGTCATGTCGCTCTATGGCCTGTGGCTGACGAATGACAATCCGAGCCGGGCCGCAATCGAAAAGGCGCTGCAAGGCAATCTCTGTCGCTGCACCGGCTATGAACCGATCGTCCGGGCGGCAGAGGCCGCAGCGCGCGAACGCCCTTCGGCGATCTTCGATCCGATCACCCGTACGCGGGAGGCTGTCACCGCGCGGCTGAAAGCGCTCCGCTCCGCGGAAACGATCGTGATCCGCACGGGCGACGAGTGTCTGATCGTGCCAGCGGACGCGACAGCACTCGCAACGGTGCTCGACGAACATCCAACCGCGACGATCGTCGCCGGCGCAACCGATGTCGGCCTCTGGGTGACGAAGCAGATGCGACCGCTCAATCCGGCGGTGTTCATCAACGGCATCGCCGAACTGCAGCGGATCGACCGCACGGACGCGGGTCTGACGATTGGCGCCGGCGTCAGCTACACCGCCGCCTTTGATGCCCTCTCCAACGCCTACCCAGCCTTCGGCCAACTCATCGATCGCATCGGCGGCGAACAGGTGCGCAACATGGGCACGATCGGCGGCAACATCGCCAATGGCTCGCCGATCGGCGACAGCCCACCACCGCTGATCGTCCTCGGCGCATCGGTCACCCTGCGATCGAAGGACGGCACGCGCACGCTGCCGCTCGAGGATTTCTTCATCGCCTACGGCAAGCAGGATCGCAAGCCGGACGAATTCGTCGAAAGCATCTTCGTTCCCGCGCTGCCCAAGGGCGATCGCTTCGCCACCTACAAGGTTTCCAAGCGCCGCGACGAGGATATCTCCGCGCTCCTCGGTGCCTTCCGGGTTGCGCTTGGCGAGGACAATCGCGTCCGCACCGCCCTCGTCGCCTTCGGCGGCATGGCCGCAACGCCAAAAAGGGCCAAGGCCGCGGAAGCGGCTCTTATCGGCCAGCCCTGGAGCGAGGAGACCGTTCGTGCGGCGCAAGCGGCTCTCGAGAGCGACTACCAGCCGATCACCGACTGGCGCGCCACGAGCGCCTATCGCATGCTGGCGGCAAAGAACCTACTGATGCGCTTTTTCCTGGAGAGCACGGGTGAAAAGGCACAGCTTGAGCGTTTTGAGGATGTGGCATGAGCGCGGCATTCGAAACCTGTGTCGTGAGATCGCCCCTCACCCCAACCCTCTCCCCGCAGGCGGGGAGAGGGAATAAGGGCGGCGCGGCAAGATCCCTTCTCCCCGCCTTGCGGGGAGGAGGTGCCGGCAGGCGGATGAGGGGCGAGCCCTTCGAACGGAGGCCGATGCATGGATAAGTCCACCTTCGAAGAACAGACCACCATTTCTGGCCCGATGCACACACGGCTGCGCCATGACAGCGCCCACAAGCACGTGGCGGGAACGGCAGACTATATCGACGACATGCCCGAGCCCGGCGGTACCCTGCATGGCGCGCTGGGTCTCACCGATCGCGCTCATGCCGAAATCCTGGAGATAGACCTCTCCGCAGTCGCCGCGTTGCCCGGTGTCGTCTGCGTGCTGACTGCAAGCGACATGCCGCATTCGAACGACATCAGCCCGAGCCACCTGCATGACGAGCCGGTGCTGGCCGACGGACGCGTGCAGTTCCATGGGCAGCCCGCCTTCGCCGTGATCGCCGAAACGCGCGACATCGCGCGCCGCGCCGCGCGGCTCGCCAAGATCACCTACCGCGACCTGCCGCATCTGGTCGATGTAGCAGACGCCATGGCTCAAGGCGGCGAGCTGGTGACGCAGCCGCTGACGCTGCAGCGCGGCGACGCAGAAGGTGAACTGGAACGAGCCCCGCGCCGGCTGAAGGGACAGATGCGGATCGGCGGCCAGGAGCACTTTTATCTGGAAGGGCACATAGCCCTGGCCATCCCGGGCGAGGACGATGAGATGACCGTCTGGTCCTCGACGCAGCATCCAAGCGAAATCCAGCACATGGTCGCGCATGTGCTCGGTGTGCCGTCCAACGCCGTCACGGTGAACGTTCGCCGCATGGGCGGCGGCTTTGGCGGCAAGGAGACGCAGGGCAACCAGTTCGCCGCACTCGCCGCCGTCGCCGCACGGAAGCTGCGGCGCGCCGTGAAATTCCGTCCGGATCGCGACGACGACATGATGGCGACGGGCAAGCGCCACGATTTCCTCGTCGACTACGATGTCGGCTTTGACGACGAAGGGCGCATCCATGCCGTCCATGCGAACTACGCCGCCCGTTGCGGCTACTCCTCCGATCTCTCCGGGCCGGTGACCGACCGGGCGCTCTTCCATGCGGACAGCTCCTATTTCTACCCGCATGTGAAGCTGACCTCGCAGCCGCTGAAAACCAACACGGTCTCAAACACCGCCTATCGTGGCTTCGGGGGACCGCAGGGCATGGTCGGCGCCGAGCGCATCATCGAGGAGATCGCCTATGCGCTTGGCAAGGATCCGCTCGAAATCCGCAAGCTTAATTTCTACGGAGAGAAAGGGTCCGGTCGCGATATCACCCCTTACCACCAGAAGATCGAGGACAATATCATCCATCGGATCGTCGGCGAACTGGAGGTCAGCGCCGACTACCGGGCGCGCCGCGCGGCGATCATCGATTTCAACAAGTCCAGCCGCGTGATCCGAAAGGGTATCGCGCTGACGCCCGTCAAGTTCGGTATTTCCTTCACCATGACCGCCTTCAACCAGGCGGGCGCGCTGGTGCATATCTATCGGGACGGCTCCGTCCATCTCAATCATGGCGGCACCGAGATGGGCCAGGGCCTCTACACTAAGGTGGCCCAGGTTCTCGCCGACAGTTTCCAGATCGATATCGACCGAGTGAAGATCACCGCGACGACGACCGGCAAGGTGCCGAACACGTCGGCGACCGCGGCCTCGTCGGGCTCGGACCTCAACGGCATGGCCGCCTTCGATGCGGCCTGCCAGATCAAGGACCGTCTCGTCGCCTTCGCCGCAGAGCGCTGGCAGACCACGGCAGAACACGTCGCCTTCGTGGCAAACCATGTGAAGATCGGCGAGGAGCTCGTGCCCTTCCCGGATTTCATCCGCCAGGCCTATACGGCGCGCATCCAGCTCTCCGCCGCCGGCTTCTACAAGACGCCGAAGATCCACTGGGATCGCGCCACGGGGCGCGGCACTCCCTTCTACTATTTCGCCTACGGCGCCGCTGTCTCCGAGGTCTCGATCGACACGCTGACTGGCGAATACCTCGTCGACCGCGTCGATGTGCTGCACGATGTCGGCCGCTCGCTCAACCCGGCGATCGACCTCGGCCAGATCGAGGGGGGCTTCGTCCAGGGCATGGGCTGGCTGACCACGGAAGAACTCTGGTGGGACGAAAAGGGACGCTTGAGGACGCATGCGCCCTCCACTTACAAGATCCCCCTCGCCTCGGACCGGCCGAAGATCTTCAACGTGCGGCTCGCCGAGTGGTCGGAAAACACGGAAAAGACGATCGGCCGCTCCAAGGCCGTCGGCGAGCCCCCCTTCATGCTGCCGATCTCGGTACTGGAAGCCCTGTCGATGGCGGTGGCTAGCGTCGCCGATTATCGCGAATGCCCCCGCCTCGATACGCCCGCGACGCCGGAACGTGTGCTGATGGCGGTGGAGCGGTTGAGGCAGATGTGAACTTGCCGGATGGACGGCGAGAGGGGACTGGAGGGTGTCGCGAGTCCCTTCTCCCCGCCTGCGGGGAGAAGGTGGCCGGCAGGCCGGATGAGGGGCGACAAGCTCACCACTACCGCAGCATTACATCCTCCGGCCGCCGTTCGCGCCCATCCATGAAACCCAAGTCTCTTTTCATGTAATCGGACAAATCGTCGACATAGAGACGCGAGGAGCGCAAGTGTCGGAGCGACCGTGCGGCGGAAACAAGCGAGGAAACCGGCTCAAACGCCGAAAGCGGTTTTCTTCAGTACTTTCCAATACATCGCAGGACATCTTGGCACCCTTCGGAAGCGGTAAGGTTGACTTGCAGGATGCCGCGAAAGGTGCTCGAATTCCAATCGAACATCCGTCTGCATGCATCAAGAGAGCTTATCCATGAAAATGTCGAAGCAATTCCCGCTGAACGCACTAAGGGTTTTCGAGGCCGCGGCCCGGCTCGGCAGTTTCACCAAGGCCGGCGACGAGCTCGGCATGACCCAGACGGCGGTCAGCTATCAGATCAAGCTCATCGAGGAGAATGTCGGCGAGCCGCTGTTCCTGAGGCGCCCGCGGCAAGTCACGCTGACGGAAGTCGGCCAGCGGTTGGCGCCCAGGGTGACGGAAGCATTCGAGGTGTTGCAGGAAGCGGTTGCCTCGGCGCGCGGCGATGCAGCGTCCGCCCTGCTCATCAGTTCGACCGCGACCTTCGCGTCGCAATGGCTGGCCCGCCATATCGGCTCATTCCAACTCGCCCATCCCAACATTGCCGTTCGCCTATCGGCGAACGATGCGATGATCGATTTCAGCAAAGAGGCAGTGGACGTGGCGATCCGGTCCGGGTTGGGCGATTGGCCGGGTCTCGTCAGCCATCGACTGATGGAAGTGGAGTTTGCGCCGATGCTCAGCCCGGCGCTCGCTTCGACGGTCGGCGGGCTGAACGAACCGCGAGACCTCCTGAAGCTCCGCATCATCGACCCTCAAGACCGGTGGTGGCCACTATGGTTTCGCGCCGCCGGCGTCCGCGATCCGGATCTCGAAGGTCGGGTTCCGACACGGCTCGGCGCCCAGTCCTTCGAGGCAGGCGCTGCAATCGCCGGGCAAGGCGTGGCGATCCTGACTCCTCAATTCTACGCCGATGACGTCGCGCTCGGTCGGCTTTTTCAACCTTTCGATCTGCGCGGCAGCGAGGGCCACGACTACTGGCTGGTCTACCCGTATGCGCGACGCAATGTCGAAAAGATCCGCAGTTTTCGCGATTGGATCCTTGCGGAGTTCAAACAGGATGGCCGCGCGTAGATCATGAGCGGGACGCGGGCGGAAAACCGCGCACACTTTTCCTCATCCCGCTTGAAGCCTCCAACGTGGATCGTCGAGAACAGCCCTTCCCCGTTTCGGGTTTTTCTCGCAAGCTGCGTCGACGCAGAGAACGAGGGGATCTGAATGTACGAATTCGCCATTGCCTGGGAATGGCTGGCCTTTGCCGCCCGCTGGCTGCATGTCGTCACCGCCATCGCCTGGATCGGCTCATCCTTCTATTTCATCGCGCTCGACCTCGGCCTGGTGAAGCGCGACCACCTTCCCCCCGGCGCCTATGGCGAGGAATGGCAGGTGCATGGCGGCGGCTTCTACCATATCCAGAAATACCTGGTCGCACCGGCGACGATGCCGGAGCATCTCACCTGGTTCAAATGGGAATCCTACATGACGTGGCTCTCCGGCTTCGCCATGCTCTGCATCGTCTATTATGGCGGCGCCGATCTTTTCCTGATCGATCATCATGTGCTCGACATCTCGGCGACGACGGCGATCCTGATCTCGCTCGCCTCGCTTGGGCTCGGCTGGATTCTTTACGATCTTCTCTGCAAATCGCCGATCGGCAAGAACACCTGGGGGCTGATGGCGCTACTTTATGTCGTGCTCGTCGCCATGGCGTGGGGTTACACGCAGGTGTTCACCGGTCGCGCAGCCTTCCTGCATCTTGGCGCCTTCACCGCGACCATCATGTCGGCCAACGTCTTCTTCATCATCATTCCCAACCAGAAAATCGTCGTAGCCGATCTGATCGCCGGCCGCACGCCGGATCCGAAGCTCGGAGCCCAGGCCAAGCAGCGCTCGCTTCACAATAACTACCTGACGCTGCCGGTCATCTTCTTCATGCTGTCGAACCACTATCCGCTCGCGTTCGCGACGGCTTTCAACTGGATCATCGCCGCACTCGTCTTCCTGATGGGCGTCACGATCCGCCACTGGTTCAACACCACGCATGCGCGCAAAGGCGAGCCCACCTGGACCTGGATCGTCACGGTGATCCTCTTCATCCTGATCATCTGGCTCTCGACGGTGCCGAAGGTGCTAACAGGCGAAGCACAGGCCGAGGCCGCGCCGGCCTTCAAGCGCTTCGCCGATAACGCGCATTTTCCGGCGGTGAAGGATACGATCTCGACCCGCTGCAGCATGTGCCATGCGGCCGAGCCCGCTTACGATGGCATTGCCCGGGCGCCGAACGGCGTCATACTCGAAAGCGACGCCGAGATTGCCGCCCGCGCGCGCGAAATCTATATCCAGGCCGGGCGCAGCCATGCCATGCCGCCCGGCAACATAACCGATATGACGGCGGACGAACGCAGGCTGCTCACTGCCTGGTTCGAGAGCGCCGTCGGGGAGACACAATGACATCCACCCTCATTCGCGGCCGCCTGCTGAGCTTCAACCGCGCCCCGCAAGCCATCGACGACAGCGCTGCCTATATCTATGAAAGCGATGGCGCGCTGCTCATCGGGGACGGCGTGATCAAGGCATCCGGCCCGTACGGGGTAGTCAAGACCGCAGCGCCCGACGGCGTCACGGAGATCGATCATCGCCCGCATCTGATCATGCCCGGCTTCATCGACACACACCTTCATTTCCCGCAGATGCAGGTGATGGCCTCCTATGCCGCCAACCTGCTCGAATGGCTGAACACCTACACGTTTCCTGAGGAATGCCGGTTCGTCGAAACGGCGCATGCCGAACGCATTGCCGTTCACTTCTTCGACGAGATGATTCGCCATGGGACGACGACGGCGGCTGCCTATTGCTCGGTCCACAAGGCCTCCGCTGACGCCTTCTTCGCCGAAAGCTTGAAGCGCGACATGCGCATGGTCGCCGGCAAGGTGATGATGGATCGGAATGCCCCACAAGGCCTGCTCGACACCCCTCGGATGAGCTATGACGAGACGCGGGCGGTCATCGCCGACTGGAACGGCAAGGGCCGCAACCACGTCGCCATCACGCCGCGTTTCGCCATCACCTCGACGCCGGAGCAGATGGAGGTCGCAAAATCGCTCGTCGACGAATTTCCCGACCTGCATGTGCAGACGCATCTTTCCGAAAACCGCGACGAAATCACCTTCACCTGCGAGCTCTATCCGGAAGCGAAGGACTACACCGACGTCTATGCCCGCTACGGCCTGCTTGGACCGAAGAGCCTCTTCGGCCACTGCATTCATCTTTCCGATCGCGAGGCCGATGCCATGAGCGAGAGCGGCTCCGTCGCGGTCTTCTGCCCGACCTCGAACCTCTTCCTCGGCTCCGGACTTTTCCCGTTGCGCGCTTTGACGCGCCGGCAGAAGCCGGTGCGCGTCTCCGTCGCCTCCGATATCGGCGGCGGCACCAGCTACTCGATGCTGAAGACGCTCGACGAGGCCTACAAGATCCTCCAACTGCAGGGCGAGCGGCTGAACCCCTTCGACAGCTTCTACCTGATGACCCGCGGCAACGCCGAGGCCCTGTCGCTCGTCGATCGCATCGGCACGCTGGAGCCAGGCACCGACGCGGATCTCATCGTCTTGAACATGGCGGCGACGCCGGCCATGGCGCTGCGTGCCGAAGTGGTCAATTCGCTGGCCGATGAGCTCTTCCTGCTGCAGACAATGGGGGACGATCGCGCGGTCGTGGAGACCTACGTGGCCGGCCGCCCGGCCAAATCTTCGCTCGGCGCCAACTGAATCGAAAGAGAGGTCAATTTTTTTGACCTCTTCGCCCCTAGAGCTATTACGCGCCTCCCGAAATCGTGGTAATGGCCCCTACAGCCCGTGCGTCTTATGAGATGCACAAAGGCCGCTGTAGCACTTTGAGTTGCTGCATGGTTTCACCCTTAAGTCGTTCCGACTTGCGGAAACATGCAGTCGTCATCCACCGATGAAGGCCGTTCCATGACGCAAATGCTCGAAATCCGCGATCTCAAGGCGCTCGCCAAGCGGCGTGTTCCGAAGCTCTTCTTCGACTATGCCGACAGCGGCGCCTGGACGGAGGGGACCTATCGCGCCAACGAGGAGGATTACGCCAAGATCAAGCTGCGTCAGCGGGTTCTGGTCGACATGAGCAACCGCTCGCTGGAAACGACGATGATCGGCCAGAAGGTGTCGATGCCGGTCGCCCTTGCGCCGACGGGCCTAACGGGTATGCAGCATGCAGACGGAGAAATGCTGGCGGCGCAGGCCGCGGAGGCTTTCGGGGTACCCTTCACGCTTTCGACCATGAGTATCTGCTCGATCGAGGACGTCGCCTCGGTCACCACCAAGCCCTTCTGGTTCCAGCTTTACGTGATGCGCGAGCGCGAATTCGTGCTCAACCTCATCGACCGCGCAAAGGCCGCCAAATGCTCGGCGCTGGTCCTGACACTCGATCTGCAGATCCTCGGCCAGCGGCACAAGGACCTGCGCAATGGCCTTTCCGCGCCGCCACGCATGACGCCGAAGCACCTCTGGCAGATGGCGACGCGGCCGCGCTGGTGCATGAAGATGCTCGGCACCAACCGGCGCACCTTCCGCAACATCGTCGGCCACGCCAAAAGCGTCACCGATCTTTCCTCGCTGGGCGCCTGGACCAACGAGCAGTTCGATCCGCAGCTTTCCTGGAAGGACGTCGAATGGATCAAGGAGCGCTGGGGCGGTCCGCTGATCCTCAAGGGAATCCTCGATCCCGAGGACGCGAAGATGGCGGCCAAGACCGGTGCCGACGCGATCATCGTCTCGAACCACGGCGGCCGCCAGCTCGACGGCGCACCATCGTCGATCAGCATGCTGCCGCGCATCGTCGATGCCGTCGGGCATCAGATCGAAGTCCACATCGACGGCGGCATCCGCTCGGGCCAAGACGTACTGAAGGCGATCGCCCTCGGTGCGAAGGGCACATTTATCGGCCGCCCCTTCCTCTACGGCCTTGGTGCGATGGGCAAGGAGGGCGTGACGCTCGCGCTCGAAATCATCCGCAAGGAGATGGACATTACCATGGCTCTCTGCGGCAAGCGCAACATCACCGATGTGGGCCGCGACATTCTTGCGGAGTACGATCAGCTCCCGCGATAGGTGGAATAGCCGTAGGGCGAAAGCAGCAGCGGCACGTGATAATGGCTTCCGGGATCGGCAATGCCGAAGCGCAAGGGGATGAGGTCGAGGAAGGCTGGCTTCGGAAGGGCGACGCCCGTTGCCCGGAGATAGTCGCCGGCGTGGAAGACCAGTTCGTAATTGCCCGCCATGAAGGCCACGCCTTCGACCATCGGTACGTCGACACGCCCGTCGCTGTTCGTGTGGACCGTGCGGATCAATTGCCGCTCCTCACCCTCCAGCCAATAGAGATCGATCCTTAGGCCCTCAGCGGGTTTGCCGAGCGCGGTGTCGAGGACGTGGGTCGTAAGCCGCCCGGTCTTGCTCATCGCTTGATTTCCTTCAGAAGGGAACAGGGATCACGAAAGGCTTGTCGTAGAAGAACTCTTCCAGATTGTTGCCCGGCCCTTCGCGATCGACGACGATGAAATCGCTTGCTGCTTCGACCGCCATCAGCGGATGATGCCAGACGTTGCGGCCATAATTGACCCCTTGCCGTCCACTCGCCAGGAACACCCGGGGCCTGCCCGGGCGCCCGCCTTCATCCTCGGCCACCACCGCAAGCCACGGCCGATCGTCGAGCGGCGAAAAGCTCTGGCTGCCGAGCGGATGGCGCTCCATCATCGTCACGGCATAGGGGAACGCGCGCGGCTGCCCGCGAAAGATGTTGATGATGACACCAGCGCCCTCGCCCGTCACATCGGCCCGCGCAAGCGCGTGAAACCGTTCGGTGTTGCCGCCATTGATGTAGCGCACCGATGCCGGCTCCGCTTCGATGACGCTGCCGAACGGCGCGAAAGCCTCCTTCGTCAGGGCCTCGATCGAAAGCAGGCGCGACATCAGACTTCGGTTCCGCAGCACGCGTGCGCGCGGCAAAATGCTGAGGCGGACAAGTCAGGGACGGCACTTTCAGGCATTCTCGTCTCCGGGCAGCATGGATCTGAGCCGCAGCCGGGCGATCTGCTCCACCTGCGCGCAGGCGGTTTCAAATTCTTCTTCCTTTGAATTGTCAATCCGCCTTTCGAACGCCGCTAGAATGTCGTCCTTCGTCAGCCCCTTGACCGCAATGATGAAGGGGAAGCCGAATTTATTCATATAAGCCTTGTTGAGTGCAGTGAACCGCTGATGCTCTTCGGGTGAGAGGCGGTCCAGTCCGGCGGACGCCTGCTCCGCCCGCGAGTCCGCGGTCAGCTCGCCGGCGATCGCAAGCTTGCCGGCGAGATCCGGATGGGCTTTGAGGACGGCGAGGCGTTCGGCGGGCGAAGCCGCGCGAAAAGCGTTGCAGAGTGCCGAATGGACACTGCCAGCGGTGAGCCCGCAGGCAGCGGCGCGGTCGTAGGCGCGCTCCGCCACCCATGGCGAATGCTCGAAGACACCACCGAAGCGACAAACGAAGGCCTCCCTGTCAGACATCACCGCACACCTTCCCGCTTGTGATGATCGTACCAATGGCGCGCAATGTCGATGCGGCGCGGTATCCAGACTTTGTCGTGGGACAACACGTAATCGATGAAGCGGGCGAGCGCAGCTGCGCGACCGGGACGACCGACGAGGCGGCAATGCAGGCCAATGTTCATCATCTTCGGACTGCCTTCCTTGCCCTCGGCATAGAGCACGTCGAACGTGTCTTTGAGATAGGTGAAGAACTGGTCGCCGGAATTGAACCCCTGATTGGTCGCAAAACGCATGTCGTTGGCGTCGAGCGTATAGGGAATGATGAGATGCGGCTTATCGGCGGTCAATCCGGGAACCCAATAGGGAAGCTCGTCCGCATAGGAATCGCAGGAATAGAGAAAACCGCCTTCTTCCAGCACGAGCTTCAGCGTGTTGACCGAGGGCTTACCCTGATAGATGCCGAGCGGGCGCTCGCCGGTCAGTTCCGTATGCAGGCGAACGACCTCGCGGATATGCTCGCGCTCGACCGCTTCCGGGAAATCCTTGTATTCGAGCCAGCGCAGCCCGTGGCTGGCGATCTCCCAGCCCGCCTCCTTCATCGCCGCGACCGCCTCCGGGTTGCGCGCCATCGCAAGGGTGACACCATACACCGTGAGCGTGACATCGCGGCTCGTGAACATGCGCCACAGCCGCCAGAACCCGGCACGAGCGCCGTACTCATAGATCGATTCCATATTGAGATTGCGCTGGCCCGGCCAGGGCTGCGCTCCGACGATCTCCGATAGCAGGCATTCGGACGCCGGATCGCCATCGAGAATGCAGCTTTCGCCCCCCTCCTCGTAGTTCAGGACGAACTGCACGGCGATGTGCGCATCACCCGGCCAGCGCACCAGCGGCGGCGTGCGCCCATAGCCTACCAGGTCGCGCGGATAGGAAATCTCTGCCATCAAATCACCCTTCGATTTTTCCGGAACGGTAGCACCGCGGACCGGATTGTCGAGATGAAATTGACGCTTCAGAGGGGGCGATCAGCGACCCGCAAGCAAGGAGGCCATGATGAACGGAATGGTGCGGGCGGCGCGACCTTCGGACAGGTTATCGGCAGCCGGCCGTTTCGCCCTGCCGTCGCGCACGCGGGCAGAAATCTTGCCAAGCGGATGCTGAGAATGGACTCGCATCGGCGCGCCCGGATCCTGCTCGATGAACAGGGCAAGGCTGCCGATCGAAAGCGGCTTTTCCAAATGCGGCTCGAAAAGCTCCCTGAGCGGCGCCTCCATCCGCCGGGCCGTTTCCGGATTCAAGGCGCCCGTCAGGTTCATGTGAAAGCGATACTCGTCCATCACATAGGGGTCGCCCCAGCGATGAAGGTTGGAGAATTGCGGTGCCGTCAACCGGTCCGGATCGCACCGTTCGATTTCGTCCTCGCTCATCGGCGCGCGAAACCTGTCGAATGCCTGCACGACACGGGCGGCGAGCAGGTGCATTTCGTGGCTCGGTACCTGCGGCACAAGCCCCCAGCATTGGCTGAACCGGGCAACCTCCATCCGCGTGATTTCGAAAGGAGTCTCGGCGCTGGCGAAATGCATCAGCGCCTTCAGCAGCTCGGTCTCGTCCGTCGCCGGGTTGAGACAGAACGGTGCCATGATCATGGCATGAAAGCCGAAGCGGCGGGGTGCCGCCGTATGGAAGGCGATCTCCGATACGCTCAATCCGGCAACAGAAGGCAGTTCCGTCGGCTCATCCGAATAGACGTTCCGCCCGAGCCAGCTGGCGGCCACTGCCGACAGCGGGTCCCCCATCGGCGGAGTGAAACAAATGGCGTAACGCATGGCGCAAGCTCCGGAAGTCCGTGGATGGCCCGCCTAATAGGTGATTTGCGTGACAGATTAACGAAGTTGGCGGCGCGGAACGGGGCCATGAATTGATCGTCCAGAAGCGACGGAAGCGTGCCATGCAAAGCGACACGGACCAGGGAAACACGGGCGTCGAAAACCTCCCAAGGCATATCCGACATTCCGTCGCCGATCCGGCAAGGCCCTATTGTCAACACAATAAGTGCAGTTACTAGCCGCAGCGCTTCCCTCGAAGCGTGGAAAATCGCGCAATGGTGCAAGGCATCACCCTGCCGTTTTTTAGCACCGCCGCGCCGGAGGAAATCTACCCGCGGTTTCCTTCAAAGGTTGGTACCAGCCGCCTGCTTGGCGGGCGAAGGCCTTGTGGTCTCCATGCGAGATCCCGGCGGCCAACCGCACACACTCAGCACGAGTACCGAAGCGACAAGCGGGGATCAGAGCGAGGACAGGCATTGCTGGACCAAACTTCTGTATCAATCATCATCACCAACTATAACTACTCAGGCTTTCTCACGCGTTGTATCGACAGCGCGTTGGCTCAAGATCACCCGCATACCGAGGTTATCGTCGTCGACGATGCCTCATCCGATGGATCGCCAGACATCATTCGATCATACGGTGACAGGATCCGCCCCTGTCTGCGACCGGCAAACGGCGGACACGCGGCCGCCTTCAACACCGGCTTCACCGCAAGCACGGGCGACATCGTGTTCTTTCTGGACGCCGACGACTATCTCTATCCGACTGCCGTATCCGAGGTCGTCCATGCATGGGATGCCTCGACCGCGCAGTTTCAGTTCAGGCTCCACCTCGTCGACCAACGAGAAAAGGTAATGGATATCTTCCCGCCGCCGGAGCAGCCCTTCGATACGGGCGACGTGACGCCAAAACTCTTTCATCGCGGTCGTTACCAGACGACAGTCACCAGCGGTCTTGCCTTCGCCCGTGCGGCCCTGGAAGCGGTGATGCCGATGCCGGAAGGGAAATTCCGGCAAGGAGCCGATGGCTATCTTGCAACTGTGGCGCCGCTGCACGGACAGGTCCAGGCCACCGACGATTGCCTCGGCGCATACCGCATGCATGGTTCCAACCATTCGCTGTTCGCCGAAAAGCTGGCCGAGCGGGCCCGCTGGCGCGTGCAACATGACTTCCGCCGCCTTGAGGCTCTTTCCGCTGAGGCGGCAGCCGCCGGATCGCAATTGCGACCGGGGATCGCCTTGCGCGATCCGACCCACCTCGAAGAGCGGCTTGCATCCTTATGCATCGAGGAGACTCGGCACCCGGTCAGAGATGACTCGCGGCTGCGCCTGGCGGCAGCCGGTGCAACCGCCAGCCTTGGCATGAATTACTCTATCCGTAGGCGTGCCGTGGAAGCGGTCTGGTTCCTTGCAGTCGGGGTGCTTCCACGGCAGTTGGCGACATCGGTGCTTTCCTGGAAGCTCGTGGCATCCTCCCGCCCGGCCTTCCTGTCTCTGCTGTCAAAAACCATACGGCGGGCAATGGGCTAAGCCCTCAGGCAGGATGCGGACCTTGCTGTCGCAGCGCCGCGATGTGGTGCGCGCACGCAAAAGACTCGGGAAGTTCGATGGTCGGCCGCCCAATGATGTCGTCGATCACGAAACGCGCCAGGGCGTGTGCCATGCCGAAACTGACTTTGAAGCCGCCGGTCAGCACGGAGAGACTGCCGTGATCGGGGTGGCGGCCAACGATCGGCTCGCGCCCGGTCGCCTTCGGGCGCAGCCCGGCCCAACGCTCCAGCACCTGCGCGCCGCGTAACGCGGGCGCCAAAGCTTCGGCTCGCCGGATCAGCGCATCCAGTTGATCGTCCGTCGAATACGGTTCGTCGAAGCGGTTCTCGCTGGTGCTGCCGATCGCCACATGACCGTCTTCATGCGCGACGATGTAGAGCCCATCGGTGAAGATGATTGGCGAAGCTGGATCGATATCGGCGTTGAGCAGCGCCGCCTGCCCCTTGACCGCACCGCCGCTCGGCGCCTGCGCCGAATGCGCCAGGCGGTCGATCAGGCCAAAACTCTCGACCCCGGCGGAGAGGATGCAATGTCCGAAGGAGACCGCCCTTCCGTCTGCAAGCAAGAGCCGTCCGCGTGGAGGATCGAGCGACGCAACCTCGGCACCCTCTTCGACCCGGACATGCGGAAATTTCGCAAGCGCAGTCTTGAGCGCCTGCACGAGACGCCGCGGCGCCACTCTCGCAGCGAGCGTGTCGTGGGCAATGCCGAAGGACGCCGCCTCCGCCGCCGGCCAGTCGCGGCCGGAATCCACATCCCGGACGTGCCAATGGAACCGGCGTTCGCTGGAGACCCAATGCTGCGCCGCATCCTGCTCGTGGCCGAGGGCGATCTCTCTCAGATGCGCTTTGCCGAGCGGCATGATCCGGCCGCAGCGGCGATAATCGGCTGATAGTCCGGTCGCTCGCTGCAGTTCGGCGATCTCGTCTTCGAGCGCGACCAACGCATCGAACTGGAATTGTTTCTTCGCGTTCCATCGGTCGGGCATATGCGGCATCAGCGCCCCGAGCAGGCCTCCGCTCGCGCCCGCACCTGTGCTGCTGCGCTCGACAAGACACGTCTGGATGCCGGCCCGGCCAGCCATCACGGCGGCCCACAGCCCCATAATACCGCCGCCCACGATCAAAAGTTCACTCATCGATTGACCTTCTCCGGCATAATTCCTTAGATCGAGGTCGATCGAAGGAAGAACTATGCAGCGTTTAAACGTGCTACAGCGACCCTTGCGCCTCAGGGTCGGCAGACGACCATCGCCATGACAGGTCTCCACCAGAGCCATCCGTCTTCAGGGCAGAACCTCGAGTGGCACGAGGGCGATATGCCCTACTCGAGGGAATTTGGCGATCACTTTTATTGCCGCACCGACGGCCGGCTGGAATGCGGTCATGTCTTTCTCTCCGGCAACAGGCTGCCGCAACGCTGGCAGACGGCAGAAAGCTTCGTCATAGGCGAACTCGGCTTCGGCACGGGCCTCAATTTCTGCGAGACCTGGCGGCAATGGAAGCAGACGCGACCGGCGACGGGTCGGCTCCACTTCATCTCCTTCGAACGTTTCCCAATGCCGGCGGTGGACATCGAGCGGGCGCTTTCGCACTGGCCGGAAATTTCCGAGGAAAGACCGGCGCTTGTCGCGAGCTGGCCGGAAACACCGGAAGGCCACGTCGATCTCGCCTTCACGGACGGGGTTCGGTTGACGGTGGTGTGCGGACCTGCACTCGAGAGCCTCGGCACGTCGGAGCACACATTCGACGCCTGGTATCTCGACGGTTTTGCTCCATCGCGTAATCCGGACATGTGGTCACAGGAGCTGATGCAGCTGGTGTTCGACAAGGCTACGCCCGGCGGCACCTTCGCGACCTATGCCGCGGCCGGCTTCGTCCGACGTAATCTCGAGGCGGCCGGGTTCATCGTCGAGCGGCGCCCAGGATTCGCCGGCAAACGCGAGATGCTGCGCGGCGACAAGCCCTGACCACTGCATGTTCCTTAAGTGCGACAGCGTCCTTTGCGCGTCTGATAAGACGCGCGGCGCTGTGGGCCGCGTTGGCAACTGTGACGGCGCTTTTCAACCTCTGCTACGCTGCACGAAATGAACTGTCGCAAATGGCGGGGCATGAAGCGTCAAAATCTGCGAGAGAGATCCCAACGGAAACGCGGGGGTGGAATCTTTCATGACCGACAATCAATTCCGGGACGCTGCAGCAGGCGAAACTTCACCGCTGGAGCGACGCCGCCGATCCGGCGGCCGAGGCGCGGAACGGTCACGAAAGCCCGCGGCCGCGAAATACCTCAACCTCGTCAACACGCTGGCCAAGTCGACGGTCCTCTCGGAAGACGCACTCGAAGCCATACATGACTCGTCCCTGACGATCCTCGAAGAGATCGGCATGGACATCATCCTGCCGGAGGCGCGCGATCGCATGAGGGCGGCCGGCGCGGACGTCACGCCCGGGACAGATCGCGTCCGCTTCGATCGCGGCCTGATCATGGAGATGATCGCCTCGGCTCCCTCGGCTTTCACCATGCATGCGCGCAATCCGGCGCGAAACGTCGAGATCGGCGGCAACAACCTCGTCTTCGCGCAGATCGCCAGCGCGCCCTTCGTTGCCGATCGCGAGGGCGGCAGGCGCACCGGCAACCAGGAGGATTTCCGCAAACTGGTCAAGCTGGCGCAGTCCTACGACATCGTGCACACCACGGGCGGCTACCCGGTCGAACCGGTCGACCTCCACGCCTCGATCCGTCACCTGGATTGCCTCTCCGACATGGTGAAGCTGACCGACAAGGTGTTTCATGTCTATTCGCTCGGTCGCCAGCGCAACACCGACGGCATCGAAATCGCCCGTATCGGCCGCGGCATTTCGATGGAGCAGATGGAGCGGGAGCCGTCGCTCTTCACGATCATCAATACCTCTTCGCCACTTCGCCTCGACGGCCCGATGCTCCAGGGCATCATCGAAATGTCGTCGCGTAATCAGGTGGTCGTCGTCACCCCCTTCACGCTTGCCGGCGCCATGGCGCCTGTCACCATCGCCGGCGCTCTCGTGCAGCAGAACGCCGAGGCGCTGTGCGGCATTGCCTTTACCCAGATGGTGCGCAAGGGGGCGCCGGTCATGTATGGCGGCTTCACCTCGAATGTCGACATGAAGACCGGCGCGCCGGCCTTCGGGACGCCGGAATACATGAAGGCCGTCATCGCCGGTGGCCAGCTCGCTCGCAAGTACAACATTCCCTACCGCACATCCAACACCAATGCGGCAAACACGCTCGACGCGCAGGCCGCCTATGAGTCGGCACTATCGCTCTGGGCGCTGACCCAGGGCGGCGGCAATTTCGTCATGCACGCGGCAGGCTGGACCGAGGGCGGCCTAACGGCCTCGTTCGAGAAGTTCATCCTTGATGTCGATATGCTGCAGATGGTGGCTGAATTTCTCCAACCGCTCGACGTCAGCGAGGATGCGCTCGGCCTCGATGCGGTGCGTGACGTCGGTCCCGGCGGACACTATTTCGGCACAATGCACACGCTCCAGCGCTACGAAGCGGCCTTCTACTCGCCTATCCTTTCCGATTGGCGGAACTTCGAGACCTGGACTGAGGCCGGTCGGCCGACCACCTACGATCATGCCAACCGAGTCTTCAAGCAGAAGCTCAACGAATATGAGCGCCCGCCGCTCGATCCGGCGATCGAAGAAGAACTCGACGCTTTCGTCGCCAGGCGCAAAGAGGAAGGCGGCGTGCCCACGGATTTCTGATGGAACGCCGAAAGCGTGACGCCTGGCATCGTGTTTTGCGCTACGGAAACACCACGGAGCGGACCGTTGCGATCAGTTGGTCCGTCGGCACCGCGACGCAGTTGCGGTCGATCTCCGCAAGGGTCCTTTCTTTGACCTGGTGTGACAGCAGCTTCCTGAGGTCGCCCAGCGTCTTGGGTGCGGCGCAGATCACAAGGTTCTCGAAGGCGTGTTCAAGCGCGTAGTGGTCGAGCTTCCCGGCAATCTCCATGGCGAAGCGGTGCTGCTCTTCGCGGACCGGATCACTGCTGTATTCCATCGCCGAACGGCCGTAACCGACCGACGAGTGGCTGCGGCCCGGTTTATCGGCCATTATGTCCCGAGCACGCTTGGTTTCGATTTCGTATGTCTCCACTTCCGGTTGCTGGCGTCCATCCTTCAGCAAGTTGACGTCCTTGTATATGCGCGCCGTGTTTCCGTCGGCTGCCAGTATCCAAATCCGGTTCCGCACTATTTTCTCCCTGTGTCGTGGATGGCAGATAGATCGGCGAAAGCTTAAAGGGACGGAACGACTGAAGTCGCCCCAGGTTCCTTACGCCGAAGGTCTAACGTCCAATTTCACGCGCGCCCCAGCTCCATTCGGGCAAGATAGGCATCGAAACTGCGCTCCGGCGCCGCCTCGTACCGCTCCCGCTCGGTCTTGAGAGAAACGATCCTGTCGACGCGGAAGTCACGGAAGTCCTGGCGCAACTCGCACCAAGCCGTCAGCAGCCAATAGTGCCCGAAAACGCTAAGGCCGAGTGGGCAGATTGTACGCTCGGACGTTTCTTCTGCAAGGCTTTCATACGTAATGTGCAGCTTGCGTCGCCCGGAAATCGCTTCACGGATTTCGCCGAGTAGCCCGGGTGGTTCGGGCTGGAGTTGAGATCGAAAGGCGCGCAGTGGCGCACTTCTCAGCTTTTTTGCATGCTCGGCCGGCAAGCTATGGCCGATCTTCTCCATCGCCTCACGGGCCGCTTGAGCCAGGCGCCGATCGCCGAGCATCTGTACAGCACGGACGCCAAAGGCAAGCGCCTCCAATTGCTCGAAGGTGAAGGCGAGCGGCGGCGCATCGAAGGAGTCGCGCATAAGGTAGCCGACGCCGCGTTCGCCATCGATGGGTGCACCAGACGCGATCAGATGTTGCATGTCGCGGTAGATCGTCCGCGGTGCGACTTCCATTCTCTCAGCGATCTCGCTCGCCGTCATCGCGCGACCTGAGGCGCGCATGAGCTGGATGATCCGAAACAATCGGTCGGCGGGCCGCACGGTTCTCCTCCTGCAACATTATGGCCATAAGGCTGGCAGTTGGGATGTGATTAAGTCAAGCGGTATTCAGCAAGGAGACAAGCATGACATCCCCGAACATTCTCGAACTCGCCGTCTGTGCCGTCACGGACAAGGACGCGGCAGTTGTGGCCCGCAAGCGCGCCATGCAGGCCGTCTCCCGCTATCCAGGTTTCGTTTCCTGGCGTGCCCTCACGGCATGCGAGACCGCCGACATGATCGCCGATCTCGTCGCATGGGAAACGCTTGAAGCAGCGCAGGCAGCGAGCAAACGCGCTCTCACCGACCCGGAATTCGCCCCTTACATCGCAGTGATCGGCTCGGTAAAACTGATGCAGCACTTCGTCACCGAGCAGCAGTTATAGATCAGACCGATGGCAGAACCGCTCAAGAACCTGTTGCATGCGGGCGTCGTGCTTGAGATCGCCACGCATCTGGGCCGGAATTCGGCCGCATTCGACCGCGAGCGCTTCATTGCGCTCGCAAAGCACGACCTGGATTCGCTCGAACTGATGCAACGGTCAAGGCAGATCTGCGACTCCCTGTTTCAAACGCTGCCCGAAGATTTCCCTGCCGCCGCCGAGATACTGGAGCGCGCGCTGCCGAGCGACGACGCGCCAGGGCTGAGCGGCTGGGCACTTCTTCCCGTGAACCAATTCATCGCGGCATGCGGCCTTGACGATTTCGAGCTCTCGCTCGCGCTTCTGCGCCGTCTGACACCGCATTTCACCGCGGAATTCGGCATCCGCGCGTTCATTCATCGGGATCAGCAACGGGCGCTGGCCACGATCTCAGGCTGGACCGGCGACAGCAACCATCATGTCCGGCGGCTGGCCAGCGAAGGCACGCGCCCGCGCCTGCCTTGGGCCATGCGGCTGCCAGAACTCATCCGCGATCCGCGCCCGATCCTTCCGATAATCGCTGCGCTGATCGATGACCCGGAAGATTACGTGCGCCGCTCCGTCGCCAACAGCCTCAACGACATCGCCAAGAATCATCCGGATCTCGTCGCGCGGTTCGTGGCCGCGCATGTCGACGGCGCATCGCCGGAACGCCTGAGGTTGCTCCGCCACGCTTGTCGCACGCTCCTGAAGCAGGGACATGTGGAGGCACTCGCCAATTTCGGTTTCGGTGCATTGTCAGGCATCGATGCCAGTTTGACGCTGGGGACACCGCATGTCCGGCTCGGCGAGCATCTTCGCTTCGGTCTCGAAATACAGAATTCGAGCGCCGCCGAGCAAAGAGTCATGATCGACTACGCCGTGCATCACCAGAAGGCGAACGGCATGACATCGCCGAAAGTGTTCAAGTGGACGACAATGACGCTCGGACCAGGCGCACCCCTCGAAATCGAGAAGCGCCACCCGATCCGCCCGATCACGACGCGGCGCTACTATGCCGGCGCGCACCGGCTGGTCATTCTGATCAACGGCCAACCGGTCGCAGATGCCGATTTCGAACTCGTGATCGACTGAACAGGACCGTTTCGCACCTGCGAAAAGATAGGCCTTGACTTTTGAGGCCAAAACAGCGACATCGGCGCAGCGTCACCTTCCGGCCGCCGCGTGAGCGCGCCCTCGGCAACCACTTCCAAGCCGTGAAGAAGGAAAAGCGCAAATATCCGCCTGATCGGCGGCAGCACAGGCGCCTGACGATTTTCTTTTAACCCACAAGTTCCCAATTCACGCGGGGTTCTTGACGCCAGACGACACCGGAATTGCAAGAGGCGATTCCGGCGAATGCGCTTGGCGTCCCCGAAAGGTATATCCTTTGTCCACATTTAAAGAGCTTGGCCTCTCGCAACAGATTCTGGCGACCCTCTCTGCCAACAGTTTCGAGAAGCCGACACCCATTCAGACGCAGGCCATCCCACTCGTCCTCAAAGGTCACGATCTTATCGGCCTCGCCCAGACAGGTACCGGCAAGACCGCCGCCTTCGGCCTGCCGATGATCGAAAAACTCCTCGCCGACGGCAAGCGCGCCGACCCGCGCAATATCCGCGCGCTCGTGCTTGCCCCGACCCGCGAACTCGTCAACCAGATCGCCGCCAACCTCAAGGTCTTCGTCAAAAAGGCCCCGCTCAAGATCGGCATCGTCGTCGGTGGCGTCTCGATCAACAAGCAGACCGAACAGCTTGCCCGTGGCGTCGACATTCTGGTCGCGACTCCCGGCCGCCTGCTGGACCTCGTCAACCGCAAGGCGGTGACACTCACGCAAGGCCGCTATCTCGTCCTCGACGAGGCCGACCAGATGCTCGACCTCGGCTTTATCCACGACCTGCGCAAGATCTCGAAGCTCGTGCCGAAGAACCGCCAAACGCTGCTTTTCTCGGCGACCATGCCGAAGCAGATCGCCGAACTCGCTGGCGAATACCTGACCGATCCGGTGAAGGTCGAAGTCACCCCTCCGGGCAAGGCCGCCGACAAGATCGAGCAATACGTCCACTTCGTTCCCGGCAAGGACCTGAAGACCTCGATCCTCAAGCAGTCGCTTTCCGACAATCCCGATGGCCTTTCGCTCATCTTCAGCCGCACCAAGCACGGCGCCGAGAAGCTGATGAAGCATCTGGACCACGTCGGCTTCAAGGCTGCTTCGATCCACGGCAACAAGAGCCAGGGCCAGCGCGAGCGTGCGCTGAAAGCCTTCCGCGACGGTGAAATCCGTGTGCTCGTTGCAACCGACGTCGCCGCCCGCGGCATCGACATTCCGGGCGTCACCCATGTTTACAACTACGACCTGCCGGAAGTTCCGGACGCCTACGTCCACCGCATCGGCCGCACGGCCCGCAACGGCCGCGACGGTGTCGCGATCGCCTTCTGCACCCCGGACGAGATCCGCCTGCTCCGCGACATCGAGAAGCTGATGGGTATCCAGATCGCCATCGCCAGCGGCGAGGCTCCGGCTGACCAAGCACGGCCGTCCAAGGGTCGCGGTGGTCGCGGCAATGGCCAGCGCCGCGGCAATGGTGGCGGCCACCGTCAGGAAGGGCGTCCGCATCGCGAACGTCAGGCACGCGAACCGGCGGCAGCTCCGTCGAGCTTTGCCGGCGACGATCTGCTACGCGAGGGACGGCGTCCGCAAAAGCATGACCGCCGCGATCAGCGCCAGCCGGCTCACGGCCATCATGACGGCCGGTCGGAAGGCAACCGTAACCACGAAGGTCGCAACCACCACGGCCGTCCGGGATCGAAGCACGAGGGCCGACGCCACCATGACGGGCAGTCCGGCAACCGCCACGAACGCGGCCGGGGATCCCGTCGCGCCGACAGTGGTGTTCGCCAGGGCTGACGCCTGCGCGGCATAACATCAACATGCGAGGCGCGATCGCGGAACTTCTGCGGTCGCGCGCTATATGGCCTCTCTCAGAAGGCTATTTCGGCAGCGGGACGAACACGCACTTTGGCTCTGCCAGCATCGAACCCATCGAGCGTTTCATTGTGGTGCGCCACAATCTCGGGAAACAGCAGGCTTCCCGAGTCCGCCGTCATGTGGCCATCGGCAACCAGCATCACGTCATAGCCGAGCGTAACGGCCCGACTTACCGTGGTGTCGACACAGAACTGCGACATGCACCCTCCGACGATCAGATGCGTCACGGACCGCTCCTCGAGGCGCTTCGCAAGGTCGGTGTCAAAGAAGGAGTCGCAACTCTTCTTGTGAACGACCACGTCGTTTGTCCCCGGCGCGATTTCGTCGCGAATGGCCCAGCCAGGCGTACCGACGGCCAGACGATGATCCTTGTCGCCGTCGTGCTGGACCAGCACTACCGGAACGGCAGCAATTCGCGCCTTTCCTTGAAGGGCGCTGAGCCGTGCGACCGTCTCGTCCAGCGCCGCATCGATGCGCGGCTGTCGCTCTGGCGTGCCCTTCCCCGAAAGAATGGCGTTTTGGACGTCGATTATCAGCAGCGCTTTGGTCATTTGATTTGGCAGCTCCAAGAATGCCCTACGGTTTCAGCTATCTATCGCGGCCTGTAGCGATCTAACTGGCCGGGGCGCGGCCGGCGCGATCACCGGACGGAGCCGGGTCAGCGGCCTTTCGGTTGGTAAGATAGACCCCGGTCACCGCGATGATCGTGCCGGCGATCATCGGCAGGGTCAGGGCTTCGCCGAAGAAGACTGCCGCCTGGACAGCGGCAAGCGGCGGCACCAGATAGATCAGCGACGCGGCGCGCGACACCTGTCCGCGGCGGATGAGATAGAGCAAAAGCGCGATCGCTCCCATGGACAGGCCGAGAACCGACCAGACCAGCGCGCCGATAAGCTGCAGGTTCCAGGTGACATGCAGGTCCTCAAGCGCGAACGCGAGGGGAACGGTGACGATCAGGGCGCCGGCATATTGCAGCGTCGCGATGGCACGGATGTCTCCATTCTGAAGATGCCGTTTCTGGTAGAGCGTGCCGTAGGTGACGGCCGCCATGCCAAGGACATTGACGACGACAGGCAGCAGTTGGATCGGCGTTGCGGCGGTATCGATCGCCACCATCTTCGGCAGCACCGCGAGCGCAATGCCGAAGAAGCCAAGCACCAGCCCGGTCTGCTGCAGCCGGCTGAGGTTTTCGTTGATCAAGAACGGCGCGACGGCTGCAGTCATCAACGGCTGCAGTCCGGCGATGATGCCGGAAATCGCTGCCGGCACACCCTGCCCGATCGCCCACCACACGGCCCCCAGATAAAGCCCATGGAGAAACATCCCCGACACTATCGCATGACCGATCGTCGTCCAGGAGCGTGGCCAGCGAGCGCCCGTCACCGCGCAAAAGCCGATGAAAAGCAGAATCGCGAAGGCATAACGCAGTACAAGAAAAGTCAGCGGATCGGCGAAAAAGGCCGCATATTTGGCGACCACCCAGCCGGTGGACCAGAGCAGGACGAAGATGGCCGGAGCCAAACGGGCAAGCGTCATCGATTTTTCCATGGCTGGGCACGACGGCGGCGCATGAGTCGGGTGCCAGAGGTCGCGGGCTGGTACGAGCACGCCCGCCGATAAAGCGCACGGCGCCATCGGTCAAAGCAATTTTTCTGATGCTCAGCATCAGCGAATCGGAACCATAAGCCTGAGCGACGAGGTCGAGGGCGACACGAACCCGGCTTCGTATTCCTCACGATAGTGGAAATGGGTCGTATCGACGATGTGCCCCTCGGCTGCGATCCAGTCGAACATCTTGCTGTAATCCACGAACACATCCGAGCTCTCGGGACGATGGATCGTCGTTGCCAGACGCATGGCCGGCAACTCCACATGGTGTGGCTGGGTGAAGGTCCCGTCGTCTTCGCCCGCATAACCGACGAGATAACGGAAGCCGTCCGACCGATCGTTCCAGGAAAGACCGATCAGCGCCGAATGATCCTCAGGATAAGCACGCCGGCGATGTTCCTGCGTCTCGGCGATCAGGCGGCGAACGGCACCGTCGGCCGCTTCGACAAAAGTGCCCTCCCAGAGGTGACCCGTAATCCGTTGGGCCGGGCGCTCCACGATTTCGAACGCTATCACCATCTCGCTTCCTCCCATCGCCTCCCGCCGAATGCTCAAATTCTAAGCATCTGCCGATTTCCTAACGCGCATCGAGAAGTCGCCCGGGAGCCGCCGCCCGCTGCGGTGGATTTCGGCCGCCCGCGACCGCGGCAGCCGCGTCCCGAAAGACATTTAGGGCAGCTCGAAAATTCTTGATCCGCGAATGTGCACGCTTCTTGCATTGCATCAACCATTGTACTCAAATGGTCAAAAATAAGGGGACCACGCCTTTGGCATTTGACGAAATGATGAATGCGGACAGCAGTCCGCGCCAGCCATATTCGACCTACAATGAATGGTATGCCAGCCAGGACAGAATTCGGCTCATAGCGAAATCAAAGGAAGCTGAAAACATCTTCCGCAAGACGGGCATCACCTTCGCGGTCTACGGACACGCAGACTCCTCCGAAAAGCTCATCCCCTTCGACCTTATCCCCCGCATCATTTCCGGCCGAGAGTGGCGCAAGCTGGCGCAAGGCATCGAACAGCGGGTCATCGCCCTCAACGCTTTCCTCGACGACATCTACCACAAGCAGGAAATCGTCCGCGCCGGGCGCATCCCGCGCGAGCTGATCGAGAAAAACGATGCCTTCCTGCCGCAAATGATCGGCTTCAGGCCGCCGGGCGGCGTCTACACGCATATCGTCGGCACCGACATCGTACGCACCGGCGAAGACCAGTTCTATGTCCTGGAGGACAACGCCCGCACGCCCTCCGGTGTCAGCTACATGCTGGAAAACCGGGAAACCATGATGCAGATGTTCCCGGAACTCTTTCACCAGAACCGCGTGCGACCGGTCGAGAACTATCCCTACCTGCTTCGCCAGAGCCTCGCCTCGTTGGCGCCGCCCGGCTGCAGCGGCAAGCCACGTGTTGCGGTACTGACCCCGGGTATCTACAACTCCGCCTTCTACGAGCACGCCTTCCTTGCGGACATGATGGGCGTCGAACTGGTGGAAGGCTCGGATCTTCGCGTCATCGACGGCAAAGTGAAGATGCGCACGACGCGCGGCTACGAGGCCATCGACGTGCTCTACCGCCGCGTCGACGACGATTTCCTCGATCCCCTCACCTTCCGCCCGGATTCCGCACTCGGCATTCCCGGCATCATGGACGTCTACCGGGCAGGCAACATCACAATCGCCAACGCGCCCGGCACCGGTATTTCCGACGACAAGGCGATCTATTCCTATATGCCAGAGATCGTCGAGTTCTATACCGGCCGCAAGCCCTTGCTTGAGAACGTTCCGACCTGGCGCTGCTCGGAGCCGCAAAGCCTCAAATACGTGCTCGAACACATCGAGGAACTGGTGATCAAGGAGGTTCACGGTTCCGGCGGCTACGGCATGCTCGTCGGCCCGACGGCAACGAGGAAGGAGCGAGCCATTTTTGCCGAAAAGTTGAAGGCGCGCCCCGGCAACTACATCGCCCAGCCGACACTGTCGCTCTCCACCGTTCCGATCCTCGTTAACAAGGGCATCGCTCCTCGCCATGTCGACCTGCGTCCCTACGTCCTTGTCTCCGACAAGGTGCAGATCATTCCCGGCGGCTTGACGCGCGTGGCGCTCAAGGCCGGCTCACTGGTGGTCAATTCCAGCCAGGGCGGCGGCACCAAGGACACCTGGGTACTGGAGGACTGACGCGATGCTGGGAAGAACTGCGAACGGCCTCTACTGGATGTTCCGCTATATCGAGCGCGCGGAGAACGGCGCCCGCCTGATCGATGCCGGCCTGCGCATGTCGCTGACCCGCAGCGAAGCGACCGAGGACGACTGGGACGGCGTGCTGCAGAGCGCCGGCGTGCGCGAGCTCTATGACGAGGTGCACGACACGCTGACGGGCAGCGATGCCATCGACTTCCTGCTTCGCGATCGCGCCAATCCGTCGAGTGTCATGTCCTGCATCGAGGCGGGCCGCCACAATGCCCGCATGGTCCGCACGGCGCTGACGCGCGAGACCTGGGAAGCGACCAACGAGTGCTGGATCGAGATGAAGGCGATGCTGGCGAAAAAGGCGCGGCCCGCCGACCTGCCCGAGATCATCGACACGATCAAGCGCCGCGCCGGTCTCATCCGCGGCGCCTTCCACGGCACGATGCTGAGGAACGAGATCTTCAACTTCTCGCGCATCGGGACCTTCATCGAGCGGGCGGACAATACGGCGCGCATTCTCGACGTGAAGTATTACGTGCTGCTGCCGGCCGTCGCCGCCGTCGGCTCGTCGATGGACAACGTGCAGTGGGAATCGATCCTGCGCTCGGTGTCGGCCCACCGCGCCTATGGCTGGGTCTACGATGCCGAACTCAGGCCGGCGAACATCGCCGACTTCCTGATCTCCAACGGACGCATGCCGCGGTCGCTCGCCTATTGCTACGAAAAGATCGTCAGCAATCTCGGCTATCTGGCGCGTGAATATCGCGCCACGCATGCGGCGCATGGGACCGCCGAGCAGACACTTGCAGCGCTCCGCAGCCGATCGATCAACGACATCATGGATCAGGGACTGCACGAATATCTGGAGGAGTTCATCAGCGACAACAACCGTCTGGGCCAGGAAATCTCCGACGGTTATCGGTTCTATCACTGAGCTTCAGGAGAAGAACATGCACCTGAAAATCAGCCACACGACCGAATATGACTACGATGAACCGGTGCAATATGCGCTTCAGCGGCTGCGACTGACGCCGACGACCCAGGTGGGTCAAACGGTCCTCAACTGGGAGACGCGCGTCGAGGGCGCGGCCATCGAAGTGTCCTACGACGACCACTTCGGCAATCGCACGCATCTCGTCAGCGTCGAGGGAGACCGCAACGCCATTCGGATCGTGGCGAACGGCGAGGTGGACACGGAAGATCGCGCCGGCGTTTTCGGCCCGCACCACTCCTTCGTGCCGCTATGGCTCTACGCGCGCGAGACGCCGCTCAGCAAAGCCGGGAAGCTGATCCGCGATCTCGCGAAATCCGCCGAAGGCGAGACCGATCTCGAGCGCGTACATTCGCTGATGGCCATCATTCACGAAACGGTCGAATACAAGCCCGGCGACACGCAGACCGAGACCACCGCCGAGGAGGCGTTGGAGCGCGGCAAGGGTGTCTGCCAGGATCATGCCCATATCCTGATTTCCGCCGCACGCACGCTCGGCCTCCCCGCCCGCTATCTTTCCGGCTACCTCATGATGGAAGGCCATCCGGAACAGACCGCGAGCCATGCCTGGGCGGAGGTCCATATCGCCGGCCTCGGATGGGTCGGCTTCGACGCCGCCAACAAGATCTGCCCGGACGACCGCTATGTCCGGATCGCATCCGGCCTCTGCTATAGGGACGCCGCGCCGATTTCCGGACTGGTGCACGGCGCGGCTAGCGAAACGCTGAAGGTGGCCGTGACGGTCGAGAAGCATGGGCAGACGCAAAGCCAGACGCAAGGCGAGCAGAGCCAGACGCAGAGCCAGTGAGCGACGAGCGAAAGAAACCACGCTCTTCCGCAAGTCAGGAAATTGCGGCAACGTGGTCGGCGCTCTGCTTCGCGTTGTTGTGCTGATAGAGTATTGCAATGCATCGCCATTCCAACGAAAACGCAGGCCCGCTTGTGATTGCGCTCTCGTTTTCCGTATTCACCGCCGCGCTTTCAACGTTTGCCTTTATTTTTTTCTTCGACGCAGCAGCGAATTGTCGAGTGGAAAATTGCGAGGTCTGTTCAGGGTTTATGAGAATGCAAATGCGGCATTGCTGCTAAGCATCATGGGCGCGATACTACTATCGGTGGCGCTCATTTGCGTTATTGCGAATATAGAGAGATATGAGAGAAAGATTTCTAGTTATCACGAGGGACAGCTCGACGTAACAGTATTTATGAAAATGTACGCGATTATGTTCTCCGTATTTACAATGTTTGCCTCGCTACTGCAATTGACGTTCTAACCGCCCTCATAGCTGAATGAAATGCGCGTGCATCCGCCCCTCATCCGGCCTGCCGGCCACCTTCTCCCCGCAAGCGGGGCGAAGGAGACTCGCCGCAACCGCCTCAGTCCCCTCTCCCCGCTTGCGGGGAGAGGGTTAGGGGTGAGGGCAAATGAATACCAGAACGCGCCAGCAGGCCCATCAATGGCTGTCGCGGTCCATCGGGATGCGGTCGCCGCGTGCGCCGACGAGGAAGTCGAGGTCGGCACCGGTGTCGGCCTGCATTACCGTCTTGATGTAGAGCCCGCCGTAACCGCCTGTGAGCGGCTGAACCGGCGATACCCAAGCCAGGCGGCGACGGGCAAGCTCCTCGTCCGAAACGTCGAGGTGCAGCGTGCGGTTCGGGATATCGACTTCGATCAGGTCGCCGTTTTCCACGAGCGCCAAAGGTCCCCCTTCGGCCGCCTCCGGGGCGGTGTGGAGGATGACGGTGCCGTAGGCCGTGCCTGACATGCGGGCATCCGAAATGCGGATCATGTCGGTGATGCCCTTCTTCAGCACCTTCGGCGGCAGGCCCATGTTGCCGACCTCGGCCATGCCGGGATAGCCCTTCGGACCGCAATATTTCAGCACCATGATGCAGTTCTCGTCGATGTCGAGATCTTCACGGTTGATGCGGGCGTGATAGTCCTCGATGCTTTCGAAGACGACGGCGCGGCCCTTGTGTTGCATCAGGTGGGGCGAAGCGGCGGACGGCTTCAGCACGGCGCCTCGCGGGGCAAGGTTGCCGCGTAGCACGGCGATGCCGCCGGACTTCGTCAGCGCCTTTTCGCGCGGCAGGATCACGTCTTCGTTGTAGTTGACGACGCCTTTGACGTCGTTCCAGATCGTGTCGCCGCTGACCGTGATGGCGTCGTTATGAAGGAGCCCCATCTCGGCGACGGCCTTGATGACGACCGGCAGGCCACCGGCGTAATAGAACTCCTCCATCAGGTACTTGCCCGACGGCTGCAGGTTGACGATCGTCGGCACGTCGCGGCCGAGCCGGTCCCAGTCATCGAGCGAAAGATCGACGCCGACACGGCCGGCAAGCGCGAGCAGGTGCAGCACCGCATTGGTGGAGCCGCCGACCGCGCCGTTGACGCGGATGGCGTTTTCGAAAGCCTGCTTTGTCAGGATGTCGGAAGGCCTCAGGTCTTCCTTGACCATCTCGACGATGCGCCGGCCGGTGAGCTGAGAAATTACCCGGCGGCGTGCGTCGACGGCGGGGATGGCGGCGTTGCCGGAGAGCGTCATTCCGAGCGCCTCGGCCATCGACGCCATCGTTGAGGCCGTGCCCATGGTCATACAGCTTCCGGCAGAACGGGCCATGCCCTGCTCGGCGTCCATGAACTCTTCCAGCGTCATCTCGCCGGACTTGACCATTTCCGAAAACTGCCAGACGGCGGTGCCGGAACCGACATCCTTGCCGCGCCACTTGCCGTTGAGCATCGGCCCGCCGGAGACAACGATCGCCGGAATGTCGACGCTTGCCGCCCCCATCAGAAGGCTGGGCGTGGTCTTGTCGCAGCCGCCGAGCAGCACGACGCCATCGACCGGATTACCTCGGATCGCTTCTTCGACATCCATAGCCGCCAGGTTGCGGAACATCATCGCCGTCGGCCTCAGTGTGCTTTCGCCCGTCGAGAAGACCGGGAATTCCACCGGGAAGCCGCCCGCCTCGTAGACCCCGCGCTTCACCCGCTCTGCAAGGTCACGCAGATGCGCATTGCAGGGCGTGAGCTCCGACCAGGTGTTGCAAATGCCGATGATCGGCCGTCCGTCGAAGGTGTCGGCGGGTAGCCCCTGGTTCTTCATCCAGGAGCGATGCATGATGGCATTCTTGCCCGTACCGCCGAACCATTCCTGTGAACGGAGTTTGCGCGGCCACTCAGCTTTCTTCTTCATCGTTTCCTCTTTAACCCCGCATGTCAGCGGGCGAAATCACGTGGGCTTGAGAGCGGGATGAGGAAAAGTGTGCGCGGTTTTCCGCCCGCATCCCGCTCTAACTCTTCAAGCCAGCGTGTAGGCTGTCTTGACGGTCGTGTAGAATTCGGCGGCGTATTTGCCCTGTTCGCGCGAGCCGTAGGAGGAGCCCTTGCGGCCACCGAACGGCACGTGGAAATCGACGCCCGCCGTTGGCAGGTTGACCATCACCATGCCGGCCTCGGCATTGCGCTTGAAATGGGTCGCATGCTTGAGGCTGGTGGTGGCGATGCCGGAGGACAGCCCGAACGGCGTGTCGTTGGCAACGGCAAGCGCCTCGTCATAATCCTTCACCCGGATCACCGCCGCGACCGGACCAAAAATCTCCTCGCGGGCAATCCGCATCTGATTGGTCGCCTCGGTGAACAGCGCCGGCTGCAGATAGAAGCCGGGCGTGTCGCGGGCAATCAGTTCGCCGCCGAAGGCGAGCTTGGCGCCTTCCTGTTTGCCGATGGCGATATAATCGGTGTCCTGGTTGAGCTGGCCCTGATCGACGACCGGGCCGATATGGGTGCCGGCCTTCAAGGCGTCGTCGACGACCAGACCGTTCATCCGCTCGGCCATCGCCGCGACGAACTTATCGTGGATGCCCTCGGTGACGATCAGGCGCGACGAGGCGGTGCAGCGCTGGCCGGTCGAGAAAAAGGCGGAGTTGACCGCCGCTTCGACGGCGACCGCAAGCTCGGCGTCATCGAGCACGACGAACGGGTTCTTGCCGCCCATCTCCAGCTGGAATTTGCGGTTGTGCTCGACCGAGGCGGCGGCGACACGTTTGCCGGTGCCGACCGAGCCAGTAAAGGTGATCGCCTGAATGTCGGGGCTGTCGAGCATTGCCTGACCGACGACCGAGCCCTTGCCCATGACCAGGTTCAACACCCCCTTCGGCAGACCGGCGCGATGGAGAATGTCGACGATCGCCCACGAGCAGCCGGGCACCAGTTCGGCCGGCTTGAAGACGACGGTGTTGCCGTAACAAAGCGCCGGGGCGATCTTCCAGGCGGGAATGGCGATCGGAAAATTCCACGGCGTGATGATGCCGACGACGCCGACCGGCTCGCGGGTGATCTCGACGCCGATATTGGGCCGCACCGACGGGATGACCTCGCCGGCGAGCCGCAAGGCTTCGCCGGCGAAGAAGTCGAAAATCTGGCCGGCCCGCACCGTCTCGCCGATGCCCTCGGCGAGGGTCTTGCCTTCCTCGCGCGACAGCAGCCGCCCGAGTTCGTCCTTGCGGGCGAGGATCTCGTCGGCGGTCTTCTTGAGGATCGCGTGACGCTCGAGCAGGCCGGAACGCGACCAGGCCAGAAAGGCCGCCTTCGCCGCCGCGATCGCGGCTAACGCATCATCGGCGCTGGCGCGGGCATAATCGCCGACGACATCGTTGGTGTTCGACGGATTGACGTTGGCGACGCCGTCCGTGCCGACCCATTCGCCGGCAATCAGGTTCTGATGAAGTGTCATGGGCTTGGGGCCTCCTTGTCTTCTTGACGCAACCGGCCGCCCGTCGCGGCCCGCGGCTGCCTAGCAGATATATCAGAGTTGGCGTATGGCGATCTCTTCCTCTGCCGCAATCGCCAGCGGATTGCGCAACGGCAGGCCGAAGTCCCCGGCCTCGATCTCGAATACATCGCCCTCCTCCGTCCGGATGCCATCCCCGAAGGAAAGCGTCGCCGTGCCGAACATGTGCACATGCACGTCGCCCGGCACACGGAAGAGGCCGTACTTGAAGTGGTGATATTCGAGATTGGCGAAGCTGTGCGACATGTTCGCTTCGCCGGAAAGGAACGGCTTCTCCCATAGTACCTCGCCGCCACGCAGGATGCGCGAGGTGCCGCGAATGTCGTCAGGCGCCACACCGATGCGGATTTCCGGACCGAAGCTCGCATGCCTGAGCTTCGAATGCGCGAGCCACAGGTAGTTGACGCGTTCCGTCTTGTGATCGGAAAACTCGTTGGCGACGGCAAAGCCGAGGCGGTAGGGCACGCCCTTGTCGGAGATGACATAGATGCCGGCCATTTCCGGCTCCTCGCCGCCATCCTCGGCAAAGGCGGGCGACGTCAGCGGCTGCCCCGGGGCAACCGCCGCTGTTCCGTTGCCCTTGTAGAACCATTCCGGCTGGACACCCTTTTCGCCCGGCTTCGGCTTGCCGCCTTCGAGCCCCATGCGGAACATTTTCATCGAATCGGTCAGCGTCTCTTCCGCTGCCTCGGCCGTCTTCTTGTGCATGGCGTCGCGCGTTGCCGCCGAGCCGAGATGGGTCAGGCCGGTTCCGGTCAGATGCAGGTGCGCCGGATCAGGATGCGTGATCGGTGAAAGAAGCCGACCTTCCGCATAGGCCTTCCCGAGATCGATCGTATCGCCCAGACCACGGGCGTCGATCAGCTCCTTGAGGCTCTTGCCGCCGTTGGCCGCCTCCATCGCCAGCGCGTAGACGCTTTCCGCGCCCTTGACGACGCGAGCCACCTCGCCCGGAGACCGAACGGCGACGGCGATCGATCCATCTTCTTTCCTGACCTGAGAAATCAGCACGTTCCTGTCCTTCCTCTCGACCTGGGCTTCGCCGCCCGCTGCTTCGTGACGCACGCAATGCGATGCCCCGAGGGTGACTTGCGCCACCCAATCCAGCGGCCGGAGCCGCCCGCTTCTGTTTCTGGTTCAATGCAGGCTGATCGGGAACCGGTCAGCCTTTGCCTTTGTTCTTGTTATAGACGTCGAAGAATACGGCTGCGAGCAGCACCAGACCCTTGATCAGCTGTTGGTAGTCGATGCCGATGCCCATGATCGACATGCCGTTGTTCATCACGCCCATGATGAAGGCGCCGATGACGGCACCGGTGATCTTGCCGACGCCGCCCGAAGCCGAGGCGCCGCCGATGAAGCAGGCCGCGATCACGTCAAGTTCGAAGCCGACGCCTGCCTTCGGGGTCGCCGAGTTCAACCGCGCCGTGATGATCATGCCGGCGAGTGCGGCGAGCACGCCCATGTTCACGAAAGCGTAGAAGGTCAGCCGCTCGGTGTTGATGCCGGAGAGCTTGGCAGCCTTTTCATTGCCGCCCATGGCATAGATCCGCCGGCCGATCGTCGAGCGCGTCGTAAGGAACGTATAGGCCGCAATCAGCACGCCCATGACGATGAGAACGTTCGGCAGCCCGCGATAGGTCGACAGCTGAAAGCCGATGAACAGCGCGACGAAGCCGATGACCGCCATCTGGATTGCGAAGAAGACGAAGGGCTCGTTCTCCGTGCCGTGCTGCTCATTGATACGACGATTGCGCAGCCCCGCGAACATCGCGTAGGCGACGAGCGCCAGCACAGCGACGAGCGCCACCATGTTCTTGATGACGTCGGGGTTCGGGCTGAGGAAGTAGAGAAAATCAGGCACGAAGCCGGTCGAAAGAAGCTGAAAGTCTTTGGGAAACGGGCCGATCGGGCGTCCACCGAGGACCACGTAGGTCATTCCGCGGAACACCAGCATGCCGGCGAGCGTGACGATGAAGGACGGGATCTTCTGATAGGCCACCCAATAGCCCTGTGCCGCGCCCATGATGCCGCCGACGACGAGACAGGCGGGAATGACCACGAAGGCAGGCAGGCCCCATTTGACCAGCATGATCGCGGAGATCGCGCCGATGAAGGCCACGATCGAACCGACGGAAAGGTCGATATGGCCGGCGACAATGATCAGCAGCATGCCCAGCGCCATGATGACGATGAACGAGTTCTGCAGCACCAGGTTGGTGATGTTGACAGGCCTGAAAAGAACGCCGTCGGTCACGAACTGGAAGAACAGCATGATGATGACGAGCGCGACCAGGAGGCCGTATTCGCGGATGTTGTTCCTGAGATAGTCACCGATCGACGGTTTGGTGGTTTGGGTGCTCGTATCGGCGACCATTAGTGTTTCTCCCCTGAACGCATGATGGCGCGCATGATGGATTCCTGGCTTGCTTCTTCCTTGGAAAGCTCTGCCACAATGCGCCCTTCGTTCATGACATAGATGCGATCGCAGGTTCCGAGCAGTTCCGGCATCTCCGATGAGATCATCAGGATGCCTTTACCCTCGGCCGCGAGTTGGTTGATAATTGTGTAGATCTCATACTTCGCACCGATGTCGATGCCGCGTGTCGGCTCATCGAGTATGAGAACCTCGGGATTGGTGAACAGCCACTTGGACAGCACGACTTTCTGCTGGTTGCCGCCCGAAAGGTTCACAGTTTCCTGGTAGATCGAATGCGAGCGAATCCGGAGCTTGGCGCGATATTCGGATGCGACCTTTACTTCCTTGCGGTCATCGATGACGCCACGCGACGCCACCGCCCTCAGGTTTGAGAGCGTCGTGTTCTCTTTGATGTTGTTGATCAGCACCAGGCCGAGTTGTTTGCGGTCCTCCGTGACATAGGCAAGACCGGCATCGATGGCACGCGGAATGGTGCTGACGTCCACCGGCTTGCCGCGCATCGTCACCTCGCCGGTGATCTTGTGCCCCCACGATTTGCCGAAGATGCTCATCGCCGTTTCGGTGCGGCCGGCGCCCATCAGGCCAGCAATGCCGACGACCTCGCCGGCGCGAACGTTGAAGCTGACGTCGTGCAAGAACTGCCGGTCGCGGTGATGCTGATGGAAGACGTTCCAGTTCTTCACTTCGAGCAGCGTCTCGCCGATATTCGGCTCGCGGGGCGGGTAGCGATCTTCCATCGCGCGGCCGACCATACCCTTGATGATCCGATCTTCGCTGATGTCTTCCTTGTGACAGTCGAGTGTTTCCACCGTGCCGCCGTCGCGCAGGATGGTGATCTGGTCCGCGACCTTTTTGATCTCGTTCAGCTTGTGCGAGATGATGATCGAGGTCATGCCCTGCTTGCGAAACTCCATGAGCAGCTTCAGGAGGGCGTCGGAATCGGTCTCGTTGAGCGAGGCGGTCGGTTCGTCGAGGATCAGCAGCCGGACCTTCTTGGAAAGCGCCTTGGCGATTTCCACCAGTTGCTGTTTGCCGACGCCGATATCGGTGATGAGCGTCGCAGGCGGATCCTTCAAGCCGACTTTGTTCAGCAGCTCCTGCGTGCGTGCAAAGGTCTGCGGCCAGTGGATCACGCCTTTGCTGGCAATCTCATTGCCGAGAAAGATGTTTTCGGCGATCGACAGCAGTGGAACGAGCGCCAGTTCCTGGTGAATGATGATGATGCCGAGATGCTCGCTGTCCGAGATCGTGCTGAAGCGGCGCACCTCGCCGTCATAGTGGATCTCACCCTCGTAGGTCCCTGCGGGATAGACGCCGCTCAGCACCTTCATCAAGGTCGACTTGCCGGCACCATTTTCACCGACGAGAGCGTGGATTTCACCTTCGCGGACCTTAAAGCTGACATTGTCCAGCGCCTTGACGCCCGGAAACGTCTTGGTGATGCCCCGCATTTCGAGAATGATATTGTCCATGTTCAGCATTCCAGCGGCAGTCTGCGAGAGACTACAGACTCCCTTACCCAGAGAAAAGGGTCCGCAACGGATCGCGGACCCTCCGTATTCGATGCGATCAGTTGTTGATCTGGTCTTCCGTGTAATAGCCCGAGCCGACGAGGATTTCCTTGGCGTTGGACTTGTCGACCGCAACCGGCTTCAAGAGGTAGGACGGAACAACCTTGACACCGTTTTCATAGGTCTTGGTGTCGTTCACTTCCGGCTCCTTGCCGTCCATGATCGCGTTGACCATGCCGACGGTGACCTTGGCGAGTTCGCGGGTGTCCTTGAAGACGGTCGAATTCTGTTCGTCGGCAAGGATCGACTTGACCGACGGCAGTTCGGCGTCCTGACCGGTGACCACCGGCATCGGCATATCGCCGGAGCCGTAGCCGACGCCCTTCAGAGCCGAGATGATCCCGATCGAGAGACCGTCATAGGGCGAGAGCACGCCGTCGACCTTTGCATCGGTATAGGTGGACGAAAGCAGGTTTTCCATGCGGGACTGGGCGACGGCGCCGTCCCAACGCAGCGTGCCGACCTGATCCATGCCCGTCTGGCCGGACTTCACGACGATCTTGCCGCTGTCGATCAAGGGCTGCAGAACCGACATCGCGCCGTCATAGAAGAAGAAGGCGTTGTTGTCATCCGGCGAGCCGCCGAAAAGTTCGATGTTCTTCGGCTCGGTCGCGCCGTCGAGCTTCAGGCCGTTGACGAGCGAGGTCGCCTGCAGGACGCCTACCTGGAAGTTGTCGAAGGTGGCGTAGTAGTCGACATTACCGGAGTCGCGGATGAGGCGGTCATAGGCAATGACCTTGACGCCGGCGTCATGCGCCTTCTGCAGGATGTCCGACAGGGTCGTGCCGTCGATGGCGCCGATCACGAGGACCTTCGCGCCCTTGGTCACCATGTTCTCGATCTGCGCGAGCTGGTTCGGAATGTCGTCATCGGCGAACTGCAGGTCCGGCGTGTAGCCAGCTTCCTTGAACAGCTTCTCCATGGTCTCGCCGTCGGAAATCCAGCGGGTCGACGTCTTCGTCGGCATGGAAATGCCGACCGTGCCCTTGTCCTGTGCGAAGACCGGTGCAGCAAACGACGCGACGGTGAACGCCGCGGCTGCGAGAAGCGAAGTAATCAATTTCATCAGATCTCTCCCTGAGTGTTGAAGCCGGCAGGCCCCGTCATATGCGCAGCGATCCACCGGCGCGGAGAGCTGGTCCCCGGCGGTGGTTCAAGGTGAAGGAAAGCCCTCCCGGCCTCACATACTCCCGCATGCACTGGCGCATCGGAAGGGAAACTGGAATCAATCGACATAACTGTCAAATACAATATCGCTTTGCATGCATATCAAAATTGATATACCACTCAAAAAGAGTGTGATTATTGAAAATTTTCGCAAACGGGACCAAGGCCGTGACAGTGGACAGTAGGGCGAATACCGCAGGGACGGGGGACGAACTCCTTGATACCGCCCTCCTTCGGTCGGGGCTGAAGATCAATCATCTGAGACTCATTCTGGCGATCGAGGATCATCGTCGCATCAGCACCGCTGCCGATTCACTCGGCATCTCGCAGCCGGCAGCGTCGCGCATGCTCGCCGAGATCGAAGCGATCATGAGGGCGCCGATTTGCGAACGTGTGGCGCGCGGCGTCGAACTGACACGTTTTGGCCAGGCGCTTGCGCGTCGCGCCCGCACGATCTTTCTCGAACTGCGCGAAGCCGCGCGCGAGATCAATGAGCTGAAAACCGGCAGCGGCGGTTCCGTGTCGCTGGGCTCCGTCACCGGCCCCGCCCTCAATCTCGCCGTGCCTGCCATCCGCCAGGTTTCGACGGCGTATCCCGGCATCGAAATCAATGTGCAGATCGACAACAGCAATGTGCTGACCCGCGAGCTCCTGGCGGCGCGCCACGACTTCGTCGTCGGCCGCATTCCGGACGATCTCAATCCCCGTCTCTTCAACATGGTGGAGATCGGTTTCGAGGAAGTCTGCCTGATTGTTCGCGAAGGCCATCCCCTGCTCGACAAGCCAGTTGCCAGTGCCGAGGACCTGCCGGGTTACGACTGGGTGTTTCAGCCGCCGGGCACGCTGTTGCGCCGTGCGGTCGAGGACAGCTTCGTCTCCGCCGGCGTCCGGCTGCCGGCAACCGTCATCAACACGTCCTCGATCATTCTGACGCTGTCGATCGTTCGAAACACCAATGCGATTGCACCGGTCGCCCTCGACGTCGCGAATCTCGTCGCCGGCAACGGGACGCCCGCCGGCGATATTCGCGTTCTGCCGACGCAATTCCCGATACGCATCAAGCCCTATGGCCTCATCACCGCCGAAGGCCGTGCCCTGCCGCCGAGCGCAAAGCTGCTCTACGACCTGATCCTGAAGCAAAGTAGAGCGTGATCAGGCCCGCATAACCCTCACAGGGCAGAATCGCTGATGAATCCTGCTTCGTCGGTCGTTCCAAACGGGCGCCCCGAACAAATACGAGAAGGCGAAATCATGTTCGGCATGTCCGTGTTTCAGTCGGTGCTCGAACGATTGAAGGCGGAGCAGGAGGGCGAAGCGTCCAACGAGGACGCAGGCGGACAGGCATTCCGGCATGGGATGGCCGGTTTCCCGCAGGGCTTCATCGCCGACACGTCACCGGCCATGACTGCATTCGATGCGGTGCAGCGCGCCTATCGCGACCTTGCACCGGCTGAGAGCACGCAGCCGCCGGTGATGCCCGATTATTTGAAACGCACCAATCTTGCCGAGGTTGCGGCCGAACTTGCGCTTGAGGAGCAGGAAACCGCGGCCACGCTTGCTGCCAAACGACGGCGGTTCGCCGCCGCCAACCATCCGGACAGGTTACCCGCCGAATTCAGGGCCAACGCCACCGTCCGGATGAAGCTCGGCAATATGCTCATCGACGAAGCGTCGCGGAGGTTGCCGCGCGACGACAGGTCGACATGACCTTCACTTCGGGGCGTCGCCCGCGTCGGTCTTGTCATCGACCGATTGCTTCGGCTTGAAAAAGATCAGCAGAGCACAGCCTGCATAGGCGGTCACGGCCAGAAAGATCATGCCCCACGTCGTCTGGCCGGTACTGAACTCGACCGCTGTCCAGCCGGCGCAGAAGGCGACGATCAACAGTCGGATCCACAAGGGCCGGTAAAAAGGGTGATCCGGATCGATGAACTTGAACATCCTGTCTCTCGGCCTGTTGTAAATGGGCCTTCCTTCTAGGGGCAATCTGGCTGCGCCTGCAAGTGCACCACCACAAACAGACGCTTGACGCCTCCATTATAAATGGAATAAAAATTCCGAAATAGGAAAATTTGGCCTTTTCATTCCGGAGGCGACCTCTCGCGAAATTCGCGCAAACGAGAGACCGTGGCGGAATGGAGGCAAGGGAGAGAGACATACCGCGCCGCGGCGCGCGGGGATATCAACCGTTACATTCCTTATGAATGCGCGGGCAATGCGGTCCGCGACGCCTTTGCGCGATGAGCGTCAATCATCGCGCCCCCTTCCGGTTGCGACCGGATTTCGAGAGAGACGAACATGACAGTGAGATTTGGACTTCTGGGGGCCGGGCGCATCGGCAAGGTTCACGCGAAAGCCGTCAGCGGCAATCCCGACGCCGTCCTCGTTGCGGTTGCCGATGCCTTCCCGGCCGCGGCAGACGCCATCGCCAATGCCTATGGCTGCGAAGTGCGCACGATCGAGGCAATCGAAAGCGCTGCCGATATCGATGCCGTCGTCATCTGCACGCCGACCGATACGCACGCCGACCTGATCGAGCGCTTCGCGCGCGCCGGCAAGGCGATCTTCTGCGAAAAGCCGATCGATCTCGATGTCGAGCGCGTAAAGGCCTGCCTCAAGGTCGTGTCGGACACAAAGGCAAAGCTGATGGTCGGCTTCAACCGCCGCTTCGATCCGCATTTCATGGCCGTGCGCAAGGCGATCGACGACGGCCGCATCGGCGATGTCGAGATGGTGACGATCACCTCGCGCGATCCGGGTGCACCGCCGGTCGACTATATCAAGCGCTCCGGCGGAATCTTCCGCGACATGACGATCCACGATTTCGACATGGCGCGCTTCCTGCTCGGCGAAGAGCCCGTTACCGTGACCGCCACCGCTGCAGTGCTCGTCGACAAGGCGATCGGCGAGGCCGGCGACTATGATAGCGTCTCGGTCATCCTGCAGACAGCGTCCGGCAGGCAGGCGATCATCTCGAATTCGCGCCGTGCCACCTATGGCTATGATCAGCGCATCGAGGTCCACGGATCGAAGGGTGTCGTCTCAGCGGAAAACCAGCGCCCCGTATCGATCGAAATCGCCACCGGCGAAGGCTACACCCGTCCGCCGCTGCACGACTTCTTCATGACGCGCTATACCGAGGCCTACGCGAACGAGATCGAGAGCTTCATCGCGGCGATCGAAAAAGGCGCAGAAATCACGCCCTCCGGCAAGGACGGCCTCGCGGCGCTCGCGCTGGCAGACGCGGCCGTGAAGTCGGTTGCCGAGAAGCGCCAGGTCAGCGTCGCCTGACGCCGGCATTTTCAGCAAAACAGGCATTTTCAGCAAAACAGACGAGGCCGGGTCCACTGTAGTGCCCGGCCTTGATCGTTTTCATTCGGTGAAAATCACGCCTCGAGCCTTTCCAGCCGATCCTGCGCCGCCTGGCTCGGCGCGCGGCCCGGGCGACCGGAAAGGAAGCCCTGAATCTGCCGGCATCCCTCCTCGACGATGATCTGCTTCTGCCGCTCTGTTTCGACACCTTCGGTCACCACCGGCAGATTGAGGCTTTGGCCAAGCGCGATGATCGCGCGGATGATGGCATGCGCCGCAGGATCCTTGTCGAGTGCCGCCGTGAAGCTGCAATCGATCTTCAGTTTGTCGAACGGGAAGGTCTGGAGATTGCTGAGCGAGGAATGCCCCGTCCCGAAATCGTCCATGACAATGCGCACGCCGAGCAGCCGCAACCGGACCAGCGTCGCCAGCACGTCGTCTCTGTTGTGCATCAGGACTGCTTCGGTGATCTCCAGCTCTAGCCGGCGCGGATCGAGACCGGTGCGCCTCAGAATCCCCTCGATCTGGTCAAAGAGGTTGGGAAGCAGAAACTGCACCGGCGATATGTTGACTGAAATCGCCAGCGGCTCGCTCCACCGGACCGCTTCAAGGCAGGCCTGCTCGAGCACCCACTCGCCAATCTGGATGATCGAGCCGCTTTCCTCGGCAATTGGAATGAAGACAGCGGGACTGACGAGGCCGCGATCGGGATGCCGCCAGCGCAATAACGCCTCGTAGCCGACGACGTTGTCGTCACGGACGTCGACGAGCGGCTGGTATTCGAGGAAAAGCTGGCGCCTGACGACCGCGTGCCGAAGGTCGTTTTCCATCTGCCGGCGCGTGCGCACCGCTGCATCCATCTCGGCGTCGAAAAAACAGGCCACGCCCTTGCCGGTCCGCTTCGCCCGGTAGAGCGCCGTATCTGCATTGTTGCAGAGCCGGTCCGCCGTCATCCCATCGGCCGGATAAATCGCCACGCCGATGCTGACGCCGACAGCCATCGGGTCACGGCTGGTGTCCATCTCTTCGGCGAAAAACCTGAGAATACGCTCCGACAATTGCCGCGCTGCCTCGGGCTGCCCGGCGGAAGGCTGGATGATCGCGAATTCGTCGCCGCCGAGCCGCGCGATCGTATCGCCCTCCCCGCATGCTTTACGCAGGATGTCGGCCACCTTGCGCAGGATACGATCGCCTTCTCCGTGGCCGAAGATATCATTGACGGCCTTGAAGCGATCAAGGTCGAGACAGAGGACAGCCAACAGTTCGTTCCTTGCGCTCGCCACGGCGATCGCCTGCGCCATGCGGCGGTCGAACGAACTGCGGTTAGAGAGGTCCGTCAGCGCATCATGATGCGCAAGGTGCTCGATCGTGCGTTCCGCCTCCTTGCGCTGACTGAGATCGCGTACGAAAACCACGTCGCACTCGCGGCCCCGGTATTCGATCGTGCGGCACATGTATTCGACGGGAATTCGCCTCCCGTCCGCGTGAAGCAATTCGAGTTCGCATGATTCGCCGAAGGTCCGACGGTTCCCCGACCGCTCTCGGTCCTGCGCGAACAACTCCGTGAGGTTTCTCTCTGCCAGTTCGGTTGCGGTCCGGCCGCAAAGGTCGGCGAAACGCTCGTTCACATCGACGATTTCATCGCCACGGACGACCATCATGCCTTCGAGGGAAGCGTTGACGAGGCCGCGAAGATCGGTGAGGTGCCGGTCGAGAAAGAGCGCGCCGAAAGCCATGAGGATGAGCGTCGTCGATGCGGCGATCACACCGCCGGCAAGCCAGGCGGGATCGAATGCATAGGCAGCGGCAACGCTCGGGTCCGGCACAAGGCCGACACCGCTCATCGACTTGAAGTGCATCGCGCAAATCGCAAACACGAGCAGGACCGTGGACACGACCAGCCGGCAAACACCCCGCAATGTCCGAAACGCATGGAGAGCCGAGCCCGCGATCAGCGTGCCGAAGATGACGGCGGTCGCGGTTGATCCAAGATCGTACGTAACCTGACCTTGCGTTTCCACCGCGCGCATGCCGGTGAAATGCATCGCTGCGATGCCGAGGCCGAGCAGGATGCCGCCGACGGCGAAGGCGTAACGGAAGGCCCCGGCCAGGGCGACGGTGAATGCAATCCAGGACGCCGCGATCGCGACCAGCACCGAGATGGTCGTGCCTTGGACCTCATACGCGATCGGTATGCCGCCGTCGTAGGCGAGCATCGCGATGAAGTGTGTTGACCAGATCCCGACGCCCGACGCAAAGGCGGAGGCGACGGTCCATAGGCGTCGCTGGGTGCTCGCGCTGCGCTGCGCGCGCATGAGGAGCAGCATCGTGGCGACGCTGCCGGCAAGACATACAATCGCCGCAACGGCGATTAGTCGCCAGTCATGATCATTGCGTATGCATGCAATCACTGAAAACATGGCTGCCCCCGCGTTGGAGACAGCTTTGCAAGGACTCGCTAAATAACCGTAAATTGCAGAAACGCCAGAATTCGCCTCAAAAATTTTCGGCGTTGAGCGACGCGGATGCCGAGATGATGTTCGAACTTAGCCATGCCCGGCGGCAATGTCGGCATCGATCGTGCTCAGTGCGCGATTGAGATGGCCATCGAAAACGAGCCGCTGCTCGTCAGCCGCTACCGCGATCTCCGGCAATCCTTGCAGGCGCGCCTGCAAGGATTGGGCGAGCCCCTCCTCCACCCCCTTATGAAGGAGGTCGAAGTAGCGTGTCCCCGGTCCGGTGACGAAGATCGGCATCGGCTCGTAGAGGCTGAGCAAGCGGGAGATGCCGTTGCCGAGCGCGATGCCGGCCTGGCGGAAGGCGTAGCCGGCCATGCGGTGCCCCTGACGCGCGCTGGTCGCGATCTTGTCCATCTCCGATAGCGGCACGAACTTCGCGGGGATCGTGTCGGAAGGCACCTCGAACGCCGTGCGCAGGATTCCGTAGAAACCCGCGGCTGCCTCAATGCATCCATGGCCGCCGCACCGGCAAAGCCCGGCGGAACTCGCGTGCAGCATGTGCCCGAAATTCGGCGCCGAAACATCGAGGTCGCCGAGACGCCCTTTCCGCGCAAGGCCGAGACCGACGCTGTGACCGAGCGATATGGCCGCAAGCGCCTTGAAGTCTTCCCTCCCCTCCTCAGCGCGGACGGCAAGCGCCTGGGCAACCAGCAGCGTCTCGTTGCTGAGCATGATCTTGGCCCGCCAATCCGGGCGCAGCAGTTCTTCGAAATCGAGTTCCTCTCGGCCGAAAACCGGCGACCAGATCAGTCGCGCGCCATCAGCCGCAACAAGGCCCTTGCTGCTGATCGAGATGGCAAGCACGTCTTCTTTGGTGATGCGGGAGCGCTGGAGCAGCCGTTCCAGCGCGGCGGCGAATATCTGCCCGAAAGCGGCGGTACCCCTGAGATCGTGATTTCTCGGCTCCTCGAACCGGTCGAGCAGAGTGCCGCCGTAATCGGCGAGCGAATACTGCACGATATCGGACGAGATGCGCACGACGATCACATGGCCGCAGTCGCGCCTCGGCATGAAAAGCACACGCGGTCGGCCGCGGCCGCCCTGAACATGCTGCTCGCTTCTGGCGATGATTCCGGCGCGTTCCAGCTCGGCGGTAATGGCAGAGACAGTGGCCGAGGCGAGATCGGTCTCCGACGCAATTTCCGTGTGGGACAAGGACCCTTTCCGGCGGAGCGCCGCAAGGACAAGCGTGCTGTTCTGCTGACGTACGAGTTCAGTGCTGGACTTCGTCAGCATTACGCGTTCCTGTCGATGGCGGATGCTTCAACCCCATGCCTCCTCCAAAGCATCTGTTGAACGGCAAGACAAGGCGCCCTGCATGTTTCCTTGGACCGAAGCCGGCCCTAGCGATAAAAACATGTAGCATTTCAACGCGCTACGGCGCCTTTTGCGCTTCCCGGAGGAGGCGCGTGGCCGCTGCCCTGAGCCTTGTTGACAGCCTGCTAAAACTCTGACATTTATTTTCTCGACTGTCGAGAAAAAAGTCCGCACTGGTTGCGGCGGGTTTGCGACAGCACTTCACGGTTGGCCGAGGAGGCGTGCGGGAGGTTCGTGCGCACGGCGCAACCATTTGGGAGGATGAAATGAAATCCGTTTTGAAGTTGATGGCGGGGGCTGCCATCATCGCGTCCATGCATTCGGCGGCGATCGCCAAGGATCTTGTCGTTGGCGTATCCTGGTCGAACTTCCAGGAAGAGCGTTGGAAAACAGACGAGGCCGCCATCAAGGCCGCGCTTGAAGCTTCCGGCGACAAGTATATCTCCGCCGATGCCCAGTCTTCCGCCGCCAAGCAGCTGACCGACATTGAATCGCTGATCGCGCAGGGCGCAAATGCCTTGATCGTGCTCGCGCAGGATTCCGACGCGATCGCCCCGGCGATCGAAAAGGCCACCGCAGAGGGCATCCCGGTCGTCGGCTACGACCGCCTGATCGAGAATCCGGCCGCCTTCTACATCACCTTCGACAACAAGGAAGTGGGCCGTATGCAGGCCCGCGAAGTCTTCAAGGTGAAGCCGGAAGGGAACTTCGTCTTCATCAAGGGCTCCTCGTCCGATCCGAATGCCGACTTCCTCTTTGCCGGCCAGATGGAAGTGCTGAAGGAAGCGGTTGACGGCGGCAAGGTCAAGAATGTCGGCGAGGCCTACACCGATGGCTGGAAGCCGGAAAATGCCCAGAAGAACATGGAGCAGTTCCTGACCGCCAATGACAACAAGGTCGACGCGGTCGTCGCGTCGAACGACGGCACGGCCGGCGGCGCGATTGCGGCACTTTCGGCGCAGGGCCTCGCGGGCTCCGTTCCGGTCTCCGGCCAGGACGGTGACTTTGCGGCGCTTAACCGCGTCGCGCTCGGCACACAGACGGTTTCCGTCTGGAAGGACGCGCGCGAACTCGGCAAGAAGGCCGCCGACATCGCTTCCGCCCTCGCTGCCGGCAAGACCATGGACGAGATCGAGGGCGTTCAAACCTTCAACGGCGGACCGAAGGGCGTTGCCATGAAGTCGGTCTTCCTGGCACCGCTTGCCATCACCAAGGACAATCTGAACGTCGTCATTGACGCCGGCTGGATTTCCAAGGATGCAGCCTGCCAGGGCGTTGCAGCCGGCACCATCGCCGCGTGCAACTGACGGCTCGGCATTTGAATTGACCTCAAGACGCCGCAACGTGAACCCGTTGCGGCGTTTGCTTGAAGTCGGGACGGTCTTCGCATGCGGGTGATAAGATCGCGGCAGCGCGGCGCGAAACAAACCGCATGAGCAAATGGAAACAGTGGGGGACGGCGGCCATGGCCGATACGACAAATACCGCACATTTTAATCGCGCGCGCAGCGCGGCTGAAAATCCGGTGAAGCGCTTCTTCCGCGCCACCGAAATCGACACCCGCCTGCTCGGCATGGTCGGCGCCATGCTGATCATCTGGATCGGCTTCGACTTCCTGTCCAACGGCCTGTTCCTCACGCCGCGAAACCTGTGGAACCTTTCGGTGCAGACCGCCTCGGTTGCCGTCATGGCGACCGGCATGGTTCTCGTCATCGTCACGCGCAACATCGATCTGTCGGTCGGCTCCATCCTCGGCTTCGTCGGGATGATCATGGGCGTGCTGCAGGCCGAGCTGCTGCCGCAGGTCCTCGGCTTCAATCATCCCGCCACCTGGATCATTACGCTGCTTGCCGGCCTCTCCCTCGGAGCAGCGATCGGCGCGCTCCATGGCATGATCATCGCCTTCCTCAACGTGCCGTCCTTCATCGTCACGCTCGGCGGGCTCCTCGTCTGGCGCGGCGCCACCTGGTTCGTGACCAGCGGCCGTACGGTCGCGCCTATGGACGCCACCTTCCGTCTGATGGGCGGCGGCACCGAAGGCTCGATCGGCGCGACGGCAAGCTGGATCGTCGGCTTCCTTGCCTGTCTCGCGATCGTCGCCAGCATCATCAACGCCCGCAAGCAGCGCAAGCGCTTCGGCTTTCCTCGCCGACCGGTCTGGGCCGAATATTTCCTGTCGGGAATTGGCTGCGCCCTCGTTCTCGGCGCCGTAGCGATCGTAAACAGCTATCCCTGGCCGGCCAACATCGCCCGCAAATATGCCGAGGCCAACGGCATCGCCTGGCCGGAAGGCGGCCTCTTCATCGCCCACGGCATCGCCATTCCGGTACTGATCGCGATCGTCATCGGCATCGTCATGACCTTCATCGCCACGCGCCTGCGCTTCGGCCGCTACGTCTTCGCAATCGGCGGCAATCCGGAGGCGGCTGAACTTGCCGGCATCAAGACGCGGTGGGTGACCGTCAGGATCTTCGCGCTGATGGGCATGCTCTGCGCCGTCGCCGCCGCGATCTCAACGGCGCGCCTCAACGCCGCCACCAATGCCCAGGGCGAACTCGACGAACTCTACACGATCGCCGCGGCCGTCATCGGCGGCACGTCGCTTGCCGGCGGCATGGGCACGATCGCCGGTGCCATGCTCGGCGCCCTCGTCATGCAGTCGCTGCAATCCGGCATGGTGCTGCTCGGCATCGACAGCCCACTGCAGCGGATCGTCGTCGGCGTCGTGCTGGTCACCGCCGTCTGGCTCGACACCGTCTACCGCGCCCGCGCAAAATAATCAGGAGTACGAACATGACAGATCAACGCACTCCGCTTGTGGAAATGAAGAACATTTCCATCTCTTTCGGCGGTATCCACGCGGTGGACAATGCTTCCGTCGATCTCTATCCGGGTGAAGTCGTGGCGCTCCTCGGCCATAACGGCGCCGGCAAGTCGACGCTGATCAAGATCCTTTCCGGCGCCTACCGGCGCGATGCCGGCGAGATCCTGATCAATGGTGAACCGGCGGACATCCACAATCCGCGCGACGCCAAGAAATACGGCATCGAGACCATCTACCAGACGCTCGCCGTCGCCGACAATGTCGACGCCGCCGCCAATCTTTATCTCGGCCGGGAACTCCGCACCCCATGGGGAACGCTCGACGACGTGGCGATGGAGGCGAAGGCGCGCGAGGTGATGGGCCGCCTCAACCCCAACTTCCAGCGTTTCAAGGAGCCGGTAAAGGCACTCTCCGGCGGTCAGCGGCAATCGGTGGCGATTGCGCGAGCGATCCTTTTCAACGCCCGCATCCTGATTATGGACGAGCCGACGGCAGCCCTCGGGCCGCAGGAGACCGCGCAAGTCGGCGAGCTCATCAAGCAATTGAAACGCGAAGGCATCGGCATCTTCCTGATCAGCCACGACATCCACGATGTCTTCGACCTCGCCGATCGCGTCTCGGTGATGAAAAACGGCCAGGTCGTCGGCCACGCCCGCACCGAGGACGTGACCAAGGACGAGGTGCTCGGCATGATCATCATGGGCAAGGTGCCGCCAAAGGCGATCCCCGGCCCCGGCGCCATGCAGATGGCGTGAGCGCAGAGCACTGCAAACACAGCGAATGCCGCGTCTCGGGACGCGGCATTTTTCTTCGCGGAAGGTCCCTGCCCTAACCAGAGTCGCGGCCTCGCCGCGAACACAGAACGCAAATTTCCGCTGCAAACTCCTTCAATCACCATTGAAGCGGCGCGCAAGCTAGGCTAAGAACCGCTCACAGCCTGCTTCGGCGGCCATGCCGCCGACGGATGCACCCGTAGCTCAGCTGGATAGAGTGTTGGATTCCGATTCCAAAGGTCACAGGTTCGAATCCTGTCGGGTGCGCCATATTTCCACCACTCCAGAGCAAAACCGGGAACCAAAGTTTCTTCGTCGCGAGAGGATGCTTGGATCATATTCTTTCGAAGCCAATAGCTTCGATGTTTCCATCTATAGTTCTGTTATGTCTGCAGGCATCGATGACCCGGAGGGCCAGTTGCCGCTGTCTCGCTGAGGACGACCGGAACTTCTTCGATTCAGCCGTGGGAAAGCGCGCTGGGCGGCTACTCTCAGACTACCGCTTTTGGATCGGCGTTCCGCAGTTTTCCGTAATTTCCGAGAGTGCCTACAGAATGATAACGTCATTGGGTTCTCTGGGTCTAGGTCGAAGTACCGGGACTACTAGTATGGAGCGCCGTAACTTGCATGTTGCGCCGGTACGGCAAGTAGTCTCACGTTAAACGGTTGGGTCATACACGATGAGCGTTGCAGACGTGCCATACTATGAAGCCTCCACGTCGCTTGCGAAATACAATTACGAGAGGCGTTCGGCCAACTTATCCTGGCCACGTGTTTCAAGGTGCGCGGCCTGCCATTCAGACCGGACATCGCTGTTCGCCACGATAAGGTCATTCTCCTACGCCCGATGCGACGAATGCGGGTTCGTCTTTGCCAACCCGAGACCAACTGACGAATATCTTAGTGCATTCTATAACAGTTCATTCTACAACAACTACCGGACCTGCGAGCGAGAGCGGATCAAGGCGTACCATATTTCAGTATAAGCACCGATGCGATACCGATGATCGCGGAGTGGATTGCCGGCGACGCGGATGCGGCCATTTTGGATTTCGGCTGCGGGCCCGGAAGCTTACTCGCTTATCTTCGCGACAAATGCGGCTTCACGAACCTGACCGGCATCGAGCTAAACAAGTCGAGCGTCGCTGTGGCATCGCAGGCGTATGGACTTACCATCCTAAGCGAGCCTTCGTCTCTCGAGGGAAGACGCTTTGACGTCGTCGTTCTCATCGAGGTGATCGAACATGTCAGCGACGTCGACGAGATCATGCAGGCCGTCGACCGGCTGTTGCGGCCCGGCGGACAACTTGTCGTCACGACCGATGCCGTGAACAATCCGGTTGCCAGCCATTTTCCCGCCTGGTCCCCGCATTTTACTGGCCCAAGCCACATCAGCTTGTTTTCGTCGGATGCCCTCGGTCGACTGCTGACACGCTTCGGGTATGACATCGAAAAAGCGAAGCTTGCCTACTCACACGAACTGCTAGGCGATATTCTTGCGAGTCCCTTCTACAGTCTCGATTTCTCGAGCCCGGCCAGTACCGACGATTTGAACGATCGGCTGTTCGTGCCGACCGCTCTGGGTCGTCGACTCGGATTGCGTCCGACGCGAAGCCTCCCGCGACCACTCAGGGCGATCCGCCGAGTGGACAGCCTGGCCGCTCGTGCAATCGAGCGCTTTGGCGGACGACGATTTCCTTCGCATCAGTTTGTGCTCGCGCGAAAGAAGGCGACCTGACAAAGTAACTTCGGGCTACCTGGAAAGCGGTATTTAGTCTACCGCTTTGTCTGCCCGTTAACTCAACCGAACGGCCACAGACGATACTGTCTCTCAGAATTGTCTTGAAACTACAATAACATAAGATCGAATCCAAGTCGGGTACGCGACCCTCCGCCTGTCCACACCGGAAACGATCGCGCGGCGAGCGGGTTGTCGATGGCTTGCAAGGTTACCTGCTCTAGGTCGATATATCCGAGATCCTATGGCATGAAGCTGACAGGCCAAATGCCGTCGTCGACCTCCTTGATGCCGAGTTTTTGGCCTGCGAGCACCGTCAGCCATACGCTGTAAACGATCGCATCTAGCGGGCGAATGCGTCCGGCACTTGGACGGCCGCTTGGGGGTGCATCCACAGTGGCTCCCAAACATGGCCGTCGAGATCCTCGAAGCAGCGGCTGTACATGAAAGCCGTGTCCTGCGACTTTTCCCGCGCCTCGCGTCCACCGGCCATCACCGCCTTTTCGGTGATCCCATCCACCGCCTCCCGGCTCTCCTGCGAAATGACGAGCAGCATTTCGCACGTCGAATGTGCATCCGCGATCCGCTTTGACGTGAACTGACTGAATTTTTTGTGCGTTAGCAGCATTACGAAGGTTGTCTCGGAAAAGACCATGCACGCGGCGGTCTCGTCCGTGAACTTGGGCTGGTTCACCGCGCCGATCGCTTCGTAAAAGGCCTTGGACTTAGCAAGGTCGGCGACTGGCAGATTGACGAAGATCATGCGTGGCATGGATTCCTCCCAATTTTCGGCTTCAGATCGAGCAACGCCTTGCCGCACTCTGGATCGAAGAGAACAGCGTCGTGATCATGAATAATCAGCTGGGTCGGTCGCCTCTCAAGGCCTAGCAGCGGGATTGTCAGCATCCAATTACAGAGATGCGGCTGTAGCGGATCGTTGTCGCACCATAGGTAGATCGCTGAGTGCGCACAAGTTCACCGCTTGAAATTACATTAGCACTAATGTAATTTGCTGCCATGAGCAACAAACAGATGCCGGGTCTCGGCGAACTGCTCCGCTATGTCGGAGAACTGGTCGATCAGGGTGCGGAGGAAGAGTACCGCGCCATGAGCCTCCCCTATCGCGCCAGATACACCCCGGTCATGCGCGCGCTCGCCGCCGGCGCGGAAACCGTGACCGAGATCACCGCCCGCAGCAGCCTGACCCAGGGCGCGATCAGTCAGTCGGTGAGGCTGATGGAGGCCGACGGACTGGTGGCACACCATCGATTGGAGGATGGGCGCAAGAACGGTGTTCATCTGACACCTCGCGGTCGGGAACTGCTGAAGAGGCTCGAACCCCACTGGGCGATCACCTTCGCAGCCATAGGCGCGTTGGAAAAGGAGATCGGCCATCCGCTTCTTGAGGTGCTGGCAAAAACGGCGCGCGCGCTGGAACACCGGGGATTTGCCGCCCGACTGAGGGCCGCCGCCGCACACCACGCAAACGAGAATCACGTCGATGCAGACTGACACCATGCTGCGCAAGAACTGGTTCGATGCAGGAGGCAGCGCCTATGCGCAGTTCAGGCCGGAGTACCCGGTCGGGCTGTCGGCGTTTCTTGCGGGAGTTGCCCCTACCCGTGAGATTGCCGTCGATGTTGGCTGCGGCAACGGGCAATTGACCCGGCAACTGGTTGCCCATTTCGATCGCGTGATCGGGGTCGACACTAGCGAAGACCAGATCGCCAATGCGCAGCCCGAGGACAAAGTGCGATATCTTTGCGCGCCGGCCGAGAGACTGCCGCTTGCGGACAACACGGCCAGCCTCATCACGGCTGCACAGGCGGCCCACTGGTTCGATCTCCCGACCTTTTATGCCGAGGCCCGTCGGATCGCCGTCGAGAATGCCGTCATTGCGCTGATCAGCTACGGGGTCCTGCGGCTGGAACCGGATGAACTTCAGGAGCGATTCATCGATTTTTACCGCAACGAGATCGGCCCCTATTGGCCGCCCGAGCGCAAGCTGGTGGACACCGGCTACGCGGATATCGGCTTCCCTTTCGATCAGCGCGCAGCACCAGAGATGGAGATCTACAGGGCTTGGGAGCTCGGGGATTTCCTCGGTTACCTTTCGACGTGGTCCGCCGTGCGCCGCGTCAACGACGCCGGACGCGAAGACATTCTCACTGCCTTCGTGCGGGATATTTCCGAACTCTGGGGAGACCCGACGAAGAAGCGGCCCGTGTCCTGGCCCATTAACATTAGATTGGGAACGATATGAGCAATACCAGGGAACCGCCGATACTCGCGGCTGGCCTGCGTCATAGCGAACGGCTGGCCGTGACCCCATTTCACACCGTGCCCGAGGTCGATGATGCCTGGCCAGGCTTCAGGGACATGCCGCCGGTTTTCGCAACAGCAATGATGATCGGCTTCATCGAGCAGACCTGCATCGAAGCGTTGCGTCCCTATCTCACGGACGAACAACGCACCGTCGGCACCCATGTCGATATCAGCCATGTAGCGCCAACACCCGTTGGCATGTCCGTGACGGCGGATGTCGAACTGATCGCGGTAGAAGAAAGGTCGCTTCTCTTCAAAGTCTCCTGCTGCGACGAAGCCGGTCTGATCGGCGGAGGAACCCATCGCCGCGCCATCATCGACCTGAACCGGTTTACCCGGCGATTGGCTGACAAGCGCCTCCAAGCCAGATAGTTGACATTGTCAGATATTATATGACAATGTCAGCAATATATCTGACAACGTCAACTAAGTGGATATTCCATGCTGCAGGTTGATCAGGAAGATCATGTCGCCGCCGTGCGCCGCTTCAGCCGTTTCTACACGCGTCGCATCGGTCTGCTGCACGAGGGCCTGCTTGGCGGCCCGCTGTCTCTCGCCGAAGGCCGCCTCGTTTACGAACTCGCGCAGCGCAAGACATCCACAGCCAAGGAGCTTGGGGCCGAGCTCGAACTCGATTCCGGATATCTCAGCCGGCTCTTGCGGGGCTTGGAAGAGCGCGGTCTCGTCTCGAAAAGCCCGTCGCAGGAGGACGGCCGGCAGGTTCTGATCTCGCTGACCCCGGCGGGCCGCGAGAGCTTCGCTACCATCGACGCGCGTTCGCGCGACGAAGTGAGCGCCATGCTCGATCGCCTCTCACTGCCTGAGCGGCGGAAGCTCGCGACGGCACTTGCCGAGGCCGAGCGCCTGCTCGGGGGCCCGCCCCCGGAATCCGCTCGCGTCCCCTATATCCTCCGCACCCATCAGCCCGGAGACATGGGGTGGATCGTCCATCGCCATGGCGTGCTCTATTCCGAGGAATACGGATGGGATGAGCGGTTTGAGGCTCTCGTCGCAGAGATCACGGCCGATTTCATTCAAAACTTCAAGCCGAACCGCGAGCGCTGTTGGGTGGCGGAGCGCGAAGGCGAGATCGTCGGTTCTGTCTTCCTGGTTGAGGAATCGGCGACCGTCGGCAAGCTCCGCCTCCTCTACACCGAACCGAGCGCACGAGGTCTCGGGATCGGCCGTCGGCTGGTCGAGGAATGCATCCGCTTTGCGCGACAGGCGGGCTATTCGAAGGTCACCCTCTGGACCAATGACATCCTGACCGCCGCAAGGCATATCTACCAAACGACAGGTTTTCATCTCGTGCACGAGGAGAAGCACCATAGTTTCGGGCACGATCTGGTCGGGCAGAATTGGGAACTGGTGCTGTGACGGCTACACGGTGCCGGGGCGGTTCACCGCTTCTGGTATGAGTGAAAAATGTAATCTTTTGCCTCCACGGCCGTGTGGCACGCGTGCCCGCAATCGGAGCCTGTCCCATCGGGCGTGAACGCATTGGATGCAGCGTCATAGTTGAAGTTGGCATATCCCCCATCCGCCGCTGTCCGGAAATCTCTTGCTGTCCTTCGCAATGAAAACGACATCCCTCAGGGCGTCCGGCACATTCACGGAGCCCATCCGGCACTTGCACAGTGTACTTGTCTTGTGCGGCTACGGTCATGCCGCCTAAAGCGGCGAGCCCCCCGCAACGATCATCAAGGATCGAACTTTCGTCATGATGATCCCCCCATGCGGTTTGCAAGTCGACTTCGGTAACATTCGTTCATACGGCGCCAATGCGGCGAGCGCGACTAAACGACAAACGCGGCGCAGCCCCTGCGCCGCGTCATACACGCGGGTCAGCCCTCCGAAACCGCCAGCTTGGCGTCCGGTTGCGAGGGGCTAGACCGGAGAGCGTGACCCTTATGACGGGTGGCTGAAGCGGGCGACTTGCGCATCCTTCATCAGGTTGCGGAAGTTTGGTCCGCTGACATGCACCAGTGTCTTGTGGTCGCCGCCTTCGAAATAGACGTCGGGGACGTTGCCGAGACTTTCGTCAAGGACCACCGGCACATTATAGGCCGATCCGATGGGCGGCACCGCACCGGTGTCGCAATCGGCGAAAAGTGTGCTGACCTCCTCCTCAGAGGCGAGGCCGAGGCGCCTGTTCATCACGTCCTGCAACGTGGAGAGCTCGATCCGATGCGTGCTCGGAACGACGGCGAGAAAGTATCCCATTTCGTGATGCACGACCACGGATTTGGCCAGCCTGCTGCCCGGTACATGCGCCGCCTGCGCCGACTGACTGGTGGTTGCCGTGCGGTGATGAGCGACGGTGTCATAGGCCACACCCTCGCCTTCGATGTAGTCCTGAAGTTTCCTTGCGATCGTCATCGTAGGCACCCTCAATGTTGCGTAGTGACGTATCAGGAGAGACATTTTCCTCTCATCACCTGCGAAGTCAACGGCGAATGGCCGTTGCGCCGCGGGCCGGACTTCAATTCTAGAGACAACCACTGCGGTCGCAAAAAGGCCGGTGGCCGCCTTGTGCAGCCACCGTCCTTCTGTAATTTCGGCAATTTCGGCCGGTCGTCAGGCAGGCACGCTTTCCTTCGGAAAGTCCGTGGACACCGCGAGTTCCCGCCAGGCGGCGAGTTCGCCGGCGACATGGGCGTTCTTGGCTTCGATGGCGGCGACCGTGTCGCTGCCGAAGGGCATGCGCAGCGGCGGGTTGTCGGCATGGGCAAGTTGCACCATGGCTTTTGCAAGCCGCGCCGGGTCGCCCGGCTGGGCATGGTTTGCCGTCTTGGCGAATTCACGCATGGCGCCAACGGTCTCGCTATAATCGGCGATCGACAGCGGGCTCACCGCCAGCGACTGCTCGTCCAGGAAGTCCGTGCGGAAGAAGCCCGGCTCGACCACCGTCGCCTTGATGCCGAGCGGCGCCAATTCCTGCGCAAGCGCCTCGGTCAAGCCTTCGATCGCGAATTTGGTCGAGCCGTAGACGCCCCAGCCGGTAAAGGCCGTATAGCCGCCGATCGAGGAGATGTTGATGATGTGGCCCGAGCGCTGGCTCCGCATCTGCGGCAGGACGGCACGGGTGACGGCGAGAAGGCCGAAGACATTGGTGCGATAGATCTTCTCGATTTCTTCCGCCGCTGCTTCCTCGACGGCTCCGAGCAGGCCATAGCCGGCATTGTTGAGCAGAATGTCGATCCGGCCGAAGCGCTCCACCGCTGCCGCGGCCGCCGCCCGGGCCTGCTCCTCATTGGTAACGTCGAGGGCCAACTTCAGAAGATTCTTGTGATGGGCGAGAGCATCGAGGGATTCGACGCGGCGCGCCGTGGCGACGACCGCATCTCCGGCATTGAGTGCCTCCTTGGTGATCAGCGCGCCAAAGCCGCGGGAGGCACCTGTGATGAACCAGATACGCATGGAAATATCCTTTCCTTGAGTTGAGTTGGACGTTTTCTTCGAGTTTCAATCAGTTCGATTCAGTGGCCGGGAAGTCGGCCCCTTCGGTCACTTCGGCCCAGGCGTCGAAGTCCTTGCGCAAGGCATCGAGCTTTGCCCGAGCGCCGGCCAGAGCCTCGCGGCCGAGCAGCAGCCGCAGCGGCGGTTCGGCGGCATTGACCGCCATTACGATCGCGCGCGCGGCCCGTTCCGGATCGCCGGGCTGCTTGCCGCTATAACCCCTGATCCGGCGCCAGACGGCACCTGCCGTGTCCTCGTAGTCGTTGATCGAGACGGTCGCCTCGCCGGCGGAGCGTCCCGCCCAATCGGTGCGGAAGGGGCCGGGCTCGACAATGAGCACCTTGATGCCGAGAGGCTCGGTCTCTTTCGACAACCCCTCAGACAAGGCTTCGACAGCGAATTTCGAGGCCGCGTAGAAGCTCAGCGACGGTACCGACCGCAGCCCGCCGATCGAAGAAATGTTGACGATCGTGCCCGAGCGGCGCCGGCGCATGCCGGGCAGGACCGCGCGCGTCATGTTGGCGAGGCCCCAGACATTGACCTCGAACATGGCGCGGACCGCATCCATGTCGCTCTCCTCGAAGGCGCCGAAGTAACCGACACCGGCATTGTTGACGAGAACGTCGATGTGGCCGAAGCGCTCTCCGGCGGCGCGTGTCGCCTCGGCAATGTCGTCTGTCTTCGTCACGTCGAGTGCGAGAGCGAGCGTGCGGTCCGGCGCCAAGGCCGATAGATCGGCAACCTGCGCCGCATCACGAGCCGTGACGACGACATTGTAGCCGAGCGCGATGACGTGCTGTGCAAGCGCGCGGCCGAAGCCGGTCGAGCAGCCTGTGATGAACCATGTCTGTGCCATTGCGAACTCCTTCCTTGATCGGATGAGGATGAGATCCTTAAGGCCGGGGCTGACTTGCCCGTGGCGACAAGGGGAGAATGGCGCAAGTCGATTTGCGTGATTAGAATGGAAATTCTCTCAATAATGCTGAGCGAGATTCATCTATGCGTGCAACCGACCTGTCAGAACTCGCGGCCTTCGACGCCGTCGCCCGACACCGAAGCTTCCGGAAAGCGGCCGAGGAACGTGGGGTTACGGCTTCGGCGATCAGCCACGCCGTCAGCAATCTGGAGGAACGGATCGGGCTTCGGCTGCTCAATCGCACGACCCGCAGCGTCTCGCTGACCGATGCCGGCACGATGCTTCAAGCGCATCTCACCCCAGCCTTCGCTGAGATCGGATCGGCGCTCGACGCGCTCAACAGGTTTCGCGATACGCCGTTCGGCAAGGTGCGCATCAATGTCCCGAATTCGATCGCCCCTTTCATCCTGGGACGTGTGATGGGGCCGCTCATCCGCGACAACCCCAATCTGGAACTCGAGATCTCGGCGACCGACCGGCTGGTGGATATCGTCGAGGAAGGTTTCGACGCCGGCATTCGCCTCGGCGAGAGCCTTCGGGAAGGCATGGTGGCGGTGAAGGTCAAGCCCCGCCTGCGCTTCGCGGTCGTGGGCGCACCGGACTACTTCCGCGAACGGAGCATTCCGCAGACGCCGCACGAACTGAAGGACCATGTCTGCGTCCAGAACATGTATCCGAGTGGGGTGCGCTACCCCTGGGAATTCGAGCACAACGGCGAGGCTGTCGCCTTCCACCCGAGCGGACCGATCGCACTCGACGACCAGGAACTCATGGTCCAGGTGGCGCTCTCCGGCGTAGCGCTCGCCTATGTCTGGGAAAACCGCGCGCAACGCGAGATCCTCGACGGCAGGCTGATCCGCTGCCTCGATGAATGGTGCCCGCCGGAGGACTGGTTTTATCTCTATTATCCGAGCCGCCGGAACATTTCAGCGGGGCTGCGGGCGGTGATCGAAGCGATGCGGGTGTGACCGTCGGGAGTCAAACCGGCAGATGCGCCGCCTCGTAATTCCGAAGGTATTTCATCCCTGTATCGCACATCACCGTGATGATGGTCGCGTCTGATCCGAGCCGTTCGGCCAGTCGCAGTGCTGCGATAACGTTGGCGCCGGTCGAAGTGCCGGCAAACAACCCCTCCTCGCGGGCGAGTCGCATCGCCATCGCGATTGCGTCGCCTGTCGAGACTCGCTCGATCTCGTCAGCAAGGTCGTGGCGCCAGAGCGGCACGACGAACCCGGCGCCCACGCCATCGATCTTGTGTGCACCGGGCTCGTCGCCCGACAGAACCGCGGATTCCGATGGTTCCACGGCGATGATCCGAACCTGCTCGTTGTGATGGCGCAAGCCTTCGCCGATGCCACGGAGGGATGCAGCCGTTCCCACGCTCTGGACAAAACCGTTGATGCGCCCCGCAGTACCGGCCCAGATTTCCTCCGCCATCGCGTGATAGGCGACGATCTGGTCCTCGTTCTTCATCTGGTCGGTCCAAAAGGCCCCGATCTCGAGCGCAATGATGCGCGCCGTCTCGATCATGTCTCGCGTCAGCTTTCCCGTCATCCTGCCGCCATCACTCGGCACGATTTCAAGCTTGGCGCCGAGGATTTTCATGTGGTCAAGCTTTTCCGGGGCGAAGGCATCGGAAGTCACGATATGGAGCGGATGGCCTTTCACGGCGCAGACCAGCGCCAGCGACACACCCGTGCTGCCACCGGTATATTCGACGACCGCCCCGCCCGGCTTCAGGCGCCCGTCCGCCTCCGCCGCCTCAATCATGGCGAGCGCCATGCGGTCCTTCATGCTGCCGGTGGGATTCTCGCTTTCGAGCTTCAGCAAGATGCGCGCGCCGTTTTCAGGAACGATATTCCGGAGCGCGAGCAGCGACGTGTTGCCAATGCAGTGCAAGATGTTCCGCCGAAACTCGCTCATGGCGACTGGTTCCCTCCCCGCCCCCCTTCGAGCCATGCCTTCAGCGCCACCGCATTATTCCTCTCCACATTCCGCGCTGCATAAAGCAACGTTACAGGCCCCTTTGCGAGATGCTCGTGAAGCTCCTGAACCGCCGCCTGGGCCGCCGCTTCCTCCAGTTCCGCCGCATAGGTTGTGCAGAAATCCTCCCAGGCATCCGGCTTGCCATGGAAGCGTTTGCGCAAGGCATCGCTTGGCGCGATGTCCTTCAGCCAGAGATCGACCCCGGCCTTGTCCTTGGCAATGCCGCGTGGCCAAAGCCGGTCGACGAGGATGCGCGTGCCGTCGCTCGCCTCCGGCGCCTCGTAGACACGCTTCAATTTCAGCGAGGTCATCAGAAAAGCTTTCCATGTATCTACATACTATGTATATGCATACAATCATGGGAAAGACGAAGCAACCGCCAAAATCGCTCCGCAGCGACGCCATTACCCTGGTAGACACCTGCGCCGGTCTGAACAGCCGGCTCGCTGCCCGGCGCATTACCCAGTTCATGGATCGCGAAATGGCGGGATGCGGACTCAGCGTCGCGCAACTCGGTCTGATGGCGCAGATCGCGGCGGCATCCGACGACACGCTCGGCGCCCTGGCGCGGCGCAGCGGACTTGACCAATCCACCCTTTCGCGGAACCTGCGCACGCTCGAGAATGAAGGCTTGATCGAGATCGCCGTGGTCGAGGCCGATTTGCGTCGCCGCGCCGTGTGGCTGACAGAGGCCGGCGCTCAAAGGCTTGAGGCGGCAATCCCGGTCTGGCGTGACGCCCAGGCAAGGCTGGCCGCGCACTTTTCCCCCGACCTCGCCCGCCGTCTGGCGGAAAAGACGGAGGCGCTAATCAGAGATTGAAAGCGGTTCGCCGAGCTCACGCTCCATAAAGACGATATGGGGCATGAGGTCGTCTGGATATTGGTGGTAGGGAGCACGGTCGCGGAACCCGAGCGATTTGTACAAGGCGATCGCCTCCGTTAATCGGCTAGCGGTGTCGAGCCGCATCAGCGTATAGCCGTCGCCGCTCGCCGCAGCCATGATCGCCTCGCCCAGCCGCCTGCCAATGCCATGCCCCTGAAAGCGCGCCGGAACGAAAAGCCGCTTCATTTCACAAACTTCGTCGGAAAGCCTCCGGTAGGCGCACGCACCATGGATCTGATCGCCGATCGTGGCAACAAGCGTTTTTCCGTTCGGTGGCCCGTACGCCGCCGGCAAATTCTGTAGTTCGGCGTCGAGCGATTGATGGCCGAACGCCGCGTCCACAAACCAGCGGTCATGCACATAGCGTGCCCGGCACCAATCCGTATACTCCCGGATCAGTTCGCGATAGTCATCAACCGACACAGCTGTGCGAATGGTCACGTGCATTTCCGCACACCTGCCATTAGGCCCGAGGGGGACCGTCACTCTCCCGGAGCACTGCCCGCCAGGCGGCGATGATCGCGTCTGCCGCAACATTCCCGGCCACATCGTCGGTCAGCCATGAAATCACTGATACTCGCATGACCTTGCGGCCGCGCCAGATCGCGCCACCGCAGAAGCAAACGCCGTCGGCCTGTATCCGCTCGATCGTCCGCTGCGTGAGCCGATCGGCCCCGTCGTCAGCGCGTGCCGTACCAAACCGCACCACGAATTGGTTGAGCACAACATCGTTCAGTACCGCTATTCCCTCTTCCGACCTCAGCCTTTCGACCATGGCATGGGCGACCTGGCAGTGACGCTCGACCATGGCGGCGATCCCGTCACGCCCGAGATACTTGATCATTGCCCATGTGGCAAAGCCGCGGGCACGACGCGACAATTCCGGCACAAAATGGCTCGGATCCCGCTCGCCCTCAAAGCTCGGTGGCAGGTAGCTTGCCGCAATCGTCATCGCACGGCGATGGGCCTCTTCATCGCGAACGATGGCATAACCGCAGTCATAGGGCGTCTGCAGCCATTTGTGACCGTCGGTCGCCCAGGAATCGGCGCCGTCGATGCCCTTGGCGAGTCCGCTTCTCTGCGGGCAGGCGCGCGCCCAAAGGCCAAACGCGCCGTCGACATGAACCCAGGCGCCGATGTCCTTGGCAATTGGAATGATGCGGTCGAAATCGTCGAATGCGCCCGTGTTGATCTGCCCAGCCTGAAGGATCGCGATGCAGGGGCCGGAGACCTTGCCAGCCGCATCGGCGAAATCGGACACGACAACGCGGCCTGCATTATCGGTCCTCAGGCGGACGACCCGGTCGTGCCCGAGGCCGAGAAACTGCAGAGCGGAGAAGACCGTCGCATGGGCGTCATCGCCAATCAGAACCGTGATCGGCGGTGCGCCGAACAGGCCCTGTCCTTCGACATCCCAGCCGGCCTTTCGCAGCACATCGCCGCGGGCTGCGGCGAGGCAGACAAAATTGGCGACCGTCGCGCCGGTTACGAAGCCGACGGAACTCTCTCTCGGCAGATCGAGAAGGTCGAGCAGCCAGTTGCCGGCAACCGCCTCGGCGGCCGCGGCGGCGGGCGTTGCGTGATGGTTGCCGGTGTTCTGGCCCCAGGCGCTCGTCAGCCAGTCGGCGGCGACACCCACGGGATGCGACCCGCCGATGACCCAGCCGAAGAAGCGCGGGCCTGTCATCGTGTGAAGTCCGGGCTCCGCCTTCGCCACAAGCGCGTCGATCACCTCAAGGCCGGCGCCCCCTCGCTCCGGCAGAGGTTCGCGAAACTCCTCAAGTGATGCTTGATAGGAGACCCGCGGCCTTTGCGGGCCTGCGGAAATGCTGTCGCGGAAGCGGACGGCATGTTCCGCCGCGCGCTGAAACAGGTCGTCTACCGACTCCTCCGCCATGCAACCCCCTCCGGCCACGGCGCCGGCCCTCGCAGCGACAATGACAACTCCCTACGCCTCTGTTCTGCCGCCACGACCTGAGGCCGGCCATACGCGTGATGAACGCGCATGGCCGGATTTTAGCAGTGAGCGGCAGCTCTTGCGGGCTCAGGCCGCTCCCCGCTCCTCGATTGGCCTTACGTTCTGGTTCATGCGGAACAGGTTTTGCGGGTCGTATCTCCGCTTGACCTCGACGAGCCGTCCGTAATTGCTGCCATAGGCGGCCTCGACGCGGTCGATCTCGTCGGCCGGCATGAAATTGATATAGGCCGTCCCGGCTGCATAGGGCTTGGCGGCCTCGAAAAGACGCCGCGCCCAGTCTATGCAGGTCTGGTCCATTTCCGGCTCGCGCCACCGAGCATGAACGTTCATGACGAAATGAGAGCTGCGCTGCGGGAAAGCCGTCTCCTCCGCAGCGACGCGGCCGGCAGCACCGCCGACGTGACCGATGAAGATTTCGCATTCCGGTCCCGGCAATTGACGAATGGCGTCCAGCAGGATGCCGATCGTCGTGTCGGACAGTTCCAAGAAATCATGGCTCTTCCAGTAGTTGCGAGCGCCAGGTGTGAGCAAGGGATCGAACGCCTGCTGCCAGCCGACGAAAGGACTGGGGCCGACGACATCCGCGATCGGCGTGCCGATCGCGCGCAAGGCCGCGGTTGCCTGCCCGCCGGCCGCGGTATCCCCCGAGTAGCACATGGCCAGAACGAGGATTTCCTTCCCGTGCCATTCCTCCGGAAGAAACGGCAGCGGCGGCGCCTGCCGCATCACCGCCCAGCAGGTGAGTTCGTCCGGCGCAGTCTCGAGCGCCTCGCGGTATTGCTGAAGGACCGCCTGCGCATCCGCGAAGGGGTGAACGACGAGACCCGCGAGAACCTGTGTGTCGAGTTCGTGGAGTTGGAATTCGAAAGCCGTGACGACGCCGAAATTCCCTCCGCCGCCACGGAGCGCCCAGAACAGGTCGCGATGCTCTGTCGGGCTGGCGCGCACCAGCTCGCCATTCGCCGTCACCACATCGACCGAAAGCAGGTTGTCCAAGGTCAATCCGAACTTGCGGGTGAGCCACCCGAAGCCGCCGCCAAGGGTCAAGCCAGCAATGCCCGTCGTTGAATTGATACCGGTCGGAAGCGCTAGCCGGAACGCCTGGGTCTCGTTGTCGACATCGGCGAGCGTTGCTCCCGGCTCGACCCACGCCCGCTTCGTCGCGGCGTCAACACGGACCGACTTCATCGGCGACAGATCGATCATCAGGCCGCCGTCGCAGACGGCGTTGCCGGCGATGTTATGTCCGCCGCCGCGCACCGCAACAAGCAGACCGTTTTCGGCCGCGAAACGAACCGCGTTGATGACGTCGGCGGCCCCGGCGCATTGCACGATCAGCGCGGGTTTGCGGTCGATCATCCCGTTCCAGATTGTACGCGCCTCGTCGTAGGTCGCGTCGTTCTCGGTGAGCACGCGGCCGCGCAACTGACCCGCCAGCGCCTCGATGGCTTCCGCTTTAACCGTCGTCTTTCCCGCTTGCAGATTGGTGAGGCTCATTTCATTCATGATTCGCTCCTCCCGCGTGAACCATGCCCCAGCGAGCGGCATTCTGCGCCTTTCCCCAAACCCGCGCAAGCAGCCGGCCCGGCTGCATCGATCGCCCTAAGCACGCCCCATGGTTGCAACTTTCGCCCAAATACTCCAAGGAGCGCTAGGACGCGCGGATGCCTCCGCAGTCCGTACCGAATCCGCAGGAAGGGCGTCGCCAATCAAGCCCCGGGCAAGGCTGGAATACGAGAAAAGCGGAGCGCAAGTGCGCACGTTGGAGGCAGATCGGGCATGAAAGTCGTCATTCTCGCCGGTGGATACGGCACACGCATCTCCGAGGAGAGCCACCTGCGACCCAAGCCCATGATCGAGATCGGCGGCCGTCCGATTCTCTGGCACATCATGAAGATCTATAGCCATTTCGGCTTTTCCGATTTCGTGATCTGCCTCGGCTACCGCGGCTACATGATCAAGGAATATTTCTCCAATTACATCCTTCACTCCTCGGACGTCAGCTTCAATATGGCGACTGGAGAGACGGTTTATCACACCAGCAAGGCGGAGCCCTGGCGGGTAACCCTTGTGGAAACCGGCGCGGAATCGATGACCGGTGGGCGCCTGAAGCGCGTCGCCGATTATCTCGGTGATACCTTCTGCCTCACCTACGGCGATGGCGTCGCCGACATCGACATACGCGCGTTGACCGATTTCCATCGCCGGCATGGACGAGACGCGACCGTAACGAGCGTCGTGCCGCCGGGACGATACGGTGCGCTCGCAATTGACTCCGGCCGGGTCTACAGCTTTACGGAAAAGCCTGCGGGAGACAACGGCCGCATCAATGGCGGTTTCTTCGTGCTCAACCGCGCCGTGCTCGATCGCATCGAAGGCGATCACACCCCCTTTGAAGACGGGCCGCTCGAAGGCCTGGCGCATGACGGCCAGTTGATGGCGTTCCCGCATGACGGCTTCTGGCGTCCGATGGACACGCTGCGCGACAAGAACCAGCTTGAAGAGCTCTGGCAGCAGAACCGCGCGCCCTGGAAGGTCTGGTCATGACCGGCCTGCCTGATCCGGAGTTCTGGGCGGGAAAACGAGTCCTTCTCACCGGTCACACCGGCTTCAAGGGCAGTTGGGCTGCACTCTGGCTGAGGGAGATGGGGGCAAATGTCACCGGCTACGCTCTGCCGCCGGCCTCCCAACCATCACTGCACGCCCTGCTCCATCCGGGCGGGTTGCCGGACGGCCAGCTCGGAGACATTCGCGATCGCGAAGCACTTGCTGAAACCTTGCGGAGGAGCGAGCCGGAAATAATCCTGCACATGGCGGCACAGCCGCTGGTGCGAGAAAGCTATGCGGCACCCGCCGAAACCTTCGACGTCAACGTCATGGGCACCATTCGGCTCCTGGAGGCCGCGCGCGCCGCTCCTTCAGTCAAGGCCATACTCGTCGTGACGACGGACAAGGTTTACCGCAACGACGAGAGCGGTCGCCACTTTCAGGAAACCGATACGCTCGGCGGCCACGATCCTTATTCGGGCTCGAAGGCTGCATGCGAGATCGCGGTCGCGACCTGGCGCAGCTCCTATTTCGACGAGCGAGGCATCCGCATTGCCACGGCGCGCGGCGGTAACGTGATCGGCGGCGGTGACTTCTCAGCTGACCGACTGGCGCCCGACATCGTGCGGGCAGCGCTTTCGGGCGAAAGGCTCCATATCCGCAGTCCGCTGGCGACGCGCCCATGGCAACATGTGCTTGACTGTCTCAACGGCTATTTTCTGCTCGCCGAATCGCTCTACAAGGGCGAAGCCACAGTTGACGCATTGAACTTCGGTCCTTCGCCCACCGAACAGCCGATTGCCGTGATGGACGTTGCAAATGCCATCCAGGCGGCAATGGGTCTGTCGCCGCAATGGGACGATGTTTCCTCGCTCGCGCAACCGCGCGAAATGCAGACACTCGGTCTTGACCCGGCACTCGCAGCCGAGACCCTTGCCTGGCGCGCACGACTGACGCAGCGACAGGCGATCGAGTGGACCGCACACTGGTACAACGGCTGGCGCCGGGGCGAGACCGCACGCCAACTCACGCTCGGCCAGATCGCCGCATTTACGAAAGGTCGCCCATGATAATGCCCCATCACTGCCGTTTCTGCTCGACCCCGCTTGCAACCCTGGTTGCCGACCTGGGTGCGACGCCCTGGTCAAACTCGTTTCTCGAGCCGACCGAAGAAGCGATCGCGCGGGAGCAGGCCTTTCCCTTGCAGGTGATGGTCTGCTCGGAATGCCTGCTCGTCCAGACCACCGAAACGGTACCCGCCGATGAAATCTTCAACGGGGAATATCACTACCTGTCATCGTTCTCGACGAGCTGGCTGGACCATTCCCGGCGCTATGCCGAAAAGATGATCGGCCGTTTCAATCTCGACGGCACGTCACAGGTCGTGGAGGTTGCCTCCAACGACGGCTATCTGCTGCAATATTTCGCCGAGAAGAATATTCCCGTGCTTGGCGTCGAACCGGCGGCCAATGCTGCCAAAATCGCCGAAGGCCGCAACGTCCCGACCCACGTCGCCTTCTTTGGGCAGATAACCGCGAGTGAACTGGTCGCCCGCGGCATCCGTGCCGACCTGACGGCCGCCAACAATGTTCTGGCGCACGTGCCGGACATTGCCGATTTCGTCAGCGGTTTCCCGATCCTGCTCAAGCCGGACGGCGTGGCGACCTTCGAATTCCCGCATCTGCTGCAAACGATCGAAGGCATCCAGTTCGACACCATCTACCACGAGCACTACTCCTACCTCTCGCTCGTCGCCGTCGAGCGCATTTTCAAAACCTGCGGCTTGCACGTCTTCGACGTCGAGGAACTGCCGACCCATGGCGGCTCACTCCGCATCTATGCGCAACTGGCGAGCGGTAAGAGGCCGGAGACAGCAGGCCTCGCGAAGGTGCGCGCCGACGAAGCTGCGGCCGGTCTGTTGCGCATGGAGACCTACATGGCGTTCGGAAAGCGGATCGCAGCGGTCTGCGAAGAGTTCCGGGCCTTTCTTGCGGATGCAAAGGCCGAGGGCAAGACCGTGGCGGCTTATGGCGCGGCAGCCAAGGGCAACACCTTCCTCAATGTTTGCGGCCTCACCTCCGACGACATAGCCTTCATCGTCGACCGCAACGACCTGAAACAGGGCAAGCTGTCACCCGGCAGCCATATCCCGATCCACGCGCCGGACGAACTGGCGGCCGCCAAGCCCGACTACGTCGCGATCCTTCCCTGGAACCTGACGGACGAGATCGTTGCCGCGAATGATCATGTCCGCTCCTGGGGCGGCCGCTTCGTGGTGGCTATTCCGGAAGTACGAGTGATCTAGGGCGCGACTATGCGCCCTACGCCCATGCCGGCGATCAGATGAAGGCGAGGTTTCGGTCGCGCTCAGACATCTGGGTGATTTCGATCGGCCATGTGATATTCACGCGCGGATCGAGCGCATTCAGTCCGCCTTCCGCCTCCGGCGCAAAGGGTTTGTCGTGAAGATAGATCAGCTCGCAATTCTCGGTGAGGGTCTGGAAGCCGTGGGCAAAGCCGCCGGGGATCATCATGGACCGCGCGTTCTCGGCGCTCAAGACTTCGCCGTGCCAATGCAAATAGGTCGGCGAATCCGGCCGCATGTCGACGGCGACGTCGAAGACCGCGCCGGTAAGACACGAGACGAACTTTGCTTCCTCATAGGGCTGCCGCTGGAAATGGAGCCCGCGGACGGCACCCTTGGTCCGGGTCATCGAATGGTTGATTTGCGCAATCGCGCCGGAAGAACCGAGCTCGGAAAGCTCCTCCTGGCAAAAGAAGCGCGAGAAGAAGCCACGCTCGTCGCCGAATTGCTTGCGTTCGACCACCATCAGCCCGGGAAGTTCCGTATGGATGCGCTTGAAGCGCGACATTGCATGTCCTCTCAATTGGCCCAGCGATTCATCAGGGCGGCGGGTTTAGAGGCGGTACCATCATTCCCGCGCGATCGAAAGACGTTAGAGCGATTCCAGGGAAAGTGTGTAGCGGTTTTCCGTCCGAAACTGCATTGTTTCAAGGGTTTGCGCCGAAGCGCGGTATCGATCTCATGAATACTATCGCCTGCAAAAATCGCACTTGCCCGCGAATGGAGGCCACTTGACCAGACAAGTCCTGCTCACCGGCGCAACAGGCTTTGTCGGCCGCCACGTCCTGCGCGAATTGGCCAAACGCGGCATCGTCGCGTGCCCTGTCGTGCGCACAGGAAGCGAAAACCGCCTCGCCGATGCGGCCGGCATCGGGCGCATTCTTTCAACCGATGCGCTTTTTTCCGAGTCGGCGGAATGGTGGACGCAGGCACTCGCCGGCATCGACACGATCATCCATCTGGCATGGTATGCCGAGCCCGGCAAATACCTCACCTCACCCATCAATCTCGATTGCCTCACCGGCACTCTGGCGATCGCCAAGGGGGCTGCGGCCGCCGACGTCAGGCGCTTTGTCGGTATAGGCACATGCTTTGAGTACGAGCTTACCGGCCGGCCGCTCACCATCGATACGCCGCTCAAGCCGCTGACGCCCTATGCGGGCGCCAAGGCAGCGGCCTTCATAGCGCTATCGCAGTGGCTACCGCAGGCGGGCGTCGAATTTGCCTGGTGCCGGCTGTTCTATCTTTACGGCGAAGGAGAAGACGAGCGGCGCTTCGTTCCCTATCTCAGAAAATGCCTTGCCGCCGGGCAGAGAGCGGATTTGACCCAAGGTCACCAGGTTCGCGACTTTCTCGACGTCAGCGAAGCAGCCAGGATGATCGTGGACACTTCGGTCAGCACCGCGCAAGGAGCGGTCAATATTTGTTCGGGCGTACCGGTAACGATCCGAGAACTTGCCGAGAGAATCGCCGACGAACAAGGTAGGCGGGACCTGCTCAATTTCGGAGGTCGAGCCGAAAACCTCGTCGACCCGCCATTTGTCGTGGGCGTCAGGTGAACCGACAGGCTGAGGAACCACTTATGGCATCAGGAAACGCCACGCGGGTGCTTTACGAGCAGCGCGAGTTGCCGATTTTTCAGAACAAGATGTACGACAACGCCGAGGAGGCGATATCCTCGCCGCGCGGTGAAATGCGCCTCGTAGAGGATCTTGGCACGGGCTTGGTGCGCAATGCGGCCTTCCGGCCGGAACTGTTGGTCTACGATACGAGCTACCAGAACGAGCAGGCTGTCAGCCCCTCATTCCAGCGGCATCTCGATGACGTCGCCAAGATCATTCTCGACACAATGGGACGCCGCGAGCTCGTCGAGGTCGGATGCGGCAAGGCCTTTTTCCTCGAGAAACTTCTTGGCGAAGGCGTCGAGATCACCGGTTTCGACCCGGCCTATGAGGGTGACAACCCTTGCATCCGCCGGGAATATTTCCAGCCCGGCTCGGGCATCGAGGTCAAGGGCCTCATCCTGCGCCATGTGCTTGAGCACATTCCGGATCCCGTCGCCTTCCTCGAGCAACTGAAACAGGCGAACGGCGGCCAAGGGAAGATCTATATCGAAGTCCCTTGCTTCGACTGGATCTGCGAGCGTCGGGCTTGGTTCGACATCTTCTACGAACACGTCAACTATTTCAGGCTGTCCGACTTTCACCGGATCTTCGGCAACGTCATTGCGAGCGGCCGCGTCTTCGGCGGGCAATATTTGTTCGTGGTCGCGGAACTGAATTCGTTGCGCAAACCCGTCATCGACGAGAAGGACCGGGCAGGACTTCCCGAGGATTTCACCCGGAAGCTCGACGCGCTGGATACGGCGGACCGTGAGCCGGCGGTGATCTGGGGCGGAGCGTCGAAGGGCGTCATCTTCTCGCTGCTGCGTACGCGCGCAGGGCTGCCGGTGAAGGCGGTCATCGACATCAACCCGGCCAAGCAAGGCAAGTACCTGCCGATTACCGGTCTACGGGTCCGCGCTCCTGACGATGTGCTGGCAGACTTGCCTCCCGGTTCGAGCATTTACGTGATGAACCGCAATTATCTCGAAGAGATCAAGCGAATGTCCAACAACGCATACACCTATATCGAGGTCGATCATGACTGATTTCCGAAAGGAGGTCGCCACGCGTATCTCCGAAATCGAAGCAAACAGCGCGTTCCGCAAGAGTGCCGCCGATTTCCTACGCCAGTCGATCGGTCCGAAATACTCCTACAACTACTTCTGGATGGACCGGCCGATCATCCAATATCCGCAGGATATCGTCGCGATGCAGGAGATTATCTGGGCAACACGTCCCGATCTCATCATCGAAACCGGCATCGCCCACGGCGGTTCGCTCATCATGAGCGCATCGATCCTGGCGCTCCTCGACATGAGCGACGCAATCGAGGCGGGCACGACATTCGACCCCCGCGTCCCGCGCAGGAAAGTGCTGGGCGTCGACATCGATATCCGCGCCCATAACCGGGAGGCCATCGAGGCCCACCCGATGTCGTCCCGAATCCACATGATCCAGGGCTCAAGCATCGAGCGCAATGTCGTCGAACGTGTCTACGACTTCGCAAAGCCGTTCTCGCGCATCCTCGTCTGCCTCGACAGCAACCACACGCATGACCATGTGTTGGCGGAACTGGAGGCCTACGCGCCGCTGACGACGAAGGATAGCTATTGCATCGTGTTCGACACCGTCATCGAGGACCTTCCGGAAGAGGCCTACCCCGATCGTCCGTGGGGCAAGGGAAACAACCCCAAGACCGCAGTGTGGAAATATCTGGAATCGCATCCGGAATTCGAGATCGACCGCTCGATCGACCAGAAACTGATGATCACCGTTGCTCCGGACGGCTTCCTGCGGCGCAAGTGATCAGGCGAAAGACGCTTTTCTGGAAACGCCCCGAGATAATGTCTTCGGGGCGTTTTGCGTTTGACAAGGGAATTGAGGCCGGCGACGGGAGGAACAGGGTCCTGAACCGCTTCGGGGGATTACCCCCGCCGAAAGCCTTTGCTCGCCACCATCAGGTTGCGGGTGTAGTCCTCGCCGATGCGCCCCGCGACGAGATCGGCCGACGATAACCGTTCGACGACGCGCCCGTTCTGCATGACAGCCAGCCGATCGCACATATGGGTGACGACGCCGAGGTCGTGGCTGACCATGATGAAGGTCAGCTTGCGGTCGCGACGCACCTGTTCAAGGAGGTTGAGCACCTCCGCCTGGACGGACGCATCGAGCGCCGATGTCGGCTCGTCGAGCAGCAGGATCGAAGGTTCGAGGATGAGCGCCCGCGCGATGGCGATGCGCTGACGCTGGCCGCCGGACAGCTGGTGCGGATAGCGGAAGCGAAAGCCGGAACCGAGCCCAACCTCGTCCAGCGCCTTCAGGATGCGGCGTTCGCCGTCGCCGATACCGTGGATCGCCAGTGGTTCTAGCAATTGCCGATCGACAGTCTGGCGCGGATGCAGCGAGCCGTAGGGGTCCTGAAACACCATCTGCACCGAGCGGTAAAAGGCCTTGTCGCGGCGCGCGCCTTGAAGCTGCCGGTTCTCGACGCGGATCGTACCCTCGGTTACCGGCGCAAGCCCGGCAACGGCCCTCAGAAGCGTCGATTTTCCTGAACCTGACTCGCCGACGAGGCCGAAGGATTCGCCGGCAGCGACATCGACGCCGACAGCGTCCAGCGCCTTGAAGTCGTCATAGCTGACAGTGAGATTCTGAACGGAAACGGCAGTCGTCATAGCGCCCACTCCGGCTTGCGGTCGAGGACGGGCAAGGGATGGCGGTCCGCCCCGATCACCGGCATGCAGTTCAGGAGACCTTGCGTGTAGGGATGCTTGGCACTGGCGAGATCCGATGCGGCGATCTCCTCGACGATCTTCCCGGCATACATCACCAGCACCCGGTCGCAGAAGGACGAGACGAGCCTTAGATCGTGCGAGACGAAGATCAATCCCATGCCGCGATCCGCGACCAGCTTGTCGAGGATCGACAGCACTTCCAGCTGCACCGTCACGTCGAGGGCAGACGTCGGTTCGTCGGCGATCAGAAGCTCCGGGCCCGCGACCAGCATCATGGCGATCATCGCCCGTTGGCCCATGCCGCCCGAGACCTCGTGCGGGTAAAGATCGAAGACGCGAGCCGGATCGCGAATCTGCACCGCCGCGAGCATATCGAGCGCCCGCTCCCGAGCTTCAGAGCGGCTGACGCTTTCGTGCCGCCGAAGCGTCTCGACAATCTGCCGGCCGATGCTCATCACCGGGTTCAGCGAATATTTCGGGTCCTGCAGGATCATCGCAATGCGCTTACCGCGAAGGTCGCGGCGGACCTTTGGCGGAGCGGAAATGAGATCTATGTCGCCGAACGAAAGCGTCTTCGCCGTCACCTCTGCATGCGGCGGCGTGAGCCCCATGATCGCCCTGCCCGTCTGCGATTTGCCGGAACCGCTTTCGCCGACGATGCCGAGACGTTCGCGTCCGAGCGTGAAGGAGACGCCGCGCACGGCCTCAACCACACCGGTGCGCGTCGGAAACCGGACCCTCAGGTCGGTGACGGTCAGAAGCGCGCTCATTGGCCGCTCTCCCGTGGGTCCAGCGCGTCGCGCAGGCCGTCGCCAAGCAGGTTGAAGCCAAGGCTGACGATCAGGATGGCGATACCGGGCATGGTGGCAACCCACCATTGATCGAGAATGAAGCGCCGACCGGAGGCGATCATTGCGCCCCATTCCGGCAGCGGCGGCTGCGCGCCGAGGCCAAGAAAACCGAGGCCCGCTGCCGTCAGGATGATGCCGGCCATGTCGAGTGTAACGCGCACGATCAGCGACGATAGGCACATCGGCATAACATGGCGAAAGATGATGCGCGCCGGCGAGGCCCCCATCAGTTGAACGGCGGCAATATAGTCGGAATTGCGCACCGTCAGCGTCTCGGCGCGGGCGATGCGCGCATAGGGCGGCCAGGAGGTGATCGCAATCGCGATGACAGCGTTTTCGATGCCGGGTCCAAGCGCCGCGACGAACGCAAGCGCCAGCACGAGCTTTGGAAAGGCGAGGAAGATGTCGGTGATACGCATCAGCACGGCGTCGACCCAGCCGCCGGAGTATCCGGCGACGGCCCCAACGATGAGGCCGACCGGTGCGGCGATGATCGCGACGAGCACGACCACGGCAAGCGTCAGCCGCGATCCGTGGATCAGTCGCGACAGGATATCACGGCCCTGATCGTCCGTGCCGAGCAGATACCCCTCGCTTCCCGGCGGCAGCAACCGTGCGCCGGCGAGGTCGCCGAACACGGGCGAATGCGGCGCCAGCACATCGGCAAAGGCTGCGACGAAGACCAGCCCGAGCAGAATGATGAGACCGAGAACAGCCAGGCGGTTGGTCGAAAAACGGCGCCAGGTCATGTAGGCGCGGCCGAGACGCGCCTGCGTGCGCGATTGCGGCCGGTCGGACAGCAGCCATTCGCGGCGTGTCATCGGTCGTGTTTCGGTGGCAAGGCTCATCGTGCGCGCGTCCTTGGATCGAGCGTCCGGTAGAGTAGGTCGGACAGGAGATTGATACCGATGAAGACCGATCCGATGACAATCGTTCCGCCGAGCACGGCGTTCATATCGGCATTCTGCAGCGAATTGGTGATGTAGAGGCCGAGCCCCGGCCAGGCGAAGACGGTTTCGGTGAGCACCGACCCTTCGAGCAGGCCCGCATAAGAGAGCGCGATCACCGTCACGAGCGGCACGGCCGCGTTGCGCAATGCGTGCCCCCAGATGATCCGCGCTTCCGAAAGACCCTTGGCGCGCGCGGCGACGATATATTCCTGCTGCAGCTCGTTCAGCATGAAGCTGCGGGTCATGCGGCTGATATAGGCGAGCGAGAAATAGCCGAGCAGCGACGCCGGCAGAATGATGTGGCGGAAGACATCGCGGAAGACATCCCACTGCCCCTGCCAGAGCGCATCGACAAGATAAAAGCCGGTGACCGGCGAAAACGTATACTCGTAGACGACATCGATGCGGCCGGGATAGGCGACCCATTGCAGCCGTGCGTAGAAGACAAGCAGGGCAAGCAGGGCAAGCCAGAAGATCGGAACCGAATAGCCGACGAGGCCGATGACTCGGACGATCTGGTCGGCGATGCTGCCCCGCTTGACGGCTGCGAGCACACCGAGCGGCACGCCGATGAAGGCGCCGATCAGCGTTCCGAGGGTCGCAAGCTCGATCGTTGCAGGGAAAACGCGGCGGATATCCGTCATCACCGGGTTGGTCGTCAGCACCGAAACACCGAAATCGCCGGAAAGCGCCTGCCGGGCATAGATGAAGAATTGCTGGTAGAGAGGCAGGTTGAGCCCCATCGCCTCACGCGTTCTCTCAACGACATGCGAAGGCGCCCGATCGCCGAGAACAGCAAGCACCGGATCGATCGGAATCACGCGGCCAATAAAGAAGGTAACGGCGAGAAGACCCAGATAGGTGGTTGCCACGACGACAAGGAATTGCAGTGCCGAGGCCACAGCCTTTCGGGAACGGGCGCGTCTGCGCCCGCTCAGTCGTTCTGTTCCGCTCATGCTCACGGGAACGGTCCTTTCGGGTTATTCCTTGGAGACGTTCCAAACGTAATTGGTGTCGAAGCTCGGTCCGAGCTTGAAGCCCTTGAGGTTGCCGCGAAGGCCAGCAACTTCCGTCTGCTGGAAGATGATGACGAACGGGCTTTCTGCCAGAACGGTCTTCTGGAGCTCCTTGTAGGTCTCGGCGCGCTTAGCGCCATCGCGCTCGAGAAGCGCCTCCTTGGTCTTCTTCGTCAGCTCCGGAACGTCCCAGGCGTTGCGCCAGGCAAGCGTCTTGTTCTTGCCTTCGTCGGAATTGTCCGGGTTGCTGGTGAAGGTTTCGGCGTTCGAGTTCGGGTCGAAATAATCCATGCCCCACTGGCCGATATACATATCGTGGTTGCGGGCGCGGTACTTCGTCAAAGTCTGCTTGCCATCGCCAGGGATGATCTCGAGCTTCACGCCCGCCTGTCCCAGCGTCTGCTGGAAGGACTCGGCAACGCCGGTGACCGGCTGGGTGTTGCGTACGTCCATGGTGACCGAGAAGCCGTCGGGATAGCCGGCTTTTGCCAGCAGTTCCTTGGCCTTGGCCACATCGAGCTTGTAGGGGTTTTCGTCAAGCGCGCCGAGAACGCCCTTCGGCAGGAAGCTCTGGTGGATTTCGCCGATGCCCTTGATCAGGGTCGCGCCGATTGCGTCGTAATCGACGAGGTACTTGAAGGCTTCGCGCACTTCGGGCTTCGCCAGCTTCTCGTTCTTCTGGTTGAGGCTGATGTAATAGACCGTGCCTTTCGCTGCGCTGGTCGTCGCCAGGTCGCCGTTCTTCGCCACCGCCTCATAATCGCCAGGCTCGAGGTTGCGCGCGACGTCGATATCGCCGGCTTCGAGCGCGAGCCGCTGTCCAGAGCTCTCCTTCATGTGGCGGTAGATGACACGGGCGAGCTTCGTCGGTTCGCCATAGTAGTTGTCGTTGCGTTCAAGCACCACGATTTCGTTTGCCCGCCACTCACGCAGCTTGAAAGGGCCGGACCCGGCATAGCCGGTTTTCAGCCATTCATTGCCGAAATCGTTGTCGTATTTGTACTCGTTGCTCGGCGTCACCGGCTTGACGTGTTCGAGCACGAGCTTCTTGTCGACGACGGAAGCAACGGTCGCCGTCAGGCAGTTCAAGACGAAGCTCGGCGCATAGGGCTGGTCGACGGTGAAGACGAAGGTCTCAGCGTCGGCGGCCTTCGCTTTCTCGGTGACATTGTCGCCGTTAAGGCCGAACTGGGTAAGGATGAAGGCCGGGCTCTTGTCGAGCTTGACGGCGCGCTCGAACGAATAGGCGACGTCCTCGGCAGTGATAGGATTGCCGGAGGCGAATTTCATGCCGGGCTTCAGCTTGAACGTATAGGTCAGGCCGTCGTCGGAGACCGTCCAGCTTTCGGCGAGATCGCCGATAACCTTGGACGTGTCATTGAGGTCCAAACGGACGAGCAGGCTATAGGTATTGCTGGTCATCTCGGCGGTCGAAAGCTCGAAGGCTTCACCGGGATCCATGGTGATGATGTCGTCGAACGCGAAGCCCTCGACCAGGGTGTCTTTCGGCGCTTCTGCGAAGACGGGCTGTGCGGCGCCCATCGCCATGGCAAGTGCTGCCGAAGCGGCAAGCAGTCGAAAACGTCCATTGAGCTTGTGCATCATTTTTGCAGTTCCCTCGTTTAATGCCCTTTCCGGGCTTTCTTCATAGGATCAGGCAACCTCGTGCCACGCCTGTCCCAGAACTCTCAGCCAGTTCTCCCGGCATATCTTTGCCAGTTCGGCCTCACCATATCCGGCGTCTTCCAGTGCTGCAACGAGCCTCTGGTTACCCGCCGCGTCGGCTATCTCCTCCGGTATGGTCGCACCGTCGAAATCCGATCCGAGCGCGACACAATCGATTCCCATGCGCTCGACCATATAGTCGACATGGCGCACCATATCGGACAGAGGCGTTGCAGCATTCTCCTGCCCGTCCGGGCGAAGCATCGTCGTCGCGTAGTTGAGGCCGACGAGCCCACGGCTTTCACGCACGGCATCGAGCTGCCGGTCGGTGAGATTGCGCGCGACGGGCGTCAGCGCATGGGCATTGGAATGGCTGGCGACAAGCGGCTGGTCGGTCGTCTTCGCCACATCCCAGAAGCCCTGTTCGGTGCTGTGCGCCAGATCGATCAGGATGCCGAGCCTGTTGCAGGCGCGCACCAGTTCGAACCCCGCCTCGGTCAGACCTGAGCCCGTATCCGGCGACATGGGATAGGCGAACGGCACGCCATGCCCGAAGACGTTGTGACGGCTCCAGACCGGACCCAGCGACCGAAGCCCCGCCGCATAGAAGGTTTCGAGCGCTGCTAGATCGGGCCCGATCGCCTCGCAGCCCTCCATGTGCAGGACCGAGGCGAAGACTCCGTCCGCGATCGCCGACCGGATTTCCGCGGTCGAGCGGCAAAGCCTCCAGGCCCCGGCACGATCGAGCCTCACCGCAATGTCGGCAAGCTCCATCGCCGTGGCAAGCGACGGCAGACGATCAAGCGGTGCGGACATAGGGGTGGCGTAGTGGCCGTTTTCGTCCGGCGTCTTCAGCACCAGATCGCCCGACGGAATGTAAATTGCCGAAAGACCGCCGACGAGCCGGCCCCTCTTCGCGCGCGGCGCATCGATGTGGCCCTTGTCGGCTCCCTCGACGAATTCGGTTACTGGATCGCCTCCGCTACGCCCGTGCTGCCAGAGACGCAGAAGTACGTCGTTGTGGCCGTCGAAAACCGCCTGCATTCCCGAAATTCCTTCGCATTATCAGGGAGATGGGATGGGATGCATCCATGCCGCATCAAAGAAAGGACGCGGGTGATGCTATTGAAACAGATCGGCCATTTCAATGAATTTCAGGGGTTTTTCCAGCGTAGTCTGTAGCGAAATGTTGCATTGACTCGAGCGCGGATTCGGTAGCGCATGCCGCGCGAAAGGCAGCGTCGCCGGGTCAGTGAAACGTCGACTCGGAAAACAGATTGAGAACCAGCACGCCGGCGATGATGAGCGCCAGCCCGAATACGGCCGGCAGGTCGAGCTTCTGACCAAAGACGAGATAGCCGGCGACAGAGATCAGAACGATGCCGAGACCGCTCCACAGCGCGTAGGCGATTCCGACCGGAATATAGCGCAGCGTATAGGAGAGGAAAAAGAACGCGACTCCGTAGCACAGCACCATGACCACGGTGGGCGCCAGCCGCGAGAAATGCTGCGCCGCCTGCATCGCGGAGGTGCCAAGCACCTCGAAGATGATGGCGATAACGAGGACCGTATAGAGCATGGTGGGGTTCATCAACGACTCCGGTGGGGTAGAGCGATCTGTTCCGACTTCTTGCCTATTGCCGTGAAAGCGCTTTGAGGTTCTGGAGCAAGAGCGCGCGCGTCGGCGCGTCGAGCTCATGGCTGTCAAGCAGGTCCGCCAGCCAGACGCCGTCGGCGGCAAACCGGGCGAGCAGGCAGTTCGGCGAGGAATCGGTCGCTGCGAATTCATCCGCGCGTCGTGCCACCCAGTCGCGCCAACGCGCCTTGAGATGCGGCTCGGCGAGCAATGCGATCGTCAGCACCTGCCATCCCTTCCCTTCCGCCTCGGCATCGAACGCAAAGCAGACCGTCAGATAGGCGCGCGTAAACCGTCCCCGCTCGACATCGTCGCCTTCCATCGCCTCCTCGATCGCCCGGTCGAAGCGCGCGACGAGTTCATCGAAGAGGCCATCGAGCAGGGCGAGTTTGTTCGGGAAATGGTGCAGGAGCCCGCCCTTGCTGACGCCTGCCGCCTGCGACACCGCGTCCAGCGTCACAGCACCGATGCCTTGCTCCAAAGACAGGCGCGCGGCGACCTCCAGCAACTGCTGGCGAACCCGCTCCGGCTGCTTTTTTCTTTGATACGCGTTTGCCATGCCATATAAAGATACCGTCTGGACGGTTTGTCAAGAGCGCGTTTGGCCAGCGCGATGAAACGCCGCAAACGGAGGACGATGAAAGAGATTGTCGGAAGGCGGGGCGCGTTATACCAATCCGGCAAAGGACGAGGATATGGCGGAAACCGGAACGACAACCCTTTATGAAGCGATCGGCGGCGACGTCACGGTTCGCGCGCTTACGCGCCGCTTCTACACGCTCATGGATAGCCTCCCGGAAGCCGCCCGCTGCCGGGCCATTCATCCGGCTGATCTCTCGGGCAGCGAAGAGAAACTCTACGAGTATTTGACGGGCTGGCTCGGCGGGCCGCCGATCTACGTGGAAAAGCGCGGCCATCCGATGCTGCGCCGTCGGCATCTCATCGCGGAAATCGGCCCGGCCGAGCGCGACGAATGGCTTCTTTGCTTCACGCGGGCGCTCGAAGAGACGGTTGCCCATCCGAAATTGCGGGCGATCATTCTCGAACCGATCACACGGCTCGCCCATCACATGCAGAACAAGGAATAGTTTTCGATGCCGAACAGCGGAGCGCGCTCGACGATCCTTTTCATCGCCGGGCTGATGGGGATTACCGGTGTCGCCGCTGCGGCAGCGGCCTCGCACGGCGCCGACCCGCGGCTACTCGGTGGCGCCTCCGCGATGTGCCTCGCCCATGCGCCGGCACTCGTCGCGCTCCACGTCGGATGGGCGCATTTCCGGACGGCGGCAATCGCCGCTTTGCTATTGGCCGCAGGGACCGCGCTTTTCGCCGGCGATCTCACCGCGCGCCATGCTCTCGGCCACGGCCTCTTCCCGATGTCGGCGCCGCTCGGCGGCCTGATGATGATGGCCGGCTGGCTCGCCGTGGCACTCGGAGCATTTCTGCCATCGAAGGCGAGTTGAGAGTGCCAGAAGCGGCGATTGCTGCTCAGAGAAACAACGAAATGATCTACGCGCCCTCGACGACGGAATAGCCCTCGAATTTCGGCGGACCGAGATACATGGCCTTGTTGTCGCCGGCGCTCCGGTGCGCCGCGCGGAAATTTTCCGACTTTGTCCAGGCGATGAAAGCGTCCTTGCTTTCCCAGGTCGATTTCGAAATGAACGGTGTATAGCCTTCGCCCGGTACGCTTTCCCCGCGAAGCAGGTGGAAGGCGATGAAGCCGGGCATTTCGGCAAGGCTCGAGTCCCGGCCCTTCCAGACCGCCTCGAACGCCTCTTCCTGACCGATCGCAATGCGGAAACGGTTCATCGCGAAGTACATGTCGTCGCTCCCGAGCATTTCACTCTTTGAAAATACGCAATTCCGGACGGAAAACCGTTACACGCTTTTGCTGGAATTGCTCTATGCACGATCCTTCTTCAACTGAGCGTCGGTTCCGACGCTCGGGAACGGCAGGATAGCGCCCTCAAGCGGCGACGCAAGGCCGAGAGGATCCCTGCCCGGCTGCCGCGCCTGCCATGTCGGGAACTCGGCAACGTTCGGATTTTCCTCCAACATGCGGGCCCGGCGAGTCAGCAACTCGTAAAGCTCGGGCACCAGTCCATCGCCGAACTGGGAGGCCAGCTTGTGCAGGCCGATCAGCATCATCTGATCGGAGCGCTCATCATTCATCGTCAATTCTCCAGGCACGGAGCCTTCGCGCAAGCGTGCCGCTGTTCTTTAAAATAAGTTCAGCCTTCGCGGCTGTTGCTCGTGGTCAGATCCTGCAGCGCCCGCTCCAAACTCGACTTCGAGCCGTTGCGGAGCGGCACGAAGGCCTTGCCCCACTTCTTGCAGCCGGTCTTCACGCGAAGACACGCGTCGTGACTGATGCAGTCTATGGGGCAGAAGACACAGTCGACTGAGGGGAGCACGCGGTCGATACGCGACACGGCTTCGCGTAGTCCCCCGTCGTGATGGATCAACTCCGCCCCGAAGGAACTGGCGATCTCGCGCAGATGCGCAACTTGGCAGTCTCTGCCACCGACATAGAGGAAGCTGCGGCCCTCGAGCGTCGCCTTCCCGGCATCGGGCCTCGGTTCGGATGCTGCATTCGCGTTGCCCTTGCTGCCTTTGCCTGCGTTCTGCCGCTTGCCGCGCATGCATTCCTCTCTATCTTGCTCCGCGTCCCGGCGCCTCGCCGGTGATCGCCCTTTGGATTTTCGATTTCAGAGCACACACCGAACGGTTGCGTGACGGCCGCAACTTATTAAACTTGATTATCAGAGTAAAGTATAAACATGAGTTTTTAATTCATATTTTTGTCGCACCACTCGCTAGCGTTCAACGGCCGCCGCGGGACAGGGTGAACTGTCGTCCCTCGCGCGTGCATCAATTCAACGGTTGAAGGCGAGCGGGATGGTAAAAACCCAACTGTCGCGACCCGCACCGTCGGGGATCGCCGGGAACGGAGCCGCGCGGCGTACGGTATCAAGCGCAGCCTGATCGAGGATCGGCGAACCCGCGCTCTTCGCCAGGCTGACACCGACCACGCCACCGCCGGAGGTCACAGTGAAACGAACCTGGGCAACGCCCCGCAAGCGCTGGCGCTTTGCCTCCGAGGGATAACGGATGGCACGATTGAGCTTGCTGCGCACTTTGCCGGGATAGTTCGACACTGCCGCATTGCCGGACTGCTGCGAGACGCGACCCTTGTCGCCCGTGGCCGCGCTTGCGGCGGCGTTTTCTACGCCGTCGGCCGTGCCTTTGACCTGCGATTTCGCTTGCTCGCCGCCGCCACCGGTCTTTTTCCGGGTGACTTTCTTCTTCTTTACCGGTTCCTGTTTCGGTTCCGGTTTTTCGGTCTTCGGCTTTTCGACCTTTTCCGGCTCCGGCTTTCCTTCCGGAACGACCGTCTCGACGGGCGCCACGCTGGCTGTTACCGCGGCCTCGGGCTGCTGAAGGGTGGGCATCTCCTCCGCTGGCAAGATGACGTCCGCCTCCGTGGGCGTGACGTCAGATGGTTGCTGCGACGCGATCTCAGGCGTGGTCGGCGGCACTTCCTCGCTGAGTTCTTCGGTCGGCTGAACCTCGTCGGGCTTCAACTCTTCGGCCACATCCTCCGTCGGCTCGACGATCTCAGAAGGGTCACCGGCCTGAAGCGTCTCCTCGAAGGCGTCGCCGAGCAGCGTCACCTCCGTGGCGGCGCCGCCAGCAACCTGAACCTCTTCTTTACCAGGGCTAAACAGCATCGCGCCGCTCGCATGCGCAAGAAGCGATAGCGCGATCGCCGCCGTCCATTTCACCGTCTGCTTCATCGATGCCTTACCTTCATCGCCGACCGGCCGGCATGCTCAGCCCTTGAGCTCGACCACCGACTTGGAGCTGGTCTTGAGGCTCTTCATGCAGGCATTCTTGTCGATGCCCTCGCCGACACATGCCGGGGCATCATTGATCAGCAAACTCTTCACCGACTCGCATTTCGTTCCCGGCAGATCGAACTGACGCACCTTCGTCTTGCCCGCAGGCAGGTCACGGAAGTCGAGTACGGCCATACGCTCCACCAATCCCTTCTGATCGAAGAGAACGAATTCGAAAGAGACTTTCGAAAGAGACTGCGGCAGGGCGTTGCCGGCGACGAAGGTCAGCTTGCAGCCCTTCTCCGATGGAGCGACGTCGTTCAGTTCGATGGCGAGTCCGCCTGGAGCCGCTGTCTCCTGCGCGATGGCCGGCGCGGCCGCGGAAAAAAGCGCGAATGCGGCCGAAAGGGCGAAACGGAAAGGCTGCGTCATCATAACACCACTCGACATCTGCGCGTGTCCCGGCAATCCTCGAACAGCTCGCGCTCATAAACTTGACTATAATAATCCGGTATTGCGTCCTTAAAGAAATATGAGTAATGAAGTCAAGATACTAAAAGGGAATACGCGGGAGGAATTCGGCAAAACAGCCGGTTCGTCCCTCGCGAACTGGCCAAAACCGTGACACCTAACGATACCGATACCGCGCGCCCCTCGCAGCCGACCCTGGCCGGCCGAAACCAGCGAATCGTGGAGAGCCGCGATCTCTTCCGCGGCGACAGCGAGATCCTCATTTCCCATGACGGTACGATCTACCGGATGAAGATCACCCGTCAGGGCAAACTGATCCTGAATAAATAGGCAACAAGACAATGATCGAGAGCATTCGCCCAACCCCTTCCGAAATCCGTGCCTACCGCGCCGCCAACCCGAAGCTGCGCGAGCGCGATATCGCCGCCCAGCTCGGCGTTTCGGAAGCTGCGCTGGTTGCTGCCGAATGCGGCCTTACGGCGGTTCGCATCGATAGCGACGCGAACCGCTTCCTGGAGCGGGCCGAGGGACTGGGTGAAGTACTCGCGCTGACCCGCAACGAAAGTGCGGTCCACGAGAAGATCGGCGTCTACCAAAACATCAAGACAGGAAAGGCGGCTGCCCTGGTACTCGGGACCGAAATCGACCTGCGCATCTTTCCCAGTGCCTGGGCCCACGGCTTTGCCGTCACCAAGACCGACTCCAACGGCGACGTCCGGCGCAGCCTGCAATTCTTCGACAAATGGGGCGACGCCGTCCACAAGGTTCACCTGCGCCCTGCCTCGAACGGGGCGGCCTATGACAGGATCGTCGAAGATTTCCGCCTGGGCGATCAGTCGCAGGACTTCGTTGCCGACGCGAGCACACCGACGAGCGACGACCATTCCAATGTTGCGGTCGATACCGGGGAACTCCGCGACCGCTGGTCGAAGCTGACCGACACCCACCAGTTCCACGGTATGCTGCGCAATCTGAACATCGGCCGGCGCCAAGCCCTGCATGCCGTCGGCGAGGATCTGGCCTGGCGCCTCGATCCGACGGGCGTCGAGGCGATGATGCGCGGCAGCGCCGAAGTTGAACTGCCGATCATGTGCTTCGTCGGCAACCGGGGCGTCATCCAGATCCATTCCGGTCCGGTTGCCCGCATCGAGGTGATGGGACCGTGGCTCAACGTCATGGATCCGACGTTCCATCTGCATCTGCGCACCGACCATATCGCCGAATTGTGGGCGGTCCGAAAACCGACGACCGACGGCCATGTGACCTCGCTCGAGGCACTCGACGCCAAGGGCGAGATGGTCATTCAGTTCTTCGGCAAGCGCAAGGAGGGCTTCGCCGAGCGGCCGGAGTGGCGCGGCCTCGTCGAACGTCTGCCCCGGCTCAACACGACCGTCGCAGCCTGAGGAACGATCATGCTCACCGGTCTCGATTTCCGCCGCCTTCGCCGCTGGGAACTGGCGCTTGCCGCCTTCGCGCTCTCCGCGCCCCTTTTGCTGCCGGCGCTGGCACCCGGAGGCCCTTCGTTCCTGCGCCCAGCAATGGCCGAGGACATGCAGCAACCGGACGTTTCCCGCGTCGTGTCGGTTGGCGGCGCGATCACCGAGATCATCTACGCGCTCGGCGAGGAAAACCGCCTCGTCGGTCGCGACTCCACCAGCACCTATCCGGAAGCGGCAACGAAGCTGCCGGACGTCGGCTATATGCGGCAGCTGGCGCCGGAAGGCATCATCGCCGTCAATCCGACGGCGATCGTCGCGGTCGAAGGCAGTGGACCGCCCGAAGCGCTCGCCGTGCTCAAGGAAGCAAAGATCCCCTTCACCAGCGTTCCCGATACCTTTGACAGAAACGGCATCGTCGCGAAGATCCGTGCCGTTGGCGCCTTTCTTGGCGTGAAGGACAAGGCGGAAGCGCTTGCACAATCCGTGGAGCAGGACCTCGATGCTGCGCTGGCCGAGGCAGCCAAGCGTCCGGAAAATGAACGCAAGCGTGTCCTCTTCATCCTGAGCACGCAGGGCGGCAAGATCCTGGCATCGGGTACAGGCACGGCCGCAGACGGCATCATGCGACTTTCCGGCGCGGTCAATGCCGCCGGAACGTTTCCGGGCTACAAGGCGCTGACCGACGAGGCAATCATCGAAGCCAAGCCGGACGTCGTCCTGATGATGACTCGGGGCGGCGGCGAAACGGCCGGCACCGACGAACTTTTCGCCATGCCGGCCATGAGCTTAACGCCGGCTGCAAAGAACAAGGCGCTGATCCGCATGGACGGCCTGCATCTGCTCGGCTTCGGCCCCCGCACCGCCGGCGCCATCCGCGAACTGAATACCGCTATCTACGGAAAGACGAAGAATGCCTCGCAGTGAGGCGATGGAAGGCAGCACGCGCGCGCCTGCCTTCGCCGCCAATATCCTCAGAGAATGGCGCGCCGGCAACCGCTCGGGTCTTGCGCGCCTACTGATGGTCGTGCTCGCGGTCGTCGCGCCCGCGACATTCGTCACGTCGATCATGACCGGCGCCGCCGACGCCTCTCTCTCCAATGTCGTTCATTGGCTGGCCGGCATGGAGGGTGCCGACCAGGCGCTGAGTGTCCGCGACCGCATCATCATCCTCGACATCCGCCTGCCGCGGGCGGTGCTCGGCCTGCTCGTCGGTGCGGCGCTTGCCGTCTCCGGCGTCGTGATGCAGGGCCTCTTCCGCAATCCGCTCGCCGACCCTGGCCTGGTCGGCGTCTCGTCTGGCGCCAGTCTTGGCGCCGTCCTGCTGATTGTCCTCGGTTCGAGCGTGTTCGGCCCACTCTTTGCGCTCGTCGGCTTTTACGCGCTTCCAGTCGCCGCTTTCTTTGGCGGCCTTGCCACGACCTTGCTCCTCTACCGCATCGCGACGCGCGGCGGCCAGACTTCGGTGGCGACAATGCTGCTTGCGGGGATTGCGCTTGGCGCGCTCACCGGTGCGGTCACCGGCGTGCTCGTCTTTATTGCCGACGATAAGCAACTGCGGGACCTGACTTTCTGGGGCCTCGGTTCGCTCGCCGGCGCCAACTGGACGAAGATCCTCGCAGCGGCCCCGATCATCTTGATGTCGCTTGCCGTCGTCCCCTTCCTGGCGCGCGGTCTCAACGCGATTACGCTCGGCGAGGCGGCGGCGTTCCACATGGGTGTTCCCGTTCAGCGCCTCAAGAACATTGCGATCCTCAGTGTAGCAGCGGCGACGGGTGCATCCGTTGCCGTCAGCGGCGGTATCGGCTTCGTCGGCATTGTCGTGCCGCATCTTCTTCGCCTCGTCATCGGTCCAGACCACCGCTACCTGTTGCCCGCCTCTGCGCTGCTCGGCGCCACGATGCTGATCTTTGCCGATATGCTGGCACGGACGATCGTTTCGCCCGCCGAACTGCCGATCGGCATCATCACGGCCTTCGTCGGCGCGCCGTTCTTTCTCTGGGTCCTGCTGCGCGGCCGATCGAACATGGGACTTTGAGAGGGCGTCATGATCAAGGTTTCCGATATCTCGGTCCGTCTTGCCGGCAGGCAGGTGATCCATGGCGTCTCGTTCGATGCTGCTCCGGGCAAGATGACGGCGATCGTCGGACCGAACGGATCGGGCAAGACAACCACCCTGAAGGCGGTCTCCGGCGAACTCTCGCCTGTGTCCGGCAAGGTCACCATCAACGGTCATGATCTCGCCGCCCTCAGGCCGTGGGAGCTTGCGCTGAAACGCGGCGTCCTGCCGCAATCGACCGTCATTTCCTTCCCGTTCACTGTGCGGGAAATCGTCCGCCTCGGCCTTTCTGCCGGCGGCACGGGCAGTCACTCCACCAACGACCGCATTGCCGACGATGCGCTCGAGGCTGTTGATCTGGCGGGCTTTGCCGGACGCTTCTATCAGGAGCTCTCAGGGGGCGAGCAACAGCGCGTCCAGCTTGCGCGTGTCCTTTGCCAGATCTCGGCGCCGGTCAGCAATGGCGAACCCCGCTATCTCCTGCTCGACGAGCCCGTATCGAGCCTGGACATCCGCCACCAGCTGGCGATCATGCAGCTTGCGCGCCAGTTCTGCGAAGGCGGAGGCGGCGTCATCGCCGTGATGCACGACCTCAATCTGACCGCGATGTTCGCGGACCAGATGGTCATGATGAGGGCCGGACGCGTCCGCGCGAGCGGACCGCCTAGGAAGGTCCTGACCGACGAAACCATGGAAGCCGTGTTCGGCTGCCGGATGCAGGTCAATGTTACCCCGACGCGAGACATTCCCTTCGTACTGCCGCAATCGGTGGCAATCTGATCGCGACCGGCCGCCCGCGCGCTTTTTCGCTGCGCTCAGGAGCTGTTTGCGGTAACGACAGGATTTATCGAAACAAATCTCGCTTTCGCGCGTTGTTCCGCTGAATCTCGGGCGAGACACTCCTTGCCCGACGGGGGTTGAACACGCGCCGGCTGTCTTGGCCGGCGTTGCAGCGAAAGGGAGCTTCACATCATGGCAACGGGCCTCTTCTCGAGTTCGAGCACCAGGAAACGCAACGGCGGGCACAGCGAAACCCCTATCGAGGACCAGCTCCAGGAAATTCGAGCGGACATTGCGGCGCTCGTCGGGCTGCTCAGCGAGCGCGGGGCGGCCGTTTCCCAAGACGCGAAAGCCAAGGCAAAAGGCGCGCGCGATCGGGCCGAAGCCGATCTTGAAAATCTGCTGGCCAGCGGCGAGCAGCTGCTCTCGGATTTGCGCGACCGCTATTCCGGGACGGAAAGGGAGCTCCGCAGGGCAGTGCGCGAGCACCCGATCGCAACGCTCGGCGCGGCAGCGGCGATAGGCCTTATCGCGGCTGCGTTTCTGCGCCGATAGCATGTCCGTTTGGTGAACGACCCGCCGCAGGAAGGCCGCTTCCTGCATCGCTCGACTCGCGATCGGAGTAGCTTGCATGGAAACGCTTGGGGCCTTGTCCGCCTTGCTTGCAGTCGACGTAGCCGCTGCCACCTCACGCTATAGGCGCAACGCGATATTATGGGCGATCATCGCGACCCTGCTCGGCACGGCCTACGTATTCGCGTTGGCAGCGGTCACGCTGTTTCTTGCAACGCGTTATTCGCCGGTAGCGGCTGTTGCGACGATGGCAACTGTTCTGTTCGTGACAGCATTGATCCTTGTCGCGGTGATGGCAGGGCTTCGCGCCCACGACCGGCGGCTCGCCGAAGAGCGTCGGCGCCGCGCGGCGATTCAGACGAACCTGGCGCTCGTTGCCGCCGCAGGAATCTTGCGAACGCAGCCGCTGCTCGCCGTGGCAACCGCCGTTGCCGTCGGAGCCCTGCTCGGCCTCGGTAAGGGCCGTTATCGCGATGAAAAACGCTGACTCGGCGCGCCCGTAACGGCCTATCCTGCCGCCGCGACCTCGTCTTCGCCGCCACGCCGAAGTGGTCCACGGTCACAGAGGCAACCGGATGAGCGCGGTCACGCCCGCCGGAAGATATTCCACCTTGACCGAGCTGCCGATGATCTTGTCGAGGCTGCGCTCGATCAGGATCGACCCGAAGCCACGTCGTCTCGGCTCGCGGACCGGCGGACCGCCCACCTCGGTCCAGGTCAGATGCAGCACAGAGTCGCCTTCTTCGACGACGCCGCGCGCGGTCAGCACGACCTTGCCTTTCGGGACCGAAAGCGACCCGTATTTCAAGGCATTCGTCGCGAGTTCGTGCAGCACCAGTCCAAGGCCGACCGCCTGATCGGGCCCCAGCAGGATTTCGTCCTTATGGATCTCGACCTGTTCGGTATAGTCGCTGACATAGGGACGCAACTGTTTCGATATCAGTTCCGAGAGGCGGATCGTGCCCCATTCATAGTCGGAGAGCAGCCCGTGCGCGTCCGAGATGGACTGAAGACGGCCGGCGAACGCAGCCATGAACTCGGCAGGATCGCTCGTTTGTCGAAGAGTCTGACGCGCCAGCGACTGCAGCATCGCCAAAGTATTCTTGACGCGGTGGTTCAGCTCCTTCAGCAGAAGCCGCGTCCGCTGCACCGAAGCCTGCTGGTCCGTGACATCGATGGTCATGCCGAGGAAGGTCAGGGGAGCACCCTTGCCGTCACGGTCGTGCACCCTGCCGCGCCCGAGCAGCCAGCGCCCGCTGTCGCGGATGCGAAACATGCCATCATATTCCTCGTTCGCCGCCATAGCCTGCCTGAGCTTGGAAAACGTCGCGATACGGTCGTCGGGATGGATCGCGCCGAAGATCGTCCTGGCGCCGACCGAACGTTCAGCGGGCAGTCCGAACATGCGCATCATCGCGCCGTTGCCCGCAACCGTGCCGGCGCGGATATCCCAAAGCCAACTGCCGACATTCGCTGCGTCGAGCGCCATGGCAAGGCGCTGTTCCTCGCGCGAGAGCGCCGCCTCCTTGAGCGCGCGCTGGCGCGCCTCGTCCTTGAGCTTGAGCAGCGATGCGGCGATACCGGCAATCCGGCGAAGCTCATCGATCAGTTTCGGCGCGATTTCCTTGCGCGGGGCCACGTCGAAGACACAGACTGTGCCGACCGCCTGGCCGTCCAAGAGAATGGAAGCGCCCGCGTAGAAACGCAGGAATGGCGCCTCGGTCACTCTTGGCCGATGACGAAACAGCGGATGCTGGGATGCGTCAAGCACGACAAAGACACCGTCGGGGTCCGCGACCGTGTGAAGGCAGAAAGATCCATCGCAGCGCCGCCGCATTTCCGTCGTGCCGACGGCCGCCTTGAACCATTGCCATTCATTATCGACGAGGCTGACGAGCGCAATTGGAGCGCTGAACAGGCTTGCCGCGAGCTTCGCAAGACCGTCGAAATCGCTGTCCGGTACCGCCATGTCAGGCACGGCGGCATGCAGGACGCCAAGCCGTTCGCGTGCATCGAGCACTTGCGCTACCGTTGGAAGCATCGCCTCGGTCTTCTCGCGCATCCGGTCCAACTCCAAACTCGCGCACCCGCCGCAGCAGAACCGATCAGGATCCCACCGCATGTTTCCTTAAATCGTACCCCATTTAAGGTTAAAAACATGCAGCAGCTCAAGGTACTACAGCGTCCTTTTGCGCGTCTGAGAAGACGCGCGGCGCCGTAGAAGGTTCCCGCCCTCACCGCGGCGACTGGTGCTCCAAGCAAAAGAGCAGGACCGCCGTCGACTTGCAACGGTCTGGCCTCAAGAGCGCACGCAGATCATGAAACGAATGCGCGCGAGGTTATCGGCGCCGAGGTCTCGTCGGGGCCGTAGTCGTTCTCGCCTTGCACCTGAAGAATTTCCTGAAGGCGTTGGCGCGCGCGATTGACGCGGCTCTTGATGGTGCCGAGCGCGCAGCCGCAGATATTGGCCGCTTCTTCGTAGGAAAAGCCGGATGCACCAACCAGGATGATCGCTTCGCGCTGGTCCGGCGGCAACTGATCCAGAGCCCGCCGGAAATCCTGGAGATCGAGCGAACCGTATTGCTCGGGATGGTGGGCGAGCGTTTCGGTGAAATGGCCATCGCTATCCTGAATCTCCCGACCACGCTTTCGCATCTGGCTGTAGAGCTCGTTGCGCAGGATCGTGAAGAGCCACGCCTTCATATTCGTGCCGATCTCGAAATGATCCTGCTTCGCCCAAGCCTTCATGATCGTGTCCTGCACGAGATCGTCCGCTCGGTCGTGGCGACCGATCAGCGACATGGCAAAAGCGCGCAGACTAGGAAGTGCGGCGAGCATCTCGCGCTTGAATTCTTGATTTTCGGATGGCATCCTGGCGCCTACTCCCTCCCTTGCAGAACCGATTGGCTTTGCAGAGTCGAGTGCTGTTCCGCCGCGTCCAGCATTTCCAGCAGATCAAGAAACCGTGCCGGAATCGCCTCTTCCTGCACTGATTGATAGAGCGCCTTCAGCTTCGCTGCGATCTGTGCATTCGGATCACCGGTCGACGCGTTTGTGCCAATCGGCCGCCCTGCCCCTGAATTATATCTCATCTTACAATCGTCACCTTGAGAGTTCGCCTGCACCATAACGCAGGAAAAAAATGAAATGTTCCAGCGCGGAACCTTTTTTTCGGCTGGACGTTTCCGCGTCGAGACAAAAACCGAAGACATGACTGAGGGAGTCCTGAATGACACTGTCCAACCGGATCGCGCCGCTCCTGCCGTATCTACGCCGTTATTCCCGCGCGCTGACCGGCTCGCAAACGTCGGGTGATGCTTATGTGGCCGCGGTTCTCGAGGCTCTTATCGCGGACACCACGATCTTTCCCGAAGCAAGCAACGACAGGGTCGCCCTGTTTCGCCTTTATACGTCATTGTTCGGATCATCCTCGGTCCTGATCCCCGAGCCGGTTTCACCTTTTGCCTGGGAACAACGGGCATCAGTCAATCTTGCGGCGGTGTCACCGCTGGCGCGCCAGGCCTTCCTGCTCGTGTCGGTCGAAGGCTTCAGCCCTAACGAGGCTGCCGAGATACTTGATGTCGATGGAGCCAAGCTGAGCGCGCTTCTCGAGCGGGCATCGCAGGAAATCTCCCGTCAGGTTGCGACCGATATCATGATCATCGAGGACGAACCGCTGATCGCGATCGACATCGAGCAGATGGTCAAAAGTCTCGGCCATCGCGTCACCGGCATTGCGCGCACCCGGGACGAGGCAATCGCGCTTTACAAGGAAACGAAGCCGGGCATGGTGCTCGCCGACATCCAGTTGGCCGACGGGAGTTCCGGCATAGATGCCGTGAACGAGATCCTGAAGAGCAGCGCCATTCCGGTGATTTTCATTACTGCCTTCCCCGAAAGGCTGCTGACCGGCGAACGGCCCGAACCAACCTTCCTCGTCACGAAGCCCTTCAACCCGGAAATGGTCAAGGCGCTGATCAGCCAGGCGCTCTTCTTCAATGAATCGACGAAGGCCGCCGCCTGAGCCGCAATCGGGAACCGCCGGCCACTCCCGCCGTTGACAAAACCACATTGCCTTGACGCAAAACAGCCAGTGCCGAGGGAAAGGCACTGGCTGAGCTTTATCAACTCACAGAGGGGATGTGAGTTGGCAACCGGCGGTATGCCTCCGGCGTCACATTGGGGGCGATGTGCGCCACCGTCCGGCTGTTCGTCCAAACGCGCGAAGAAGAAAAAGGTTCCACAAAAAATGAAGTTGATGCTTGCCGCGCCGCGCGTCTTTTTCAGACGCGCAAAGAATGCTGCAGGGCTTTGAAATACTGCATGTTTCCTTAAATCGGGTACTTTTTAGGAAACATGCCGGGCGCCGGCTACTCCATCGCCTCCAGCTCCGCGCGATGCCGGTAAAGTGTCAGAAACCGCCTATAGTCGCGATCGTAGAGGTGGCGCGACGCAGCATCTGGAACGCGTCCCTGACCGCCCGACGCCATTGCTGTCCCCGCATTTGCGAGATCGGCATAAAGCCCGCCGGCAACGGCAGCCGCCATCGCAGTGCCGAGCAGCACAGCATCGGGCGTTTCTGGCGCAACCACGCGGCAGCCGGTCGCGTCGCAATAAAGCTCCATCAGCAACGGATTGCGTACATGGCCGCCGGTCACATGCAGTGTATCGAGATTGTATCCCGCCTCTTTCATCATTTCGAGGATGTGCCGAATTCCAAGCGCGATCGCGACACAGGTGCGCCAATAGAGCCGGCAAAGCGCATCGAACGACGAATCGAGCGCGAGACCGCTGATGACGCCGAGCGCGTGCGGATCGGCGAGCGGCGACCGGTTGCCGTGAAAATCGGGAAGGACGTGCAGCCGATCGGCGAAGGCCGGGCCATGCAGCGCGCGCAGTTCCTGCACGCGCTCGATGATCTTCATGTGCGTCTCCGCGGTCGGTTCCCGCCCGCCGCCATGCACACGTACGATATGATCGAGGAGCGCACCCGTCGCCGACTGCCCGCCCTCGACCAACCAGCAGCCCGGAAAAACCGCGTCAAAATACGGCCCCCACATGCCGAAGCCAGGCTTCATCTCGCGTGAGAAGGCGACAATACAGCTGGAGGTGCCGGCGATGAGGGCGAGTTGCCGTTCGAGACTTGCGGGCTCGGCGGCAAATCTGCCGAGCACGCCGAGCGCACCGGCATAGGCATCGATCAGTCCCGGTGCAACTTGGCATTCCGTGTCGAGGCCGAGCTCTTCGGCCGCCGCCTGGGTCAGGCGCCCAACCGCACTGCCGACGGGCAGGGTTTCCTCAGGCAATCCCCCTCGGTCGAGAAGGTCCGCAAGGCCGATCTGTTCGAGATAGTCCGGCTGCCAGCCCCTCTCCTTATGCGCGAGATAGTTCCATTTTGCCGTGAGCGTGCAACGCGAGCGCGCCGCGCTGCCGGTCGCGCGCCAGGACATGTAATCCGCCAGATCGAAGAAATAACCGGCCCTTTCCCATTGCCCGGGAAGGTTTCGCTTCAGCCACATCAACTTCGGCATTTCCATCTCCGGCGACATCACGCGGCCGGAGTGGTGAAGGACGGGATGCTCTGTCGACGTGCAGAAGTCGGCCTCCTTGAGCGCTCGGTGATCGAGCCAGACGATCGTGTCCCAGCGCGTATCACCGGCACGATTGACTGAAAGCGGTGCGCCATCACGGTCGCGCACGACCAGCGAGCAGGTCGCGTCGAAACCGATCGCCGCGACATTCTCCGCGACGACCCCCGCCTTGTCGCGCGCCGCCTTGACCGCCTCGCAGACCGCCGCCCAGATATCGTCGGAATCATGCTCGGCGTGGTTTTCTTCCGGCCGGTTCATGGCAATCGGCCTGTCGGCCCGCGCGAGAAGCTTGCCCTTCCGGTCAAAAATGCCGGCACGGGCGCTACCGGTGCCGACATCGACCGCAACGACATATTCGCGCATTAATGGATGTCTCCGTCCCGAGATCACGATGATTTAAGAGGTCAGCGCGGGACGTGGGCACGCTGCATTGCCGCCATCCTGCTCTAACTTATTGCCGGACAAACTGTATCAATTCGCCCATATCGTCAAACAGGACATCGGGGTGAAGTTGTGCCAGCGCTTGCCGATGCCGATCGTTGCGCGCGTGGCTGGCGCCGGCGAAGGCAAAGACGCGCATGCCGGCTGCTTTGGCCGCCTCGATGCCGGCCGGACTGTCTTCCACGACGACGCAATCGGCGGACGCGTAACCCATTTGCTTGCTCGCATAGAGGAAGAGATCGGGCGCAGGCTTGCCGCGCGCGACCATGCTGGCGCTGAAGATGTGCGGCTCGAAGAGATCGATCAGTCCGGTCACCGTCAGCGAGAGACGAATGCGCTCGGGCTGGCTCGACGACGCGACGCAGCAGGCTCCGTCGAGCTGTTCGATCGCCTGGCGAATGCCGTGAACGGGCTTCAGTTCCTCGCGGAAACGCGCATAAAGGCGCATGCGCATGCCTTCGAGAAAGGCGTCGTCGGTCGCAAGGCCGTGTTCGTCGTGAAGGATGGCGGACACGCTTTTAAGGCTGCGGCCAAGGAAGCGTTCGCTCGCCTCGGCCGTCGTCATCGATACACCCGCCGCATCCAGCGCCTCTACCAGAACGGCAAGCGAGATCGGCTCGCTGTCGACCAGGACGCCGTCGCAGTCGAAGATCACCAGCCTAGCGCGGTCCGCCATCGGCTCTATTCCCCGAGTGTCCCATCCAGATAGAGCTGGAGCGTTGCGCGCGTCCCCTTTTCCCAGAGGGTTTTCAATGCATGTCCGAAGCGGCGCCGGAAGAGGTCGGACTGGGCGACGTCACCGAAAATATCGGAAAGGGCGAGGAAGGCCATGGGATCTTCCTTCGCCGCAAGGGCGGCGGCGTTCAGTCGGTCGGCGCTTGCATCATTGAAGACGATATCCTTGCCGCTGTCCGATTTGCCCGCGAAATAGCGGCACCAGAGGGCAGAGACCAGCGACAGCCCGACGACATCTTCGCCGCGGCGCAGGCGGTCGGCGGTCGACGGAAGGATGAATTTCGGCTGGCGGTTCGAACCATCCTGAGCCAGCCGCGGAATGGTGTCGCCGATCTTCGGGTTGGCGAAGCGGGTCTCGATGAGCCTGTAGTAGTCCTTGAGATCCGTATCCGGGACAGGCGGGATGACCGGGATGATTTCGTCGTGTTCGACTTTCGCCAGGAAGCCGCGAATCAACGGTTCCTCCATCGCCTCATGGACGAAATGGATATCGAGCAATGCCGCCGGATAGGCGATTGCGGCATGACCGCCGTTGAGGACGCGGATCTTCATGTGCTCATAAGGAGCGACATCGGGGACGAACTGGACACCGACCTTTTCCAACGCCGGGCGGCCCTGCGGGAACCGGTCCTCCAGCACCCATTGCTTGAATTCTTCGCAAAAAACCGGCCATGCGTCGTCGATGCCGTATTCCGAGGCGACGAAACCGATTTCGCGGGCGCCCGTCGCAGGCGTGATGCGGTCGACCATGCCGTTCGGAAAGGCGACATTGGCATCGATCCAGTCTGCGAAGGCAGGATCCGAGAGGCGCGCAAGGCCGGCAACGGCCGCATGCGTCACCTCGCCATTGCCAGGGATGTTGTCGCAGGACATGACGGTGAAGGGCGGGATCCCCCTCGCCCTGCGCTCGGCAAGGCCCGCCAGGATGAGACCGAAGACCGTCTTCGGCGAAGCCGGATTGCGCGCGTCCTCGACGATTGCCGGGTGAGCGGGATTGAAGACGCCGGACGCCGGATCGATGAAATAGCCGCCTTCGGTGATCGTCAGCGATACGATGCGAATGGACGGGCTGGCGAGCTGCGCCACGATCGCCGGCGTATCACCGGGCTTGAGATAGGCGATCATCGCGCCGGTGACATGCGCGCCCGTGCGGTTGTTGTCCTGCTCGACCACCGTCGTCAGGAAATCCTGCGCTTCGAGCTTGGCCCGCATGATCTCGTCCGATGGCAACACCCCGGCCCCCATGATCGCCCAGTCGCGGTCGAGCCCCAGGTTGAAGAGATCGTCGAGATAGACGGCCTGGTGGGCGCGGTGAAAGTTGCCGACGCCGAAATGGACAATACCGGCGCGGAGATCGTGCCGACCATATTTCGGAACGCCGGCCTTGGCCTTGACTGCGTCGAGTGTGGCAAGGGAGAGTTTGGTCGTCATCCTATCGTTCCTTTCGAGGACTCGTCCTGCAACGAAGCCTCAGCTCATCCAGTTGCCGCCATCGACGTTGTAGGTCTGGGCAACGATGTAGTCGCTTTCCGATGAGGCCAGGAAAATCGCCATGCCGGTGAGATCTTCGGCGGTGCCCATCCGTCCGTAAGGCACTTCCTCGCCAACAAGGCGCTTCTTTTCGCCGAGCGGACGGTTCTCGTACTTGGCAAAGAGCGCATCGACGCCATCCCAGTGTTCGCCGTCGACCACGCCGGGGGCAATGGCATTCACATTGATGCGATGCTTGATGAGATTGAGCCCGGCCGATTGGGTAAGGCTGATGACGGCCGCCTTCGTGGCGCAATAGACGGCGACCAGTGCCTCGCCGCGGCGGCCCGCCTGGCTCGCCATGTTGATGATCTTGCCGCCGCGGTCCTGCGCGATCATCTGCTTGGCCGCCGCCTGCAGGGTGAAGAGCGTGCCGGCGACATTGATCGAAAACAGTCTTTCGAAGCTTTCTCGGGTGATCTCGACGATTGGCGCCAGATCGAAAAGGGCGGCATTATTGACCAGGATATCCAGGCCGCCCGTATGCTCGACAACGGCAGCGATCGCCGCATCGATCGATTCCTGTCGGGTCACATCCATTTGCACCGCATAGGCAGCCGGCCCGATTTCCTGAGCCGTCTGCTTCGCCCGGTCGATATTGATGTCGGCGATCGCAACGGTTGCCCCCTCGCGCACATAGGCCTCGGCGAAGGCACGACCGATACCCCGCGCGGATCCGGTAATCAGCGCGCTTTTCCCTTCAAGCCGTTTCATCGAATTGCCAATCCCTTTTCGTCAAACTTGTGCAGACGCTGCACGTCCGGCGTCAGGAAGACCGGATCTCCATGGCTTACGGCGAAGTCGCCGCTTACGCGCGCCGTCAACGTGCCGATGCCATCGGCATTCACATGCAGGAACGTGTCGGAGCCAAGATGTTCGGCCACCCCGACGGTGCCCCGCCACGTTCCCTGCTCCTTGGAAAGCGCCAAATGCTCGGGACGGATGCCGATTGTATGCGCCTGATAGGCGGCCGCCGGGGCGCCGGAAATGAAATTCATCTTCGGCGAGCCGATGAAGCCGGCAACAAAAAGATTGTCCGGCTTGTGATAGAGTTCGAGCGGCGAACCGACCTGTTCGATGCGTCCGCGATTGAGCACCACGATCTTGTCGGCCATGGTCATGGCCTCCACCTGGTCGTGCGTGACATAGATCATCGTCGTCTTCAGTTGCTGGTGAAGCTGGCTGATCTCGAGCCGCATGTTGACGCGCAGCGCCGCATCGAGGTTCGAAAGCGGCTCGTCGAACAGGAAGGCTTCCGGTTGCCGCACGATCGCCCGGCCGATCGCCACACGCTGGCGCTGACCGCCGGAAAGTTGGCGCGGCTTGCGGTCGAGATAGTCGGTGAGGTTCAGCACCCGGGCGGCATCCGCCACCTTCTTGTCGATCACCGCCTTGTCCTCGCCCGCCATCTTCAAGGGAAAGGCGATGTTGGAACGCACGCTCATGTGCGGGTAGAGCGCATAGGACTGGAACACCATCGAGAGGCCGCGCTTTGCCGGCGGCAGGTCAGTCGCTTTCTTGCCGTCGATGACGATCTCGCCGTCGCTGACGTCCTCCAGGCCGGCAATCAATCTGAGCAGAGTGGACTTGCCGCAGCCGGACGGTCCGACGAAGACGACGAACTCGCCATCGGTGATATCGAGGTCGATCGAAGGGATGACGGCGTGGGCGCCGAAGACTTTCGATACGTTCTTGAGTGAGATGCTTCCCATGGTCGTATCCTTATTTGACCGCGCCGAAGGTCAGGCCGCGTACAAGCTGCTTCTGCGAGAACCAGCCGAGAATGAGGATGGGGGCGATCGCCATCGTGGAGGCGGCCGAGAGCTTCGCGTAGAAGAGACCTTCCGGGCTCGAATAGGAGGCGATGAAGGCGGTCAGCGGTGCCGCTTTCGCCGCGCTCAGGTTCAAGGTCCAGAACGCCTCGTTCCAGGCGAGAATGATGTTGAGAAGCAGCGTAGAGGCGATGCCGGGGATCGCCATCGGCGTCAGCACGTAGATGATCTCCTTGGCAAGCGAGGCGCCATCCATCCGTGCCGCTTCCAGGATCTCGCCGGGGATCTCCTTGAAGTAGGTGTAGAGCATCCAGATGATGATCGGCAGGTTGATCAGCGTCAGGACGATCACCAAGCCGGTACGGGTGTCGAGAAGCCCCGAGTTTCTGAACATCAGATACATCGGCACCAGCACGCCGACGGGCGGCATCATCTTTGTCGACAGCATCCACATCAGCACGTCCTTGGTGCGCTTCGTCGGCGCGAAGGCCATGGCCCAGGCCGCGGGAATGGCGATGATGAGGCCAAGCAGCGTCGAGCCGAAAGAGACGACCACCGAGTTCATGAAGTGCTTGAAGTAGTTCGAACGGCTCTGCACTTCGAAGTAGTTCTCGGTCGTCCAGTCGAAGAAGAGGAATGCCGGCGGCGAGGCGATCGCTTGCGCCTCCGTCTTGAAGCTCGTCAGGAACGTCCAGAGGATCGGGAAGAAAATGAGGATGCCGATCGTCCAGGCGACGGCGGTGACTGCGAGCTTGCGTCGGGTCGAGACATTGCGTGCCATGACTATCAAGCCTCCAGCGTCTTGCCGATCATGCGCATCAGGAAGAATGCGACGATGTTGGCGAGGATGACCGCGATGATGCCGCCGGCAGACGCGCCGCCCACGTCGAACTGCAGGAGAGCCTGCGCATAGACGAGGAAAGTGAGGTTCGTGCTCTGCGTGCCCGGGCCACCATTGGTGGTGACGAGGATTTCGGCAAAGACCGACAGCAGGAAGATCGTCTGGATCAGGATCACCACGGTGATCGCGCGTGAGAGATGCGGCAGCACGAGATAGAAGAAGCGGCTCCAGGCGCCGGCGCCGTCCATCTGCGCAGCCTCCTTCTGTTCCTCGTCGAGCGACTGCAGCGCCGTCAACAGGATGAGCGTCGCAAAGGGCAGCCATTGCCACGCGACAATGAGGATGATCGAGAAGAGCGGCGCATTGGCGAGAAAGTCGAAGGGCTGCAGGCCGACGAGTTTGGCGAGCCAGGCAAAGAGCCCGCTCACCGGGTTCATGAACATGTTCTTCCAGACGAGTGCCGCAACGGTCGGCATGATCAGGAAGGGAGCGATCACCAGGATGCGCACGATCCCCTGCCCGAACATCGGCTGATCGAGAAGAAGCGCCAGTGCGATACCGCCGATCACCGTGATGAACAGCACGCCGAGGACGATCGCGAGCGTGTTGAAGATTGCCTGGAAGAACGCCGGATCGGTCAGAAAGTAGGTGTAGTTGGAGAGCCCCGCGAACTCCTCCATTCCGGGCATCAGCAGATTGTAGCGCAGAAGCGAGAAATAGATGGTCATGGCCAGCGGAACGATCATCCAGGCCAGAAGCAGAAGCACCGAGGGCGCGATCATCAGCCGCGCAGCGGAGCGGGTGTGCAAGGTCGCCATGGCGTCCTCCCGTAATTGTCAACGCTGTCCCATGAAGGCTGGCGCGGTTTACCGCGCATGCCGGACGCGCCGTGACCGATCCAAAAAAGTCAGAGCGGGAAGCGGAAAACCCGTTCCGCCTTTCCCCATCCCGCTCTGGGAGTTGCCGGGACACCAGCCGTTTCCGGCCAGCGCCCCGGCCCTTGGGAGCCTCACTTGATGTAACCTGCCTTGGTCATTTCGCGGGTCGACAGTTGCTGCGCGCTGGCAAGCGCCTGATCGACGCTCATCTGACCGGCGAGCGCTGCCGAGAACACCTGGCCGACGGCAGTACCGAGGCCCTGGAATTCCGGGATCGCGACGAACTGCACGCCGACGTAGGGCACCGGCTTAACCGCCGGGTTCTTCGGATCGGCGGCGTTGATCGAGTCCAGCGTCATCTTCGCGAACGGCGCGGCCTTCTGGTATTCCGGGTTCTCATAGAGAGACGTGCGGGTCCCGGGCGGAACGTTTGCCCAGCCTTCCTTCTCGGCGACGAGCTTCAGGTAGTCCTTGCCGGTTGCCCAGGCGATGAACTTTTCTGCCGCCTCCGTCTTCTGCGAGCCTGCGGGAATCGCCAGGTTCCAAGCCCAGAGCCAGTTGCCGCGTTTGCCAAGGCCGGTATCGGGCGCGAGCGCGAAACCGACCTTGTCGGCAACCGTCGATTCCTTCGGATTGGTTACGAAGGAAGCGGCAACCGTCGCGTCGATCCACATGCCGCACTTGCCGGTCTGGAAGAGTGACAGGTTTTCGTTGAAACCGTTCGAGGAGGCACCGGGCGGGCCGGCGTCATTCATCAGCTTGACATAGAAGTCGAGCGTATTCTTCCATTCGGGCTGATCGAACTGCGGCTGCCATTTCTCGTCGAACCAGCGTGCGCCGAAAGCGTTCGCCGTCGCCGTCAGGAAGGCCATGTTCTCGCCCCAGCCAGCCTTGCCGCGCAGGCAGATGCCGTAGATTTCGTTGTCCTTGTCGGTGATCTTACGGGCAGCTTCCGCAATAAAGTCCCAGGTCGGGGCATCGGGCATGGTGAGGCCGGCCTTCTCGAACAGGTCCTTGCGATACATCACCATCGAGCTTTCGCCATAGAAGGGCGCGGCATAAAGCTTGCCATCGATCGTCAGGCCGCTGCGGATCGCGGGCAGCAGATCATCGACGTCGTAATCGGCGCCAAGGTTGTCGAGCGGCAGGAGCCAGCCCTGCTTTGCCCAGATCGGCACTTCGTACGTGCCGATCGTCATGATGTCGTACTGGCCGCCCTTCGTCGCGATATCTGTCGTTACGCGCTGGCGCAGCACGTTTTCCTCGAGCGTTACCCACTCGAGCTGAATGTCCGGATTTTTCGAGGTGAAATCATCCGTCAGCTTCTGCATCCGGATCATGTCGCCGTTGTTCACGGTCGCAATGGTCAGGGTTTCTGCTTGGGCCAGACCCGCCAGAGCGACTGCCGAGCACGTGCCCAGCAGGAAAGTTCTCAAGTTCATCGACTTCCTCCCAGAAGAAATTGAGCATTTGCTTTGCTCATGGGCAATTACTCACCCGTTGACGCAAAATGTCAATCTGCATTCGTTGCTGCGACGCACCCGAACCTGTTAATGAGCTGTTTTTGCTATGGATTTTTTTATCGAGCGCGCCGGATCGAATGCGCTCCTGAGCCTAGGCTGGCGGCGTTCTCGAAGCCCTATCGCCCAAATCTATCTCGCTTGAATCACGCGCCGAGCAGAAAGTCGGCAGTGGTTTCGTCGGTGATAAGACCGTTGATGATGCGCCCCTTGAGCGCCGCGCGGAGCGCCTCGTATTTGCGTTTGCCCTTGGCAATGCCGATCACCGATGCCCGGTCGCGCGGTGGCAGCGGAATGGAGGCGACACGTTCGTTGATGCTACCCGTCAGCAGTTCGCCGTCGTGATCGAACATCCAGCCGCAGATCTCCCCTGCGGCACCGGCTGCCATCAGCCGCTCCATTTCCTCACGCGCCAGGAAGCCGTCCTCGCAGAGCGGTGCGTCCGGCCCGAGTTCGCCCACACCGACGAAGGCGGCATTGGCTTCCGCACCGAGCTTGAGCGCGATCTTTACGAGACTCTGGTTGTGAAGGACCTCGCGCTCCTCGGGCGACGAGACGAGAACCGGCAGGGGCATGGGAAAATGGCGCGCGTTGATCGTGTCCGCCATGCTGAAGATGACGTTATAATAGGCGGCCGAGCCATCGAGCCTGATATTGCCGGTAAGAGACACGATCCGATGCTGCGGACACTCCATCGACGGCAACTGGTCGATCGTCGCCTTCAGCGTCCGCCCGGTTCCGATCGCCAGAACCACCGGGTCCGTCGATTTCAGCCAGCGCTCGATCTCCACCGCGCCCGCTTCGGCGATGCCGACGGTCGTCGAGCTCGAACCCGGATCGCTCGGCACGACGTCGACGTGTTTCAGCTCATATTTTTCCTTGAGCCGGGCGGCCGCTTCGAGACAGGCAGCAATTGGGTGATCGAGCCGAACCTTGATCAGCCGCTCGGCCATGGCAAGGGAAACGAGACGCTGCGCCGATTGCCGCGAGATGCCCATGATCGACGCAATCTCGTCCTGCGTTCGGCCGGCGACATAGTATAGCCAGCCAGCCCGGGCAGCATCGTCCAGCCTGTTGTTGGTCTCCGGCCTGCGCGCCATGCGATTTTCTCCTTCCCCTTTGATTTGCTGCCACTATTTGCCCTGCCCTGTCAAACAAAGGTGGAGATTGGCTCGGACGAGTGAAGAGAAGGCCCCGGTTCTCAGGGCGTTGGCCAAGTTTCCGAAGTAAACTTTTACCGTTTGATAAAAAAATAAAGCGTGTTACCGTTCTGTCATCCTGAGAAAACATTGGGAGCTAAAAATGGGAACGACGCAATCTGGGATCCTTGGCGGCCGACTGCCGCTCAAGGAATACGAAGACAATTTCTCCGACCTTCATCCGCCGCTCGACAAACACGAGGCGTTGGTCGCTTCCGACCGCTGTTACTTCTGTCATGATGCGCCGTGCATGACGGCCTGTCCCACCTCGATCGACATCCCGATGTTCATCCGGCAGATTGCCACGGGCAACCCGATCGGCTCGGCAAAGACGATTTTCGACCAGAACATACTCGGCGGCATGTGCGCCCGCGTCTGTCCCACCGAAACGCTCTGCGAACAGGCCTGCGTGCGCAACACTGCCGAGGAACGCCCGGTCGAGATCGGCAGGCTGCAGCGTTACGCGACCGACATCGCGATGAGGGAGAACAAGCAGTTCTACGTGCGAGACGCATCGTCAGGTCGCAGGGCAGCTGTGGTCGGTGCAGGACCTGCGGGGCTTGCCTGCGCTCATCGGCTCGCGGTTAATGGCCACGACGTGGTGGTCTACGATGCGCGCGAAAAATCCGGCGGGCTCAATGAATACGGCATCGCCGCCTACAAGTCCGTGGACGACTTCGCGCAGAAAGAAGTCGATTACGTCCTTTCTATCGGCGGCATCGAGGTGCGCCATGGTCAGGCGCTTGGCCGCGATTTCTCGCTTGCCGATCTGGCGGAGCAATATGATGCCGTCTTCCTCGGCCTCGGCCTCGCCGGCGTCAACGCGCTTAGGATCGAGGACGAGAATGCGGAAGGCGTCCAGGACGCCGTCGACTTCATCGCCGCACTTCGTCAGTCGAAGACCAAGGCCGATATCCCGGTCGGTCGGCGGGTCGTGGTGCTCGGCGGCGGTATGACCGCAATCGACGCGGCCGTCCAGGCGAAGCTCCTCGGCGCCGAGGAAGTGACGATCTGCTACCGCCGCGGCAAGGAACACATGAACGCCTCAGAGTTCGAGCAGGACCTGGCAACCTCCAAGGGCGTCACCATTCGCCACTGGCTGCAGCCCAAGCGCATCGCGCTGAGGGACGGCCGCGTCGCCGGTATCGAGCTCGACTACACGACGCTCGACAACGGTAAGCTGACGACAACCGGCGAAACGGGTATCATCGCCGCCGACCAGGTCTTCAAGGCGATCGGCCAGACCTTCGAGGCATCGGGCCTCGGCGCGCTTCAGATAGAGGGCGGGCGCATCGTCACCGATGCCGAGGGCCGCACCTCGCTCGACAAGGTCTGGGCGGGCGGCGACTGTGTTCTCGGCGGAGAGGACCTGACCGTTTCCGCCGTCGCCATGGGGCGTGACGCCGCCGAATCGATCAACCGGGCTTTCGCCGCGGCTCAGCCGCTGGCGAGCGCCGTCGCGTGAAAAAGCGGAACAGGATCGAGAGGACGAAACAATGGCTGATCTTCGCAACAACTTTGTCGGCATCAAATCCCCGAACCCGTTCTGGCTCGCCTCGGCGCCGCCGACGGACAAAGCCTATAACGTCGAGCGCGCCTTCAAGGCTGGCTGGGGCGGCGTCGTCTGGAAGACGCTCGGCGAAGAAGGACCGCCCGTCGTCAACGTCAACGGGCCGCGCTACGGCGCGATCTGGGGCGCCGACCGGCGCCTGCTCGGCTTGAACAACATCGAGCTCATCACCGACCGCGACCTTTACGTGAACCTGCGCGAGATGAAGCAGGTCAAGATGAACTGGCCCGACCGGGCGCTGATCGCCTCGATCATGGTGCCCTGTGAAGAGAACGCGTGGAAGGCGATCCTGCCGCTGGTCGAAGAAACCGGCGCTGACGGCATCGAACTCAATTTCGGCTGTCCACACGGCATGTCCGAACGCGGCATGGGCTCGGCGGTCGGTCAGGTGCCGGAATATATCGAAATGGTCGTGCGCTGGTGCAAGCAGTACACGCGCATGCCGGTGATCACCAAGCTGACGCCGAACATCACCGATATCCGCAAGCCGGCGCGCGCCGCCAAGGCCGGCGGCACCGACGCCGTGTCGCTGATCAACACGATCAATTCGATCACCTCGGTCAATCTCGACACGTTCTCACCGGAGCCATCGATCGACGGGCGCGGCAGCCACGGCGGCTATTGCGGCCCGGCGGTGAAGCCGATCGCGCTCAACATGGTGGCCGAGATCGCCCGCGATCCGGAAACCCATGGACTGCCGATCTCCGGCATCGGCGGCATCACGACATGGCGCGACGCGGCCGAATTCCTGGCGCTTGGCGCCGGCAACGTCCAGGTCTGCACGGCGGCGATGACCTACGGCTTCAAGATCGTCCAGGAAATGATTTCCGGTCTTTCCGACTGGATGGACGCCAAGGGCCACAGGTCGCTCGACGACATCTGCGGTCGTGCCGTGCCGAACGTCACCGATTGGCAGTACCTCAACCTCAACTACGTGACGAAGGCGAAGATCGACCAAGACGCCTGCATCAAATGCGGCCGCTGTCACATCGCCTGCGAGGACACTTCGCACCAGGCGATCACCCAGTTCGTCAATGGCGTGCGCCATTTCGAAGTGATCGAAGAGGAATGCGTCGGCTGCAATCTCTGCGTCGACGTCTGTCCGGTCTCGAACTGCATCATCATGGAGCCGCTCGCGGCCGGCGCTCTCGACAAGCGCACCGGCAAGCCGGTCGACCCGAACTACGCCAACTGGACGACCCATCCCAACAACCCGATGGCACGGCAAGCCGCCGAGTAAGGGAACAGATCAAGCAGGAAGGCCGCCGGAGAGAACTCCGGCGGCCTTTCGTCCTTGTCGTGCGCCTTAGAACTCGATCACCACCTTGCCGAACGGACCGCGATCGAGATGCGCCAACGCTTCACGGAATTCGGCGAACGAGTATCGCCTGTCGATGACCGGCTTCAGGCCGATGCGGTCGACCGCGCCGACGAAATCTTCGAGCGCCCGGCGATGTCCTACGCTGATGCCCTGCAGCACCGGCGATTTCAAAAGCAACGGCGCCGCCGGCCCAGAAATTTCAAAGCCCTCCAGCACGCCGATCACGGAAATGCGCCCATCCACCGCAACGGCTCTCAACGACTGAGCAAGGCCGGCGCCGCCGGCGATTTCCAGAATGTGGTCGGCGCCATGATCTGCGGTCAGTTCATAGACCCGCTCGACCCAGTCCTCCGATTTGCGATTGATGCCGTAGTCGGCGCCAAGCGCCAGCGCCCGGGCGAGCTTCTCCTGGCTCCCCGACGTGACTATCACCTCCGCGCCGGCCGACTTGGCGATCTGCAGTCCGAAGAGGGCGACGCCACCCGTTCCCTGAACGACGACCCGATCGCCGGGTCTGAGATACCCCTTCTCCATCAGCGCGAACCAGGCGGTGAGGCCGGCACATGGGAGCGTGCTCGCCTCGGCTGCGTCGAGGCTCTTGGGCGCGGCGACGAACCAGTCTTCAGGGAATGCGACATATTCCGACATGACACCCGGATGCACGCCGCCAAGTGTCGCGTAGGAAGGCGCCCTGCCGCTTCCCGGCCGCAAACCATCGAGCCAGCCGGGATGGAAGGTCGAGATGACGCGGTCGCCGGGCTTAAAGCGCGTCACGCCTTTACCCACGTCTTCAACGACGCCGCTCATGTCCGAAGCCGGCACAAAAGGAAATTTCAGATCCAGCCCCATGCCGGTTTCAAGCACTAGCTTGTCGCGATAATTGAGCGACACGGCCGTCGTCCGGACGAGCACATCATCGTCGCCGATATCAGGCACGGGACGCTCGGCGATCTTGAGATTTTGTGGGCCGATCGCGTCGATGCTCCATTCCCTCATCCATTTCGTCATGATCATTCCTTTCACGTGGATGGTGATGGAACGAGCATAGTGTTGAACTCACATCGTCAGTTGCGATAAGATTTCCCCTTATTGGTTCTCAGGTGGATACAATCCATGGAAAGGCTGAACGGTATTTCCGTGTTCGTGGAGGTCGCCGATGCCGGCGGTTTCTCTGCCGCCGCTGAGCGGCTGAACCTTACCCGCTCGGCCGTCGGCAAGACGGTGGCACGGCTCGAACAGCGGCTCGGCGTGCGCCTCTTTCATCGCACCACCCGGACGCAAAGCCTGACGGACGAGGGCCAGCTCTTCTACCGGAGCTGCCTGAAGGCGCTTGACGAAGTCCGGAACGCCGAGGCGTTGCTTGAATCCGGCAAGCAGGAAATCCGCGGCCGGCTGCGCATCTCCATGCCTGTTCTATTCGGCCGCCAATGCGTGGCGCCGCTGCTGCACGACCTGCTTCGCGCGCATCCGCGTCTGGAGTTCGATCTTTCCTTCAACGACCGCGTTGTCGATCTCCTCGACGAGGGTTTCGATCTCGCCATCCGCAACGGTTCCGCGGGCACTGACCCGGGCCTGATGGCACGTGCGATCGCCGATCAGCGCATGACGGTCTGCGCGGCGCCCGCCTATCTCGAAGCACACGGCACACCGACAAGCCTTGATGACCTCACCATGCACGATGCCGTTGTCTACGCGCGGAGCGGACACCAGCGCCCGTGGTCCTTTCCAGTCAGGGGGAATACGACCGAAGACGTGATGCCGAAGACCCGTTTGCGGCTGGATGATCTTGCCGCCATCGCCGATGCCGCAGCCGATGGCCTCGGCCTCGCCTGGCTGCCATGCTGGCTGGTGCGCGATCGCGTGCAGCGCGGCGAACTGGTGAGGGTGCTTACGGACCGGCCCGGACAGATCTTCAAGGCTTACGCCGTCTGGCCGCAAACACAACTTATGCTCCCAAAACTCCGGCTGGTGATCGACAAACTCGCCGAGCGGCTACCCCGTATCATGGAGTAGCATCGGGGAACGGTCGCGTAAGGCCGCCAACCGCTGGACTGAAGTCACGAAAACGAAACAGTTTGTGTCGAAAACGTAAGTTGTCGGTATCCGCGATCTGGTTAATAAGAGCGGAATCAGCAATGGCCGGCCAGTGCCGGCAAATACCGGGCGGAATGCTTGACGATCTTTTCCACCAGCGCACGCAAGAAGACACATCTGGTCTCAGGGGCGGTGCTCGGCACATTCATCCTCTGCCATTTCTTCAATCATTCCCTCGGCCTGATCTCCATCGACGCCATGGAAGCCGGAAGGCGGGCGTTCAATCTCCTTTGGCACAGCCTACCCGGGACAATCCTGCTCTACGGCGCGTTGCTCCTGCATTTCATGATGGCCCTCGACAGCCTCTACCGGCGGCAGACGCTCAGAATGCCTGCCCGCGAGGCGTTCAAAATTGTCTTCGGCCTCAGCTTGCCCTTTGTGTTGATGGCGCATGTGGTCGCCACCCGGGTTGAACCGATCTTCTCGGGGATCGAAGCCACGTATCCCGACATTCTCCGATCGCTTTGGTCGAGTTCCATCAACTCCACCCGGCAAACGGCGGCGCTTCTCCTCGCTTGGGGCCACGGATGTCTCGGCGCCTGGTTCTGGATGCGCGGTCGAGCGTGGTTTCCGCGTTACGAGATCCTGCTCTACACGGTTGCGCTGCTCGTCCCGATCTTCGCACTGCTCGGCTTCGTTAATGGTGCGCGCTCGCTTGAGCGCGTCTACGCGGAACATGGCGGCTATGGCGACACGGCTTACGTCAGTCAAAGGACGCGGGTCGATCCGGCGCTCATGGAAAACATCCGCCTGGCGCTCTATGCCGGCTTCGGTGGGCTGATCGCCGGCACTTTCGCCCTTCGCGCGCTGCCGACGCGCGGCCGAATTCGCGTCCATTATCCCGACGGTCGTGTCGCGGCGGTCAGCCTTGGTTTCAGCGTGCTGGAGGCAAGCCGCGCCGCGGGCATCCCTCACGTCTCGGTCTGCGGCGGACGTGGCCGCTGCTCGACCTGCCGGGTCCGCGTCATCCAGGGCCTCGAGGGCCAACCGGCACCGGAAGCCGCGGAGCGGGCGACATTGGCCCGAATTGGCGCGCCGGACAATGTGCGGCTCGCCTGCCAGTTCCGGCCGGTTCACAGCGTGACCGTCGTTCCCATTCTCGACACCGACAGCTTGGGGATAAAGAAGCAGCTTGCCCGGCAGGACGGCGAGGGCCGCGAGCGTCGGATCGCGGTGCTCTTCTGCGATCTGCGTGATTTCACCCGCATCGCCGAAGACAAGCTGCCGTTCGATACGGTGTTCCTGCTCAACCGCTACTTCGAAATGGTCGGCGAAGCCGTGGAAAGCTCGGGCGGCGTGATCGACAAGTTCATCGGCGATGGCGCGCTCGCGATCTTCGGACTGAAGACCCCATTTCAGGAAGCATGCCTTCAGTCACTCGCGGCCGCGGCCCGTTTGTCCAAGGGAATGCAGGCTCTTAATCAGACATTCAACGGTGAACTTGGACAACCGCTGCGATTGGCGATCGGCCTGCACGCAGGCCCGGCGATCATCGGCGAGATGGGCTATGGCCGGGCGACCTCGCTGACGGCGGTCGGTGATACGATCAACACCGCAAGCCGACTCGAAGGGCTGGCGAAGGAGCACGATGCCGAGCTCGCGGTTTCGGTCGAACTCGTCCGTCGCGCCGGTCTCGACCTCGACGGCAACATGCGCCTCGACATTGGCCTGCGTGGCCGGCAGGCGACGCTTGAGACCTGGATCCTCGGCACCGCCACGCAGCTCTCCGATGTTCTGCCGGCGCAAGGGTAGGATCGATCCGAAAAGATGCAACATTTGTTTGCTTGCCCCTAGCCCTCCCCGCAGGCGGGGAGAGGGGACTAAGGCGACGCGGCATATCCCTTCGCCCCGCTTGCGGGGAGAAGGTGCCGGCAGGCGGATGAGGGGCAACCCAGCGACCTATCCTTCCAAACCATACTCCGACGACGGTTGCTCGCGGACCTGCAGGCCGTCGACGAACAGTCGCTCGAGGAAGCGTGCGGCATCCTCGAAGCGCCCGTCGCCAGCATTCTCCTGGCCGAGCACGGCACGGACCTGCACATCGAAGTCGGCATAGTGCTGCGTCGTCGACCAGATTGCGAAGATCAGGTGATAGGGATCGCACTTGGCGATCTTGCCGGCCTTCGCCCATGTGCGGATGACCTCGGCCTTCTCGTCGACGAGCTCTTTCAGCGGGCCTTTCAATTCGTCCTCGATGTGCGGCGCGCCCTGTAGCACCTCATTGGCGAAGAGCCGGCTTTCACGGGGGAAATCACGCGCCATTTCCAGCTTCCGCCGGATGTAGCTGCGGATCTCGGCGACCGGGTTTCCCTCGGCATTGAACTCGCGGAGCGGATCGAGCCAGGTGTCGAGCACGCGGTCGATCAGCGCCCGGTGCATCGCCTCCTTGGTGCGGAAATAATAGAGTAGATTCGGCTTCGACATGCCCGCCACTTCGGCGATCTGGTCGATGGTCGAGCCGCGAAAGCCATGGGCAGAAAAGACCTCCAGCGCCGCCTCGAGGATCTGCTCCTCCTTCTCCTCCTGGATGCGTGTACGCCTCTGGGTCTTGGCCGCTCTCGGAAGTACCATCTTGCCCCCTGCCCGCTGCTTGTGCACAACGACACTCGCGCGCAGGCGCACAAAATCGTTGCAGCACCTCGAATTGCCCAAAATTCGGACGCGCCATTTTTTTGGGCAACAACTCCGATTTTTTGTTTTTCCGGCTTGAGTGCCGCCACGGAAGTTGTAATGTTTACCAACCGGTCAAATTATCAGCCAGTTTGTTCACAAAGGCAACGGCTGATCGAAAGGCACCAAAAAACAAAGCCTGGATTTGACCGGCGGGAACATGAGGGCTGCACCGCAAGGGGCAAACCGAAAAATGAGGAGAGCGCCATGGCAGCACCTGGCGAGAACATGCGCGTCAACGCTGACCGCCTGTGGGATTCGTTGATGGATATGGCAAAGATTGGCCCCGGTGTCGCCGGCGGCAACAATCGCCAGACATTGACCGACGAAGACGGCGAGGCTCGTCGGCTTTTCCAGTCCTGGTGCGAGGCAGCCGGGCTTACCATGGGTGTCGACAAGATGGGCACCATGTTCATGACGCGCCCCGGCACTGATCCGGAGGCCCTGCCCGTGCACATCGGCTCTCATCTCGACACGCAACCGACCGGCGGCAAATTCGACGGCGTGCTCGGTGTATTAAGCGGGCTCGAGGTCGTTCGCACGATGAACGATCTCGGCATCCGCACCAAGCACCCCATCGTGGTGACGAACTGGACCAATGAAGAGGGAGCGCGTTTTGCGCCTGCAATGGTCGCCTCGGGCGTCTTTGCCGGTGCTCTCACGCTTGACTACGCCTATGCTCGCAAAGATCCAGAGGGCAAGACTTTCGGTGACGAACTGAAGCGCATCGGCTGGCTCGGCGACGAGGAAGTCGGCGCGCGCAAGATGCACGCCTATTTCGAATATCACATCGAACAGGGACCGATCCTTGAGGCCGAGAGCAAGCAGATCGGCGTCGTCACCCACTGTCAGGGCCTGTGGTGGCTGGAAGTGACGCTCACAGGTCGGGAGGCCCACACCGGCTCGACGCCGATGAACATGCGCCTCAATGCCGGCCTCGCCATGGCGCGGATCTTCGAAATGGTCCAGAACGTTGCCATGGAAAACCAGCCGGGTGCGGTCGGCGGCGTCGGCCAGGTGTTCTTCTCTCCCAATTCGCGCAACGTGCTGCCGGGCAAGGTCGTATTCACCATCGACATCCGCTCGCCCGACCAGGCCAAGCTCGACGGCATGCGTGCGCGTATCGAGGCCGAAGCCCCGAAGATCGCCGAGGCATTGGGTGTCGGCTGTTCGATCGAGGCGGTCGGCCATTTCGATCCCGTGACCTTCGACCCCAAACTGGTCGCAACGGTGCGCGGCGCCGCGGAGAAGCTTGGCTGCAGCCACATGAATCTCATCTCGGGCGCTGGCCACGATGCCTGCTGGGCCGCGAAGGTCGCGCCGACCACGATGATTATGTGCCCCTGCGTCGGCGGCCTCAGCCACAACGAGGCGGAAGACATCTCCAAGGAGTGGGCCTCCGCGGGGGCCGATGTCCTCTTCCACGCCGTGCTTGAGACGGCCGAAATCGTAAAGTGACATGGTGGGCGGGACGACGGTTCCGCCCTTTTTCTTGGTCCTTCCGGCGGCCAAAAAACACAATTGCAAGGGAACACGAGCAATGAGCACTGTGATCAAGGGTGGAACCATCGTCACGGCCGACCTCACCTACAAGGCCGACGTCAAGGTCGAGGGCGGCAAGATCGTCGAGATCGGTCCGAACCTCTCCGGCACCGACACGCTGGATGCGACCGGCTGCTATGTTATGCCCGGCGGCATCGACCCGCACACCCACCTCGAAATGCCCTTCATGGGCACCTATTCCTCGGACGATTTCGAAAGCGGCACACGTGCGGCGCTTGCCGGCGGCACGACCATGGTCGTCGACTTCGCCCTCCCCTCGCCCGGCCAGTCGCTCTTGGAAGCGCTCACCATGTGGGACAACAAGTCGACACGCGCCAATTGCGACTATTCCTTCCACATGGCGATCACCTGGTGGGGCGAGCAGGTGTTCAACGAGATGGAGACGATCGTCAAGGACAAGGGTATCAATACCTTCAAGCACTTCATGGCCTATAAGGGCGCGCTAATGGTGGATGACGACGAGATGTTCTCCTCGTTCCAGCGCTGCGCCGGGCTTGGCGCCCTGCCGCTCGTCCATGCCGAAAACGGCGACGTCGTCGCTCAGTTGCAGGCGAAGCTGCTCGCCGAAGGCAACAACGGCCCCGAAGCCCACGCCTATTCGCGACCGGCCGAAGTCGAAGGCGAGGCGACCAACCGTGCGATCATGATCGCCGACATGGCCGGCTGTCCGGTCTATATCGTCCACACGTCGTGCGAGCAGGCCCATGAGGCGATCCGGCGCGCCCGCGCCAAGGGCATGCGCGTTTTCGGCGAGCCTTTGATCCAGCACCTGACGCTCGATGAAAGCGAATATTTCAACAAGGATTGGGACCATGCCGCCCGCCGCGTGATGTCGCCGCCCTTCCGCAACAAGCAGCATCAGGACAGCCTCTGGGCCGGGCTTGCCTCAGGCTCGCTGCAGGTGGTGGCGACCGACCATTGCGCCTTCACGACGGCGCAGAAGCGCTTCGGCGTCGGCGATTTCACCAAAATCCCGAACGGCACCGGCGGTCTTGAAGACCGGATGCCGATGCTGTGGACCCACGGCGTCGTCACCGGTCGCATCACCATGAACGAATTCGTCGCGGTGACCTCGACCAACATCGCCAAGATCCTCAACATCTATCCGAAGAAGGGCGCGATCCTGGTCGGCGCCGATGCTGACCTCGTCGTGTGGGATCCGAAGCGCTCGAAGACGATCTCGTCCAAGACCCAGCAGTCATCGATCGACTACAACGTCTTCGAGGGCAAGACCGTAACAGGGCTGCCTCGCTTCACGCTCACCCGCGGCGTCGTTTCGATCGAGGAAGGCACGGTGAAGACGCAGGAAGGCCACGGGGAATTCGTCAAGCGCGACCCCTTCCCCGCGGTCAGCACGGCCTTGACCACATGGAAGGAAGTGACGGCGCCGCGCGCCGTGCAGCGCACCGGCATTCCGGCAAGCGGGGTATGACGCACTCCATATGCCGCATCTGTCATACACTTCTCGGGCACGGACGCGTTTCGGAGCGCTAGGCCGGCACCAAGGCGTCGAGTTCGGGCAAAAGCACGACGCTTTCTTGTTCGTTCGGATCTGTCCGGGCGATCACCGCCGAGCACGGCTTGTCGGAAAGATTGGCGGGCAGGTGCGGCACGCCGGCCGGGATGTAGAACATCTCGCCGGCCTTGACGACCACATGTTCTTCGAGCCGGTCGCCGAACCAGGTGTGGGCCTCGCCGGCAAGAATGTAAATCGCGGTCTCATGGCTTTCATGCAGATGCGCCTTGGCGCGAGCGCCAGGCGGCATGGTCAGGAGATGCATGCAAATGCCCTTCGAGCCGACCGTTTCCGTGGCGATCCCCTCGAAATAGTTAAGCCCCTGCTTGCCGGCATAGGTGTCACCCGGCCGAACCACGCGACAGCCAGAATTGGATGATCGAGACATGAACGCTCTCCAGAATTCGCTGAAAAAACCGCAACAGACGACATCGGCGGCATTGCATGTTGCAGGTTCGGATAGCAGTCTGCCACAGACAAGCCATAATGAGAATCCGCCCATGACGTCCAATTCTGCCTCCGTGGTCTCGGCTCGGGATCTCGGCCTCACATTCCAGACCAGCGACGGGCCGGTCAATGCACTGACGGGCGTAAACCTCGATGTGGCCAAGGGCGATTTCGTCTCCTTCATCGGCCCGTCCGGATGCGGCAAGACGACATTCCTGCGGGTCATCGCCGACCTCGAGAAACCGACTTCCGGCGCCATTGCGGTCAACGGCATGACGCCGGAAGAGGCCCGCCGGCACCGCGCCTATGGCTATGTTTTCCAAGCGGCAGCACTTTACCCCTGGCGCACGATCGAGAAGAACATCGCCCTGCCGCTCGAAATCATGGGCTATTCGAAAGCCGAGCGGAAGGCCCGGATCGAGCGCACACTCGAACTCGTCAACCTTTCGGGCTTCGGCAAGAAATATCCTTGGCAGCTTTCCGGCGGCATGCAGCAGCGCGCCTCGATCGCCCGCGCGCTTGCCTTCGACGCCGATCTGCTGCTGATGGACGAGCCGTTCGGCGCCCTCGACGAGATCGTTCGCGATCACTTGAACGAGCAACTCCTGAAACTTTGGGCGCGCACCAACAAAACGATCTGTTTCGTCACCCATTCGATTCCGGAGGCGGTCTACCTCTCGACCAAGATCGTCGTCATGAGCCCGCGCCCGGGCCGCGTGACCGACATCATCGAATCCACCCTCCCGCGGGAGCGGCCACTCGGCATTCGCGAGACGCCCGAGTTCCTGGAAATCGCCCATCGTGTGCGCGAGGGCTTGAGAGCGGGGCACAGCTATGATGAATAGTGCTTGCGCCGCCCAGGCTCGCTGTCGCGATGCGGCTTTGGCGGACATGGAAGCGTGCGCCGACATCTTCAATCGCTGGGTAGACGCTACGGCGTGGATGCCGAGAGTCCATCCGGCAGACGATGTGGCGCGGCATTATCGGGAAAGCGTCTTTGCAAACGGGCCTGTCATAGTCGCCGACTGTCGGGGCGAAATCGCGGGCTTTCTTGCCCTTTCCGCAGATGGCTTTGTGAGTGCGCTCTATCTGGACGAACGCCACCGAGGCGTCGGAATAGGAACGGCGCTGCTTCGCGAAGCGAAGAAACGGGCGAAAAGCGACCTGAGGCTTTGGACCTTTGAACAGAATACGAGTGCCCAACGCTTCTACGAACGGGAAGGCTTCGTACCGGTGCGTGGAACGGGTGGCGAAAACGAGGAGGGGCTGCCGGACATTCTCTATCACTGGCGCGCCGAACCGTTGAGCGGAAGGGAGGCGTGAGCATGCGCGAAGAGAGCTTCTTCAGAGACAAGTTGCTTCCCATCTCCACCGTCGTGCTCATCCTGATCGCCATCTGGTATGTCGCCGCGATCTTCCTCAACGCCCCCTTCGAGCGCGACACGGCCGCACGCGCCGGCAGCGAGATCGGTTTCTCCGAGATCGTCCGGAATACAATGGCACAGGAGCGGCCCGTCCTGCCGGCCCCTCACCAGGTCGTCGCCGAAATCTGGGATACGACCGTCAACAAGGCGATCACGTCGAAACGGAGCCTGATCTATCACGCCTGGATCACGCTTTCCGCGACGCTGGTCGGCTTTGGCATCGGCGCCGCACTCGGCGTGCTGCTCGCCGTCGGCATCGTTCACAACCGTGCGATGGACAGGTCCTTGATGCCGTGGGTGATCGCCAGCCAGACCATCCCAATCCTGGCTATCGCGCCAATGATCATCGTCGTCTTGAACGCGGTCGGCATTGCCGGCCTGCTGCCGAAGGCGCTGATCTCCACTTACCTTTCGTTCTTCCCTGTGGTCGTCGGCATGGTCAAAGGCTTACGCAGTCCCGAGACGATCCAGCTCGACCTGATGCACACCTATAATGCCTCATCGGCGCAGACCTTCTGGAAGCTGCGCTGGCCGTCCTCCATGCCCTACCTCTTCACTTCGCTGAAAGTCGCCGTCGCCATTTCGCTCGTCGGTGCGATTGTCGGCGAGTTGCCCACGGGGGCCGTGGCCGGGCTTGGCGCCCGCCTGCTCGCCGGGTCGTATTACGGCCAGACGGTACAGATCTGGGCGGCTCTGTTCATGGCCGCGGCGCTCGCCGCCGTCCTCGTCATGATCGTCGGCTTGGCGCACACCGCCGTTCTCAAGCGCATGGGAGCCAAGGCATGAATCTTCCCGTTCTCGCCGGAGCCGTGCTCTTCTGGCTCGCTGCCTGGGCCTTAAACGAATGGCTTGTGCGCCAGCACTTTGCGCACCCAACGGCTGCTAACGCCGCGCGTTTCGCCGTTCCCCTCCTCTTCGGCATCACTATTCTCGTGCTTTGGGAGGGCATTGTCCGCGGTTTCGGCATTCCGTCGGTGCTGCTGCCGGCGCCCTCGATGATCTGGCAGCGCCTCGTCAACTCCCTGCCGACGCTGACGGCCGATTTCCGGCAGACCTTTCTCAAGGCCGTACTGACCGGTTATGCGCTCGGCTGCGGCCTCGGTTTCGTCGTGGCGATCCTGATCGACCGCTCTCCTTTCCTGCAGAAAGGCCTGCTGCCCCTCGGCAACTTCGTCTCCGCCCTGCCGGTCATCGGCGTCGCGCCGATCATGGTCATGTGGTTCGGCTTCGACTGGCAGTCGAAGGTTGCTGTCGTCGTCATCATGACCTTCTTCCCGATGCTGGTGAATACGGTTTCAGGCTTGGCGGCGGCCAGCCACATGGAGCGCGACCTGATGCGCACCTACGCGGCCACATGGTGGCAGACGCTCGTCAAGCTGCGCTTGCCCGCCGCCTGGCCTTTCATTTTCAACGCGCTCAAGATTAACTCCACGCTGGCGCTGATCGGCGCCATCGTCGCCGAATTCTTCGGAACGCCCATTGTCGGCATGGGCTTCCGAATCTCCACGGAAGTGGGTCGCATGAACGTCGACATGGTTTGGGCCGAAATCGCCGTTGCGGCGGTGGCTGGCTCCGCCTTCTACGGGGTGGTCGCGCTCGCCGAGCGGGCCGTCACCTTCTGGCATCCGTCCATCCGCAGTGGACGTGCCTAACGCATGTCGCCCGAAAGTGTGCAGCGGTTTCGGGACAACGACATGCATGCAAACAAAGACGTAAAGCGCGTCGCCGGGCTCCTATTGAATGCGACGCGCTTTAAAATGAAGACAGTGAGAATGAACCAACAATAAGAGGGAACAGACATGAACAAGAAAATTGCGTCTCTGCTTGCCGCAGGCGTCTTTTCGCTTGCCGCCTTCCATGCCAATGCCGCCGACAAGGTCACGCTGCAATTGAAGTGGGTCACCCAGGCCCAGTTTGCCGGCTACTACGTCGCCAAGGACAAGGGCTTCTACGAGGAAGAGGGCCTCGACGTCGATATCAAGCCCGGCGGCCCGGATATCGCGCCGGCACAGGTGATCGCTGGCGGTGGCGCCGACATCATCGTCGACTGGATGCCTTCCGCTCTTGCCACGCGCGAAAAGGGGGTTCCGCTCGTCAACATCGCCCAACCGTTCAAGCAGTCCGGCATGATGCTGACCTGTCTCAAGGAATCTGGTGTGACGAGCCCTGACGACTTCAAGGGCAAGACGCTCGGCGTCTGGTTCTTCGGCAACGAATATCCCTTCCTTTCCTGGATGTCGCAGTTGAAGATCCCGACGGAAGGCGGTCCGGAAGGTGTGACCGTCCTGAAACAGGGCTTCAACGTCGATCCCCTGATCCAGAAGCAGGCTGCATGCATCTCCACGATGACCTACAACGAGTATTGGCAGGTGATCGACGCCGGCATCAAGCCGGAAGACCTCGTTACCTTCAAGTACGAAGACCAGGGCGTCGCCACTCTCGAGGACGGTCTCTACGTGCTCGAGGACAAGCTCAAGGACCCGGCCTTCAAGGAAAAGATGGTGAAGTTCGTCCGCGCCTCGATGAAGGGCTGGAAATATGCCGAGGAGAACCCGGACGAGGCCGCGGATATCGTCCTTGAGAACGATTCCACCGGTGCCCAGACGGAAAAGCATCAGAAGCGCATGATGGGCGAAATCGCCAAGCTGACGGCAGGCTCCAACGGCGCGCTCGACGAGGCAGACTACAAGCGCACCGTTCAGTCGCTGCTCGCCGGCGGCTCCGACCCGGTCATCTCCAAGGAGCCGGAAGGTGCCTGGACGCACGAAGTAACGGACGAAGCGCTCAAGTAAAACACGCGAAAGCCGATGGAAACCGGAGCGTGCGGCCCCGCCGCGCGCTCCTTTTTATTACAGCGCCGCGCGTCCAATCGGACGCACAAAAGTCGCCGTAGTGCTTTGAATTGCTGCATGATTTTGTCCATAAATCGGTTCCGATTTAAGGGATCATGCAGTAGAGCCGGCTTAAAGCCGGCGCCTGCCCGAGATCAGCCAAAGAAGCAGGTCAAAAAGTCGCGCTGAAGTTGCGTCCGCTGCACGCTCGCCATATTGCATTGCGAGGTGCACGAGAATAAAAATAGTGAGGCACCATCGCTTCAGCGACCTTGTAAGCACTTGGCGCGACGATTACATAGGCCAAAGCGTTTTCGTCGGGCGGGCGCAGGGAGGAAATCGTTTTCTTAAGCTTTGCCCTTTAGGGAACTTTTTCCTGGACTCGATGTAACCGGTTTGAAACCGCCTGCATTGGGCAAAATTTAAGCTTGTGACCATGTCCGTGAGCGTGGCGATCCGTCGGCGGTGCAGGGGACACAAGGGAGAACGTGATTTAGGCCAGACCTTCGCCGCTCAAGTGCGATGTCCGGTATTGCATTTTTAGGAAAACAGGCTGATGGCTCAGAAACTTCTACCTCTTTTCGGCGCCTGCGCGGTAATTTCACTGTGCGCATTTTCCAGCGCTTTCGCCGAAGAGGCTGCCAAGCCGCAACAATCGCAGACGCTGCCTTCCATCGTCGTTACCGAAGCCGTACAGCAATCGATCAGTGACCGCGTCATCGCCACCGGCTCCATCGAGGCGGTCGAGGAAACCTATGTTTCGCCGCTGGTCGACGGCCTTTCCATTCGATCTTTGAACGTCGATGTCGGCGACAGGGTCGAAGAAGGCAGCACCCTGGTGGTGCTCAATGACGATGCACTGCTTTTGCAGAAGAGCCAGCTCCAAGCCAATCTCGCCAAGGCGGAGGCGTCGCTCGCCCAACTGCACGCCCAGCTTGCCGAAATGACGGCCAATTCGGAAGAGGCGACACGCGTTGCCGATCGCGCCGTACGGCTTTCTGAGAATGGCACAGTGTCGACTGCCGAGGCTGACCGCTTGAAGGCGCTCGCCGCTGCCGCCCGCGCCCGCGTTCACTCGGCCGAGCAATCGGTGAGTGTCGCTACAGCAGACATCAAGGTTGTGCAGGCGCAGATCGATGACATCGACCTGCGACTTGCGCGTACTGCCGTGAAGGCTCCCGTCAGTGGCGTTATCTCCGCCAAAAACGCCAAGATCGGCGCCATCGCCAGCGGCAGCGGTGAGCCGCTCTTTGCGATCATCCGCGACGGCGCGATCGAGATGAAGGCGGATGTCGCCGAGGCCGACCTCATCAAACTTGCCGTCGGACAGCCGGCGTCGGTCAGGCTCGCTGGAAGCAGCACCACGATCGAGGGCAAAATCCGGCTGATCGCACCGACCGTCGACCCTCAGACGCGGCTTGGCTCCGTCGACATTACCATCAGCGACACGTCCAAGGCTCGCGCCGGCATGTATGCAAGCGCGGTCATCATCGTCGAACAAAAGCAAACGGTTGTTTTGCCGCAAACGGCCGTTACAGCCGAAGACGGCAAGGCAATCGTGCGCAAGGTAGAGAACGGCGTGGTGCGGCTGGTGCCGGTGGTAACCGGTATCCAGGACGGACAGTTCGTCGAAATCCTTTCCGGCCTCAAAGCAGGTGAGCAGGCAGTTGCAAAAGCCGGCGCCTATGTCCGCGACGGTGACCGCATCAACCCGGTCAAATCTGCGCAACCGGCAACCAACTGACGGGAACAGAGACCATGAACTTCTCAGCCTGGTCCATCCGCAATCCGGTCGCGCCGATCCTGGCCTTCTTCGTGCTGGTCGTGCTCGGCTGGCAGTCGTTCAATTCGCTGCCGATCACCCGCTTCCCGAATATCGACGTGCCGATCGTTCAGATCAGCGTCACGCAGAGCGGCGCCGCCCCCGCTGAACTCGAAACCCAGGTCACCAAAGAGATTGAGGACGCGGTCGCCGGCGTCTCCGGCGTCGACCACATCCAGTCGACGATCACCGACGGCAGTTCGACCACCGCCGTCATCTTCCGCATGGAGGTGCCGACGACTCAAGCCGTGCAGGACGTCAAGGACGCGATCGACCGCATCCGCAGCGACCTGCCGACCTCGATCGAGGAGCCGATCGTCTCCAAGGTCGACGTCGAAGGCCAGGCGATCCAGACGTTTTCCGTCTCCTCACCCGGCATGACGCTGGAGGAACTGTCCTGGTTCGTCGACGACACGATCAAGCGCGCGATCCAGGGCCAGAGCGGCATCGGCCGTGTCGACCGTTACGGCGGCTCCGATCGGGAGGTGCGCATCGAGCTCAATGAAGACCGCCTGAACTCCTACGGCATTACCGCCGCCGACGTGAACGGTCAGCTTCGCCGCATGAACATGGATCTCGGCTCCGGTCGCGGCCAGGTCGGCGGGAGCGAACAGGCAATCCGCACACTCGGCGACACGCGTGACGTGGCAGAGCTCGCCAACACCATGATCTCGCTCCCGAACGGTCGGTTCGTTCGCCTGTCGAAACTCGGCACGGTGATCGACACCTACGAGGAGCCGAAGTCGTTTTCCCGCTTTAACGGCAACCCAGGCGTCACCTTCGCGGTATTCCGCGCCAAGGGCGCCAGCGAAGTGACCGTCGCCGAAACAGTCGCTAAGACACTCGACGAAATCCGGGCGAAGCACCCGGATGTCACCATCGAGATGGTGGATGATTCGGTCTACTTCACCTATGGCAACTACGAGGCGGCCATTCACACGCTGATCGAGGGCGCCCTGCTCGCCGTCCTCGTCGTGATGCTGTTCCTGCGCAACTGGCGCGCGACCTTGATTTCGGCTGTCGCGCTGCCACTCTCGGCGATCCCGACCTTCTGGGTGATGGAACTCCTGGGCTTCTCGCTGAACCTCGTCAGCTTCCTCGCGATGACACTCGCGACCGGTATCCTCGTCGACGACGCGATCGTGGAGATCGAGAATATCGAGCGGCATATCCGCATGGGCAAGTCGCCCTATCGCGCCTCGATCGAGGCGGCGGACGAGATCGGCCTTGCGGTGATCGCCACCACCTTCACCATCATCGCCGTCTTTGTCCCGGTCTCCTTCATGCCGGGCATTCCGGGGCAGTACTTCATCCAGTTCGGGCTGACGGTCGCGGTCTCGGTCTTCTTTTCGCTGCTGGTCGCCCGCCTGATCACGCCGGTGATGGCCGCCTATCTCATGAAGCCGACGGATGTCGGCGGCGGTCACTACAACGGCGAAAGCGCCATCATGAAGCTCTACACGGGCATCATCAGAGTGACGACCCGCTGGCGCTATTCGACGCTGCTGGCCGCCATCGGGTGCCTTGCCATCTCCCTCTACTTCCTGTTCCAGGTTCCGGGCAGCTTCCTGCCGCCGGAGGACAATTCGCGCGTGAGCCTGTCGATCGAGCTCCCGCCGGATGCGATGCTCGAGGATACGGACCGGACGACGATGGAAATCTACGACCGCGTCAAGGATATCGACGGCGTCGAAAACGTCTTCGTGCTTGGCGGCGCGTCGCCCAAAGGCGACTTGGAGCTGCGCCGCGCGGCCGTGACGGTGCTTCTCAAGAAGCTCGACCATTCGCTCGTTAACAAGATCGTCAACGACGTCATCGGCCGCACGCCCCTGATCGGGCAGTACCTGCCAAAGCTGCCGCCAGCGGGCCGCATCAAGCCGCAGTCGCAGATCGAAAAGGAAATCTTCGCCCGACTGCGATCCATCCCGGACGTGCGCGTCATCAAGCTCAACGACCGCGGCGAGCGCGACCTGTCGTTCAACCTCCTCTCCAACAACGAGGCGGACCTGGACACGGCGGTCGCGACCCTCGAAGCCAAGCTGCGCAGCGATCCCCTGCTCGCCAATGTCAGCCCCGACGGCGCATTGCCACGGCCGGAACTGCAGATCCGTCCGCGCGCGGACCAGATGTCCCGCCTCGGCATCACCACGCAGCAGATCTCCGAGGTGATCCGCGTCGCCACGATCGGCGACATCGACGCGCAACTCACCAAGATCGCGCTCGACGGCCGGCTGATCCCGATCCGCGTCCAGCTCAACCGCGATTTCCGGACGGATCTCGCGGCGATCCGCAACCTCAAGGTCCAGACCGCGTCGGGGGCGACCGTTCCACTTTCGAGCGTCGCGGACATCAACTATTCGGAAGGGCCGAGTTCCATCAAGCGATACGACCGCAACCGCGTCGTGGCGCTCGGTGCCGACCTCCCGATCGGCGTCGCGCTCAACACCGCGTCCGACCGCTTCAAGCAGATCGCGGCCGAAGCCAAGCTGCCCGGGACGGTGGAGTTCCTCGAAAGCGGTGACGCCGAGGTGCAGGCAGAAATGCAGCAGAGCTTCGGCAACGCCATGTTGCTCGGCCTGATGATGGTGCTGGTAGTGCTCATCCTCCTGTTCAAGGACGTGATCCAGCCGTTCACCATCCTGTTCTCGCTGCCGCTCGCAATCGGCGGCGTGGCGGCTGGACTGATCCTGACCCAGAACGCGCTCTCAATGCCGGTGCTGATCGGTATCCTCATGCTGATGGGTATCGTCACCAAGAACGCGATCCTGCTCGTGGATTTCGGTATCGAAATGATGCATCATGGCATGGACCGCACGCTGTCGATGATCGAAGCCGGCCGCAAGCGCGCCCGCCCGATCGTCATGACCTCGATCGCCATGTCCGCCGGCATGTTGCCGTCGGCGCTCGGCGTCGGTGAAGGCGGCTCCTTCCGCGCGCCGATGGCGATCGCGGTGATCGGCGGCATCATCGTCTCGACCATCCTGAGCCTCGTCGTGGTTCCCTCCTTCTTCCTGATCATGGACGACCTGTCGCGGCTGCTCGCTCGCATCTTCGGTCGTTTCGTCGGCAAGAAGGACGAGGAGACACTGCCGCTCGACCGTGCGGCGCTCACCGAACGGGTGGCCGAACAGGGCGGCACGATCGAAGAACTACAGGAGCGCATCAAGACGCTGGAAGAGCAGCAGCGTGACGACAAGTCCGACCGCAAGGTCATCAACCATCCCGCGCTTGCCGCCGAATAAAACCACTCATGCGCGTAAGACTGCAAACTATTATCCAAGGCGCGCGCCGCCATGCGCGGACCTTTTTGTGAAAGTTATTTGATCGGGGTCAATTTGTATCTTTCGATGACCGATTAGGATCTGTTCGATCCAATTCGGGAATGGCCACGGATGAAGACCTTGCGACTAACCTCGACCGACAAAACCCTTCTTCTCGATTCGCGTTTCTTTGCAAGACTGCCGCGGCCGACGGCAGAGACTATCGTCGAGGGCGCAATCGTTTCCACGCACGAGGAACACGATATCCTGTTTCGTCAGGACGAGCCGATCGACCATGTCTTCTTCGTGCTCTCGGGTCTCGTCCGTCTCTACCGCCTGGGCAAGGACGGTCGCGAAGCCGACGTTGCCGTATTGCCGAAGGGCGAGATTTTCGGCGCAAACGCCATGTTTCTGGAGCACCGTGCGACGGCCAATGCCCAGGCAGCGGAGGCTTTGATCGTCGCCCGGTTCGAAAGCCACAAGCTTCGTCAGCTCGCTGCGGAAAATACCGAGGTCGCCCAGGCGTTGATCGAACTTCTCTGCCGTTATGGCAAGATGACGGAAGATTGCCTTGCCGAGGACCGACTGCTCACCGCACCCCAGCGGGTTGCGAACTATATACTCAGCCATTGTCCGGACGGTCTGAGCAGCTTCTCCTTCCGTCTGCCGTTCCAGAAGAACGTGCTTGCGGGCAAGCTCGGCCTCGCGCCAGAGGCTTTGTCGCGCGCCTTCTCGACGCTCCGCCAATCCGGTGTCACGGTCAAAGGCCGCGTGATCGAAATCCGCGACCGGCAAGCGCTCGAACGCTTCTGAACGCTCTGCCGAACCCGGCCTAAAGATGGAGACCTAGAGCCCTCCCTCGACCCTCAGGAATTCGACGATCCGGTCTATGCCGTCGCCGCGCTTCATGTCCGAAAACACGAATGGCTTTGCCGCGCGCATCCGCTCCGCATCCCGTTCCATCACGTCGAGATCGGCCCCGACATAGGGTGCGAGATCTTTCTTGTTGATCACGAGGAGATCGGACTTGGTGATTCCCGGGCCGCCCTTGCGCGGAATTTCCTCGCCCTGGCAGACGGAGATCACATAGATCGTCAGGTCGGCGAGATCGGGAGAAAAAGTCGCCGCCAGATTGTCGCCGCCCGATTCGATGAAGACCACGTCGAGATCGGGAATCCGGCGGTTGAGATCGGCGATCGCCTGCAGATTGATCGACGCGTCCTCGCGTATCGCCGTATGCGGGCAGCCACCAGTTTCCACCCCGACGATCCGTTCCGACGGCAGCGCCTGCATCCGCACCAGCGCTTCGGCGTCTTCCTTGGTGTAGATGTCATTGGTGACGACCGCGACGGAATATTTCTCCCGCATCGCCTTGCACAGCTTGTCGGTCAGCGCCGTCTTGCCGGACCCGACCGGGCCGCCGATGCCGACGCGAAGCGGACCGTTTTTCGATGGCATCTGCTTGTCCTTTCAGAATGGCCGCCCGTTAGAGCGGGATGAAGAAAAGTGTGCGCGGTTTTCCGCCCGCATCCCCCTCTACCTTATTAGAATCGATCACGTTTATGATTTTGGGTCGATTCGACCCAAAATCATAAACGTGATCTAGGAGCGGAACAGGCGGGTATAAAGCGTTTCGTGTCTCAGCGACGAAATATCGGCCATGATCGTCGCCGAGCCAAGCTCGTCCAGCGAGCTCTGCGCGGCGCGATCGGCCACAGCAGCAATCGTGTTTTCGAGGCCGGCCAACACACCGACGCCATCGCGCTGACCGATGACGCCGCAGCGGATGGCAGCCGACACGGCGTTCGAAGCCGCGGCGCCGAGATAGGCAGCAAGGGTGGACCGCAATCCCGTGCCATGCGCACCGGCCACGGCACCGACCGCCACCGGATAGGCTGCAGCCGATCCGAGCAACTCGAATACGGCGCTCGGCCAGCTGCGCGCAGCGGCAAGAAACGCCTCGCCCTGCAGGACGGTTTCCATATGCCGCTCCGACGAACCCGCCATCGCTTCGGCCAGTTCACTCGCCGCCTTCAATCGTCTCGGATCGTTATGCCTCTCATAGCTTTCGGCGAGGAGAACGGCATCATTCCACATGGCACCGTGCGTCATCAGCGTTTCCAGCCAAAGCCGCAGCTCTTCGGCACTGGTCACAAGGCCATCGTCAACCGCCTGTTCCAGCCCTCCGGAATAGGCGAAGGAACCGACCGGAAAGGCGGGTGAGAACCAGGTGACAAGGCGCAATAGCGCCTGCGTGTCGGCCTGGTCAGCCATGATCGTGGCGGTGACCGCCATGGCCGTGATGGTCGTGGCCGTGCCTGCCACCATAATAAGCACCACGCAGAGGTTGGAACGGTTCGGTGACTTCGCTGACGGTGGCGCCCAGCCCTTCAAGCATCGCATGGATGACGGGATCGCGGGCGATCAGGATCCGCCCCTCCTCGATCGCCACCGGAAGATGTCGATTGCCGAGATGCCAGGCAAGCTCGATAAGATGCAGGCCGTCCCGCGCGCGAACCTCGTAAAGCGCCTCGTTGGCGGCATTGATCCGGATATAGCCGCCACCTTCCAGCACCAGGAGGTCGCCATCGGCGAGCATCACCGGCTGCTTGAGGTCGAGCATCACCACATCGTCGTTTTCGAGATGGAGCATTTTGCGCCGCAGATGGCGCTCATCATAAGCGAGCGTCACGCTGTGAAGCGGCATCTTGTCCGCGGGGCCTGGCGACAGAACTTCGGTCGAGCGATAAGGCACTTTAGATCACCTCTATCTTTTCCGGGTGCACGACCTCGATGCGAGCGTCTGCCAGGAGATCCGCCATCGCCGCCTGAAAAGCCTTCAGATGCGGCTCGGCAAAATGCGCATTCACGGCCGCCCGGTCTTTCCAGTTCTCGACGAAGACCAGCGTGTCCGGCTCCGCGGGCTTGCGGTAGAGATGGTAGCTGATGCAGCCCGCTTCCTTCCGGGCAGCTTCAATCAGCGGTGACGCTAGGGCGACAACGTCATCGCCCTTGCCCGGATGTGCCTTCAGATATGCGATAACGTAAACCATTGATCCTCGCCGCGCCTCTCCCGCACCAATGTAACAAGAAAAGGCCCTGGCGCCAGCAGGAAGGCGGAAAGCGAACTGGTTTCACGAAATCCTATCTGGAGAACCGGGGCCTTCAGTCGTTTTCAGCCCTGCGCCTCTTGAGAGGCACAGGCATTCACCACCGGATCAGGCGGCGATTTTCTGCGACTTCAGCGCGGCGAGAATGTTCTGCGGCGAGGAAACGCCGTAGGGGTCGCTGTCGCAATTGTCGGAGTAGCCTTCCTCTTCGAACCACTGCTCGACCACGCCGTTGTTGATGACGGCGCCATAGCGCCAGGAGCGCATGCCGAAGCCGAGATTGTCCTTGGCAACCAGCATGCCCATCTTGCGGGTGAACTCGCCCGAACCGTCCGGAATCAGCTTGACGTTTTCGAGGTTCTGCGACTTGCCCCAGGCGTTCATCACGAAGGCGTCGTTGACCGAAATGCAGTAGATCTCATCGATGCCTTCGGCGCGAAATTCAGCCGCGAGCTTTTCGAAATCCGGAAGCTGGTAGGTCGAGCAGGTCGGGGTGAAGGCCCCCGGGAGCGAAAACAGCACGACGCGCTTGCCGGCGAAATAGTCGTCCGACGAAACATCCTGCCAGCGGAACGGATTGGAACCGCCGACGGCTTCGTCGCGGACGCGGGTGCGGAAGGTTACAGCGGGTACTTTTTTGCCGAGCATCATCATCTCCTTCAGGACAGGCTGCCGGCCGCGATCAGTCTTGGGAGGAATGCGCGAGCCGACCAGAAAGTGAGAACACTTTCCTATCGGAGATTCCGCTGCAGTGCAGCATCAAAGCGGCGATTTCGGGGGCTCCGCATGGCTGCCATGCAGAGACCGCATGGCTCTGTGCGCCGCTTCGCGGTACTAATTGTAGAGGTCGAGCGAGGCGCCAAGCGTCGCCGGAAGAGGATTCCAGAATCCGGTCCGAATGCCGGCTGATCTCAATGCACTTGCGGTCCAGGTGTTGCAGCCGAACAGCGCGTTGAAATAGCCCTTCGCCTCGAAGAAGCGATCATCCGGACCGTATGAGAAGTCATGAACGGGAACGACTTGGCCCGCTTCTCGCTCGAAGCTATCGGATATGAAGTTCACAAGCCGTTCGAATTCCGCGTCGCCGACCTCAAATGCGGTGACTGATTCCTGCGGTTCGACGATACGCCCTGCAATGTCGACGTGCATCACAGAGCGATCGATCGTAAGTGCACGCAAAACCGGTAGCGGTTTGAGATCGCTCCAGGTTGGCGTCTCCAGATAAAAGGCACGCCCTCCCCACCCGAAGATTAGCCATTCGCCGCCAGGGTGTCGAAGTGGTACGCCGGCGCTGCCGACAAAATTGAACTTTGCCTGCAATGCTTCATCCAGGGGAAGGGCGATGTCTGTGTGAATCGGGCCAGTAAGCAGTAGGATCCGTCGCGACCCCGCCATGTCGGATGAAGCATAGACGGGCATGAGAGGACGCGGAACCAATGTCCCGAAAGCGACGGCGAGCATAAGGAGCACGATAGCCGTAAAGAACCACCTGAGCGTTTTCTTCATACATGCGCCCCGACGGCGGCTGCCTAGAACAGGAAATAGCGCTGTGCCATAGGCAGCACCGTCGCCGGCTCACAGGTCAAGAGTTCGCCGTCGGCGCGGACCTCGTAGGTCTCTGGGTCGACCTCGATATGCGGCGTAAGGCTGTTGTGGATCATCGACGCCTTGCCGATGCCGCCGCGGGTATTCTGGACGGCGACGAGTTCCTTGGCGACACCGAGCCTGCCCGCAAGTCCGGCATCGAGCGACGCCTGCGACACGAAGGTGACGGAGGAATTGGTGCGGTTCCGCCCATAAGCTCCGAACATCGGCCGGTAGTGGACCGGCTGCGGCGTCGGGATCGAGGCGTTCGGATCGCCCATCGGTGCCGCGGCGATCGAGCCACCGAGCAGCACCATGTCGGGCTTCACGCCGAAGAAGGCCGGGTTCCAGATGACGAGGTCGGCACGCTTGCCCACTTCGAGCGAACCGATCTCGTGGCTGAGACCATGCGCGATCGCGGGGTTGATCGTGTATTTGGCGATGTAACGCTTGACCCGGAAGTTGTCGTTGTCGCCGGTCTCTTCCTTCATTCGCCCGCGCTGGCGCTTCATCTTGTCGGCCGTCTGCCAGGTACGGATCGCCACCTCGCCGACGCGGCCCATGGCTTGGCTGTCGGAAGAGATGATCGAAAAGGCGCCAATGTCGTGCAGGATGTCCTCTGCCGCGATCGTTTCCTTGCGGATACGGCTTTCGGCAAAGGCGATGTCCTCCGGGATGGACGGCGACAAATGGTGGCAGACCATCAGCATGTCAAGATGCTCCGCCAGCGTGTTGAGCGTGTAGGGCCGCGTCGGATTGGTCGAAGACGGGATGACGTTTGGCTGACCACAGATCTTGATGATATCCGGCGCATGACCGCCGCCCGCCCCCTCCGTATGAAAGGCATGGATCGTCCGGCCCTTGATCGCGGCGATCGTATCCTCGACGAAGCCGCTTTCGTTCAACGTATCGGTGTGGATCATCACCTGGACGTCATATTCGTCGGCAACCGACAGGCAGCAGTCGATCGCCGCCGGCGTCGTGCCCCAATCCTCGTGCAACTTCAGCGACGTGGCACCGCCGAGCACCATTTCCACAAGCGCGCCGGGGAGCGACGCATTGCCCTTGCCGGCGAAGGCGAGATTCATGGGGAATGCATCAGCGGCCTCGATCATCCGGGCGATATGCCACGGGCCGGGCGTGCAGGTCGTTGCGAGCGTGCCGTGCGCCGGCCCCGTGCCGCCGCCGAGCATGCAGGTGAGGCCGCTCATCAGAGCTTCCTCGATCTGCTGCGGGCAGATGAAGTGAATATGGCTGTCCATGCCGCCGGCCGTGACGATCTTGCCCTCGCCGGCGATGACCTCCGTGCCGGGCCCGACGATGATGGTGACGCCCGGCTGCGTGTCCGGATTGCCGGCCTTGCCGATCGCCGCGATCCGCCCGTCCTTAAGGCCGATATCCGCTTTCACGATCCCCCAATGGTCGACGATCAGCGCATTGGTGATCACGGTATCGACCGCGCCGCCCTCGCGCGTCACTTGGCTTTGCCCCATGCCGTCGCGGATAACCTTGCCGCCGCCGAACTTCACCTCTTCGCCATAGGTGGTGAAATCCTTCTCCACCTCGATGAAAAGCTCGGTATCGGCAAGGCGCACCTTGTCGCCCACCGTCGGACCGAACATGTTGGCATAGGCCGCGCGCGACATCTTGTAGGGCATGGATCAGGCTCCCTGGGAAAAGTCTGAAGATTGGGATTGACCGAGGCGGCGCAGGCGGCCTTCGGCGATGAGTGCGTCAACGTAGCGGCGCTCCGCCGCAAAGGGATGCCATTCCCAGCCGCTATGGCCGAAGCCGGCAAGCACGACGTCGTCTCCGGGCTGGACAAAATCGGACAGAACGTCCGCGATCACCACCAGGCCGCTCGACGGCACGACATAGGGCGCCGGTGCGAAGCGGGCGAGATGGCGATCGAGCCGCTCGTGCGTTTCCACCGGGATAACTCGATGACGCCGGCCGGTTGCCCGTGAGAAAGCTTCGAAGCCCATCGTGTAATCGTCGCAGAAATCGTCGAGATCCGGGTGCGTCTTCGCAAGGTCCGCCCGCATGGCGGCAAACTTCGCACCGAAACGGACGCTCCAGATCTCACTCGCCTGCCGCACTGCGTCGCTAGTCTTCCACCGGCCGCCACCTAGCATCGACAGCGCAGGGCGACCGGTGTTGCAGACCGCGACGATATCGGTCCTTGTGCCGCCCTTGCCGACCGAGCGGCAATCGTTGAAGCGGATGACGAGATCGGCGGCGTCAATCGCAGCCGCCGCGCCTTGCGGCATGTCGCCATTGCCAACGATCGTGATGGTGCGGCCGCTCAACGGTCAGTTTCCTCTCGGTTCGAGGAGTTGCTTCAATTCGGTGGTTCGCTTGCGGGTCAGTTCCGCCAGGCAGCCGGAAACCAGCATCGGCTCCATCGAGCCGCCACGCGCCTCGAACCCGGCCAGTTGGCACTGCCCGTCGCGGTATCCGATCCAGGCCCGTTGCGCCTTCTTCAATGCCTCTTCGGCCCCGACATAGGCGGCATCGATTTCGCCGAGCTCCTTGTCCTTGGCCTTCATGGCAGCGACCGCTTGCTTGTAGATTTTGTTCAGGTCCGCGTCGGCTCTGTCGTAGTCCTGGCCAGCGCAGATGTTCATGTCCATCTGCGTCACGGCGTTCTGGCAATCGACCGCCGGCTGTTCCTGCGCGACCGCCGAAACCGCTGACAGCACGAGCACGCCGGCGAGAGGCGCGAACATCCTCATAGCTTGCCCATGATCGCCTGGCGGAAACCGAACACCTCGCGCTTGCCAGAAAGGGGGATCAGCGTCACCTGCCTCGTCTGGCCGGGCTCGAAGCGCACTGCAGTCCCGGCCGGAATGTCGAGCCGCTTGCCGCGAGCCGCATCACGATCGAAGATCAGTCCCGGGTTGGTCTCGGCGAAATGATAGTGGCTTCCCACCTGCACGGGACGGTCGCCGGAATTGGAAACCTCGATAGTGAGCGTTTCGAAACCGATGTTCAGTTCAATCTCGCCTTCGACTGCGATGATTTCGCCTGGAATCATGTCCCTCTCCTCTTCACGCCGCTTGGCGGCCCACGCAACCTTGCGGCTTCAACACGCGCTCCGTCGACACCGGGTATTTCGCAAGCATCTGAGCCGGGCGGATCGGCCGTCGGACCAGTTCCCCGCTACAATTCGGGCAGATGCCGGCGAGCCTCGCCCCGGCGCAGTCGGCGCAAAAGGTGCATTCGAATGTGCAGATCATGGCCTCCCGGCTCTCGGGCGGCAGGTCGCGATCACAACATTCGCAGTTCGGTCGCAAGCTCAGCATGATTGCCCCTCAAGGTTGGCGGCGGGTCCGGTCAGGAAGTGCTCCGCACTCTTCCGCTGTGTGCTAGCGGATCGGCTCGTGGACCGTGACGAGCTTCGTCCCATCCGGAAAGGTCGCCTCGATCTGAATGTCATGGATCATTTCGGGGATCCCCTCCATGACCTGGTCGCGGGTCAACACGTGCGCGCCGGCTTCCATCAGCTCGGCCACGGAGCGCCCATCCCGCGCACCTTCGACGACGAAGTCCGTGATGAGGGCGATCGCTTCCGGATGATTGAGCTTCACGCCACGCTCCAGCCTCCGGCGCGCCACCATCGCCGCCATGGAAATCAACAGCTTGTCCTTTTCGCGCGGGGTAAGATTCATGCGTCGCCGTCCAATGAATTGTGGGATCAAAGAGTCCAGACTTTCGGCACAGATGCATCGTTACGCAAGTGCGAAATGACGGGGACGAGAATTTTTCTGAGTGCGAAACCATCTGTCGCAGCGATGCGCGCGACCAGCTTTTCACGACCGGCAACCTGAATATGGCTGACACCGGCGCTCAGGTAGCCACCGAGCGTGCCTCGCAGCCTGGTTAGCATCGCTTCGCAATCCGACCCGACATAAAGCAGTGTCGCAAAAGCTGCCGCGCCGCCGAGCACCGCGGAACGCCCCGCAAGTGCGGCGATATCATCGGCAAGCGTCAGGTTCTCCGCATGCAGCAGCCGGCCGCCGCATCTGACCCGCCAGCGGTCGCGGAAGAGACCAGCCCGAACCACCTCGCCCATTGCCCTGCGGCCGAGAAGAACCGCCTCGACCGCCAGAAAGGTTGCATCCGCGGCAAGCTCGACCTCCAGGGACCGCGCCAAGGACGCGCGATCGAAGAGGATGGTTTCCTGCGGGAGCCAGTCGACCCGGCTTCCGCTGGCAACAAGGATCCGCGTCGAGATATCGGCCGTCCCCGCACTCGCCCTGTAGATCTTCTCGCAGGCCTGCGTCGTCAACGTCAGCGCCGTGCCCTCGCCCGCCTCGAACGCCCAGGCCACCCGGTCGCCGCCGGTGATCCCCCCCGACGAATTGATCAGCACCGCTTCGATCGACGCATCAAAGGTCTCTGGCAGACGGATCTTGGCGCAGCCTTCCTGATAGAGTTCGGCGATGGCCGTACGGCCGCTCCGGCATTTGGCAACGAGCCGTCCTTTTCCCCACGCTCGCTGCGGAGCGACGATTGCTGCACTATTCATGAAAGGCCGTTAGATATTTTTGCGACACACGGCATGTACCGATGGCGGCATCGTCCGCGAGCCCGACCCCAAAGTCAAGGCATTGTTTCGCAATGAAAATTCGCGCTGACCTCGCGGAGACGCTTGCTGCTTAAGCCACCCATGCGGCGGCTCGCCACCGGCAAAGAAGGTGGTAACGTGAAAAAGGGCGCCGCTCGGGCGCCCCTTCTCTTTCAGTCAGAAATTACGACCTCGCGAATTCGAGCAGGTCCTGGCTGAGCTGATCCTTGTGGGTGTCGGTGATGCCGTGCGGGGCGCCGGGATAGACCTTCAGCAGCGCATGCGGAATGAGTTTCTTCGAGGCCCGCGCCGCCGCGTCGATCGGCACGATTTGGTCGTCGTCGCCATGGATGATCAAGGTCGGCACGTCGAATTTCTTCAGGTCCTCGGTAAAGTCGGTCTGCGAGAAGGCGACGATCGAGTCATAGGTGTTCTTGTGGCCGCCCATCATGCCCTGCAGCCAGAAACTGTCGATCATACCCTGCGAAACCTTGGCGCCCGGCCGGTTGAAGCCGAAGAACGGGCCGGAGGCGATGTCCTTGTATAGCTGCGAGCGGTCGGCGACACTTGCTGCCTGGAGATTGTCGAACACCTCCTTCGGTAGCCCGCCGGGGTTGTTGTCGGTCTTGACCATCAACGGCGGTACCGCTGAGATCAGCCCGGCCTTGGCGACGCGCTTGGTGCCGTGGCGGCCGATATAGCGGGAGATCTCGCCGCCGCCGGTTGAGAAGCCGGCGAGGAAGATGCCGGAAAGATCCAGTTTTTCGATCAGCTCGGCAAGATCGTCGGCATAGTGGTCCATGTCGTTGCCGTCCCAGGGCTGGCTGGAGCGGCCATGGCCGCGGCGGTCATGGGTGATGACGCGGAAGCCGTTGTTGGCGAGATGGAAAGCCTGCGCCTCCCAGCTGTCGGCCGATAGCGGCCAGCCGTGGCTGAGCACGACGACCGGTCCATCCTTCGGACCCCAGTCCTTGTAATAGATTTCGACGCCGTCGCGGGTGACGATCCTGCTTCCCATGGTCGTTGCTCCTTCGCTGGTGGTGGTTGCATTCGAGACATTTGCGGCCGAGGCCGGGCGGACACCAGATACTGCCGCAGCGGCACCCAGAGTGCCAGCCAGCACGTCTCTCCGAGAGATGCCCATCGTTGCGCTTGCTTGTATGCTTGTCATGGAATTGCTCCTTGTTCCGTCGTTCGGGCTGTTTCATGGCTCGCTATTAAATCGTGTGAGATATACATGTTTGCGAAGAGTCCAACCTTTTTTGGCCGTTATATCGCTGACAATTAAATCGTGCACGATGTTTAGCGCGACGAATTCAGCATGTCAATGCATTGCGATAAGATCGTGAACGATTTATTTTATCGTATGAGCAAATTCGAGTTGGAACAATGACCAAGGCAGACAGCCCCTCTCACGAAGACCTTATGAAACTCGACAATTTTCTATGCTTCGCGATCTATTCGACAAACCACGCCTTCACGCGCGTCTACAAGCCGTTGCTGGACGAGCTGGATCTCACCTATCCGCAATATCTGGTGATGGTCGTGCTCTGGGAAAAAGACGACCAGACCGTCGGCAGTCTGGGGGAAAGGCTTTTTCTGGAATCGAGCACGCTCACTCCCATGCTGAAGCGCCTTGAAGGCATGGGCTACATATCGCGGGTCCGGGACCAGGCCGACGAACGACAAGTGCGAGTGAAATTGACCGACAGCGGCCGCGCCTTGCGGAAAAAGGCTGACAATGTTCCGCATGACATTGCCAGCGCCACTGGGATGGAGCCCGCTGAACTCGTCAGGCTCAAGCAGGAGATCGCGTCGCTGCGAACGTCGCTGCTGAGATAAGGCGCCGCTGTGCAGGCGATGACAGCACGCGCATCGCTACTGGACGTGTCTTATCGCAGCCGATTGCGCGCCCGATTACAGCGCCGCGTGTCTAATCAGACGCGCAAAGGACGCTGTAGCATTTTGAACTACTGCATGTGTCCTTAAATCGGCTACGATTTAAGGACACATGCAGTAGGCGCGCGGCGCCGGAGCGCAGGTAGACACGGAACAAAAGGACCCGGCGCTTTCACGCCGGGTCCTCCAAAAGCGGAACGAAATGACGACTATTCGTTCTGGAAGTAGCTGTACTTGCCGTCGTCACCCTTCTTCCAGGTGTACATGACGTAGTCCGGCCGGGTAATGTCGCCCTTTTCGTCGTAACCGAGCTCGCCGATCGTGGTCTTGAATGGACCCTTGGCCTTGATCGCTTCGGCAACAGCCTGCGGATCGTTGCCGCCAGCGGCCTTGGCGCCTTCGGCGATGACCTGGAGCGCCGCATAGGCGTAGAGCGTGTAGGCCTCCGGTTCGAAGCCGGCAGCGCGGAACTTCTCGACGAGTTCCTTGGCCTGAGGGTTCTTGCGCGGATCCGGCGCGAAGGTCATCAGCGTGCCGTCGACGGCGTCACCAGCGATCGAGGCCAATTCGTTCGAGACGATGCCATCGCCCGACATCATCGTTGCCTTCAGGCCCTGATCCTTCATCTGGCGCATGATCAGACCAGCTTCGGTGTGCAGACCGCCGTAATAGACGATCGAAACGCCGGCCTGCTTCATCTTCGCGATCAGCGCGGAGAAATCCTTGTCGCCCGTGTTGATACCTTCGTAGAGCGCTTCGGTGAGGCCGGCCTCGTTCATTGCCTTCTTGGTCTCATCGGCAAGGCCCTGACCATAGGGGGTCTTGTCGTGAACAACGGCGATCTTCGCGTCCTTGAAGTTGGCGGCGAGGTAGGCACCGGCAACCGCACCCTGCTGGTCGTCGCGACCGCAAGTGCGGAACGTGTTCCACAGGCCGCGCTCAGTGAACTGCGGGTTGGTGGAAGCAGGCGTGATCTGCAGGATGCCGTTTTCGGCGTAGATTTCCGAAGCCGGGATGGACACGCCAGAGTTGAAGTGGCCAACGACAAACTTCACGCCGTCTGCAACGAACTTGTTGGCGACCGAAACGCCCTGCTTGGCATCCGACACGTCGTCGCCGAGCACGACCCTGATCTGTTCGCCATTGATGCCGCCTGCAGCGTTGAGATCGGCAGCCGCCTGTTCCGCACCTTTCTGAAGCTGCGCACCGAACGCAGCATTCGGGCCGGTCAACGGGCCGGCGACGCCGACCAGAATATCAGCCCACGCAGAGCCGCTAAAGGCGACCATTGCCGTCAGCGCAACGGCCGACAGAAGAGACTTTTTCATCTTGTTACTCCCAATATTCGAGCGGGTCTCGTTTCCAAGCCTGCGCAATGCCCACCTTAATTGCGCCGGTGTTTTTCGCACCGGCCGCAATCGACCGGCACGCGCTGTTCCCTTATTTGGCTTTCCAGGAGAAGGGCGATGCCTTCTCATAGAGCCAGTAGTAGTTCTTGGTCATTTGCCTGGTCCGGTAGTATCGGAAACCAGCGGTAGCAAACAACAAAAGCACGATCGTGTCCACGATATAGTACTGCAGGCTGAACATCGTTCCGCCGAAAAGAGCGTGATGAATGAAGCGGATAGCCCAACCCAGCAGTGCCACGTAAAGCAGCAACCGCGGAAAGTTATGCCAGGTATCGGCGACGTTCTTGCCCGTCCGCCAGGCGGTCCAGCCGCCGAGAACCCAGGTGATGAACAGAAACTGCCAGATGGAGGCTTCTTCGTAGAGAATTCCCTGCATGTCGTTTAACTCCAGGCGCGGCGCGTCAATGGCGGCCGCCTTCGAGATAGGCCGAGCGGACCTCCGGATTGGCGAGAAGATCCTTGCCCGTGCCGCTCATGGTCACCCTGCCGTTGACCAGAACGTAGCCGCGGTCGGAGAGCTTCAGCGCTGCGAAGGCGTTCTGTTCGACCAGGAATACGGTGAGGCCCTCTTGCTTGTTGAGCTTCTTGATCGCCTCGAAAATGCCCTTAACGATCAGCGGCGCAAGGCCGAGCGAAGGCTCGTCAAGCAACAGCAGCTTCGGTCGGGCCATCAGGGCGCGCCCGATCGACAGCATCTGCTGTTCGCCGCCCGACAGCGTGCCGCCACGCTGGGCTTGGCGCTCCTTGAGCCGCGGAAAGAGCGTGAAGACCTTCTCCACGTCTTCCTTGAAATGCTTCAGATCGTCGAGGCTCGCACCCATTTGGAGGTTCTCGAGCACCGTCATGCGCGGGAAGATCCGCCGTCCTTCAGGCGATTGCGCGATCCTGAGACGTGCGATCTCATGGGTCGGCAGACGCGTGATATCCTGACCCTCGAAGAAGACGGACCCAGTGCGGGCCTGCGGCCGGCCGCAGATCGTCATCATCAGCGTCGATTTACCGGCGCCGTTTGCACCGATCAGCGAAACGATTTCCCCACGGTTGACCTCGACATCGACGCCATTCAGCGCGCGGATGTTGCCGTAATAGGTCTCGACACCTCTCACATTCAGCAGCGGAGCAGTCATTGCTTGGTGCCTCCCTGCTCGCCTTCGATTTCCTCGATCTGTTCGATCACCTCTTCAACCTCTTCGTCCTCGACACCCAGATAGGCCGCGATGACCCTTGGATCGCTCTTCACGAAATCCGGATTGCCGTCGGAAATCTTCTGGCCGTATTCGAGCACGACCACGTGATCGGAGATCCCCATCACCACCGACATGTCGTGCTCGATCAACAGTATGGAAGTGCCGGTGTCGCTGCGAATGCTCTGCAGCAACTCATTGAGAGAGTGCGATTCGCGCGGGTTGAGGCCGGCCGCTGGCTCGTCGAGGCAGAGAAGCTCCGGCTCCGTGCACATGGCGCGGGCAATCTCGAGCCGCCGCTGCGCACCATAGGGCAGGTCGCCGGCCGGATCATCGGCGCGGTCGATCAGTGACGCCCTTTCGAGCCAATGCCTGGCGAGCTCGATGGCCTCCTTGGACGCCTGACGATAGGCCGGGAAGCCAACCAGGCCGAGGAAGGTGTAGCCGGACGCCAGCATCAGCTTGTTGTGCTGGGCGACAAGCAGGTTTTCCAGGACCGTCATGCCCGAGAACATCCGGATGTTCTGGAAGGTGCGCGCCACCTTGGCCTGCTTGGTGATCTCGAAATCGGGCAGGCGCTCCAGCAGATACTCGTGGCCGGACCGCTGGCGCATGGTGATCATGCCCATCGTCGGCTTGTAGAAGCCGGTGATGCAGTTGAACACCGTCGTCTTGCCCGCTCCGTTCGGGCCGATCAGGGCGGTGATGTCGCCGCGCCCGGCCTCGAAGGAGAAGTCGTTGATGGCCATGAGACCGCCGAAGCGCATCGACAGGTGCTCGACCTTGAGAATGGGATCTTTTGTCATTGTGCTAGTCTCGGGGGCCATCAGCCGTGCCCTTCCTTCGTAAAGCTGCCGGAAACGGCCTTGCGTTCGCGCAGGAACGCGGTCGGCTCGCGCGATCCGACGAAGCCGCGCGGCTTCCAGACCATCACGGTGACCATGGCAAGGCCAAAGATCAGCATGCGATAGAGCTCGGGCGTGAAGTTCGGTCCGAAGATCACCTTGAGGAAGGTGAGCTCGCGCAGGATCTCCGTGCCGCCGATCATAACAATGGCCGCAATAGCGATACCCGTCAGCGAGCCCATGCCGCCAAGCACGACGATGGCAAGGATGACGGCCGACTCGAGGAATATGAAGGATTCCGGCGAGACGAAACCCTGGCGCACCGCGAAGAACGACCCGGCAAAGCCGCCGAACATGGCGCCCGTGGCAAATGCCGTCAGCTTGGTGGTCGTCGTGTTGATGCCGAGCGACCGGCAGGCGATCTCGTCCTCGCGCAGCGCTTCCCAGGCCCGGCCGACCGGCATACGGCGCAGCCGGATGGTGACGAAGGCCGTGATCATGCAAAGGCCGAGGATCAGGTAGAACAGGAAGATCTTGTAATAGGCCGATGAAATCGGCAGCCCCATCATCGCCGCGAAACCGTCCTTCGAGGCATCGAACTTGATGCCGAACAGCGTCGCCTTGGCGATGCCGGACACGCCGAACGTGCCCTTGGTCACTTCGGTCCAGTTGATCAGCACGAGACGGATGATTTCACCGAAAGCGAGCGTCACGATCGCCAGGTAGTCGCCGCGCAGACGCAGTACCGGGAAGCCCAGAATCATACCCCAGCAAGCGGACAGAAGACCGGCGATCGGCAACAGCACCCAGAAGGACAGGCCGAAATAGCTGGAGAGAAGCGCATAGGAGTAGGCGCCGACCGCATAGAAGGCGACGTATCCTAGGTCGAGCAGACCGGCGAGGCCGACGACGATGTTGAGGCCCCAGGCGAGCATCACATAAATGAGGATCTGGATACCGAAATTGTCGACCCACTTCAGCGAGCCCTGGATACCGGTGAGGGCGAGGACGACCGGCGGATAGAGAATGAGCGCGACGATCGCGATCTTGGAGAAGTTGCGGCTGAAAAAGCCCTCCTCCTTCACGACCTCCGGGGCAGCGGCCTTCGCCGCTTTTCTCTGCGCAAGCCAAGGCTGGGCGTAGGCGACCATCAGGAAGCGACCGACCATGGCAATGATCACGAAAGTCGCCAGCAGACCCCAACGCTGGGTAAGGACCAGCTCGTTGCGGATGTTCTGGTCGGTCTTGAGGCCGACGAACAGCACGAACAGGCCGAGTGTGACGAGGCCCGCGAAGACAGCCTCGCGCAGGGCCCGCGCCGTCACCTCAGTGCCGGCGCTTGCAGTAGTAGATGCAATATTTGCCATGGAATTATACCTTCTCGACTTCCGGTCGTCCGAGAATACCCGACGGCTTGAAGATCAGGACAATCGCGAGAATCGAGAACGTCGCGACATCCTTGTAGTCGATGGTGAAATAGGCCGACCACAGTGACTCGATGAGGCCGATCAGCAAACCGCCGAGAACGGCGCCCGGCAGCGAGCCGATACCTCCGAGAACGGCGGCGGTAAACGCCTTGACACCCGGAGCGAAACCGTCGGTGAAAACGACGACGCCGTAATACATGAGGAACATCGTGCCGGCGACGGCAGCGAGTCCCGCACCCATGATGAAGGTTACCGAGATGGTGCGATCGACGTCGACGCCGAGCAACGCCGCCATCTTGCTATCCTGCTCGGTGGCACGCTGCGCGCGGCCGAGCGGCGTCTTGTTGACGATGTACCAGAACACCGAAAGCAGAATGGCCGTGATGACAACGATGATGATCTGCTTCAGCGAAATGGCGATGCCGAAGATATCATAGACCGACGAGACAAGCGGCGGGATCGGCTTGTTGCGCGGACCCTGGGTCACCTGAATGAAGTTCGACAGTACGATCGACATGCCGATCGCGGTGATCAGCGGCGCCAGACGGAAGGACCCGCGCAGCGGACGGTAAGCCACCCGCTCGATGGTCCAGTTCCAGATCGCTGCCGTAAGCATACCGACGATCATCATTAGCAACAGCGCCAGTACAACCGGCACACCCGCCATGAATGTTGTGAGAATTAGAAAGACAATCAACGCGGCAAAGCCGCCCAGCATGAAGATATCGCCATGGGCGAAGTTGATCATGCCGATGATGCCGTAAACCATGGTATAACCGATCGCGATCATACCATAAATAGACCCAAGCGTCAGCCCGTTGACGAGCTGCTGGACGAAATACTCCATCAATCTTCCCCTGGACCAGATCCTAACGGTCCGATCTCTTGTTATTAGAGCTCATTGGTGAGCGTGCTCTTTGCCCCAATTCCATACCTCTTTCAAACGAAAATGAAAGCTAAAAAGTGGTTCTCCTCCGGATTCTTCGGCGATAAAATCGATTTGGCGCTTTCGAAGCCAGAAAAATCAAAATTTTAGCAGCGATCGCACGCGAAATGAGCACGATTGACCGCAAAGTTGCGGGAAATCGGCACCAACAGCGCCGCGCGTCCCATAAGACGGAGACTGCCGCAACCGCTTGCCCGTCACGCGGCGAATGCCGCCGTCAGGTCGTATTCGCGCCCCATTGTCATGAGGTCATCGAAAAGGGACTGGGCAAGAGAACGCGGAGCGATCAGCTCGAATGTATCTTCCCCGGTACGCGCCAGATTGACTGAGATGTGGCCGCAAAGCGCATTCGCGCTGGCTCCAGTCGCAAGGGCGGTGGGGTGCAGGTCGAGGCCGATGCCCTTTGCAAGAATCCGGCGCGTTGCCGGTCCGGAAAGCCGGAACAGGACGCGCGCCTCACTTTGGTCGACAATATGGGCACGGCCACTGCAAAGCGCGTTGAGACGACGTTGCAGCCCCTCCGGGGTGTCGTTTTCAGAGACGACCAGCCATTCGCCCGGCGCGCTGAAGCGAACGGCGAAATCAGTTGCCGACGACAACAGGCTTTCGACCGAGTCCTCCTCGCCGGCCACGGCAAGCACCATCGCCACCGCCTGCCTGTGGCCGATCGCGAGATGATTGACGCCCGGCGGCCGGGGCGCGCCGCGCAGCTTCTCATCGAGCGCATTGCGGTTGTAGTAGTCGCGGATCATCGGCGTTCCTCAGGCTTTCATTCTGGCATTCTCGGGATCGACGAAGACCGGATCGCAGACCTCGGCGACCGCTTCCTGCTCGCGAAGCTTGTCCCAGACGACAATCCGTTCGCCGTACCGTTCGCGCCCCGACTTCAGGAAAGCAAGCGCAATGTGGTGACCGAGCACCGGCGAGAAGCAGGCGGAGCTGACCCAGCCCTGGTCGTTGAGGGTCGACGGCTTCATGCCCTCGCGCAGCAGATGTGCGCCCGCGCGAATGTCCTTTTCCCTGTCCACCGGCTTCAGTCCCACGAGTTGCATCCGATCTGCGGCCGTCAGTCCGTATCTCGACGAGAGATGCTTGCCGATGAAGTCCGTCTTGTGGGGTGAAACCATGCGGCCCAGTCCAGCGTCATCCGGCGTCACCCGACCATCGAATTCTGCATGCGTGGGCAGGCCCTTTTCCAGCCGCAGCACGTTGAGGGCTTCCACTCCATAGGCGCAGATGTCGAAGGCGCGGCCAACGTCCATCAGCTGATCGGCAACCGCCATGCCAAATCCTGCCGGAACGGCCAGTTCAAGGGCCAACTCGCCGGAGAAGGAGATGCGGAAAAGCCGCGCTTTCAGGCCACCCTTGAGCGTTACCGCTCCCGCCGCGAGGAACGGGAATGCCTCGTCGGAGATGTCATCCTCGACAAGCTGCTGCAACACGCTGCGCGCCTTCGGGCCAGCGATGGCGATCTGCGCCCATTGGTCGGATACGGAGCAGAAACGAACCTTCAGATCAGGCCAGAGGACCTGCGAGCAATATTCCATGTGGGACATCACGCCGCCCGCCATCGCTGTCGTCGTCGTGACGAGGAAGTGCTCTTCGGCGAGCCGGCTCACGGTGCCATCGTCATAGACGAAACCGTCCTCGCGCAGCATCAGGCCATAACGGGCCTTGCCAACCGGAAGCTTCAGCAGCGCGTTGCAATAGAGCCGATTGAGAAATTCAGCCGCGTCCGGGCCGAAAAGCTCGATCTTGCCCAGTGTCGAGACGTCGCAAATACCGACGTTCGCACGCACGTTCAGCACCTCGCGATCGACGCTCTCGCGCCAGGCTTTTTCGCCCGCACGCGGAAACCAGGCGGACCGATACCAAAGACCCGCCTCGACAAAGGCCGCGCCGTTTTTCCGTGCCCATTCATGCAGCGGTGATTTGCGTATGGGTGCCGCATGTTTGTCGCGCGCCGTCCCGGCAAGCGCGCCGAAGGAAACGGGCGTATAGAACGGGCGGAATGTCGTCGTCCCCACGTCCGCGGGGCTCACCCCGCGCATGCCCGCAAGAATGCCAACGGCGTTGATATTCGAAAGCTTGCCTTGGTCGGTCGCCATGCCGCTGGTCGTATAGCGCTTGGCGTGCTCGACATGACCGAACCCTTCGCGCAGAGCAAGCCCCAAATCCTTCGCGTGCACGTCGTTCTGGAAGTCGACAAAGGCCTTGGATTTTGCTCCGGGCACATACCAAAGCGCGGTGAAGGACGGATCGGCCTCCTCACCCGTTTGTGGCAGAACGTCCTGAGCGGGCTTCAATCCCAATTCGGAGGCGATCGCCGACGCCTTGGCTGCACCGTCACTGAGGCAACCGGAAAGCGTGTAGACCCCGTTTGCCGAACCGGCGACCCGCAACCCGCCTCCGACATCCGGCGCGACGAATGCGCTCAGTTGATCGGACCACACCGGCTTCGCACCACGCTGGCAGGCCAGATGAACGACCGGGCTCCAGCCGCCGGACATGCCGACGGCATCGCAGGCGACGAGTTCCTCGAAGCCCGACCGCTCGACGACGATCCCGGAAACCCGCCTGTGTCCCTTGGTATCGACGACGGAGGCCGAGCGGATCACGCGGGTGCCTTCCGGCGCGGCGTCTTCTGCCGCGGCGCGACTGTCGACGATTGCCGCTATGGCGATGCCCTTTGCGTGGAGGTCGCGGGCAGCCTGATATCCGGCGCTGCCATTGGTAAAGATCGCAACCGATCTGCCGGCCGCCACGCCGTAGCGGTTCGCATAGGTCCTAAGCGCCCCGGCCATCATCACACCCGGCCGATCATTGCCGCCGAAGACCAGCGGACGCTCCTCGGCACCGGTCGCGAGAAGCGCCCGCCTCGCGACGATGCGCCAGACCCGTTCCGTCGGCAGCTTGGCCAGAGGCTCCGCCACATGCTTCTGAACCCGTTCGACGGCACCGAACACATTGTCGTCGTACCAGCCGAAGACCGTCGTTCGCGGCAACAGGGTCACGTTCGGCAGCGCCTGCAACTCGGCGACGACACGATCGGCAAAGACGTAAGCAGGCGCCCCATCGACCGCCTGCGTTTCCGAAAGGAGTGACCCGCCCAGGCGGAAATCCTCGTCGGCGAGAATGACGCGAAGCCCGGCGCGTGCCGCGGTCAGCGCCGCCATCAGTCCGGTTGGGCCGCCACCGACGACGAGCAGATCGCAGTGTGCCCAGGATTTCTCGTAGCTTTCCGGATCACGTTCGAGCACTACGCGCCCGAGGCCGCCAGCACGACGGATCAGCGGTTCGTAGAGCTTTTCCCAAAGCCGGGCCGGCCACATGAAGGTCTTGTAGTAGAAGCCCGCACCCAGAAATGGCGAGAAAGGATCGGTCATCGCGCCGATATCGAAGCCGAGCGAAGGCCAGCGGTTCTGGCTGCGCGCCGTCAAGCCGGCATAGAGCTCGGTAACGGTCGCCTTCGTGTTCGGATCGCTGCGCCCGTCGGAACCGATCGTGACAAGCGCGTTCGGTTCCGACGGGCCTGCGCTGACGATCCCGCGCGGCCGGTGATATTTGAAGCTGCGGCCGACCAGCAGCTGGTCGTTGGCCATGAGCGCCGAGGCGAGCGTGTCGCCGGCAAAGCCGCGCAACGGGCGGCCGTCGAAACTGAAACTCAGCGCACGGCTGCGATCGACCAGTCCTCCGGTCGTCAGGCGATAGGCGGTCATCGGCCGTTCTCCCTGGCGAAGGCCGCCCCATCGGTCACGGAATGGACGTCATGGGTAAAGGTGTCGCGTTCGACCACGAGGAAACGGCGGCAGCCCGCCACGTGCTGCCAGTGCTCGAGGGTACGCCCCCGTGGATTGGTGCGCACATAGACATAGTCGTGCCAGGCTTCGTCCGATGCGGTCGGCGCCGGGCGAACGAGGGAGGCGTCGCCGCGGATCGCAAACTCTTCCTTCGGGCGGACCCCGCAATGGGGACAGGTGATCAGGCTTGCCATCGTCTTGTCCTTGGACCCGAGCGGGTCCAGTTCGAAAATGCGACCGCACGGGAATGAGCGGTTCGTCGCTTCTATTAGTGAAGATTGGGTTGGGGACCGGCACCGGCTTCGTCAACGGCATAGCCGCGGGCAAAGCGGTCGAGCCTCAGGAAACGTGCGACCGGATGCGTGTCGTTCTTTGCGATCAGGTGAGCAAAGCAGTAGCCCGATGCGGGCGTCGCCTTGAACCCGCCGTAGCACCAGCCGCAGTTCAGATAGAGATTGTCGATCGGCGTGCGGTCGATAATCGGCGATCCATCCATGCTCATGTCCATCACGCCGGCCCAGGAGCGCAGTACCCGGACGCGCGAAAGGCCGGGGATCATCGTCACCCCCTCCTCCATGACATGCTCGGCTGTCGCGAGATTTCCGCGCTGGGCATAGGAGGTGTAGCCGTCGATCTCTGCCCCGAAAACGAGACCACCCTTGTCGGACTGCGAGATATAGAAATGTCCGCCGCCGTAGACGATCACGTGATCGATGCAGGGCTTCAGCCCTTCGGTCACGAAGGCCTGAAGCACATGGCTCTCTATCGGCAGCTTCAAATCCGCCATCTCACTGACTCGAGATGAGTTGCCCGCAGCCGCCAGCGCGAGCTTGCCGCAGCCGATGAAGCCCTTGGTCGTCTCCACCCCGCTGACGACGCCATTCTCGCGGCGGATCGCGGTCACCTCGCAGTGTTCGATGATATCGACCCCGTGCCGGTCGGCGCCGCGCGCATAACCCCAGGCGACCGCGTCGTGCCGGGCGGTACCGGCGCGGCGCTGCAGGAGCCCACCGAGGATCGGATAGCGTGCGTGATCGTAGTTGAGGAAGGGAATCATCTTCTTCAGCTGGTCGCGCTCGATCAGCTCGGCGGCCACGCCTTCCATCCACATGGCGTTGCCGCGCCGGATGTAAGCGTCGCGCTGGCCGTCGTTGTGGTAGAGCATGATGACGCCACGCTGCGACAGCATCACATTATAGTTCAGCTCCCGCTCCAGCCCTTCCCAAAGCTTCATCGAGAATTCGTAAAACGGCTCGTTGCCCGGCAGCATGTAGTTGGAACGCACGATCGTCGTATTGCGCCCGACATTCCCGGAGCCAAGATAGCCCTTCTCCAGCACGGCGACGTTTTTGACGCCGAATTCCTTGGCAAGATAATAGGCTGTCGCGAGGCCATGACCGCCGCCGCCGACGATGATCACATCATAATGCGATTTCGGCTCGGCCTGTCGCCATTGCGGCTTCCATTTCAGATTTCCGGAAAGAGCGTTCTTGACGATCGAGAATGCGGAATAGCGCATGAAGGCATCCAGTTCACTTGCGCGGCCACCTTTGCATAAGCAAAGCGCAACGCAAAGATGCAAGACGCCTTGCGCTGCAAAATGCCGCCGTGACGCGCTTTTCCGGCAGCACGCCGGAAGCTTCCGCGATTGCGGCAAAGAGGCAGATTTAAGTATGAAGGGAGGAAGGCTATCGGTGTTCCGCCCGTCTCATGCGAATCGGAGCGATGGCGCGGAAGAGAAGAATGGCGATGCTCGAAACATTGGAAAGATCGGCGCTCGCGGCCGGAAGGGCGATCCTGGACATTTACAATGCCGGGCCGGCCGTCAGCTACAAGGCCGATACTTCACCCGTTACCGACGCCGACCACAGCGCCGAACGCATAATCCTCAACGATCTCGCGACGAAATTACCCGACATTCCCGTCATCGCCGAGGAAGCCGCTGCCGCCGGGCACGTCCCCGATATTTCCGGAAAGCACTTCTTTCTCGTTGACCCCTTGGACGGCACCAAGGAGTTCGTCGGCCGCAGCAGTGATTTCACCGTCAACATCGCATTGATCGAGAAGGGAGTGCCTGTTGCCGGCGTGGTCTATGCGCCGGCACTTGGAATCCTCTATTCGGCAGCTGCCGGGAAGGCGAGGAAGGCTTTGATCGAGGGCGATCGCATTGTCGGTCCCCAGGCGGTTATCGGCTGCCGCATCTGCGGCGACCGACCGGTGGCATTGACCAGTCGCTGGCACAACAGCACAGAGACGATCGCTTACCTCGCCGATCACGGCATTACCGATTATGAGGCCGTGGGCTCATCGCTGAAATTTTGCCTGCTGGCCGAAGGGCTTGCCGACATCTACCCGCGCTTCAGCCGCACCATGGAATGGGACACGGCAGCCGGAGACGCCATCCTGCGCGCGGCCGGCGGCGAGACGCTGACCATGGAAGGAACGCCGCTCACCTACGGCAAGCGCAACCAGGACCACGACAGCGATTTTGCCAATCCCTGGTTCGTCGCGCGCGGCAAGCCCTGACAGTCAGAGACTCGCCGTAGCGCGTTGAACTGGCTCTCGCGCGCTCCAGGAGAAGGCGCTTGCTGGAAAGCGATGACATTTCAGGTGTTTCACAAGCCGGCTCCCGGTGATGGACTTGGCGGCGGCGGCGCTCTATCTCTTTCGAAACTTTCCGCCGTCAACGGGGATCTACGCCATGTCCTACGCCGCCATTGCCAAAAACCATGTCGCCGTCATCACCGGAGCTGCCTCGGGCATCGGGCTTGCCGCGGCCAAACGCTTCGCCGGCCTCGGGCTGAAGGTTGTCCTTGCCGACCTGCCCGGTGAGCGTTTGCAGGCGGCTGCGGCCGAGGTGGCAAGGTTGGCCACGGGGGGCGCGAACGATGTCGCCGCAATCGCGACGGACGTCTCCCGGCCTGACGATCTTGTGGCACTGGCGCGCGCGGCAAGCGAGCGCTTCGGCCACGTTCACGTGCTGATGAACAATGCCGGCATCCAGCCGGGCAGTTCGATGTTCGGCCCGCTGGGGAACTGGGAAGGCGTGATCGCCGTCAATCTCTGGGGTGTCATCAACGGCTCGCGAATATTCGCGCCCGCGATGATTGCCCATGGCGAACCGGCGCTGATCATCAATACCGGCTCGAAACAGGGCATCACCACGCCACCCGGCGATCCGGCCTACAATGTCTCGAAGGCCGGGGTGAAGGTCTTCACCGAGGCGCTGCAGCATGAACTGCGCAACACCGAGGGCTGCAAGGTCGCTGCGCACCTGTTGATCCCCGGCTTCGTCTACACGTCGTTGACCGCCCATGGACGGACCGAGAAGCCAGAGGGTGCATGGACTCCGGAGCAGACCGTAGACTTCATGATGGAAAGCCTCGAACGCGGCGACTTTTATATTCTCTGCCCGGACAACGAGGTCGCCCGCTCCACGGATGAGAAACGCATCCTGTGGGCCGCGGGCGACATCGTCGAGAACCGGCCACCGCTTTCGCGCTGGCATCCGGGCCATGGCGAAGCCTTCAAGTCCTTCCTCGCTGACAAAAAAGACTGACGGATGCACTGACGTGGCCAGGCCCCAGTACCCAGGCTTAGGCGCGGTGTGCAGTTGAAGTTCGGAGGGACAAGACGGTGACCAGCGGCATCCACCACATCACCCTGATCGCCCGCAAAGTGCAGGCAAATGTCGACTTCTATGTCGGCTTCCTTGGCCTACGCCTCGTCAAGCGAACCGGCGGCTACGAGGATCCGAATCAGTTGCATCTCTTTTACGGCGATGCGGCGGGGTCGCCGGGCTCGCTCGTCACCTTCCTGATGTGGGAAGACGGCTCGCCCGGACGTGTCGGCCATGGTCAACCGAGCGAAATCGCTTTTGCCATCCCGCCGGAGAGCATCGGCTTCTGGCTGACGCGCGCCTTGCAGTTCAACATTCAGGCGACCGGCCCTGCGCAAGAGTTCGGCGAGCCGGTGCTGCGTCTCAAGGATCCGGACGGCGTGATCGTGAAACTGGTCGGAACCAATACACTTGCCGAGCCTGCTCCATGGGCGAGCCGGGATATTCCGGAGACGGACGCGATCCGGCGGCTGCGCGGCGCGACCATCCTCACCGAGAAGCCGAAGGAAACCGCCCACTTCCTTCAAAATCATTTCGGCTATTCGGAGACCGGAGCAACAGCCACGATCCGGCGCTTCACGTCGACGTCCGGGGACGTCATCGACGTGCGCGACGCCACCGGCTTCTGGACGTCGGCGCCTGGTACGGGCACCATCGACCACATCGCCTTTCGCGCGCGGGATGAGGCGACAGTGCTTGCCGTGCGCGCCGATCTCGAGCAGGAGCACGCCGGTGCCACCAACGCGCACGACCGGCAATATTTCTTCTCCCTCTATGTGCGTGAACCGGGCGGCTCGCTCTACGAGCTGGCGACCGACGGCCCGGGGTTTGCGGTCGACGAGCCGCCGGACACGCTCGGGTCCAAGTTATTCTTGCCGCCACACCTAGAAACTGATGCGGCTGCGACCTTGGTGAAGCTGCCGCAATTCGCCCTGCCCGGCGAGCCGCGGCTAACCCCGCGCGACCTGCCCTTCATCCACCGCTTCTTTCATCCGGATGAACCGAACGATCGCACCTTCGTTCTCTTGCACGGCAGCGGCGGCAATGAGACGGATATGCTCCCCTTCGGGCATCAGGTCGATCCGCACGCCACCTTGCTTGGCGTGCGCGGCCGAAGCACCGAGGAAGGTTTCCCCCGCTGGTTCCGCCGCCTGTCGATGACGACCTTCGACCAGCAGGACATCCGCTCGGAGGCAGAAGCCTTCGTCGCCTTCGTCGAGGGCGCGCGTGACGGTTACGGTCTTGCCCCCGACAAGACGATCTTCATCGGCTACTCGAACGGCGCCAACATGCTGGCCGCCGTGATGCTGCTTTACCCAGGCCTCATCAGGAACGTGGTGATGATGCGGGCAATGGCCGCGCTCGAAGACGCGCCGACTCCCGATCTTGTCCGCGCAAACGTCCTGGTGCTGACGGGCAAGGAAGATCCCTACGGCAAATATGTGCCGACGCTGATAAAGGTCCTCGCCGATACGGGCGCAAACCTCAGGGCACTGGACATCGACACTCATCACGGCATCGGTGACGACGATGTCGAAGCCATTCGCCGCTGGATGGCGGAAAACGGTCTCTGATTCCGTGGCCCGAACGGGTTAAGATGCTTTCGTCGAGGCGACATACTCGGCGAAGGCAGTGACAAAGTCGCGTAAGCGCTCCCTGGTCTGCTCATCGGTCAATTGCCCCTCGCTATCGAATAACGTGGCGGCCTTCGGCAACATCAACCGCTTGCCCGACCAAAGGTCGGCGCCGAGAGTGCGCATCACGGCAAGCCAGGCATTCTGGCTGAGAATGGTGCCGAAATTTCCAGGAGTCGCACCAGCCAACGCAAAAGCCCGACGACCGAACACTTTCTTGATATCGGCCGGCGGACGACTGAGCCAGTCGATGGCGTTCTTGAAAACGCCGGGCATCGAGTTGTTGTATTCCGGCGTGAAGAGGATCACGCCATCCGCCGCCATGATCCTCTGCTTGAGCTCCGCCACCGGCGTCGGGATGCCGCTTTCAGCCTCGACATCGCCATCGTAAAGCGGAATGCCGTGCAGCGTCGCCGTCTCGAACTCGATAGCGCTGGGCGCGACGGATTTCGCTGCCTTCAGCAACGCCGTATTGAATGAAGCCTTCCGCAGACTGCCCGATATGCCGAGTATCTTCGTCATGAATGATGGTTCCCTCTTGTCTATGAAGAGCGGCACAGGGCCGCCCTTCGCATTAGAACTAGAGGTCAAAGGACAAAAAGAAAGCCGGAACAATGTCCCGGCTTTTTTACGATTACTCCAACGGCTTCAGCCCTGCCTCGATCTGAGCCCGCTTCGGTTCCAGGAACGGCGGCAAAGATAGGCTTTCGCCAAGCGTTTCCATCGGTTCGTCGACGGCAAAGCCGGGACCGTCGGTCGCAATCTCGAACAGGATGCCGTTCGGCTCGCGGAAATAGAGCGAGCGAAAATAGAAGCGCTCGACCTCGCCGCTCGACGGCAAGCGGAAGCCGTTCAACCGTTCGGTCCACTGATGCAGTTGGTCCACGTCCGGCGTGCGAAAGGCGACATGGTGCACGCCGCCCGCACCCTGGCGCGCCGGTGGCAGCCCCGGTTGGACCGCTACATGCAATTCGGCCGCGGGACCGCCCTCACCCATCGAGAAGACATGCACTTCGCCGACGCCGTCCGGCGCGGCGTAGGTGCGCACGTCGGTCATGTTCATGACATGCGTGAGCACGAGCGCCGTGTTGGTGATATCCGGTACGCTGATCGTGATCGGGCCGAGGCCCTTGATCTGATGCGCGGCGGGAACCGGGCTCTTGTCCCAAGGATGCGACGGCGCAAGTCCCCCATCGTCCAAAAGCCGGAAGCGCTGACCCTCGCCGTCCTCGAAGTCGACCGACGTCCGCCCGTCGATTTCCGTGACTTCACCGACGGGCACGTTCAGTTCGGTAAACCGGCGCTTCCACCATCTCACGCTTTCGGCGCTGCCGACCCGCATCCCGGTGTGGGAAATGCTGTGCGTGCCGCGTCCCTCGCGGCCAACGGGCCAGTCGAAGAACGTCAGGTCGGTGCCGGGCGTTGCCTGCCCGTCGGCATAGAAGAGATGATAGGCGGTCGTGTCGTCCTGATTGACTGCCTTCTTGACCAGCCTCAGCCCGAGCGTCTTTGTATAGAAGCGCAGGTTTTCTGGCGCATTGGCCGTGATTGCCGTGAGATGATGGATACCGGTCAGTTGCAAGCTCATGAGTGCCTCCAGCTCAATGCGTTACGGTAGCCTTTGCGCGTCTGATAAGACGCGCGGCGCCGTAAGGCGGGCATTTCGTTGAGCACAATATCGGTCGGCCCGGTCACTCCAGAAAGAGGAGACGACGCGAACAGATTGTTCTCTAAAGACGAACGATCTAGGGCGCCGTACGTTCACTTGAAAGCGGGATGCTCTAGCGACGCGGATGCTGCAGATCCCTGAGATAGGTATTCTCCGACCGCGAAATCGCGAATGCCTCCGGATCTATCTCGGCGAAGATCAGGGTCTCGTCTGCGGAATTGGCTTTCGCCAGGAGTTGGCCGTCCGGCGACGCGATGCGCGACGAACCGGCGAAGGAAAACATCGCATCGGAACCGCAATGATTGATGTAGGCAACGAAAAGCTGGTTCTCGAACGCCCTTGTCTGGATCATGTGATCGGCGATGAAGGTTCCCGACCAGCCGGCCGGCAGCGCCGTCGGCACCAGCACTGCATCAGCACCGGCAAGGGCGAGCCGGCGGACGTTTTCCGGAAACTCGACGTCGTAGCAGATCAGCATGCCGCACCTGACGCCCTCGTGTTCGAAGAGCCGCGTCGACGGTTCCGCCGGCATGAACAGCGAGCGCTCGTAATCGCCATAAAGATGCGACTTGCGATAGACCGTCGGCGCAGCATCACCGTCGACATAGACGGCGCTGTTGTAGACCGCGTGGCCCTCCCGCTCGGCGAAGCCGGCGATGATCGCGATACCCGCTTCGGCCGAAATCTGCTGCAATCGCCGCACGATGGGGCCGTCGGCGGTCTCGGCAATGTCACGGATCACGTCACCGGCACCGTAGCCGGTAATGCCGAGCTCGGGCGTGACCAGCAGCGTCGCGCCATGGCGGGACGCCTCCGCCGCCGCTGCGCTGACGCGACCGAGATTGGCGGCGACATCACCGCCAATGGATTTCATCTGCAAAGCGGCAAGTTTCATTATTTGCCATCCGATGACATGGCGCCAAGCAGCTTCGGCAGATCTCCGAACCGGGCAACGAGACCGAAAATGATCGCGGCGGTCGTGACGAAGAGGATCGTCACCGAGGCCATGGTCGGCGTGTAGCCGTAGCGCAGCGCGTTGAAGATCTTGATCGGCAGTGTCTCCATGGTGAAGCCGACGGTCATGTACGCGACGATATATTCATTGAGCGAGAGCACGAAGGCGAAGGCATAGCCCGAGACGATGTAGGGCAGGATCAGTGGCAGCACTATGGTGCGGAACACCGTGCGCTCATCCGCACCCATGGTCGATGCTGCCTCGACCAGCGAACGATCAATCGACGTGAAACCGAGGGACAGGGTGACGAGCGGCAGCGTCACGAAGAAGATCGCGTGGCTGACAACCGCAGTCCAGGGCTGGCCGTAGAAACCGACGGTCGCCCAGAAGGTGAGAAGACCCAGCGCCGTGATGACCGGCGGCAGCGTGAAGGGGGCGACGCCCAGAAGCTGGAAGATGTTGGCCCAGGGCGCGATCCGCCGCCACAGGAACCAGGCAAGCGGCAAGGCAATGGCGACGGCGACGGCTGCCGAAAGCACGGCGAGCGTGACCGAGGCCATCAGCGCGTTTCGCCATTCGGGGTTCAGGAAGATCTCGCCATACCAGGATGTCGAAAAGCCCTGCGGCGGAAAGGCGAGCGTCTGCTTTTCGTTGATCGACACACCGGCAACGACGATCAGCGGCAGCGCGAGGAAGAGCGCGATCAGGAGGAAATAGAACTTGCGGAAAATGGACGTCATGCCGCCTCTCCCTTTCGTCCCGCAATCACCGTCAAGGCGACCAGCCCGAGCGTCACCAGCACGAGGAACACCGCCATCGCCGCGGCGAAAGGCATGTTCGACTGGTAGATCGCCTGGTCTGTGATCAGCACCGACAGCGTCCAGTGCTGTGGCCGGCCGAGAAGCTGCGGCAGCAGATAGGAACCGAGGGCGAAGATGAAGACCATGATCAGCGTCGCAACGATCGTGTTTCTGAGCGCCGGAACGACGACGGTAAAGAAGGCCTTGAGCGGCGAAGCTCCAAGCGTGCGCGCAGCCTCAGTCAAGGTCGGGTCGAGACGCACAAGCGCCGGGAACAATACGAGCACCGTATAGGGGAAGGCCTGATAGACCATGCCGGTCAGCACTGCGGCAAAGCTCGGGGTCAGTGCCTTGGCCTCGCCCATGAGGCCAAGCGCGACAAGGATGTTGGTGATGCCGGCCGTGCGCGAGAAAAGCGTCGACCAGGCAAAACCGATGATGACCTCGGAGAGCGAGAGCACCGAGAGCAGCGCGACGAGCCAGACGACCTGTACGCTGCGCGCCATCCGCGTCAGCATGTAGGTGAAGGGCAGCGCGAGCACGACGCAGCAGAGGGCGACTGCGATCGCCATCATGAGCGAGAAGCCGAGCACGCCGCCGAAGAAGGCCGAAAGGAAACGGCCGTAGTTATCGAATACGAAGGCCGGTGTATAGAAACCGCCCTGCTGGCGCTGAAAGAAGCTGACGGCGATCATCGTGCCGAAGGGCACAACGAAGAAGATGGTCAGCATCGCCGCGGGGAAAAGGAGTGGCGCATAGTCGCCGATGGTCTGGGGTGGTTCGCGTCTCATTTCCTGAGCACCACGCAAACGTCCGGAGTGAGCGCGACGCCGACCTGCTGGCCGACGGTGACGTCCGGCCGCTCGCGCGGCGTGGAAACAGCGACGATCTGGCGGCCGGCGACATCGACGAACGTTTCGATCGTTCCGCCGAGATCACGCACGAAAGTGACCGTGCCGGAAATCGCACCGGCGCCCGGCGCCGTCAGGTGAACGTCCTCGGGGCGAATTGAAAGCGTTGCCTTTGCCGCGCCGGCGGGCAAGGCGAGATCCGGCACGGGCTGGCCGAGTACGGAAACATGGCCCACTGTGTCTGCTTCGGCTTCGATCAGGTTGGTCTGGCCGATGAAGTCGGCGACGAAACTGTCCGCCGGCCGGCGGTAGATCTCAATCGGCGAGGCCGCCTGTCGGATTTCTCCGCCATTCATGACGACCACCGTATCGGCCATCGTCATCGCTTCGCGCTGGTCGTGGGTGACGACGATTGTCGTGATCCCGAGCTGCTGCTGCAATTGGCGCAGCTCCACCTGCATCGCTTCCCGAAGCTTCGCGTCGAGTGCCGAAAGCGGTTCGTCGAGAAGAAAAAGCTTCGGCGAGATCGCCAGCGCGCGGGCGATCGCAACACGCTGACGCTGACCGCCGGAAAGCTTGGAGACTGGCCGGTCCGCATAGCCGGCAAGGTGGATCATCGACAGCAGTTCCTCGACCCGCCGCTTCTGATCCTCCTTTGGCGCCTTTCGGATGCGCAACGGATAGGCGATGTTTTCGCCGACGGTCAAATGCGGGAAGAGCGCCAGCGACTGGAACACCATGCCGAGATTGCGCTTATGGGTCGGCACGCGGGTGATGTCTTCGCCGTCGAGGCGGATCGCACCTCCCGTCGGCAGATCAAGCCCGGCGATCATGCGCAGCAACGTCGTCTTGCCGCAGCCCGAGGGGCCGAGCATGCAAACGAAGGTGCCGTGGGGCACCGTGAGCTCGACATTGTTGACGGCCCTGAAGGAGCCGAATTCCTTGACGACGTTTTGAAGGGCAAGTCCCGACATGTATTCCCCGTCTTGCAGCGCCGTGCGTTCTTCAGGCGCACAAAGGTTGCTGCATCGCTTTGAATTGCTGCGTGGCTTTATCCTTAATTTGGTTCCCAAGGGACCACGCAGTAGCGCCTCATGCGCAGATGGTTCGTCGAGCGGGAACGGTCTTCGGCCCGCATTCCGCTCAGTCTTTCGAGATCGACCTCCCGCTCGCCGGCGGGAGGTCGATGGTCATTGGCCATCAGCCGACGATCAGTTCCGTCCACTTCTGGTTCAGCCAATCCGACTTGGTCTGGTAAAGGTCGTAGCGCGGGACGATCGGCTCAATGTCCGACGAAACGGCAGCAAACTCCTTGTCCGTGAGATCAGTCGACTCGCGCTTGACCGTCGGCGAGGTGCCGACCTTGCGCGACAGCGTCGCCTGAATCGACGGCTGGGACATATAGTCGATGAAGATGTGCGCTTCCTCCGCTTTCTGCGAAGCGCGCGACAGCGCCCAGCAGCCGGAATCCTGGATGCCGCCTTCCTTCGGGAAAGTGGAGCGTACCGGATGGCCATCGGCGGCCGCGAGACCGGTCACGTCGTGATAGTACTGGCCCATCGGAATTTCACCCGACTTCAGCGCCTGTTCGAACTGCGCCTCGTCGCGATACCAGAGCCGAACATTCGGCTTCACTTCCGCAAGCTTCTCGAATGCCTTGAGGATGCCCTCCTCCGTGTCAAGCGCATTGGTGCCGCCCATGAAGGTCTTGGCGGTCACCTCGAGCAGGAAGGAGTTGGAGACGAGCGCGAGCAGCCCGAGCTTGTCGGCATTTGCCGAGTCCCAGAAGGCGGACCACGAGGTCGGCGCTTCCTTGTAGACGTCGGTGTTGGTGACGAGTGTGATATACCAGGAAACGGCCCCGACACCCGCGACGCGGCCGTCCGGATATTTGTTGACGAAGCGGTCGAGCAGATGTGAGGCGTTCTTGATCTTCGCCATGTCGAGCGGCGTCCAGAGTTCGGTCGCCTGACCCTTGAGCATTGCGACCTGGGACATCATCGAGACATCCGCCGGAGCCTGGCCCGCGCGAGCGGCCTGTTCCAGCTGGACGAGCCAGGCTTCACCGGTCGGCTCGGCGACCGACTCGATCGCGATGCCCGTCGCCTTGGTGAAGTCCGGAAAAATGTTCTTGTCGAACGAGTCCTTGAAGTAGCCGCCATAGACGCCGACCTTCAGCGACTTGTCCTGCGCTCTCAGCACCGCCGGCATCGCCAGCATCGATGCACCGGCAAGCCCCGCCCCCAGCAGCGTGCGGCGCTTGATGGAATTGATGTTCATTTGCACGTCTCCTTTGTTTTGGCGGCAGCCGCCGCGTTCCCTGTTGTAGTTGATTCCCTGCATCTTTTCGGCTCGCCTCGCCCGCATTTCCTGCCGGAGCAATGGCGCTTGCTAGAGCGGCGCATGGCAAAGCGCGAATAAGCCGCAATCAGCCCATCCGCCGCGAAAAATTCTACGTCCGCATTATCGACTGCATTGGCCATTCTGAGAAGCGCCTCGCACCCGACCGGTGCTCATGATGCCCATCAGAGCGGTCTCATCCGATTTCAGTAAAGGCGTCATCGTGGTTCCCCAATCTGGAAGTTTGATTGTTCCGGCTCTCGCCTGGCCGCCGCTTCCAGTTCGGCCGGACGATCTCGAACGTGTCAGTCGGCCTTGCCGGTGATCGCCGGGCTGAAAACCATCAGGCTCAGGATCTCGAAAAGCACCTGTGCGCCGGCATGCGCCGTATTGGTCGTCGCGTCATATTGCGGGGCGACCTCGACGACGTCGCCGCCGACCAGATTGATACTCTTGAGCCCACGAATGAGTTCGAGCACCTCGCGGGTCGTAAGCCCGCCGACTTCCGGCGTGCCGGTGCCCGGCGCGAAACTCGGGTCGAGGCTGTCGATATCGAAGGAGAGGTAAGTCGGGCCATCGCCGACGATCTTCTTCGCCTTTTCGATGATCGCCGGAATACCGAGGCCTGTAACTTCCTCGGCGTGGATGACCGTCATGCCGGACTCGTAGGAGAACTCCCAGAGATATTCGGCCGAGCCGCGGATGCCGATCTGCACGACGCGGGTCGGGTCGAGCACGCCGTCGAGAACCGCATTGCGGAATGGCCCGCCGTGATGGAACTTGGTGAGGTCGTAGGCGCCGCCGGTGTCGCAATGGGCATCGATATGAATCATGCCGACCGGGCGCTTCTTGCCGACCGCCTTCAGGATCGGATGGGTGATCGAATGATCGCCACCAACCGACAGCGGCACCACGCCCGCATCAACGATCTGGTTAATGCGCTTTTCGATGTCTTCATGGCTGAGTTCCAGTCGGAAGCGGCTTTGGAAGGCAACGTCGCCGATATCGGCCACCCGGATATCGTGGACGGGCGCGCAGCCGAGCACGTGGTTATAAGGACCAATACGTTCGATCGCACGGAGCGCCCGAGGTCCGAAGCGGGAGCCCGGGCGGTTGGTGACGCCGAGATCCATCGGTATGCCCACAATCGCCACCTGGAGATTGCCGAAATCCGGATCTTCCGCATCGACAGGCATATAGGGCGCGGTCAGGAAGGTCGGGATGCCGGAATAGGGCGCCAGCCGCGTGCCGCTCTTGGTGAAGATCTTGTCGGCGACCTTGCGAAAGGTCGGATCGAAGAGCTCGCCGCCATGGCTTTCGCCATATTTCGCCTTCAATTCGTTGAGCTTCTGTTCATCCCAAGCCATGCGCCCGAGCCTCCATCTTGTGCCCTGGGTATGCGCGGGACGCGCCGCAAACCTCGATCTGCGGATTTCGCCGGTTGGCTGGCGCCGTCATGTTCCCCAGGCTTTGCCTTTGTTGGGGCATATTAGGAGACAATTCCGCTGGAAAATCAATTGACATTGTTATAGCGTTTCGTGTGAGAAAAATTCACATTCTAGCTGCCTTTCGGAGCCCGCTTTTTGTCGAGCCGCCTGCCTCCTCTCAACCCGCTGCGTGCCTTCGAAGCGACCGCCCGGCGCGGCTCCGTTTCGGCTGCGGCGCGCGAGCTCAACGTCACTCATGGTGCGATCAGCCATCAGATCCGGGCGCTCGAACTGTCGTTCAACGCCACGCTTTTTGAGCGCGGCGGCAAACGGCTGAGGCTGACCCCACAAGGGGCCCTGCTGCTGCCGGCCGTCACCCACGCCTTCGCCGAGATCGCCGCCGCCACCGCCGCCATGACCCGCCCAGCGACAAGCGGGGAGCTCAGGATCACCTGCGTCCCGGCGCTGCTCTCCTTCTGGATGATCCCGCGCCTGCACCAGTTCACCGAACAGTTCCCCGACGTCAGGCTGACGCTGATCGCCTCCAACGATGCGGCACATCTCCATTCGCCGGACGTCGACATCTGCCTGCTCTATGGCGATGGCAACTGGAGCGACTGCTGGGCGAAGCTATGGAGCCGCCTGGAGCTTTTTCCGGTCGTAAGCCCGACGCTCCTCAACATGCGGCCGCTGCGCTCGGTGCGTGATCTGCGCGACCACGTGATGCTTCACGGCGACGACGGCCGCGAGTGGAACACCTGGCTGGCCGCCGCCGATGCGACCGATCTACAGCGCGGTCGCCAACATTTCATGAGCGATGCGCGGCTTTCGACCGAGGCGGCTTTGCACAACCAAGGCGTGGCGCTCGGCGACACGATCACGGCTGGAAGCCTGATCGCGCGCGGCGAGCTAATCGCACCCTTCGATCTGACGGTGCCGGCCAACGACGCCTTCTTCGTCGCCTGCCGCAATGAAATCCGCGCCGCGCCGATCGTCCGCGTCTTCATCGACTGGTTGTTCGCTGCCCTTGAGAGCGACCCGATGCCGGAACTGCAGGTCTCCGCGCGCACGATCATTCGCAGCCGCATGTCGCGGCCGGAAGTCACGCGAAAGTCGACTGCCGACAATTTTCAACCCGTCTCGTCACCGGCGCGCAACCGTCGCCCGGAACGCCCCCAGAAACGCAAGGCCAAGTCATAAAACGGGGCCAGGGCCTGCCGCAATTCTCCGCCAGCCCTTCGTCCCGCCTACCAGCAACAGGAAGGTTCAAATGCCGCATTTCAATCCCCTCGTCGAAAAGCTCTCGCCGCCGCCGGTTCCCTCCGTGCTCGCCTGGGCGAAGGCCTATGACGGGGCAAGAGGCCCGCTGATCGATCTTTCGCAGGCGGTGCCGGGCTACCCCGCGCATTCGGACATGCTGAAATGGCTCGGCGAGGCATCCGCCTCTACCGCCTACACCGGCTATGGCGCGATTGAGGGCGAGGCGGAATTGCGCGTGGCCTATGCCACCCATGTCGCCGGCCTCTATGGTGCGGCGATCACCGCCGACAACATTCATGTCACATCCGGCTGCAACCAGGCCTTCATGTGTGCCGTCATGGCAATTGCCGGCGCCGGCGACACCGTGTTGATGACCAACCCCTATTATTTCAATCAGGAAACGACGCTGGCGATGCTGGGCATCAACGTCGAATTGGTGCCTTGCGACGCTGGCGCCGGATTCCTGCCGGAAGTCGAAGAGATCGCCTCAGCGCTTCGCCCGGGCATTCGCGCGCTGGCCCTCGTCTCCCCGAACAATCCGACCGGTGCCGTCTATCCGCCGGATTTGCTTGAGCGCATCCACCAGGCCTGCCGCAAGAACAACACCTGGCTGATTCTCGACGAGACCTATCGCGACTTCCTGCCATCGGCGGATGTCGCGCCGCACGGCCTGCTTCAGGCCGAGGGCTGGCAGGACAGCTTCATCGGCCTCTACAGCTTTTCGAAATCCTTCTGCATTCCCGGCCACCGCCTCGGCGCGATTACCGCCGGTCCGGCGCTCGTCGAACAAATCACCAAGATCATGGATAACCTGCAAATCTGTGCTCCGCGCGCCGCACAGGCGGCCGTCGCGAAGGCCATTCCGGCGCTTGCAGATTGGCGGCTTGCGAACCGTGTTGAAATTGCTGCACGCGCCGACGCGCTCAAGGATGTTATGAGCCGGCTGCCGAAATGGAAGCTGCAGGCGGTCGGGGCCTACTTCGCCTATATCCGCCATCCGTTCCCAGATATCGATTCGCAGTTTGTTGCCGAGAAACTGGCGAAGCTTGCCGGTGTGGTCTGCCTGCCGGGTGATTATTTCGGTGAGGGACAGGAAAACTACCTGCGCTTTGCCTTTGCTAATGCCGATGTCGCGACGATCCGCAAGTTCGAAGAACGGCTCGCGGGCTTCGAACTGCCCGGCATCTGAAGAGGGTTATCCGCGGCGCGCGATCAAGATGCCGACGAGCACGATCGCGCCGCCGATCGCCTGGGCGAGGCCGACTGGTTCGCTAAGCAGCACCCAGGCGAGGATCGCCGCCACGACGGGCTGCAGGAGCAGCGTCAACGAGGAAAAGGCGGCCGGCAGGTAGGCGAGCGCATAGGTGATCGCGACCTGCCCGCCCGCATGGCTGACGAAGGCGAGACCGAACAGCATTGCCCATCCGAAGGCACTTGCCGGGAAGAGCGAGGGTTCGGCGACAAGCGTCATCGGCAGCATACAGACAGCCGCTGAGGCCGTGCTCCAGATCATGATCCGGTTGGTATCGAAGCGGCTCCGCAATTTGCCGATCGCAAGAATATAGCCCGCGTAGAACATAGCGGCGACGACCGCGATGCCGTCGCCGAGGACGTCACCGCCAGCGAGCGCGGCCGGCCCACCCTTCAGGATCACGACGCCGGCGATGGCTGTGGCGAGCCCCGCGAGGAAGACGCCGGTGACCGGCGCCCGAAACAGCGCCCAGCCCGCGAGTGTGACAAAGACCGGCGCAAGGTTTGCAAGCAGAGTCGCGTTGGCAACAGACGTCATGGTCAGCGAGAGGTGCCAGGCGGCGAGATCGATTGCGAGAAAGACGCCGGGCAGGATGAGCATGGCGTAATCGGAAAATCGCTGCGGCCGCCTGTCGCTCGCCGGCCCGTTGCGAAACCACGACCAGGCGACAAGCGGGATCAGCGCCAGGGCCACGCGCCAGAAGGCGGTCGCCATCGGGCCCACCTCGGAAAGCCGAACGAAGATCGGCGAGCCGCCGATGGCGGCACCGCCGAGCAGCAGCGCTGTCATCGCAATCGAGTTGCGGGAAGATACGGAAGCGGCGGCTTGGGTCACGGCGAAGTCCAGTGGGTCAGCTGAAGATGGATGCCGCAGGATCAATGGCACCCGCGAGCCAGCTACCAGAACCCGGCTGCCGACAACAGCCGGCAACCGCTAATTTAGCGATAGAAACTCAGCCGGCGGGCGAGCACCGGCTGAATCTCATAGCGGAGGATCAGGCCGCGTCCGGAACGTGGACGGTCTTCACCTCCAGGAAATCCTCAAGGCCGAACAGGCCGCCTTCGCGGCCATTGCCGGACTGCTTGTAGCCGCCGAAGGGGCTGCCGTACCGGTGCGGACCGCCGTTGATATGCACCATGCCGGCGCGCAGCCTTGCGGCTACACGTTCGGCCCGTTTCGGGTCGCCCGTCTGAACATAGGCTGCCAGGCCGTAATTAGTGTCGTTGGCGATCCGGATCGCTTCCTCTTCCGTATCGAAGGGAATGATCGCGAGCACCGGACCGAACACCTCTTCGCGCGCGATGCGCATGGTATTGTCGACGTCGGCAAAAATCGTTGGCTTGACGAAATAGCCCGTCTCGAAGCCTTCCGGCTTGCCGACACCGCCGACGAGCAATTTGGCTCCCTCGGCAATACCGGCCTCGATCAGCGCCTGCACGCGGCCATATTGGATGTGGCTGACGAGCGGCCCGATGTGCGAGCCCTCCTTCGTCGGGTCTCCGACCCTGGCTTCGGCGCCGACGCGTCTCGCAATCTGCAGCACCTTGTCGTAGACGCCGCGCTCCACCAGCATGCGCGTCGGCGCGTCGCAGGATTGACCGGAATTGTTGAAGCATTCGAGAATGCTGCCGGTAACGCGTTCCTCGAGATCGGCGTCGGCAAAGACGATGTTCGGCGATTTGCCGCCAAGTTCCAGCGTGACGCGCTTGACCGTCTCGGCCGCATCCTTGCTGACGGCAATACCAGCCCGGGTCGAACCGGTGAACGACATCATGTCGATGTCACGGTGTTTCGAGAGCGCGGCACCGTTGATACCGTCGCCGTTGACGAGATTGAAGACACCCGCCGGAAAGCCTGCCTCATGGATCATCTCCGCATAGAGCATGGCGTTGAGCGGCGTGAATTCGCTGGGCTTCAGGACGCAGGTGCAGCCCGTCGCAAGCGCCGGCACCACCTTCAGCGCGATCTGGTTGATCGGCCAGTTCCAGGGCGTGATCAGCCCGCAAACACCGATCGGCTCGCGCAGCATGACATCACCGTTCGGCAGCCGGTCGCGCGTCTTCAATCGTTTCAGCGCGTCGATGAAACCCTGCAGGTGGCCGACGCCGACATCGGCCTGTTGCTCACGCGCCATCGTCGCCGGGGCACCCAGTTCCATCGTAATCGTTGCGGCCATCTCGTTATAGCGGCGCTTATAGACCGAAAGCAGCTTTTCGAGCAGTACCAGACGCTCCTCGACGCTGGTCTGGCTGTAGGTTGCGAAGGCCCCCTTCGCCGCGGCGACGGCACGGTCGATATCGGCGGCACTACCCATGGAAATCACGGCAATCGGCCGTTCGGTTGCCGGGTTCAGGACCTCCAGGTCCTTCGCCTCGATCGGATCGACCCATTCGCCGTTGATGTAGAATTTTCTCTTGTCGAGCATTCGCTCCTCCTTCCCGTCAAATTGTCTTTTCTTTCGCGGCGAGCCAGTCCTTGATGAGCGCCCGGTAGCGTTCGCCCGAAAAGCTTGGGAAATGCCCGCCGTGGACAATGCGCGCTGGTATCCTCAAAAGACGCTCCATCGACGCCAGGTAGTCATCCGCATTGGAATGGTAGGTGTCCTCGACCAGCGGACCGTCATAGACAATGTCGCCGCTGAAGAGCACGCCGGTTCTCTCCTCCCAGAGCGCGATGCCGCCGGGGGAATGCCCCGGCGTGTGGATGACCTCGAAGATCCGGTCACCGAGATCGATCATGCCGCCATCTTCGAGAATGCGCGTCGCGGCCGCCGCTTTGACACCATAGCATTGCGAGCAATAAGGCTCCGGCGGCAGCGCATCGAAGATGTCGTCGGTAACATAAGGATCGGCAAGCGTATTGGCGCGCGTCGGATGGGCAAGAAGATCGGCCTCGGCTGCGTGAATCGCCCGGCACTCGAATTCATGGTGACATCCGATGTGGTCGAAATGCGTATGGCTCGCCACCGCAATGAGCTCGCGTTCTGTAACCAGCGGCACCCACTGCCTGAGCGAGACGACACCCATGCCACTGTCGACCAGCATGTCGCGGTCACGCCGCGCACGTGCCACACGTTGCAGCGATAGAACTCGTGGATGAACGGCTCCGAAATGGAGGTGACGTCATCTTCGAGACGCTTCACCGCATACCAATTCTCCGGAGCAATCCGCCGCATACGCCACACATTCCCGCTTGCCGATGGCAAGGCTACGACGTCGGCAGTCCAGACCGCAAGCGGAACGATCTCTCCGTTGCGGGAAATGCGCCAAGAGCGTCGTGTCTGCTGCCGCACGCTGCGTCCCGACAGGGGCGGAGGAAATGGAAACGATCGTGTTTGAGATTACGTCGCACGGCGTATAGGTCGCCGTGCGCGATCATTTGTCGTGGCTAGGTTAGATCGCACCGATGATGAGCGCCGCGACAAAACTGAATGCCGCCGCAATAGCAATGCTGTGAGGAATGAGATTGCTCCGTGAGCGTCGCGCCGGTAGCGCAGAGTAGATCGCGTAGCGGGATTGGGTTGTCGCCTTGATCGCGTGCATCTTGCCTCTCCGCTGTTTCGCAACTTCGCAAGTAGCTATGTTCTCCTATATTCTCGATTGAGTTTATAGATATTATTTTCTGCCGATCGCGGCGGAAATGAAAAATCCGTTTACGGAGCCATGGCGACGTTCAGTGCCGGTTGCGGTCGCGCTCCTGGAGATGTCGCGACCACGTTTCGCTGAACCACGGCGTCAGCAGCGAAACGTCGGCCGCGCGGTGCGAGCGGGCGAGCGAAACATCGGTTTCGACCGAGGTCCACACAGTAAAAGCGGTCAGTTCGTGCTTGCCGAAGGTCTGGATCAACGGGATGTCCGCCGCGTCGCGGCCGCGCGCGACGGGAATGCGGCCGATGCGCCGCGCATTGTTTTTGGCATCGAACGTATACCAGCGATCGCCGAGATAAACCTCGAACCAGGCATTGAAATCCATCGGTGCCGGGCTCTCGGGCACGCCGACATTGGTCATGTAGCCGTTGATGTAGCGCGCCGGCATGTTCATGCAGCGGCAAAAAGCAATGGCGAGATGAGCGTAGTCGCGGCTCACGCCAAGGCGATCCTCATGCGCCTCCGTGGCCGTGCGCATTGCCTGCGCATAGCCATAGCTGAAAACCAGCCGATCATGGACATAGTCGCAGATCGCCTGAACGCGCTGCCATCCGGCGGGAAGGTCGCCGAAGAGCTTCCACGCCAACGCGCCAAGGCGGTCGGTCTCGCAGTAGCGACTGGCGGAAAGGTAAGGCAGCCAGGCGGGCGGAAGCCTTTCCACCGGCACGGCCTCGGCTAGTGGATCCGAGGCATCGGGCCTGCCGTCGTCCTTGATCACAGCGTCATAGCTGAGCTTGGTTTCGCCCGCGTGCAAGACCATCCGCAGGCAGGCATTGCCATGGGGGTCAGTGATTTCCTCCATCGCGAGGATCGGTGATGCGACCGGGCCGCGCTCCCGGACGATGTTGCCGCGCCGTTCGGGTACAACCGAAAGATAAATCATCATCGGCGTCGGCTGCGTGCACCGAACGCCGATCTCGTAACCGAAGCGTATGAACATCTCCGACCTCCCTGATCGATCGCGGGCCCGCGGCCAGGGGCGTGAATGCCCGTGGCGCACCCTACTGCATGTTTCCTCAAATCGTAGCCGATTTGAGGATAAGAACATGCAGCAATTCAAAGTGCTACAGCGTCCTTTGCGCGTCTGATTAAGACGCGCGGCGCTGTAGCGGCACGCCGGGTATCGCGCCCCATCTGGACGCGCCGGTCAGGCGGTCCGGCCGAAAAATTCTATCGCATCATCGGCCGGGAAGGAATCGATTTGAAACGCGCATTCGCCGCAAGCTCGGCCATTCACCAGCCGACGACGTCCTTGAAGGAATACCACCAGGAACCGATCGTCGAATATTGCGCGCGGAACATCCGCCCGCCAGGGAACGGATACCACGGCAGCTTTTCGAAGACGTCGAAGCGTGCAGTGTCGCCATCGATCGCCTCGGCGAGCGTGCGGCCGAAGAGGTGGGAGCCGGTGACACCATGGCCGCTATAGCCATGAGCGAAATAAGTGTTGGCGCCGATCCGTCCCATCTGCGGCACGCGCGTGAAGGAGAGCGCGAAATTGCCGCTCCAGGCATAGTCGATCTTCACGCCCTTGAGCCGCGGAAAAACCTTTTCGAGATTGGGCCTGAGCTTGGCGACGACATCCGCCGGATCCGTGCCGCCATAGACGGTGCCGCCGCCGAAGATCATCCGCTTGTCGGCGGAGAGCCTGAAATAATCGAGAATATAGCGCACGTCCTCCACGCACATATCGCTCGGGATCAGCGAATGGGCGAGCTCCTCGCCGAGCGGCGCCGTGGTGATCATCTGTGTCGAGACGGGCATGACGCGCGAGACAAGCTTCGGCACGGCATCCCCGAGATAGGCGTTGCCGCAGAGTACGACGATGCGGGCACTGACTTCACCTTCTTGCGTGTAGACGGTGGGCCGCGCTGCCGCGTGGTCGACGCGGGTCACTGGCGACCTCTCGTAGACCGTGCCGCCCAGGCTCTCGAAGGCGCGGGCCTCGCCGAGCACGAGGTTAAGCGGGTGCATGTGACCTCCCGTCGTGTCGAGCATGCCGCCGCAATAGGCGTCGGAATTGACGAGCTTCCTGAGCGCCGCGCGGTCGAGAAGTTGATGGTCGTCCATCCCGTATTTGCGCCAGAGCGCCTGCTTGGCCTCCAGTTCCTTCATATGCGCGGCGGTATAGGCGGCATAGATATTGCCGGGCTTCAGGTCGCAGTCGATCTGGTATTGGCTGACGAGCCGGCGGATGATCCGACCTCCCTCTTGCACCAGGCCACCGATGAAACGGGCTGCATCCTCGCCGTAGCGGCTCTGGATCGTCGACAGGCTGGCGTTGAGGCCGTTAACCACCTGACCGCCATTGCGACCAGAAGCGCCCCACCCTACCTGCGCGCCTTCGATCACGGTGACCTTGTAGCCTTTTTCGGCGAGATGGATTGCCGTCGACAGGCCGGAATAGCCGGCACCAACGACGCAGATGTCGGTCTCGATGCGGCCCTGAAGCCTCATCGGCGTGCGGATGATGTTGCGGGAGGCGGCGTAATAGCTCGTCGGGTAGCTGCCGTCACCGGCATAGGATTTCTTCGCGCTTGCCATCATACGATTTCCAGATAGGCGCTGAACTCATAGTCCGTAACCTGCTCGGCAAAGCCGGCGATCTCCTGGCGCTTGCAGGCGATCAGCATGGAGCGCAGCACGGGGTCGAAGATTTCGGCGGCAATCGGTCCGGCCTCGAAGGCATCGACTGCCTGCCCCCACTCGGCGGGAATTTTGGGTAGTTTCTCCGCATCGTAAGCACGCCCCTCAACAGGCGCCGCTGGCTTCCACTTGTTGCGGATGCCGACCAGCGCCGCACCGAGGATCGCCGCGATGACGAGGTAGGGATTGGCGTCAGCACCGGCGACCCGGTGTTCGATGCGCCGCGCCGCCGGATTACCGCCCGGAATGCGGATGGCCGAGGTGCGGTTCTCGTACCCCCAGGAAATCGAGGTCGGGGCATGGGTGTCGGGCCTCAGCCGCCGGTAGGAATTGAAATGCGGCGCGAAGAGCAGCGTCGTCTCGGCCATCCCCCGCAACAGGCCGGCGACCGCATGTTTCAACATGGACGACCCTTCATCGCTGCCATCGTTGAAGACGTTGTTGCCCTCCTCGTCGAGCAGGCTGAAATGGATGTGCATGCCATTGCCGGAGCGCGTGCCGTAGGGTTTGGCCATGAAGGTCGCTGCCAGCCCATGTTTCCGGGCAACGCCCTTGACGATACGCTTGAAGAAGATCGCGTCGTCCGCCGCCTTCAGCGGATCGTCGGTGTGGAGCAGGTTGATCTCGAACTGGCCGATGCCGTTCTCGGCGATCGCCGCGTCCGCCGGCACGTTCTGCCGTGCGCATTCCTTGTAGACGTCGGAGAAGAACTCGCCGAAATCGTCAAGCTCGTCGATCGACAGGATCGCGTCGGAATCGAGCCGCTTGCCGGTATAGGGCGAGATCGGCGGCACGGCGCTGTCGGGCTCCGGGTCGATGAGATAAAATTCCATCTCGGTGGCGACGACGGGACGCAAGCCCAGCTCGCGGTACTCCCTGACGATTGCCGCAAGCGCCTGGCGCGGGTCGGCAAAAAACGGCTTGCCGTCCTCGACGAAAAGCCAGAGCGGCACCAGCGCGCTCGGCCGGGACGTCCAGTTGACCGGCAACGCCCCGCGCCCCGTGACCCCGCAGATGCCATCGCGGTCGCCGGTCGCGAAAACCTGTTCGCTGCCGATGATGTCCTCTCCCCAGACATCGACGCCGACAATCGACAGCGGCATGCGGATGCCGCCGCCTAATACCTTGGAGGCCTGTTCGACCGGCACGCGCTTGCCGCGCATGATGCCGTTCAGGTCACAGATGACCGCCTGGATGCTTTCGATCGGACCGTTCTGCTCCAGCCAGACCTTGAATGCGCTTGGATCTTCCGCCTCTATGGACATATCTCAATTATTATTTTGTGATCACATTTTCAGAAAGTTGACATATTTCACGATTTGAAGTCAAGCTTGGCCGGTGTTATCAGCCGCACGAACCGACGCGGCAGGAGGAATCGCAATCTTGAAAGCCCTTGTTTTGCCGGCGTTTGAACGGCCGGAAGGCATGACCACGCACGACTACGCCTTTGCGCGTCTTAGGCAGGCAATTATGGTTGGCGCCTTTCGACCCGGAACATCGGTAACGATCCGCGGTTTGGCCGAAGCGCTGGAGAGCAGCCCGACGCCGGTGCGCGAGGCGCTGCGCCAATTGACCTCTATCGGCGCCCTGCACTTCCTCGAAAACCGGCGCATCGTCGTGCCGCGCATCACGCCAGCGCGCTTCGAGGAACTGATTTCGCTACGGATCGTGCTCGAAAGCCACGCCGCGCGCAGGGCGGTCGCCCATCTTTCGGAGCGGCAGATCGACCGCATCGTCGCAATCGACGAAGCCATCGAGGCCGCGATCCTCGCTGGCGAGAAAGCGGCGGCGCTGATCGCCAACCAGCAATTCCACCGGCAAATCTATACGGCCAATCCCGACCAGATCGCCATGCCGCTGATCGAAAGCGTGTGGCTGCAGCTCGGCCCCATTCTCGGTATCGCCATGGAGCATGTCGCCGAGCTCTACGTCGTCGATCGCCATCGCGAGGCGATCGAGGCGCTGAGACGCCGCGACGAGGACGCCGTGGCCGAAGCAATCGGAGCCGATATCCGAGAGGGCATCGGCGGCTTTGACCAGCAGGCCATCGCAAAGCTGCTCAGCCTCGCCGGCTGAAACTACAGCGCCGCGCGTCTTATCGGACGCGCAGAGGACGCTGCAATCCTTGAAATGCTCTCCGCTTACCGCCAAAGAAGCGGCAAGCCCGTCCAGACTCATGTGCGATCGATTTTAGTATGGCTAAAAAAGTCGTTGACAGCAGGCCGCACCTACTCCAGCTTTGAAGAAATACTAAAAAGGGCGGGAGAGCCTCTTGAAGACGGAGAACGCTCCGGAAGCGCGCGTTGGCGTCGGCGATCCGCCGCTCGGCCAGCGGCTGCGCCGGCGCCGGAAGGAACTGAAGCTGACGCTTCAGAACGTCGCCGACCGCTCGGGCTTTTCCGTCGGATTCATTTCACAGATAGAGCGCGGCATTACCGTGCCTTCCCTCACATCGCTGATTGCCGTCTGCCGCACGTTGAAAGTCGAAGTCGGCACCGTCTTCACACCACCGAAGGTCGCCTCGCCGGTCACCCGCCGCGCGCACCGCCCGATCTATGCGCTTGGCGACGGCGACGGCACCGTCTCCTACGAACGCCTCTCCGCCGCCTTCCCCGGCAATGTCCTTCGCAGCACGATCATTCATGAACCGCCCGGGCGCCGAAGCGAAGCGATGTCGCACGAAGGCGAGGAGATATACTTCATCCTCGAGGGTTCGCTGACCCTGGAGATCGACGGCGAGCGCATCGTTCTGGAGTCCGGCGACTCCGCCCATTTCCCGTCCACGCGCACGCATGCCACCTGGAACCACACCGGCAGGCCGACGACCATCCTGCATTCCTGCACAATGGACGTCTTCGGCGACGGCGAGCCTTCCGGCGACCCGGACAACAGCTTGGCGGTGACCCGCGCCACAAGCCGCCGCGGCGCAGCGGAAGAACACAAGCCGCGCTGATACGAGAACGGCACGTACAAGACACCTCCTAGCAAGCAGCATTTCACCTATCCATCAACACAGGACGAAACCACATGAACGAACAGACGAAGACGCGGCTTGGCGCGCTGCGCGCACGAATGAAGGAAACCGGCACGGGGCTTATCGCTATCGCGCCGGGGTCGCACATGGATTGGGTGCTGGGCTTCCACCCGCATCCGGACGAACGCCCCTGCCTGCTTATGATCGCGCCGGAACGGGAAGCCTTCCTGATGCCGGCGCTCAATGCCGGAGGCACGCGCGAGCATACCGACATCGATTTCTACAACTGGTCGGACGCAGAGGGTCCGGTCCAGGCACTGAATTTGGCGCTTGCCGGGCTCGGTGCCGAGAGACCCGGCCGCGTCGTTCTCGACGAGACGATGCGTGCTGATTTCGCGCTGTTGCTCCTCGACAATCTGCCTGAGGACACCGCACGTGATTTTACCCCTGGCACGCTTGGCGCACTCCGCATGCGCAAGGACCGCAGCGAATACGAACTCCTCAAAATGAACGCCGCGATCGCCGACCGGGCGATGCAAGCCGCCTTTTCGAAGATCCGTCCCGGCATGACCGAAAAGGAACTCGCCGCCGAGATCCGCGCGCACTTTTCCTCGGAAGGCGCAGCGCCGGCGTTCTGGATCGTCGGTTCCGGCGGCAACGGCGCCTTTCCGCACCATTCCGCCAGCGACCGCGTCATCGAAGAAGACGACGCCGTGGTGATCGACATCGGCGGCCGCAAACAGGGCTTCCCGAGCGACATAACCCGGATGGCGGTCGTGGGGCGGGCGCCGGAGGGCTATGGCCAGATCCACACGATCGTGGAAAAGGCAGTGCAGGCGGCGATGAAGGCAGCCCGCCCCGGAGTGCCGGCGAAGGAAGTCGACGCGGCCGCGCGCAAGGTGATCGCGGATGCCGGCTATGGCGAATATTTCGTGCATCGCACCGGCCACGGCATGGGCATCGACGGTCACGAGCCGCCCTACATCACCGCGACCTCGGAAACGATTCTCGAGGAAGGCATGGTGTTTTCGATCGAGCCCGGCATTTACCTGCCTGGCCGTTTCGGCATTAGGCTCGAGGATATCGTGATCCTCCGCGCCGACGGGCCAGAAGTCCTCTCCTCGTTGCCGCGCGAGGTCCATGTCGCCAAGGTTTGACGGCAAGCGTCTTTTCACCGTCCTATGATAAGGACGCCGCGCGTTGCACCGGCGTCTTTCGCCTAGGGCGCCGCCCGTCCAATCGGACACGCAAAGGTCGCTGCTCTACTCTGTGGCTATTGGGCGGGATAGCTCCTGCCGCTCTTCGGCGGCTGCTTGCCGGCGCTCGCATTTTTCCTTGCCGGCGCCCCATACGTAGCCGGGTTATCCTGGCCGGTGATCCAGAAAAAGAGATAGCTCGGCCAGGGTTTACGCTGGATGCCGCTGTAAATACTCGCCCTTCCCCGTCCGCATCTGGGCATTCGCATCGCCCGCCGATAGGCCGGCCAGGGCCGTGACAAGGGCGAGAGCGGCACACATACGATATGTCATCTCAGAACTCCTTCCCCCGATATCGCGCTCAATCTTCGAAAGGGTCAAGGGCGGCTGTGCCGGACAGAGCGTATCGCGTCCACCCGGCAAGGGCATTAAATGCCATGGAACATCCTCTGTACCGAGACCTGCAAAGCACCTGTTTCCCGCTTGACCGCCGGGTCCATCGCCGCCATATTGCTCAGATGTCAGACCAATTTGGCGTCGTGGGGAGAACCGGATGCCTCAGCGAGACAAGGCGACGCTTGTGCCCCTGCCCCCGGTCGATCGGGTGCAACAGGTCATTGCCGCTCTTGCCGACTACATCCAGCATTCCGGCCTGAAGCCGGGCGATCGGCTGCCGGCCGAGCGCGAATTAATGGCGGCGCTCGCCGTCGGGCGTTCCACGGTCCGCGAGGTCCTCAGCCATTTCCAGGCGCTCGGCGTCATGGAGGCGCGCAAAGGCAGCGGCACCTATCTGCTGCGTGCCATTTCCGGCGCGACGATCCACATGCCGCTGGCGCTCGACACAGAGCACCTGCGCGACGCACTTCTGCAAACGCTCGAAGTGCGTCGCGGCATCGAGGTCGAGGCTGGCATGGTCGCCGCGCGCCGCCGCACGGATGCGGATCTCATCAACATCGAGACAAAGCTTGACGAGATGGAACGCGTGCATCTCGCCAAAGGCACGTCCGGTCCGGAAGACCTAGCCTTTCATCTCGCGATCTACGACGCCACGCACAACCCGCTCTTCCGCCAGCTTCTCGAGCAGATGCGCGAGGCCTTCGAGCGCTTCTGGGAGAAGCCCTTCGACCGGCCCGATTTTGCGCGGCGCTCATTTCCGTTCCATCGCACGCTTTTCAACGCCATCGCAGCGCAGGACACCAACGCCGCGCGCGAAGAAACACTGAAAATCCTCGCCATCGTCGAGGAAGACATCAAGGAAATGTCCAAATGAGCAACGGCTTCGATCCGTTCGATGCAGCCTCCCTCATCGTCGCGCATGACGAAGGCAATGCCTTCGATGCCGTCGTGCCACCGATCGTCCAGACGTCGCTTTTCACCTTCAAGGACTATGACGACATGGTCGCCTCCTACCGGGGCGAGCGTGTACGGCCGATCTACACCCGCGGCCTCAACCCAACCGTCAGGATGTTCGAGGAGATGCTGGCGAAGCTCGAAGGCGCCGAGGATGCGATTGGATTCGCGAGCGGCATGTCGGCGATCTCGTCGACCGTTCTTTCCTTCGTCGAGCCTGGCGACCGCATCGTCGCGGTCAAGCATCTCTATCCCGACGCCTTCCGGCTGTTCGGCACGCACCTGAAGCGCATGCGCGTCGAAGTGACCTATGTCGACGGACGCGACGAGGAGGCGGTGGCAAAGGCGCTCCCCGGCGCCAAGCTCTTTTACATGGAAAGTCCGACGAGCTGGGTGATGGACACCCACGATGTCGCCGCCCTTGCGGCGCTCGCCAAGGCCGAGGGCGTGATCACCGTGATCGACAACAGCTGGGCGAGCCCGGTGTTCCAGCAGCCGATTTCGCTGGGTGTCGATCTCGTCATTCACTCCGCCTCGAAATATCTCGGCGGCCACAGCGACGTCGTCGCTGGTGTCGTTGCCGGATCGAAGGAACTGATCGGTCGCATCCGCTCCGAAGCCTATCCCTATCTCGGCGGCAAGCTTTCGCCATTCGATGCCTGGCTGCTGATCCGCGGGCTTCGCACGCTACCAATCCGCATGAAGGCCCACGAACGCTCGGCACTCGCCGTCGCGCAGCGCCTGCAGAGCCATCCATTGGTCGAAACGGTTTGCCACCCAGGCCTCGGCAATCATCTGCCGCCGGGTCTTTCCGGTACATCCGGCCTGTTCTCCTTCATCTTCCGCGAGGGCGTCGATGTGCGCCGCTTCGCCGATCACCTCGAATTGTTCAAGCTCGGTGTTTCCTGGGGCGGCCACGAAAGCCTCATCGTGCCGGGCGAAGTCGTTCTGGCGCAGAAAGCCCAACCTAATTCCGCGGCCGCCTTCGGCATTTCTCCGCGGTCGGTACGGCTCCATGTCGGCCTGGAGGGAACGGAGGCCCTCTGGAGCGATCTCGAAGCGGCGATCGCCGTCGCTTCCTAAGGCTGACGATACAGCAGCACCCGAACACCGAAGAAAAGGGGAACTGAAAATGAGGAAACTGATTACCGCTACGCTACTTGCAACGCTGATGGCCGGCAGCGCGCTCGCTGATACAAAGCTGAAGCTCGTCGAGGTCATCACCAGCCCCGAGCGCACCGAAACACTGAAGTCGATCGTCGCCAAGTTCGAGGCCGCAAATCCCGGCACCACCGTCGAGATCATCTCGCTGCCCTGGGGCGAGGCCTTCCAGAAGTTCGCGACGATGGTCTCGGCGGGAGAAGTCCCGGACGTCATGGAAATGCCTGACACCTGGCTCTCGCTCTATGCCAACAACGGCATGCTCGAAAGCCTCGAGCCCTATCTCGCAAAGTGGGAGCACACATCCGGCCTGACGGAACGGGCGCTCGAACTCGGCCGCGACGTCAACGATACCGCCTACATGCTGCCTTACGGCTTTTACCTCCGGGCGATGTTCTACAACAAGAAGCTGCTCTCCGAAGCGGGCGTTGCCGAGCCGCCGAAGACGATGGACGACTTCGTCAAGGCGTCGGAGGCGGTCTCCAAGCTGCCCGGCAAATCGGGCTACTGCCTGCGCGGCGGACCGGGCGGCCTCAACGGCTGGGTGATGTTCGGCGCGACCATGGCCGGCGACAACAAGTTCTTTAATGAAGACGGCACATCGACGATGAACAGCGAGGGTTGGGTGAAGGGCCTGACCTGGGTCATCGACCTTTATAAGAAGGGGCTCGCGCCGAAGGACAGCGTCAACTGGGGCTTCAACGAAATCGTCGCTGGCTTCTACAGCGGCACCTGCGCCTTCCTCGACCAGGACCCGGACGCGCTGATCGCGATTGCCCAGCGCATGAAGCCGGATGATTTCGGTGTCACCACCATGCCGAAGGGTCCGAGCGGCAAGGCCTTCACCACGATCGGCTATGCCGGCTGGTCGATGCTCTCGGCGAGCCAGAACAAGGACCTTTCCTGGAAGCTCATCGAAACGCTCGAGGGCCCGGAAGGCAATATCGAGTGGAACAAGCGTACGGGCGCGCTGCCGGTCCACAAATCGGCCGAGAAGGATCCCTTCTATTCGAGCCCGCAGTTCAAGGGCTGGTTTGATGAACTCGCCGACAAGGACGTCGTGCTGACCGTCATGCCGACCTACCTCGAAGAGTTCGCCTACTTCAAGGATTCGCTCGCCATCAAGACCACCCAGGAGGCCCTCCTCGGCGACATCACACCGGAAGAGCTCGCCAATCAGTGGGCGGACTACCTGACAAAGGCGCAGCAGAAGTACCTCGCCAGCAAGAAGTAACGCGCGGAATGGCGGCGGTTCGCGCCGCCGCCATTCGCCAAGAAACAAGGGCACGCCGGAAAAGGCGGCCATGAAGGGGAATATCTGACCGATGGCCTATGCCGCACGCCATGACGGCCTGCATACAGTTCGTCCGCCGCTGATGAAGCGCATCGCCGACGCCTCCGCGCCCTATCTTTACAGCGCGCCGGCGCTAATCCTGATCGTCGCGGTCATGCTCGTGCCGTTGGTCCTCGGCGTCTCCTATGCCTTTCGGGACATCCAACTGCTCAACCCGTTCTCAGGTGCCTTTGTCGGTCTCGATCACTTCAGGGCACTGTCTGAGGACCAGGCGTTTTTCCGCGCCCTCAGCAACACGCTCTGGTGGACCGGCGCTTCGGTACTGCTGCAGTTCACCTTCGGTCTGATCCTCGCCCTCCTGCTCGACAAGCCGTTTTCCGGCCGCGCGATTGCGCAGGCTCTCGTCTTCTTGCCCTGGGCGGTGCCGAGTTTCCTCGCCGGTCTCAACTGGGCCTGGCTCTTCAACCCCGTCGTCGGTCCGCTGCCGCATTGGCTCTACGGCCTCGGGCTCATGAGCCAGCCGGCCAATATCCTGTCCGATCCGCAGCTCGCCATGTGGGGACCGATCATCGCCAATATCTGGTGGGGTATCCCTTTCTTCGCAATCACGCTGCTTGCCGCGCTGCAGGCAATTCCGCGCGATCTCTACGAGGCTGCCAGCATCGACGGGGCGGGACCGGTCCAACGCTTCCTTTCGATCACGCTCCCCTTCCTCGCCCCAACGATCGCGATCACCATTCTCTTGCGCACCGTCTGGATCTCGAACTTCGCCGACCTCATCATCGTCATGACCAATGGCGGGCCCGCCGACCGGACGCAGATCGTCGCGAGCTACATCTTCACCCAGGCGTTCAAGCGGCTCGATTTCGGCTATGCCTCGGCGATCGCGCTTGTGCTGCTGGCGCTGCTCCTCGCCTATTCGCTGCTGATCGTCATCCTGAGGCAGTGGCTGTTGAGCAAGGATTGAGACCGATGCGCGTCAAATCAACCCTCCTCACCGTTGCGCACCGCCTGGCGATCCTTGCCTACATCGCCTTCGCGCTCTTTCCCCTGTTCTGGCTACTCAAGGTTGCGGTCACGCCGAACGATCTGCTCTACACAGAGGGTGTGCGGCTCTGGCCGTCGCGCGCGAGTTTCGAGCATTTCGACTTCGTGCTCCGGCACAGCGCCTTTCCGGTCTTCTTCCGCAACAGCCTGATTGTTTCGGGCTCGACCGCGGTGATCGTGACAATCCTTTCTTCCCTGTCCGGCTATGCGCTGTCGCGTTTCAGGTTCCGCGGCAAGTATTGGCTGGTGACCTTGATGCTGCTCACCCAGATGTTCCCGCTGGTGATGCTGGTCGCGCCGATCTTCAAGATCCTCTCGCCGATGGGGCTCACCAACAGCCTCACCGGCCTCGTCATCGTCTACACTGCATTCAATGTGCCCTTCGCCACCTTCCTGATGCAGTCCTTCTTCGACGGCATTCCGAAGGACCTGGAGGAAGCGGCGATGATCGACGGCGCCACGCAGTTCGTTGCCTTCCGCCAGATCATTCTGCCGCTGACGCTGCCCGGCATCGCCGCAACGCTCGGTTTCGTCTTCACCGCCGCCTGGAGCGAACTGCTGTTCTCGCTGATGCTGATCTCCGGCAACGAGCAGGCGACCTTCCCGGTCGGGCTTCTGTCCTTCGTGTCGAAGTTTTCGGTCGATTTCGGGCAGATGATGGCGGCCGGCGTGCTGGCTTTGATCCCGGCCTGCCTCTTCTTCCTGTTCATTCAACGCTATCTCGTCCAGGGCCTGACGGCCGGCGCGGTCAAAGGCTGATTACCCATGGCTTCCATCGATATCGCCAATATCCAGAAATCCTACGGCATCCACCCGGTGCTGCACGACGTCGACCTCAAGATCCGCGACGGCGAATTCGTCGTGCTCGTCGGCCCGTCCGGCTGCGGCAAGTCCACCCTTCTGCGCATGATCGCCGGGCTCGAAAGCGTGACCGCCGGCGAGATTCGCATCGCCGGCAAGCGGGTCAACGAGCTCGCGCCGAAGGACCGCGACATCGCCATGGTGTTTCAGTCCTATGCGCTCTATCCGCACATGTCGGTCGAGAGGAACATGAGCTACAGTCTCAGGCTGCGCAAGACGGCCAAGGACAGGATCACCACCGTCGTTTCCGGCGCCGCCGCCAAGCTTGGCCTCGAGCCTCTTCTAGAACGCCGCCCGCGCGCGCTTTCCGGCGGACAGCGCCAGCGCGTCGCCATGGGGCGGGCGATCGTCCGCCAGCCAAAGGCCTTTCTTTTCGACGAACCGCTCTCAAACCTCGATGCGCGTCTGCGCGAACAGATGCGCGCCGAAATCAAGAAGCTGCACAAGGACCTCGGCGCCACGTCGATCTACGTGACGCATGACCAGATCGAGGCGATGACGTTGGCGGACCGCATCGTCGCCATGAATGGCGGCGTAGTTCAGCAGGTGGGAAGCCCGCTCGAACTCTACGATCGTCCGGCGAACCTCTTCGTGGCGGGTTTCATCGGCTCTCCCGGCATGAATTTCTTCAAGGGCACCTATCGTGCTGGCGGGAGGCCGAGTTTCGAGACAGAAGGAGGCGTCAGCATTCCGCTCGATGCGTCCCCGCCGATCGCGGATAATGCTTCGGCGACGCTCGGCATCCGTCCGGAACATGTCGTCCTTGCGGGTCACGGGCCGGACAGCCTGCTCGCGACGGTGGATCTCGTCGAGCCGACCGGATTCGGCATCATCCTGCATTTGTCGCTCGGCCGGACAAGCTTCAAGGCCTTCACCAACGACCGGTCCTTCCTGACGGCCTCCGGCACCGTCCCGATCCGCTTTCCCACACACTACCTGCATTTCTTCGATGCGGAGGGCAATCGCGTCTGATCCCACGCGTCGCCGCAGAACCGGCAGGAGCTTCATGTGCAGAGCGCTGAACGCGCCCCGACATGGCAATTGACTTCTGCCAAGTGGGCCTTAGTTTTGTTTTTGTCGCAAGTACCAACCGCCCTCGGCGCGCCATCATTGAGAGAAGCAAGCACCGCCAATACAACGAATTGACGATAGGTCCTCCTTGCCCCGCGCCCGGCGAAATTGAGGAAGTGTCATGCGAATTCCTGTTGTTGCCCTCTCCTTTTCGGCACTCGTACTCTGTCCCGTAACTGGTCTCGCCCAGGAAGGCGATGCCAATGCCGGCGCCACCGTCTTCAAGAAATGCGCGGCCTGCCACGTCGTGGATAAGGATCAGAACAAGGTCGGTCCGTCGCTGCAGGGTGTTATCGGCAGGACCGCCGGCACCCATCCGAATTTCAAGTATTCGCAGGCCATGACCGAAGCCGGCAAGGGAGGCCTCGTCTGGGATGATGCGACCCTGCGCGAGTATCTTCAGGACCCCAAGGCCAAGGTCAAGGGAACCAAGATGGCCTTTCCGGGCCTGAAGAAGGAAGACGAACTCGCCAATGTGATCGCCTACCTCAAGCAATATTCACAATAGGCAGAACTATCGCGCGAAAGGGAGCCGGACAACAACCCTTTCGGGCGATTTGCGACTATTTTCCGTTCGTGCAATAATCGTGATCGGAACTCTACGCGTATTCATGCCCACAGCCGATTACGGTAGGAGGGACAAGAAATGGCCGTGGTGGTGATTCTGGTTTTGTTGGCCGCCGGTTCAGTGTTGTTCCATTTGTTGAGTCCCTGGTGGTGGACACCAATCGCCTCCAACTGGAATTACATAGACAATACTCTCATCATAACTTTCTGGATCACCGGCTTCGTCTTCGTAGCGGTTGTACTGTTTACTGCTTATTGCGTTTTTCGGTTCCGCCATCGGCCCGGAAATCAGGCCGCCTACGAGCCCGAAAACAAACGGCTCGAAGGCTGGCTTGCCGTAAGCACGACGGTTGGCGTCATCGCAATGCTGGCGCCGGGCCTTTTCGTCTGGAACCAGTTCATCACCGTCCCGACGGCGGCAACGGAAGTGGAAGTCGTCGGCCAGCAATGGCTGTGGAGTTTCCGGCTCCCGGGCGCGGACGGAAAGCTCGGAACGTCGGAAACCCGGGACGTCGCGCCGGAGAACTCGCTGGGCCTCAACCGCAAGGACGCGGCTACGCTCGACGACGTGATCATCGAAGGTGGCGAGTTGCACCTGCCGGTCGGAAAACCCGTCAAGGTTCTCCTGCGTTCGGTCGATGTCCTGCATGATTTCTATGTGCCGGAGTTCCGCGCCAAGATGGATATGGTGCCCGGCATGGTGACCTATTTCTGGTTCACGCCGACGCGGACAGGCACGTTCGAGATCCTCTGTGCAGAGCTTTGCGGCGTCGGCCATCCGCAGATGCGCGGCACAGTGGTGGTCGACACCGAGGCCGATTACCAGACGTGGCTCGCCGAGCAGCAGACCTTTTCGCAATTGACGGCATCGTCCGATGATCGCCCGAAGGCGGTCACGGCCGTCGCCTCGTCGGCGCAATAGGGGGCGCCACTGCGTGTTTCCTTAAATCGCAGCCGATTTAAGGATAAAAACATGCAGCAATTCAAAGTGCTACGGCGTCCTTTGCGCGTCTGACTAGACGCGCGGCGCTGTAGGTAGAAACTGGGAAACTTGGAGGGAATATAATGGTCGACGTCCGGTCCGGTATTGGCGAGGCGGTCCCGCCCGCCGAAGTCGAGGATGTTGAACTTTATCATCCGCACAGCTGGTGGACCCGATACGTTTTCAGCCAGGACGCGAAAGTCATCGCCATCCAATACGCCATGACGGCGATCGCCATCGGCATGGTCGCGCTGGTGCTCTCGTGGTTGATGCGCCTGCAACTCGGCTTTCCCGACACCTTCACCTTCATCGACGCAGAGCGCTACTATCAGTTCATCACCATGCACGGGATGATCATGGTGATCTATCTTCTGACCGCGCTCTTCCTCGGGGGCTTCGGCAACTATCTGATCCCGCTGATGGTCGGCGCTCGCGACATGGTCTTTCCCTACGCGAACATGCTGAGCTACTGGATCTACCTGGTCGCAGTGCTGGTACTGGTCGCGAGCTTCTTCGCTCCCGGCGGGCCGACCGGGGCCGGCTGGACGCTGTATCCGCCGCAAGCGATTCTCTCGAATACACCCGGCGGAAAGGATTGGGGCATCATCCTGATGCTCTCTTCGCTGATCATCTTCATCATTGGCTTCACGATGGGCGGCCTCAACTACGTCGTCACGGTTCTGCAAGGCCGGGCTCGTGGCATGACCCTGATGCGTATGCCGCTGACGGTCTGGGGCATCGTCACCGCCACGGTCATGGCACTGCTCGCCTTCCCGGCACTGTTCGTCGCCTGCGTCATGATGCTTTTTGATCGGCTGCTCGGCACGAGCTTCTTCATGCCGGCGATCGCCGAGATGGGAGAGCAACTGCAATATGGCGGCGGAAGCCCTATCCTGTTCCAGCACCTCTTCTGGTTCTTCGGTCATCCGGAGGTCTATATCGTCGCGCTGCCGGCCTTCGGCATCGTTTCGGACCTCATCAGCACGCATGCGCGCAAGAATATCTTCGGCTATCGCATGATGGTTTGGGCGATCGTTGTTATCGGCGGGCTGTCCATGGTCGTCTGGGCACACCACATGTACGTCAGCGGCATGAACCCCTATTTCGGCTTCTTCTTCGCCACCACGACGCTGATCATCGCAGTGCCGACGGCAATCAAGGTCTACAATTGGGTACTGACGCTTTGGCGGGGCAACATCCACCTGACCTTGCCGATGCTCTTCGCCCTCGCCTTCATCGTCACCTTCGTCAACGGCGGCCTCACCGGGTTGTTTCTTGGCAATGTCGTCGTCGACGTGCCGCTCTCCGACACCATGTTCGTCGTCGCGCATTTCCACATGGTCATGGGCGTCGCGCCGATTCTGGTAATCTTCGGGGCGATCTATCACTGGTATCCGAAGATCACGGGGCGCATGCTCAACGAGGCGCTCGGCCAGTTGCATTTCTGGATCACCTTCCTTGGCTCCTACGCGATCTTCTTCCCGATGCACTATGTCGGCCTCGTTGGCGTTCCGCGCCGCTACCACGATCTCGGCGAAGCAGCGTTCGTGCCGGAGTCGGTCCACAGCCTCAACGCCTTCATCAGCGTCGCGGCGCTCATCGTCGGCGCGGCCCAGATCGTCTTTCTGTTCAATCTCGTCTGGAGCCTGCGCCACGGCCGAGAGGCCGGCGGCAATCCCTGGCGCGCCACGACGCTCGAATGGCAAACACCCGAAACGCCGCCGCCTCACGGTAACTGGGGCAAGGAACTGCCGGTCGTCTATCGCTGGGCGTATGACTACAGCGTCCCCGGCGCGCCGGAGGATTTCATCCCGCAAAACCAGCCTGCGCCCGGACGCGTCAGTCACGAGGCCGCCTCATGACGGTCGTGCTGGTCTTCCTGGCGGTCATCGCCGTCATCATCGCCTGGTGGCTGGCACAACAGCGACTGGCCTCGAAACCTTGGCTGGAAGTGGGGCATCTGCACGACCATCGCAGCGTCGAGCCCGTACCGGCCGCCAAGATCGGTCTCGCTGTCTTTCTCGCCGTCGTCGGCGCGCTCTTCACGCTTTTCATCAGCGCCTATTTCATGCGCATGGCCTCGTCCGACTGGTCGCCGCTGCCGCTGCCGCGCTTTCTTTGGATCAACACCGGTATTCTTGCGCTTAGCAGCGTGACGCTGCATTGGGCAAAACTCGAAGCCGAGCGACAGAACGACGAAGCTGCGCGGACCAGCCTGCTCGTCGCATTCGCCGCAGGCCTGGCCTTCCTCGTCGGACAGCTTTTCGCCTGGCGCGCGCTTTCGTCCGCCGGGTATCTGCTAACCAGCAGCCCCGCCAACAGCTTTTTCTACATGCTCACCGCGATGCACGGCCTGCACATCGTCGGCGGGCTCGCGGCGCTCGGACGCGTCACCCTGCGCACTTGGGATGCACCGATCGACCATCGGTCGCGTCTCGCAATCGGGCTCTGCGCCACGTATTGGCATTTCATGCTGGCCGTCTGGCTGGTTCTATTCGCCCTCTTTTCCGGTTGGGCCAACGACGTCGTCGATCTCTGCCGTCAATTGCTGACATAGGAACGCTGACATGTCCGCTCCGCTAAAGCCGTCCTCCATGGAAACGCTCCCCCGCCCTTCCGGTCTCGCCGGCTTGGCCGCCGACTGGGCCTCGGACCAGCGGGCCTTCAAGAATGTCTCCTGGGGAAAGGCCATGATGTGGATCTTCCTCCTAAGCGACACGTTCATCTTCGGCTGCTTCCTGATCGCCTATATGTCGGCGCGCATGTCAACCACCGTGCCCTGGCCGAACCCGAGCGAGGTCTTCGCGCTGGAGATCGGCGGCGTCCACGTGCCGCTGATTCTCATCGCCATCATGACGTTCGTCCTGATCTCCAGCAGCGGCACCATGGCGATGGCCGTCAACTACGGCTACCGCCGCGACCGGCGCAAGACCGCCGCCCTTATGCTCATCACCGCGCTGTTCGGCGCCACATTTGTCGGCATGCAGGCCTTCGAATGGTCGAAGCTGATCGCCGAGGGCGTGCGGCCCTGGGGCAATCCCTGGGGCGCGGCACAGTTCGGCTCGACCTTCTTCATGATCACCGGCTTTCACGGCACCCACGTCACGATCGGAGTGATCTTCCTGTTGATCATCGCTCGCAAGGTTTGGCGCGGCGACTTCGACACGGAGCGGCGCGGCTTTTTCACAAGCCGCAAGGGTCACTACGAGATCGTCGAGATCACCGGCCTTTACTGGCACTTCGTCGATCTGGTCTGGGTCTTCATCTTTGCATTCTTCTATCTTTGGTGAGGAGGGCATCATGGCTCCGGTAGAGGCGCATGCCGCGCAGCAGCAGCACCACCCGATCAAGCTCTACCTTTTGGTCTGGGGCCTGCTTTTCGTCCTCAGCGCTTTTTCCTACATGGTGGACTACCTCGGTCTTGAGGGTTATCTGCGCTGGTCGCTGATCCTGATCTTCATGATGCTCAAGGCCGGTCTCATCGTCGCTGTGTTCATGCACATGGCCTGGGAGCGCCTTGCACTGACCTACGCGATTTTGCTGCCGCCCCTGCTCGTCCTGGTTTTCGTGGCACTGATGGTTTCGGAGTCGAGCTACGTGCTCCTGACGCGGCTTCTGTTCTTCGGCGCGGCGCCCTGATAGGCGCCCGCGCTGTGACTGTTGGCATTGCCCCCTTCAGGATGCCCGGACCGCATTTACGATCTCCGCCATGACACCATGCAGCGCGTCGCGATAGCCGTTGCGCGCCGAAGGCCCGCTCTCCTCCGAGGTCATCACGACGGTCAGTTGCAGTGTCGGGACGATATAGAGCATCTGGCCGCCATAGCCCCAGGCGAAATGAACGTCCTCGCCGCCGATCGGCCGGGTGAACCAGCCATAACCATAGGCGTCGCCCGAGAAACGCGAATTGGTGCGCGCCTGCCATGAGAGCTCGATCCAATCTTCTGGAATGATCTGCTGGCCTTCAGCCGTCCTGCCGCGGTTGCGGTAGAGCTCTCCGAAAGCAAGCAGCGAGCGGGCGCTCATCGCCATCTGGTTGCCACCGAGATAAATGCCCTGCGGATCTCGTTCCCAGGCGCCGATCCTAAAACCCTCGACCGGGCCGAGCCAATCACGCGCGAGCGCCAGGGTCGACTTGCCGCTGACGTTCGTCAGGATCGCCGAAAGGAGGTGGGTAGACGCCGTCGAATAAAGCATCTGCCCTCCGGGCTCGTCATCGAAAGGCTGGGCGAGTGCAAAACGGACCCAATTGCTGCTGGAGACCCAGCGCCCGTAATTCGGCCCCGACATTCGGCCCAGTCCTGCCTGCATCGAAAGCAGGTTACCGATCGTGATGTCATTGATCCGAGGGTCCGGCGATGCCGGCAGATCGCTCTTCAGGATCGGCGCGATTTTCTGGTCCGCGCCTTCGAGCAGTCCCTTATCGATCGCGATGCCGACAAGCGCCGAAACGATGGACTTCGACGCCGATTTGATGTTGGTCGAATCCTCCGGCACATGCCCGCGATAGCCACGTTCCGCGATGACCTTGCCGTTGCGGGCAACGACGACGGTCTTCAGCGACGTCAGGTCCTGGCGGGCCGCAAGGTCATCGAGCAGCGAACGGACCGAAGGGACCTCCTGCGCGATCGCAAACGGCAGGAACGCGAAGAACGACAGAAGAGCGGCAATCAGCTTGACCATCCGCATCACCTAAAGCAATTCGAGGAACGGCTAGGCAACGGTTTTCCGTCCGGAATTGCGTTATTTCAAATGAGGTAGACCATTTCGTTGTTTCAATGAAATGGCCTAGCGTGGATGCACGGCGAAATCATCACGCCGGTCCAGAACTCACGTCGATTTGAAACCAGTTTATTGCGCCGCGCGCCTTACACGACGCGCAAGGCCGTTTCGCCTCCCTTGCATGCGAATGGTTCTCTCACGAGAAGACCGTCATCCCGCCCGCTTCGCCTCCAGCACGTCCCACACCTTCGCCGCCACGTCCGGACCACCAAGCCTCTTCACCGCGCGGATGCCCGTCGGCGCCGTCACGTTTATTTCGGTGAGCTTGTCATCGATGACGTCGATGCCGACGAGAATGAGCCCCTTCTCACGCAGGGAAGGACCCAATCGCTCGCAGATCTCCCGCTCCTTTTCGGAGAGATCGGCGGCAGTCGGCGCACCGCCGCGTACCATGTTGGAGCGCAGATCACCCTCTGCAGGCACCCGGTTGACCGCGCCCGCGAACTCACCGTCGACGAGAAGAATGCGCTTGTCGCCATGCTTCACGTTCGGCAGGAACTGCTGAATGACCCAAGGCTCACGGAAAGTCGTCGCGAAAATATCATAGAGCGACCCGTAGTTGAGATCGTCCTTGGTCAGGCGCACCACGGCTGCGCCGCCATGGCCGAACAGCGGCTTCATGACGATGTCGCCATATTCCGCGCGGAACAGGTCAATTTCCGCCTTGTCGCGCGTAATCAGCGTCGGCGGCATCAGGTCCGAGAACTCGGTGACGAAGAGTTTCTCCGGAGCGTTGCGCACTTGAGCCGGATCGTTGACCACGAGGGTCTTGGGATGGATCTTTTCCAGCATATGGGTCGACGCGATGTAGGCGAGATCGAATGGCGGATCCTGGCGCATGAGCACCACGTCGACATCAGCCAGGTTCGCACGCTGCTTCTCGCCTAGCACGAAATGGTTGCCCTTCTCGTCGTGCACCTCGACCGGTTCCAGCGTACAAAAGACATTGTCGCCGATCATCGCAAGACGGTCGGGAGTATAGTGATAAAGCTCGTGTCCGCGCGCCTGCGCCTCCAGCATCAAGGCAAAGGCGCTATCGCCCGCGATGTTGATTGAAGAGATATGATCCATCTGGACCGCGACTTTGAGTTTCATGGAGAGTCTCTCGGGCGAACCGCCGCCATTATGGAATTTGGGCCGGCTGGCGGTCTCGCCGACCTCGTTGAAGAGACATGCATCCGGGCTGGCATGGCCAGCGCCATTCCGCATGTCTGTGACGTGCCATCTTGAAGCACGACTTCGCCCTGCGTGCAACGGTCGCGAACGCCGTAGTGCCCGCCGGGATAAGCGCGGAGACTTGTGGATCTCAAGGCAATCCCCGCGGAATAGACGCCGCGCAATTCCGTTTCTCCTTAACTGTTCAACTGGAGAACCGGGATGTTCCGTTTACCGAAGAAAGAACCGCGGGTGATTCGCTTTCTCTGCCGTCCGGAAGACGATGGCGTCATCGCACCGCCGCTGCCTGCCAAATCGGTCCTGCCCGAGTGGTTCCGCAAGCTGCCGGCGATCGATCAACAGCGCCTGTCGACAACCAACAACGGCCTGACCGTCAAGCGCTGCATGCCATTCCTCGACGCGCTCGCCACCGGCTGGATCCTGCCGATCGCCGCGACCGTGAGACTGGAAATCAAGGATGGCGGCCGCAGCGTAGAGGCGGGCTGGGAGTTCGACCGTGTCATGGTCAGCAATCACGGCGCCCATCAGGTGGCTGGAAACCCGCTAGACCCGTCTCCGCCTTGCAACCGATCCGGCCCCCTCTTTTTTGACCGCCCGAAAAGTCAGCGAGCGGCGCGCGCCGTTTTTCGATACCAGCCGGCTCCGGCGATGGTGTTTCGGTAGATCGTCTCGCGCTCCACGGCTTCCTCGCGTGTTTCGGCACGGATGTCGGCCGTGACCGCTGCGTCGACACGTCGGAACGGTATGACCTGCACGAGCGGCGTCCCCTTCTCGACGACATACAAGCCGTCGGGCGCCGTGGCGAAGAACAGCGTCGCGTCCAATCGGACGCTAGAAATGCGCTCGGAGCGTCAGCCGGTGCGGCCATGCCAGGGATCCGGTCCCGGATCCCGCCCGGCTGCAACGTCGGCCAGCCGGTCGAGGTAATGCGCCCAGCCTTCCGCATGGCCTTCGCACTGCTCGGCATTTGGGAGGCCGCTGTGGGTCAGCCGTAGCAGCGTTCCGTCCGGCTGTTCGATGAGGTCGATCTCGACAAGGCTCGATGCCGGCGGCACGATCTCGCTGTCGTCCCAGCCGAAGCTGTATACCAGACGGTGCACCGGCACGACCTCGCGGAAGGAGCCGCGGGCGAAGCGGGCCCCGGTGACATTGACGAGATAGAGCCCGCCTGGTTCCGGCTCGACATCCGCCTCCGTTCCCATCCAGCGCAGGATCTTCTCAGGATCGGTCAGCAGAGCGAACACCGCAGCGGGCGGCGCTGAAATATGTGTTTCGCGGCGGACGACGAGGGTCTCTGGCATCGGTCTCCCCCCAGTGATTGAGATGTGCTGCCCGACTGCGGTCAACGGGCAAGCGCCGGATCGGGCCCGATAATAGCCCGGCGCGGCCGGCCGCGCCACCACTTAAGGTGTCGCGCGTTTCTTCGGGCACACGGCCGTCGCAACAGCGCGTTGAATTTGCTGGGTGTTTTTCGTCGAATCGGCTCCGACGCAGGGAGCAGCGCTGTAGCGCAGATGACAGGTGAGCGAACGTGACGTTATGATCGCGGCATGGATCTGCCCGCACCCCTCGCCTGGCTGGTCGACGAGGCCGGCGCGTCGCCCGGCCCGGACCGTTTTCTGGCCGAGCTCGGCCGCCGGCTGCTGGCCGACGGACTTCCGTTGATCGGCGGTGCGCTGACGCTTGCGGTGCCGCATCCGATCGTCGCCCGCCGCACCTGGCTGTGGCGGGCGGAGACCGGGACGGTAATCGAAGCCCTCGCTTTTGCGGGCAGCCCATCCAACCAGGCAGGACACGACTGGCTTGCCGGGCTGGGACCGGTGGAGGAGGACACGGTCGGCCCAGCGCCGGACAGGCTGGTGCTAGGCTGGGCCGGCAGCCGAACATTCGATCCTGCCGAAACGTCCCAGCTGCGTCAGGCCGCACGCTTCGCCGCCGCGCCCTTGGCTGCCTTGGCCGAACGGGCGGCACTTGCAACCCTGCTCGAGGCCTATCTCGGCCGGCGCAGCGCCGCCCGGGTGCAGGCCGGCGCGCTCAGTCGGGGCACCGGAGAAACCATCCGAGCCGTGCTGCTTTGTGCCGACCTGCGCAATTTCACCGCCTTGTCCGAGGCAACCGAGCCTCAGGCGATGATCGCTACCCTCGATGCTTGGTTCGATCGCGTCGCCGGGGCAATACACGCCTTCGGGGGCGAAGTGCTGAAATTCATGGGCGACGGCCTGCTGGCGATCTTTCCCGTTTCCAGCACACCGGCAGAGGCCTGCGGGGCGGCACTGCGCGCGGTCGTCGCCGCCCGCGCCGGCATGGCCCATCTCGATGCCACCCGTGAGGCGCAAGGGCTGCCGCCGCTCCCCTTCGGCGCGGCGCTGCATCTCGGCGAGATACTGTGGGGTAATATCGGCGCGGCCGACCGGCTGGACTTCACCGCCATCGGCCCGGCGGTCAACCTGGTCAGCCGGCTGGAGGGACTGTGCCGGCCGCTCGGCCGGTCGGTGCTGATCTCGGGCGCGGTCGCCGCCGAGACCACGACGCCGCTGGTGCCGCTCGGCGAACACGTGTTACGCGGCATCGCAACGCCCTGCGCCGTATTCACCCTGCCGGACGCTTGAGCCGTTGTCGGGCGGTACATCATCTGTTCGGATCGTCTTGGCCGCCCTCTCCGCGCTCAGGTGTCGGGCGCGTGACAACGCATGGTATGCCTATCTCCCGCGCCGGATTTGTGCCATGAAGCAGTGGCTGCAACATCCCAGGCTGCACAACCATGAAGAAGATCGGCTTTCTCTCGTTCGGGCACTGGTCGCCCTCGCCGCACTCGGGGACGCGCTCGGCGTCCGACGCACTGCTGCAGTCTATCGACCTCGCCGTCGCTGCCGAGGAGCTGGGCGCCGACGGGGCGTATTTTCGCGTCCATCACTTCGCCCGCCAACTGGCCTCGCCATTCCCGCTGCTTTCGGCCGTCGGCGCGAAGACAAGCCGCATCGAGATCGGCACAGCGGTCATCGACATGCGCTACGAGAACCCGATGTACATGGCCGAGGACGCGGGCGCGGCCGACATCATCGCCGGCGGGCGCCTGCAGCTCGGCATCAGCCGCGGGTCGCCCGAGCAGGTGATCGATGGATGGCGTTACTTCGGCTATCAGCCGCCCGACGGCAGCACAGACGCCGACATGGCGCGGCGCCATGCGGAGGTCCTGCTCGATGTGCTGCGCGGCGAAGGCTTTGCTCAACCCAATCCACGACCAATGTTTCCCAATCCTCCCGGGCTGCTGCGCGTCGAACCGCACTCGGAGGGGCTGCGGGAGCGGATCTGGTGGGGCGCCAGCTCCAACGCCACCGCCGTTTGGGCAGCCAAGCTGGGCATGAATTTGCAGAGTTCCACACTCAAGGACGACGAGACCGGCCTTCCCTTCCATGTGCAGCAGGCCGACCAGATCCGCGCGTTCCGCGAGGCATGGAAGGCGGCGGGCCACGAGCGCGAACCACGGGTATCGGTCAGCCGCAGCATCTTCGCCCTGGTGGACGATCGCGACCGCGCCTACTTCGGACGAGGCGGCCAGGATGAGGACAAAATCGGTTTCATTGACGAGAAGACCCGGGCGATTTTCGGTCGCAGCTACGCCGCCGAGCCGGACGTCCTCATCGAGCAGCTGGCGAAAGACGAGGCGATCGCGGAGGCCGACACACTGCTGCTGACCGTCCCAAACCAGCTTGGCGTCGAGTACAACGCACATGTCATCGAGGCGATCCTGACGCACGTGGCCCCAGCTCTTGGCTGGCGCTGACGTCCGCCAGCGCGGGAGCCCAAAAACGTGCAGACGATGCAAGCAACGATCTGCGGTCGCTTAACCCGGGCGCGGTGGGTTTGAGACAAGCCTAACGGATCTCCCGCGCCAGCGACTGAAGCTTCTTGAAGGCCTCGTATCTCAGCGCATGACGCGCTGCGATTTCACCACCGGCGGGCGCGTAGGTGCGATCCGTGCCGGAAAGCTTTGCCATCGCCGAGCGAACGTCCGGGAATTCGCCTGCCGCCACGCTTCCGAGAATCGCAGCACCAAGAAGCACAGGCTCCTCGGAGCGCGTCGCCAGAACGGGCTTCCCGGTCGCATCCGCAAGCAACTGCCGGACGAGATCAAGCTGACCGGCGCCGCCGCTGATGACGATCTTGTCGATCAGAGCGCCCGACGATGCCTGCGTATCGATAATCTGCCGCAGCCCGTAACCGATACCGCAAAGTCCGGCCACGTAAAGCGACACGAGATTGTCGAGATCCCTCTCCATCCCGAGCCCCGCGACGACCGCGCGGGCATGCGGATCGGCAAAGGGCGCGCGGTTGCCGAGGAATTCCGGAACGACATGGACTCCGCCTGCCAACTCGACCGAGCCCGAGAGCGTCTGGACTTTCTGCGCAGCAAGCTCCGCCAGCAGGACGGGCAGCGAAACACCGCGAAGCTCCGCCAGCTGCAGCGCTTCGCCTGCCGCTGGGTGGAACGACAGAAGCTGCTCGATCGCAGCGCCCGCAGCGGACTGGCCGCCCTCGTTCAGCCACATGCCCGGCACCATCGCCGAATAGTAAGGTCCCCACACCCCCGGCACGAAAACCGGCTCTGCGGTGGAGGTCATCGTGCAGGAGGAGGTCCCGAAGACATATGCGAGATTGCTCTCCGGTGGGCCGTCGACACCGACGGTCCCGATGCCGCCGGCATGGGCGTCGATCATGCCGGCTCCGACTGGTGTGCCGGGCGCGAGACCCAGTTCCTCGGCGGCGCGGACCGTCAGTCCGTTTCCAACGGGAGTGCCCGGCTCCACGACACGCTGGCCTATGCGCACGAAGTCTTCATCCGCGAGTTGGCCAAGGCCAATTTCACGGAAGTAATCGGGGTCCCAGCGCTTCTCGTGCGCGAGATAGGTCCACTTGCAGGTCACGGTGCATGTGGAACGGGCGAGATCGCCCGTTGCTCGCCAGGTCAGGAAATCCGCAAGGTCGAAGAATTGCCAGGCGGCATCGAAGACGTGGGGACGATTTTCGCGCAGCCAGAGAAGCTTCGGCGTCTCCATCTCCGGCGATATGCGCCCGCCGACATATCGCAACACACCGTGACCCTTGGCATTGATGCGTTCCGCCTGGTCGACGGCGCGGTGATCCATCCAGACGATGATATCGCGCGCGGGGTCTTCCGACGGTCCGACCGGAAGCGACCGCCCGTCATCGCCGAGAACGACGAGCGAGCAGGTCGCATCGAAGCCGATGCTTGCCACTTTTGCAGAATCGACGCCCGCCGACGAAACCGCCTCGCGCACGGCCTCGCAGACCGCGGACCAGATCTCCGTGCTCGACTGCTCGACGATGGAACCGGCCTCGCGAAACAGCGTGATGTCGCGCTTTCCGGACGCCAGCAGCCGGCCGCTCAGGTCGAAAAGGCCGGCTCTGGCGCTTCCGGTGCCGACATCAACGCCGATGAGATATCGTTCGCCGCCCGCGGGGCGTGCGGAAGAAGTGTTGGTCATGGTCTACCGCCTGCAAATCAGGAACGTGGATCGGCGGAGGCCTGAGCCTCGCGCCGCCGGAAGCAATCAGAGCGGGATGAGAATAAGTCTGCGCGGTTTCCGCCCGCATCCCGCGCCTCACTTTAATCATCGTGATTTAGAGATCGACGCTGTTGGGCAGGATCACCAGATCGCGGATCGTAACGTTGCGCGGACGCGTCAACATGAAGAGCACCGCATCCGCCACTTCCTTCGGCTGCATGAGGCTGCCGTTGGCAAGCGCTTCTTCCATCTTCGCCTTCGGCCAGTCGTCGAGCAGCGCTGTCACCACCGGCCCGGGCAACACGGCCCCGACGCGCACGCCATGCGGCGCGACCTGTCGCCGCGTACTGTGCACGAAGGCCTGCACGGCAAACTTCGATGCCGTATAGATCGGCTCCCAGACGACAGGGACGACGCCTGCGATCGAACTCGTGAAGAGAATGTCGCCCGATTTCTGTTCGATCATATAGGGCAGCACGGCGTGCACGGAGCGGAATGCCGCATTGATATTGAGGTTGAGCATCCGGTCCCAGGCGTCCGGATCGCCTTCGGCCACCGGACCACCGATATAGGCGCCGGCATTTGCGTGGAAAATGTCGAGCTTCCCGGCGATGTCCAGGATTCTCGGAAGCATGCCGGAGACTTCGGCGGGCTTGAGAAGATCGACGACCAGCGGCAGGGCGTTCTCGCCGAGTTCGCCGCAGAGCTGTTCCAGCTTGTCCTGCGCTCGATCAACGAGGACGACCTTCGCCCCTTCCGCAAGCAACGTGCGGGCGCATTCCAGCCCTATGCCCGATGCCGCGCCGGTGATGGCGGCAACCGTGCCTTTCATGAGGTCAGCCATATTGAAACTCCATAACAAGAGGTTGGGTTACGCGCGTCCGTGGCTGACACGGGAACGACGGGCCAACGAGTCGACGATAACAGCGATTGCCAGAACGCCGCCGGTGATCATGTAGCGAAGCGACGAACTCAGATTGAGCAGCGTCAGGCCGTTCGAGATCGCCTGGATGACGATGATGCCAAGCAGAGCCGAATAGGCGCTGCCACGCCCGCCGAAGAGGCTGGTGCCGCCGATGACGGCCGCGGCGATCGCGTTGAGGTTGACGTCGCCGGTGCCGGCCTGCTGACTTGAGGAGGCAAGGCGCGCCGCCGACAGGACTCCACCGAGAGTGGCGAGCGTAGAGCAGAGGACGAAGGCGCTCATATAGATTCGGCGCACGTTTATGCCCGACCGCCGCGCGGCCTCCCGGTTACCGCCGACCGCGAACATCGACCGGCCCCACTTCGTACGCGTCAGCGCATAGTTGAGGATTACGGCAAGGGCGACGAACAGGCCGAACATCCACGGCACGCCGCGACCGAGGTTGAGATAGAAGACTGCCACTTCAAGCGCGACGGTAAGCACGACCGCCTTGATGATCAACGCACCGAGGGGCTGGGAGGAGAGGTTCACCGCCTGCCGCTGGCGCATCGTCCGCATTCCCGTGGCGACCATCACCAGGCCCGGCACCACCGCCAGCGTATGCGAGAACCAGTCCGGCATGATCAATATCTGTCCGAAGCGGACGAGCGAGGAAGCGTATGGCAGGTTGATCGAGCCGGTTGGCCCGAGGATGTAGAGCTGCATGCCGAGCAGCGCGAGAAGACCAGCGAGCGTGGCAATGAAGCTCGGCATTCCGAGACGGTTGTACAGAGCTGCGTAGATCAGTCCGACGACGGCGCCGACCAGTAGCGCCGCGAATATCGCTGCGGCGATCGGCCAGCCGGAATTCACCCATAGCACCCCGACCATCGCCGAGGCCAGGCCGCTCATAGAGCCCACCGAAAGGTCGATTTCGCCCAGCACCAGCACGCAAATGATCCCCAACGAGATCACGCCCACGGTGGCGCTATCGAAGAGCAGGTTCACGAGGTTGTTAGGGGCAAGAAAGACCGGATTAAGGGCCGAAAAGATGACCGATATTACAATGAGGCCTACGGCGACCGGCAGCATGCCGAGATCGCCGGACCGCACGCGATCGATGAAACCCCACACCATGTCGAGGATTCCCTCGTCGTGGCGCACACGTTCATCGCTGCGATCGAGCCTCTGCCGGGTCTGGACAGCGGTGTTCGAAGGGTTCTGGCTCATGCGGCTCCTCCGCTCTGCTCATTGACGAGACCGCTCTTGCGGTCGAGCCGGCGCGAAACGGCGTTCTCCGTGGCACCGGTAATCGCGGTGACGAGGTCATGGTTGGATGCATCCGGCAGGAAGACGCCGTTGTTCCGTCCAAGCCGCAGCACGACGATGCGATCCGCGACCGCACGCACGTCTTCCATGTTGTGGCTGATGATGATCACGCCGAGCCCGCGGTCGCGGACGCGTTCGATGAGGTTGAGGACTTCGGCGGTCTGAGCGACGCCGAGCGCCGCCGTCGGCTCATCGAGCATGATGAGCTTGGGATCCAAGAGCAGCGAGCGCGCGATCGCCACCGTCTGACGCTGGCCGCCAGAGAGCGACGCGATCGGCTGGCGGACGGACGGGATGCGCGCGGCCAGCTCCCGCAGAAGCGTCCAGGCGCGCACTTCCATCGCGACCTCGTCGAGTTGCCAGGGAGCGAGCTCGTGGCCGAGGAACAGGTTCGCGACGACATCGAGATTTTCGCACAGCGCCAGGTCCTGGAAGACCGTCGCTATACCGAGGTCAAGCGCTTTTGCGGGATTTTCGAGCGTCACGCCCTCCCCGCAGAACTCGATCGTGCCCGCGGACGGTTGATGCACGCCGGCGAGGATCTTGACGAGCGTCGACTTGCCGGCGCCGTTGTCTCCCACCAAAGCGACGACTTCGCCGGCGTTGACGTCGAGTTCGATGTCGGTGAGTGCGGATACGGCGCCAAAATTCTTGGATATGCCGCGAAGACGCAGCACAGGCTCACCCTTTGCGGGGGCACTCTGGATATCGCGTGTCATCGCCTTTCGACCTTTCGACCACAGTTCCGCGCGTCGTATCAGACACGCAAAGGACGCTGTAACACTTTGAATTGCTGCATGTTTCCACCCTTGAATCGGATACGATCTAGGGAAACATGCAGTGGAGCGGGATCAAGGAAACATACGAGCGATTCTCCGCCGCGCATCCCGCGCCAAGTTGGTAGAATCGATCACGGCCATGATTATGGGTCGACCAAAAATCATCGTGATCGCGGAGATGTGCTCGGCCGCGCCTCGCGGCCGAGCACGACAACAGTCAGAGTCTCAGTTCATGATGCCGAGTTTGCGGCAACCTTCAGCATATTCGCCGGTGCAGATCTCTTCCGGCGTGTTGATCTTCTTGTCGAAGATCTCGGCCTTGATGTTTTCGGCCGTGACTACGGCTGGGTTGAAGAGCTGCGACGGCGTCTCGTACAGCTTATGGGTCGCTTCCGGGGTTTCGCCCTTGATCAGCTTCACGGCGACGTTGGCGGCAGCCGCCGCGACGATCTCGGAAGGCTTCGAGATCGTGTTGTACTGATCGCCGGAGATGACCAGTTGCAGCGCCGCAATCGTCGCATCGTTGCCGGTGACCGGGGGGACCGGCTTGACGCCTGCCGCCTTGAGAGCGGCAATCGCACCACCGCCGGTTCCGTCGTTGGCGGCAACGATGCCCTTGATCTGGTCACCGAAGCGGGTGATCTGACCGGCAGTCCATTCCTGTGCCTTCGGCGGGGCCCAGTCCGGCGTATCGTATTCCGCGAGCGTCTTGTAGCCGGACGCGTCGAGGGCGGAATCGATGCCGTCGCGAATGAGACCGGCGGCCGCGTCGGTCGGCGAGCCGTTGATCTGCAGCACGCCGGAACCTTCCGGGACGCCGGCCGCCTTCAGGTGCTCGACGAGCGACTGAGCGATAGAGCGGCCGATGCCTTCATTGTCGAATGAAACGTAATAGTCCGCCGGCTTGTCCGGGATCGGACGGTCATAGGCGATCACCTTGACGTCCTGAGAATGGGCGATTTCGACGAGCGCGGCGGCTGCCGCGGAATCAACCGGGTCAAGCACGACCACTTTGGCGCCCTGAGCGATCGCGGAGTTGAACTGCTGCTGCTGAAGCGCCACGTCCGCATTGGCGTTCTGGTAGATGACTGTGCAGCTCGGGCAGAGCTTCTCCATCTCCGCCTTGAAGCCTGGATAGTCGTGCTCCTCATAGCGCGTCGAAGCCTGGTCCGGCATCAGGAAAGCAACGGTGGCCGCTTCCTGCGCAACGGCGGCGCTGCTGAGCGACACGGCAAGGCCGGTCGAGGCAAGCAAATAACAAATCGTCTTCATAAGTTTCCTCCACGGTTGATTTTTCGCCGGCGTCCTGAAGCTTTTGAAGGGCGACACCCCCAAGATATCGCGAAGTCGTCCGGGGACAAATTCCGCACCGCTTCTACAGGCCCATCAGGGCGCAGCCAGTCGCTCGCCGCGGCCAACACCGCAGCGCTTGTCTTTTGATTTCTTGTCTGACTCCTCCCCCTGCCCAGCTTTTGCTGAAACTGGTGGCTTCATCGATTGTGCTCGCTTGCTCAATCGATGAAGCAGAATTGCCACTTAACTCCTTTGATGTCAAGGTGACGTTCGAAAATGGAGATCAAAATTCGTGAAGCGTAGCATTCCGACGAAAAGGACAACGATCTACGACCTGGCCGAATTGGCCGGGACCTCGGCGAGTGCAGTGAGCGCCGTATTGAGTGGCAACTGGAAGAAACGCCGCATCAGCGCCCAGCTTGCCGAGAAGATCACCCGGCTCGCCGAGGAGCAGGGATATGCGCTGAACATGCAGGCGAGCGTGCTGCGGCGCGAGCGATCGAAAATCATCGGAATGATCGTTCCGAAGTACGACAACCGCTACTTCGGCTCGATCGTCGAACAGTTCGAGGCCATGGCCCGAGAAAGAGGGCTCTTCCCGATCATCACCTGCACGCGCCGCGATCCGGCACTGGAAATCGAAGCCGCGCGCGCCATGCTCTCCTACCAGGTGGACTGCCTGATCGCCACCGGCGCGACCGATCCGGATCGCATCGCGGATATATGTTCTGCCGCCGGCGTTCGCGCCGTGAATCTCGATCTGCCGGGTTCGCGCGTGCCGTCGGTCATCTCCGACAATTTCGCCGGCGCGCTCGAACTGACGCGGCGCGTGCTGGCGAACTGCGAGAGGGAGTTTGGTGAAAAGGCGCCACTGCTCTTCGTCGGTGGGCGCGGAACCGACCACAACACATCGGAACGTGTGAGAGGATTCCGCGCCGCCCATGCCGAAGCGGGGGTGCCGGTCGACGAGACGCTGGTGCTCACCTGCGGCTACGCTCCCGAAAAGGCCGAGAACGCCATGAAGGGGATCGCGGAAAAGCTGGGAACATTGCCGCGCGGCATGTTCGTCAACTCCACGATTTCGCTAGAAGGCGTCATGCGCTGGATCCGTCGCTCCGGCCACTATGCCGACCGAATGCCGCACCTCGGCTGCTTCGACTGGGATCCCTTCGTGGCCATGCTCGGCGACCACATCGAAATGGTTCGCCAGGACGTTCCGAGAATGCTCGACGCGGTCTTCGAGATCATCGACTCCGGCGCATCGGAACTGAAAGTGATCCAGATTCCGCCGATCGTCGAGCAGACCGGGTAAACACCAACGCAAGCTTCCGAACTCTTCAGTATGTCCGCGAGCGTCGCGACCGAAAAAGGCGCTCCACCGCGCGGGGCCTCATAGCGCCACGCGTCTTATCGGGACGCGCAAGGACGCCGCAGCACTTTGAATTGCTGCATGTGTTATCCTTAAGATTTGGGAAACATGCAGGAGATGCGACGAAGCGCGAACGCCCCGGCGGGAGGACCGTCAGGGGCGAGCGTTTGATTGGTTGCGGGTCTGAAGCCCCAGCGGCCCTTACTCTTCCGCCGGTCCGTAGAGGCCGAGCTGGTCGAGCAAAGCCCTCTGCCGGCCGGCATTTTCGACCAGTAGGCCGGTGTAGCGATCGATGATCCGGCCGCGGTGATCCGGATCGGAAACGGCGGAGAGCGCACCAACGATCGCCACGATTTTTTCCGAGGCCTGCCGCAGCTCCTCCAGGAGTTCCGGCTTGCCGGCAACCTCGGTGACGGCCCGCTTCGTCACCCGGCCGATGCCGCCGGGCGTGCGGCTGCCCGCTGAAACGTAACCCTCCGGCAGGTCGCCCTTGAGATTGGTGACCGTTTTGAAGCGGATGACGTCGAAGATCTGGTCGACCGCCTGCTTCGCACCGGTCACCCGCGAGGGATGGTCCGTGTCGGCAGCCGCATGCGGCAGAAGCTCGAGCTTGCCCTTATGGCGCTCTTCGAGCGGCAGGTAAGGCAGCATCGGACCGCTGAGCTTGCCGGTCGCGGCGTCCTTGAAGAGGTCGGCATCGATCGCCGCGTGCGCGATCTTGCCCGACGACAGCGCCTCGTCGAGGGCGACGGCATCGACGACCTCGCCCCGGTCGTAGTTGACCAGCACCGCGCCGTTGTTCATCGCACCGAGCACCTTCGCATCGACGGTTCCGGCATTGGAATAGACGCCGGTCGTCGGGTCCAGGCGGCCGAGACCAATATGGACTGAAAGGACGTCGGCGCCGGTCGCCGCTGCGACCGCACTTGCGGCATATTCGAAGCCTTCCGCCTCGATCCAGCGCTTGTGATGCTCGCGGGCGTAGATCGCCACCTTCATGCCGAAGGCCTTGGCAAGCTTGGCGACTTCGCGGCCGATATTGCCGTAGCCGAGAATGGCGATCTTGCGGCCCTCGAGCTTGGCGGTTGGGAAATCCTTGAGCTGACGGCCGGTGTCGAAGTCACCCTCGGCGACCATTCGGTGCAGCCGGTCGACCGGCAGGTCGGGAACGACCTTCAGGATAGCCTTCATCGCCATTTGGGCGGTCGCGCGGCTGTTGATGCCCGGCGTGTTCATAAGCGGCGCATCGCCGCCCTCGCCGTTGCCGCCGCCCCAGGAGGCCGAGCCCATGTTGCCGGTGCCCGCGCCGATGCGCACGCCACCGAGCGGGAATACGGAGGCCTTCGGAATGAAGGTCGCCGCCGCGATCAGCGCGTCGTATTGGCCCTTGTCCGTCTGCGGCAGGATCTCCGCCTCGGTGCTGAGGTTCGGCTGGTAGAAGAAATGAATGTGGCCCTTCTCGAGCGCCGACCGGTCGCCGAGCGGCCCGAGATGGAAGACGCCGCCCTTTTCCTCGATGTAGGCTTTAATCTCGCTATAATCCGGCTGGCCGTCGGCGCCGAAACGCAGGCCAACCAGATCGGCGATCAGCACCGTATAAGCGCGCGCGGGATCGTCCTTGCGGACGGCGCCGTCGGCCTTGGCCGAGGCCTCAAAAGTGACGCCGTTCTTCGCCAGTTCCTCTTCGAGAACGACGATCTTGGCGCGCAGATAGGCATATTGCAGATTCTCCAGCAGCGCGACGACATCTTCCGGCTCGCGGATGCCACCGACCCAGGCGCGATAGTCGCCGGGCGTGCCCGGGAAGGCATTGACGTAGCGGGCTGCATCGAGGCCGCGCTCGTACTCGCCGTTCGGATGGGTAATGCCCTCATAGCCGAGCAATTGCTTCGAACGGGCAATGATACGGGCGTGGATGTCGGGATCGCTGACGCCGTCGTCTTCGACCTTGAGCAGCGTCACCGCCGCGCCGCGCCGCTCGGCATCGGTGACCGTCAGCGACAGAAGCGGATGCGACGCGACCCATTCGTCGATCACCTTGCGGTTGGCGGCGGAGCGACGGTTGAGGTCGACGACAGAGCCGACGCGCGCTTCCGATTGCAGAAGGCCGAAGGTGGTCTCGGCGAAGGCGAGCGCGCTGTAGGTATTGATGACGCCGCCCAGCATGCGGTCTTCGGCGGCATCGTAGAACGGCCCGGCATCGACGGAGCGCTTCGCCGAAAACGGCTGCCTGGGATCGATCGGCGGAGCGATCTTCAGCTGGCGCGGGATCGCCCAAGCAGGATCTTGCTGATTCTTCTCGATCAATGCCAAAGCATGCGGGGTGAAGGAGGCGACAAAATAGCCCGAAACCCCGCCGATCGCCTTCTGGAACGGCATGAACAGGCAGCACTTCGCCATCACGGCGGCAACCAGTTCGGGCTCCCACGGCATGGCGCCGAGCATCGAGGTTGCATCGAACACAGCATGGCGGCTTGCCGGGTCGCCGTCTATCCAGCTCAAAAGTTCGCGGATCTCGCGGCTGGTATAGGCATTTGCCCCGGTCGTCTCGTGGCCGACACCAACGAAGATCGAGACGCCGAGGGCGGAAAGCTCTTCTGCCGACGGGATCACACCTTCCGAGGCGGCGAAATGGATGCGGCTCTCGCAGCCCTTTTCGGCGAAGCGCTGCATCTCGATCAACTGGGTGGCCCAGGACTGGCGGAAGAAGCCCGCGGCCCTCGACGGATCGCTCTCTGGCCGCGGCGTATCGACATAGATGCGTTGGGATGCGTCGTTGGCGTTCATCAGATGCTGGACGCAAACCGTGAAACCGCTGTGGCCACCGCCGAGCCCCACGGCCATGCGGTTCGTCTTCGGAAAGCCGAAATAGCGATGGATCGCCCGCATCATGTCGGTCAGGATCTTGTCCGCGGGATAGCCGCGATGCATGCTGCGGGAAATCTCGGCGGTGGTGAAGCCGCCTATGTCATTGCCCCTGCCGTCGAACTTGCGATAGGTCTTCTCAATCCAGGCATCGAAGGCGAGGCGCCGCAGGCGGCTATCCACTTCGTCGGTGGTCGCATCGGTGATCGGGCCGACGCCGAAGAATGGATTAGACGGCAGCCTCGGCGCGCCATTCCTGGTCAGTTCGAGTGCCTTCAGTCGCTGTTCCTGCATCTGCGCGATGTTCATCATGATCTGCCTATCTGTTTTCGAGGCGGGGAGATGGCGCTGATAGTGGATCGAACACGTCAGAAAGAAGACCTCATATGCGCCGAACAGCACGCGGAATGCGTCATGGTTGCGCCTGTGGTTGCTGCCGCGCTGGCTCTGGCAGCGCATTAACGACCTCCCCGGGGACTTCTCGCGGAACGACGGCGCGGCGACTGCGTAGTCCTACGGCCGGATCAACAACGTGCCTTGAGTCTTGCGATTTTGCTGTCGTCTAAGAACCCAGGGATGCGCGGAAATTTTGTGGTGTGTTGGCAAACCGCCTGCGGAACATCCGGCTGAGATGGGATGAATCACAGAAACCGCTTTCCGCTGCGATCATCGCAATCGACTTCTCCGTATTCTCGAGCATGTGGCGCGCGAGCAAAAGCCGCATCTCGATGAACGCGGTCAGGGGCGAGGTTCCAAGTGCCTCCCTGAAATGCCGTTCAAGACACCGCTTACCAACTTTCAGATGTCTTGCTATCTCGGAGACGGAAAGAGGCGTGTCCAGGCTTTGCTGCATCAGCAAAAGCGCCTTCCTGACAATTGGATCCTTCGTCCGGAAGCTGAGGGTCAGGCCGGGCTGCGGTGTGCCCCCGTCCTCCGCCTCGCTGATCATCATGATATTCAAGCTCTTCGTGGATTGCGCCTTGCCGATGTGTCTGTCGACCAGGAATGCGGCGAGGTGAGCTGTGCTGGTACCGCCCGAGCACGTCAGGCGGTCGCGGTCGACCACGAAGATCTGGTCGGATATCGGCTTGAGCCCGTCGAACTGCGAGAGAAAATCCTGGTGGTGGAACCAGCTCACACAGCCGCGATAGCCCTCCATTAAACCGGCACGATGGAGGATGAACGTGCCAGTGCAAAGGCCAACCAGCGGAACCCCGGCCGCCGCGGCCTGCCGCAGGTAACGTTCCACACGCTCGTCGGGCCGGTCCATTTCGTCTATAAGGCCGCCGACCACCACGATATAATCGAAGAGTTTGGGGCTGCCGAACACCTCGTGAGGCTGAACAGAGACACCGCAACTCGCGGTGATCGGCCTCATGTCCGGGGCAACGACTTTCCATCGGCACTGGATTGGCCGGCTACGGTCGCCTTCATCCGCGGCGAGGCGCAACACGTCTACGAAATTGGCGAAAGCGCAGAGGGTAAATCGCTGCACCAGAACGAACCCCACCGTCAGGCGCGCATCCTGCTCGCGCCGCACGCCCCTCGGGGAAACGTCATTTACAACCATGCTGTCTCATTTCTACTGCCGATGTGACGCAATCATTCTTTTCAGATCTCCGACGCAAGTCAATATTTCGGGATAAGTCGCGGAGAGATGGCCAAGCGACGCCGGAGGATGCCAGGCCGTCGTTGGGAGCATTTTGGATGAGAATAGTGAGCGCGGAACAGCGTCTGTTTGCCTTCTACCTTGTGCCGGAATTCACGATGCTGGCGTTCTCTTCCGCGGTCGAGGCCCTGCGGTTGGCGAACGCAGTCGTCGGTTACGAAGCTTACTCCTGGCGCGTGGTCTCTTCCGACGGCGCCAAGGTCCGCGCGAGCTGCGGTCTCACGCTTGAAGCCGACAATTCGGTAGCGGTTGAACGCCAGCATCTCACCAGCCGGCTACGCCCCTCGGTGTCCGTCATTTGCGGAGGGAAGTACGTGGAGCGCCACATCGACCGTGCGGCCGATGCGTGGCTGCGCGAATGTCGTAATCGTGGCGTCGCCGTCGCGGGGCTGTGCACGGGTGCCCATGTCCTGGCGAGAGCCGGACTGCTCGACGAGAGGAAATGCGCGATTCATTGGGAGAACCAACCCGGATTTGTCGAGCGCTTTGGCGCGGCAAACGCCAGCAGTGGAATCTACGAGGTCGACGGTAACATTTATACCTGCGCCGGCGGGGCCGCTTCCTTCGACATGATGCTGCACATCATTGGCCGCGATTTCGACGAGAGCGTTGTGAGCGGCATATGCGAACTCGCGCTTGTCGACCGCGTGCGCGAACCCGGGGAGCGGCAGCGCCTTCCCTTCGCCCAACGCATCGGGGTTCGAGATCCCATCGTGTTGAAGCTGGTCGAGAAGATGGAGAAGAGCCTGACCGAGCCGATGCAAGTGGAAGAGCTTACCGCTTCAATTGGCCTCTCACGGCGCCAGGTCGAGCGGCTGTTCCGCAACGAGCTGCGCTGTTCGCCGGCGCGCTATTATTTGAAGCTCCGTCTCGAGCGCGCCCAGTTGCTGCTGGTACAGTCAACGATGCCTGTCGTGGAAGTCGCTATCGCCTGTGGCTTTGTGTCAGCTTCGCATTTCTCCAAATGCTACCGCGAGACGTTTGGGTGTTCGCCGCAGGAAGCGCGGGGCCGCATCATGAGAATGCCGGCGGCGCGCCCGGCCGAATGTGCGTCGGCCGCGTAACGCATCCTCCACGTCGCAGATTACGCCACGGCAAGTAGTCCAACAGGCCCGACGAAAACCCGTGATCTTTTCGCATTTTAGTTGAGCTGCAGCGTCGGCCCCCTCGGGACCGACGCTGCAGCTGACCGATCTCAATTCACGACACTGCTTCAGATGCAAGCCCGGACGCTTCGACATCTCCCGTCCGCGGCGTCGCGGATGTTGGCACCGGACGTCGCGCCCTTCCTTCTTCGAGCTCATCGAGAAGGGCGTGCCATAGCGAAATGCAAAGCCCGATCATCACCAGCAGGAAAGGTGCGGCAGCGATGATCGATGCGGTCTGGAGGCCCTGAAGCCCGCCCATGACCAGAAGCACCGCGGCCGAGGCACCGGCAAGCACGCCCCAAAGGACGACAACGCCAGGCTTTGGCTCCAGCGCGCCGCGCGATGAGAGCATTCCCATTACGACCGCGCCTGCATCCGCGCCCGAGATGAAGAAGATCGCGACCAGGAAAATGGCGGTCAAGGATGTCAGCCATGCAAATGGATACTGCGCCAGAAGGGTAAAGAGCGAGACTGCAGCGCCCTCCTTGGTAACGGCCTCGACAATCCCGCCGGCGCCGAAGAGTTCGGAATGAAGCGCCGTGCCGCCCATGATCGTGAACCAGATGAAGGTGACGCCGCTCGGGATCAGGATCACGCCGGTCACGAACTCCTTGATCGTGCGACCGCGTGAGATCCGCGCGATGAACACGCCGACGAAGGGCGCCCAGGATACCCACCAGGCCCAATAGAAAATGGTCCAACTGCCGAGCCATTTGCCGTCGCTAAAGGCGGCCGTACGCAATGACATGGACACGAGGTCGCTCAGATAGAAGCCCAGCGATTCCGTAAACGTGTTGAACATGAAGATCGTTGGCCCGATGAACACCAGGAAGATGAGCAGCAGCATCGCGATGATCATGTTCATGTTGGAGAGGAACTGGATCCCCTTGCCCACGCCAGACACCGCCGAGAGTATGAACAGCACCGTCATAACGCCGATAATGGTGAGCGCGATGGTGTTGGAAAGGCCTGTGCCCCAAAGAAAGTTCATACCGCTGTTGATCTGCTGTGCGCCGAGACCAAGCGAGGTGGCGGTTCCAAACAGTGTTGCAATCAGCGCAAGCACGTCGATCGCCTTGCCGATCGGCCCGCTCGCGGCATCGCCGAGAATCGGCGTAAAGGCAGCGGAAATCAGGTTCGATTTTCCCTTGCGGAAGGTGAAATAGGCGATGGCAAGGCCAACCACCGCGTAGATGGCCCAAGGATGAAGCGCCCAATGGAAATAGGAATACTTCATCGCAACAAGGGCCGCCTCGAGGGTCCTCGGCTCGGCCTGCCCGTGGGGCGGTCCGGAAAAGTGGTATATCGGCTCCGCGACGCCCCAGAACATCAGTCCGATGCCCATGCCGACGCTGAACATCATGCAGATCCACGAGGCCGTGCGGAACTCCGGGCGCTCGTCGTCCTGTCCAAGGCGGATCTTGCCGAAGCGGCTCGTGGCTAGGAACAGAGCGAAAACCAGGAAGCCGGCAGAAGAGACGACGAAGCCCCAGCCAAAGTCGGCGATGACGGCATCGAGAACCACCTTCGAGACCGAGGACAGGCTTTCGGGGAATACAGTCCCCCAGCCGACAAATCCCAGGATGATGAACATGGCCGGCCAGAATACAGCGGGGTCGATCCCACCAGGTCGTGATCGCTCCATTTTTTCTCCTCCTTCTTAACCTCCAGGCCGCCGGCGCCACCGGCGGATTCGCCTTTCATAAGGTCCCGTCCCGCAGATCGCGGCTCGAGATGCGGCAGAAACACGACGTTTTTGACATCCGTCAGTCCCGCGGGAGACCCTTAGAAATGCAACGTTCCGCCGATGAGCGTCCCTGTCGAAGCGCACGGCAAGCGCGCGCTCCGCTTCTCCCAGTCAGCGACGAGTCACCGGGTTGCGGGGCCTTGCAATCAGGCAGCCTTGGTCATGGCCGCCAATACATCCGCCACCGTCTCGCCGAACGAGGACGGAGTCGGCACGATCGTGACGCCCGCGCCCTTGAGGATCTCGACCTTTTCCTGGGCCGATTCCCCGAAGGCGGAGATGATCGCGCCGGCATGGCCCATGCGGCGGCCCTTCGGTGCCGAAAGGCCGGCGATATAGGCGATCAGCGGCTTCTTCATGTGGTCCCGCGCCCAAAGCGCTGCTTCCGCCTCCTGGGGGCCGCCGATCTCGCCGATCATTAGAACCGCATCGGTGTCGGGGTCCTTCTCGAAGAGTTCCAGCATGTCCTTGAACGAGGATCCGTTGACCGGGTCGCCGCCGATGCCGACCGAGGTGGACACGCCGATGCCAAGCGCCTTCATCTGGCTTGCCGCCTCATAGCCGAGTGTGCCGGATCGGCCGACGATGCCGATGCGGCCCGGCAGGTAAATCGAACCCGGCATGATGCCCATGAGCGCCTCGCCCGGCGTGATCATGCCGGCGCAATTCGGGCCGATCAGCGTCATGCGATCCTCAAAGCGGTAACGCCGCATATATCGTTTGACTCTGGTCATGTCCTGGGAGGGAATGCCGTCGGTAATGCAGACGCAGAGCCGGATACCGGCATCCGCCGCCTCCATGATGGAGTCGGCAGCAAAGGGCGGCGGCACGAACACGATCGAAGCCTCCGCCCCGGTCTCCTGCACCGCGCCCTTCACCGTATTGAAGACCGGCAAGCCGAGATGGGTATGGCCGCCCTTTCCGGGCGTCACGCCGCCCACGACATTGGTGCCGTAGCGCTTCATGTCTTCCGCGTGGAAACTGCCAATCTTGCCGGTGAAGCCCTGCACGATGACGCGGGTGTTCTTGTCGAGAAGAATGGACATGTCTCGGACTCCCTCAAGCAGCCTTGGTGGCGGTGTAGGAACGCCATGCGCCGACCGCCTTTTCGGCGGCTTCCGCCAGCGTTTCCGCGATGATGATGTTCTCGCCGGACTCTGCGAGGATGCGCCGCCCCTCTTCCATATTGGTGCCGGAGAGGCGGACTACTAGCGGAACCGGCACGCCGACTTCGCGCAATGCCTTGATCACGCCCTCTGCCACCCAGTCGCAGCGGTTGATGCCGGCAAAGATGTTGACGAGGATCGTCTCAACGTTCTTGTCCCTGAGTACGGCGCGGAACGATTTCGCTACGCGCTCAGGCGAAGCACCACCTCCGATATCGAGAAAGTTCGCAGGCTCGCCGCCGGCGATCTTGATCATGTCCATAGTCGCCATCGCCAGGCCCGCACCGTTGATGATGCAGCCGATATTGCCGTCGAGGCCGACATAGGAGAGGCCGCGATCGGATGCGTAGGTTTCCCGCGGATCCTCCTGGCTCTTGTCGCGCATCTCCGCGATCTGAGGCCGGCGGAAGAGCGCGTTCTCGTCGAAGCTCATCTTGGCGTCGAGGGCCACGAGGTCACCTCGGCGGGTCACCACCAGCGGATTGATCTCCAGCATCGAGGCATCATAGTCGACGAAAGCGCGGTAGCAGCCCATAAGCGTCTGCGTGGCACGGCCGACAAGGGCATTGTCGATTCCGAGGCCGAAGGCGATCTCGCGCGCTTGGAAATCTTGCATGCCGACGCCCGGATCGACGGTGGCGCGGATGATCGAGTCGGGTTCGGCCTCGGCGATCTCCTCGATCTCCATGCCGCCCGAGGACGACGCGACGATCATGATGCGCTCGGATTTGCGGTCGAGCACGAAGCCGAGATAGATCTCGCGTTCGATGTCCATCGCTTCCTCGACATAGAGACGGCTGACCAGCTTGCCCTGCGGTCCGGTCTGGTGCGTCACCAGCTTGGCGCCGAGCATGGCGTCGGCAGCCTCGGCGATCTCATGATCGGACGAGCAGAGCTTGATGCCGCCCGCCTTGCCGCGCGCGCCGGAATGGATCTGCGCCTTCACGACCCAGCGGTCGCCGCCGATCTCGCTTGCGCGATAGGCAGCCTGTTCGGGGCTGTAGGCCAGCCCGCCGCGTGGAATATGGATCTGGTAGCGCGATAGAAGTTCCTTGGCCTGGTATTCGTGGATGTCCATGTCTGCCCTCCCTCAGCGGCTGGCGATGATTGCTTCATGGGTGGCGAGCACGTTGCGTGCCATGCGTTCGGATGCGGCGTCGATCATCTTGCCGTCGAGCGAAGCCGCGCCCTTGCCCTGGCTCTCGGCGAGCCTCAGCGCGTCGATGATGCGGCGGGCGCGATCGACCTCCTTCTCGGGTGGGGAGAAGATGTCGTTGGCAAGCGCGATCTGGCTCGGATGGATGGCCCATTTGCCCTCGATCCCGAGCGCGGCGGCACGGCGGGCGGCAGCCTTGTAGCCCTCGGGATCGGAGAAGTCGCCGAAGGGTCCGTCAATGGCGCGCAGTCCATAGGCACGGCATGCGACCGTCATGCGCGACAGGCCGAAGTGCCATTGGTCGCCGGGGTAATCCGGGTTGAGGCCGCCGATATTGACCGTGCGGGCCTTGAGACTCGCGGCATAGTCGGCGACGCCGAAATGCAGCGCTTCGAGGCGACCGCCAAAGGAGGCGATGGCTTCGACGTTGGCCATACCGAGCGCTGTCTCAATCAGCGCCTCGAGGCCGACGCGGGTCTTGTAGCCCTTGGCAATCTCGATCTGGTTGACCATGGCTTCGACCATGTAGAGATCGGCAGGCACGCCGACCTTCGGCACGAGCAGCGTGTCGATCCGGTCACCCGCCTGTTCCATCAGGTCAACGACGTCACGATACATGTAGTGGGTGTCGAGGCCGTTGATGCGGACGGAGATGGTCTTGCCGCGACCGCGCCAGTCGATTTGATTGAGCGCCGCGACGATGTTGGCACGCGCACGCTCCTTGTCCGGCGGCGCCACGGCATCCTCGATATCGAGGAAAATGTAGTCGGCCTCCGAATTGGCCGCCTTCTCGATCATCTCCGGGTTCGAGCCCGGAACCGCGAGTTCGCTGCGCTGCAGGCGGAGCCGGCGGAGATGGTTTATCGTATGGCTCATGAATGTCTCTCCTCTCCTGTTCAGGCCGCCTTGGCGGTTGCCGTCGCAGCCGCGGAACGGAACTGTTTGATCGCGGCGCCGACGCCGGAACCGGGCTCGATCGCTACGCCGCAATCGAGCAGCGTCAGTTCGGCTGCCGAGAGCGCGCCGAGCACCATCACCTCGTTCAGCGATCCCAGATGGCCGATGCGGAAGACCTTGCCCGCCACCTTGCTGAGCCCGCTGCCGAGCGAGGTATTGTAGGTGCGATAGGCATGGCGGATGACCTCGGCGCCATCGATCCCTTCCGGCAGCCGGACCGCCGATACCGTGTCGGAATGCCACTTAGGCTCGGTCGCGCAGAGCTTGAGCCCCCAAGCGGAGACCGCGGCCCGGACGCCATTGGCGAGATGGTGGTGACGCACGAAGATATTTTCGAGGCCTTCCTCGAAGATCACATCAAGCGCGGCACGTAGGCCCCGCAGGAGCTGCGTCGGCGGCGTATAGGGAAAGTAGCCGGTGTCGTTGGTCTTGATCATGTCCTCGAAGGAGAAGTAGCAGCGCATGTGACGCGCGGTCTTCGCCGCTTCCAGGGCCTTCTGGCTGACCGAGAGGAAACCGAGGCCGGCGGGCAGCATGAAGCCTTTCTGCGAGCCGGAGACGGCGCAGTCGACGCCCCATTCGTCCTGACGAAAATCGATGGAGCCGATCGAGGACACACCGTCGACGAAGAGCAGCGCCGGATGGCCGCAAGCATCGAGCGCCGCGCGAACGGCCGCGACGTCCGAGGTCACGCCGGTTGCAGTTTCGTTATGCGTGACGAAGACGGCCTTGATCCTGTGCGCCTTGTCGGCGGCGAGCCGCTCGGCATAGAGCTCGACCGGCACGCCCGTTCCCCATTCCCTGTCGAGGCAATCGACCTCGAAACCGAGGCGCTCGGCCATATCGACCCAGAGATGAGAGAACTGACCGAAGCGGCTCATCAGTACCCGGTCGCCCGGGGATAGCACGTTGGTCATCGCCGCTTCCCACGCGCCAGTGCCCGACGAAGGAAAGACGAAGACGCGACCGTTCTGGTTCTTGAAGACCTTCTTCAAGTCGGCGAAGAGCGGCAGCGTCAGCTCCGGAAATCGCGGGGAGCGCATGTCTTCCAGCGGCAGGTTCATGGCCTGGCGAACCTGCTCGGGAATGTTGGTGGGGCCGGGAATGAAGAGATGATTGTAGCCTGACATGGATCCTCCAGTGACTGCGGACGGGATTTGATTGCCGCGCTTAGGCTGCCTTTCGGGCGATCACCGCACAACACTCGCTCAGGCAGAAAGGATTGCCGGACGGGCAGCGCAATTTCGGCCCGAGCGGGTGGCAGTTTCGGAGGGTGGGTAGGTATTCCCTACCCGGAAAGCCAGTCCTGGCGAAAGATGCTCGACGCTCGACACGTGGCTGGCCCGCCACCAGCTCGGAACGAAGCTCATGCTGATGACGCGTGAAGCACCAGTGGCGCACAGGGATTATCGGCGCCTATCGCCGGTTCCGGGATGAAAACTGCGCTTATGTTTGGATGCGCCGCCGTTCCTTGGCATAGATCGCGACCGCCATCGCCCGGTTCCGGACCTGGAGCTTGTCGTAGAGATTCTTGAGGTGATATTTCACGGTGTTTTCGGATATGCCGGTCCGCGCTGCGATCTGCGTATTGCTCCAACCGTCGGCCAGCATGGACAAAAGCTCGTTCTCACGGGACGTGAGTTGCGAAAACGGTGAATGCGGCACCTTCGCCAGAACGGTATAAGGGATACAAATGCGCCCTTTCATCACGGCCGTGAGCGTGGCGAAAAGGATCTCCGGATCTTCGAACTGATAACAAAGCCCATTTACGCCCAGCCGGATTGTTTCGCTGACGACGGCCGGGTTGTGGCTTTCAGCGAAGAGCACGATCCTCGGGTCGAAACCGAGCCGTTCCAGGTCGGCGAGCACATCTGGCGCCTCCGCGTCAACGAGTTGCCAGCTAAGCAACACGCAATCCGCTTCGACCGAGCCAAGCTTCTCGCATAATTCCGCAGACGAGCTGGCGGTGCCGACGATCGAGAACTTGGTGTTCTCCGAAAAGAGCCCGCGCAGTGCCGCAATGACAAGTGGATTGCGCTCTGCAATCAGCACGCGTCCTCCGGCCTCCTGCGGTGTCAGTATCACCATGCGCCATATCCTCATTTGACGCTGACAGCCCCGATTTCAGCGGCCGAAACCTATCACTCCCGTCCATTTTGGTTTTTTCGACCAGCGACGAAACTTGGCTTATTCGCTCACTAGACCGGGCCGCCCTCTGTGACCGAGGGCGGATCAGTCGAGCGCCTTCAGGCTCAGTATACTTCAGGCTCTCTTGACCATTTTGTATTGGCCAACGTGAAATCAGCTCGTTCGAGGCCATGCTGAAACGCTGGCGGGCGAGCTGGAAATGCCTGTCCTCAACCATATGTTTGATCGTATAACTGATCCGCACTGCACTCGTCCCCCTTTCAGACCTTTGTCCGACCCCCGGAGAGTTCAATGGCACAATCCCCAGACAACACCGTCAAGCTTCAGGTCGCCAACACCCGTCCCGAAGACTCAGGAGGACCATTCGCGAGAATTACGCCGAGGATCATGTCCGCGCTTGGAGTCGAAGAAGGCGACATAATCGAGATTGTCGGGAAACGTCATACGGGTGCGATCGCTTTCCGCGGCTATGGCGAAGACGAGGGCCTCAACATCATCAGATTGGACGGCCTGCAGCGCGTGAACGCCGGCGCAACCAGCGGGGACTATGTGGAGGTTCACAAGGTGGATGCGAGACCTGCCCAGCGGGTCGTTCTCGCCCCAGCCCAGAAAAACCTTCGGCTGCAGGGATCGGGCGAAGCCCTACAGCGTACGTTCTTTCGCCGCCCGATGGCTGCCGGGGATGTGATCTCGACGTCCGTGCAGCAGCGCATCAGTCGCAACGCGCGCACGGAGCATGACATCATGCGCGGCTTGGTCGAGCTTCCAGCCTATGGTCTTCAGGAGATCCGTCTGGTCGTCGTGTCAACCCAGCCGCGCGGCATCGTCACGATGGGCGAAAATACCGTCGTCGAACTGCGGCCGGAATACGAAGAGCCCAAGGAGGCCAGACGGGCCGACGTCACCTATGATGACATCGGCGGCCTCGGAAGCGCAGTCGATCAGGTGCGGGAAATGGTGGAGCTGCCGCTTCGTCATCCGGAGCTGTTCCAGCGCCTTGGCATCGATCCGCCGAAAGGCGTGCTGCTTCACGGTCCTCCGGGAACCGGCAAGACACTTCTCGCGCGGGCGGTTGCAAACGAAACCGAAGCCCATTTCTATCATATCGCCGGGCCGGAAATCATGGGGAGCCAATATGGTGAATCCGAGCAACGGCTGCGCCAGGTGTTCGAGGAGGCGGCCAAGAACGCCCCGTCCATCATCTTTCTCGACGAGATCGACTCGATCGCGCCGAAGCGGGAGAAAGTGACCGGCGAAGTGGAACGCCGGATCGTCGCGCAGCTTTTGACTTTGATGGACGGTCTCGAGCCTAGGCAAAACATCGTCGTCATCGGTGCCACCAATCGCCGTGATTCAATTGACGAAGCGCTGAGACGTCCCGGCCGCTTCGATCGCGAGATTGTCATCGGAGTGCCGGATCAGAAAGGCAGGCGCGAGGTCCTTGCCATCCACACGCGCGGCATGCCTCTGGCGGAAGACGTCGACCTCGACGAAATCGCAAGAACCACCTACGGCTTTGTCGGCGCGGATGTCGGGGCGCTCGCGCGCGAGGCGGCGATGGATGCGCTTCGCCGGATATTGCCCGACATCAATCTCCGAGAGGGTATCCCGACCGAGGTCCTCGAAAACCTGAGCGTCAACCAAGCCGACTTCTTGAGTGCCCTGAAGCGGATACAGCCTTCGGCACTCCGCGAAATCATGATTCAGGCCCCCGACGTTCGGTGGGCCGACATCGGTGGGCTGGACGAGGCGCAGATGCGGCTTCGCGAAGGGGTCGAATTGCCGTTGCGATCTCCGCAATCATTCAAGCGAATGGGCATTCGTCCGGCCAAGGGCTTCCTGCTGTTCGGTCCGCCGGGGACCGGGAAGACCTTGCTGGCAAAGGCCGTCGCGCGTGAAGCGGAGGCGAATTTCGTGGCGACCAAGTCGTCCGATCTGCTTTCGAAATGGTACGGGGAGTCCGAGCAGCAGGTATCGCAGCTCTTCGAACGGGCAAGGCAAGTCGCGCCTACCGTGATCTTTATTGATGAAATCGACTCCCTTGCCCCGGCTCGAGGTGGCGGCATCGGCGAACCGGCCGTCACCGAACGTGTTGTAAACACGTTGTTGGCGGAAATGGACGGGCTGGAGGATATGCAAGGCGTGGTCGTCATGGCGGCGACTAATCGGCCGAACCTCCTCGACCCCGCCCTGCTTCGACCTGGCCGTTTTGACGAACTTGTCTATGTCCCGGTTCCCGATCAAAAGGGTCGGCGCAAGATTCTCGGCATTCACACGCGCAAGATGCCGCTCGGCAAGGACGTCGACCTCGACGATCTTGCGCAGAGGACCGAGCGGTTCACGGGTGCCGATCTTGAAGACCTCACTAGGCGCGCGGGTCTTATCGCGCTCAGAGAAAATCTCGACGCCCAGGACGTCACGCCGGACCATTTCAACAAGGCGTTCGATGAGATCCGCCCGTCCGTGACGCCCGAAGTCGAGCGAGAATACGAGGCGATGCTCCGCACGCTGAAACAAGAAGACCCGCAGCGACAGCAGATCGGATTCTTGCCTAGAAAAGGCGGTTGAACCTTGCTATCTGCAGCGCTGCGCCGTCGTATCGAACCGTAGTCCTTGCCGCGATCGAACCGGCTTAGCGCGCGCCCCAGGTGTCGGTCAACCGGTAACCCTCGGGCCAGGGATCGGACGGGTCGAGCATGTGCTGGTGAACGCCCGTGATCCAGGCGCGGCCCGAGATTTCCGGCAGGATCGCCAGCCGACCGCCGACGTCGGTTGTGCCGACGATACGGCCTGTGAAGGTCGAGCCTATCAGCGAAACCGCCGTCAGCCTGTCCTGCGGGCCCATCTCGCCGCGGGCGTGCAACACGGCCATGCGTGCCGAAAGCGCCGTGCCAGTGGGCGAGCGGTCGACCTTGCCCGGCTGGATGGCGACGGCCGCTCCGGCGCGCAGGCCCTCCGCCGTGCGCTCCACGGGACCCGCGAAGAGGCAGAAGGAGAAATGCCGCCAGTCGGGATTTTCGGGATGGTGGAAGCCGAACTGCGCATTGGCGGCATTGGTGATCCGCACACCAAGGCGGGCGATGTCGTGCGCCTCTTCCGGCTTCAGACTGAAGCCCATTGCGGCAGGATCGACGATAACGAAGCTGTCGCCGCCATAGGCGGTGTCGACGGTCAGCGTGCCAAGACCCTCGACCTCAAGTTTTGCGTCCAGCCGCTCTGCAAAGCTCGGCAGGTTCTGCACGAAGATGCGTTCGGCCTTGCCGTTGCGGCATTCGGCACGTACGCGCACGAGGCCGCCCGGCGCCTCGAGTGTGAGCTCCGTCACCGGCTCCTGCATCGGGAGGATACCGCTGTCGAGGAGCACCGTCGAGACGCAGATCGAATTCGAACCGGACATGGGCGGCGTGTCTTCCGGTTCCATGATGATGAAGGCGGCATCGGCCTCCGGGTGCTTTGGCGGAACCAGCAGGTTAACGTGGCGGAAGACACCGCCGCGCGGTTCGTTGAGGACGAAGTTGCGTAACGTCTGGTCGCGGGCAATAAAGCGGCTCTGTTCCCAGATCGTCTCGCCCGGCGGAGGCGCAACGCCGCCGACGATCACATCGCCCACCTCGCCTTCGGCATGGGCCGAGATGACATGAATGGTTTTCGTGCTGCGCATTGCGAACTCCTTCAGGATAACCAGTCGGTCAGGATAACCATTCGGGCAGCCGAGCCGGAACGCGCCCGGTCAGGGCTGCGGTGATGCAGTCGGCAAGGCTGCCGAAGCGCACAGTGCGGCCGGAGAGACCGGGACCGTAGTGGGCATACTTGCCCGAATTGGTGATCAGCGCGCGGGTCTTTGTTGGGAACACCGGCTCGGAAATCGAGCACCAGCAGAGATCTGGCAGGACCTGCACGCCGCTCATCTCGAGCCGGGCAAGCGTACCTTCGCTGCGCGCCTCAGCGATGACCTGGTGCGCGGCCGTGACGATCACCGCGACCTCGGGATGCCGCATGCGCCCAGCGAGCGCATCGGCCAGCGCGCGACATTCGTCAAGCGAGGCATGCGGGCTGCCGATCGCGACGAGTTCCACCTCGTCCGGTCCGTCGTTCAAGCTCGACCAGACAGCGGCCATGTCGGCACGCGTGATGGTCGTGTAATCGGCGTCTTCGGCCGCCGCGCCATCCGCCTCGGGCGTGACGCCCTCCACATGCAGCATCGGCGCGGCGGAGGTGGTGCCGAAAGCGGCGCAGAGCGCTTTGAGGTCGTCGCACGTCGGCTGCCCCGGGGCAAGCCCGCGCAGGAGCGGTATGCGATCCGGCGCAGCGCGACCGGCGAGATAACCGATGAGCGGCCAGAAAGCGTCGTCTACGTTTTCGGGCAGCTCGACGTCGATCACGCGTCGGGCCTTCCTATGTTCGTCCAGATAGACGCCGGAGCGCGGCGCGCGTCCGGTCAGCGCGATGCAAAGGTCGAGAAAATCGGGATGCTTCGCCGTCCGTGCGCCGAGCACGCTGTTGGCGAAGATCACGGCATTGGATTCCGCCCAGGCGATGGATTGGCCGGCGCGCGGTGCACTGTCGAGCAGATAAGGCGAACAGGTGAAGGTCGGGCGGCAGCCCATGCGGACGTAGGCGTCGGCAAGTCGCGCCGCTGGGTCGCCGAAGGCGGCGGGCACGCCCTGCGCCTGCCAATTGGCGCGATCGACCGAAATGGCGTTCATGGTCGTCGGCACGCGGACCTCGGCACCCATCTCCGCCATCTTCTCGGCGAAGGTCAGGTTCGCAGGGCTCGCATAGATGCAGCCGTCGATATGGCTCTGCACCACGTCCACAAGCGTCTCTGCCCCCTGCTGTGCCGCCATGGCGCAGATGATGCGCATGGCTTGCTGGACCGCGACGCCGTCGCGGCCATCCAGCATGGCGCGATCGCTCTCGGAAAGGTCGAGCGCGGCCGTGGCTGGTGGTTCGACCGCGATCGTCAGGCCATCAGTCTCGATTGCCGTGTCGGTGATCCGCGCTGTCTTTGCTTGCGAAAGCGCGTCGAAGGCGTTGCGCGAGAGCCGCAACACTGGCAGCGGCTTGCCGAACATTTCAGCGGCGATCAACGCGCCGAGGGTCAGGACGTCCTCGGCTTCGCAGAATACCAGCGCGGCCGGGGCGCGACGCGTCAGCGCGAGATCGAGCAGTACGCCCGAGCCGGTGCAGGAGCCGCGGCTCGACGGCATCAGCAGGATGCCGCCGGTCAGACAGCGGCCGTGCAGCGGATGGTGCACATCAATAACCCGCCCGGTCGCCGGGTCGATCCCGCCCCAGAAGCTCAGCGCCTCCACGGTGGCGACGATGGGGCCACGGGCGGTGCCGCCCAGAATGCTGCGCGCGGAGATCGACTGGGTCATTTTACGACAAACCCATGAGCAAAGGGGTCGCGGTCGTCGATGAAGATCGTATTGATGCCTGTCATCCGCGCCCATCCGGCAATGGAAGGAATGATGGCATCGCGGTCCGCGACCTTGGTAGCGGCCTCGACCCGGCCCTTGAACAGCGAACCGATGATCGATTCATGCACGAACTCGTCGCCGACCTTGAGCTTGCCTTTGGCGGCGAGCTGCGCCATGCGCGCCGAGGTGCCGGTACCGCAGGGCGAGCGGTCGATCGCCTTTTCGCCGTAGAACACGGCGTTACGCGCATGCGCCTCCGCCTGCGTCGGCTTGCCCGTCCATTGAATGTGGCTAAGGCCGCGGATTTCTGGATGCTCGGGGTGGACGAATTCATATTTGGCGTTCAATGCCGCGCGCAGCTTCCGGCTCCAGCCGACAAGTTCGCCGGCCGTATGGTCGGCCATGTCGCGGAAGTTCTTTTGCGGCTCGACGATGGCGTAAAAGTTGCCGCCATAGGCAACGTCGACGACGATTTCACCCAGTCCCTCGACCTCAGCGGTCAGCCCCTCGGCATAGAGGAACCCGGGCACGTTGGTCAGGCGCACTTCCTCGACAAAGCGGCCCTCCTGACGATAGGTGATGTCCACCTTGCCGGCCGGCGCGTCGATCGACAGCTTGCCGGGTTCGCGCGGGGTGATCAGCCCGTTCTCGATCGCCATGGTGATGGTGCCGATCGTGCCGTGACCGCACATCGGCAGGCAGCCGGAGGTCTCGATGAACAATACCGCGACGTCGCAGTCCGGTCGCGTCGGTGGATAGAGGATCGAGCCCGACATCATGTCGTGCCCGCGCGGCTCGAACATCAGACCCGTGCGGATCCAGTCGAACTCCCGAAGGAAGTGGGCGCGCTTCTCCAGCATGTTGGCCCCCTCCAGTCTTGGCCCGCCGCCGGAAACGAGGCGGACCGGATTGCCGCAGGTGTGGCCGTCGATGCAGGAGAAGGTGTAGGTGACCATGGTCAGTGCCCTGTCAGAACCTTTGAGGCGAGAAGGATTGGATGTCGATGGCCGGCCTCTGGCCGGCCAGGAGATCGGCGACGAGCCGGGCGGTCCCCGCCGATTGCGTCAGGCCGAGGTGACCGTGGCCGAAGGCGTAGATCACCTGCGGTGTGGCACGGGCGCGGCCGATCGCCGGCAGACTGTCGGGCAGCGACGGGCGGAAGCCCATCCATTGCACGCCGCCTTCGCTTTTCAGCCCCGGCAAGAAGATCTGCGCCTTCTTCAGCATGGCTTCCGCGCGGCGATAGTTGGGCGGCAGCTTCAAGCCACCGAGTTCCACGGCGCCGCCGACCCTAATGCCGGTCGAAAGCCGCGTGACGACGAAGCCGTGGCCGCCGAAGGTGACCTGGGTGCGCAGGTCGAAGGCATTCGAGGGAAGCGTGGTGTTGTAGCCGCGCTCGGTCTCGAGCGGAATGCGCTCGCCAAGGGTGCGGGCGATACGGTGCGAGAAGGCGCCGGCCGCAAGTACCACCTGGCGGGCGCGCCGCGTCTTGCCGTCCGCTGACGTCACTTCGACCCCGCCCTCGACTGGCCTCAGTGCCACGATCTCGGCGCGTTCGATCGCGCCTCCCTGGGCGCCGAAATGGTCCGCAAGCGCCAGCGTATAGAGCTTCGGATCGGCGATCGAGTACCAGCCGGGCGTGAAGGTACCGTGGGTGAAGCGCGGCGCAAGGCCGGGCTGGATCTCGCGCATAGCCGAGGCGTCAAGGTGATGGAACTCTATGCCGTGCTCCGCCCGCGCCTTCCAGCCGGGCAGCGAAGCCTTCAGTTCGACCTCGCTTTCATAGACTTGAAGATTGCCTTCCTTGCGCAGCATCGGCAAGGTTCCGGTCGCCGCAAGGAAGGGCTCCAGCTCGGCCTTTGACAAGTCCATCAAAGCCGTTTGCGCTGCCGTCGAATGCGCCACCCGCTTCGGCGAGCAGGCCCGCCAGAAGCGGAACATCCACGGTGCGATCTGTGCGGCGTAGGCGGGTGGAACGGTCAGCGGCCCGAGCGGGTCGAGCAACCACCTCGGCGCCTTCTTGAGGATACCCGGCGATGCGAGCGGCAGGATGTCTGTGAAGGCGAAGGCCCCGGCATTGCCCGCCGAGGCTCCGGCGGCGGGGCCCTCCCGGTCGACCACGGTGACCGAAAGCCCCCGTCCTTGCGCCGCTATTGCCGCGGAAAGGCCGACAACGCCGGCGCCGATCACGATGACATCAGGCTGAGCTGCATCCTTCATGTTCGCCTCAGTGCGTCGCTGCCAGGAACTTTTGCAGTTCGGGATCCTTCGGCGCACCGAAGAGCGCTTCGGGCGGCGCGATCTCCGCCATCACCCCCTTGTGGAAGAAGGCCACCCGGTCGGAAACCTCGCGGGCGAACTTCATCTCGTGCGTGACGCAGATCATCGTCATGCCCTCGGAGGCGAGCATGCGCAGCGTGTCGAGCACTTCGCCGACGAGCTGCGGATCGAGCGCCGAAGTCACTTCGTCGAACAGCATGTATTCCGGCGACATGGCGAGCGCGCGGGCGATTGCCATGCGCTGCTGCTGGCCGCCCGACATGCGGGTCGGGAAGACCGAGAGCTTCTCGCCGAGGCCGACATGGGTGAGCTGCTTGACGGCAATCTCCTCGGCCTTGTCCTTGGAAAGGCCGAGCACCTTGCGCAGTGCCAGCATCACATTTTCGAGCACGGTGAGGTGCGGGAAGGCGTTCCATTGCTGAAAGACGATGCCGACCTTACGGCGCAGCTTGTTGAGGTCTGTCGTCTTGGCGTGGACCTCGGTGCCGTCGACCATGATGCGGCCCGCATCGATCGGCTCGAGGCCATTGATGCAGGTGAGCAGCGTCGACTTGCCGGAACCGGAGCCGCCGATGACCGTCACAACTTCACCCTTCTCGACGGTGAGGTCGATGCCTTTGAGAACCTCCAGCGAGCCGAAGGATTTGCGGACGTTTTGGATCTCAATCATTGGACCACCGTTTTTCAAGATAACCGCCGAGCCGGGCGATCGGGAAGCTGATGAGGAAGTAGATCGCACCGCAGATCATGAGGATGAGGAGCGGTTCTTGCAGGCGGGTGACGAGCACCTGCGAGGCGCGCAGCAGTTCGATCAGGCCGAGCCAAAGCACGAGCGCGGAGTCCTTCATGACACCAAGCGTCAGGCCGATCCAGGACGGCAGCGAAACGCGCGTGGCGAGCGGCGCCACGATGTAGCGCATGTCCTGCCACCAGGTCATGCCGAGCGAGCGGGCGGCGCGCCGTGTCGTCGGCGGCACCGAGGCGATGCCGCCGCGCACGATCTCGGTGCAATAGGCGGCCGTATAGAGCGACAGCACCACGCAGGACGTCGTGAACGGAGGCCAGCCGAGCTTGGCGATCGACTGGAAGGCGTTGCCGAGGACGAGCTGGATCAACAGCGGCACCGAGCGGAAGACGTCGAGCACGAGGGTGAGCGGCGCCGACCAGTAGGCGCCGAGCTGGTTGCGCACGACGCCGAAGATGACACCAAGCACGGTGCCGGCCGCGACCGAGACGGCCGTGACCGCAAGCGTCATCAACGCACCCTGTGCGAGAAAGCCGAGGTCACTTATGGTGAGGGCGGTATTGAACATCTCTCACCTCTCTCAGTAACGGAACATGCGCGAGGCGAGCACACGCGCCGCCAGCGTCACAGCCTTAGCGATGACATAGTAGATCACGGCTGCAAGGGCGAAGAATTCGAAGGTGCGGAACGACCGCGCATTCAGCTCCTGCGTGACGCCGGCGAGATCGGAATTCATGCCAACGGTGACGCCGAGCGACGTCATCAGGATCGCCCAGACCATCTGATTGGTAGCGGGCAGGAATGCAACGCGCAGCATCTGCGGCAGGACAATGTAGCGGAAGGCCTGCACCGGGGTCATCCCGAGCGAGCGACCGGCGCGCGTCTGGGTTTCCGGAATCGCCTTGAGTGCACCGCGGAAATTCTCGGCAAGGTAGCCGGCATTGTTGAAGGCGATCCCAACGAGCAGCGCCGTATAGGGGCTGAGATGGATGCCGAAATTGCCGAGACCGAAATGGGCCATGTAGATCTGAAACAGCGCCGGGGTGTTGCGGGCGATCTCGACCCATGTGGTGGCGATGCCACCGAGGACGCGGTTTCCGGACAAGCGGCAGGCCGTCAGCGCGAGCGCGAGCGCGAGGCCGATGACCATCGACAGCAGTGCCACCTGCAAGGTGATCAGCGCTCCGTCGAGCATCTGCGGCAGGGCCTTCAGCGCCTGGTTCCAATGGAAGGTATAACTAAACATTTTTCGTCTCACCTTTTCGGAAACGAATAGCGGCGCGAGACCACAGCGCCGCGCGTCTCATGAGACGCGCAAAGGACGCTGTAGCACTTTGAATTGCTGCATGTTTTCATCCTCAAATCGGCTACCAATTAAGGAAACATGCAGTAGGCCCGCGCCGCCAGAGAAGCGGCCGGATCAGCGATAGACGCCGTTGACCGTCAGCTGCGGCACCTCGCCACCAACCCACTTTTGGTAGAGTTCGTTGTAGCGGCCGGTGCGGACCTGCTGATTGATGAACAGGTTGAGGTAGTTGATGAAGCCGTATTCTTCGCGGTTGGTGAAGAGCGCCACGTAGTCGGTGTCGAACGGCGCCTTGCCAACGACGGAGATGCCGGCGAACTTGCCGGTCTTCACATTGGCCTGGGCGACAGTCGAGGTCGACACGGTGGCGTCGATCTGTCCCTGGCTCAGCGCAAGGAAGACGTCGGCCTGCGTCTGGTAGGGGCGGAACTCACCCGCGCCCCAGGCCTTGACTTGATTTTCCAGCGCGATCGCTTCGAACGTGCCTGCCGTCGCACCGACGACTTTGCCCTTCATGTCTTCGAAGGACTTGATGACCGACTTGTCGTTGGCGGTGACGGCCATTTCGAAGGCAAAGTACGGCATCGTCATGCCGACAGTCTTGGCGCGCTCCAGCGTGTCCGAGGTCGAGGCAACGCCGACGTCAACACGGCCGGACATGAGAGCGGGGATGCGCTCCGGGAACGGGGTTTCCACGATCTCTGCCGTTACGCCGAGTGCCTTGGCGAGGTCGTTGCAATAGTCGACGTCAAAGCCGACCGGATTGTTGTTCTCGTCGCGAGAACCCATCGGCGGGAAATCGAGCACAACTGCACAGCGCAGCGTGCCTGAGCCAATGATGTCATCAAGTTTGTCGGCATGGGCCGGGCTGGTCATAGCTGTGGCAGCAACGAGGCCGAACGCGAGCACCGAGGTCTTCATAATCTCTCTCCCTGAAATGGTGTGCCGTCTGACGGCGCGCGCACTATTCCGCATCGGAGAGCACAAATCAATTGCCAAAATACAAGAAAAATACAAAAAGTATATAGTCAGGTATCGACGCGCAATTAAAGGGAGCTTTCCCATGTGGAAAAGCCCCTCTTATTGCTTGCACCGCCGTTTGGATCAGCCGAGGAAATCCTCCGGCAGCAGGCCTTCCGGCATGTTCTGATAGGCAACCGGACGCAGGAAACGTCGAATCGACAGGGTGCCGACGCTGGTTGCCCCGAAATTGGTCGACGCGGGATAGGGTCCACCATGCACCATCGAATCGACCACTTCGACCCCGGTCGGGAACCCGTTGACCAGCACCCTCCCCGCCTTGCGCTCAAGCACCGGGCGCAGGCGCCGGGCAGCGTCCAGGTCGGCTCCATCCATGTGGATGGTCGCGGTCAGTTGCCCCTCGAACCCGCGCGCAAGTTGCTCCATCTCGTCGAGCGAGCCCACCCGAACCACGAGACCGAGCGGTCCGAAGACCTCCTCGCCGAGCGCATGATCTGAGAGGAACTGCGCGCCGGTCGTCTCGAAAAGGTTGGGCGAGGCGGTGCGATCGGACGACTGCGTGACGAGCAGCGGCTTGACGGCGTTGCGGCTCGCAAAGCGCGCCTGCCCGTCATGATAGGCTTTCGCGATGCCGTCGGTCAGCATCGTCTGCGGCGCGACCTTGGCGAGCGCCTCTACGGCGGCTCCCGTGAAGCGGTCCGCGGCAGCGCCATCGACGACCACGGCGATGCCGGGATTGGTGCAGAACTGGCCGGCGCCCATGGTCAGCGAACCGGCCCAGCCTTGGCCGAGCGTCTCCGCTCGGGCGTTCAGCGCTTCCGGCAGCAGGAACATCGGGTTGACCGAGCCGAGTTCGCCGAAGAACGGGATCGGCTCTGGCCGTGCGGCGCAGAGGTCGAAGAGCGCGCGCCCACCAGCCAATGAACCGGTGAAGCCGACGGCCTTGATCAGTGGGTGCTGCACCAGGGCATGGCCGACTTCGCGGCTACCGCCCTGAATCAGCGAGAACACGCCGGGGTGGACGCCGGTCTTGCGGACGGCCGCTTCGATAGCTTCCGCGACGATCTCGCCGGTGCCTGGATGCGCCGAATGGCCCTTTACGACGACGGGGCAGCCCGCGGCAAGCGCCGCGGCGGTATCGCCGCCGGCCGTCGAGAAGGCGAGTGGGAAGTTCGAGGCGCCGAAGACGGCGACCGGACCGATCGGCCGCTGGATAAGCCGGATCTCCGGACGCGGCGCCGGCTGGCGGTCCGGCATCGCCGCGTCGAAGCGGCGGTCCAGGTGCTCGCCCTTTTCGATGTGGTCGGCGAACAACCGGAGTTGCCCGGTGGTGCGGCCGCGCTCACCCTGAAGACGGGCCTCGGGCAGGCCGGTTTCCTGACTGCCGATCTCGGTGATGGCATCGGCACGGCCTTCGATCTCCTCGGCAATGGCGCGCAGGAAGGCTGCGCGCTCCGCCCGCGAGGAATAGCCAAAGCTCCAGAAGGCTTCCTCGGCCGCCTCGCAAGCCCGGTTCACCAGTTCGACGGTGCCGATGGCAAAGTGATGCACCGGACCGTGGGCCGGGGCGGAGGCGAAAGTGCCCGCCCCGTCGAGCCATTCGCCGGCGACGAGGTGTTTTCCTTTTGGGGTAAAGGCCATCTGAGGTTCCTTTCTCAAAAACTCGGGTGCTTCGGCAAAGATCGACCCGTGGACGAATTGCACTCGTCGAAACTTTGTATACTGTTTGTATGCATGATATCAACCGTCTGGCGGCGGTAGTGACAAAGAGGCATTACGATGAGCGAGACCACAACCCTTTCCATCAGTGCGCTGTACGAGCGCGTCGAGGCGATCTTCCGCAAGGCGGGGCTCAACAGCGTTCAGGCCGGGGCGCTTGCTCGCGTGATCGTCGCCGGCGAGCGCGACGCCTGCAAATCGCACGGTCTCTATCGCATCGAAGGGGCTCTGCGAACAGTGAAGGCGGGCAAGGTGAAGCCGGACGCCGTGCCGGACCTCGAACAGCAAGAGGGCTCGGCCATCGTCAAGGTGAACGCCAAGTGCGGCTTCGCCAATCCGGCCTTCGAACTCGGCCTGCCGGTGTTGGCCGAACGTGCCCGGGCGCTCGGCCTCGCCGCACTCGTCATCAATGATTGCACGCATTTCTCGGCGCTTTGGCCTGAAGTCGAAGCACTGACGGAACAAGGGCTCGCCGGCCTCGTCATGTGCCCGAGCTATGCGACCGTGGCGCCCACTGGCGGCAACAAGCCGCTGCTCGGCACCAATCCCTTCGCCTTCGGCTGGCCGCGCGAAGGCAAGCCGCCCTACGTCTTCGACTTCGCGACCTCGGTTGCAGCGCGCGGCGAGATCGAACTGCACCGCCGCGCCGGCAAGCCCTTGCCGGAGGGTTGGGCGATCGATGCGGGTGGCAAGCCGACGACCGATCCTGAAGCCGCGCTCGCCGGCGCCATGTTGCCGTTCGGCGGCCACAAGGGCTCAGCGATTGGGACGATGATCGAGCTTCTCGCGGGCATCATGATCGGCGACCTGACGAGCCCCGAAGTGCTTGATTACCTCGGAACGACGACCTTGGCGCCGTTCCACGGCGAGCTCATCGTCGCCTTCTCGCCGGAGGCCTTCGCGTCCGGACGGCCGGGCAATCCCTTTGCCCGCGCGGAGGTTCTGTTCGAGGCGATCGTCGGTCAAGGTGCACGCCTTCCCTCGCAACGGCGCTTCGTGGCGCGCGCCAAGTCCGAGGCAGATGGCGTTGTCTTGACACAGGCCGAGATCGAGCAACTCGATCGGCTCCTCGCCCTTGGGTTGGACGCCGTCGCCTAAGACAGGCGTCAGCACGTGCTTAACCATTGGCCTCGGCGCATGTGAGACCATCAAATTAAACCGCCAAACGAAAAAGGTCCTCCAACCGGAGGACCTCCTGTCTTGTGGGCCGTGCGGCGATCAGGCTTTGTACTTCTGTACGGCGCCCGGAAGCTTGCTCCACTCGGCATACCAGGTGTTGAAGAGCTTGAACTGCGCTTCGACATAGCCGCGCTGGCTTTCCGACAGCACGTCGGTCTCGTTGAAGTGCAGCGTGTATTCCTTGTCCCCCTTCAGCACCATCATGTGCTTGAAGTAGAGAACCAGATCCGGGCCTTCGTCGAAGGAGGAAAGCACGGCGAGCGCCTGCTCCAGTTCCAGCGCGCGCTGGCGTGCATCGACGTCGCCTTCGGCGGCTGCCTGCGACAGGTTGCACAGATGGATGACTTCCTTCGGCAGCACGCAGCCGATGCCGGTGATCGCGCCGGTTGCGCCGCAGTTGACGAAGCCGTGGAACACGGCGGTGTCGACGCCGATCATCAGCGAGACGCCATCGTCACGGCTGGTAATGTTCTCGGCCGCATAGCGCATGTCGGCGGCGCCGCCGAATTCCTTGAAACCGACGAGGTTCGGATGCTCGGCGCGGAGTGCGAAGAACAGGTCGGCGCGGGTGGCGAAGCCATAATAGGGGCTGTTGTAGATAACCGCCGGCAAAGCCGGAGCGGCTGAGAGAATGGCCTTGAAATGGTTCTTCTGCGCGGCGACGACCGTGCCACGCGAAAGCACGCGCGGGATGACCATCAGGCCCTTCGCACCGACCTTCTGGGCGTGGGCCGCATGAGCGACGGCGGAAGCGGTGTTGACAGCGCCGGTGCCAACGATGACCGGGATGCCGGCATTCACCAGACGCTCGACGCCTTCCATGCGCTGGGCGTCGGTCAGGAGCGGCCAGTCACCCATCGAACCGCAATAGACGACGGCGGACATGCCCTGGGCGATCAGTTCCTTGCCCTTGCGCACGAGGGCGTCGAAATCGGGGGTGCGGTCGTCCTTGCAAGGGGTCATCAGCGCCGGGATGACGCCGGAGAAAATCTTCGCCTTCATTTGAAACTCCTCTTGGCTTGTCGGGAGCACGGGCGTGCGCGCCATCACCGGTGCCGCCTCCGTGCCTTTGAAGCAGACAATAACGGCTTGTATTTTATTTGTCGACAAGAAAAATACAGGTCGCTACAGGTCAATGTCGAGCTTGTTGTTTCGGGTGAACAGTTTCTGCACCTGTTCGACGATCTGCTCGGCATGCGCCTTGCCGAGCCGATCGGCCGCCTCGACATCGCGCGCTTCGATCGCCGCGATGATTTCCGCGTGCTCGTCGACGAAGCGCTGCGGGAACTGTTCCTCGTAGGACTGGTAGTAGAGGCGAAGAATCCGCCGCCCCTCATCGAGCAACCGGCGGAACAGGCCGGTGAAATAGGGGTTGCGGCCGGCTTCCGCGATTGCCGCGTGAAAAGCGGCATTGGTGGCGATCATGGCCAGCGCATCGCGCGCCTGGACGGCGGCCGCATAGTCTTCATGGAAGCCGCGAATGGACGGCAGGTCTTCCGGACGGTGGTTCTGCGCCGCAAGCCGGGTCGTCACCCGGTACATCAGCACCAGCGCCTCGAAGAAAGTGTGCAGGTTCAAGAAATCGATGTTCGACACCATCGTCGATCGATTCGGCAACGTGTCGATCAGCCCCTCCCCTGCCAGCCGCACCAGTGCCTCGCGGATCGGGGTGCGTGAGAGCTTGAACCGCTCGGCCAATTGCACCTCGTCAATCGGGCTGCCAGGCGGCAGGACCAGATCAAGGATCTCGTCGCGGAGGATGTCGTAGACCATCTTCACGCCGGAGCCACGCTTGCGTTCTGGGAGGGAATTGTTGTCGGTGTCGGTCATCTGGCAAATCCTCTTGTCGACAAAAGGAATACTTTCCCCCGACAACAGGATCAACAATTTCCAGGCGGCGCGGTGGCGTAGCTTAACAGGAAGTATTCGGCCTGCTGCTCTGCTTCAACACTGGTGTCCGGCACATTCCGATACAAGCCGGGTGAAGTGGTGTTCGAAGCCCGGCCGGTGACGATCGTCGACGAGCAGAAACGGCCGCTGCCAGCGAGCTTCCTCACGCCCTACCCATGAGTTCGGTCTGTTCGCACTGGTGCAGGGCGCCCAAAGAGGTCTTCGTTACCAGTTAGCGGCGGTCTCGCAGCATCGAGCATTCCCGATCCTCCGAGCCCCAACTAACGAGGAGTGTGGACCTGGTGCTTTGGTCGGCCTGTGCCGGCTTCTGCATATATCCGGGCTTCCGACCATGAGAGTTGCACGCTTGTTTGCAGTCCTCATGAGGTCGCCTTCTTCTCAGGGGCGTTTCGTCGTTGTTCGCTAGCGCATCGGCCCGAAAATCGGACCCGATTTTCGGAAAGCACGATGCGTAGGTTCAAAGAGTTACAGCGTCCTTTGTGCGTCCTAAGGGACGCACGGCGCTGTAGCGTGGCCACAGAGATCGGTCGTCGAAGAACCACCCTGCGCGTTCCTGCCCGTCTCGCAGTAGGCGCTCGATCAGCGGACTGGAGCGGTCCAGCTTGGAGGGATAGTCTAGGTCGCCCTCAAGTTCAACGACTCGGACGTTGATAGGTTTGTAGCGTGCGCCGAGCGAGGGATACTCGGCGAGCAATTCATTGATTTTCGTAATGAAGTACAATTCCTGACTGAGCGCCAGGTTGCCAGACAGCTCATTGCGGCGATCGATGATCTCTGGCATCGCCCGTGGCTCACTTTTCCGCTGCTGCGGGTTGATCTGCACCACCCAGATTTCGTCTGGCCGCTCCGGCAACTGGGTGAATTCGCGCACAGGCGGATTGCGGCTGAAGAGCCCATCCCAGAAGAGAGTGTCGTGAGCCTGCACGGCCCGGAAGAGCGGGGGAACCGCAGCCGAGGCGATCAGCTCATCATAGGTCAAGCTCTCGCCCTCAAACGCCACCCCGAGGCCGTGAATGATGTCCGTGGCCCCGATCAGGAGTTTCGGCCTCGCACGACGATGGGGTTCGCTCGGCAACGACGCAAGGTCGAGGTGACGACTGAGAAGATCGCGCAACCGCGGCTCGGCCACAGGACTATAGAGGTAAGGGCTGATCTCGGCGGTGACCGGGAAGCGTGCCGACGACACTGCCCAGAAGTTAGTCACGGCATCAAGAATGTCATGCACCTCGAGGTCGCGCCAAAAGTCTATCAGGCGGTGCCTAGCCTCGTCCGCCCCACCGCGGATCAGGCCGGACCACACCAACGCGGCGCACATGGCGCCGCCCGACGTCCCACTCAACGCAATGAGCTGGTAACGATCACGAAACTCAGGCGCCAATAGGCCACTCAGCACACCCGCCGCAAAGGCAGCATGGCTGCCCCCTCCTTGGCAGGCTATCGCGATTTTGGGAGTCAGCGACATGCAAAATCCTTGTCAAGTTCGTCGACTTACGTGCCCGCGATGGTAGCGGCGGTGCTCGTCGAAGACTAGATCAGAACCTAAGGTGCGGCTGCTCTCGACTCTAACCGCGGGGCAACTTCACCCGCCAAGAAACGCGGCCCCCGCCCTCTGTTTCTTGCCATTAAAGGCTCAGACATGCCATTAAACTCTGAGCCGCAAAGCGGCCGCGAACGATCGCTTTGCAGCGCAAGCAGACATTACAAGGTGCGCAGCAGGGGCATGCTCCAGTTGCCCTCTCCGTCAGGCAGGCCCACACACTTCAGGAGAACTCATGTTTGACCACGTCAAATTCGGAGTCAGCGACTATGCAACTAGCAAAGCGTTCTTCCTCAAGGCACTCGAACCGCTCGGCGTAGCCGTTGTCTCGGAGGGGCCGCCTTCGTACGGTGTCGAGCTTAGCCCAAAGGGTAAGGCTTCCTTGTGCCTGTACCAAACCGAGGAGAAGCCGGCGCATCTTCACCTGGCGTTCACGGCCGAGAATCGCCAGCAAGTCGAAGCTTTCTATCGCGCGGCTCTGGAGGCGGGTGGCAGAGACAATGGTGCGCCTGGTCTGCGCCCGCACTACCACGCGAACTACTATGCAGCTTTTGTCATTGGTCCGGACGGACACAACATCGAAGTGGTTTGCCACGAACCTGAAGCCTAACTCTTCCATTGGTGAATAATCGGAAGCGTTCGCGTATCTCCCTTGAGAATGCTGCCGAGATTGTCGGCGACCGACCTCCCCGCCTCTGCCGATCTTGAAGACGGCCTCGGGGCCGCGCCGGAAACGTGCTCGGAAACAGTCCGCATGGCTTGCGGGGTCGGGCTTGTCCGCGGCCCCCCTGATGATTGCTGCTCGATCTGTGACCCGGCGAGTTTCTTTTGCGTGTCAGCAATAAAGGATAGCTACGCATACGCATTGCCGCCGCAGTGCGACGGATCCTGCCTTGCGCGAACCCAAATCCCGGAACCTAGCTCGACTATGGGCGTTGGGCCATTACGGCCGTGAGACGAAATGCCTACCTCGTCCCGGAGTGGATGAAATGGGAATATCAGTGGCACAAAAACTGATCGAAACGCACCTCGTGGAAGGCGAGATGCAACCGGGCAGCGAGATCGCGCTACGCACTGACCAGGCCCTGCTGCAGGATGCCACCGGAACGCTGATAATGCTGACGCTGGAAGCTCTGGGCCTGGAGCGCGTCGCGACTGAACTTGCCGTCCAATACGTCGATCACAATCTCCTGCAGGAGGACAGTCGCAATCCGGAAGACCATCTCTTCCTCGAAAGTGCGGCGCGCCGCTTCGGCCTGTGGTTCAGCCCGCCCGGCAACGGGGTCAGCCACCCGCTTCACATGGCGCAGTTCGGTGTGCCCGGCAAATCTCTAGTCGGCTCCGACAGCCACACGCCGGCCTCCGGCGCCCTCGGCATGCTCGCCTTCGGCGCGGGCGGCTCCGACGTCGCGATGGCACTCGCGGGGGAACCCTATCGCATCACAATGCCCAAGATCTGGAGTGTCCGGCTGATTGGCAGCCTGCCAGACTGGGTCAGCGCGAAGGATGTCATACTCGAGATGCTGCGCCGGCACGGCATATCCGGCGGGCGCGGCCGCATTATCGAATATTCGGGACCCGGCTTGGCCGGTCTCGCGGCTATGGATCGCCACGTGATCGCCAATATGGGAGCCGAACTCGGCGCAATGACCACGGTGTTTCCGTCGGACGAGGCGGTGAAAACATTCATGGCGGCGCATGGTCGCGAAAGGGAATGGCAGGAAATCCTGCCCGATCGTGATGCCAGCTATGATATCGAGGAGGAGATCGATCTTTCAGCGCTCGAACCGCTCATCGCGAAGCCGTCCAGCCCCGGCAACGTCGTTCCGGTGAGCGAAGTCGCGGGCGAGTCGATCTACCAGGCCTATATCGGCTCCTCTGCCAATCCGGGTTATCGCGACTTCGCGGTGGCTGCCGCAATGGCAAAGGGTCGCCGGATCCCGCCGAGCGTCTCCTTTGACATCAATCCCACGAGCCGGGTCCTGCTGGCGGAACTGGCGCGCGCCGGTCATCTCGGCAGCCTGCTTTCGGCCGGTGCGCGGCTCCACCAGGCGGGCTGCAATGGCTGTATCGGCATGGGCCAGGCGCCGGCCAGAGGGCGCAATAGCCTCAGGACCGTGCCGCGCAATTTTCCCGGACGGTCGGGGACCCGGGAGGATGCGGTTTTCCTGTGCAGCCCGGAGACGGCTGCAGCATCCGCATTGACCGGACGGATTACCGACCCGCGGTCGCTTGGATCACCACCTCAGGCGGAGAACGCCGAAATGCGTCTGGCCGAGCCCGGCATGTTTGCGCCACCGCCCGGGCCAGACGAAGCCCTGCGCGTCGATCTCGTCAAAGGAGAGAACATCGCATCGCTGCCGGAACTCGATTCGCTGCCGAACGACCTGGAATTGCCGGTGCTACTCGAGGCGCAGGACGACATCTCGACAGACGAGATCATGCCGGCGGGCGCCGCGGTGCTACCTTTCCGCAGCAACGTCCCGAAGATCGCGCGCTTTGTGTTCCGCGATATCGATGCCGACTATCCCAAAAAAGCGGATGAGACCTTGAAGCGGGATGGTCATGCCATCGTCGCCGGCGCAAATTACGGGCAGGGATCGAGCCGCGAGCACGCCGCACTCGCTCCGCGCTCACTCGGCCTGCGCGCGGTCATCGCCAGATCGTTCTCCCGCATCCACCGCCAAAACCTTGTGAATTTCGGCGTCCTGCCGCTGGTGCTCGACCGGTCCGAGGCCGCCCCGTCGGCAGGGCAAGTCGTTCGTTTCAGCAATCTGAAGAGTTCCGTTGGCAAGGGTCAGAGCATCCGGGCTCAGGTCGATGACGGGCGGACACTCGAACTGATGCTCGAGGCGACGCCGCGCGAGCGAAACATCCTTCTCGAAGGCGGCCTGATCAACCGGTACCGCAAGCAGAGGGCCGCCTGAGGTCTTCTTAATCAGGACACGACCCGCTACGCAGTGGCTTGGCCTAGTACCCGGTCATCTCCAGGTAGCCCCTCCCACCGACAGTGCCCTTAAAGGCGATCGGGCCTTCCCAATACGGGATGGACGTTGACATCCATGCTTGCTCGTTCAGAGGCTGAGTTGTGACGTCAAAGCCGCGACTGGGAATCTGGATGTTCCAGGAAACAGGAATTTGACGTCCTGCGACGTTGGCGGTCCGCACGGGGACGATCTTGAGGGCTCCCGCGGGCAAAGCATCCGGTCGCCCGTCGGCAGTGATCCAGGTGGCGGACGTAAATCCCTCACCTTCATCTCTGAGACGGAAGCCCATGAGCTTCTCCCCTGTATCGAGATGCAGCGAGAACCAGTCCCACCCGGTCTGGTCTTCCGCCAGCGGCTGTGATGACCACTCGCGGTCAAGCCAGGCCTTCCCCGTCACCGCGATATCCCCGGTTGGTAGCGAAAGCGAACCGCTCACCGCATAGAACGGTTGCGAATAGTAATAGCTGGCCTGCCCCTTCGCTGATTTCAGCGAATAACCTTTATCGCCCTGCGGCACCAGCGGGCCAGTTGCTGATAGGCGGAGTTCATAGCCGAATTCATCTGCCGTCGCAGTCAGGCTGAGCTCGGCCAGTTGATCCGCTCCCGGGGTTGCACGTCCCTTCATCTGCCAGTCATCGATCCAGGCCGAAAACGGCTCCGCAACGACCCCGGCCTGCCCCACTCCCCCGCGTGAAATACGTTCTGCAACGAAGTGGTCCTCTGAAGTGGTTACGGCTGCGTGACCCATCCAGAGCTGTGGGCTCGACCACCCGGTGGCCTCCCTTGGAGCAAGCGCTGACCGGAAAAGCGTCCACTGCGCCCCGTAGTGAGTCCCGTCGGGAGCTTCAAGATTGGCCGTTAGATACCACCACTCTATCCGGAAGTCCGGATGTGGGCCGTGGTCGGCGGGGAAACGGAACGGCCGGCCGGGCTGCGGCACCGAAAACCCTTCAGCCGCCGAGCCGAGGCCAGCAAAACCCTGGTAGGCCGCTTGGCTTGCGGACAAGCTGGCCATGGTCGTCACCGCAAAAGCGATCGCAATCGATCTAACGCTCATTGGCGAATACCTTCAGAAGTTCCGACGGTGCGAGTCCCGCCAGCCGGCGAAGCGGGATGAATACGGAAACAACCGCTGCGGCGAGCGCGACGAGACCGAGCCGCACCCACTCGTAAGGAAAGATATACATCGGCAGACGCCAGCCGAAGGCTTCGACGTTCACCACAGCGAGAAGCACCCACGCCAACGCCAGGCCGAGCGGCAAAGCGGCAATAAATGTCGCCAGCCAGAGCACCAGAGTCCTCAGAAGCTCGATAAGAGCGAGATCGCGTCTTGTGACCCCTGTTGCCCACACGGGCGCAAGCTGCGGGAGGCGCATTTCCGAAAGCGTGAGCAGGCTCGAGAACATAGCCAATGCCGCAACTCCAAGCGTGAATATGTTCAACGCGCCTGTAACCAAGAATGTGCGATCGAATATCCGCCGTGACTGTTCCTTGAGTGCCGCTTGATCGAGGATGTTCTCCGCTGGTAGTCCGAATTCGTCCGAGAGGTTCGAACGTAAGTCCGCAACCTGATCAGGCGGGACCCGCAGACCGTAACGCAGGCGCGAGACGTGCGGGTAGTGGGTGATCAGGGCGTTTATTCCGGCCATGACCTGGCCCTTTGGGTTTCCGTAATCCGAATAGACGCCGACAACCGTCGCCTTCCATTCGCTCGCCAAATCCAGCCGATCGCCGATGCGGAGCCGCTCTCGCCTCCAGAACTGTTCATTCACCAGCACCCCTTCACCGGACGCCACCCGATCCCAGACGTTCGGCATGCCCACGATCAGGGGCCAGTGCTTCCTGTACGTCGGATCGTCAACGACACCGAAGATCTGCATCGGCTGCCCCCGGATCTCGGCGTCTACGCTGGAGATCGGCAGCACCGATTCCACCTTCGTTGCGAGCCATGCCCTGAGCCTGTCTGCCTCGCCTTCATTCCGGGCGGCGACGTAAAGCTCCGCGGCGAGGCGTTGGTCGAGCCAGCCGACGAAGGTGAGACGGAAGCTCGACACCATCGTTCCAACGCCTACGTTTGCCGCCAGCGCAAGAAGCAATGCCATGAGCGCAAGGGAAAGTCCGGGAAGCTGCTGCCGCGCGTCGGCCCAGAACCACGTGACGAGCGCACGCGAAGACATCCGCTGCATCAAGGTGAGGAATCCGGAGAGCACGGCGGGGAGAAGTAGCGCCGCCCCGAGCAGCAGACAGCCAAGCGCGCCAAAGCCCGCCTGGAGTCCATCAGCCCACAGAAGGAGAGCTCCCGAGAAGGCGAGCAAAGCCGCCGCGGCGAGCACCTGAAGCCGCCGCCCCTTTTCCGACGATCGCCCCCAGGCCTGAGGCTGCGCCGCCGCCAGCAAAGGCACCCTCATCAGGCGCATTAGGCTCTGTGCCGACGAAACCAATGTTCCGGCCAATGCGATGGCAAAGCCCGACACCCACCACTCCGGCCGTAGAGAAAGCGTGCCGGGCACGCTGGCTCCGTAGAGCCCTTCGAGGGTTGCGGCCACTCCTGGTAGCAGCAGCGACGCGACCAGATATCCAATGGCGACACCGACCGCCCCGGCGGCAACGGCGAAAAGGGCAAGCTCGGCGAGCAGCAGGACCGCGAGCCTCCTCAGTGAAACTCCAAGGCAGCGAAGCGTTCTGAAGGTCGGCCGCCGTTGCTCGAAGGCGAGACCGATCGTCGAGTACACTATCAACAAGCCTACCGCGAAGGCGAGAAAACCGAAGGCGGTCAAATTGAGATGGAGGCTCTCGGTAAGATGCTCGACGTCGGTTTGTGCATTCGGCTCGCGAACCGAGAGCGTCGGAACAAGCTTTCCGAGCGGCTCCAGACCGGGACGTTGGTTTTCGGCTATCACGATCCGACTGAGTTCGCCGTCTCTTCTTAATAGCCTCTGGGCCAAGCCAATATCGATGAAGGCGGCGCCGTCGAGCATCCGATCCGAAACACGCAATGCGAGGCCGGTCTGCCCTCGGATCTTCTCCGCTGTTTCAGGAGAGACGACTAGCGTGCCCGGCGGCGTGATGAAGGAAAGCAAGTCCTCGTCATTTCCCAGATCGACGGTCTGCGTCTCCGCGGGCATCGTCAGCGGGTCTATGCCAATCACCCTTAAGCGAGTGGTCCCAAACCTATATTCCCCCTCCAAAACTGGCGAAACCTTCCAGCCCGCCCTTCTGAGCCACACGAAGGCGGACTGAGGAATCGCGCGGCCGTTTGGAGAGACGAGGTGCGCCAACCCGTTTTGATCGAGCACGGCCGCGGCGCGGGCGTAGCTCGCACGGGCCTCGGCGTTGATCGCCTGCACTCCGGACCACAGGGCAGTCGCGAGCGCCAGGCCCGACAAGAGAGCGCCAAGTTGCAGCGGCCGTCGTCGCCAGTGGGACAGAAGTGCCGTGGCTGCGATCCACATCGTCATTCGAGCTTCCCGGAGCGCAAATGCACCTGCCGGTCGAGCCTATCCGCCAGTCTTTGCGAATGTGTCACCAGGAGTAGCGTCGATCCGGTTCCCTTCGAAAGCGAGAGCATCAGTTCCAGGACGGCGTCTCCGTTGGCCTCGTCCAGATTTCCTGTGGGTTCATCCGCCAGAACCAATCCGGGACGCGCGGCAAGGGTTCGTCCGATCGCCACCCGCTGCTGCTGTCCGGTGGAAAGCTGCTCTGGAAATCTGGTCAGCAGCGCCCCGATTCCGAGGCGCTCCACGAGTTCACTTTCCCACTTTGTATCGTGGCGTCCCGCAAGCTTGGCGTGGAAAGCGATATTCGCGGCCACGTCCAGTGAGGGGACAAGGTTGAACTGCTGAAATACGAGGCCGACTTCTGTCCGCCTATAGGCGGCGCGTTCCCGGTCATTCAGCTTGGAAATGTCTCGGCCCCCGATCACGATCTGGCCTGAGTCCGGTCTGTCGAGGCCGGCTACGAGATGCAGGAGGGTGCTCTTTCCGCTACCGGACTCCCCCGTCAGAGCTACTCTCTCTCCCGCGCCGAGATCGAGATTAATCCCTCTCAACACTTCAAGCCGCCCTTCGGCAGTCTCATAGGATTTCCTAAGATTGCGGAGAGCGATCACCATGGCAGCCAAGATCAGGACGATTGCACATATGTAACTCTCCACGGCCACATGGAAAGGCCTATGGGGAGGCGAATGCACACGTCATCGAACGTCAGGTTCTTCGAAAAAGGCCTTCCGGAGGCCCGGCGGAATTCACCGAAGATCAGCGCCTTCCTCGATGGATTCTTGCCGAGCTGACGGCTTCGCTCGAAAGCTGAGGCGCCAGCAATTGCTTTGTAAAGGCACTGTCGGGACATGGCCCGGCCTTGGGTCGCGATAGGTTCGACCAGCCGGAATGCGATCCCGTAGAAGGGCGCCGACCACGAGCCGAAGACCGCATTCGACCATACCCCTGCACACAACACGCATTGAGGAAAGCGGGATCTGGAATTCGGCAAGTGGGCCCGGATTGGTGGGAAGTGATGGATCAGTCCGTTGCAAGGAAATCGATAAGCGCCCGCGTTGCTGTGGAGAGGCGGCGGTGTGGCGCGAAGATTAGCGAAAATGGCCGGGAGCGACCGCGTGCGTGATCCAGCAGTTCCACGAGACGGCCGTGTTCAATGGAGCGGCGCACAATAAAATCATAGGTCTGGCAGATGCCGAGACCACTCTCTGCCAGCGACACCACGCCCAGCACGTCGTCGAGAATCTGGATATGCCCCGATGGCGTCCAATCGATGTCGCGTCCGTCAGCAAGAAACAGCCATGGCGCGCAACGTCCGGTGCTCGGCATGACAAAGGGCAGGCAATGATGCTCGGCCAAATCCTCGATCGTTCGAGGTATACCGGCACGTTCGAGGTACTTGGGCGCCGCGACAAGACAAAGCGGTGCATCCTCCAGTTTGCGAGCCACGAGGCCACTGTCTGGCAGCGGACCCAGGCGGATTGCGAGATCGTAACCCTCCGCCACCAGATCGACATTGCGGTTGGTAATGCTCAACTCGATGCGGACATCGGGATAGGCACGCATGAACCGGTCCAGCATCGACGGCAATCGGTAATGCCCATAGGTCGTCGGCACACTGAGACGGACAAGGCCACTCAACGATTTTCCCGCGTTGCCCTGGATGGTCCGCTCGACATCGTCGATCAGCGAGAACGCGACGCGCGCCTGCTCAAGATAGGCACGCCTCCGTCAGGCTCAGGCGGCGGGTGGTCCGCCGCATGAGCTGGACGCCAAGTCGTATTTCCAGGCGTGTGATGGCTCTGCTGAGAACGGACGGCGTGGTGGACAAGGCGATCGCACCATCGGTCATGGAGCCCTTTTCCACGACCGTCACAAAAGCCTCTACGTCACCGAGGTGGTCAAAACGGCGGCCCACCTTCACCTCCTGCGAATAATCCGTTCCCGCACGCCATTTACCCTGACAGACGCCCAAGCACATATCGCCGGATGGCATGATCGGCAACCGATTTGGCTCTCTTCCGAACAAATGAATTCCTCGCACGGATATTTATCTCCATCCAAGCGCAGAATAGTTTGCGCTCTTTCAGCGTCCTCCCGTATATTTCAGGAGCAAATCATGACCACCATCAAACCTGTCCTGTTCGTCCTGACGAGCCACGGCGTCAAAGGCGAAAGCGGCGAACCCACTGGCTTTTATCTCGGCGAAGTCACCCATCCCGTCGCTGTCCTGGACGCGGCCCACATCCCGGTCGAGTTCGCCTCGATCAAAGGGGGCGAGCCGCCGGTCGACGGTCTCGATCTCAACGACAAGATCAATGCGCGTTACTGGAATGACGAAGATTTCCGCCGTGCCATTCGCCATACGTTGCGCCTTGCCGATGTCGATCCGAAACATTACGCAGCGATATTCTTCGCCGGCGGCCACGGCGCGATGTGGGATTTCCCGGCAAGTCCCGCCGTCAACAGCGTGACCAGCCAGATTTACGAGGCGGGCGGTGTCGTCGCCGCCGTTTGCCACGGTCCCGCGGCGCTGGTCAATGTCACGCTGAGCAACGGCGCGCGGCTTGTCGCGGGCAAAAATGTCGCCGCCTTCACCGATGACGAGGAACGCGCCGTTAAACTGGACAAAACCGTCCCTTTCCTGCTGGCCAGCACGCTCATCGCTCGCGGTGCCCAACATCACGCCGCGCCGGACTGGACAGCCAAGGTGGTCGTGGACGGCAGGTTGATCACTGGCCAGAACCCGCAATCGGCGATCGGCGTCGGTGAAGCCCTGCGCGACCTCCTGGCCGCATAACCCACAACACCCGACCCGATATCACCCGACAACGCGCGATGGCAGCCCCGCCATCAAGGACTGGGGATGGCCTTCGCTTGGAGAAAAACAACATGAAAACCATTCGCACCCTCGCTCTCTTCCTCGCTCTTGGAACAAGCGCATTCAACGCACACGCCGCCAACGTGCTGGTCGTTCTTTCGGATTCCGATCACCTCGATCTCAAGGACGGCAAGGTTTTCGAAACCGGCTTCTATCTCAACGAACTGATGCAGCCGGTGAAGGCCCTGACCGAGGCAGGCCATGAGATAACCTTCGCGACCCCTAAAGGCACGGCGCCGACACTGGACAATTCCTCCGTGGACAAGATGTATTTCGGCGGCGACGAGGCCGCGATGCAGGAAAGCATTGCCTTGCTCGATAAACTCAAGCTGACGTCCGATAGCAATTCACCGGTCATCAGCCTCGCCCGCGTCGAGCAGATCGGTTACGACCACTTCGATGCCGTCTATGTGCCGGGCGGCCATGCCCCCATGCAGGATCTTCTGGTCAGCCCGGAACTCGGCAAGCTGCTCGCCGATTTTCATGCGAAGGGCAAGACCACGGCGCTCGCTTGCCACGGCCCGATCGCCCTGCTCTCGACCCTGCCCGACGCAAAGGGCTTCACCACAAAGCTTGAGACGAGCGGTTCGGCGAAGGGCGAAGGCTGGATCTATACCGGCTACAAAATGACCGTCATCAGCAATCAGGAAGAGGAAATCGCCAAGGGCCTGCTGAACGGCGGCGAGATGAAATTTTATCCGCAAACCGCCCTGCAAGCGGCGGGGGGCGACTTCGTCAGCAACCAGGCGCCGTGGACATCCAATGTGGTGACCGACCGCGAGCTGATTACCGGCCAAAATCCCGCTTCCGCTCCGGCAGTCGCCGCTGAACTGCTCAAGCGGCTGAAGTAAGCCGTCCATACGACCGTCCGACGTCGCTCGAGCATTTAGAGCGAAGTCTCGCGCCATGGATATTCACCGCGCAGCCCGTCTCACGCAACCGCCTGGCAGGACAGAAAATGAGGAGGATGGTTGCCTCTAATGCATATCGCCCAAAAGTGTGCAGCGGTTTTGGGACAACGACATGCATAAACGCAATGACATAAAGCGCGTCGCATGAGTCCGATTAAACGCGACGCGCTTTAGTCTCCCCAGACGGAGAGATAGCACCAGGCCCCGCAGAACTCGATGTCGGTTGCTTTAGAGGGCACCAATTCCAGCGCGGTCAGCGTTGTGATCTTGTAAGTGCGGCGAGTGCCGCAGATCACGCCATCGTTGGCGAAGATCTCGAGCACTCCTCGATCGAAGAAGAGCGTCAGATTTTTGAGCTCCAGCGGTGTCGAGCGGTATTCGATTTCGCCGGCGTCTTCAGCGACGCTGACCTGTAGCCGTCCCAAGACGTGTGCGATCGTAAAGCTTTCTCCGTCACCGCCGCGTCCGACGATTCGAATTTCATTGAGAGCACCTCCCAACGACAATTCGATCGGCTTTCCGGGTTCGCAGATAAAATGGCCGGGGGCGGCTTGCGTCAATGCGCGGGAGCGCAGAGCTCGACAGCCTTCCTCAGGCAACATCGTCAGACGCAGTTGAGCGTCGAGACCGAGCACGCGCGGCAACGACAACTCGCCGCTGTAGGGCGAGCCCGCCGGCTTTCTGAATTCCCAATTAAAAAGCCAGGCAAAGGCAATCTGCCGCTCCTTTGCCCGAAAGCTCTGCATTGCATAGAAGTCGGTGCCGAAGTCCAGCTCCTGCAATGTAGGGGTGAGCGGCAGGAAGCGATCGTCCTCAAATGTGCCGACCTGTGCGTAAAGCAGATTGTGTCGGCCGGTCTCCGGCTCGGTGTAGCCGACGAACCCCATAACGAGCACGAAGCGATCCTCGAGTCCGAAGAAGTCGGGGCATTCGACGCAACGCGCGCCATGCCGGCGGAAATGTTCCGGGGCGCGGTAGAGCACCGACAAGAACTTCCAGTCCGCACCATCTTTGGAGCCGTAGAGCAACACCGCGGGGTCGCCATCGATCGCGGCTCCGAGCACCATGCGGTAGCCGCCCCGCGTCGCATCGTACCAGACCTTCGGATCGCGGAAGTCATGGGCGCTGCCTGGAGGGCCATCGACCAGCACCAGGCGGTTGGCCTCTGGGCGGAGCAAGTCCGTTGACGGGACTATCTGCTTCTGGACCTCCTTGTAGTCCTTGAAGAGGTCGTAAGCGGGCAGGCGCTCCGTATAATAGAAGCTCAAATCCCCGTCGGGACCGACGAAGGCGCTTCCGGAGAAGGCGCCGCCGGTGGCGCCCAGCGACCAGAGGTTCTGCTCCGGATGGAGGAACACCGGAAGATGGGTCCAGCGGTAAAGGTCATCGCTTACAGCGTGGCCCCAATGCATCGGCCCCCATTCGGCTTCGACCGGATGGAACTGGTAGAGTAGGTGATAGCGACCATTGACGAAGCAAAGGCCATTGGGATCATTCATCCAGGCCTGAAACGGCGAGAACCGTAGCTGCGGCCGGTCGGGATCGCTCTGGTACCACGCGGGCCAGGCTTCCTTCGGTCGAGCGGTAAGGCGGCCGCCCCGCAGCTCGAGAAAAGTCACGCCCTCCTCAACCACATTGGCCGGATCGAAATGGTAGAACAGCGATAGCTCGATGGCATTTTCGTCCCATTCCAGCGTGAGCGGCTCGTTCGTGTGATGAGTGTAGGCGTAGAACTGAAAATAAGGCGGCAGCGCCGCAATCCGGTAGACGATGCGCTCGTCGGCACGCAAGGCGAACACCTCCCCTCCCGCATGCTCCTCCTCGGAGGTCGCCGGCTTCCGCCGGGCCCAAAACTCGAACCGAGTCCCGCGCCTCACGTCCAATTTCAAACTGCTGTTCATTGCTCCTCCCTTCCTCGCCGGACGGCTCGCCGAACTCCGAAAGGGGCCGGCACGAGACCGGCCCAAGTCGCTGTTGGGAGGAGATTACTTGTCCCACAGCCCATGTTCCGGCCAGCGCCGGACAAGCCGGTCCTTGACCGGCGGCAGGCGCTTGGCGGCAGTGGGCTTGAGCGCATACCAGTATGCGACAGAGGAGTAGTCGTTCGACTGATCATTGGCGTGGCCATGCTCGAACGTCACGCGGATGGACTTCGAAAAGTGCACCGGATCCTCGATGTGGAAGCGATAGAGCGACCACTTGCCGAAATGCTCTTGGACGTCCGCGCCAAGTGAAATGCCGTGATAGGGCGTTGAATGCTGTCCTGCCGGGAACCCCCAGGAACAGCCGAAATAATCCTCCGTGCCGGTGCCATGCATCGAAGGCGGCCAGGCCTCACCATCGATGAAGATCATGTCATCGCCTTCGCCAGGCCAGGTGTATTCCTGGTTGGAGGCATTGAAGTTATCGATGTTGAGCACACAGCCGACGTAGTGGCCTTCGCCCTCGATGTCGAGAGCGATATAGTTGTCTTCACCCGTGGTATTCTCTCCCCCGAGGTCCCATGGTGCCGGGTTCGCGTAGGGCTGCACGGTCGGGATCGCAGTCGTCGGGTTCTCGCGGTTCCATGTTGCGTGGAACCGCCCCATATTTGCGGGAAGCCCATCGGCGTAAAGCTCGTAATCGATGTAGTAGAAGAGGTTCTGGATCGGCTCGTCCGCCTCATTGACGATCTGAACTCGGGCTCCACGTTCGAAAGGCATCGGCCAATAGCTGTTCATCGCCGGCGAAAACGGCCCTTTCGGCCCGCGGCGATCGCCGAAGGTCGTGTTCATCGGCAGGGACCACCAGTGTGCTCCCGTCGCATGGCCAACACCGAAGAAGTCACCGAGAGGGGCGCGCACCGACGGCTCCGAGCTGCCATCCCAGTACATCTCGAGGACAAGCTTGCGCAGATATTGGGGATCGTAGCATCGCGTCGTGATCCACATGTGCTTGATGCAGCCGGCCCCATCGATGTCGGCCATCACCTGCGTCTGGCCGGCGGGCACGATCTTGAAGTCCCTGTTGCCGCCGGTCACGTCGTAGCTCGACTGCCGCTTCGAGCGGACTCCAGGGCGCACGATGGGGAGCCCCGCGAGCGGACTCGTGGGGATGAAAGGCAATGTCATGACACGGTCTCCTTGGTTTGTGGCCGTCACCAAATGCTGGTGCGGGTTTCGGGATCGAAGAAATGCAAGTTTGCAGCGTTCAGCGCGACGCGGGCGTGGTCGCCGATCCGAACGGCTGTTTTCGGAGAGAAACGGCCGACCGCCGAGCGCTGGTGACCGATCTCCGCGATGGCGTCGGGATCGCCGGCGTCCACCCAGGGCGCGTCGATCGCGAGGTGAACCACGGTCTCCGCGCCAAGCCCCTCGACGAGCGTGACGGCCGCCTGGATCTCTGCACTCGAAGGCGCGATCGAAGCGTCATCCATGTCTTCGGGGCGGATGCCGACGACAACGGTTCGCTCGCCGCTTGAACGAAGTGCAGGGCGCGCCGCAAACACTTCAGCGGGCAGCCGAATGATCTGCGAGCCAAGCCTCAACTCCTCTCCGAAAAGGGATGCCTCGTAGAGGTTCATCGACGGCGAGCCGATGAAGGCGGCCACGAAGGCGTTGATGGGCCGGTCATAAAGGTTCTTCGGCGTGTCGATTTGCTGCAGCACACCGCCCTTCAGGACGGCGACGCGGTCTCCCATCGTCATCGCCTCGACCTGGTCGTGGGTGACGTAGATCGTGGTGACGCCAAGCTCCTTTTGCAGACGCGAGATCTCGGCGCGCGTCTGCACGCGGAGCTTGGCATCGAGGTTCGAAAGCGGCTCGTCCATGAGGAAAGCGGCCGGCTTGCGGACGATCGCCCGGCCCATCGCCACGCGCTGCCGCTGGCCGCCGGAGAGCCTGCCGGGCTTCCGGTCGAGATGCGGCGTGAGTTCCAGGATGCGCGCGGCCTCCTCGACGCGGCGGTCGATCTCCGGCTTCGGCAGCTTGGCCATGCGCAAGGGAAAGGCGATATTTTCCCTGACAGTCTTGTGCGGGTAGAGCGCGTAGGACTGGAACACCATGGCGATGTCGCGATCCTTCGGATCGACGTGATTGACGAGCCTGTCGCCGATGAGCAGTTCCCCGCTCGAAATGCTCTCGAGCCCGGCGATCATCCTGAGTGCCGTGGACTTGCCGCAGCCGGACGGGCCGACAAAGATCAGGAACTCGCCATCCTTGATGTCGAATGTCAGGTTGCGGATCGCATGGAAGCTGTCGCCATAGACCTTGTTGATGTTGCTCAAGCAAATCTCGGCCATTTCTCGTCTCCATTAGCCTTTGACAGCGCCGAAGGTCAGGCCGCCGATGATCTGTTTCTGAAGAATGAGGGTGATGAGGATGACGGGCAGCGAATAAAGCACTGCAGCCGCGGTCATCGGGCCCCAGGCGAGACCGTAGACGGAGTTGTATTCCGCGATGACGATGGGGGCGGTCTTGCCTTTTTCCGAAGTCAGCAGAAGCGCGTAGAGGAACTCGTTCCAACTGGCGATGAACGAGAAGAGGGCGGTGACCGCGATGCCACTGCGCATCACCGGAAGGATGATCTTCACGAAAGCCTGAAACCGCGTGCAGCCGTCCATTCGGGCCGCTTCTTCAAGCTCCTTGGGAAGACCCTCGAAGAAGGCGGACATCAGCAGCAATGCCAGCGGAACGGCGGTCGATGTGTGGGCGAGCACCAGCCCCAGCGTCGTGTCGAGAAGCCCTAAGGATTTGAGCACGGTGAACAGCGGTACGCCCAACGAGACGGCCGGCACCATGCGGGTGACCAGTGCAAACAGCAGGAACAACGTCGTGAACGACCGCCGATACTGTGTCGCGACGTAGGCGGCGGGCACGGCCAGTACCAGCGACAGGACTGTCGTCAGCACTGCCACCATCAGCGAGTTCGCAAAGGCCGCGGGCAGGCTCGGGGTGGCAAGAACGGTGCTGAAGTTCTCGAGCGTGATGCGGTTCGGGAAGAACGACGGCGGAATCTGCTGTACATCGGCGGCAGGTTTGAGCGCCGTCATCAACAGATAGACGTAAGGAACCGCATAGGATAGCACCAGCAGCAAGGCGAAGATGTTGATGACCGTCCCGCCGACGTCTCGTTTCTTGCGCTCAATCATTGGCGGGCCTCCAGATCTTCCAGTAGGCGACGACGGCGAGAAGGATCATGACGATGAGGAAGAGCGTTGCGGAAGCGGATGCCTCGCCGAGGTCACCATAGCGCACCATCCTCTGGTAGATGTTCATCGAAATGACTTCGGACTGATGGCGCGGGCCGCCCTGCGTCTGGATCCAAATAAGGTCAAATGTCTTGGCAGCATCGACGCCGCGGACGATCACGACGACCGCAAGAACTGGACGCATCATCGGCAGGGTGACGTGCCAAAACCTCTTCAGGGCGTTGGCCCCGTCGATCCGCGCGGCCTCGAGCAGTTCGCGGGGAATGTTGGTCAGTCCCGCATAGCTGACGAGCGCAACGAAGGAGGTCGTCAGCCAGATGTCCGCGAAGGAAACCGCGTAGATGACGACGTCCTCGTCTGACAGCCAGCGGATAGCGTCGGGACTGTCGATCAGGCCGAGGCCGACCAGTCCGTAGTTGAGGATGCCGATGTCGCCGATCAGCAGGAACCGCCAGAGCAGACCGGCAACGATAGGCGGTACCATGAGCGGCAGGGCGAAAATCGTGCGGTGCCAGCGGGAGCTGTCGGCGATCGCGTTGAACAGCAATGCCGCACAGAAGCCGAAAACGAACTCGAACAGCAGCGCGAAGCACGTATACTGCAGGGTGCGCAGGGCGCTTTCACGGACTCGCGATGACGTCAGAGCCTCGATGTAATTCTGCAATCCCACCCACGCGCGAACATCTGGTGCGATGAGCTCGACCTTGAAGAAGGAATTGTAGACCAGCAGAGCAACTGGATAGGCGACCAGCAAGCCCAAGAAGATTGCTGCCGGCGCGATCATAGCGAGGACAAACCGGTTCTCGGTCATATCCAACTCCAGTATCAGGACACGCGGTGATAGCCAAACCCGCCTACAGCGCCGCGCGTCTTCTCAGACGCGCGCTGTAGCACTTTGATTTGCTGCATGATTTTTTCCTTAAATCGATTCCGATTTAAGCAATCGTGCGGTAGGAGGATCAGTTCAAGATATCCTCGATCGTCTCCTTGGCTTCCGAAAGGACCTCACCGATGTCATCTTCGCAGGAGAGAGCCTTCTGCACGGCAGGCAGCACCGCCTCATCAACGATCTCCTGATAGTGCTCATGCATCGGACGGCCACGCGTCGCGGCTGCCGCCAACGTCTTCAAAAGCGGCTCGAAGTGCTCATATCCCGGCTTGCCGGCGTAACTCTGGTAGGCGGAGTTCGTCGCAGCAAGGCCGAGCGGAGCTTCGATGCCCATCGCGTTGTGCTTGACCGCGTAAGCGATAAACTTCTTCGCGGCTTCCTTGTTGGCAGCGGTCGAAGGAATGACGTTGTACCAGGTACCGGGGATGCCGGCGATGCCCGCTTTTCCGGCGAGCATCGGGGCGACGCCGACCTTGCCGATAACCTTGGAGTCCGCCGGCGTCATCCTGTAGGCATGCGCCCAGAACTTCATCATCGCCGTCTTGCCCTGGTAGAATAGGTTCTGGGCCTCGCCCCAGCCGATCTCGGTGACGTTTTCCGGAACGGATTTGTCCTGACAAAGGGGAGCGATATAGAACTCGAGCGCCTCCTTGTGAGCGGCGTTGTCGATGATGACATTGTTTTCCGCATCGAGGACCACGCCGGGCGAGCCTGCTTGCAACACGTGCGCCATCCATTCTTCTGAATAGGCGCCGATCGTGTCGGTGCCCCAAAAGTCGGTCTTGCCGTCACCGTCAGTATCCCGCGTGAAGAACTTGGCGATATCCCGCCATTGCTGCCAATTGGCCGGCGGCGCGAGCTCATAGCCGTATTTGGCCTTGAACGCCGCCTTTTCGTCCGCCTTCTCAAACAGGTCCTTGCGGTAGAGCACGACCTCCGCGTTGGCCCAGGCCGGGACGCCGATATAGCGCCCGTCAAGCTTCGCGTCTGCCAAAAGCGCCGGGGAAAAGTCTGCCGCAAACTCGGGCGTGAAAAGCTCGTCGAGGCTTTCCAGGTGCGGCGCAAACTTGGCATTCCAGACGACATCGATCGAGGCGACATCGAAATTCGACTGCCCCGAAGCGATCTCGGCCGAGAGCTTGTCGTAGACGCCCTGGTAGGGAACCACGGTGAATTGTACTTCGATGCCGATCTCTTTGGTGAACTGTTCGGCAACGGCCTTCTGGAGCATTTCACCGCCGCCCTCGACGAGAATATTCAGAGTCTCGGCGTCCGCGGCGGCTGATGAAATCACCAGTGCGATCGCGCTTGTTGCAAGCATTTTTTTCATCGCGGCTCCTCCCAAAGGCTCGCTTTTTCCAAACTTGCGACAGAGGCTAACGGAAGATTGTCGACGTTGTCAATCGCGATTGACGACGTTGTCATAAAAAATGCCGACGTTGTCACTTGCGCGGAAAGCGCTATCTTCATATGTTCAGGCCAACTGATGAGGAATGGCAATCATGGTCAGCATCAAGGACGTGGCGCGAATGGCCGGCGTCTCCGACAAGACGGTTTCGCGCGTAGTCAACAAGGAGCCAAATGTCCACGCAGACACGCTTCAGAGAGTCGAGGCGGCAATCGCCTCGTTGGGCTACGTGCCGAATATGGCCGCGCGCCTCATTCGCTCGAACCGATCCCGCACGTTCGGTATCATAACCGATTTCATTTCGACCACTCCGTATTCAGGCGACATCGTGCGCGGAATTCAGGATTGGGCCAATGCGAATGGACGCACCGTTTTCCTTGCTAACACCAACGGCAACCTCGATCGCGAGCGGGAGACATGGAGAACCTTCCAGTCACATCGCATCGAGGGCGTGCTCTATGTGACGATGTACCATCGCGTCATCGATCCCGAGCCTGATGAGGTTGAAATTCCGACCGTCTTGGTGAACTGCCGCCCAGGATCGAAGAAGCCCTACGTATCGATCGAGCCGGATGACCTTCAAGGCTCCCGCGACCTGACGCGGCATTTGCTCGAAAAAGGACATCGGCGCATCGGCTATATCCGCCTCAACCCCCGTCTGCTCGGAGCCGAGCTCCGATACGAGGCATTCCGTGGGACCATCCGGGATGCCGGACTGTCCGAAAAGGATATCGATGTCCGGTTGGGAATGGACGGCGCCATCGGCGAGGAGAACAACTATGTCTTTGCCGCCGCCCGCGAGATCCTCATTCAACCGGACCGGCCGACAGCGATCATATGCGGAAACGACGAGATGGCCCTGCAGGTCTATATTGCGGCATTGGGTCTGGGACTGAGCATCCCAAACGAGGTCAGCATCGTCGGCTTCGACGATTTCCGCACGGTATCGCATGCGGTGAAGCCCGAACTCACCACCGCCGCCCTGCCCTACTACGACCTCGGCTATTGTGGCGCCGAGCGGCTGGAGCGGCTACTCGAGGGTGAAGTCCTCGAGCCAAAGCACGCCATGCTCCCTTGTCGCCTTGTCGAGAGGGGTTCGGTCGGCTCAGTTTGAAGCTGACCCACCATCAGGTCTTCTCATGAGCGCCACCCTCTTGTGACCACTGAAGACGTGAATCGACCTGTCGCGATCATTGGCGTCCGTGGCAGGGGGATGACCTAAAGCGCGTCGCGTTCAAACGTATTCACGCGACGCGCTTTAGATCTTTGTTTTGTGCATGTCGTTGCCCCGAAATCGCTGCACACTTTTGGGCGACATGCATTAATGAGCCCCATCCAGCCATTCGTTCGACCAGCCACGCAACCTCTGGAATCCGCCTGCGAAGATATTCCCGCTACGAACTCGCGCCGTCAGCGCCGAGTTTTCAATCCAGGCCTGGGTTTCGAATGTTAGCGGGCCGAGGAAGATGACTTCCGCCAACGTCGCCGCCGCATGCAGCGCGGTCAGTTCGGGCCAGTTCATGGTGATGTCGTGGTGCCCGATCCAAGCACTAGGATCTTTGTAGTCGATGACGCCGCGCGCTGTCCTCTCCGACGCGTTCACGAAGAACCTGTAGGATAGGACTCCGGGATGACCTTCCGCTTCGACCCGCTTTGCCAGCGCGCCTACCGCAATCTGGAAGTCTTCCGGCGTCCTCTTCATCTCGTATAGATTCAGGATGGTGAGGCGGTTGTCGATCATGATAGAACCTCGGTCCGAAAGCAGCATCTCATTGCGGAACCCACTGGTAACTCCCCACGTTGGTACCGGATCAGGTGTAGCCGCCAACCCATATCATCGATAAGCCTTCCTCGCAGTCGTCGAAGTCAGCAGAGTGGGTAGTCTCGCCGTTCCGGCAGATGATATCAAGGGCAAAGTCCCACCCTCTCGCGACGGATGGAACCGGAAAGATCGACCCAAAGCTGTCATCTGCAGTGAAGGCGATGAACGTCTGAGTTGAGCTCGTTGTGGACGTTGCAAATGTTTGCTGCCGAAGCGGATTGGTGTCACTCCCGATGATGAGTGCTGTCGGCCATGGTTATCTCTCCCCTTTCGTCTCCATCGACAATGTTCACTCGGCGGGCAGGACCAATCCGCTTGCGCGGTCCACTGGCAAACGTTTCTTGAGCACCAAGCGCGGCGCAAAGAGCTACCGCACTCTCCCGTGGTGGCGCGTGAGTCCTTGTGCCGGGAACGCAAAAAACCCCCGTTCGCGGGGCGAAGCGGGGGTTTGAATTGGTTGCGGGGGCAGGATTTGAACCTGCGGCCTTCAGGTTATGAGCCTGACGAGCTACCGGGCTGCTCCACCCCGCGTTAAAAGTGTCGCTGTTTGCGGCGTGTTTGTTTCGGCTTTGGCCGAGGTT
>NZ_SRXN01000070.1 GCF_004827385.1 Ensifer sp. MPMI2T
AGAGCCACCATCGTAAATCGACACCAGCGCCAACAGCCGACGCGCCTGGCTGGCATCCTTTGTCTGCCGTGCCAGAAGACGCAGCCCGTCCCCGTCAAAGTCTGACCGCAACGAAATCGCTGAACCCCTCGCAAACCTCCTGTTTGCGCTATCGATTCAGATTCGTCCGCCCTTGGGAATCCCGAGAGTCAGCATCAATGAGGGTCGGTATTATTCCATGCGCTCCGCAGGCCGTACCCGTTATGAGGGAATGTCCGAAATTCGACACCAACTGGCGAATTGTGTGGTTAGCGACGCAGCCTTATTTGGCGGCATAGCTATCCCAATCATGCGAACCCTTTGCAAATACTACACTCCCGAGTCGCCCGAGCGCGGTTGGCATGACGTTTGCTCATTCTCAGCCATAAACAGATGGATATCGCCCGGACATTCAGGTGTCGAGCGCCGTCACGAACAATTAACGAAAGACAAAGCGAATATGTTAGTTCGCCACAATCCACTTTCAGAGAAGAGCGGTACCGGCAGGGCGATATCCTCCAATGCACGCCCACCGCCGTTGTCGATGCGGGCATCCCGATCCGTTTCGGACCCGCGCATGTACCGGACGCCGAGACGGCTGCGGCCAATCGCAGATGCAGGACCTCCGAGCGCTTAAGAGACTGCGGGAAGACAAGTTGATAAGTCACATCTCCTTCGATGTCTGGAACACTCTCGTATTGCCCAACCCATGCCATGCGCAGACGAGGACGAAGTTTCTCGCAGCCTGTTTTCACACCGAAGAAGCAGCCGTCAGGAATGCATACGTGGAGGTCAAGAAGTGGGTGACCCAACACGCGATCGAAACTGGGTACGCTCCCTCTCTGTTCGAAAATATCCGTTTGCTTATGTTGTATTGCAATGTTCACAAAGATCCAAGCTTCATCGCAAAGGCGTTTGAGCACTTTTTTGATGAATTCAAACCAGTTGTATTGGATCCTACCGTGAAGCTAATCCATGGGTTGGTCGAAGACGGATATACGCTGTCACTTGGCAGCAACTCGAGTTTTATTAGCGGCCGAACGGTGCACAGTTTTCTTGAAAACACGTTTGGATGCGTATTTCGGTTCGGACTTTATTCCGACCTGCTTGGATACGCAAAACCAAAGAAAACTTTCTTTAACAAAATCATCAAGTCGTGCGACATTGCGGCGAACGACATCCTGCATGTGGGTGACCACCCGATCTGCGATCTACAAGGTGCACAGAGCGCTGGAATGCATGGTGCCCTGGTGGGACGGCCTGAGGACATTCGAGAGGTTGTATATGAGGCAATTTCAGGAGTTTGCGCTCCATGAATTTTAGTCGATCGAGGATGCACCCTTTCGACCGGAACAATATTCACGTCTGAAATTCGGTTGCGACGAAGCAGCCCGCGAGATGGGCTACCAGATTGCAGACGCGTTCTTCCAAAACAACGCACCCGCTCTACTGGACAGTCGCTCCCTGATGATTTCGTCGCCTTATAATTTTGTCCCGAATGCAGCGACGATAATGACGATGCATTTGCTTAATCGCCTCAACAGCCACATTGTTGATGCCAAAGGCAACCACGTGGAATATGCGACTGTCCCACGAAAGATCAGTTATGTGAACGACTACGGACTCCTGTCAGGGGAACATCGCAAGTCATTGATCGCCGGTGATAGGTTCTACTTCAACTCGCAACATTTCGAAGGTCGTTGTCTTCTGTTTGTCGACGACGTAAAGATCACCGGCACTCACGAAAACAGGTTAGTAGAGCTCATGCACGAGCAACAGTTAAAGAACAAAACTTTTTTTCTTTATTTGATCTTTCCCTGGAGTGCGCCCCTTCGGGTGGACATGTGTCAGGCTGCTGATTTGCCAGTCTGCCGGTGTGCGCTCCGGAAAACCGGCGGCGGGTCATCACCGATAGTCTTTCCGATGGCCGAAGGGGTATTTGGTGATGCAATGGCTCTCCCGAATGCTACTTTTTGACGGCCATAGTATGGTCCAGCGATGCCGGATGCGGAGGCCATCCACCTCATCACTTCACATCCGGGTTACGACCACGGCGTGCACTACTACCGTTCTTAATCTGCTTGTATTCAAACATTGCTTCGCGGGAGAAGCTTCGCTCGTCAGGAACGAAACGACTCTTGCCGTTGTCGCCAGCAACTGCTTCGCCCGACAAGGGCAGGGGTCGGTCCTGCCGGCATTCCGATAGGGCAACGGTGGCGAGCAAGCATAGTGACGTTCGCCTAATAGGGTGTTCCTCTTTTCTGTAGGTTTGAAGATGGCTTTCTTCGTGTAAATGCTCCAAAAAAGCAACTTAGGCCAGGCATTTCCTTGCGCCTTCCTGCTGATCGATCGCGTCGCGGATTACACCTATGTTGGTTTCATAGTCTTGGATCTTGTAATAACCTTCGTGCAAGCAATTGAAATAAAGGCTTTTAAGGTATCTGTCGCTTCTGAACCTCAACAAATCGTGATATAGCTCGCTTGGATCTGCGGCGAGAAATATATTTAATTTGGCGAACGGTCATGTGATGATTTGGCTCCGCCGCGATCCGATTCAGGTCCCTGATTGACTTAACTGCGGCAAGATTTATCTCGGACTCTATCTCGGGACGATCACCCGTGTATCGAGCAATGTCAGGGCGGGCGTGGCCTATCCGGAACCCTTCTTCGAAACTTCGACAAAGGATGACCGCGTCGGGCCAGTGCACGCGCGCAAGATGGCCGCCCTGTTCGAAGATATGGGCCTGCCCTTCTACTATTATGAAAATATCGAGGGCGGTCACGCCGCCGCCGCCAACCTGCAGGAATACGCCCGCCGCTACGCGCTTGAATATATCTACATGTCTCAAAAACTCATGGATAACAAGTGAGTCCGCAAAACCTTAGGCCTTGTGAGCAGATCTGAGCAATATGAAGCCGGGGGCGAGGACGACGAAGGGGGCGAAGGTTCGCTTTGTCTTCTCGCGGCGTAGGGCGACGCCCTCAAAGCGCGTGAGCTTGCGCCGGCCCGCTTCTTTTGGCACGACCTTTGTAAGCGTCTTGGGGACGAGGGCGGGCTTACCGACGTCTCGCGCGGCTTGGCGGTTGCCTCGCCGGCACGATCGCCGCGGCGCAGCTGAAAAGCATGTTGCCGACGTTTCCTCTACTCCTCGCTGCCGACAGGTGATCGTTCTAGAAGATCGTACTTGAGCGAATGGTCGGACGAGGTCTTCGCTTGCGACCGTTACCTTCGAGACGATCGGACCCAAGACCAGGATAGCCTTTATGGTTGCAATCCGCGCGGCGGCAGCGGCGCGGGTTAGACATGGAAGGTTTGATCACCTCCATCACGCGCGGGATACGCGGCTCCTGTCAGTGGAACGATTGAGCGGCGGACCTTGAAAGAGATCTCGCTCGCTTCAGACCTGGATGCGCTCGGAAAAGAGTGAGGCGTCGCGGCCGGGAAAGCTGAGGAATCGGCTGCTCTAACCCGAGCCAGTGTCGGCCGGCTGGCATTGGCGCGTTAGCCAGTCGGCAAAGGCGCGGGCGAGTCGCCGCTGGCTTCCGGATTTTGGATAGGCGAGATAGTGGCCGATATAACGGTTGTCACGACAGATCCGATGCAGAGGACGGACCAGTTTGCCACTTCCCAGTTCGCGCCTGGCCAGCACGTCTGACTCGAGCGCGATGCCGAGCCCGTTGACCGCAGCATCAACCGTAAGGAAGCTCCGGTCAAAACTCATCGATGGTGGCGGCGGTGGTCCAAGGTCATTGGCTTCGAACCAGTCAATCCACTGGATGCGCTTGAGATCGCTTCGGATTAGGGGCAGATGGAACAGGTCGCGCGGCGATCTGATCAGGCGCGCGATTTCCGGTGAACATAGCGGCGAGACGATCTCTTCGGAAAGCGGGACGACGATCAGATCCTCGCGATTCATCGGCTCGCCATAGACGACATCGGCATCGAAAAGCCCGTCGACAAAGCGGGCATAGCTCGTGCTCGCCGCTACTCGAACCTCAATAACCGGATTCTCCTTCAGGAACTGCGGAAGGCGCGGTGACAGCACCTGCGCCGCGAAGCTCGGCGCACAGTGGAGGCGCAACAGCTGTGCCTTGTTGGATGAAATCTGTTCAACACCGCGCCGCAATTCCTCGAAGGCATTCGAAGCATGATTGAGCAGCGTCTGGCCCGCGAGCGTGAGCGAAACGCTGCGCGTCGTTCGCCCGAACAAGGCGACGCCGAGATCCCGCTCCAGACGCACGATCGCGTGGCTGACGGCACTCGGTGAGAGGTTCAACTCCTCCGCGGCTGCTCGGAAGGAGCAGAGCCTTGCGGCCGCTTCGAAGATGCGCATGGCGGAGAGTGAGGTCATCTGCAACATCGGATTAGTGAACCAGATTCACCCATAGATGTAAACTTGGCGTTTGATAGCAGGCTCTCGCTGGGCCAGAACTTCTCTACGATGACAGGCGGCAGGCCTGAAGGGAGAAGCCGAACACCGATCAACCGGTGCCGGGAGGAGAGACAAAATGCTTTTGAAGGGAAAGACCGCGGTCATCTCTGGCGCGGCGAGCAAGCGCGGTATTGGCCGGGCGACAGCAGAGCTCTTTGCATCGCATGGAGCGCGGGTCGCCATTCTAGACATCGATGCCGATGAGGCAAAGGCTGCCGCCGGCGAACTACCGCCAGTGGAACAAGGCGCACATATCGGCCTGGCCTGCGACGTGGCCGATCGTGCCTCCTGCGCATCCGCTGCAGCCGAGGTGTTGAGCGCCTTCGGTCTGGCAAACATTCTCATCAACAATGCAGGCATTACGCAGCCGGTAAAGACCCTGGACATTTCTGACGCGGACTGGCAGCGCGTCGTAGCCGTCAACATGACGGGTGTCCTTAATCTCAGCCAGGTCTTTATACCCAATATGCGGGAACATGGCGGCGGTTCGATCGCCTGCATGTCTTCGGTTTCAGCGCAGCGCGGCGGCGGCATTTTCGGCGGCCCCCATTATTCGGCGGCCAAAGCCGGCGTGCTCGGCCTTGCCAAGGCCATGGCCCGGGAGTTCGGCCCCGACAGCATTCGTGTCAATTGCGTGACACCGGGGCTCATTCAGACCGACATCACCGGCGATAAGCTGTCCGCCGAGATGCGCGCCGACATTATCAAGGGCATTCCGCTCAGTCGTTTGGGCGACGCGCGCGACGTGGCCAACATCTATCTCTTCCTCGCATCCGATCTCTCCGCCTACGTCACGGGCGCCGTCATCGACGTCAACGGCGGCATGCTGATCCATTGACCCACCAGAGAGCCCCAAAAGGAAAGGACAGCATGGCCCAGATCGGTCACAACATCAGTCTGCCCGAGCGGGCGCGCCGCATTCGCCGGCATGCGCTCCGCATGGGCGAAGTTCAGGGCCAGGGCTATATCGCACAGGCGCTCGGCATCGCAGACGTACTCGCGGTCGCCTATTTCCATGCGACGTCCTACCGTCCGGAGGAGCCCGAATGGGAAGGCCGGGACCGCTTCCTGTTGTCGATCGGGCATTATGCCATCGCGCTCTATGCGGCCCTGATCGAGGCGAAGATCATTCCCGAAGATGAACTCGAAACCTACGGCACCGATGACAGCCGCCTGCCGATGTCCGGCATGGCCGCGTATACGCCGGGCATGGAGATTACCGGAGGATCGCTGGGCCACGGCCTCGGCATCGCCGTAGGCATGTCGCTCGCGCTGAAGCGCAAGGGTTCACGGTCATTCGTCTACAACCTGTTTTCCGACGGCGAGCTTGACGAGGGGTCGACCTGGGAAGCGGCCATGTCGGCCGGTTCCTACAAGCTCGACAACCTGATCGGCATCGTCGACGTCAACCAGATGCAGGCGGACGGTCCATCGCTCGGCGTGCTCAACTTCGAGCCTCTTGGTCCAAAGTTCGAGGCGTTCGGCTGGTTCGTCCAGCGCGTCGATGGCAACGACATCGATGCGCTCGTCGACGCTTTCGACAAGGCCCGCCAGCACCCGGACCCGCAGCCCAGAATCATCATTTGCGATACGAAGATGGCCAAGGGCGTGCATTTCCTTGAAGCGCGTGAGCGCAACCATTTCCTCCGCGTCGAACCGCAGGAATGGGCCGAGGCGATCCGGATCATCGACGCGGGAGTAACAGCATGAGACGCTCGAAATACGAACGCCCCGCCCATCTGATCGGCAATGCAGAGAGACCCCGACTGACCACGTCGGCGATGATCGCCTCCATTGCAGGCGCCGACCAGCCGACCCGTCCGGCGCCCTTCGGACACGCGCTTTCAGCCTTGGCGGAAAAGGACGACCGGGTCGTCGGTCTTTCGGCCGATCTCGCCAAATACACCGATCTGCATGTCTTCCGGGCGGCCCATCCCGCTCGCTTCTACCAGATGGGCATGGCCGAGCAGTTGCTGATGATGTCGGCAGCCGGCATGGCGCGCGAAGGCCTGCAGCCCTGGGTGACGACATACGCCGTCTTCGCATCGCGCCGCGCCTATGACTTCATCTGCCTGGCGATCGCCGAGGAGATGCTCGACGTCAAGATCGTCTGCGCACTGCCGGGACTGACCACGGGCTATGGCCCGAGCCATCAGGCGACCGAGGACATTGCCATGTTCCGCGGCATGCCGAACCTCACCATCATCGACCCTTGCGATGCCAGCGAGATCGAGCAGGCTGTCCCGGCTATCGCCGCCCATAAAGGGCCGGTCTATATGCGGCTTCTGCGCGGCAATGTTCCCCTCGTGCTTGAGGAATACGGCTACCGGTTCGAACTGGGCAAGGCGAAGCTGCTGCGCGACGGCAGGGACACGCTGATTATTTCGTCGGGCCTGATGTCCATGCGCGCGCTCGAAGCGGCCAAGGAACTCCGCAAGGACGGTATCGACGCCGGCGTGCTGCATGTTCCCACCATCAAGCCGCTTGACGAGGCAACGATCCTCGCCGAGTGCGCCAGGCAGGGACGGCTTGTGGTCGTGGCTGAGAACCACACCGTTATTGGTGGCCTCGGCGAAGCGGTCGCCGCCTCCCTGATGCGCTCAAACGTGCGTCCCGCCGCTTTTCGGCAGATCGGGCTGCCCGACGCCTTTCTCCAAGCGGGCGCCCTGCCAACCCTGCATGACATGTACGGCATATCGACCACGAAAATCGTGACCCGGATCAAGGAGTGGCTCGACGAGTGACGAAAAAGGTCACCCGCGCTGGAGGAGCGTGGGGGCCGCAACAGTTTCAAAGTGGAGGAGAGATAATGAAGTGCGAGATAACCAGACGCCGCTTCCTGGCCGCGTCATCAGCCGTGCTCGCGGCCCCTGCGATCGCCACGATGGTTCGGCCTGCACGGGCTGGCACGACACTGACCCTCGGCCATGGTGCCGCACCGGGGAATCCGCGAACTGTCGCGGCTCAGAAATTTGCGGAACTGGTCGCCGAAAAGACGGCTGGTCGCGTAACCATCAATGTGGCCGGCGCGGAAACGCTCGGCAGTGACTCGGCGATGCTGACGAGCTTGCGCACGGGTGCTCTCGATTTCACGGCCAACAGCCAGGGAGCAACGTCCGCGCTCGTTCCGGAGCTTGCGGCACTCGGTCTCCCTTTCCTGTTCGAGAATACGGCAAAGGCGATGCAGGTCCTCGGCGGTCCGGTCGGCAGCGAATTCGCGAAGCGCTTCGAAGAGGTCGGCGTGGTACCGCTCGACTGGTGGGACAATGGCATCCGCCACCTTACCAATTCAAAGCGCAAAGTCGCAGCACCCGCCGACGTGAGCGGAATGAAGATCCGAACGCCGGCCGACCCGATGACGATGGACATCTTTCAGGCGCTGGGTGCGGCGACGGAACAGATCGCGTTCGGCGAACTCTATGTTGCACTCCAGCAGGGCGTGGTCGACGGACAGGAGAATCCGCTCGCGAATATCGACAGCTCCAAGCTCTACGAGGTCAACAAGTATGTAAGCCTCACCGGCCACAAATGGGAGTCGACGCCGTTCCTGATGTCACAGGTCGCGAAAGCCCGCCTGGGCGGCGACCTCGAGGCAGTGAAGGCCGCTGCGAAGGAAGCCGGTGAACTTCAGCGTAAGCTTTCTGCCGACAAGGATGCAGAAGTGTTGACGGCCTTCCGGAGCAATTCCGCAATCGAAGTCACTGAGGTGGACCGAGAAGCCTTTGCCAAGACAACGGCCTCCGTTGCTGAGAGTTGGAAGAAGAAACCTTTCGGGGATTTCGTCCCCCAGATCGAAACGGCGGCCAAAGACTAACGTCGCTCCACCACGGGAGGATCCCATGAAAAGCCTCTTGAATTCCGTAGAGCTGACGGCACGGGCCATCGTCTGGTTCGCGCGGCAGGTCGTCATATTCAGCGGCATCGCGCTCATGGTCTTCATGACCGCGAATGTCGCTGCCCGCTACATGCTGGCCGGTGGAGGCTTTTCATTCGCTCAGGAGCTGCCGGTGCTGATCTTCCCCTGGTTCATCCTGGGGGGCATTGTGCTGGCCGCGCACAGCGGCGGCCATATGGCGGTCGAATGGATCTACGACAAGCTCGAGGGCGGCGGACGTTCAGTTGCCTTCGTCGCCGCCAATCTCGTCAGCGCGGCGGCATTTCTGGTGCTCGGCTACCAGGCCTATCTTGTTGGCGCGATCGCCGGGATCGAACATAGCCCGGTCCTGCAGCTTCCGAACAGTGTCGGGTATTTCGCCCTGTCTATAGGCTCCGTGCTGGTGGCGATCGTCACGCTCAACGTCGTTCTGCGCGTGCTGCGCCTCGGTTGGGATTACCGGACGAATACCGAGAGCGGCGAGGTGGCGCTATGACAATCGTGATGATCATCGTCTTCTGCGCGCTGATGATGTTGGCGGTGCCCGTCGGCTACGCCCTTATCATCTCCGCCGGCGTCGCCGTATTGTTCAACGGATACCTGCCGCTTTCGATCGTCGCACAGCAGATCTATGACCAGACCCAATCCTTTCCGATGCTCGCGCTGCCGTTCTTCATGCTGGCCGGCACGCTGATGCTCGGCGGTGAGCTCGGCCGACAATTGCTGGAACTGGCATCGCATGCGATGCAGCGCTGGCGGGGCGGACCCTTGTCGACCACCGTCGTTTCTTCCGTCGTGTTTGGCGGCGTCTCCGGCTCTGCGGTGGCCAATGCCAGCGCGCTCGGTTCAGTTCTTATCCCGTGGCAGAAGAAGCACGGCTTTCCGCCCGCGCTCTGCGCGGCCAACAACGCAACCTCGGCAGTCATCGACGTCCTGATCCCGCCATCGATCCCGATGATCCTCTTTTCGCTGGTGAGCGGCGTCAGTGTCGCCAACCTCTTCGTCGCGGGCATCCTCCCGGGCATCCTGCTGGCGGCCAGCTTCGTCTTTGTCTGCTGGTTCGTCTCGGTGAGACGCGGTTATGCCACGAAGCCCCCACAGACCAGCAGGCGACAGCTCGCCGCGCTCGTCCTGAAGAGCCTGCCCGCGGTGCTGCTGCCGGTGCTGATCATCCTCTTCCTGCGGTTTGGCTTCGCCACGCCCACGGAAGTCGCGGTTCTCTCGGTCGTCTATTCTCTCGCGCTCAGCCTCGTCTACTACCGTGACCTGACATGGAAGCGCTTCTGCGGCAACGTGGTCGAGGCCGGCATGGCGACTGGCGTGGTGATGCTGGTCATCATGGGCAGTGCCGCTGTGGGTTGGGTCTTGACCTTCGACCAGGCGCCGCAGCAGATGGCTGATTGGGTCGCCGCGAATATATCGAGCCCGATCGTCATCATCCTGATGATGAACATCCTGATGCTGATCGTCGGCATGCCACTCGACATGCCGCCGGCCATCCTCCTGCTCGGACCCATCTTCGTTCCCCTTGCCGACACGATTGGCCTCGACCGCGCCCAGCTTGGGCTGATGATGGTGATCAACCTTGGCATCGGGCTCTACACCCCTCCGATTGGCACGACGCTCTTCATCTCCTCGTCGATCGCGAAATCGCCGCTCGGGGAGACCACCCGCGAGCTCTGGCCCTTCTTCGCCATGGCGATGACGCTCCTGCTTGCGGTGAGCTTCATACCGGCGCTCACGCTCTACTGAGGACAGGACCATGACCGACGACAGCAAGCAATCGTCTGTGTCCGATCACTGACCAAGTGCTATGGCGCAACGTCCGTCCTTAAAGGCGTGGATTTTTCGGCAAAGCGCGGCGAAATTCACGCGCTCCTCGGCGGCAACGGCGCCGGCAAGTCGACACTCATCCGCATCATCACGGGAACGGCAGCCAAGGATGGTGGCGAACTCGTCTTTCGCGACGCCGCCGGCAACATCCTTACCGAGACGGACGGCCGCCGCGAGGTCGCCGTCGTTCACCAGGAACTCGCGCTTCTTCCCCACCTGACCGTTGCTGAGAACATCGCCCTGCCCCATTTCCGCAAGGGTTCGCGCCTTTTCGACCGAAGGACGGCCGCCAGCCAGGCGCATGCCGCCTTGTCGATGATCGATCGGGAATTCGCCGGGACCGCGTTGAACCGCCTCGTCGGCGACCTCAGCCTCCATGAGGGACAGATGGTGGAGATCGCGCGAGCCCTCTCGTCGGTGCCGAACTCATCCTGCTGGACGAACCGACTGCCAATCTGACCGCGGCCGAGACGTAGCGACTGTTCGGGGTTCTGACAAGATTGACGCGGGAAAATGGCCTCTCGGTCGTCTTTGTCTCGCACCGCATGAAGGAAATTCGCCAGATCGCCCATGTCTGCTCCATCATCCGGGACGGAAGAACCGTGGTGAGGAGCGTGCCGACGGCAGAGGTCACGGATCTCGCCATCATCGAGCATATGGGGCAGGCGCATGCCACGGCAGCTCCCCTGCCCGCGCGAACGGCAGCAACTGGGTCTCGGCCTGGGGAGCCACTGACCATTGCGGAAGAAGGGTTCTCCGTAACGCTCAAGCCCGGACCATTCCCGGCGTTGCCGACGCCCCAGCAGGCCCCGAAACCCTGATCGCCGCACTCATTGGTGCCGCATACGAAAAACGCTGGACGGTAACGCGCGCCGGATGGCCCGGCCATTTCCGCTCGCCGCGAGAGGCCGCGCGCCTCGGAGCGGGCTTCGTGACCGGTGACCGTTCGCACCGCGGCATCCTCCGTTCCCTGCCGGTCATCGAATTCGGCGGCACGTCCGGCTTTTATTCGTGTGCGAGACGGGATTGGCATGCGGCTTTTTTGCACTGCGCGGCGAGGCTCGTCAGCATCTCGCCAGCTTGACAGCTTCGCGTGCTGCGGCATCTGCGGAGATGAGGCTAGCGTGGATAATTTTTCGCCAACCAAACTGGCGGCTTCGATGCAGGTGCAGCACGCCGTCCCGGACGATCAGCAAGCTGGCCAGGCGCAAGCCGCCTTTGAGCAGCAATTGGCGGGCGCGCGAGAGGCTACAGTCGTCGATGAGGCCGCACCTGAGGCGCCGCCCCCTCAGCGGCCTAAAGATATCGGGAGCATCATAAGGAGGGCGGTCCAGGCAGAGGCGGCGCGGCGGAATTTGAGCACGCAAACCGTCCGGGCTTATGCTAGCGCGCTTCGTAAGCTGGAAAAAGATCTCAGCTCTGGGGGTGAAACGATTGCTACGCTGGGCCACAATTCTCTGGTAGCTCGTGCTGAAAAGTTCTTCTCGCGCGACTCGGCAATGGCTCCCGCGCTAACGGCGCTTCATAGGTATCGCAATCCCAATGCTCCTGACGGTCCGCGCCGCCGATATGTTGTTCCCTCTGCGATAGGTGGCGGGCCCGTCAACGAGGCCGCGCCTCCAGCTGACAACTATCCTCATCTGTCTAAGTTAGACCGGGATCTTATCGATAATGCAGTCCGGCATTTTGGCCGCAGCCTACAAGGAAGTACCGCTTACGAATATGGCCGGGTGCTTCGCACCTTGGGAAATGATCTGGGATCACTAGGCAAGGCGATCGACGGGCTTGATCACGCCGCTTTGGTCCTGCATGCGAGAACGTCTTTTCCTGGGGATGGGCGTTTGCTCTCGGCATTGAGCGCGCTGCGGAAGTATCGTGAGCCTGATCCTTTGCCTGATGGGCGACATGACTTTCCCTCTGAAGAGGATGCGATCCTGATTGACGGCGCAGTCCAGGCAGCTGCTGCCCGTCGGGGCTGGACACCCGGCACTACCGAGAACTACTATCGGGCTTTTCACAGGCTGGCGAAATCTCTTCCCCGGGGCCAGGCAATCGCAGCGCTGGACCACAATTCGCTTGCAGCCCATGCCAAGACATCACACGAGGACGACAAGAATATAAGCGCCGCGTTGGAGGTGCTTCTCGAGCATCGTGCTCCGGCTATCCTGGCCAGGCGCAGCCAGGGCAACCATCCTCCCTCCGCGAAAGACAAGAGTCTCATCGAGGCTGCGGCCTGTGCCAGTCAGCGGCCAAGGAAAGCCGTCGAAAAGTCTGTCAAAAATCTTCTCAGATTTGCAGGAGCGCCCAACGCTGATGATCAGCAAATTCATCAGCTAGATGTGAGCTTTCAGGAGGTTGATGGGGTGGACGCCCCCTCACGGCATCGTTGTGCCAAAGTGGTGTCGTTGATCATCACTTGAATGGAGGCGTCCATGTCGGAAGTTAGCATAATCGGGTTG
>NZ_SRXN01000071.1 GCF_004827385.1 Ensifer sp. MPMI2T
CAGGAATTCGCCACGCAATGGTTATGGACCTATAACAACGAACGGCCCAATATGGGTATCGGCGGCATCACACCCGCACAGAAACTGAAAATGGCCGCGTGAATTCTACAATAGCGCCCCGTTAAAAACGGGAGGATTACCGAAGGAGCGCTGGACGACCATGATGGATTACTTGCTGAAGCACGACGTTTCGCGCTGGTGCCGGGATTTTCTCAACGATCTGACGGCATCGCCAGTTCGATGTGGTTAGGGCGCTTGCAGTCAAAGATCATCAGTATGCGGCGCGGGCGTGCCAAAAACGAAACCGGCGATCGGCTACGGCGGTATTGCCATAGCCGCCTGAAATGGCCGCATTTGAATCGGGGCACGCGATTGAGATTCCACGGGACCCGGTGTCTCTAAACCCGATATCTGCTCTCGCTCCCTCGGGCGCCCGAATACACTGAACTACCGTGCGCACCTCGCACGCGATGCGACTGTTGTTTGCGAGAGAGGATTAACCGAATTTCAGACTGATCGTCTTGCGAGCGGGAGGATCTAACTCTGGTGCCGGCCGTTTCTTTCCCAGACCAAAGCGCGCGCGAACTCGGAACGCATTTGAGCATAGCTTGAAGCAACCATGGGGTAATCAGCCGGGAGACCCACTTCTCTCGATATTGCTGCGGCGTGAGGCCGTACTTAGCCATCAGGTGTCGCTTCAGCGATTTGAATTTTTTACCGTCCTCCAAGCATATGATGAAGTCTGCGGTCACTGACTTCTTGATCGGAACGGCGGGGCGCTGTTCTTCGACGGCAGCCTCCTCAGCCTTATCTGCCTGAGAGGTGCTGCATAGCGAGAGATACGTCTGCTGAATAACACTGGCCAGATCGGCGGCAGGAACGATATTGCGGCTCAGGTAGGCCGCGACGACCCGGCTTGTCAGCTCAAGAATCCGTTGCTCGCTCGCCGAACGCGGTTGGTTCAATGTTCTTCTCCTGCATCTTCCGTCACTTAGATCCGTCCGCGCAATTTGCAGATATTTCGGTCAGAAGGAAGGCTGACAGGGAGCCGGTTGATTTTTGCCGAGAGTTTTTTTTCGGTAGATTTTTGACGTGTTGGTTCACCGAGTTCATTCTCGTCGTGCAGGCAGGCCGCTGCTCGGGACTTGAACCACGGCCGAGCAAACGGCCATCCGGCTGAAAAACCCGCGTGACTCTAGATCCGCGAAGTTCAAGGCGACGCTCGCTGATCGCATTCGGCTTTTGGCTGCTCTCGATGATCACAGGCACCCTCACAGTCACCGAGTGAGTATCCGCCACCCAGAACGACCCCGATAGAGAAGACGCCGAGGCGGCGCTAAAAACGCGAGGCAAGAGGTAACCCCGAAAATGGCACACGCTGTCTTCGTCAAATATTCGATTGCAACTTCCCCGGTTGCCTCCTAATTAAGCCGCGAGACGCCTGTGCCATCAGCCGTTGGATCATTTTATTTTCATCCAGATATAGCGGGTTACAGCTTTGTCTACAGACCAGAACCATTTGATTTTCTTCATGGATGATTTCGGAACACGTACGGCTTGCAAGGCGACCGAAACTTTGCCCATGTGGTCGCATGTATTCAGCTTCGGCTTGGGTGGAATCATCGTTCCATCGGAGGCCGTTCACGAAATCTCCAGCGCGACCAATGACCTCTGCGCAAGATGGGACGTGCCCGTGCTGCACGGAAACAAGATCAGAGGGGCGCGAGGGAGCTTTGGTTTCCTGAAGAAAGACGAGAACAAGAAAGCGCGGTTCTTTCAAGAGCTGGAAGAGCTTTTGATTGACGACCGGATTACCGCCCATGCTTGTGTCATCTGTCGACCAGGCTACAGAGACCGCTACCATGACAAGCACCCTGAGGGTGTCCGTTGGCAGATGAGCCGGACCGCCTTCGATATTTCCGTTGAAAGGGCTGCCAAATATGCCCGTTCCCTCAAGCGTAAGCTTTCGGTGGTCTATGAAAGAACAGGAGAAACCGAGGATCGATTGATTGAAGGTTACTTCCAGAGATTGCGGACAACCGGGACAGAGTTCAGCGTTGAAAACTCTGCTCAACACAGTCCGATGTCATCTTCCGATCTGGCTGACACATTGATGTCGATCTGGCCAGACGGCAAGGGAAACCCGATGCTGCAATTGGCAGACTTGGTGGTCCATCCATTGGGGCATCGCCCAACGGGTCTTAGAAATAGAGCATATGACCGCTTCGTCGAGTCAGGCCAACTTCTAGACGCTCGCACCGATGATCCGACGATCTCGATTAAATATTCGTGCTACGACGATCCGTACAAGGAATACGTGGCTCCTGAAGGGAACCCCAGAAATACATAAGGGACCCGAAGGTCCCTTATGGCGGTTAGCGTAAAAGCAATAACCCCGTGGCAAAGCCATACCATAAAGTAGATAAGTCCTGTGCCTTTTGCAAGGCGTTTGTGAATTTTAGCCAAAAATCGCTATCTCCTTGGGTTGTCGATTAAACAACGATCTAGAATTGCCTTCACAGGCCAACGTTAAGAAACGCATGTTGTCGATGGCTTTCGCCCTGAGGCGTTCTCCACGCGCGCAGCGACTCAAAGACAGTCCCTGCCGTTCGAAAAAATGAAAGTGGGCGCCGTTCGATATCCGGTTATCGTTCTACTGTCCGCAGGCACTTTGGTTTCAACCAGTGCCTTTCGCGGCCCGGCCGACCTCGTCGGGGGGCATACTGGTCAGGGCATTAGGTGTAGGTAGTATGGTGAGTCGCTCGGTGGACTGAAGCGGCCAAAAACCTGCGTGATTGTTGACCGCGTATGCTCGTCGAACAGGTTCAGCGACGCCGAGAGCAGTGTCGAGGTGATGGCGTAGCTGTCAGTGCTTCCAGCTTCGACCACCGTGAGGCAAGCCAACAACAGGTGGATTGCCGCCGGATCCGGTTGAGCCAGGATTAGACAATTGAATGCAATAGGTTCTCGGTATTGGCTAAGGTAGATTCTGATTGGCTTCGCCAGGTCGACGCTTGTTGCCCGGTCGCCCGCCGCATTTGCGCAAACTGACGCAAGGGCACTGGGCAAATCCCCATCTGCAATCGTCCACTTCAGCGTCCTTGACGACAAGGCGCCTGCCACCTGGTTCGGTACCATTTGCATGGCGTTCTGCCACGCCCTGGGATCAAGGTTGTAGGTCAGATTCTCGGATAGTTTCTTGATCAGGCCAGAGCAGATCCTCTCCGCTTCGAGCGGCTCGCTGCTCGGAGGCGCGATAACAACGAAAAGGCCTGCAGCTGTTTTTGCGAATGGGTTCATGTTTGTTTCCTTCCTTGAGCGGAGGGTCGGAAGGCCGCATCGGGACGCGAGAGAGGATCGACAGCCGCAAATGCTTGCCGGGTTGCCATCGAAACCAGGAGCGAGAGGTCCGAATCTACGCCACTGGTGGGGTGCGCTGCTTTAAAGGACGAATGGCCTGAGGATCAGACCTGCGGTTTGATGTCTCCTTGCGGGATCGAGCCCCCGTTGAAGAAGTTCTTTGCCTTCTTGAACTGGTCGGTGGAGTTTTCATTCACGAGCCCTCGGAAGTTTTCATGGTCGGGGCCGCCCTTGCGGATCCGCCGAGTCTGAACCAGATTGGTGACTTCGGTATAGTCGATGTTGACGTGGACGTATTGCGCCGAGGAGCAAGACGATTTCAGCTCTAGGAAGTCCTCTTTGAACTCGATCTGCCGCAGAACGATTGCTCCGTAATCGTAATATCCGCCTGCCCCATTATCGAGAAGGTAACTTTGGTAGGTGCAGGTCAGTGCCTTGTATTGCTGCGCCCTGCCATTGGCGGCGAAGGTGAGATTGCCCATACCCGTGAGGAAGAATTGGAAATCCGTCAGCAGCGATGCGCCATCTGTGATGATTGCGTTGGCAAGCAAGGAGAGAAAGGTCGCTGCGACAGAGGTGCCGGCAAACCTGTTTGAATAACTCTTCTGCTTGTGTCTGCCGATCGAAACGTCGGGGATGCTGGCAACAACGTCTGTCCAGGTATTGATGTCCAGTTTTTGTGAATCGATGATGGAATAATGGGTGTGCATGTAGTCGTGAATGAGCCCTCCTATCGCCAGCAGGTTGTCCTGGTTCTCATTCATGATGCCGCTATAGATCGGGTCGTTCGTTTTCTGGCCGATGAGGTGAAACTGTACTGACCCCTTATCGTTCGCGATCGTGTCGTCACTGGGGGGCGTAGCATTTCTCTGGGCCAAAGCCAGTGGCTTGCGGCAGAAAAACGCGTTGGCCGCCTCGTAGTACTTGTCTGAATAGCCCTGTTGATGCTCGTGAATATCCACTGCCAATGCGTTCGACATGCTTGTTCTCCTGGTGAGATCTGAGCGTTACTGTAAGAGCCGTGAGGTGCCCTGAATGCGCAAAGCCTGAGTGCGAGTGCATTTCTCGGCTCCGTCGCTGTATACCAGTTCATTCCGGTCTCCACCTTTGCGTCAGGCAGGCTTTTCTCTGCCAGCGACCATTTTGCGATAGCGTAGCGGCGAGAGGCCATGAAACGCCTTGAACGCTGTCGAGAAGTTGTTGCTGTTCTCGTACCCCAGGGATTCTGCGACGTTGGCGACGCTTTCGTGGCCGTTGCGCAGGCGCGCGGCAGCCAACGTCATCCGGTAGTTCCGTAACCAAGTCATTGGGCCGCAGTTAAAGGATGCCTCAAAGCGGTTCACGAGCGTTGTTCTATTGGTGCCGATCATGCGGGCCAACTTGCTGAGGGTGATCTTCTGGTCGACCTGCTGTGCAAGCAGGTCGCATGAGTCCTGCACCAGGGGATCGGCTGAGAAGAATGGCGGAGCAGAACGCCGAGCGATCTCAGCGGCGCAGGCGGCAAGTCTGCTCAGAAGTTCCTGCTCTATAGGCGGCCACAGCAGGTAGTCAAAGTACCCCTTGGAGAAAACTGCCCTTCGGTCCAGGCTGCCTTCCGCAACCAAGGCTAGTTGCAAGAGTTCGGATGAGAGCTTCGTACGACCGTGGTTGTTTTGCGCTGGGTCGCGACAATCCACGATGACGAGTTGCGCCGAGCGTCCTGGCCGCAACAAACGGTGATCAACGATATCGAACTGCGGCAGAGAGCTCGCGATTTTGGCCAACGACGTACATGTGACCGGGTCGGACCCAAGGTACGCTCCCAGAATGGATGCATGCACCTCGGGTCCGCCTTGAGGATATGGCCTATCAATTGGCTTGGCGCGGCGCACGGCGGTTGACGAGGGGAGACATGGATTGTGTTGATGGTCGAGCGTGTGAATACGCGCTCGTTTGGCAATTTGCCGAACACCCGCGCTTCAAACCCCGGCTCGAGATAGGATCGCGTAGAGTTCGTTCAATTGGCGCAGCGTAGTCTTCGCCGACCGGCGCATGAGGGGAGGGGAACCAACCGTCTCCGTCATAAACGAAAGACGGCCAGAATTCGGACTCATTGCCTGGACGCCGCATCAGGTCGACTTCCCTTGCCCTGTTGCCAGCTCTTTTGCCGTTGCCGCGGCGGCGATCTCCTGGCGCAACCACCGGTGGTCCGGGTCGCGATGGCAACGCTCGTGCCAGATCAGCGCGACCTCGTAGGGCGTCAGTTCCACAGGCGGATCGACAATCACGAGCGGCAGCAAGGCGGCGATCCTGGTCGCGACGCGGCGTGGTACAACCAGCACCAGATCGGTCGACACGATCGCCAATGCGGCTGCCAGGACGTTGGAAACCAGCACCGGATCGCGAACCTGAAGATCTAACTTGACCAGGTCGTCATGAACCCGGCCGAAACCGTCTTTGGTATTCGAGGCAATACCGGCATGGCGCAAGGCCGCGAAGGTGTCGCTTGTCCATTCCTGCGCCAGGGCTGGGTGGTCGTTGCGTAGCAGGCAAGCAAAGCGGTCGGTGTAGAGCCTGCGCCGAAAGTAGCCCGGTGGGGCGCCACCGATCTGCCCAACGGCTAAATCGATCTCGCCTTGCTCAAGACGTCGGAGCGCACCGGCCAGGAGCGAATCGGTCACTATGTCCAGGTTAGGCGCGCGCTCGCGCAGCAGCGGCAGGAGAGGCGGCAGCAGCACGATCGTTTGATGATCCGGCATCGCCATTCTTGCCGTTGATCGCCATTCTCCCTGGGCAAAGCCGCGGTCCACCATTCCGCGGATCGAATCCAACACCGGCGGTAACATCTGGGCCAGGCGTTGAGCGTGCGGCGTCGGAATCATGCCGCTTGAGCCGCGAACCAGCAGATCATCATTGAAAACGCCTCGCAGCCTGGTCAGGGCTCGGCTTACCGACGGTTGGCTCAGGCCCAGGTGCCGGGCTGCATGCGTCACATTGCGGTGCTCGAGCAGCGCCTCGAGAGCCAACAGCGTGTTCAGGTCAAGCGATGCCAGCATTTGCCGTTGCCGTGCGGCGCGAGGGCCGGCGACGATCAGTTGCGGTCGCTCCTGCCCCCTTAAAGTGCCATTGCAAGCGGGCTCATCCACGAGCCTCTCCTTCTGTCTTCGTATGCAGTGTGCCAGGCTAACGTTCCGGGGAATTGGAGGTGCGGAGTAGCCCGAGCCTGCTGAGCGCATCAGCGCGTTCGCGAGCTGGATCGACATCGTCCAAACGGCGGCGTCGATTAGCGAAACGATGACGAGACAAATGCGCGATCCCTACGGTGCCGGCGACGAGCGCCTTTCTGAGGTTTTAGCTGGCCGGTTACGCGCTCGACGGTGTCGGAGGCGATCTCTTCAGGCCGGCGGCCTAGCCGGCGCATTTGAGACTGCGTAGCGGATTACCTCACGAGCTTGATGATCTGGCGCAACCCGTGAGTTCTCCGGTCTGCGCCATCGCCCTAACTACGTCTGCCAGGAAACTGGTCTTTCTTCGCCGTCGTGCTGTGACCGCGAGACATTCACCATACTTCCGCAAGTAGGGTTCCTGGCTGATTTACCCAGTCGCGGTCAGCCTGCGACTGGCTTGGCAGCGTCCAACCACGCCGTCAAACCGCGGGGCGGATCCAGGCTTGCGAGGAAGTCGCGGCACCAGCGATAGACATCGTGCTCACGAAGCCTCTCCATCATCGCGGTCCATCGTTTAATCCGCTCATCGCGCGGCATGTCCAGGGCCGTTTCGATGGCGTTCGCCATGTCCTCCGGGTCATAGGGATTGACGAGGATTGCGTCGCCCAGCTCAGTAGCAGCACCGGCAAAGCGCGAGAGCACGAGAACGCCCGGGTCTCGCGGATCCTGTGCAGCGACATATTCCTTCGCGACCAGGTTCATGCCGTCGCGAAGTGGCGTCACAAGGCCGACGCGTGCCCTGCGGTAGGCGCGCGCCAGTTCCGCTTGGCTGAGCGACTGATTGATGTAGTGCACCGGCACCCAACCAATGGTTCCGAGTTCCCCATCGACGCGCCCCACCAGCTCGGCGACGTACTTTTGCACCGTTTGATATGCCGGTATTTTGTCGCGGGACTTCGGGGTGATCTGCAGCAGCACTGTCTTGCGCCTGCGATGTTTGTTGCGCTGTAGGAATCGATTGAACGCGTCGATGCGGTTCTCGATGCCCTTGGAATAATCGAGACGGTCGACGCCGACGGCGACGTCTAATCCGGCAAGCCTGCAAAAGCGATCCTGCAGATCGTCGTCGCGGTCTGCGAGGCTTGCGAACTCGGCCGTATCGATACTGATTGGAAAGACCCCGCAGCGAAATTCCTTTCCATACGCTCGGCAGTCATCTCCGTTGAGATCCCCCACTTTCTGGCGGACCAGGCATTCGGCGAAGTTGTTGCGATCGTTTTCGGTATGAAAGCCGACGAGGTCATAACACGAAAGCCCACGCAGCAGGTTATCATAGTGCGGCAGGGTGAAGAGGATGTCGGCCGGCGGCCACGGAGTGTGCAGGAAAAAGCCGATCCGGCTTTTATGGCCACGCTGTCGCAATTTCTCAGCAAGCGGGATCAGGTGATAGTCTTGCACCCATATGACGTCGTCCTCCGTGAGGACCTGCTCCAACAGATCTGCGAAAAGTGCGTTGACGCGGTAGTATGCGGATTCCCGCGCCTCGGAATATTCAGCGAGGTCGGCACGGTTGTGGAAGATCGGCCAAAGAACCTGGTTTGCGAAGCCATAGTAGTAATCTTCCAGATCCGTCTGCGAGAGATCGGTAAGCGCGTAAGTGATGCCGCCGACCTCCTTTCTGATCAACGCTAACGGTTCTTCCTCGGCTGCTATGTTGCCCGACCATCCCATCCAGAGACCGCCCTTTCGCCGAAGCGCGGCGTTCAGTGCAACCGCCATCCCCCCGGCCGACGACGAGCCGGGCAGCGTAACCCTGTTAGACACGACGATCAGTCTACTCATTTTTACCTCCTGTCGTTGCAAACGCCGGCTTTTCCCTGCGAACGCGGCTCTCCAGTTGCTCAGAAGTCGCTGGGCAGGATAGTTCATTCCGCGCGGCCATGGCAGAGATGCCTGCAAATATAGACACACCTGTCTCTCGTATTGAAAGAAGATATTTTAATGAAGTTAACAAGAACTGCATTAATGAGCCTTTCATTCATAGGTTGGACACATACCAAATTAACAGAATGACTGCTAGTTGGCATGAGCAATTCTCCAAAAAGGCCGCGCTTCGTCAACGTTTCCGAGGTTTCAAGTGAAATAAAGCTGAGTGGATTAGATCTGTACGAAGACAGAAATCAACGCGGCACAGATGCAAACGAAGGAGCTAGAGGATCGCAGGTAAACGAGACTCGCAGGGAAATGGTCTCCCACAGTGTCGATGCCCCCCCGGCAATAGTGCGTTAATTCAGCAGAACGTGACCGTTCAAGACTAGCGGCCTTGGATAGCTCGGCTCCCGGTCCACTGCAGCACGCCCCGCATAGCCCTATTTGTCTGCGCTATTCTGCTATGCACCTTATGATGATTGCCCCACTCGGTGGCCGTCCGCATTTTGGCAGTGATGGCCCAGGAGGCCAAAGCTACAGCAGGAGTAACTATGAAGAACATTCTCGTTATCAGTCAGGACGCTTCGATGAGGGAACTGCTGATGGAGTACTTGCCAAAGCATGCGTTTAGCGTCAGAGCGGTGGAAAACGGCCAGCAGGCCGCCAGCAAGATGGCTTCCGAGGCGATTGATCTAGCAATTATTGATTTGAGCCTCGGCCGAGAAGATGGTCATCGGCTCGTCGGGGATTTTGGCGCGAAGATAGATCTTCCAATCATTATCATCAGCGGTGACGACCTTGAAGAGGCCGGCAACGTCACCCGCCTCCACACCGGCGCCCGCGACTATCTCTCCAAGCCCTTCGGCTTGCCAGAACTCCTGACCCGCGTGAGCGCCGCTCTATGCGAGCGGCCGGAGCCTCATCGCAACAGGATCTTCCATTTCGATGACTGGCACGTCAGCACGAAGCGTCGCCGTTTGCGCCGAGGGACCAATCGTGAAGTCAAGCTCACTGCGGGCGAATTCAACCTCCTGATTGCCTTTCTCAAAAATCCGGGCCGGGTCCTTTCGCGCGAGCAGCTTCTGGTGGCGACGCACGTCTATGATCAAGAGGTTTTTGACCGCAGCATCGACGTTAAAATCCTGCGCCTTCGCCGCAAGCTAGGTCAGCACACCGGCTCAAACCCGCAATATATTCGCACGGAACGGGGTGCAGGCTATGTTTTCGACAGCGTTGTCAACGTTGAGGAACTGAGGACGCGCAGCCACTGACAGCGCACTCATTCTATCTTTGCCTGGTGGGGCGCATCTCGCCATTGAGGCGGTCGGGTCGCTGGATTTCCATCAAATCCTCTCGTCAGATGGACGGGAGCCATTCCAATCAAATGTATCTTCTGGGTGTTGCAGTCGCGCTCCGTGTATCAACGACGGATCAGAATGGCCCGGCTCAAGCGCTCCAGGCGGCGGTCCGGTGATGGAGCTCTCGACGTTGACGGCCATCAAGACCGCAAAGCCGGTGGACTGCCAGGCGACTTCATTAAAAGTCGCTTGTAGAGGCAATGACCCACAGTCCATGTTGAGAGGGGGAGATATTCGCCGGCCGCACGTCACGGTGCCCGGCCGAATGGCGTTTGAAGTACATGGCTGCAGCGGTTCGCAGTTCCACGTTTTCGAGGTAGCAACATTATGAAAACACCGTGGAAATTTCTTGTTCAACTGTCGTCCCGGCGACGACTGGCGAAAGTGCATGAGAATTCGATTTCGCATGACGCTGATCCCGAGGCTGTCGAAAGCGAAGCCGAAGACACGTTGGCACTCCCGTCCGATAATCCAACGGAAGCTTCCAGCACACCTGATCACGACGCGGACGTCCCGGTTGATCAAGTGTCGATTTTGTCCGATAAGCCGAAGAGCGATACCAATTTCGCGCATTCAATGAACCTGCCGATTGATACCGAAGAGGCTCAAACCCCTGCGCCGAGTGTGAGCATTTCGCGTGCTGAGGCGGATGCACCGGCGCCGAAAAGCGACGAAAGCAAAAAGCCCCAGAGAAAACCGCGACTCCCGCCCCGAGAACGTCCGAAGAGAGCCCGCACCGGGGCGGTTGCGCGAACCGCTGTCGCCACAAACGAAGCTAACACCATACAAGCCTCGTCTTAGGGGATCCTTTCTTGGATGAAGTGACAATCCTTGACGAGGAAATTAAAGAGCTGCGACGACTGCTGGCTCAGAAACTTTATTTACAGAACGTTCAGCTCAAAAAGATGCTTGAGCGTTTCGAGGGCTCGTGAGCGGCGGGAGATGCTGAGGACGTCATTTGCCGGGAACTAACGAGCTCCACCCGGGAGCTCATTGAAAAAAACTGAAAAAGATCTCGGCGTTTCGACGAATCGCCGTCGAGGAACGCCGACAATCCGCATGTTACGTCGTCCTGCGTAGACGCACCGACGAGGCTCAGGAATGAGTATCGCCCGCGACCATTTCCGATACGGTCTGCACGACCCTGCGCGGACCTCGTCACGCATGAACTTGGGGCGCGCAGCGTTCTCGACATCAGCTGTTCGCTTGAATTCTAAATAGAGGCCGACCGCTAAACTGAGCAAGCTCGCCAGTTGCGCGGGATTCCGATGAGCATGGTGTCATCCGATGTCGCGCCGACATCGGGCGCACAGCCCGACGAGTATTTTCTACATAAGGCCAGACGACTCCATTTCCTGGAACACCTTGGGCTCGCCCGATTATCGGCGCTGCACAAGGGGTTATTGGCTAGGCTGAATCCAATGCTGCGGGCACTCGGGACCCGGAGCGACATCATCAAGAGGATGTGCCGGGCACTGTCTGAGCAGGGTTCGAGTGCGGCGTCGCCGATGATATGCTCGCCGACGGAGCGCAAGGTTCAGGGGTCGTCGGCGGGGTGGTCAATAGCAGACTTGATTCGAAATGCGCGGCACGGCTTTTGCCTGTATCGACTGCCGCATCCATCAGAACCGTTTCCCGACCTTGAAGCGACGGGTGTCAATCGGCGTGCAAAATTGGCTCTGACGCAGATTTGGTGCAATTCTCTCATTGCGCCGATCAGGCGGGCTTGAAGAAGATCAAGCTTTCCGCGTCGGTACATCTGGCGCTTTACCAGCTTGAGCTTGGTGATCTGAACGCCATGTCGCCAGCTGACCTGCCAGGGATCCTCCCACGAGCGCACGTAGGTTCATCATGTCGTCGGTCATCGGTGGTTCCTTCGAATCAGCTTGGTGTCAGCAACCCCGACCCTACCGGAGAACATCGATGACCACCGCTCCGCGGCCCGCTCACTACGGCGCTGTTGAGGGCGCGCTCGCAAGCGGCTTCGCTGGCGCCGAGCTACACCACCTGTGGGGACACGACCCTTCGGGTGAGCCGGAGGGGTAATCGGGAGTAGCGAACTGTATGGTCTATGTTCGGGCTGCGCCGGTCAACTTGTCGCTAAGGGGAGGGGCTGCATTGCTTGACATCATAGGCGGCGCCCAGAAGCTGTGTCTTGATCCGCTGAATGCAGCGGTATCCTGCGAAACGGTATTTCGTCTGCAGGAAAGTGCTTCGGACGCCCCCTATTTCGCCGCGTTTATGCGCGGCTGCTGAAGCAGTATAGCTCTGCGAATAAGCAGATGTTTTTTGGTTTTCAGTCGATGGGAAAGAATCGAATTCATGAGAGCTCCACGTGGCAAGGACGTCCTCGAACTAAACATCAAATGGGGCACCCAAGGCATATTTGAATACGCTCAGGCAGGCCGAGTTCCCGCGAGACCTCAAGCCTGAGCCGTCAGGTCAAGTCGCGGTATCACTGATTTTCGATTCGCACATGACCCTTACCCCAAGGTGCTGGTCAAAGCTTCGTCGTCACTATCAACAGGCTCAGCGCTGGCGCGCCAGTGTTTCAGTATATTTCACGTCGGGGGCAGCATGGCAAAGATCCGGTCCTTTTCAATTTACCTTCTCAAGGAGGGGTACGACGCAACAAATTCCCTGCGTGAGGATCATGTGCTCGACGACAATGTCGGCGGGTAATCCTCCCGGGCATTAACGGGGTTCAAAAGTAGAATTTTCTCGGCAATATGATCGAGGAGATTTTGATGAAGACGAGCAGATTTAGCGAACCCCAAATCCTTGCGATCTTGCGCCAGGCGGAA
>NZ_SRXN01000072.1 GCF_004827385.1 Ensifer sp. MPMI2T
CACCAGGACGAGGTGCAACGCGAACTCGACAAAGCATTGGGAAAGGCATGGGGACGGGCAGGCGATGACGACTTTACCGGCACGACTTTCGAACTTGAACGAAGAGATTGGCAGGCTCGCCGATAGGCTGAAGCCGGCGCCGCCGGAGCGGGTGGCCGAGTGCCTCGACGCGCTGAAGCGCGGCGGCATGGCGGCGCCGGCCGCAATCGCGCCCGCGGATTTCCTGCGCGAATACGTGCTGGCGCTTTCGAACGTGCCGGTATGCGGGCTGATGGCGGCGATCGTGAAGCTGAAGCGCGGCGAATATGCCACCGTGAAGCCCGCCTTCATGCCCTTGCCGGCGGAACTCGCCGCGCTCGCCCGAAAGGAGTCGCTCTGCGTCCGGGAGGACATGGCCCGGGCGCGGGCGATGGTGGAGACCCTGCAGGCGCTTTCGCGCCCGAAGCCTTCGCCGGAAAGCCGGGCGCGGGTGCGAGCGCTTCACGCCCGGTTTCGAGCGCAGGTGAGCGCCTCGCCGGCAGAGGCCGTACCGCCTTCGGCCGGGCAGGGCACCGGCGGGCAAAAGGTGGTGCCGCCGGCATCGCACGTGCCGGAGCAGGCCCGATGACGGAAGGACGCTCGGCTCACACCGCGCGCCTCATTCCTGTGCTCGTCACAGGAATGAGGCGCGTCCAAGTCCTCGGGCGCGGGAAAATCTTGCTTGCGACGGGAGCGTGGCGCCGTTTTTGCGGCGTCGGCTCTTGTTCAGACGGAGTCATGCACGGCGCGGAGGCGCCGTGGCTGGATTGCTGCGACGAGCACAGGAATGAGGGCGGATAGGGGCTCAGCGATGAAATTTACTAGGGGGCTCAGCGAAAAACCTTAGCCGGAGAATGAATCGGCCCTTCGGGGAGCGTGAAACGAGGCCGGCAGAACGCCGGCAGGGGAAACAGGAGAAAGCAATGACGAACCATTCGGAAGAGACACAGTCGCAACTGACGCGCCTCAACCGGCATTACAGCGCCGTGCGCGAACGGCTGGTGCGGCCGGCAAACGCGGTCGTTTCGGCGGCCGCGGCGGCGGAGCTCGAAAGGCGGCTTCAAGCACTTGCCGGCGACAACGCCGCGAAGGCGCGGCGGATCGCGGCACTCGAGACGGAGCTTGCCGATGCGGGGGCGCGGCTGATCGCTCAGGCCAAGGCGCTTCGTGGGCAACGTTCCGGCGAGGCCGAGGACGAGCAACCGGTCGAGGACATCGTCGCAGCCGTGCTCGAGGATTTCCCCGGGGTCACCTGGGAGGACATCATCAGCGTGCGCCGCGAGCGCCGGCTGGTCGAGCCCCGGCACGCCTGCATGCGCGCGGTTTATGGCGCCCGCAAGGACCTCTCGCTGCCCTCGATCGGTCGCATCTTCCGCCGCAAGCACACGACCGTGCTCGGCGTCGTGCAGCGGCGATCGGCGGACGGGTGAGCCGGCTGTCGCTTGGAGATTGGCGCAAGTGTTTCAAGAGCTTGCGCGCGATTCCAGAGAAATCGCTTCATGTTCGCCGGCCGTGGCCGGCACGACGAACCGCACGCACTTTTCCTGCCCCGCTTCTTTGCCGGCGCGGGGTCGGACGGAAAACCGCACATACTTTTCCTACCCCGCTTTTTGAAAGGACCCCCAAATGACGAGCAAAGCCCAGAAACTGCGTGCAAAGCGCAAGGCCCAGCTTGGACGCCCGCGCAAGGTGAATGCCGAACGCTTCGCCTGCGGCAAGATCCGGCCGGAATGGTCGAGACAGGAGAGCGAGAAGGAGACGGTCGCGGTGGCGCTCGCGGCGCGCAAGCGCATGCACGGGCTGGAGACGACGAGCGCCTTTGCTGGCTACACGCTCGGCCGCCTGTTCCTCGACGGGCGCATCACCGCCGAGCAGCGCGAGGCCGGCGACGACTATGCCGTGGCGATGGCGCGCTACTATCACCTGAACGGCATTCCCTATCCGAGCGTGCGGGCCCAGGCGCTCGACCGCGTCGCCGGACACCCGGGCGAGACGACCGAGGAGCGCGCCCGCATGGCGCGAAAGGCCGCCGACCGAATGATGCGGCTCGAAGGCGTGCTTTCCGGATGCGCGGAAGGGCGGCAGGTGAAAACCACGGTCTTCAACGTTTGCGTCATGGACTACGAGGGCCTGCGGCTGATGCCGGAGCCGCAACTCGCCTGGCTGCGGCGCGGGCTGAATGCCCTCCTTTTCGACAAAGGTTTGCGCGAATATGGGGAGGGCGGTGCTTCGTTTGAGCGGGGATAGGAATATGTTCCTGATCGAAGGACTCCGCCACCGCGTCATTTGATTGCGGCCCGCTTCGATTGAATTGTTGTTTGCCGGCGGCTTCGCCGGCAAGCCGTGAAGCCCGAGATGGTCGCGAGAGATCCGGAATAAATTCTGGGCGCTATCTGAGCTGCCGCTCGTATCTAACGCCGCCGCTATTGTCGTAGTTCACGAGAACCCCGTCGGAGCGCAGCTCCTGGGAAAGGTGGCCGGTCACGGCATTGTAAATTTTGAATTGCCCCCACTCGTATTCACCATCGGCGTTCTTGACCATCGGTTCGCCGGACATGCGCAGCCCGGAGTACGAGCCGTTGGCGCTATAGGTGTATTTGAATTTTGAAATCAGATCTTCCATCTTCGCCGGGTATTCGGCGACTATCTTTTCATATGGCGCCTTCCGCTCCTCGTAAATGGCTCTCTGCTCATCGGTTAGAGCCACTTTCGTCGTGAGGAATTGCCCATCTTCACCCCGCTGGGCCACAAGCTTGCCATCGTCTTGTTCGACAAAGACATTTCTCTTGGTATATCCGTCAGAAAGAATCTTATCATATGTCTCCAACTTGGATTTTGCGAGTTCGTATTCTGCTTTCGCTCTATCTAGGTCATTCTCGTTCCATACGGTCCGAGTAGATTCTATAAAATCTCGATATTCAGCGCTTTCAGCGCCGTAGATGGAAATATATTCGCGCCCTTGTTGAGAGACCCAGTCGTTGAACTCTCTTTTCTGATCAGTGGTCCAGCTCCCCCACTCTTTATATAGTTCCACTCCCGGATCGTAGTTGAAGGAGCCCTCGACTTTGCTTCGAGCCACTGCCTGGCCCGCTTCAACCGCGAAGGAGAGCAGGACATCGTGGAACGCCGGGGAAACGGAGACCTTCTTCGCTGTGATCTCGGTTATTCCGGTCGAAGCGTCTTGCTCGGCGGATGTCGTTGAGGCGCTTGAGGTCTGAGCACGGAACAGCGGCCTGACGGTTTGAAGGGCGGTGCTCTGCTGGATGATCTCGGTGATCCTGGTCGAAGCGTCTTGCCCCGCGGATGTCGATGAGGCGCTTGGTGCCTGAGCACCGAACAGCAGCCTGACCGTCTGAAGCGCAGTGCTCTGCTGGAAGTAGGAATTGATTTGGGTCAAGGGTCTCTCTCTCCATAGAATCTGAGAACCCCATCCACCGCCGTTCATTGGCAGCGAGAAACGACGGGAACCGCAACGTCCTGCTGCGGAACAATTAACGGCCTAACACGCAGAGATTGCAGAATAGTAAATTCTCTACCTTGCGCAAGACGGACCGAGCGGCAACGAAACCGCAACCATCAGGCGTAACCGCCAGAATGAAACATCGCCGTCATCGAAACTCTCGCGGTAACGGATGAAAGCATCGGTCAGCCGTCCTCAGCTTTTCGCGCAATTGGCGCAATTCCTCGACCTGCCGCTTTGTCGCTTCCAGTTCACGTTCGGGCCGCACCGTCCGGACTCTGATCCGGTCGTCGGTCTGCCATGAGAGGGCGTCGCGATGCCGCCCGGCGCTTCGAGCAAGGTTACACGGCGCTTCCCCTGCGGTCGACCGTCGATAGACCGTCACGAAATGCCGATATGCCGATAAAAACGCTGCTGCTTTGATTCCTCGCACCTTTTGCAAAGGACATCTCACGGGGCGCCCCCATGGCCGGACAGGAAATGCGATACAACTCCGCGATCATCGACTTTCAACGAAAACGCGGAGGCGATTCCATCGCGTTTTTCGTGCCGTTTCTCACGCCCGATATGGACTTGCTCGACATAGGCTGCGGGCCTGGCACGATCACGGCCGGTTTCGCCAATGTCGTGCGAACCGTCACCGGCCTTGACCTGGAGCCCAAAGCCGTTGCCGCCGCCAATCGGATGATCGCGACAGCCGGCTTTGCGAATCTGAGCTTTCTGGAAGGCGATATGACCGCATTGCCATTCGAAGACGGGAGCTTCGACGCGGTTTTCTTCCATGCGGTCCTCTATCACCTGGACGCCACAAAACTTGAGAGGACGCTGGCGGAAGCATGGCGGGTTCTAAAGCCGGTGGCCTGATAGCGACGCGCGATGCTGATGTCGGCGGTAATGTGATTTATCCGGAGACCTCCGGCATCCAGCTTTTCCTGGATTTGTAGCAGCGTTGGTATGAGCATTCCTCGGCGGATGCTGTCTATTTCGGGCGACGCCAGGCGGCAGTCCTGCGAGCTCATGGCTTCGAGCCAATCTGGTGCGGCGCGAGCTACGTCAATCACAGCGCGGACGCCCTGACGCGACAGGAAACCGTCCACAACGCCAAAAGAAGCCTCGAAGGCCTCTGCGAAGGTCTCGTTCAACGCGGTCTCACCGATCGACAGGAGATAGAGACCGCGCTCTCGGCCTGGGAGATGTGGGGCAGCGACCCGGATGCGGTCTACCTGCGTTGCCGATGCGAATGCGTTGCGAGGAAATCGTGAGAGGCGCTGTAGAGGTCCTGCTGTCGGAGGCAAGCTTCAGCCTCGCCCGGCCCTTTCGTTCACCCCGCCCCACAAGGGGCGAGCAGCTTTGGCGAAAATTCCCGTGTCCCAAGGGAACTTTTGGCCTCGGGCCCGATTTGGCAACTATTTCGCGGATAGCGCGAATTTCGTGGCACGGTCGCAGAATGTAATGCATCGACGCGTGCCTCGGCTGCTATTCCGTCTGTCTTTCGATCTGATGCACAGCCGGCTGCGCGCGGGTGGCCGGCATGTGTCGAGGCTTGCCGCAGACGCACGGAAGGCTATCGCTACTGCATGTTTCCTTAAATCGTAGCCGATTTAGGGAAGAAACATGCAGCGATTCAAAGTGTTACAGCGTCCTTTGTGTGTTCTGACAAGACGCGCGGCGCTGTAGTGTCGGGCAGATGGCTATTGACGTAAGTACGGCTGTCAAAGGCGTGCGATGGTTAGCGATCATCATGGTCTGCGCCTGCTGCGCCACCTGTACGACCACGCAAGCGCCGAACGCCTACCGCAGCAAAGGATATGTTCCCGGAAAGCTATACGTCGTGAAGGCGAGCCAGCGGACCGCCCACGGCAAGAAGATCCGCAAGGGCGGTGGCCGCTATGTTGTCGGCAAACCATATGTCGTGAAAGGCAAGCGCTATTATCCGAAGGAAGACCCGAACTACGACAAGAAGGGCGTCGCTTCCTGGTACGGCTCGGCGTTTCATAGGCGGCTGACGGCAAACGGCGAAGTCTACGATCCGGATCACCTTTCTGCGGCGCATCCGACCCTTCCGTTGCCCAGCTATGTGCGGGTGACCAATCTTGAAAACGGCTATTCGCTCATCGTGCGCGTCAACGACCGCGGTCCCTATCGTAAGGGTCGCATCATCGACCTTTCCAGCAAGGCCGCAGAGATGTTGGACCTGAAGCACCGTGGCACGGCTTCGGTGAGGGTGCAGTATGTGGGCCGCGCCCTCTTGGGCGGACAGGATATGCCCTATCTTATGGCCTCCTACGTCAAGAAGGGTGATCACTTCCCGGACGTCAATCCGGAACCTCAGATCGCAACCGGCGTGACGGTGGCTCAGAACCATTTGCGGAGCGACAGTCAGTCCCTCTGGTCGACGCAGACGAACCTTGCCGGCAACAGGCCGAGCGCGTCCTATCAGACAGGGAGTAATGCTGCGGCGCAGTTCCAGACGTTCGCGCAACCCGTGCTGTTGCCGGAGATCGGCCCCTTTGAACGGCCGTCCGAATACACTCCATCGGCGTCAGGAAACGCCGCGATCGCTTCAGCGGATCAGGAAAGTGGCTTCATGGGTGAGGTTCACCGCATCGGTATGTTCAAGGCCGGCGAGGCAACGGTCCGCGACGTGGTGACGCCAGATGTCAAATACTGCCTGGACGGGGAGACTGATGACGATGTGCGCGACACCTGTGCGCTTCAAGTTCTGCCCCTGCCGGGTCCCGATCCCAACAAGCGTTTGACCGGGACGACCATCAGGCGACGCCGGTCCCGCCAAAGCATCTATCGCTGGCGAGGGACGACAATCAATCTTACCTGGGGCAGCATGCCGGTGTGACCGCCTCCGCAAAGCAAGGTCGCCCTGCCGCCTTATGGACAAAGCCGTTGCATGGCCATTTCCGCATATAGTATTTTTAAGAAGTTGGGCTGCGAGGGTGCGATGAATCTGGAAGATCTTTATCGCCTGTTGCGGAAGGGCCATGTCCGGGCCCAGGGCATGATCGACACGGTCCCCGATCCTTTGGTTCTCCTTGACGAGAAGTTGTGCGTCCTGACCGCCAGCCGTGCCTTCTTCGAAACATTCAAGGTCGACCGTGATGAGACGATCGGGCAGCACTTCTACGAGCTTGGCAACCGGCAGTGGGACATCCCCGAGTTGCGGCGCCTGCTCGAAGAGGTAATTCCAAAGAGCACGGCGGTGGTGGATTATGAGGTCGAGCACGACTTTCCGAGCATCGGTCGCAGGACAATGCTCGTCAGCGCGCACCGGCTGTTCCATCCCGACAACAACAGCCGCACCTTGCTGCTCTCCATCGTCGATGCCACAGCGCGACGCCAGCATGAGGAAGCGCAGGATATGCTCCTGGGCGAACTCCGGCATCGAATGAAGAACCTGCTGGCGTTGGTCCAGGCAATGGCGCGCCAGACCACGGCCAAGGGCCGCTCTGGCGAGGAATACCGCGACGCTTTCCTTGGCCGGTTCAATGCGCTCGTGCAGGCCCATGATCTGGCTTATTCAGAACGCGACGAGACCGACCTTCAGGAGATGCTGGAGCGAACGCTCGAGCCCTATTCGGAAGGTCCAACAGCCGTTCTCGTCGAGCCGGGGCCAACCGTGCCGCTGGCGTCGAGGCAAATCATGTCGCTGAGCCTGATCCTGCACGAACTGGCGACCAATGCGATCAAACATGGAGCGCTGTCGGCACCCAAGGGACAGATTCGCCTTCGCTGGGAGGTGGAGGAGGCGAGCGCTCGACACCTACGGCTGATCTGGCGAGAGAGCGGCGGCCCTCCGGTTGTGCCGCCTGTCTCCTCCGGGTTCGGGACGCAGCTTATCGAATTTGCTGCGAGGCGCGAACTCGGCGGCAGCGTGGAACTAAACTATGCGCAGTCGGGTTTGGTGGTCGAGATCGTCGTCCCGATAGGACCGGTCTCATGACCTTGAGACTGGTCCCGTGCGCAAGACCGTGCTTATCGTGGAGGACGAGTTCCTGATCGCGATGGATCTCAAGTTTTTGCTTGAGCGCCGCGGCTGGTGCGTGCTGGGACCCGCGACCACGGTGGGGGAGGCGCTCGAACAATTGGACGACGAATTGCCCACCATCGCGATTCTCGATGTAACCTTGAGGGACGGCAAGGTGACCCCGGTGGCTGAGGCGCTGCGCGCGCAGAACATACCGTTCGTCGTGGCAAGCGCTTATACCAGTCCGGAGCTCATCGGTGGAGACGTCCTGGCCGGAGCGCTGAACGCCGGCAAGCCGACCGAGGAGCGCCGTTTGTTCGCGGTGCTGGAGCAGGCGCTCCAATCCTGACCAGCGGAACCAACAACGATGGGCCGCCTGTTTCCTCGAGTAGGCTGGATGCGCTGAGAAGCGGCTACATCATCAACGCGATCGCCATCCCGCAGGTGAGAGGCGGCGTTGCCTACCATCTGCTCGGCTATTTTACCGACAATGTCATCGGGGGCAGTGGCTCCTTCGCGCTCGAACCCTCAACCGCGGACGACTACGCCGTGGCCTTGCGGAAAAAGCTTCAGAACGAAATCAGCAGGGCCACAGGTTCGGCCTCCCGCTATGAAATCGCCTCCGGGAGGCCGGCGATTGCGGGCCGGTGACAGCAACTGCCGCCGCTTCAGGGAACCTGCGTCACTCTTCGCTACAGCACCGCGCCTCTAATCATATGCGCAAAGGACGCTGTAGACCTTTGAGTTTCAGCGACGCGCTGCAGCCTCAGGGAGCTGTTGGCGGGGGTGTGACACCCAGGTAGTAGTCGCCCTGGTGGCTGCCCTGGTATTCGTTCGTTACGCGATCGCGGGCCGCACCCAGGTTCGCCGGCGGAATCCGATAAGAGCGCTGGTAATAGATGCTGCCGGTGGGCATCGGATCGACGTAAACGACGTCCGGCGTCGGATCGGCGTAGTAGATGCTGCCTGTCGGCGTGCGATCGACATAGTACATGTCGGCAAAGGCCGGTGCGGCTGCGCCTACCAGGGCGGATGTGAGGACAAGTGTTTTCAGAGAAACTCTCATGGCATTGCTCCTGTGTCCGTTCAGCATCCGGCCAGGGCACGGACGCCGTGCAGCATGCGCCCTCTCTCCGGCGCCCGCGCGTCATTTCAGACGCGTAAACACCACCTCCCGCATATTACGCTAAACCGGTTCCGGTTTAAGGAAACATGCAGGCACCAACGCTGCGGTTGAGATAATAACGCCGCAGCGGCAAGAGCGTTCCCCGATGGTTGGCGCGGGCGCGGCCGGGCGAGGGCGCGCCGCGAACTTGGGCCGTTGCCGGATCCCAGCACCGGCGCGGGGATGAGGGCCTCATTGTTGACCGTACCTCAGCATTCCGCCCGGCTTCTTGCTTCCGACGGGCACCCGGAACTCCCTCATTCCTGTGCTTGCCACAGGAATCCAGCCGCGCCCAAGTCCTTGGGCGCGGGAGAATCTTGCGCGCGACGAGAATGTGGCGCCGGTTTTGCGGCGCGGCGCTTGCGCAGACGGAGTCATGCACGGCGCGTCGGCGCCGTGCATGACGTGTCCTCCGAGAATCTCGACGCTGCCCGCTCACGCCTCGATGCGGATCGGCGTGCCGTCGGGGACCAGCGACCAGATTTCGCGCATCTCCTCGTCGGTAACGGCGATGCAGCCGTTGGTCCAGTCGAGGAGGAGGTGGAGCGAGCCGAGGAAGCCCCAGCCGTTCGGCAGGCCGTGGATCATGATGTCGCCGCCGGGGCTTTCGCCGGCGGCCGCGGCGCGCGCCTGGTCGGCGGCGTCGGGGTAGGAGATGTGGAGGCTCAAGTGGAAAGAGGAGTTCGGGTTGCGCCAGTCGATCAGATAGTTGCCTTCCGGCGTGCGCCGGTCGCCCTCGCGCTCCTTGTGGCCGAGGGGATTCCCGCCGAGCGAGACGCTGTATTCGCCAAGCACCGTGCCGTCACGCAGGAGCTTCAGCAAACGCTCGGACTTGTCGACCACCACTTCCTTGGCCTGCTTGTCGAGCGCCGCCATTTCGGGCGGGGTGCCGGCGCCGCCATGCCTTGCGGCAAACGTATAGGCGCCAGCGCCAGCGATGACGAGCGCTGCCGCCAGGAGTGTTTTCTTCAGGATCCCTAACGTCGTCATCAAGCGCCCCAGCCGGTCATTGCAGATTTCCACAGCATGTTTCCTTAAATCCCAGCCGATACAAGCGACAAAACCAGCATTGGGAGCAAAAACCGCCAGACTCAAAATGGCACATTCCGACTAAGGCCCGTTGCCACGCTGGGTACGACGAATTTTGTAGGTCATGAACCTAGACAGCCCCCAAGCGCTCCAACAATATAGGTCCAGGCGAAGGGCCCTTACGCGGGCAGTTGCGCATGGGCATCCCAAGGAGGCGGCCCAAGGAGGCGGGCATGAGGAGCGATACCGAATATCTACGTCTCGCCATGGAGATCGCCACCGAGAGCCGGGCCAGTGGCAATCATCCCTTTGGGGCGCTCCTCGTTGGGCCGGACGGCGACGTGCTCCTTTCGTCGGGCAACACCTACGCGCGGGATCGCGGCGTTGGCCACGCGGAGTCAAATGTGGCCCGCGCGGCCGCGCAGCAATACGACCCGGCCTTTCTCGAGCGGTGCACGCTGGTGACCTCGGTCGAGCCGTGCTGCATGTGCGCCGGGGCCAGTTACTGGGCTGGCATCGGCACCGTGGTCTACGGACTGAGCGAAGCGCGGTTGGCCGAGCTGACCGGAGATAACCCGAAAAATCTGACCTTCGATATGAGCTGTCACCAGGTGTTCGCCGCCGGACGGCGCCATGTAGCGATCCGTGGCCCGTTCCCTGAACTCGAAGAAGAGATCTTAAACGACCACAAGGATTTCTGGTGACAGATCCATCATAAAGAATTCGGTGTCGATGAAGAGCCCGCGGCCTCTGTGGCGCCAATAGCGCCAGCCCTTTCGAGCAGTGGCCGTTCCTCTCAGCGCGTGTGGCCACAAGGTTAAAACGGCCGTCCCGCGAGCAAAAAAATCGCGATTTTTTTCACGGCGGGCCCCGCGGCATCGCGATTCGACCATTTTTTGAAAGAAATGCGCGTAATTCCTTGAATCGAAACCGATTAAGGACAAAAATGTAAGCCAGACTTAGAATTCCGCAGCGCCGTTTGCGCGTCACGTTTGGCGCGTGGCGCTGTGGAGGAAAAGGTGAAGCCAATGAAGAGGCTAGCTATCATTGCCTTGTCGCTGGCGACGGCTCTGACGAGCGTTCCGCCGGCCATGGCGTTTCCCACCATTGCCGCTCCGACGATCCCGAAGGTTGCGGTGCCGGAGATACAGCCGGTCAATGACGACGACGAATGGGCCTGGGCGCTCGGCGGGCTTGCTGCCGGAGCGCTCATCGGCGGCGCGCTGGCGCAGCCGAGATATTACGGCCCAGGCTACTACGGTGGCGGCTATTACGATAGCGGCTATTATGATGGCGGCTATTACGATGGCGGCTACTACGCCCCGCCTTACCGCCCGCGCTACTACGGCTACGCCCCGCGCTACTACGCACCGCGTTACTACGCGCCGCGTTACTACCGCCAGACCTATTATGGCGGCAATGCGCACACGAACTGGTGCTATGCGCGCTACCGGTCCTATCGGGCTTACGACAACACGTTCCAGCCCTATTACGGCCCGCGCCGGGTGTGCGTCTCGCCCTACTATTGAGGGCGGCTGCGGGCGACCCGTGTTGCTGAGGGTGCCGTGCGTTCGATAGCGAGGGCGCGCGGGGGGTTAGTTCTTTGACGGCGCAATCCGGACGGAAACCGCTGCGCACTTTTTCTGGAATTGCTCAGCAGGCCGCGCGTTCAAACCGACGCGCGGGGATGCTTCTTCTTCGAATTCTGTGGCGCGGAGAAGTCTTTTCAGCCCAAGGACTTGGGCTGGCTGGATTCCTGTGACAAGCACAGGAATGAGGGGTGGAGGAGAGGCTTGCCGTACTGCAACCGACGAGGCAGCAGTGGACGCTTTGATGAGGCGCGCAAAGCACGCTGGAGCAGTGCGAATTGCTGCTTGTTTTGAGTGGCTTAAGATTTAAGGAAACATTGAGCAGCCGGCGCATGCGAGAGGACTTGCGGAAACGCGCGTCTTTCAATGCTCGATGGTGTATAATAGCGGCCGGATCAATCCTGCCGTGAAATTCGTTCCTTCATCAAAGGAAGGGAAAGGTAAAGCCCGTGAAGATTGCCGCCACCGCCGCACTTGCGCTCCTGACTGCCGTTTCGGCCGTGCCGCCGGCTGAGGCACAGACGCCGTGCATTGGCGTCTGCACCGGCGTGCCGCTTAAGGGCAACTATGGCACCAACTATGGCACCGGCTATCGGGGCCTGTCCCGCCACGAACTCTTCATCGAGCGGGAATACCGGGACTTCCAGGTCAACCGCTACCCGAACTCCGGCGCAGCGGCGCGCTATCGCGGCCAGCGTTACGACATCGGCATCGGCCCGGGCGCGATCGTCGGCGGGCCGAAACCGCCAGCGCTCGACCCCGGACGCGTGCGCCGCCAGCAGCAGCTGATCCGCTACGACGCCAATGCCCATATGCGCTGGTGCCGCGAGCGCTACATCTCCTACCGCTCAACCGACAATACTTTCCAGCCTCACGAAGGCCCGCGCCGCGCCTGCAATTCGCCGTACAACTGAGCGGGCAGGGTGCGAGGCGGGCGTTACGTGGTGTTGTCAGCCCCTTTTGCGTTGTCCGAAATGCGCCAGAAGCGGAAGTTTGCGGGTGGCTGATCGATGTCCACTCTCGACCCCTTGCGGCCGTAGCGGACGAGGACCGCGAATGGCTCGATTGAGCCCTTTCAAGACCTCGGCAGTGCTAGTCGCGGCGGCCTGCATCACCGCTATGCTCGAATCCAGTTCCCGATAGGCAC
>NZ_SRXN01000073.1 GCF_004827385.1 Ensifer sp. MPMI2T
AGGAGCTTGGGCTCGACCACTTCGAAGGCAGGTCCTGGACGGGGTTACATCGACATGCCTTGATGACGATGATCGCCTATGCCTTTCTCCAATCCCGCCGCCTCAAGGCCGCGGGACGGAAAAAAAAGATTCACAGGTCCGCCGCCACAACCGAGCATGCCGGCCGTCAGGCAAGCGATCCTCGACATCTTCGCACGGCCACCGCCGCCCCGATGCCCCCACTGTGAGATGCTCCTCACAGAACGCCCCAAGCCAAAAGTGCCAAAGTAGTGCTAGAAGAGCTGAACGTCTGGCTGCTCGATAAGTGCATCGCCTACGCGAAGGCACATCGCCATCCCGAGCAGACCGAGCGGATGATCTGGCAAATGTTCGAGGAGGAGCGCGGCAGCCTGGTCCATTACGTTGAACCGTTCGACGGTTTCCATTGTGTCCCGGCCTCGGTGTCGAAGACCTGCACGGTCCGCTTCGACAACAACAAATATTCCGTCCTCTCGACTGCGGTCGGCCGCCCTGTTGAAGTTCATGCCTATGCCGAGAAGATCGTGATCCGGCAGGATGGTGTGATTGTCGGCGAGCATCCGCGTTGCTTTGGTCGTGGCGAAACGGTCTACGACCCCTGGCATTATGTCCCTGTTCTGGCTCGCAAGCCCGGTGCTTTGCGCAACGGTGCGCCGTTCCGCGAATGGGTTCTGCCAGCGGCCATGGAGAAAGTCCGCCGTCGGCTGAAGAGCGTTCATGACGGTGATCGGCAAATGGTCACCATCCTCGGATGCGTTTCCTGCCGATGGCCTGACGGCCGTCGAGGCTGCCTGCCAGGAGGCGCTGGATCATGGCGTCTGCTCGGCCTCGGTGATCATCAACATTCTGGCCCGCAGCCGTGATCCGGCTCCGGCAATCACTCTTCAGACCCCAGATGCGCTGCGGTTGACCCATGAGCCGGTCGCCGACTGCGCACGGTATGACAGCCTCAGGAGGGCAAGCTGATGGAACGCACACAGGTTCTCGAACTAATGAGCATGCTGAAGCTCTACGGAATGCGCGATCGCCCGAGCTCGCTTCTTCGCCGCGCGGCAGTGATCGTGCCAGGGGATGGTGCTGCCCAGCGAATCCGCCTGCTGCAGAAGACGAACCATCACCCGCACGCAGTCCCACAAAAGCCTGCTGTCGCTTGGTTCGTGGATCAGCGCCGCCGTGACGGTGCACTGTCCGAACGTTTATCCGTTAAGAACAATGGGTTTGCTTCAGACAACTTGCCCGCAGTCGACGGGGCGCAGCGGCGGCGGCCGCCAAGGGCCTGCAAGTAGTTAGACTAGCTGGGCGGTGCGCCGGTCATGCTGCTCGCCACCGCGGAACGGGTTCGAGTTGGGGAGTGCGCATGAATCTCTTGCCAACGGGAACAATCTCACTGTTGCACAATCCACGCCGTCACCGAGACCAGTTCCTGTTCGGTCGGCGCCCGCGGAAAGGAATTCCCGGCGTCGAGCATGTCGGCAAAGATCTCCAGCCGAGAACCATTGAGGTAGCGGCCGGACAGCGATAGCTGGAAAACCAGTTGTTTATTGGGATCGGTCCTGCCGAATGGACTGGCCGAACCGATAAAGCGGCCGGAGGCGGTTCGAATGCGGATTTCCGCGCCCAGCGGTAGCGGCCCGGTGACGATATTGAGCCCCACGGTTTCGTCGGGCCGCGGCGCCCGCGGCAGGTTGATAACAATCCTGCGTTGTTGATCGGTCATCTCCGCTTTAAATCCCGCAGCAGGCGCGCTGCCGTAATCCATTTGCCGTACAAAAACACCGCGAGCGTGTCTGCGACCAACGGCATGACCCAAAACCGTGGGTCCGCCGCCTCGAGCGGCTCAGAACGACCCTACCTGAATGTCGGTCAGCTGTGCCTTGGCCGGCATGCTGCCTTCGAGACGTTTGCCCGCTTGCGCGACCACAACGGCGAAGTCGATCGGTTCGCCCGCTTTCAGCCTACCATCGTCGATCAGCCTGTCGAGCGCCTTGTCGATTGGTATGGTGAAACTGACCGTGTCGGTATGATGATGGCGAACCCCGAAGAACTCGAAGCTGCCGGCGAAATCCGGTCCGTCCGGGTTGAGATCAGGCGTCGTTCCCTCGGGGAAGATGAAAACGAGGAAATTCAGCCCGCCAACGTCCATCGGCGGCTTGATGCTGACCTTCGCGAATTGACGCGACTGTTCCGAAGGCTTGGCGGCAACATCCACCAGTTCCTGCGAGACGGTGAGCTTGGCGGTCGCCGGTTCGTTTATCGCCACGGCCGCGGACGCAGGTACAGCTGCTTCCAACACCGGAATGGGGCTCGAGCGGCCGGCGATTGCAACCGGGATGACCTCTTCGCCGCTGCCAGGTTCATAATCATAGTCGAAGGCGCCGATTGCGAGATAATCAGCGGCCCTAATCTTGTCAGTCACGGGGCTGCCGTCAGCGTTGACATAAAAGAGATAGGGTTCCGGATCGTACTGCCCCTGTTGGTCAGCGGTCGGCCCAACGGGCAGGCCCATCGCCTGCTGCTTGCGGGTCCAGACATCCCACAGCCGGTCAATGTTGCAATGATGCAGAAAGAAGATCGGGTCGAGCGGCGACAGGTTCTGTGACATCAGCCCGTAGGGAGCGCTTTGGCCGCCGACGCTCATATGCACCCGGTTATGCGGCTGACCTTCGAGAATAGAGAAGCCGGCCGGTGCCAGCTGGTGGCTGGACGATACGGGGCTGTTGAAAGCGAGACCCGGATCGCCGACGTCATTGGCGAATATTGTCGGCGCCAGCGACGCCTTGATGGTGTCGATATCGACCGCAATTTGGGTAGCGGGATTGAGCTTCGGATTCTGCGCGGTGAGGAAGCGAGCGTTCGGCTGATTGGCGAAGCTCGCCATCGCGTCGCTCCACAGCGCATCAAAATCCGGATAGCCGCGCAGGTTCTGCTGCTGCAATTGGGCAGGGCTGAGGCCGTCCCAATAGGCCTTGATCGGCGCCTGCATGATGTCTTGGAAGCTGTTTAGGTCGGGAATGTAGGCGGAGCTGTTGACGGGATCGAGAGTCGTGCCAAACAGCGGGGGCAGGACCTCGGGATTGGCCGTCCAGTCCCAATATGGCAGGGCGAAATCCGGATTGCCGCTCAATTCGCGGCACGTCTCCTCGAAATAGCCAAGGTAGCCACGATGCCAGCTGGTAAACCACCAGTCTCCATGGGGGCAGTCCATCAGGTGGATGAAGCCATTGCGGTACCAGTTGCGCGGGTCCGAAGGCGGAAGCTTCAGCATCGCGGTGACGGCATCCATGTAACTTTGCAAGTCCTTCTGCCCATCGGCGCTGGTCATGTTCTTGCGCCTATGCCTGGTCGCCGCCCGCAGAATGCTCGGCGCGAAAAGGGCTGTACCGGCGGCAGCGGTTGCGCCTTTGACGAAAGAGCGGCGTGAAACCGTCAGAAATCGCGTGCGTGTCATCGAGATTATCCCCTGATGAGGTGTTAGTCGAATGTCTTGCCGCTACGGCAAGGGGTGGAGCATCACTGCCGCACGGCATACCAGGAGGCGACGTAGCCGGCCGCAGCAGTCCCGTGCGAATGGGGGACGTCGCGGACGATGCTGCCGACAATGGCATCTCTCTGGTCGACGCCGTTCGGCCAGTTCGGCACGACGTAGCCGCGATAACTGTAGATCCAGGCCTCTCCGGCCACCTCGCCCTTTCCGGTAAATTGCAGTTCGACCGGGTCGCCCATCCGGGCTGCGCCGGTCAGTTCCAACGACCAGCCGGGGCCGCCGATGGTTCCGCCAATCCTGCCCGGCGCCACCTCGGTTAGCACCAGCGTTCCCTGACCAAATTCCAGGGTGCTGAAATCGGCCGACAGGTCGGGATTGTTGATCAGGCTCCGATAACTCCAGGTGCCGACGAAGCGCATAATTTCCTCCCAAATGGCGATCAGCTGACCTAATGATGGCCGGAAACGGTGCCGCCATGGCCGTCCGGCAGGGTAATCCTGACGTTCTGCATCATCCCCTGGTCCTCATGATCGAGGATGTGGCAATGCAAAACGAACTCGCCGATATAGCGCTGGTAGCGCGTCCGCACCGTGATCGTGTAACGCGTCGACGGGTCGGTGCCGGGATTCTTGATCCACAGCGTGTCCTTCCAGACATTCTTCAGTCCCGGATATTGCGGGTCGCCGTCGTCGTCGGCACCAGGGGCGCTGACATCATTGCCGGCCGCATCGACGATCTTGATGATCTGGAACGGGTTGACATGGATATGGAAAGGATGGCTGACGAAATCCGACCTGAGCGTCCACTCGTCCACTCCGTTCAGCGGCAGCGTCCGGTCGATGCGGCTGGCATCATAGGGCTGGCCGTTGATCTCGAAGAAAGTGCCACCCGGCTGCTTCACGTCGATATTGAACACCAGTTGCTGCTCGCCCGTGACCTCGCCCGCTTCGACGTCCGGATGCGGGACAAAGCTCGAAAGTCGCATATCGTTCTTGAGGTCGTCGATGACCTTGCCGACAACATCGGGCGCCATCGTGCGCTCGGCCGCCGCGATCAGCCAGTCCTGCAGATAGGTGCCAATCTCGCCATTGACGGCATCGCCGTCCACTGCCGTCACGATGCCGAGAAGACGGCGGCTCGGCGCAAGCTGGTTGACGCTGGCCGCTGCCGGCGCGGCGGCATCGACGAGACAATAGTCGCCCGCTCCAGGCAGCACCACCAGCGCGTCAACCCTGTAGCCCGGCTGCATCACCGCCTGCTGCCGCATCTGCACCTGCGCCATGGTCAGGCCGTCCTGGGCCGCCACGCCATAGGGGATGGCATCCTTGCCGCAATTCTGGTCGATCCATTTATCGGTGTCCGCCGCGGTCAGCGCACGCAACGCGGCCGTGCCGGTCTTCCGCCGGATCTCGAAATTGATTGTGTCGCGAACTCCGGCATGGATCATCCGCCAGCGCTCGACCGATCCAGCCACCGTCGGCGGCAACTGGCCCAGCACCTGACCGTTGATGCTGGTAAAGCGGCCGGAGGCCGGCCAAGTGCCAGGTCCGAACTGGTCGTAGCTTTCGATGCCACCAACCTGGCCTGGCTGGCAATCATAGGTGATGCTGCCGTTGCTGTCGGTGCAGGCATATTGGATCTGCTGCAGCACCAGGACCCGCTCGGCGATATCGGAGCCGTCCGGCTGCTTCAGCAGGCGGTCGATATCGCCGGTTTCGGTCGGGGTCGGCATGCGATCGCCACGGATGATCAGCGCTCCGGACATGCCGCTCGACACCTGCAAGGCGGTCGATCCGTGCAGGTGCGGGTGATACCAGAAGGTGCCCGCCGGATGGTCGGCGGGAATGTTGTATTCATACTGGAAGTCGATGCCAGGGCGGATCGAAACCAGCACATTATCGCCGTTGCCCGACGGATTCACCCAGAGACCGTGAGAATGCAGGTTCGTACCGTTGAAGCAATGGGGGGTGTTGGCACTGCCGCCGCCGATGCCGCAGGTCGAATCCTGCGGGAGCATGTTGTTCAGCGTTATCCGCACCGTCTCGCCCGGGCGCACATCGATGGTCGGCCCCACCAGCGGCGTGTCGGCGCCGGATGGATTGGCTTCGCGGGCGTCCTGATAGCCGCGGAGCCTCACTCGGTCATGGCGCGCGGTGGCCGGATTGTAGATCTGACGGTCGAGGTACGTGATGTTCATATCGAGCAGCACCTCGCCCGGAAAAGTCGCCCGCTCCTGCGCGAAGGTTTCCAGCTTCCCCCGCCCCTTGGCGACCGGCTCCAATATGTAGGCCGGTGGGTTGCTCACGGCCCTCGTCTCTTGAGCGGCAGCCGATAGCACATCGGTTGTGGCCGAAAGAACGCCCGCCACACCGAAAAGTGCAATTTTGTGAGATGCAAACAAACAAACCTCCCAAGCCCAAAATATCGTGCAAGAGTGAGACGGACAGCACTGCTAAAACAATACAGGCCCCCAAACCGAAGTCTTGAATATTAGTTCATCCTTGCCTGTATCGAAGTCCTCGGTCGGGCTGAGGTGCCATCACCAACAGCCTGTTTTGTCCAAACCTCGGCAACTTTGCGGTGCGCAGTTTCGACATGCTTCATCTCCTCGGATCGCTAATCGTAAGAAGTGTAGACACGGTTCGTCCTCCTTTTGACCTGCAGGTGCCATGCCAAACGAGAAACTCATTTAAGAACAACATCATCGCTCTGAAACACATTGGCTCATTCCAGACATTGTCAAACATCCGACCAAGGTTTCGAGGTGCGCGTTGATGGTTTCGGCGCACCACAACACCATTCCTGGCCGGTTCTGCTGGCTCGAACCCGAGATATTGGAGGGTTCCCTGCCCTGAGTGATCTGAAGGGTTTTGTAAACTAGCTTGGTGTAACTAGCTTGGTTCCCGCGCGAGACAGGCGAGCAGTGGTCCGGACCGCCAAAAGGCGGACGACCCATCCGACGCGCCGGGACTGTCTGGGATGTCAGGTGAACATGACGGCCTTGTCGAGATAGGCGACGTCGTTGAAGAAGTGCAGTTCGCTTCACGCGAAGGTCTTGACGAGAGCAGCCGGGACAGGCTCGTCAATCAAATACGCAGTTTTCTGTCCGAGCATGGCATCGTCATTGCCCGTGACATCGCGCAGCTGTGGCGTGGCCTCGCCTCAATAGTCGGCAACGACAATGACGGTCTCAGCGAGATGGTTCGCTCGCTCATGAGGGAGTTGCAGACGGAACTGGCCGATGATCGACGCACCACAGCCTATGACCGGCGAATACGGGAAATCTTCGCCGCCAGTGAGTAGTGCGAGCGGCTTGGGAAGATCGAAGGCATCGGCCCTGTGACGGGCAACAGCCTTGATCGCTGCTGCGGGCGATAGAACCTGATTCAAGAACGGCCGTCAGTTCGCGGCCTGGCTTAGCCTGGTGCCGAAGCAGCGATCCAGTGGAGGGCGAGCCCGCTTATTCGGCATCAGCAAACGCGGCGATCGCTATCTGCGCACACCGATGATTCATGGCGCTCGCGCCGCTTCGACCATCGATCCTGATCCAGCCGACCGTTGCAATCGGGCGGGGTCCATATACATCCACACGCGACCCCAAAATCGCAAAAACAAAACTCGCCGAAAATATCGACGGGTTTGTCAGCGGTCTGAGGTGGCCATTGGCCACCCTTCTTGCATTATTTAATCGGCGTGGCCGGCTTGTTTAATTGGTCAGGGTGCCGTCACTGTTTTGAATGCCGTCAATCGGGATCGACGAGGCGTGAAAGGCGCCGGAGGTATCGCGGCAGCTTGCGTTCAACGTGACACCACTGATGGATGGGACAAGTTCGATGCTGCCGCAGGAGTTCTGGAACGACGCACTGTCGCCCTCCAGCTTGAGAGCGCCATCGACGTTGGCGATGGCGGGCATGGCAATGCTGGTTTTGTTCGGCGAACCATCGGCACGAAGGCAAGTTGCGGAAATTTCGGCGCCACCGTTGTCGGTGTACTGGAAACTGATGTTGGAACAGGTGTTCTGGAAGGTGCTGCTACTGGCGATCGCGGCGGTTGCGGTCAGGGTGAAAAGCGCGGATGCGATGACGACTTTCATTTTGAACCTCCATATCTAAATTTACATGGCGATTTGCTACGATTAATGGATCTCAAAGTTCCATTTCCCGTAAAGCGTGCACTATCGTCGGTCTGTGACGCGTTTGCGGATGACAGAAAGCAATATGCGTGCCATATGAAAAACTCATTTACATACAAGGCGATCATTCCAACCAACGACGCCGTAGCCTGACATTTGTCGATCGTCGAACAAAGCGAAATGACGTTGACCTGTCGTACGGCCGGGCAGCTAAGCCGCGGCCTGAAGGTCACGCGTAATCCGCCGAAAAAAGCTTCTCGTGCTCCAAGCGCATTTCGTTGTGTTGGGCTTCATACTTGCGGACAGTCTTTCGGTCCGCGCCGGTCTGCCTGGCGATCGCCGACACCGATAAGCCTTGTCGATGCAAATCCAAGATCATCATCATCTCCCCGAGCTTGATCACCAACATCCCCCTTCCGACAATCGGAAGTAGTATCGGTGATGACATGTGACCAATCTTCCGGGGCGCGCCCCGGAAGACCGGTTACGGCGCAAACTGGGGAAGATCACTTTTGGGGAGTATTGATCCGGTATCGACACGCATAATTTTTGGTCAGCTTTATTCCGTAGGTGATGGCGCCGAAGAGTTCCCCAATGTCGCCGTACACATTGAGATGACGACCTGTCTCAAGGTGATAGTTTTCTGCCAGCGACAAGAGATCCTGAAAATACGGAATCTAAGATCTGATCGCATTAGGATACTTTGCTCGCCACTCTTGGTATCGGAGCTGTCCCTCCACGTCGGACCAGGAAACCCACTCGCCATCATCATAGAAGGCCCGATCCCAGATATCATCTTCCATTTCACACCTCTTGGAAGTCCGAACTGTATCGGAAGCCAATCAGCAAGACGCCGTCAAGTAGGCGCTTTGGGCTCAATCGAGCCCTCCATTGTGTCCGTCGGCTACGGCCGCAACCGGTCGCGCTAGCTGCGGGGCGAGAATATTCGGTTCGACTGGGTTCGCTCCGACGGAATAGGCCGGCTGTCCCTGCAAGATCTGCTGAGGCTGAGGCGGATAGCCACTTTGTTGGAGAAGTCGACGGGCCCATTCCTTGACAGGACCCTGCTCGCGAGAACTTCTAATGGCTGCTGCGTTACTGGCGGATTGTGATGGAGAACCATCGGGGAGCGCAGCCACGCGAGCCGACCGCCTGGCCTTACCGAGAAACGGAACCGCAAAGGGGGCCCAGATGCGCCTGAACATCGACCGCATCGAAGCGGCGGCTGCGACCATCAATCAGGTCTTCCTCAACACGCCGCAGTACGTCTGCGAAAGTTTGAGCCGGGCGCTGGGCTGCCGGATCATTCTCAAGGTGGAAACCCTCAATCCCGTGCGCTGCTTCAAGGGGCGCGGCACCGAGGTGGTCTTGGCGCGACTGCAGTCCCGAGGTGACACAACATCGGTTGTCTGTGCCAGCGCAGGCAACCTGGGCCAGGCGCTCGCCTACGGCGGTCGATCGAGAAACTTCGATGTCACGGTTACTGCGGCCGCCGCGGCCAATGCCGTCAAGGTGGAGAAGATGCGGGCGCTGGCGGCAAAGGTGGTATTGTCCAACTCCAGGTCCGTTTTCGTTCGAAACCACTCCCGTTGTGCTTGAATGCCGCGCGCTCCGGGCTGCGCAACCCCGACCAGCTTCGCCCTACGCGCGCTATCGCCGTGCCTCAACGACGACCGGCGGCGTAGGCCGTGCAATCCCAGACGAATCCGGCAAACTCACGCGCGACGATCACCACCTGTCGGTGGGCCGAGTCCTCGCCCTTCGGGCTGCGGGCCGCACCAACCCCTTGACCGTTAATGGAACAACCGGATCGGAAAGCAGGCATTTTAGTAGTTCTGCAACCTTAGAACTCCTTTTGACAGCTAAAAAAATGGGCCACCGCAAGAAGGATTCTTGCCTAGGTAGCTGCCCGTCGCGTTGAAGGAATCTACAAAGCAAGATGTGCGGCAAAGGTCGACTTTGCTGCAGTTGGCGCAATCCTGGTCAATGAGCTTCCGGTTTGCGCAGCGCTCACGTAGCATCGCAAACGCTTCTCCGTTCCAGATTGCTTTGAGACGAGAATCGAACACATTACCGTAGGTAAATGCCTCCACCCCATGCATTTTGTCGCAAACCGAGACCTCGCCGCTCGGAAATATCGACATTCCCATGTTGATCCCTCCGCAGGGATGCCACTCTCTCTCATTCCATTTTTCATCAGCTTTTCTTGGGGAATGTATAGCGCAGATTTTCGAATACTGGGCTTGCTTTCGCTCTATCCGCTCTCGGATACGGACAAGGTCTTCTTGGGTGACGTTGCGGGCGCGGTTGGCCGAGGATTTGATGGCACCACCCTCCATGTAAGAAATGCCAATTTCTTCGACCCCCAAATTCACAAGGAAATCGATGGTATCTTCGACGACAGGCAGCGTCATAGGTGTCAGCACACTCTTGACCACCACCCGAATACCCGCCGATCGCAGAAACCGTATTGCGTCGACTACCTTCGGAAAGTGCCCTCGGGATTGCGTAATCCGGTTATGTAAAAGCGGAGAAGACACGTCTAGGCTGATCGTCATTTCTTCCATTCCCGCAGCTTGCAATCGAAGAGGAATGTTCGGATCAGTCCCGATGACTACTCCGTTGCTGGTGAGGACCGGAACCATGCCGAGCATGAGAGTGCGCTCCACCAACTCCAGCCAGCCATCGAAAAGCGTAGGTTCACCACCTGTAAAGCCGACAAAAACAATTCCCCAGTCTGCTGCCTCGTCCAGCAGATCACGGCACTTGTCGAAATTCCAGCGTCTGTCCGTCGTCTGGTGACGATCCTGGTAGCAATACGAACAGTTGAAGTTGCAGCTGAATGTGAGTGTTATATTGATGCCTGCAGGAACGGGCCACTTCCCAACCCTAGCGCTCTCGATGCAAAGTGTATCGGCGGGGAAGAGGAACTTCTGCGGCATAAACCGCTCGGATCGATTGTGTCTGACCGCAAAAGTCAAATACTGACGATATCGGGTAAGCAGCAGATCTACTTGCGATTTTGCGTCCTCATCGGACAAGCCAAAAGTGTAGCCGTAGATAAAGGCGATCTCCGTGGCGCGCAGACCTTGATCACACAACGCTAGGAGAAACGCGTGAGAGGGATCGATGATGCTGATCTCTGATGGGTGGCGGCCATAAAGTAGAGCATAGCCACGCATCGGTTTTAGTTGCACTGTCGCATTTAGCTGAGGTATTAAGTCACGTTTTTCCATAACCGCAAAACAACACTGCTTCTGAGAAGAAGGGCGGCCGGCCGACAGCAATTTGTCGGCCGGTTCTACGCTCAAATCGGCTGAAGTTGAATGCAGGTCGACAGTAGATTCCAGCAACCGCTATCACAACCTGCTTTTTCGATGCCATCTCTCAGGCGTAGCGCCCGAGCCTCGGCTCGTACTGCCTCGGAACGAAGCTGCGCAGCCAAGCTGAGCAAAAAGTCAGGTTGATGTAGCAAACCGGGCTTTTGTTCTTCCGCCATTTTCATCTCCTGAAGTTAATCGCAAACCGACAGGCTTACATGAAATGATCAGCAAAAAGTGTGCCATATTGAGGTCGTGGTCCTCGACCTAGCGGCTAGTCATCATGAGTGACAGAATACTTAAATCCCGCAGGAATGCCGAATGATTTGCGCAAAACTCGTCGGCGCCAAAAATCCGCGAAGAACTGATCATTGCCAACTGGCCCGATCCCTTCCGCTGCGCCGCCACCATGGGAGCCGGCAAGATCAAGCCGAACAAGTTGCTCCGCAAAACAGCCTCCCGTCCGCAGCCAGGAAGGTGCTGCGATTTATGAAAGAAACTCCGACTTTAGCGGAGCTCTGGGATGTTCGTGGGTTTCGCTACGACTTTAACGAAGTCTAAGTATTTGATAGCTCCGTGCCGAGCTCGCAGCGGAGCGGAAGCTGGCGAGTTCGGAGAAGCCATTCGCAGCGTTTGGCGGATGGGACGGGCATCCATGAGTTCTGCCGGCGCCGTGGGAGGCCGCCTTTGCTACTAGACTCCTGTAAAGGCGACGTTCAGCAGTCGGGGAGATCGTCCAGATTGTTCCGACTGGTGTTGTCCCGGTGTGAGCTGCCACGGGTAATTTCCTCCAGATTGGATTAGAGTCCGGCCTGATTAAGGACGGACCCATGAAGAAGCAGAGATTTACGGAAGAGCAGATTATTGCGGTGCTGAAGGAGCAGGAGGCTGGCGCGAA
>NZ_SRXN01000074.1 GCF_004827385.1 Ensifer sp. MPMI2T
TCCCTGCCTAGGAAGTGCCTAGGCTATCGCACGCCCGCCGAAGTCTTCTCGGCGCATTTGCGCGATTGCGGGTAATCCCCTACCCTCCACTCGTCATTGTTGCACTTGGATTAGATTCTCCACCGCAAAGTTAAAGTGTCCTGTTTCTGCAATGTAAGAATGTCACTCTTCCCGCGTTTTCAATGACGTGGGAGATTGCGGATGGGATTGATTGCGATGAGCGAGCGCGACCTGCAGCGGATCGAGGTTTTGTCGAAGGTCGTCGACGGCCGGACGACGATTGTTTCGGCGGCCAATGTCCTTGCGCTGAGCACGCGTCAGGTGCGCCGGCTGCTGGAGCGCTTTCTCGACGGTTCGCCACGGCGCCCGCGACGGCCGAGTTCTCATGGCACGGCCATGACGAAAACTAGCCCGCATGCGGGCGCGGACGGGTTATGCTGGGCACCGCAGGCCTCGTCGGGCACTTCTACATCCACAATAGCGATGATTTCAGGTTTCGTTTGCGAACGCAGCTGGTTCTTTTTTAAGATCCCGCGAATTTAGCCTGGGACTCGTCAGATTCTCGAAAGGTCGAGCTTCTAACACTAAAGATAGGGGGCTAGGCACTCCGATCTGCGAATCGGCGTCAAATGGAGGCATAGAATGGATCCGGTTAACATTACGGATACTGTAGTCACAGCTCCCCCAGAGCCGTCACGCGTCACGCTGAAACGGCAGCCGATGGACAAAGCCGCTTTTGAGCTGCGCCTGGCCGACGTTTCGCAGGGGCGGGCGCGGCGAGCCGATGCAGGACCCTCCGGTCGTACTGTCTTCGTCCAGGAGCGGGAGCGTACCGACACGGCGGTCCAACAACCAAATGCGAAACTTCTCGTCGTTTCGAACCGCGTTTCGAGCTTCGATCCAGATAAACCCAAGACGGGGGGCCTTGCTGCGGCCCTTGAGCCCGTCGTCGAACGTTCCGGCGCGGTCTGGATGGGATCGTCGGGCACGCTAAGCGGCACTGAGCAACTGGCGGCCCTCGAGCCGCATGGGAAGGGCCAGGCGGCAAGGGTAGATCTGCCGGCCGCGCACTATGCCGGCTTCTACCATGGCCTTGCGAATTCGACTCTGTGGCCGGCATTTCATTCACTGACGGAGCGGATGACACCGGCCTCGGAAGAGCACTATAAGAGCTATTGCGAGATCAACGCCTCCATGGCGCGCACGTTGACATCCCTTGGGAAATGGGACGCGATCTGGGTGCATGATTATCATTTCCTCCCCCTCGGCAATGAACTGCGTAATCTCGACAACCAGCGGCCGATCGGCTTCTTCCTACACACGCCTTGGCCGGAGCCTGATGCGATACAGCAAGTGCCACATCATCGCGACCTGATGGAATCGATGCTGGCGTACGATCTTATCGGCTTTCAGACCAACAGGGATCTGGACAATTTCCTTGCCTGTCTCCATTTCCATCTGGGGCTTAAGAGCAATAGCAATGTCGTGATCTCCGAGCGCGGCCTGACGCGGTGCCAAAAGTTTCCGATTGGAATCGACCCGAAGCAGTTCGCGGAGTATGCGGTGGAGTCGCTCGCGAAGCACTCAAGCGATATCTCGTCGATCCAGGGCAAGCTCGATGGCGCGAAACTAGCAATCGGCGTCGATCGGCTTGACTATACCAAGGGTATCGACAAACGGATCAAAGCTTTCGATCACCTGTTGGCAGACAAGCCGCGCAGCATCTCGCTGTTGCAGATCGCGACCCCATCGCGCACTGACATTCCAGCGTACAGCGAATTTCAGCACGATATCGACAGCCTCGTCGACGAGGTCAATCGCAAGCATGACGCGGACGATGGCTGGAAGCCGATCCTCTACGAGAAGGATCACCTCCCGCAGGCGCAACTTGCAGGTCTCTACCGCACGGCGCACGTTGGCGTGGTGACGCCGTTGCGTGACGGCATGAACCTGGTGGCGAAAGAATTCGTCGCGGCGCAAGATCCAAGCGATCCCGGCGTGCTGGTCTTGTCGAAGAACGCGGGAGCGGCAGAGGATTTCAATGAAAATGAGGCGCTGCTCGTCGATCCGGCTCGCCCTGAAAACATCGCGGACGCGATTTCCAGAGCGGCCGAGATGCCGTGTGGGGAGCGCATCGAACGCTGGCGAGCGATGATGGACAAACTTGAAACGTATACGATTCACGACTGGTCGGCGGACTTCGTTCGCGAGTTGGGCAACAGCCGGGTCACGGTGCCAGCGGATCAGTTCCGACATCTCGGCTTCGGCTGGATCAATGACGCCCAAATGCCCGAGTACGAAACGCCGGAGGAGTACACCATCGCGGTGAGCCACGTACAGGATACGCGCTGGGCCTTGCCGTCGAATGGTCCAGACTATACGCAAGGTGGCGAACGATAGATTGGGCAATAACATTGTCTTTGGTCGAAACTGAACGACGACCTTAGGGGTGTTTGGAAATTTACCTTTTGCGGGCCGATCGAGAGGCGGTTTGCTGCGATGGACTGATGTACCGACTTACGCCACCTCCCGAGGCGTACCGGCCCGGCAGAGAGCTTAGTCTCCTGCCGGGCATTCATTTGCTGAGTGTCTGCGCACATTAGTCGCTCTCCCCTGAATTGCGGCAGCTTCGGGTTGTAGAAGAATGTGACAAATGAAACAAATCACTGGAGTGCACCCCCAGACTGAGACAAGGAAATCGGGGACAGTTTCCCCGCAAGGAGAGGAAACTGGGGCATGGCCGCACGGCAAAGAGTTATTGATGAGGACCAAAAACTGGAGCTTCTCCAGCGCATGGAGGCGGGCGAAACCGTCACCAGGCGATTGCTGGCCGATGCCCAGCCGCAACGCCGCCGGGCCGAAACTTCTCAGCGCGCCCCCTCGATCCGACCGTCTGTCCCTGCTGTGGCGGCATCCTGCGCATCACCGTCAGGCTGCCGCGAGCGCGACCATGGCCCGACACGTCATGACTGCACCCCGCCGCGCCCATTGGTCCCGAGAGCCTTGCCGCACCGGCCCAGCTCGGTGCGACAGGGGCCTGTACCCTCTGCGTCATCCGCTCCGGTTCTGGCTCTGCCAAAGCCGCCCTCAAGACCCCAGGGTTCCCACAACACACCGCTGGACGCCGCCGCAGCGCGCCATCGCCCCTTGCCGCAGCGGCGCGCCCATCACTACCGGCGCGCCAAGATCAAACGCCGCAGCACTAAATCCATAGCGCCGTGCCAGCGTCAGCGGGCCAGTTCAATCTTCAATGAGGTCGCGCACGGCGCCGGTTCGCCAGCCCATCCCCGCGCGATCTCACAGAACCCTCCCGATGGAACTAACCCGCTGAAGCGGGAGAGGTGAGTGTTTGGAGGCGCGGTCTCCTGATGGGATGTTGGGGGACGATGGATGAGGTGAGCTCGCTTGGGCTCTTGTGTCGATCGCTTCACCGCGGTCAGAACGCGCAACAGATTGGGCCATCTCATTCTACTGATCCCATGCTGGGAGGGCCATGCGCCGATCCCGAAGAGAAGCGAGGGCCTGCGAGAGACGTCAAACTATCGAGAGGCTGAAAGCGCAAAAGCGCTTGACCTCAACACCCCGAATAGAGAAGAGCCCCTTTAAGTACACGATTTCCGCCCGACATCTGTAGTCGAAGAGCGCTTTAAGGCAGTTGATAGCCGTCGGGCCAGAATTCGGCGATTTTCTAGAACACTTATCATTGTTATATGGCCGCCTGGGATCGGAGTGGCGTGAACACGCGCCGCACCTATTATCTGTTCCCAACCCCGCGCGGGCGAGCTTGCCTCTTGACCGTTCGGATTTTTCTCGGCTCGTGCATAACGACTGACGACAGGCTCGGTGGCATAAAACTGATGTATTTCGACGGGCAGGCGCGGAACTTGATACGATTGCACCGCCCGTTGGAACTGCACGATTCTCTCGTACATAGAAGCGTCAAATTCGAGGTTCTCATCGTCCAGGGCCTCGAGAGCTTCCTGCACCGCTTCTCGTGCCACTTGGGGGGACTGTGCGCTCGATTGATTTACAGGTAGCGTAACATCAATGAAGCCCATGAATGACACCGTTTGATGAAGACTCAGGAGGCGCTCGGCAATTGCGTAAGCCATGATTGCGCCTAAAGAGTAACCATACGGACCTTGCGGCTGGATTTCTTTGATCGACAGGATTACCTCCGCGGCTATTTCTTCAAGTGCCGGTGCACCATCGTCATCAAAAAACGGCCATGGCAAAGCATAGACGGGACAATCGACGTCCATGTCCATTACCAACTTAGCGACATAGGAACAATCGCCCAAACCCGTGGGAACAAAGAAGAGCGGCGGCTGTAATCCCTTTGCGCGAATGCAGAGCGTCCCCAGCTCGTTGGCCTGTATCTCCAAATCAACTTTTGACGCCAGATCCTTTAAAACAGGAGCTTGGAAGACATCGGCGACGCTAAACTTCAGGCCAAGATAAAGCGCTCGACTGAGCAGCTGCACTGTCAGCAATGAGTGGCCGCCAAGTTCGAAGAAGTGGTCGTTACGGCCGATCCGCTCGATGCCGAGAAGCTCTTGCCAGATCCCGGCCAGCAGCGTCTCGATCTCGCCCTGCGGCGCCTCATAGCCGCGGCGCGCATAGGCGTCGTCATCCGGCGCCGGCAGCCCCTTGCGGTCGAGCTTGCCGTTGACCGTCAGCGGCAGTGCCTCCAGCCGCACGAAGGCCGACGGCACCATGTAGTCCGGCAGAAGGTTACTCAGATGCGCCCGCAAGGCGCCGGCAAGCTCCACGCCATCGGCTTCGTCCGGCCCGTCTGTCGTCTTCGCCACCACATAGGCGACAAGCGCGTGCTCCAAGAGCCGGGCGGCGATCTCGCCCGGCTCGATGCGGAAACCGCGGATCTTCACCTGGTCGTCGTTGCGGCCCAAAAACTCCAGATTGCCATCCGGCAGATAGCGCGCCAGATCCCCGGTCCGGTACATGCGGGCGCCGGCCTTGCCGCTGAACGGATCGGCCAGGAACCGCTCCGCCGTCAGCTCCGGACGGTTGAGGTAGCCGCGTGCCACCCCTGCCCCGCCGACATAAAGCTCGCCCACCGCTCCGAACGGAACAGGCTGGCCATGGTCGTCCAGCAGATAGATCCGCGTGTTTGCAATCGGGCGGCCGATCGGGACAATCGTCGCACTGAAGTCATTGGGGCAATTCCAGGCTGTAACGTCAATTGTTGCGTCGGTAGGCCCATAGAGATTAATAACTCCGCGTCCTGCCAATTGCAGCCATTTGTTCGCTAACTCGGTTGTTATGAGCTCTCCGCCACAGAACATGTATCGTAAATTCTCAATTCCCTTTTGCTCAACGTCAGTGGTCTCAAGCAATGATGAAAGAAGCGACGGAACCACCTGCAGAACCGTCACTCGGCGCCTATTTAGTAGGCCGAGGATTGTTCGAATATCTAATTGCCGGTCGAGAGAAGGAAGAATTGAATGTGCTCCAATCGACAAGGCCTTCCATAGCTCCCAACCCGCGGCATCAAAAGAGATGGAGGTTCGCTGGAAGAAAACGTCGTGAGCCGTAAACTGGAATTGATTCGCCTGCCAGATCGTATGGTTCACCAGATTTCGATGTTCGACCATGACGCCCTTTGGGGTTCCGGTGGAGCCTGATGTGTAGATGACATAGGCGACATGGCGGGGGCTCAGGCCAAGGGCATGCGGATCGGGATCGTCAGCCGGCAGTTCCGCCCAGGCGGGGGTGGCCGTATCGAGATCGATCGCCGTCACATTGGCGAGTGCCTCGGCGCCGAGGGCTTCGCGGCCGGCGGCATCGCAAAGCATGAGCCGCGGGGCGGCATCGTCGAGCACCTGGTTGAGCCCCAAGCTCGGATAGGCCGGGTCGAGCGGCAGATAGGCCCCACCGGCCTTGAGGATCGCCAGCAGTCCCACCACCATCGCCGGGCTGCGCTCAAGGCAGATCGCAATGCGCTCGTCCGGTTTGACCCCAAGCCCGATCAGATGATGGGCCAGCCGGTTGGCCTCGGCGTTCAGTTCGCCATAGGAGATCGACTGCCCTTCGAAGACCACCGCCACGGCGTCGGGCGCCCGGCGCACCTGTTGCTCGAACAGCTCGTGCACGCACAGCTCCGACGGATAGTCCACTTCCGTCCGGTTCAGATCGTCAAGAAGATAGCCCCGCTCCTCAGCTGACAGCAGCTCGATGCGGCCGACGGGCTGCTCGGCATCGGCAACCAGCGCCCGCAGCAGCGCCAGCAGATAGCCGCGCTGCCGCTCGATCGTTGCCTGGTCGAACAGCGCCGTCGCATAGCCCAAAGTCCCGGCGATCACCTCGCCCTGCTCTCCCAGGTTCAGTTCCAGGTCGAACTTCACCTGATCGAGCCCCTCCCCCGCAGCCTCCACGCTCAATCCGGGAAGATCGAAGGTCTCACGGGCATCGTTCTGCCAGGCCAGCCCCACCTGGAACAGCGGCGTGTGGTCAGGCTTAACGATCTCCACCACCTGCTCAAACGGCAGGTCCTGGTGCTCCTGCGCGGCCAGCGCCGTGCGCCGTACCCGTTCCAGAAGCACCGACACGCTCGGTTTACCCGACAGATCCATTCGAACCGCCAGGGTATTGACGAAGAAGCCGATCAGATCCTCGATCTCGCGCCGGCCGCGATTGGCACTCGGCACGCCGATGACAAGGTCGTCCTGCCCCGACAGGCGCGACAACACCGCCGCCCAGCCCGCCAGCACCGTCATGAACAAGGTCGTGCCATGTTGTCGGCTCAGCCGCTTCAGCCCGCATGTCAGATCCTGATCGATGACCACCGGCACGCTCGCCCCGGCAAAGGATTGTCGCTCCGGCCGGGGCCGGTCGGTCGGCAGCGCAAGCCGGGCCGGCGCGCCAGACAGAGTGTCACGCCAATAGGCTGCCTGAGCCTGCAGCCGTTCCCCCGACAACCATTGTCGTTGCCAGGCGGCATAGTCCGGATATTGGATCGCCAGCGATGGCAAAGGATCGTCCTGCCCGGCCGCAAACGCCCGGTAAAGGCTGCTGAGCTCTCGCACCAGCACACCCATCGACCAGCCGTCCGAGACGATGTGATGCTGCGTCAGCAAAAAGACGTGATCGTCATTGGCCATCCGGATCAGGCGGCCGCGGATCAGCGAACCGCCAGCAAGATCGAACGGCGTGCGCGCCTCTTCTTGGCAAAGGGCCGAAAGCGCTGCTTCCGCATCCGGCAGCCCCTGCAGATCGTGCTCTGTCACCGGCAGGCCGGTATCGGCCGGCAGCAGCTCGACCCGGGGCTTGCCTTGCGGGGCGACAAAGACACTGCGCAGCGCCTCGTGACGCGCAAACAGCCGGTCGAGGCTGCGCTGCCAGGCGACGCGGTCGAGCACCCCCCGCAGCCGCAAGGCCAGCGGCATGTGATAGTTGGTGCTGCCCTCGTCGAGCTGTGACAAGAACCAAAGACGCTGCTGCGCAAACGACAGCACCAGCGGCTCGTCGCGCGACACAGCCGTAATCGCCGGCAGGTCTTGCGGACCGCAGCGGTTTAACTGGTCGACGATGCTTTCCGTCAAGTCGGCCAATGTCGACTTGGCGAACAGGATTGCCAGCGGCAGCTCTACGGCCAGGGCCTGTGTCAAGCGGGCAAGCAGGCGCACCGCCAGCAGCGAGTGGCCGCCGAGCTCGAAGAAGTTGTCGTGCGGCCGACCCGCTTGACGCCGAGGAGCTCGGCCCAGATCCCGGCCAGCAGCGTCTCGATCTCGCCCTGCGGCGCCTCATAGCCGCGGCGCGCATAGGCGTCGTCATCCGGCGCCGGCAGCCCCTTGCGGTCGAGCTTGCCGTTGATCGTCAGCGGCAGTGCCTCCAGCCGCACGAAGGCCGACGGCACCATGTAGTCCGGCAGAAGGTTACTCAGATGCGCCCGCAACGCCGCGGCAAGCTCGCCGCCCTCGGCCTCGCCCGACCCGTCTGTCGTCTTCGCCACCACATAGGCGACAAGCCGCTTGTCGCCGGTGCGCTCGCCCCGCGCCACGACGGCCGCATCGGTGACAAGCGCGTGCTCCAAGAGCCGGGCGGCGATCTCGCCCGGCTCGATGCGGAAACCGCGGATCTTCACCTGGTCGTCGTTGCGGCCCAAAAACTCCAGATTGCCATCCGGCAGATAGCGCGCCAGATCCCCGGTCCGGTACATGCGGGCGCCGGCCTTGCCGCTGAACGGATCGGCCAGGAACCGCTCCGCCGTCAGCTCCGGACGGTTGAGGTAGCCGCGTGCAACGCCTGCCCCGCCGATATAGAGCTCGCCCACAGCTCCGAACGGAACGGGCTGACCATGGTCATCTAGAAGATAGACCACAGAATTGCGAATTGGCCGTCCGAGCGGCACCCGCTGCCCATCGAAGCCGGTTGGGACCGGATAGCAGAGACTAAAGGTGGTATTCTCTGTCGGACCGTAGCCATTTGAGATCAGCAGCGCGAGATGTCGCTTCTGACAGGTCTTTACGGAAGCGGCAGAGACCTCCTCGCCCCCGACCAGCAGCTGTTGAAGTCGATCCGTGCTCCGCCCCTCCCCGAGATAGGCGTCGAATAATCGAGCAGTCATCCACGCGATAGTGACACCTTGGTCCTGAATAATCTGGGCTAGGGTTGCGGTCGATAGGTGATGTTCAGGGTAGAGCACAACCCTGGCGCCGTTCGCCAAGGCTCCCCAGAGCTCGAACGTGGTCGCGTCGAATGTGGGCGAGGAGGCATTGAGAAAGACGTCCTGCGGCGAGATCTCAACGAAATCGTTCTCTGCCACCAGACGAACGACCCCGCGATGTTCGACCATGACGCCCTTTGGGGTTCCGGTAGAGCCTGATGTGTAGATGACATAGGCGAGATGGCTTGGGGTCAGGCCGAGCGCACTCGGGTCGGGATTGTCAGCGGGCTGGTCGGCCCAGGAAAGCTCTCCCCCCGAGAGATCGATCACGCTGAGATCGGCGAGCGCCTCGGCCCCGAGGGCTTCGCGGCCGGCGGCATCGCAAAGCATGAGCCGCGGGGCAGCATCGTCGAGCACCTGGTTGAGCCGCAAGCTCGGATAGGCCGGGTCGAGCGGCAGATAGGCCCCACCGGCCTTGAGGATCGCCAGCAGTCCCACCACCATCGCCGGGCTGCGCTCAAGGCAGATCGCAATGCGCTCGTCCGGTTTGACCCCAAGCCCGATCAGATGATGGGCCAGCCGGTTGGCCTCGGCGTTCAGTTCGCCATAGCTCAGCTCTTCATCCCCGCGGACCACCGCCACCGCTTCGGGCGCCCGGCGCACCTGCGCCTCGAACAGTTCGTGCACGCACAGCTCCGACGGATAGTCCACTTCCGTCCGGTTCAGCTCCTCCAGCAGATAGCGGCGCTCGTCGGCCGGCAGGATGTCGATGCGGCCGACCGGCTGCTCGGCATCAGCGATCACACCACTCAACAGATTTTGCAGATGCTGCGTCATGCGGTCGATCTGCTTGGGTGCCAATCGATTGGTATCAAAACGCCAGCGGAAGCTCCCATCCAGAGCGCAAACCTCAAAGGTCAGCACCTCCCCGCATTGGGTTGCCCCAGCGCTTTGGCTCGACGTAAGATCGCCAGCGGCAGAACAGCTATTTGCGGTAATCGTGATGCTAACCGGCCAGGGCCGGCGCGACCATAGCGCCTTCATAGTCCGCAAGGTCGGGCAGCGCGCGATAACATCCCGCGCAAAGCTATCGTTTTCCTTCAGCCGATCCCATTCAGCCGCCACTGCCCTGCGCACTGCTGCGAAATCATGGGCTAGATCAATGGTAATTTCCATCGGCACGACGGAAGCGACCAGGGTCTCCACGGCTGGCAAGCCTCGCAAAGCTTTCGCCGCCGGCGTCCATCCCAGTTGAAACTCTGCTTCGCCCGTGATGCGCGCAAGATAGACCAGCCAAGCCGTTAATAAGTGTTCCACACGATCCTTGGCAGGCAGCTCAGCCAAGGCACTTGCTACCTGCCACGAACTCGACTGCCATTTGGGCGGTGCCTCGGCTGCGCAAGAGGACAAGAAAGGGAGCTGCAAGATTTTAAACTGCTCAAGCCGCTGTCGCCAAAAGTTCTCCCAAGGTGCTATCTCCTCATGCGCAGCTGTCAGGCTGCGCGCCTGCTCATCGCTCAAGATCGGAAGGCGATCGCCTGCGTCGAGATCGCAGTGCCTCGCGAGGGCAAGCGCGTCCAGAGCCTGACCATCCGAGCTGGCAAACCAAACATCAACATCCTGGGTACCCGTCGCCACACGCCAGTGGCTGGGGTGAAGTTCAAGCAGGCAACCGGCCGGAAGGCCCGAGCGTCGAGGCAGCACCTCCAAACGCTTGACGAGGACAACATCATCGCCTACGAGAGCCTTGGGCAGACACAATGGGTTGGGATGATACGGTCCAAAGTCCAAGGCACGTGTCATCGCCGACAACTCCTGCGCGGATCGATCCCACCGTAGACAGCCTGCTGCCTCTGGATGGCGACGCCTCGCAAAGTAGCTCCTGCCCGCCAGTTCCTGTGGAAGGAGACTCAGCTCTGCGTTCGCTAAACCGGTCAAGAGCTCGCGGAAGCCCTCGACAGCGGCTTCATAACATTTGAGGTTCAAGCTCAGCGCCGTCTCGGTGGGGGCAATCAACACCTGGCGCTGAACCGCCACATCCCCCGTATCAACACCGTCATCGATCCGATGCCAGGTGATGGCATGTTCGCTCTCCTGGGCCAGCAGCGCCCAGGACGTCGCGTACGTTCCCGCATATCGCGGCAAAGGTCCGTCATGATAGTTGAAAGCGCCTTGACGCACCCGCCCGATTACATCCGCCGGCAATAGGAACGGATTAACGACGGAAAAAATTCCACTCCACCGGCGCGATGGCAAGCAACGTCGAGAGCTCTTCGATATTGGCTACAACCGAGATGTTGGCGCGAGCCGCCCAATCGGCGAATATGGCGTCGGCAGATAGCACCGCGCGAATGTCGTGGCCCATCTCCATTGCGAGCTCAGCGCATCTGATGGCCAGCGTACCACTGCCGATAAAGATGCTGGAAGAGATTGATCGCGCTGCAGGATGCCTATCCCGATCGCCAGGTTCGCAAGCACTCCCGCGTGCCGGAGAAAAACGACGTACCATCTCTACTCCTCCAGCAGTTCACCCACCGAGCTGGGCAGTTCCCGACCTACGCGCCGCCCACGTAATCGGTGACACTGGTTCGGATCTGCTCGGGGGCGCCCGCAATTGCCTGTGTAATATGGCGTGCATTGACGGTAACGAAACTCTTGCGCGGAGCCGGATCTTCCCCATGCCCCCGC
>NZ_SRXN01000075.1 GCF_004827385.1 Ensifer sp. MPMI2T
CATTCAAAACAGCGACCCAGGGGCACATCGACTGGCCGGCTTCAAATCGGAATCGTGGCCGGAATGAACTTGGAATGGGTGGCCGGCTTCGTTTCGGAATCAGCGGCCGACTTCACTGGAATACGCACCCTGCCAACTGATCGTGCGATCATCTTTGAGCTGGAGCCGCGAGAATGGTCCCTTCAAACCGTTACCCGTGCTACCGCCATGAAGGCCGGATGGATGTGGGAAGCCCCATTGAATCGCTCGATCAGTGCCGGCTATGCATTCAGCAGCAGACATGCGGACGCTGCGATGGCACTCGCCGAGGCTGAAAATCACTATGGATGCTGTGTGGAAGTGAAACACGAGCTTTCGCTAGATCAAGGTTACTTCTCAACCGCGTGGGTTAACCATTTCGTCGCTTTGGGAACGGCGTCCGGTTTCGTTGAGCCGCCGGAGGCTGCACTTGCCGCCCACACGTTCGAAGAGTTGAGGAATTTGGAGCGCATTCTCGCCAACGGAAGGGGCATCGTGCCCGCTCGGACCATCGAAACCTATAACAGCGCGAATGCACGGTGCTGGACGGTGTTCGGGACTTCCTCAGGCTGCACTACGATTGCAAGCGAATTGACACACGGTTTTGGCGAGATCTTGCCGCAGCCGAGTTGCCGGAGGGATATGCCGATCTGAGGGCCTGCTTCCAAAAACGGACACCGCGGTTTATCGATATCCAACCGTATGTCGGAAGCGGATGGCAGAGCCTCTTCCACGAAATTGATTGGATTTCAGTGGCGGCCCCTCTAGGGGTAGTGCCGCCGACGGCGGCATGTGCCGAACTGCGCCGGCTCTCGACGGAAGCTCAAAGTGAGGTCCAGGCCTATGTTGACCGGCTGAAGGGAATAATAACCAAGTTCAGCAGCACGAGTGGATGGGTGCACTAATCGTAACATAAAAGCCCAATCCGCGGCCGAAGCCGCGTGCCAGGTCTCGCTCCATTGATATGGCGGAGCGGTACATTGATCCTGAGCAGGGTGTCTCAAAACCGGTCGATCCGTGGTTGCGAACGACTACGATCCATATTCCACTGCATCACGCGGAGCCGTCATGTGCAACGCTTCCTGTAGCAGTACCTCCCGCATCCAGATGCTCGCCTGATCCCTGTTGTGCATGCTAGGCCACTGGACAGCTTGGGCGAATGGTGGAAGTGGCAGTGGAAGTTCGGCGATCCGCAGGGGTGTTGTTTTTGCGAAATGCTTCACCAGCCGTAATGGCATGGTCGCTATGCGATCGGTGCCCGACAGCAAAGGCGGGATCAGACTAAATCCCGGCACGACGACTTCAATGCGCCTCTTGAGGCCGTGCTCAAGCAACAACCAATTCTCGATGGGGGGCTTCAGCGTACGTCCACACTTAGCCGCAATATGCCCCATCGATACGTAGGTTTCGAAAGAAAGCTGCCGTTTTAGCTGCTTGTTAGTGGGGCAACCCACGCATACCAGCGTGTCTTCGAGCAGTTTCGCCTTCGGATGATCGCTCGACGCGAACAATTCTGGAAGGATCAAGAAATCGACGTCACCGTACCGGAGAAGCTCATCGGGATCCTCAGTGAGAGGCAGCAGCTCGAAGCCGACGCCGGGCGCTTCTCGCGCCAGCCGCTTCACGACTCTTTCAAAAAACACCAGCATCATGACGTCGGAAAGACTGATCCTGAACCGTCGCTCCGACTGAACTGGGTTAAACATATCCCAAGAAATGATGGAGAACTGGATGTGCAGCAGAGCGTCGCGGACTGCGGGGGCGAGCGCTTTCGCTCGCGGAGTTGGAATAAGTTCACGACCCCGCATCGTGAACAAGTCGTCGCCGAAATAGGTGCGTAGGCGGGCGATCGCGGCGCTCATGGCCGGCTGACTGAGATTGACACTGCGAGCGGCTGCGGTAACGCTTCTCTTTGTCATCAGAGCGTCGAGCGCTACGAGAAGATTAAGATCAAGGCCCTTAAAACGCATGTTTTGATTCAACCAAAGCGTGGCTACCCTCATAGAACAAGCAGTCTTTAGATGTTGCAGAGTGAACGCCGTTGCCCTTGTTCCTGCTGCTCACAGTGTTAGGAGAGAACAACAGGAAGCGGAGCGCACTCCATCTCGCGTGCCCGCAAAGAGCGCGGGCTATCCCACCACGCTCGTTAGCCAGGACTTCGGCTTTAACGGGCCCCTCCAGCGTGCTGATGAGAATGGAGCGCAATCCGGTACGCCGGCACTTTGGGAAGCTGATAGTCGGTGACCAGCTGTTCCCCCGATACCAAAGTGACGTGCCCGGTTTGGTGAGCCTGCTCTTCAGTGCGATATTGGTTTCGCGAGCTGTCTCAATTCGGACCTGGGTTCCAATCCGCTGCTGGACATCAGCGGCTCCGGGCAGGCCGCTGTCTTCGAGCCGATCTGGCACGCGGCTGTGGGACTCCTCGCCCATTGCCTCAATGAACCATTGCTGCGTGGCAGCACAGGCCTTGAGTTCGACCCTCTTTAGCGGCCACGACCTCCTCAATCGCATCCCGGTGTAGGATTAACGTCTTGGCAGCAGACATTGACTCGATCCACTGCGACCCGCACGGGGTCACATTGTCTTGTGCGGGCGTGCCGCCTGGCTGGAACTTTCCTGAGTACATCAATGGCACCTTTGTGGTAATCAGACGAAGCGATGGCGGATACTAGGGCCGCATCGATCGGGCCGCACTATGCAAAGTTCATATCCCGGCATGCGCTTGAGATATGGTTCTGAACTCTTTCAAGGATCAGTGCTGTCGTCCGAACAATCCTGCCCCTCGGAGAGAGTAAAAGACCAACCTCTCTCTTTTGAAGAGGAAGAATAGATCCTGATTGGACGTTCAGGAGCTTGACAGCCTGTTGGTCGCGGACTGCAAATGGCAGACGACACACCACGCCACGCCTTTTGTATCCACCCCGGCTTGCTCCTAGTCCGTTGCGAATCGTCTCACTCAACCGCGTCGCAAACAACTGTTGATCCAACGTGATGAGCTATTGTGCCAAACGTGCTCATTCCACATTACGTTCCGATGCGCACCACTCAATTTGCGCCCAAAGTCCTACTGCTGTTGATCAGCCTGGCTGGCAGAAAGCTGACGCGGAGGGTCAGGGGCGTTGTTCATGTACGTCCACGGATTAAACTTCCTCCAGCGAATCTAGGGGTCGGCAAGAGTCATTCGCGCTAGTGTGTTCTGGATGCCCTTCAGTGTCGTCCCGCGATTCTTCATCGAACCGGAGCTCGCCCTTTAGTCCGGATGGTTCATGTAACGGGAGCAGTGTGCGCCTCGCCCCCCCGTATCCATGATGCGGATGCTTTCGATCCGAAGAATCGATTTGCTCAATCAGTTTCTCTTAAGGCAAACGCTAATCTGACGAAGGCAAGGGCATATCAATGCGCACAGAAATTGCAGGCGTATTTTTGGCATCATGGGCTGGCCGAACGGTCTATTTCAGCTCGTCAATGGGTTCTCACCCCCGCCATCGCAGGTGTTTGGCTAACATGCTCCTTCGATTAGCCGTCGCAAGGAGCGGGTACGAATACTGCGACCAGTCCCGCGACACTGCTGTCATCCCGGTCACGGTCCGCGGTGACGTGCTCAATTGGCTGTCCTCCCTTAATAGGAGAATGAAATGCGAACGTTGCTCGTGGATGCGGATCTTACACGCGCGGTCCGAGGCGCGCTCGGTGATGGCGGCTTTGCCGTTGATGTAGTTGGTACTCTGGAACAGGCGTCGAGTGCTTTTTTTTCGGCGAGCTATGAAATTCTCCTGCTGGAGTTGGTTCTGCCAGATGGCGATGGATTGGATTGGCTGAGGCAGCTAAGGAGCGACGGGTATTCAGTTCCTGCCGTCATTATGAGCAGGCTCGACGATCTCGAGAAGCGAATTTCGATATTCAATAGTGGCGCGGACGACTTTCTGCGTAAGCCCGTCTCTACGGATGAGCTTATCGCCAGAATGCGAGCTCTTCTGCGCCGATCGACACAGATCACTTGCCCCATCATTGTATTTGGCAACCTCCACTTTGATCCGATCGGCCGAGAGGTCTCGGTTGCCGGTCATCCGTTAAAGATCGCACGTCGCGAAGTATGCATTCTAGAGCATCTGCTTAACCGCGCGGGCCGCACCGTGCCGCGTGCGCGGTTGGAAGATCAACTCTATTCGTTCAACGACGAAGTTTCTGCCAACGCGCTTGAAGCCGGAATCTACCGCTTACGAGGGCATCTCAGTACGTCAGGTGCCACGCTACGGATCAGGACCGTGCGCGGCATTGGCTACATTCTTGAATTGACTGACGCGTCATCAGCATAGTCGAATTTGAAGGAAGGACTGCCTTGATAGCCACTCCAACTGGTCATGCTAGCGCCGATCGGTGGCCGACCCCCATCGCCGGTCCGAGGCCAACTGTTCCATACTGGAGCACACTTCTCTGCTCGCTCGTTCTGTTGTCTCCAATGTCCGCCGCTGCCGAAAACAACGGGGATGGAGCGGTGACTCGTGCCGCTCCCAACAGCATCAACGCCACGCTGAATCTTTCCTCTTCGCTGGGCAAGACAGTTCATTTGCCCGCGCCAGCCGCGACCATCTTTGTGGCCGACCCAACAATTGCTGATTATCAGGTGCCCTCCAATAAAACGATCTTTGTCTTTGGCAAGAAATTCGGGCGGACCAGCCTATTCGCCCTGGACGAAAACGGCGAGGCTCTCGCCGAGTTGCATGTTGTAGTAACGCAGCCGATCGCGGATTTGCGTGCCATGTTGAGAGACCAGGTCGGCGATTACCCGATCCACGTCAGCTATACGCCGCGCGGCGCAATCCTCAGCGGTACAGCGCCCAATGCCGAAGTCGTTGACATTGCGAAAAGAGTTACTGAGCAATTTCTCGGTGACGGTGCGCCGATCGTCAACAATATCAAGGTCGCCGGCTCTTTGCAGGTTAATCTCAGTGTGCGCGTAGCGGAAGTCTCCCGTAGCGCCCTGAAGGCACTCGGCATCAACTTGTCCGCCTTCGGTCAACTCGGCAGTTTCAAGGTGGGTTTGCTTAACAGAGGTGCTGGACTTGGTTCGGCGACTGGTAGCGGCGGTACAGCAGAAATCGGAATCGACAATGGTGTTGTCAACGTCGGCGCGGTTCTCGACGCGCTTGCCAAAGAGCACATAGCTTCCGTCTTGGCCGAGCCAAACCTCACTGCTATGTCCGGTGAAACTGCCAGCTTCCTCGCCGGCGGCGAATTTCCCATTCCTGTCCTGCAGGAAAATGGGCAGACCTCGGTTGAATTCCGTCCCTTCGGCGTCGGCCTTGAATTCGTGCCAACCGTTCTCGACAACAACCTAATCAACATTCACGTAAAGCCGGAAGTCAGTGAACTATCGTCACAAGGTGCCGTTCAAGTCAACGGGATCTCCGTGCCCGCAGTTTCCACGCGCCGTGCCGATACAGTCGTCGAGCTCGCCAGCGGGCAGAGCTTTGTGATTGGTGGTCTCATCAGGCGTAACGTCAACAATGATATCAGTGCTTTTCCCTGGCTCGGCCGAATACCGATCCTTGGCGCTCTATTCCGTTCGTCCTCGTTTCAAAAAGAGGAGTCGGAACTGGTTATTCTGGTTACGCCTTACATCGTCAGGCCAGGCTCCAGCCCCAACAAAATGAGCGCACCCACGGACCGGATGGCTCCGGCTTTGGACTGGGCGACCACTCCGCCGCGAGGCCACGCTGCTGCTGCCAGCACCGACGCACCAACCGCCAAGGGCGACCTCGGCTTCATCATCGAATAGTGTCACCGAATGACGTTGCGGATCATAGCTCTCCTGCTCGCTCTGACAGCAAGCCTAGCAGGCTGCACAAGCACTTCACCGATCTATGTCGAGCCATCGACACAGATTTTTGTCCGACAGGAGACCATCGTCTTGACGCTGGAGAGCCTTCACGCTTCCGAACGGCAGCGTTTTCTTGCCTTCCTTTGGAAGGCCAGTCGCGGCCGGAGCGATGCCCTTCACCTCCTTATCAGCGGGTCGTCCCGGCTCAGCGCAGAGGCCGCCCATCGGGCCAGGCAGATGGGCATCGGCGCTTCCAACATCCATTTGCTCGACCAAAACGACCGCGGCCCACTGCGAGTAGAGGCCGTTGTCTATCATGCCCTCCCTCCAATCTGTCGGTCGCTTTCCAGCCAGTTACTTGATGACGAATTCTTTGACCAGCCGATTGGCTGTTCGACGAGCCGTAATCTGGCAGTAATGATCAACGATCCGCGCGATTTGCTCGGCAATAGATCTGTCAAGCCCAGCGGTGGTGATCGTGCGGCCATACCAGTTGCCACATACAGGACATTCTCGACGGGTAAAGGTGATGACAGTTCACGATGATCGCTTCATCGAGGTTGGGTGTCCCTCACCTCTCTGCGGCCAGCCTGAGCGGCGCGGCGCTCCTGACTTTTGTTTTACCGCGGTTACGGTCACCGAAGGTGTGGGCGAGATCGGATGGGATCATTTGCCGGCGCGGTAAATCGGCAAGGAAATTGTTGAGCCCCTATCGGCGCTTGTGCACAAGCAAGATCGATCGACGCCCAGCCCGGTTAGAGTGTCGGTACGTCAGTCGAGCCGATACGAAGCTGAGGAGACGTGTAAATAGGTCTCACTGCGTCAATATCTTGGACGTGCGTGACTTTTGGCGCCGGTCAGACGGTGTGCCAAGAATTCCCGCCAATTGTCGAGGTGCGAGCATACGCTACGCGCTCCGATCGTGAACGCCTACTCTGTAGGGAAGCCCGCACCCGGTTCCGCAGATCAAATGCCAAGATCCAGCGATGGCCTGATGCGAATAAGCCCCTCGCCTCGGAATTCGGCAATGTGCGGCATGCCCATCATCAAAAAGGTTGTTGTCGGGACCTCCGCGGTTGGCATAAGCCCCTTGGCTCTTAGCATGCTCATCTCGTCTTCAGAGGCCAGGTGAGGAGCTAAGACCCAGTGGTCCCACGCACGAACTCCGCTATCCATAACGAAATCATTAAGTTCAGCCGGCTCGGCCCCTGCGGACGAGGACGGCCCCGCCTCGGATCGCCCGGCGTGCGACGGTCCAGCTTGCGGTCCCGCGGCGTCCACGTGCTGCCATATCAAATCCTGATCGTGTTCGGGCACCTGCAGCGCGCGAGCATGCGGTTGCTGCTCGCCAGGCTGGGGAGACCTTTCCCTCTCAGCGGCCAGTGGCGAGGGAGAAGCTGTAGCCCGTGTATACAGGTCATGCCGCCAATCGAGCGATGATGGATTCGCCCAATCCAAATACTGCGAGTAGGGATGCTCGGTTCCCAAGTCGGTAGCATGCGGCGGTGGGCTATCCTGAAATCCGCTCAACTGTTGTGCAAATGGCCTCTCGTCGGCGGGCTGTGGGCGTTCGTTCAGTGGGTTTGCGGACGAGGATGGCCCGGCTTGCGATGGTCCAGATCGTGATGGCCCCACTTGCCACGATCCAGCTTGCGTTCCCGCGGCTTCTACGTGCTGATCCTGATCGGGTTCGGGCACCTGCTGTAGCACCCGAGCATGCGGTTGCTGCTCGCTAGGATGGGGAGACCTTTCCCTAGCCCGTGTGTACGGGTCATCCTGCCATTCGAACGATGATGAATAAGGATTTGCCGAATCCAAATACTGCGAGTAGGGATGCCCGGTGTCCAAATATGGGGAATAGGCTTCAACCTGCGGCAATAGTGAGTCAGCGGCATGTGGAGGGCTATATTGAAATCCGCTCAGCTGATGCGCAAATGCACTCTCGTTGGCGGGTGGTGGAGAGTCGGGCTGTGGGCTTGCGTTTAGTGGGCTGGTTGAATTGATATCCATCCTGTTTCTCCTTTGAAATATGGAGGCCACAAGCCTTTCCGATGCGGAGGCGGCATCACCGTCTAATCCGCCCTGCAATTGTAAGAGAGATACCTTTCGAAAAGCTGACAATCAGATGGACCGAATGAAGACCGGACTTATGTCCGCTCGGACGTCGCGTCATATTGCCGAATTAATTCTGCACGGGCCGAGGCTCGCGCACGAAGCTGTCGTGTGGGCGGCGCGTCGATTGAAGGGTTCTCCTATCGCCCATCTCGAATGATAATGTCGCGGCCCCGTGAAGAAAAATCTCAGCACAGAGTCTTGCAGGGCTTTCGGCGGCGTCGCCTCCTTAGAACGGAACCCGGCCTGATGGTTCGTTTTGGCTATGCAACTCAATTTTGGTCTGGTTCATAGATGTCCGCCGTGTGGAGGCGGCGGACATGTCGAAGGCTTTGTTGGTGGATTTTCGCGGGCTCGGGTTCTAAAGCGCGTCTCGTTCAATCGGACTCATGCGACGCGCTTTAGGTCCTTGTTTTTATGCATGTCGTTGTCCCAAACTGCTGCACACTTTTGGGCGACATGCATTAGCGGCGGTCGCGCGGGGTCAGGCGCACCGAACTGCAGCGGAACGTTTTGGTGTGAGCGCTGCCATTGTCAGCCGCTGGCGCAGTCGTGAGCGTCAACAGGGCCACGCCCCGCCCACGGCGCTTGGCGGCGATCGTCGCTCGGGTCGGATCGATGCACATATGAGTGTTATCGCCGAAGCCTCGGTCCCGGAGAAGGACGCTACCTTGGACGAGGTACGCCGCAGTCTGGCAGATCGGGGTCTCCTCTTCGGCTTCGGGAAGATCCAGCGGGTTTGATCGATGAGACCTGGGCTTCCACCAACATAGCGCGCCGCTACGGTCGATGCCGCATAGGCGAACGCTTGCGGATCAGCGTCGCTCATGGTCAGTGGAAAACGACAACCTTCATAGGCGCTCTGACGGCGCGGCTTCATCGCCCCCTTTGTCATCGACAGGCCCATCAAACCGCCTTTCGTTCGAGACTTACTTCGAGGAGGTGCTGCTGCCCGAGCTGCGCCCCGGTGACGTGTCGCTTTGAAGACTGCTACTGCTATTTGAGTCATTTAAGGAAAGCGAGATCCTACCTTAGCGATTGGGCGGGTTACCTAAAGCACCATGACAACTTTCGCATGATAGGGGTTAATATAGGCGGTTTCCACACTCGTGAAGAACTCCGGAGATACCGGTGTTGACCGCATTGCAGACCGCGCACGTCCATCATGCTAAGGTCCGGGTCGCGGCAGGCCTGTGCTGGCGACCGCCGTCGAAAGGAAGATGTCATCTGTTGGCCGGCGGGGTGCGCCCAAACGGCGACCCGAGGAGCTCCAGCAACCTGTATCCGACTTTCCAGCGTGCGAAGCCGCTTGCGATGTTGATGTGCCCGGCTTCGCCAAGATCTATGAGCGCACTGCCCCAGCAGCGGGCCGTGAGACGCAATCTTTCCACCGACATGTAGGGATCGTCGAGACTTCCGACGACGAGGCTCGGAAACGGCAGCCGTGACCGCGGCATGCGGCCGAAGTTGATTACGCAGGGATGCAGCTTCTCGGCCGATTCGAGGTCACATGGCGCGACCAGGAGCGCCCCGCGAACCCGAGATGCAAGGCGGTGGTTCGCAAGGTTTGCTGCGAGCACGCAGCCGAGACTGTGAGCGACGAGGCTAACATCGCCGGGGGAGGCTTCGATCGCGCTTTCGAGGCGTCCCAGCCAGCTATCAAGATCGGACATGTCCAGTTGTCCTGCTCGACGACACGGCTGTCCGACTGGTCGCGCGCCCAATGACGCTGCCAATGGTCCTCCGGCGATCCATTCAGCCCCGGAAGAATGAGCGTTTCCGTATCGGGAACCAATTCTCTCATGCGAGATCTCCTTCGAGCGGGCGGCCGAACCGGCGGTACACACCTGCTGACGCGTGACAAGTTTCACGTGAGGTCTTCGTTAGCATTCCCTCATCTGCCGGGGTCGTTTCGCCAAGCGACAGCATCAGCCGGTTCGCCCGGTTTAAGAACGCTGCAGCGTGAATGAGGTCCGCAATTTCGTGGTCCTCCAGGCCGGCAGCACCGAGCCGGTCGAAATGGACTTGGTCGAAAGCCGAAGGCGTTGCTGCAAAGCGCCGCCGATGCCGCGACTATCGCATTCCAGCGCCCGCCGCCGCACACTCGAGGACCGGGGCGCCGCTGACGTGGCGCGCCGCGGTAACGCTCTGCCTCCTTGAGCCCGCCTCGACCGACGAACTGGGGGCAAATCGTCTCGTGGTCCAGCCCCACCACGTTGACGCAGAAATGGTTGAATCGTTTAACGTCAAGTCATGTCGAAGAGGAAAGATTGAGGGAAGCGAGCATGCGCGGCGGCTTAACGGCAAGGGCCGTGCCGAAGTAACGATCGCTCGGAGCGAATTTCGCCATCCCCACCCAGCTGATGCTGACGCCGCCACCAGGCGTCCGCAATGCCGGGTGATCCGTGCACGGAACTGGCCCGACATCTCACTCACTCCTCTGTTCAGGATTCCTATCCTTCGATGCATTGCTAGCAGCCCGCTCATCCGCATGGACTTTTTGCGCCGTCACAGGGCCCCCGCGGAAAAGACCGGCGCCATGTCCATCGGAGTGGGACTGCTCAAAAGCTCAAGCGGCACATCGCATGTCGGCAAGCCGTGGGCAAAAACGTGCCGGGTCGTCTTGTAGGGAAACTTGCGGCCGCTGCGCGCCATCGCGAAAATTCCCGCCGGAGTAATGTTCCCACCCAGGCGCCAACTCTCTACCCGCACCGAATCATTGTCGAGAAGAACCACGGGCATTCTGGTGAGCCGGAGGCGATGCGCAACCGTCAACCGGTGATAGTCGTCCATCACGAACAAGGCATCCTTCTCAGCTGTTATACCGACCCTCATTGATGCTGACTCTCGGGATTCCCAAAGGCGGGCGAATCTGAATCGATAGCGCAAACAGGAGGTTTGCGATGGGTTCAGCGATTTCGTTGCGGTCAGACTTTGACGGGGACGGGCTGCGTCTTCTGGCACGGCAGACAAAGGATGCCAGCCAGGCGCGTCGGCTGTTGGCGCTGGCGTCGATTTACGATGGTGGCTCT
>NZ_SRXN01000076.1 GCF_004827385.1 Ensifer sp. MPMI2T
GATCGGGAGGAGCCCCCGAACGTGGAAGGATCGTCCGGTGATAGGGCATATTTCCGGGAAAGACCATCGCGTCAGAGCGACCTTTGTGCGTCTGGTTGGTCCAGCGTCCAATCAGAATGCCCCCTCTGCCCTGCCGGGCATCTCCCCCACAAGGGCGGAGATCGGCAGGTGGCGATTTTCCGCGCGACCAATCAACACTGCGCGCTGAACTTGGAAGTCTGCGGCTTCGGCCTTCGCCAACTCGTTAGGCAGGGCCCTCTCTCCTGGCCAATCTCCCCCTTGTGAGGGAGATGCCCGGCAGGGCAGAGGGGGGTGCAGGCTCGCCAGCCCGAAGACACTATCTCACTCGCACCGACACCCTCATCGGCAGGCCCCCTCTCGGCTGGGTCGTCAGCCTCTGCACTGGCCAGGGATGCGTCGCCTCGGTCAGATCGAAGCGGAAACGGTGCATCAGCACGCCGATCGCGATGACCGCCTCCTGCAAGGCGAAGGTCGCACCGATGCAGACGCGCGGGCCTGCGCCGAAGGGCAGATACTGGAACCGGTTGATCTTTTCCCGGTTTTCCGGGAGGAAGCGCTCCGGCATGAACGCGCGCGGCTTCTGCCAGTGAAGCTCGTGTCGGTGCAGGGTCCAAGGCATGATCAGCACCGTTATGCCTTTTTCGATGCGGACGTATTCGCCCGCCGGCGATGTCCACTCATCTTCCTCGATCGCCGCGCGGTTGATCGATGGCGCGGGCGGATAGAGCCGCAGCGCCTCTTCGAAGGCGGCAAGCACATGCGGCATGCGATCAAGCCATTCGACCGGGTCAGCGCCGCTTATCACCACCTCGTCCACCTCCCGTTCCATCACCTCGCGATAGGCCGGCGTATTGGCGATGCAGTAGAGTGTCCAGGCGAGCGCGCGCGCCGTCGTTTCATGCCCGGCACCGATGAAGGTCAGGATATTGTCTTCGATCTCGGACGTCGAAAGGCAATCGGGGCCCTCACGCTGCAGCAGCAGCGTCAGGAAATCGTTCGGCACGCGATCGGGCTCCTCCGCCATCCGCCGTCGACGCTGCGCCATCGTTTCGGAAACGATGGACCGGAAGCGGTCCAAGACCTTCTTGCCGCCGATGCGGGTGAGGCGCGGCACCCACGGCGGCGCAACCAGGAGATCCATGGGGTCGACGCGACCCATCCGGTGCAGCAATTCCTCGACGTTTCCCGCAAAGCCCTGCTTTTCGATAGCGATCTCGCCGGAAAAGAGGGTTTCGGCGAGGATCTCGAAGGTAAGCTCGGTCATGTCGACGGCGACATTCGTCACCAACGGCTCCGCACGGGCCCGCTCGTATCGCTGAACGAATTCCTCCGCAACGCGGTGCATCTGGCCGGCAAAACCCTTGGCGTGCCGCGGCGTGAAAACGGGCGCTATCGCCTTGCGGCACCGTTTCCAAACATCCCCTTCCGCCGTCAGCAGGCCGTCGCGAAGGATCGGGCGCAGGATCAGCTGCCGGACGCTCGCCATCTCGTAGTTGCTGGCATTCTCCACGAGAACGTGGCGGATGAGGCCGGGATCATTGACGATCAAGGTGCGCTGATTGATGAATTTCGTCTCGATCCAGGGCAGCGTGTAGGAGGGCTCGCCCCAGAGTTCCAGTGGATTGCGAAAGACCGTGCGGATGATTTGCAGCCGCGAGGGAATGCCGACTCGGGGTTCGGGCGCGGGCGGCTCGAAGGGTTCCGGTCGCGTGTCCATGATGGAGGCCTTTCTCGATCGTCTACCGTTGCAATTATATACGGCGCAATCGAGGAAGATGCTTCACGTGAATCACGATTGAGCGAAGCGGACCGGCCTCACTCCGCTCAAAGCAGGCCTTCCAGTTCGGCGAGCTTGTCGTTGACGAGCCAGCCGTAATAATTCTCCTCCGGCCAATGGACCTCGCCGTCCTGGTTTTTCGCTGCGAGCGCCGCGGCACGCTGGTCCGGATTGCCGACATTGTAGAGCGTCGCCGTGAGACCCGGATTGTTGGAGATGTCCATGCCGGCGACCGAGCGATAGGCGTCGATCGAATGACGGATCGAGGCTGCCATGTAGGCGAGCGAAACGTCCGGATCCATGATTGCCTCATAGACAGCGGCGGCGTTCCTCTCATCCAGGCGCTCGTAGCCCGAAACGCTGGAAACCATGTCCGTCAGCATCAGCGCGGTCAACGGATTGATCTGGCCGAGACCGAATGTCTGGCCGGCGAAAAAGGGCTGGAAGAAGACGGCGCTGAAGCGGTTGTTTGGGAAGGATTGCCCGCCGACAGAACGACCGCGGAACTCGCTGTCCCACACCCGCTCGCGGCAACTCCAGAGCGCATAGGAAGTGTCCTTGCCGGCGCAGACGGAAAACTGCGGCCGCGTGACGAACTCGTCAACGGACTCGCCGTCATATCCGAACTGGAAGCTGTTGCCGGCATAGGCGGCCGCCTTGACATAATAGGATTGCAGCCGGTCGTAGGCATCGACATTGTAGGTGTGCTCGCCGACGATGGCGCCGATCATGTGGATCGGCGCGATGCCGTAGGCGCCGGCGACCGACTTGATCTTGCCGACGAGTTGCCGGTCGCTTGCAAGCAGATCGCGTACTTTCTCGTATTTCGCATCGAAGGAGGTTCGGCCCGCTTTCGTGCGGCGAACCGAGGCGCCCGGTATCTTCGGCTGCTCGACGTGGCGGTTGCCCGCGGGGACCATTTCCGCCGCTACTCCCGGGCCGGCGGAGAGGCAAAGCGTGGCGATGACGAGCAAGCAGGCGGTGAGACGCACGATCTGTTCTTCCTATGAAACTCCGGAACCCCCGGTCATTCGAGCGCGCGGCCCCTACGGCAAGATCATGTCGGAATAATGCCCTGCCTTCGATCGATCACCGATCGCTGTAGAAAAAATGAAGGCGCCTGTCGAGGGACGAGCACCTCACAATTCGGCGAGTGCCGGAATTTGCGCAGCTCAGCCCTCCGCCGCCGCATGTTTCCTTAAATCGGAACCGATTTAACATGCGGCTGTGCAAGGTGCTACAGCGACCTTTGCGGGTCTGATGAGACGCGCGGGCCGCAGTCGTCACAGAATATAGCGTGACAGGTCCGTGTTGGCGGCGAGGTCGCCGACGTTCCTGCGGACATATTCGGCATCGATCATCACCGTCTGGCCACCACGGTCCGGCGCATTGAAGGAAACGTCGTCGAGAACCCGCTCCATCACCGTCTGCAGCCGGCGCGCGCCGATATTCTCGACATTGGCGTTGAGCTGGACGGCGACCTCGGCGAGTGCGTCGATCGCATCCTCGGTAAAATCGAGCTTCACTTCCTCCGTATCGAGAAGCGCCTTGTACTGGCGGATGAGGCTCGCCTCGGTCTCCGTCAGGATACGGCGGAAATCCTCCTTGGTCAGCGCGCGCAGCTCGACGCGGATCGGCAGGCGGCCCTGCAGCTCCGGCAGCAGATCCGACGGTTTGGAAACGTGGAACGCGCCGGAGGCGATGAAGAGGATGTGATCCGTCTTCACCGGCCCGTATTTCGTCGCGACCGTCGTTCCCTCGACCAGTGGCAGCAGGTCTCTCTGGACCCCTTCGCGCGATACGCCGGCACCCATGCCGCTGTCGCGGGCGGCGATCTTGTCGATCTCGTCGAGGAAGACGATACCGTCGTTTTCGGCTGCCGAGACGGCTTCGCGCTGGATCTGCTCGTTGTCGAGGAGCTTGTCGGACTCGTCGTTGATCAGAAGCTCGTAGGAGGCTTTGACGGTCGTCTTGACCCTCTTCGTCCTGCCGCCGAGCGCCTTGCCGAACATTTCGGAAAGATTGAGGACGCCGATATTGGCACCCGGCATGCCCGGGATCTCGAAGGCACCCGGAGCGCCGGTCTCGGCAACGTCGACTTCGATTTCCTTGTCGTCGAGCTCGTTGGCCCGCAATTTCTTGCGGAAGGAATCGCGCGTTGCGGGCGAGGCCGTCGCGCCGACCAAGGCGTCGAGCACACGCTCTTCGGCGTTCTGATGGGCCTTCGCCTTGACATCGGCGCGCTTCTTCTCCCGCACCAACGTGATGCCGACCTCGACGAGGTCGCGAACGATCTGCTCCACGTCACGGCCGACATAGCCGACCTCGGTAAACTTGGTGGCTTCGACCTTGACAAAAGGGGCGCCGGCGAGCTTCGCCAGCCGCCGGGAGATTTCCGTCTTGCCGACGCCGGTCGGGCCGATCATCAGGATATTCTTCGGCATCACCTCGTCGCGCAGGTCGTCGTCAAGCTGCTGGCGCCGCCAGCGGTTGCGCAAGGCAATGGCTACGGCGCGCTTCGCGTCCTTCTGGCCGATGATGTAGCGGTCGAGCTCCGACACGATTTCTCTGGGTGAAAAGTTGGTCATGAATTCCTCTCAAACTCCGTGCGCGTCAGCTCCATCAGGAGTGTCCGGCCGGACTCATCTATCCATTCGCCAAAGGGCACGAAACCTGCCTTCGAATAGGCCCGGACCGCCCGGCGGTTGCCGGCGTCAGGGTCGATCACGATACGGGCGGCGCCGTTTTCGAACAGCCTTTCGGCAAAGGCCTTGAGCGCCAGGGCGGCGATGCCTTTTCCAGTCATTTCGGGCGGGCCTACGAAGATATCCACCCCGGGTGTGTCGGACGGCAGGTCTTTCGCCCAGGGCTCGTCATATTGCGACGGCGTCCAGGCCTGAATGTATCCGGCAGGCTTTCCGTCGACATGAAAAATGAAGCCCTCCACTTCGCCGCTCGCGCAGCCATCGCGGATCGATTCCAGTTCCTTGTCCGGGTCGCCCCACCACTGCCGTACATGCGGCTCGGAAAGCCAGCCATGCAGCATCGACAGGTGGCTGTCGGCCACGGACAGGAAACTGACATCGACCCCGTCACTCGGCATCCAGCGTCTCCACCACGAAATTGTGGTTGGTGTAGACGCAGATATCGCCTGCGATTTCGAGCGCGCGCCGAGCGACCTCTTCCGCCGACTTGTCGCTGTCCATCAGCGCACGGGCGGCCGCCAAGGCATAGTTTCCACCAGAGCCGATCGCGATCGTGCCGTGTTCGGGTTCGAGCACGTCGCCATTGCCGGTGATGGCGAGCGTTATGGATCTGTCGGCGACGAGCATCATCGCCTCGAGATTGCGCAGGTATTTGTTCGTGCGCCAATCCTTGGCAAGTTCGACGGCCGCACGCATGAGCTGATCGGGATATTGCTCGAGCTTCGCCTCGAGCCGTTCGAGCAGCGTGAAGGCATCCGCCGTCGCACCAGCAAAGCCGGCGATCACGTCTCCCTTCGACAGACGCCGGACCTTGCGGGCGTTGCTCTTCATGACGGTCTGGCCGAGACTGACCTGACCGTCGCCCGCCATCACCACCTTGCCATTCTTGCGCACGGTGATGATAGTGGTCGCATGCATCGTTCCGTAGGGATTGTGTTCACTCATGAAGATACCTATCGGCCCTCGGGGCGTTGCGGCTCCACTGCAGGTTACCCAAATCGGGATGATTTGAGGGCAAAATCATGCAGCGACTCTAATGTGCTGCAGCGACTTTTGCGAGACGCGTGCCGCTGCAGGCGAGCCTGGTTGCTTGACGCCTATGTAAGTGCCCACCGCGCGATTGCAATTGGTCGTGCAGTCTGCCGGCGATCTTCCTTCCACTGTCCGCGAACCGTCGAATTTCCGTGACAGTTCTGGATATTTCGCGCCTCCCCTGATATGGAGCGGCTCTGGAACGGTACGGGAAAAGTATGACGTGATTTTCCTCCCGCACATCCAGCTCTAGTTTTAGTATCGGTCCCGCTGATTTTGGGTCGTTTCAGTGCGAAATCATCCAGATCGCGCGCGTACAGGAGAGCCTGATGGCAGAAAGCATGCCCAGCCGCAGCGGCCAAGTTTCCAGAAAGACAAATGAAACCGCCGTATCGGTCTCCGTCAACATCGATGGAACGGGAACGTCGAAGATTGCGACCGGCGTCGGCTTCTTCGACCATATGCTGGACCAGCTTTCGCGGCATTCGCTGATCGACGTGGAGATCAAGGCGGATGGCGACCTGCACATCGACGATCACCACACGGTCGAGGACACCGGCATTGCGCTCGGCCAGGCGCTCGCCAAGGCACTCGGCGATCGTCGCGGCATCACGCGCTACGCCTCGATCGACCTTGCCATGGACGAAACGATGACGCGCGCCGCCGTCGATGTTTCCGGTCGGCCCTTCCTCGTCTGGAATGTGACCTTCACCTCGCCGAAGATCGGCAGCTTCGACACGGAGCTGGTGCGTGAGTTCTTCCAGGCGCTGGCCCAGCATGCCGGTATCACCCTGCATATCCAGAACATCTACGGCGCCAACAACCATCATATCGCCGAGACCTGCTTCAAATCCGTCGCCCGCGTGCTCCGCACCGCAACCGAAATCGATCCGCGCCAGGCTGGACGCGTGCCCTCGACCAAGGGAACGCTCGCCTGAGCCGGCCAATACCCGGCTGAGACCCCATGGCTTCTTATCTGATCATGACCCCGCCCGGCGCACCGGCCGATGACGAAAGGGCGCGGTTCATCGCGGACGGTTTTTCCTGGCCTGCCTTTTTCTTTCCCGCGCTCTGGCTGATGAGCAAGCGCGCATGGCTTCTTGGAATCGCAGTTGCCGTTCTGCAAATTCTGTTAATCCTCTCGTCCTCCATACCCGGCACGTTTTTCGCGCCGCTTTTCATGCAACTGGCACTCAGCCTGCTGGTTTCGCTTGAGGGCCCGCTTCTGGTCGCCCGAAATCTCAGGAAACGAGACTGGACGCTTCGCTCCATCGTCCCGGCGCGCGACCTGGAAACGGCGGAAGAGATCTATTTCTCCAATACACCGGCAGTGGCGGACCGCAGAACGGCAACTCCGTTGCCATCCACCGAGAGATCTGCGGCGAAACAGGCCGATAGCGGCGCCGGCCTTAGCCTCTTTCAACCCTATGGAGAACGCTGATGCGGGTCGCCATCATTGACTACGGCTCGGGCAATCTGCGCTCGGCCACGAAAGCCTTCGAACGGGCGGCGCGGGAAGCCGGCATCGCTGCCGAGATCGACCTGACCGACAATCCGGAACGGGTGGCGTCCGCCGACCGCATCGTTCTGCCAGGCGTCGGCGCCTATGCCGATTGTCGCCGCGGCCTCGCGGCCGTCGCTGGCATGGAGGACGCCCTGAAACAGGCCGTCGAGAAGGACGGGCGCCCCTTTCTCGGGATCTGCGTCGGCATGCAACTCATGTCCTCCCGCGGGCTCGAAAAGACGATCACTGAGGGCTTTGGCTGGATTCCGGGCGACGTCGTCGAGATGACACCGACCGATCCGTCGCTGAAAATTCCCCAGATCGGCTGGAATACGCTGAAGCTCAACCGGCCACACGCGCTTTTCGACGGAATCCCGACCGGCGAAAGCGGCCTGCACGCCTATTTCGTCCACTCCTATCATCTCGCCGCCGAGAACCCGGAGGACGTGATCGCGGAAGCGGACTACGGCGGGCCGGTGACCGCCTTCGTCGCGCGCGACAACAAAGGGGGCGCGCAATTCCACCCGGAAAAGAGCCAGACGCTCGGTCTCGCCCTCATTTCGAATTTCCTGCGTTGGAAGCCTTGAGGCTGCCGGCAATTCTTTCTTGATCGGATTAACACATGATTCTCTTCCCCGCGATCGATCTCAAGGACGGACAATGCGTGCGCCTGAAGCTCGGCGACATGGAGCAGGCAACCGTCTACAATCCCGATCCGGCCGCCCAGGCGCGGGCCTTCGAGGAACAGGGCTTCGAGTGGCTGCATGTCGTCGACTTGAACGGCGCCTTTGCCGGTGAGACGGTGAATGGCGCGGCGGTCGATGCGATTCTCAAGGCAACCCGCAATCCCGTGCAGCTTGGCGGCGGCATCCGCACACTGGCGCATATCGAGAACTGGCTTTCGCGCGGGCTCGCGCGCGTTATTCTCGGCACCGTGGCCGTCCGCGATCCGGCGCTCGTCATCGAAGCCTGCCGCAAATTCCCCGGCAGGATCGCCGTCGGCATCGACGCCAAGGGCGGCAAGGTGGCGGTCGAAGGCTGGGCCGAGGCCTCCGAGCTCGGCGTCATCGAGCTCGCGAAGAAATTCGAAGGTGCCGGCGTTGCGGCGATCATCTATACGGATATCGACCGCGACGGCATCCTGACCGGCATCAACTGGGCTTCGACGCTGGAGCTCGCCGACGCGGTGTCGATCCCGGTGATTGCCTCGGGCGGCCTCGCCTCAATGGACGACATTCGCCGCATGACCGAGCCAGATGCGCGAAAACTCGAGGGCGCCATCTCTGGTCGCGCGCTCTACGATGGCCGCATCGACCCGCAGGAAGCGCTGGCATTGATCCGCGCAGCGAGAAAGGGATGACCCGATGACCTTGAAAGCCCGCGTAATTCCCTGCCTCGACGTGAAAGACGGACGCGTCGTCAAGGGCGTCAACTTCGTCGACCTGATCGACGCGGGCGACCCGGTTGAGGCGGCGAGAGCCTATGATGCGGCCGGTGCCGACGAACTCTGTTTCCTCGACATCACTGCGTCCTCGGACAACCGCGAGACGATCTTCGATGTCGTGGCCCGCACCGCCGAACAATGCTTCATGCCGCTCACCGTCGGTGGCGGCGTGCGGCAGGTGTCCGATATCCGCAAGCTGCTACTCGCCGGCGCCGACAAGGTGTCGATCAACACGGCGGCGGTGAAGAACCCGGATTTCGTCGCGGAGGCAGCCGACAAGTTCGGTAACCAGTGCATTGTTGTCGCGATCGACGCCAAGAAAGTGTCGGCCGAGGGCGAATCGAACCGCTGGGAGATCTTCACCCATGGCGGACGCGAGCGGACAGGCATCGACGCGGTGGAATTCGCCCGGAAGGCCGTCGATCTCGGCGCCGGCGAAATCCTGCTGACGTCCATGGATCGCGACGGCACGAAAAGCGGCTACGACATCGCCCTGACACGCGCGATTGCCGATGCGGTGCGCGCGCCCGTCATCGCGTCGGGCGGCGTCGGGACGCTCGACCACATGGTGGAAGGTGTGCGCGACGGCCACGCGACAGCGGTGCTTGCTGCATCGATCTTCCATTTCGGCACGTACAGCATCGGCGAGGCAAAACGCTACATGGCCGAGCACGGCATCGCCATGCGGCTCGACTGACAACAATGCGAGCGCGGAAGGCCGATTGCTACCCGGGTTAACCCGGATGCCGCGTAAGACCCAGGGGAGCTAACCATGGCCGAGTTTACACTTTCCGATCTCGAAAACACCGTGGCCGTGCGGGCAAAGGCGGCGCCGGAGGACTCCTGGACTGCCAAGCTCGTCGCAGCCGGCCAGCGCAAGGCGGCCAAGAAGCTCGGCGAGGAGGCGGTCGAAACCGTCATCGCGGCGATCAGCGACGACCGCAAGAATCTCGTCGATGAGAGTGCCGACCTCCTCTATCATCTTATGGTCGTATTGAACATTGCAGCCGTCCCGTTGCAGGATGTGATGGACGAACTTGCCAGGCGGACGAGCCAGTCCGGCCTGCAGGAGAAGGCAAACCGGCAAAACCCATGACTATCGCTGCGAAAGACATCGACGCCGGGGATCTTCCAGGCAACCTCCAGGGCGGGGACTACTCGCCCTACCACGTGTTCTCGGCCGAGGAATGGTCGCGCTTTCGCGCCGATACGCCGTTGACGCTGACGGCCGATGAGGTGCAGCGCCTGCGCTCGCTCAACGACCCGGTCGACCTCGGCGAGGTACGCCGGATCTATCTGTCGCTGTCGCGGCTGCTTTCCGCCCATGTCGAGGCGTCGCAGATCCTGTTCCAGCAGCGCAAGCGCTTCCTCAGCATGTCCGACGAAACGAAGACGCCCTTCGTCATCGGCATCGCCGGTTCGGTCGCCGTCGGCAAGTCCACGACGGCGCGCATTCTCGCCGAGCTTTTGGCGCGCTGGCCCTCGAGCCCGAAGGTCGACCTGATCACCACCGACGGCTTCCTCTATCCGAACGCGATCCTGCAGCGGGAAAACATGATGGATCGCAAGGGTTTTCCGGAGAGCTACGACATCGGCGCGCTCTTGCGCTTCCTCTCGGCGATCAAGGCGGGCCAGCCGAACGTCAAGTCGCCGACCTATTCGCACCTGACCTATGACGTCATCCCGGACCGATTTCAGACCATCGACCGACCGGACATCCTGATCTTCGAAGGAATCAATGTGCTGCAGTCGCGCAACCTGCCGGCCGACGGCAAGATCGTGCCGATGGTGTCGGATTTCTTCGATTTCTCGATCTATATCGATGCCGACGAAAGTCTCATTCACAGCTGGTACGTGAGCCGCTTCATGCGGCTGCGCGAAACGGCCTTCAAGGACCCGCAGTCCTTCTTCCATCGCTATGCGACGATCAGCGAGGATGCGGCGCGCGCCATCGCGGAAGGGCTCTGGCACAATATCAACCTGAAAAACCTGCACCAGAACATCCTGCCGACGCGGCCGCGCGCCGATCTGATCCTGCAGAAGGGCCCGAACCACCTGACGCAGACGGTGGCACTCCGGAAACTCTGAAATCTGACGCTAATTACACCCCTCCCCAACCC
>NZ_SRXN01000077.1 GCF_004827385.1 Ensifer sp. MPMI2T
AAGGTGGAAGCGGGCGAAAACCCATCGAGGCTCGCGGCGAAGACGTTGTCCAGCCGCATCACGAAGCCGGATATACGTCAGCAGTTGTGACCATCGATCCTGATCCAGCCGGCTGTTGCAAACGGGCGAGGGGGAATCGGGCCATATGCGCTAACTTAAGAGCTGATGAGGCCTTCTGGCGGCGTTTGCCTGACTTCCCCAACGTCTCGGGGGGATCGCAGATATGCCGCATGACGGTGGCAGATTGATCTGAACCCTTCAAACTGGACCAGTTTTGGCTAGAGTTTTCCGGTGTCTATTCCTGGCTGGGAAAGGAACGGAAGACGATGAAGGCATCGCAGTTTTCGGACGCCGAGAAGGCGTTCATCCTGAAGCAGGGTGATGAAGGTGTGCCGGTTGCTGAGATCTGCCGGAAGGCAGGGATCAGCCAGGCGACCTATTTCAACTGGGAGAAAAAATACGCCGGCATGTTGCCGCCGGAGATGAAGAAGCTGAAGCAGCTCGAGGACGAGAATGCGCGGCTGAAGAAGATCGTCGCGGACCTGACGCTGGACCGCGAGATGTTGCAGGATGTTATCCGCCGAAAGCTCTGAGGCCTGCTCGCAAGCGTGAGGTGGTGAAGGGCATGTGCCGGGATTGGATGATCTCGATCCGGCGTGCCTGTGGAGCGTTGAACTTCGATCGGTCGACCTACCACTACACCTCTCGCCGTGCCGATCAGGCCGGCCTGGAACGTCGTATTCGGGAGATCTGTGAGACCCGTGTGCGCTATGGCTATCGACGCGTGCATGTGCTCCTGGAACGCGAAGGCTGGGGCACCAACATCAAGCGAACCTATCGCATTTACAGAGACATGGGTCTGCAATTGCGCAACAAGACACCGAAGCGCCGCGTTAAAGCCAAACTGCGGGAGGATCGGCAAACGGCTGTGGGACCCAACGATGTCTGGGCGATGGACTTCGTTCACGACCAACTCGCGACCGGAAAGAAGCTGCGGGTTCTGACGGTGGTCGACACCTCGCGCTATGTCCCGGTGCTTGATCCGCGTCACAGCTATCGCGGCGAAGACGTGGTTCTGGAACGGGTATGCCGGCAGGTCGGCTATCCGAAGACGATCAGGGTGGATCAGGGCACGGAATTCGTGTCACGAGATCTCGACCTCTGGGCCTATGCCAAGGGCGTGACCCTGGACTTCTCACGTCCGGGAAAACCCACGGACAACGCCTTCATCGAAGCCGTCAACGGCCGCTTCCGAGCGGAATGCCTGAACCAGCACTGGTTCCTGACCCTTGCGGATGCGCGCGAAAAGATGGAGGATTGGCGTAGAGACTACAATGAGGTTCGGCCGCATGGTGCGATCGGCAACAAGGTGCCGATCTCGCTGATGAATTCCGGAGGCGCAACCAGCCCGCCCCCTGAATGAAGCCGGAAAACTCCAGCCTCTGATGGTCCAAAAACCTGGGGCGGTTCAAAACCGTCGAGGCTCTAATCGCCGCTGGGTGAAAGTTCAGTGGCAGGTCAAGATCGCTTCAAGATTTTCTTCGTCGTCCGCACCGTCAATATTACAGGCAGGATCGTATGCTTTTAGGAGACTATGCAGCCCCATAGCGATAATGACCTGAGTGACCGCGAAGAAAGTCGCGGGCGGGATTCGAGATCCGACATGAGGCTTTGCAGGCCTCTGCCGATGCACTCGGGATTCCCTCACGCGGCGCACAAAATCGCCTCACTAGAACCCTGACGGAAAGGATTTCGGCAGGGCTCGCAGCGGAACTGCCCAAGCTCGACCGCACCGGCCCAAGCGCTTCGCCGACCTGATCGGACGTAATTAGATGAGCTTCTGACCGCTTTCGAAATGACGCTTCCCGACAGCATTAAAGAGGCCGACGCTTATATCGAGCGTGGTGGCGGCTGACTGCTCGGGTCTTGATAAAACTGCTCGGCGTAATGGAGGTAACGCGGCGCGTCTATGCGATGGCAAAAAAAGAGGGCCAGCGGAGACCGCGGCCCTTAAAGGGTGAAGGTAATTAAACCTCCAGAAGGAACAGCTGGTGCAGCGGCACTGGGAGAAAAACCGCCATGTGCATCAGCTGCGCGCAGAATGCTTGTTTTTTGACCGAAGGCAAATCGCGAATTGGCATGCAGCTATGTGTATGCTGCATGGCAGCTAAAAACAGAACCCAAGCAGTACCTTGTCAGGCCGCTTGCTCGATAGAAGCGGTTTGATCGCCGCTGTCGATGCAAGCGCCTCGTCAACCTCCTTGAGCATCTTGCCGCCATGGCCTCGGCCAGCCGACGCGGCTCGAAATCTTCCGGCTCCGGTGGGGCCACAGGGATGCGCTGGACTAGACGGGCTGAATCTGTCTGTGATTCATAAGGCAGATGCGAACGATTGATTCCATCGACCCTGATTGGTCCAGACTGCTCTCGAAGCTGGAGCGCATCATTGATCTCGGCGCGACAGCGCGAACATCCAGGGCGCTTGTGCGGCGACGCGGTGTTGGTGACGCCTCGACCTTGCTGCGCCTGGCATTGGCTTACGGGCTTGGCGGCATGAGGTTGCGCTCTGCAGCGGCTTGGGCTGGCCTGAATGACGTGGCGTCGATTTCTGATGTTGCCCTTCTGAAGCGATTGCGCGGATCGGCCGACTGGCTGGGAGACATCGCCGGAGCGCTGCTGCAGAATGTTTCTAACATGGTAGGTTCTATAGGCACACGCCGGCTGCGTATTGTTGATGGCAGTTCCATCTCGCGGCCTGGCAGCCACGGAACGGACTTCAGGCTTCACGCAACATACGAACCGGCACTTGCTCGCTTCACGCATCTGGAATTCACCGACGCTCACGGTGGAAAGTTTTTCACGCGTGCCCATCGATGCCGGCGACATCGTTCTTGGCGATCGCGCCTATGCTCGCGCTCCGGCGCTCCATAAGGTCGTGTCCGCTGGGGCGGACTTCATCGTGTGTATGGCCTGGTCCAATGTCAGGCTTACGTCGCTCGAAGGCCGTTTGATCGACTGGAATACAATTTATAGCACGATGATGCCCGGTGACGTTTGCAAACACGAGGTGCAGGTCGAGTATTCCGGCCCCGGCTGCAAACAACGCGGCAAGCCACTGTTTCATGCCCGGCTCGTTGTCCGGCGCAAAGACGAAGAGGCAACGGCTCGCGCAGAAAAAGTGGCTCGCCGACGACATCAAAAACGCGCAAAGGGCAAGGCAATGCATCCATTGACGGTTGCTACCTCGGGCTTTCTTCTCCTGTTGACGTCGATCCCGGCCAACGAGATGACCGCCCATGACGTTTTGGAAACGATCGGCTGCGCTGGCAGGTCGAGATCGCCTTCAAACGCTTAAAGAGCGGTTTGGGCATCCACAAACTGCCAGCCAGGGACGAGCGCCTTGCACGAAGCTGGCTCATGGCGCATGTGATCGTAGCACTATTAATCGACGAAGCCGTCACCGACGTTCTCGACTCTCCCCCTGCGAAGACGACATCTCAGACACTCAGGTCATTATCGCTATGGAGGCTGCATAGCCTCCTAAAGCACGCGATCCTGTCTGTAATATTGACGGCGCGGACGACGAAGAAAATCTCGAAGCGATTTGCCACCGTCATGCGGCATATCTGCGACCCCCCGAGACGTCGGGCAAGTCAGGCAAACGCCGCCAGAAGGCATCACCAGTCCTTAAGTTAGCGCATATGGGGGAATCGGGCCTCCCCTCAACATGGATTGTGGGCCAGGTCGATCCTGGCCCACGGTCATCGGCGGTCGTGAAGCGGGAGGGCCGATCACGCGGGAGGAACGTGACCGGCCCGCGACTGATGTCACTCAGCCGCTTGGGGGAACTGCTCGTCTTCCGCGATGCTTTCGGCTCCGAGCTCCTGTTCCGCCTCGACGGGGGCTATACGAAGCGGGGAGGGTATCCAGCCGGTTCCGGCAACAAGGCGATCTGCGATCGTAACGGCTTCGGACTTTTTGGCGGCGGCTCTCACCGACGATTCCGCTTCGCTGCCTCTCGCCTCGACCAACGAAAGCTCAATGGTCGTGCGGTTGACGTGCTTGAAATAGCTGTCGCCGGTCGTCTCGAACCATTCTGGCATGTTGACTTCGAGCGCGCGGCCAAGCTGGTTCGCCTGCTCGATGCCCTTCTTGCGGTCTGTAAACTTCTTCTCCACCGCATTGACCGAGTGCGCCGCGCCGAATGCGAGAAGCATCATCACCATGTCTTGCGGCTGCTCCAACAGCCAATCGAACAAATCGGCAGGGTTTCCCGGCAGGTGATGGCCGTAGTTGTCCGCAAGATCGTTGAAGGCGGAGAGCCCCTTGCAGCTTTCGGCGTCCTTCATCGAAGGCTCCAAGCGTTCATGCGTGAGCGACAACTGTAGAGCGCTCTGCTCCGAATTGTACGGATAGGCCACGCGCAGCAGCATCGCATGAACGACTGCAACGAGTGCCACTTCCGGATTATTCGCCAGTTCGATACGCAAAGCAGCGGTCTTGTGAGCCGTCAGGTCCTCGATCAGCGCGGCGGAATGGCTGATGCTCGGTGCCTTGGGTTTTGCCGCGCCGCTGGCGCTCGGCAAGCCTTCGCCGTCCTCGTCCTCATCTCCCGCCGCCTGGACTTCCCCTGGCTTCACAAAGCCGCGCTCGATGGCAAGGCGACCGTAATAGTCGAGGAACACAAAGGTCCCCGCCTGTTTCAACGCCTCCGGGCTATAGGCTTCCGATCGGGCCTTAAGAGTGTCGATCCGCTTTTCGACGTCAGACAGCCTCCCTCTGCCTCGTCGTCGGCCATGCCGCTTTCAATCAACTCGGCAAGCTCGTCATATTCTGCCTGTGCGGCATCAAGCGCCGCCTGATCTTCTTCGGAAAGAGGAAGAGCCTCGGGATAGTGGCGCTTCATCGCATGATAACCGGCAGGGGCCGTGGCGGAGCACTCGACCCATTTCCAGCCTTCGGTCCGAACGGTCGCGGCGGCCGTCTCGAGCTTTTCAGCGACTAGCCTTTCGACTAAGGCGGCGTCGGTCGCATAACCGGCGCTGCGATCGTCGAAGAGGTCACGCTTAGGTGATGTGAAACCGGGGAGTGATCTGACTCATGTGTGCCGTCAAGCAGCATCCAACGCGACAGTGCCAGCCGAGGGGCTGCCGAATTTCCGCTCACGACCCGCTCATTGGTCTCAGTAGCAGGGGATGGCCCAATCCTACCCGAGAGAGGCCCTTGAGAACACGTTCGACGCGGCGATCGAAAGCTAGCTCCGCTTCCGCCAGAAGCTGCAATATGCAATGCTGTGAACCTGTAGCTTTGCAGGGGGGCGCATGGGCGAGGTTCTCGACGCGCTTGTGATTGGCGCTGGCCCGGCGGGTCTCGGCGTCAGCTATTTTCTGAAACGGGAGGGCCTCAATCACCAGGTGCTCGATCGAGGCCGGATCGGCGAGACCGGGCGAACGCAGCGATGGAATTCGTTTAGACTGAACTCGCCGACAATCCGCTCCATCTTGCCCGGTGACGCTTACGAAGGACCCGATCCTTGGGGCGCCATAACCCACCACGAGTTCGTGGCCTATCTCGAAGGCTATACCGAGCGCCACTGCCTGCCGGTAATCACCCAAACCCAGTGATTGAGCTGACGAAAGACGGTGGGCTTTTTCGCGTCACCACGGCTCGTGGCGCGCTCCTGGCGCGCAATGTAGTTATCGCCACCGGCGACCAAAACCGACAGATCCGGCCACCAGAGTCAGCGGATTTGCCGATCGCCATACATCAGGTCGATTCTTCGGCTTACCGGAGCACCGCCGATCTCGATAATGGCGCGGTGCTGGTGGTCGGCAGCGGACAATCGGGCGGCCAGATCGCCGAGGATCTGGCTCGAGCCGGGCGCTTGGTCTTTCTGGCGACCAGCCGCAACGGCCGTTGGGTCCGGCACTACCGCGGAGGCAACATACTCAATTGGCTGACTTTGGCCGGCTTTCTCGACGTCCCCCCCAAGGAACTCGTCCTACCCTCCGGTAAGCTTCCAGCCCGCGCGCTGGTTGGCGCGACCCACACGATCAGCCTGCAATCGGTCGCTTCAGGGGCGTGGAGAAGGCAGCCTCACCTTCGGCGACGAGCTCGACGGCAATATGCGATTTGCCGACGAGGGTTCCGCGAATACCAAGCGCCTGATTGACGAATACATCGAGGGGGCCGGGCTTGATGCGCCACCAGCCGACGACGACCCAGCCGAAACGGTTCAACCGCATCTGCCCGATCCCCCGATCCGGTCCATCGATTGGAATGCTAGCGGCGTCAGATCGGTGGTCTGGTGCACGGGCTTCACCGGCGATTTCTCGTGGGTTCGGCTCCCCGGCGCCCTGGACGCAGCCGGCCAACCCCTACACGAGGATGGAGTGGGGGCCATAAGAGGCCTGTTTTTCGCCGGCCTCGATTTCGGGTCGACACGGAAATCAGGCACCATCCCGGCTATTGCAGAGGAAGCAGCTCGCCTCGTTAAGCGACTCGTCGCTCGCCACCCTCTCACGAGTCGCTGAGAATAATTGAACCAGTGCTGCCGCTGGCGCCCGGCGCGATGAACGGCTCGATTGAGCCCAATCCGGTCCTTCTAAGTGTCGCCGTCAGCGGCACAGGTGAGGGGAAACCGGGCTCGTCCTGAGACTCCTTCGCCACGATCTCAAGCGATGCGAATGAGCGCGTGTCGCTTCCGGCCGGTCGACAGCTTGATTACGCCGTTCTGAGCATCCCTATCAGTCAGGCGCAATCCTTCATCATCAACTGTGGAGTCGTTTACCCGTACGCCTCCGCCGCGCACCATGCGACGCGCTTCGCTTTTCGAACGCACGACCCCGGCGGCGACCATTAGGTCGGCCGGCGGCATGCCATGGCGCAGGTGAGCGGCTTTCACCATGATCGTTGGCAACCCGCTCGCCGCCTCTCCTTCCTCGAAAACGCGCAGCGCGGTCTCGTGCGCGGCTTCCGCCACATCGCGTCCATGGCAAAGTGCCGTCACCTCGTCAGCCAGCACCTTCTTCGCCGCGTTGATCTCGGCGCCTCGCAGCATGCTCAATCGATCGATCTCGGCCGAGGGAAGTCGGTGAACAGACGCAGAAACCGATCCACGTCGCCGTCCTCGGTGTTCCGCCAGAACTGCCAGAAGTCGTATGGAGCCAGCCGCTCGGCGTTGAGCCAAACCGCCCCCGACGCGCTTTTGCCCATCTTGGCACCCGACGAGGTAGTGAGGAGTGGCGCGGTCAGCCAGAACAATTCGCGACCTTCGACGCGACGCCCAAGCTCAACGCCGTTGACGATGTTGCCCCACTGGTCGGACGCGCCCAATTGCAGCGCGCAGCTATGGGTACGGGCGAGTTCGAGAAAGTCGTAGGCTTGGATCACCATGTAGTTGAATTCGAGGAGCGACGACGAATGCTCACGCTCAAGCCGCTAGCGGTCGGAGTCAAAGGTCAGCAGCGGTTGACCGAGAAGTGCCGCCCGAAGTCGCGTAGGAAGTCGATATAGCCGAGGCCGTCAAGCCAATCGGCGTTGTTGACCATCACCGCGTCGGTCGGCCCATCGTCGAAAGCGAGGAAACGCTCGAACACGCGCCGGATGCCCTGGAAGTTCGTGGCAATTTGCTCATTGTCAAGAAGCGGACGCGAGGTGTCGCGGAAACTGGGATCGCCAATCCTCGTGGTACCGCCGCCCATCAGTACAATCGGCTTGTGGCCCGTCTTCTGGAGCCAGCGCAGCATCATGATCGGGATGAGGTGGCCGACGTGCAGGCTGTCCGCCATCAAATCAAAGCCGTTGTAGGCGACCAAGGGCCCGTCGCAAAGCCGTGCATCGAGTGCGGTCATGTCGGTGCACTGGTGGATGAAGCCGCGCTCGAAAAGTGTGTGCAAGAAATCGGATTGCGGCTTGAAGCGCTGATCGGGTGGTGTCGTCATTCTGGGTCTCCGTTGTTGGCCGAAGGCCGGAGACCTCTTGCTCTTGCACACGCCGCCGACCTTGCGGCGTCGTGTGTCAGGGGAAATGACCTAGCGCGCCGCTCTATGGAGCAGCGTGTAATACAGGCTCGATGAGTGGGCCGCGCAGATCATGCGTTCCTTTTACAGACCACGACAGCAGTGCACAAGAGATCGCGACAATGCGATGTTGGAAATTGTCCGCCATGGGTCGAACTCTTCCCTACCAGCCGCCAATTCGAATGTCTTGAAAGTCCGCGGAGCAGACCTTCTTTACAACTTCGCCATCCGCCTCGGACAGGCTTAGCAACCCCGACCAGCACGCCTGAGCGGGGCTGATCTCCCTGCCCTGTAGCAGCCTTTAAGCCCTTGTTGCATTGGAAGTCACAACGCGATGTGGCGACTGGCGTGTTCGACGCAATGTTCGATACGGGATACTACCGCCGACATAATCGACAGCACTGTGGTCTCAGCACATCATTGTGAAGCCGGGATAAAAAGGTACTCAGGAAACCGATGTGCTTGGCCGATCCCGAGGGGCTCCCAAGACGGAATTCATCTCATTGTCGTTCAGGGTGCCTCGTGTTGCGATCAAGTAAGCCGCCATATAGGACAGCTTCAGCCTCGATTCCCGATCGCCCCGCGGCCTGTAATTGACGATCGCCAGCCGGCCGGCTTCTTCATCCCGCGCAACGCCTAAAAGTCCGTTTGCATAGGCTACGCTCGTAACCTCGGTGGCTGTCCTGCGTTCATCCCACGCACGAACGGCGTCCGCGGTCGCCAGTTGCGCCGCGATATGCTGATCCATCAAGTCGCAAAGGGAAACCGCAGTTTCCGCCCCGCTCTCTTCTTTTTGTCCCGCCTCACGCTCCGGCGCTGACGCACTCAAAGCCGTGCTCGGGCGTGGAGAAATGGACCCGGTACCACGGGACGATCGCGAACTGGATGACGACAAAAATAGCATGGTGGAATGCCTCACCGATCAAGTTGCATTGCGGGCGTAAAACCATTGATTGAGGCTGAAGGCACGATAGGATACGAAACGAAACGAAATTTGGGCCTTTAAGCCATTGGAAAAGAACGGAAAGATTTTTGTCGCACCGCCCAAGGACGGGAGCGATTTCAAAGAACTGTTCAAGCAGTTAGCCGCCGCGGGAGCAGGCCGGCCATTAGGCAGTGACGGGTTTCCGCAAGGCCCATAGACGCCGGAGCTTCTGGCAGAGGCGATTTCACAGATCGACTCCAACCGGATCGGGGTCGATTTGCGGACGGTGCAGCTCTGGTTTCAAGAGAACGAGAAGGGGATTAGCCCGTCCAACATTCGTTGGCTGGCGCGGATCTTTGGGTGCGACGATCCGGAAGCGACCAGCGAATGGCAGATGGAGCTCAGCGCGGGGCAATCACGGCTAACCGCCAAGAGGCGAGATTCGAAGAAGGCGGGTAGCAGCACGGCGCTGCGGGTTCCAGATATGCCGCCGCCTGTGACGGTCGATGATCAGACGCAGCCTGCGGGCGATCTGCCACAAGGCATTGATGCCACCCGGCGAAGACAGGGTTTCAGCTTGGCGAGAAAATCGGAGGCGCTTTTTAGCCGTGGATCTCCCTTGAATCTCCCGGCGTCGATATTCGCGGGTGCCTCCGCCCTTGGGTTTTTGTCGTATATCGTGGGGATCCACAGCGCCACCTATCGCCGGGCGGATGGTGTCGTTAAGCAGGTCGGTTTTCTATGGGCGCCGAACTGGACGTTCCTCTTCATGGTGCTCTTGCCGCTATTCTTCGCGTTCGTGATAGGGCTGCTGGTCTTCTGGAAACATGACGCGCGCTTCAGGCTGGTAGCGCAAGGCGACCGGTTGGAAAGCGACGATGCCTGGACGCGCAACGTTCAAGCTTATTCGTACACATACCGGGCGGTTTTCTTGATCTGCGTCTTGTTCGCGGGTCTTTTTCAGTGGATCGGCGTGTGCTTGATCCCGTTGATCAACGGCGGTGGCAACTATGCGGTAGATTGGGGCAAGTTAGCCATTGTGCACCCTGAAATCATATCAGTGCCGATGACCATTGTGTTCACAGGTCTCGCATATCTCTACATGTGCCTCTGCTTTTATCTTTTTTTCGCGGGCCTCATTCGTAAGCGGCAAGCCGAGGCCGTTCAGCCGGCGTAGTTCCACGGCATGAGTGCGTCGATTTCTGAACTCGGCCAGCCATTGGCAATGCGCTCGAGCGTTTGGGTGAGCCAAGCGAGCGGATCGACGTTGTTCATTTTTGCCGTCTGCAGCAGTGTCGCGATGGTCGCCCAGTTCTCCGCTCCTGCATCATGCCCGGCGAAGAGGGCATTCTTCCGATTGAGGGCCATCTACCGAACATTCTGCCCATGTCGGGCGAGAAGTTGTCGTCCACTATCGCTGGCAT
>NZ_SRXN01000078.1 GCF_004827385.1 Ensifer sp. MPMI2T
AATGGCTCGACGTGCAATGGGCTGCCGGCAAGAGGAACGGCACTGAGCTATGGCGGCGTTTGAGAACACAGGGCTTTCGCGGTTCGCGCCGGGTCGTGAGTGAATGGGCCACACGGCGGAAGCGGGCCGACAAGGCGGATGCGGAATCGTTGACCCGCACTCCCTCCGCCCGGACGATTGCTCGCCTCTTAACAACCAACAGAGATAACCTGACGAAATCCGAAACCGTCACGATCGCGGCGATCGAAAGCGGCGTCCCGTTGCTCATAACGGCTCGCGATATCATTACCGACTTCCATCTGATGGTTCGGCGCAAATTGGAAAACCAGCTCATGCCGTGGATCGACCGCGCCCGAGACAGTCTCGTCGCCTCCTTTGGCAACGGTGTAGCGAAAGACATTCAGGCGGTTCGGGCGGCGATCGTCTCACCATGGTCCAATGGGCAAACCGAAGGGCAGATCACCAAACTCAAGCTGGTAAAACGCCAAATGTACGGACGCGGAAAGCTCGATCTCCTTCAAGCCCGGCTGATCGGCGCGACATGAGAGTAATGCACCAAATCTGCGTCAGAGCCAAAATTGGGCGCCGATAAGGGGTGAATTTTGAACGCCGATTGACACCGGGCTATATCCCGGCCGCCCAGTCGCCGCCGCGGCGGCAGAGCCCATTGCACGCAAATCCAGCTCATCGATGAACACATCGACAACGCGGGCCGGGTTGTCTTCGGCGACATAATCATCGAGGCATTCCGGCAAGAACAGCTGCTCTCGCCGGTCCTTACCCTCGATGAACCCCGCCATGCCGAATCCCCCGCTCAACTGGAGGTAGACTATCATGAGCGGGAGTTTTCACACAGCCTCCAACCTAGTGAGACCTACGGGAACACGTGTCCGGCATCAGCGTTTTATGGTCCACGTAGTCGGGACCAATGCACTCCTCGTCCGAGGCCAAAATCTCCAAACAATTCGGCATCAACGACGAACGACAACTTTTGCGGCATCCGCTGACATGGGGACGTCCTCGGGACCGCTTCTCCATATTGAGCAGCCTTAAATAGATTCAGATCCGGCGACAAGATCGGCGCGATTGGCGCCGTCTCGAAAAACAACTGAGTTTTAGAAAGGCCAGAAGCCAGCGAGATAGGTCGCGGTCTCATTTAGCCAAGCCATCGCGTCGCGATACCAGGCCATGACCGATTCAAGGACTTCCTGGACGAAGGCTAGAAACATGGCGACGACGAAAATGAAGGCAAACACCTTCCCCAGGCCATCCTCTTTGGTGGAATCGGTCTGGATGACCTATTGTTGACGGTTATCGTTGAGCATCGCCTCTTAACGGTCCCGGTCGTCGCGGTCGCGTTCCCTCTGTTCCATCTGTTCCCGCTCGAGCTCCTCGAGACGAGGAATATGCTGTTGGGCGGGGTCTGTCCGGGTCGTTTCTCCGCTGCGCTGAGCGGCCTCCTTATCCCTATTTAGACGATCTTGTAGGCGATTTGTAGCATCGACCGTGGACGCCAACTCGTGAGCTTCGCGCGTCTCGTTGTCGATCGGCTGCCGATCAGGCTCGTCGCGGACTACGCGCCGCTGCTCGGCAACAGCATCCACATTCCCGGGCGTCTTGTCCTTTTCTTCGATCAGCCGATCGTCGTTGAGGTTGATGACGTCTGCGCGCTCGTCATCCTGTCGGTCCTGCAATTCGGCTTGGTTGTCCGCCCGTTCGATGGCCTGTCGCAAATCCTGGTCCCGCGCGGCAACGTCTCTGAGAAAGCTGTTTCCTTCGACAGCCAACTGCGCCGCCCTTTCCATCGCCTGCTCAAGGCCGGCCTGCATCCCATCTTTGCCGTCGGCCGAAAACTCGCCGGTCTCGATCCGATCAAGCCCCTCTCGGTAGTGCTCGATCTCGATCATGGCCTCGTTGCCGGCCTCGACAACAGCCTCGCCGTGCTTGGCGACCGCGGCGTCCCACTCGTCGTTGGCTGAATCACGCGGCTCGCTGCGAGGCGCTTTGCCACCTTGCTCCGCCAACGCCTCTTTGCGCTGCTCGTATAGGTCTACCAGCTCACGCTTCTGGTTGACGAAATCTCGGGCCAGGCCGGCTATCTCGTCAAAGTCCGCCCGATCGTCTGCCGAGACCGACCGCTCCAACTTGAACAAGGCCGTCTCGACCTTCTTCTCGTAAGTCTCAAACTCTGCTCGTGACATTTCGCGCAATTCCTGACCCTCCAAAACCATCTCCTGCCATGTAGCCAAATTGATGCGGAAGGTCGATGCAAAATCCGCGCGAATGACAGTGCCGCTCGTTTCCGTCTTCGCTGTCGAAACGCTTAATTCTAAATACTTTTGCTGCTGCGTGGCATAGGCCACGGTCTGACGATCACCACCCGCCAGAGCGACCTTCTGCCACGATTCCTGCACCTTTATGATGTACTGCCGGCTCCGATCGCTCTTCGCGACCGTGCGTCGGCCGCTACGTTTGGCGTCGTATCGCGCCTGCGCCGCCTCGCTCGTCCCGACATGCTCGGTGCGGCCTTCGCGGCTCACCGGCCGGACCTGGGTGCGCGTGAATGCCGGCGGGCTGGCAAACTCGCGCCGGTCGGTCATTTCCATCTCAATGCCGTGCTCCCGCGCCTTCTCTGCCATGACCGAGCGCCATTCGCGAAACACGGCAGGCGTCGTCTCGATGCGATCACCGGAATCCGATTTCATCGCCACGATCGCATGCGCATGCACATGCGGACGCTTTCCCCCCTCCCCCGCCTCTTTCGGATCGCTAGCCGGATCGTGCATGGCGAAGACATAGCGATGGCCAGCAAACTGATGCGCCAGGAAGTCGCGCACCGCACCTTCGAACGCGGCAACGTCGGTTCCGGCCCGAGCCGACATGATGACGTGCATCACGTCGCGGCTCTTGCGGCTGTGGAGCTCGCCGCGCCATTCCTTCTGCACCAGCTCGCCCGCGACCTTCGCATTCGCTATCGGCTGGCCGCGATCGTCGCGGACGTCGTCATGCCGATCGACCAGTCCGCGCAAACGGCTGGCGCCGAACTCGACGCCATTTCCGTAGCCATGAAAGGAGAACTTTGCAGCCTCGCCCGCGGCCGCGCTGGCGTCGTATCGGCCCTGGATGATGCCGGTCGCCTTCGCGTCGCCCGTTAGCCGCTCGCCCTGCCCGCTTCGCAACACGACAAGCCCCTGAACGGTCACGGAGCCTCCGTCATTTTTCGCGATCGCATAGGCATAGCGCCGGTCGCCGAAGCCGCTCGTCAGCGTGCTCCTCACCTGCTCGTGCAATGCCTCGTCCGATGCAAAGCCGGACGCCGCGATTTCGACGGAAAAACTCCCAATGTCGCGGCTTTCTGCGCGGTTCTGAAAAAGGTGGTCCCAATCGCCACGGATGCGCGCTAACTCCTCCCGCCCCTCGAGGATCCTGCCGCTTTCATTCTCCACCTTCAGTTCGCCGCCACGGGACACATAATTCAGCATCGCACCGACCCGAGCACCGCCGCCATAAGACGCCATTTTGACGACTGCCGGCTGGCTTCCCTTTGCGATGGCCGCTAGCCGCGCCTCCATCGGTCCGGCGGCCGTCGTCGCCGGCGTCGCCTGCGCTCGAGGAGCCGCCCTGCCCTTCGATGCGGATCCACGACCACCCGAAGCGCCGCCCGAGCTTCCGCCGCCACCTGCAGCGCCGAGTTGAGCCAACTGCTTCAGCCGCTTTCGCATCTCTTCTTCGGCCGAAGCGCCGCGCCCGCCAGACGACATTTCGTGCAGCAGCGCCGCGCGCCGCTGCTCCCATTCGCTGGTGAATGCGCCGAAGAAGATTTCCAAAGGCTACTGCTCCCCTCGGCGCTGATAACCAGCTCGCCGCGTCAAAGCACGCAGCTCGCTCATCACCGCCGCTTGAACCCGCTGCACGTTCTCCAGGTTGATGTCCAATTCGCTTGGGTGGACACCACGGCCGCTGTTGAGCGCCCTCGCAACCTGATTGAGGTTGATGCCGATCATCCGCATGTCTTCGAGCAGCTCGCCATGACCAGGCGGTCATCGCCGGTCAACATCGGCCGAACCCCTGCCCCCTCCAGAAGCAGCGACCGGAAAAAGCTGGAGACCGTCATGTCGGCATCCTCGGCGGCCTTCTCGATCGCCGCATGTTCGTCAGCCGTGACACGGACATGCACAGTGCGATCTTTCTTCGTCGGCTCGAGAAGAGCGTTGAATGTCCCGTCGTCCATTTGGCCGGTGGCCCCCTACTGGCGCTTGCGTCAGGTGATCGAGGGCTCGTCCCTCGATTGCAGGAAAAGGGCGTAGCACATTTTTCCGTATCCTGCCTCTCCAAATTGTAAGGGGAATTCAACTAAACAACTCCGAGCTGCCCTCGCTACGCTCGTCCTTTTGTCCTTCCGGACCGGGCCTTCGCCCCGGTCGTTCAACGAGGGAACGCTCACCAGGGTTCACCTCCGTAAGCCGCTTTTGCAGGCCTTTGTCTGCCCCTCGTACTCAGCCGCAAGGGACGCGCCGCTCTCCGCCCTTGCCGCTTCCGTGCGAGCGTCAAAGCCAGCCTTACGCGGCTCCGGGGTTCACTGATCGAGCAGAGCGTTTAGGTGGGCGCCGCACCGAACGTCGAATGAAGCAGCCGGCGGTCACATGCGAATGTCATGTTGATGTTTCACACGAGTTAGCAGCACGACACTTTCCACATCATGTGTTTATGTGGCCATTGCGAAATGCTTTCTCATCGTGTCGAAAATTGTTCCCATCATTCAGGCATGGTTTAGTTGATTCGATTGACTACACGGTGCGGTGGTGCAATGGTTCCTCATCGTATGAGCAATTGTTCGATCGTGTGCACGTGTGACGTGGAACCTCCGTCCAAGTACACGGCGAACTGCCCGAATGACTTTCCGCCATCAGAGGGAGTTGCGACGCTTGCCACTTTTTATTTCTGCCGTGAGCGGCAAAGGTGGGGCTGGGAAGACAACAGCAGCGATCTTGATCGCCGGGGAGTATGCGCTTCAGGGGAAGCGTGTGCTTCTCATCGATGCAGACGGCCGCCAAAATCTGCAGGAATGGTGGAAGCGCTGTGAGGCAAAGGACAACCTGCCTGCCAACATCGAGCTCATAACCGCCGCGCGCCAGACCACCATTCAGCAGCTCCTGGAGAACGAGGCGAACAAGTTCGACGTCGTTCTGATGGACTCGCCCGGCCAGGACACGGTTCTAAGGGACACGATCATCGCCGGGTCCGATATTGTGCTGACGCCGATCCAGCCGAACCAGGACGAGATCAAGGCGGCGGGACAGGCGGCGAGCGACACGGCGGAGATCTCCGACAAGGTGGGGCACGTAATTCCGCACGCCAACTTCGTCACCCGAATCACAATGCCCGCGAAACTGCTGGAAGCCTATCGCCTGATCAGGCCGTTCGTGCAGAACCTGCAAGAAGGGGGCTACGACTCCTATCTGCTCCAAACGGAGCTAATGGAGCGAAATTGCTACCGCGAAATTCGAAACGGCTATGGCACCGTGCAAATGCTCGATCTTACAGAGTCGGTGAAAAAAGCGAGGGCGGAAGTTATGAGCCTGGTTCGGGACATCGAAGCGATTTTGGCGGGAAAGAATAAGGTAGCAGCGAATGGCTAAGGGTCAAACAACCGTTTCTGACTTTGCAGTCGCGCCGCGTCGCAGCCGCCCACTGGAGCAAGCTGCGACACCGACGAACTCTGCAATGAACCCAGCTGAGCCGTCGACAGAAAACAGGAATGCAGATCAGCCTCAAGAGCCTGTACCGGTCGGCACTGAGGCTGGTCAGCCCGCTAATGGTCTGATCGCCCCGACACAAGAAGCTCGGCGCGAACGGGCCACCACGAGAGCATTGCAGCGTGAAGATTCGAGAATTCGCTTGCGCGACCTGAAGAGGGCGCGCGATCGGGAATCCAAGCACTACGTCAACTGCCCGCTGGATTACGACACGAAGATCCGGCTGCAAAAGGCCGCCATTGAGAACGACGTGAAGATGACGGTCATCATGAAGGCGGCGATCGATCAGTTCCTGAAAGACAACGGCTATTGACCGATGTTAGGCCGCGGCTTCCTCCTTGGCGTGGCCGTCGGCTGCGTCGTCGGCGTGTATATTGCTCCCCATCTCGGTCGACCGACGGTCGGGATGGGAATTCGTTAAGGAAGCAATTTGCCTCGACCGAGCATTGCGAGCACCGTACCTGGAATGGCTACGTGGCCGACAGACGAACAGGCCAAGGTCCAGCTATTCGCACTATCCGAATGGGATCTGAATAAGCATGGAAACGGCTCCAATGTGATCGTCAACCGTTGCCTTCAAATTGTAGATACGGAGATCGCTTGCGAGCTTTCCGCGCAGCTTAAGTGGCTCGACGGCGACACCCGAATTGAGGCGGTTTTTCAATAGAAAGACGGCGACTGGAACACGGTAGCGGCAAGGAATCGCTATTTGCTTTTCTCGACTGCTTCGCCATCTTAAAAGCCGGATTTGCCATCGCCAGGGCGCGCGCTGAAGCCTCTTGATTCTCTGGCTGAGCTTGCGATCGGGAAATCCCCCCTAACAATGGAGGGGAAATGCTGTGTGTCTTTCTAGCGGCGTGCTCCTAGATGCTTCAATTGGTGCATAGTGACCGCTCAACGGGTGGTATCTACAAAAAAGGGTAGGGTCGGTGACTGATGCAAAGAGCTTGATTCGTGCACGAGGTCTGGTTGAAACAGCCGATCCGGAGTTTCCTAGGCCTGTCTTTCGCCAACCTGGGTTCGACGGCATTCTTACGGCAAAGGAGATGGACGAAAAGATCTCCGCCTGGCTCAAACAGACACGCGAGGCCAAGGGTATCTCCCGTGCCGATCTAGCGCATTTGCTGGGACTGTCGGTAACTGTTTACGGCAGGTACGAGCGGTCAGAAGGTCGAATGACCGTCCCCCGCCTGATTCATCTCTGTGAGATTATGGGCTTTATGCCTCTTGATTTAATCTTTGACGCAGCGCCGCACCTGTGGGGCACGACGCCCGAAGAGGCAGAGGAGCGCCGAACTCTGACGAGACTCATTGAACTCCTGCCGGCTGATACGATGCGGGACTTAATTCGACTCCTGAAGCGCATGACACCTGGCGAAGAAGTGGTTGAAGCTGTGGCGCCCGGCGAGACGCAGCGCGGCTGATCGATATCGACATGGTGGTGCCGGCCCGCCGCGCAGAAACCGGGACGGATCGACCGTCCCGGCGCGCAGGCCCCTACCACCACGACACATAGAAGAGGGCGAGGCCGGCCGCAAGTGCGTCGCGAGCCTTGGCGATCATTGTGCAGAAATCGGCGACCGGAGAAATTCGCGAGCCTACAGCATATTTGCGCGTTCCGCCACGGCAAGGATGCTTTCCAGCCCAACCCGGCCAGGATCCGCCTTCATCGTGTTGAAGCCAGTCGCACCGTCCGGCTCGGCCAGTGAAGCCTCCAATTTCGTGATCGCGTCTACATGCAGCCCGGCGGCGATCCGTTCTAGCAAGGTGCTTTCAAAGCCGCGCCGCACCGAGCGGACCAATCGTTTCACCTCGCCGTCAGCCGGGCTTTGGAGACCATAATCCCGGCACCACAGACAAACATGCTCAACCATCGCCGCTGAGGAGATTGCCGTGGGGCAAATCTCTCGTTCGAGCCACGCAACAAGTGCAGCCCGATCATCCGCGGTCATGCGCCGCAGGCCCAGGAGGGCTAATATCTCCTCCCGATGGCGGCGGCCGGTCCGGCCAGCCCAATCGTAGCCATCGAGATCGGTCAGCGCGGCGGAAAGCTGCTCGGCAAGATAAGCAACAGGCTCCGCTGGAATCTCACTCGCGTGATCGATAAATCTTCCCGCCCAGCGGTACATCTTCATCTGCGCAGCAAAACCAAGCCTGGTCCGTAACGGCTTTGTCTCGATCAGCGCGAGTTCATCAAAGTTGAGGCTCCACCATCTGGCGAGTTCCGCTCCATCCCAATTCTGCTGCACGCCACGTTCCGACGGTTAGCCTTCCGATGGCTATCTTTGCGTGCGAATATGTTCCCTTCAACACCGAAGCAGAAGATTCTCCATCTGTTCTTGCAGTTGGCAGTTTTCGCAGCGACGTACGCACTGGGCCTATCGTTAAATCCACGGTTCTCACACACTGTCTATATTGACGTCCATACAGACAGAACATCCAGTTCGCCTCACTTCTCAGCAAGGCGGCCCTCCTCGGATGCGTACGATCAGAGGGCCCTCATTTACTATTCGGATGGGTGTCATAGCAACAATCGATTTTAACAGCCTAACATTTGCGGCATAATCCGCGTTGTTCGTTGCCGTTCTCCTTCTGAGCTTTCGATTTCTGGAGGGGGCCAGCGAACACCGGTCCTGAACCGGAGGAACGTACACTATTTTTCGGGTCGCTTCTTCACCAAGTGTTGAATGCGTATAGGGGTCGGCAGCCAGGTCTGCGATGGTGTACTGGTCGAGATGGGTCAAAAAGGCAGTTTTGGCGTGCTCAATTGCGAAGCCGTAAATGGAATTAGGATGCCGAACGATACCCGTTTCCTCGTCCGGTTCCATCCAGGGGATCAACCCGAGATCTTGCTCCAGCATGGCGATTGTCTCTCCAAGAGAAATTTGTGGGTCGCGTTGAAGCAAATAACCGCCAGATCTGCCAATAAAGGACGAAATGATCTCATGGTCGATCAAGGTTTTGAGTGGACGCTTAAAAGCTGTCGGCTTTGCTTTGAGCGTCTCCGCCAGATCGGCGACGGCGACGATCCTGTTCTGGCTAGCTGCCATATAGACCAGGGCTTTCACGCCTAGGTCGGTTGTAAAGAGCAGATGCATTGTCTCCCCTGATATTCGTGGGATTGGCGGTCGGTGCAAATCGCTGCAACTACACCCTTTAGTCATATTCGGCCTAAGCTACCGAAAGACCGGCGGTTGTCGTAAAGAAACGTTCACAACTGCAGAATTTGTGACTTCGTAATCTCATTCAGAAGGTGGTTCCACGTAGAGGCGATATATGAACGAGGCCTACAAAATTAGAAGCGTCCTTATAGTCGACGATGATCCCGCGGTTATTCAGACCATGGAAGAACACCTTCGGCGCAGCAATTTCTCGACCACTGTGGCGGATACGCACACCAAAGCGTTAGCGATCTACGAAAAGGTGACCCCAGACGCAATCATCGTCGATGTGGATTTTAATCAGGACAACGGTCCTGAATTTTTGCGTGATCTCCGCAGTCGCGGGGACGTCCCCATCATCGTCATTGGGAACCGCCGGAAAGAGAACGATAAAGTAGTCTGGCTTGAATTCGGTGCTGACGAGTATCTGAGCAAGCCACTGTCAACGCGCGAGCTTTTGGTGCGCATTAAGTCCCTCGGCAGACGGTGTTTTCCCACTCCCTTAGAAAACCATCGAAAGACACAATTGAGAAGATGGCTTTTCGGGGGATGGGAGCTATGCCTGAAGACTAGACAGCTCCGTGAGCCGTCAGGCGAGCTGGTACCTCTGACAAGGGGGGAATATGCGCTTCTAGTTGCTTTCCTGGAGGCTGGTCTACGGCCTTTGTCGCGAGAGTGTCTGCAACGGGCCACCCGGATCCACGGGGACATTTTCGATCGCAGCATCGATGTTCAGATTCTACGCTTGCGCCGGAAGCTCGAAATAGATGCGGGTGCTCCGCAATTGATAAAAACCGTGCGCGGTGTCGGTTATGAATTCAGTATCCCAGCTGAGCGGGCTTAAGCGCCTGGTCATCGAAGCCACTGTTGAAGCCAGATAAGGATTCTGAGCGTCAAGTCTGTCGTCTCCACAGACGTGCGGGCGCTCGATGATGACCTGCCCTTCGTTGACTTGCCGGTGGTCACGGCAACATCCGCCAGCCACCCCCCGTATCCGCCTGGCACGTCGTCATCGGCGACCCAACCTATGCCGACGCCTTACCCGACAGGTTAGTCGGTAATCCTCCCGTTTTTAACGGGGCGCTATTGTAGAATTCACGCGGCCATTTTCAGTTTCTGTGCGGGTGTGATGCCGCCGATACCCATATTGGGCCGTTCGTTGTTATAGGTCCATAACCATTGCGTGGCGAATTCCTG
>NZ_SRXN01000079.1 GCF_004827385.1 Ensifer sp. MPMI2T
CGGAATTGCCCGCCTGGCTTCATCGCTACAATTGGCACAGACCCCACGGCAGCCTAAAGTCAAAAACGCCGATCAGCAGACTCGGCCTGACCGAGGACAACCTCTTGAGGCTCCACAGCTAGAGCACTCTGTCTCCACATAGAAGCGGCCCAATCTATTCATCACCGCTCGTATGCGCCCAGAGACTTGACCAGCATTACGATTCGGCGGCGTACATCATAGTCGCCCACGCGAGAAAAGGCCCTAATGAGTTCGATCCCTTCCTTGCTTGCAACGAATTCAACCGCTTCGGGTGGGATGTTAATTTGATTTGCAGCGCACCGCCCCTCCGACTGGTTTTTGTCAGGCGTATCCTCAAAGAAGTAGGAAGGCTCCACTTTCAGAGCCTTCGAAATCTGCTGAAGCCGGCCCGCACCGACACGGTTTAAGCCCTTTTCATATTTTTGGACCTGTTGAAACGTCACCCCGATAGCTTCGCCGAGAGCCGTTTGCGAGATGTTCTGCCATTCACGCCTCTGGCGGATTCGTTGACCGACATGGGCATCCACGGAGTTTGGCTTACGTCTTGTTTGTTCAGAGTTAATACTCAGCACATTCGTCTCCTCAATTCGGCTATCTTAGTTCTTCGGGAGATATGATATGAGCTCCACCTCCCGCACATACACTCCCTTAACATAACTCAATTGAAAGTCAGAAACTCAATTGAGGCATCTGGGCGTCTTCGGCGGCCACCCTAAGCACATTCGGATTATGCTTCAACTGCGAAGCCTTAGCGGGTGGTGCCGATGTGCTTCCGTGAGTAACGCGAAAACCGCTGCTGCAGGGTCAAGCAGGTGTCCTTGCCAGCAGGTCACCAGCATCGCAGGAGCGGTCGTGCTAGAGAGCATTCGTCTGTTCCCGCCGGGACACACCTCATTCTTTCCTGCCGTTGAGCGGAGGGAGGCTGCGATGCGGGGCCTCCCTTGCTGCTCCTGGAAGCGGATAGAGCTTGGGGTCAAACATCTGGCGACCAATAGGGGTGATCTTGGCTACTCCAACCCAGGGTAGTGCTCCGCCCGCGCCGGCAGATCCGGACCGCGAGGCAGGGCCCCGAAGGTCTCATCCGCTAGCCGCCGCACCCTGCCGGCGTCCACGTCGCCTGCCACGACCAGAATGGCATTGTTGGGGGTGTAGTAGCGGTCGTAGAACTTTAGTGCGTCTTCGCGATTGAGCTGTTCCATTTCATGCATCCAGCCGATCGTCGGGATGCGGTGAGGGTGGTTCTGATACAAGGTCGCCTGCATCTCCTCCTCAAGTAGCTGCTCCGGATTGTTCTCGACGCGCCAGCGTCGCTCCTCAAGAATGACATCGCGTTCGGGCACGATCACCGCCTCGGTGAGGACGAGATGGCGCATCCGGTCAGCTTCGGATTCCATCATTGTCCCGAGCGCCTCTGGCGTGACCGTCTGATAGTAGGCGGTGTAGTCGGAACCCGTGAAGGCGTTCTCCTCACCGCCGATCTCCGCGATCTTTGCGCTAAACTCGCCGGCTGGATGCTTCTTTGTTCCCTTGAACATCAGATGCTCCAGGAAATGAGCAATGCCGGATTTACCGGGTGGCTCGTCGGCATTGCCGACCTTGTACCAGACCATCTGTGTGACGATCGGCGCCCGGTGATCGGGTATGACGACTACCTCCATGCCGTTGCCCAGCATGAAATTTGCAACCTCGGCTTCGCGAAGCGGGCTTTCGTCGGCCGCCATTCCTGAGGTCATCAGAAATTGCAGTGCGACCGTACATAGGACAAATGCACAGATACGCGAACACACGCCACCATGGCTCGTCAACCACTGTGGCAAATGCGCCCGTGCAGTGCTAGCTCGACCATCGCTTGGCGAGTACCACCTCTTCCTTCTTCTCCATATGGAAGGTTCTGCAGTAGGGTGGCCGGGCGCGGGCCCCGACCCCGGCATAAAGAACGGTTCTGACATTTCGACATTCTCCGCATCATTATCGTCGGTGATGACACGTCAGCAGAGCAACATACGTGCCCAAGGAAAAAACGGCTTAAATTCAGGCGTATGGATCGAACCAGCTATGTCAGCATTGCAACAATGTCGTATGTCGGACAATGCCAGCCTGACGGCCAAAAGTGGACCACCGCGTCCAAAACCGACAGGGAGCGATCTGTTGAGGCTGGCCTTCTGCCGAGTAGGCGAGCTCGCTCGGGTCCCGTCCCGACACAGTTCCCCGCCATCATTGGTGCTATGGGATGCATAATTCCCATTCACGCTTGCCCATCCTCTTATTGCTCCTTCCGGGGTCTATGCGGCGCTGCATGTTCGTGTCCGCCAAGGCGCTCCCTGCAACATGCAGGGCCGGCGCAGGGGTTCGTCGAAAAAGGCATAAGCCCAACCGCCGCAATGCGCTCTTTGCCGGCCATAATCAAGGCGACGCTAGCTGAGTCCGATTTGCGAGCCTACTTGCGCAATTTCTTCATCGGCATTGCCAACCGCCACCTCGCCAAAGACATGGACGCGCTCGTGCGGTGGGTCCATGCACCAACGGATCAGCGTCTTACAATTAGCTTGGACTTCCCGACGTGTGATGCCCGATGTCGCAACAGCCGTGCGCCTCGGCGGAAACGCCGCATACCATCAATCGGACAATGAGTTTGTTAATTGGTCCCCTTGCCGATGGACTTGATTCAAGTCAAGGCCCCGCACCACGCATTACCTCATTCTTGAGCACGGAAGATTACCTTAGAGAAATCACGGAAAGGGACTGGAGTGTATGATCGCTAGGATCAAGACGTATACGCCCTCCCAAAATCGGTCATTAGCTCCAGCCACCGCCGATCGGCTGGCCATATTGGCAGGTTCTCACGAGGACCAACTGGCTCTTTGTGACCGACTCGAGGCCGTTGCAAACAGCCTTCCGCACGGAGTCGACCGTAGTATATGCGCTCACGCGGGAAAGATGCTTGGCCCGCATTTGCGGAATCTTCACGAGAGAGAAGAAGCTGCTGTTTTCGCGTGGACAGAGAAGAGGCTAGGAGACGATCCATCAGTGTTAACTACTTTAGGTTTGCTCAAATATGAGCATTGCGAAGACGAATGCTTCGCCGACGAATTGGCGGAAATGTTGGGCCGGCTTGGGACGGCAGATGCTACTGTCAATCCGGAGGCAGCGGGCTATATGCTCCGTGGTTTCTTCACCAATTTGCGTCGGCATGTGCGCTTTGAGCAGCAGTGCTTTCGTAATCTAACCGCTGATCGCTCAGGCTGCTGACGAAAGACGTGTCGCCGACCGTCGACCCGCCCCCAGCTGGCAGCCGACGGAGAATAACGAACTGCCCAGCCGACTGAGAGCAAAGCGCTAGAGCAAGTCCGCCGAACTCGGGATCAGACAGAAATGGCATGACATTGATTTCCTCGCGTGATCCAGCGTGAATCCTTGCCTTCGAGTCAGGAGGCAATTGATGGCGCTGGCATTCAGAGAGGATCTTCGAATGCCAGTCTCGGCATCGGTCAGCAACGGGATGTCAGTGGGCCCGACGGCAAGGCTGTTTGGGGGCTGTCGTTTCGACTGCGATTGCATGGATCGTGAGCGCGTGGGAGGGGCGAGTTATAACGGCCAAAGAGGGTCGGCGGGAAGATCCCGCCTGGATGCAGATGAAGCCTTCATCATCTGCAGCCGTTCTCCGGAGTTCGTTCGTCAGGTCAAGCAACAATCTTGTCGGCCGCAACGTGGGTCTGGCAGTTCTTCGGGCAGACGCGGGCGCAGGCTCCGCAGCCGATGCAACGGCCGGCGTGGTCGACAACCATGATCGTGCGACTGAGCTCGCCATCGAAGTCATCGTCCTCGCCATCGCAGATGCCGAGGATCTCACCGGATTCGTCGATGCCGTGCAGATGCATGACCTCGCGCGAGCAGACCTTGAAGCAGCGACCGCAACCAATGCACGTCATGGCATCGATAGCCGTCAGATATTCCGGCGTCCATGTGGAGCCGTCGCGGGTAAAGAAATGACTTGTCATGGTTCGTTCTCCAATCAGGATCTTTCTCTCCGCATCCGTCACAGGCAAAAACGTAAAATGTCCTCCAAGATCGGGCGTGACCTCATCCCTCACAACCGGTCACGTTCCCCTGCAATTCCAAACTTGTTGGCCGCTTGTCGGGGCGGTCTGCTCGTCAGCGGCCCATTGCAAAAACTTGGCAAGGCATTTTCGAGCCTCGCCCCTTGGAAAGATCGCGGCAGCGGGACCGGTGCGCGTGGGGAGGGGTGGTCCCGCTGCCTGACGCCGGCTCTCCAGGGGCAATGGGAGCCGGCGGTTCGTCATCGCCTAGATCGGCCGTCAACCGCGCCACTTCGGTGCGTGGATGGCGGTGATCGCTTCGTCGACCGGTTCGCACGGGTCTTCGGCGAGCTTCCGAAACGGTTAAAGACCAACGGATTGACATCGTGTTCGGTCGATACGACCCTGTCCGGTCGTGAGAAGCACCCCAAAGCCCTCGTACACATCATCATAATCCGCAGAGCCGCCAGCCGGTTCGATCGCAAGCCCGGCGGCGGTGTGGAAAGCTTTGAGCTTCCACGGCACGTCCGTTCGAAATTCGCCGATGATCGGGATCGTACGACGCTGCCGGCTGTCCCGCAGCTTTGATTCTAGGATGAGGCGGCTGGAATGAGTCTTCAGGTTGCCGTCGACACTACCGACTTTCGGTCCGAGATCAAAAAGGAAAGCAAGCCTATTCTGGGCGGCGGTGCACGTGTCGATGCCTCCCTCGCAGCGGAATGCGATCTGACCTAGACCTGCCATGTTGCTTGCCTCATTCGTACCCTGCCGATCCGCGGCTTTCCAGCCTTTTAAGTGGAATGCCGGCAAGACTCGTGCCAATCGGGTGCTCGATCTGAAAAGCAACTTGTTGTGTATGCGTTTCAGGCATTTAGCCGGGAGCGAAGAAGGGAACACTCGACAAAAATGTGTCGCTTTACCGACAAAAGTGTCGAAGCGACTGTTTGAATCACTACAGATAGTTCTCATCGGCGGCTGCCGAACTAACACTCAAAGGGCACAGATTCCCCTGCTCCTTTGTGTTGTGGGATGGTCGGAATCTCTCGAAGACGATCGCCGAGGATTTCCCGGCCATGCCTGAACTACGCTCCCACCGGCGTGGGCGCGAAGGGCTTGCGGCTTTATGAGTGGGAGCGCTGCGAATGCCCCTGATCGGGCAAGAAGACTTCGAGCGCCGGCTCTTGATCCGCCGCAGAGCTAGACAAGCGCGCGCCAAGGATGACCTCGGCCTCGACCCCGCTCCGGCATGGCTGGCACCGCCACATATGCTTGGTAATGATGGCCGCCGCCTTTCTCCTCCGGGTTCGGCGCAACTGCCCGCGAGGCTCGGGACAAACGGAACAAAAAGAGTCCGGCGGCGCGCGTCGCTGAAGTTGATGCACGGGCTCACACCCTCGTTTCGGAAAGTCGCTATTTTACTCGCCCGGCTATTCCCAAACCGCCCACGGGCGTAGCCCTAACTAATCCTTGGCTGGCCGCATTGGCGCCGGCAGCATGCGCAACTGTAGTACTAAGCGGCCGCATTCAATCGAACTCATGCGATGTTCTTGAGGGCTTGGTTTGATGCGGGTTTCGTAGCGCGAAAGCATGCCTTTTGCCGGATCGACCATCAGGCCCGCGCCACTTCGGGATAGGCTTCGATGGTGGCGGTCGCATCGTCCACCAGTTTTGCACCGGCCTCCGCGAGTTTGCGTAGCGTCGCGAAGCCGAAGCGGTGGACGTCGCGCACTGTTTTCGATAATACGACCAACCGCCCGGTCGTTAGAAGCACTCGTCCGAAGCCCTCATGGCTGATCATCGTAATCGGCGACGCTACCAAACCGGTCCGCGTTTCGATTGAAAGCGCGACGGCGGTGTAAAAGATATTGAACCTCAATATAACATCCGGACCGGGATCGCCTATGATCGCGATTTCTCGACGCTGCTCTTCAGTGATGACGAAGTGGGCCAACAACTCCGCGTCCGATGCGCGGTCCTGCGAACCATAGGTATCCTGAGCGCGGACCAGCCGCGCGAGGCATTTGACGAACGGGGTGACAAGGGCCGCCTCGCCCTCCTCGACATCAGGCGTGCCCGTACTGACCAACGTTTTTTTCATGATTTAGTCCTCGTTCTCGAACGGTTTCTTCTTTGCGACGCCCGCTTGCGCCAGCACCTTGCGCAACCACGGCGGAGGAGCCGTCTTGAGCATTTTCTGGGTTCGTGAAAGTACGTCTTGAATGGCTTCGGGGTTTTCCACTTTTATCGGATGAATTTTCGCTGAGACGAGCCTGGCTGCGGAAGGGCCGCCGATAGCCCGACAAAAGAGGAGATGACAGCCTCTCAACGCGTTCACCTTCGGGGTGATGCGGTCCTCGCCCTCGGTCCGATGCTTCCCCGACTCGTCGGAGACATCATCGAAGCTCATGGCTTCCACGAAATCCCAGCCGTCGCGCGTGACGTCATAGACTGCAAAGTGCTTGGCCGACCCGAAATGGGCATTAAGGGCTTTCATGTCCTGCGTCGCGATCGCGATACGCAATGCGCCGGAATGCCGCGGGTGGATCTCGTCAGCGACGAGCGATAGGCGACGAACGGAGTTCATCCGGCATTTCTCCGCTTTCGCATTGCATCGATTCTCTCAGGCGACGGCGCGGGCTGATTGGCCTGAATGATGTTGGCCGCCTCGAAGATCAGGTCGCGCGTGCCCCGATAGAGAACTGTGAGTTTGTGCTGGCTGCCGAGGCGGTCGAATACCGGGAAGCCGACGCGCAGCAGAGGGATGCCGAGGCGCTCCGCTGCCTGGCGTCCATGCGAATGGGTAACGAGAAGATCAGCGCCGCCGGCTAGATCTTCGAAATCGCCGAGGTCGCCGATCTGGATCGATTCGGCTGGGACTTTCTCGAGAATTTCCGACGCGCCGGTCGTCGTCACGGCCGAGATGATTTCGGCGCCAAGTCCGGTGAAGAAGGTGGCGAATTGGTACAGCTGGTCCGGCTCGCTGGCGATCGCGATCTTCTTGCCGGCGAAATGGAAGTGCCCGTCGAGCAGCGCGTCCTGTAGCTGTGAGCGGCAACGGTGGATTTTCGCCGGCGCCGGCACGCCGGAAATCTCGGAAAGAAGCGAGACAAACCGGTCGACGTTCTTCAATCCCGTTAGCGACTGGACTAATACGTAAGGCACACCCGTCAACGTCTGCAGTAGCTCAGCCGGGCGCCGCATATGTTCTCCGATGGCGATGCACTGCACCGCCGTACCCAACTCCTGTATATCCTCGATGCTTGTACCTCCATACGTTGTCGGCATCCAGCGATCGGGCACCGTACCGTCGAGCGAGCCGGAGACGTCCGGCACGATCACCGGCGTCAACCCGAAACTTTCCACCATCTCGCGCAACTGCTCGATATCAGCGACAGTGAGGTGCCATCCGGGCAGGATCGCAACCTTCTTCCGCTTCCGCCGCTGCTCGCTAGGTTCTGTAATCCTCTCGATCAGAGTTGCCTTTTTCGAGCTAGGCGCCTGCTGGCCTGGCAGTGTAATCCGTTGGAGCATCGCTGCGACGGCCCTCGCCCAGCCCTCCTCCAAGGCGCCATCGAAATCCGGTGTGTTTGCCAGCACGATCTCCGTGCCTGCAAGTTCCTCCGCGCGTGTCATTTTGATGTTGGCGATTTGCCTTGCAAAATCTTCAGAACGGGTTTCCACAAGTGCCGTCGTGCAGATCCCGATTAGCCGCGGATTCGCCCGCTTTTTCAAGTTGAGAATCGCCTCTTCCAGATGGGCTGCCCCGCCCAAGACTGTTGCCAATTCGTCCATCGCCGTCGTCTGCAGCGGGATCGTTTCCTTAAAATGGCGCACGCATAGCACTAGCGCGAAGCTAGTGCAGCCTTGGCTGCCGTGGAACAGCGGTATCGCACCATCCACCCCGAGAAAGGCTAACGCGGCACCCAGCGGTTGGGACGACTTGAGCGGATTGACCGTCGCTGATTTGGTTTGGCGATGGATGTGGACCATTTGCTTTCCTCAACACTCAACGAAGTCACCGGCGTCGTGCCGGCGAGTTTTTGAGGGCGCGACACTCGTAGCGTCGGAGTCCGAGTGCGTGCTCGGCAGTGGTTCCTCCGTAGCAGGACGGCGTTCCCACGGTGCCGGCTCCCTCACCTGCGACCAGACCGGGTTGTGAATCGCAAGGTCGATCTGGCGTACGAGTTCCACCGTGCCGTCATAGCCCGCATAGGGGCGGTGCCGCTCTTGGTTGATATCAACCCAGGGCATCTTGGCCTTCAGCGCAATGAATTGCGTGCGCCCGCCCGACAGCATGATATCGGCCTTGCTTTCTGAGAGCATTGCGTAGAGCTCTCGGGGCGCCATCGACTCGAACATCTGGAGATCGTCCTTAAGCACCTGCCTGATGCGCTCCTTGTCCTCCACCGTCGATTTCTTGACCGAGGTGCCAACGATCTCCATGCCGATCTCCATCAGCGCATGAACAAGCGACCAGGACTTCACGCCACCCGTATTGATGAGCACCCGCTTGCCTTTAAGCCGCGGGCGGTATTCCTCAAGCTTTTTCCACGCAATCGCCTCCTCCTCTGCAATGAGTGTATCGGTGCGGTCGAGTATCTCTTGATCGGCACCCTTCTTTACGAGCAGATCAGCAATCTGTCGGAGTGCTTCCGAGGTGGCGGTGATGCCGTAGAAGGATCCCTCGAAGAAGGGGATATCCCAGCGCTCCTCCATTTTGCGGGCAAGGTTGATCAATGCCGTAGAGCACACCAACATGGCTGCCCGAGCGCGATGAGCGCAGGCAATGTCGAGATAGCGGGCGTCACCGGGAATGCAGGCGCGAACACGGATGCCAAGCCTCTCCAAGAGTGGTCTTACCAACCAGAACTCACCAGACAGGTTGAACTCTCCAAGGATATTGATGTCGCAAGGGCCGGCATCATCTGGCTCCACCGTGCCGATGACATGGTCGAGCAACGCCTCGCCGGCGAGCTTGTTGCCGAGGTTCTTGGAACCGACGAAGCCCGGCGCATTGATCGGCACCACTGGTAAGCGGAATTTTTCCGCCGCGCGCTTGCAAACGGCCTCAATGTCGTCGCCGATGAGTGCGGTCACACACGTCGTATAGACAAAGATTGCCGGCGGCGAATACGCTTCCTTGATCTGGCGGATCGCTTTGAAAAGCTTCCGCTCGCTGTTCCCCATCACTATGTCTTGCTCGGTGAGATCGGTCGTGAAGCTGGTGCGCCACAGCGTCGGACCGGACGACGCCGTACCACGGTTGTCCCAGGAATTGCCTTCGCAGGCGAGCGGTGCATGGATCAGATGCGCAACGTCGGTGATCGGCTGCAGCACTATCTTGGCGCCATCGAAAGCGCAGCCTCCAGCTGCCGCGCCGGGGGTCAGCGGTTTCGAACAGCCCTTACTGCGCACGTTGGAATCCTTGCTGCGGTTTCTCTCACAGGCAGGCTCATTGAAGGCATCTTGGATTTTGACGCTGAGCGAGGACATGGTGATCTCCGGATTTCATCAGGAGACGGCCGGCGTTTTGCCGACCGCCGCTGTTAGCGGGTTAGGTCGTAAGAATAGTCGGTGACGCCCGTCTGCATCGTTTCGCGATCGAGCCTGTCGAAGATCTTGTCGAGGATCGTCGTCAGCAGGCGCA
>NZ_SRXN01000007.1 GCF_004827385.1 Ensifer sp. MPMI2T
ACGTTCATCATCTCGTCGGTCATCGGTGGTCTTTCCATCAGGTTGGTCTTGAACAACCCGACCCTGCCGGAAAAACACTGATGGCCACCTAATCCTCAGGACCTACACCACCTGACGGGACACGATCAAAGGCATCAAAGGCGCGCCCGGCTTTCGAGTGCGAGTAGAGTAATTCCAGGAAAAGTGCGTAGCGATTTTCCGTCCTGAATTGCGGAGTTTCAAAGAGCTAGATCACTTCACGTTTCAATGAACAATGAAATGATCTAGTCGCCCGGGCTTCCGGAAGCCTCTGAGGATCGAACATCCTTCAATCCTTCTCGCTGACGCGACAAACCCAACATAACCTTTGCCGCGATCCACCATCGGGGCGCTCGGCGTCGTCGCATGCCTTCGCTCTTCGCCTGCTCGACGTCGGCAGGTTCTGCTCTTCTAGCCGTAGGCTGAGCAAGGAACTCGATCCGTTGCATAAATGCGCTCCCGTCGAACCTTTTTGACGTTATCAATGGATCGTCGCCGGAAGGCTCTGCGTGCAGGAAAATCTCAAGATTGACTACGGGTATGGGGCGCATGCTGCGCAGGAAATCGATCTCCGGTCGCGTCGTTACGGCGAAGGAGCAACTATCGGAACGGAGTGCATCAAAAACCTCCGGAACCGTCGACGCTGCGATCGACTCATGCCCACGCTCCGCCAGTTTTTTGGCGATCATATTGGCCGCCGCCTTGGGCAGAAACACAAGAATTTTCTTGGGGCGAATGGCTTCTAAAGACATGGCGAGTTCCTCATACGGAGACGAAGAATCTAGCCTTTGCCGGTGCAAGAGTGTGTTTTGTTTTATTTGGTTTTGTTGCGAGCCTCGCCCCCACTCGTCACAAAGCGACGGGACCTAGCGACTAAGCGGGCTCGATATCCCATAAATTGCCACTCCGAACCGGTCCGGAAGCCCCCCGTCCTCTCGCGCGCCTCGTCGACGCGCTCGGACAGGTGGGCTTGTGCAATCACCCAGCGCAGGCAAAGTTACCAGTCGATTTCTTAGGCGCGGCGCCGCACGCCGCATGACCTTCGGCAGGAAAATCCATCTGTACCGAGAGCCCGTGCGGCGCGCGGTTCAGCAGTTCGATCGTGCCGCCATGTGCCCGCACGATGTCGTCGACGATCGAGAGCCCGAGACCGAACCCACCGCGGTCGGACGATGTTCGCGCCGTATCGGCCTTGAAGAAGGGTTCGAGCACCCGGGTACGCAAACTGACGGGAAGGCCCGGGCCGTCGTCGACAACGCTTATTCGCACGGTCCCATTTTCGAGCACCGACAGCTCAACCGATATCTCCTGAGCGAACTTGGTGCTGTTCTCGACGAGGTTGGTGATTGCACGTGCCAGCGATCGCGGTTTGCAGCGATAGGCGAAGCGTTCCGGCCCCACATACCTCACATCGAAGCCCACGTCGGAGAAGTCGGAACATACCGTCGCCAACAGACTGGGCAGGTCGGCGTTGACCGGTTTCTCGGCCGCCATCTCATTGCTGAGATAGGTGAGCGTATCGTTGATCATGTCGCTGAGAGCGGAGATATCTTTCAACAGCGCCGCTTTCAGCTCAGGTTGCGCCGAGCGCTCCGCGCGCAGACGCAGACGCGTCAGCGGTGTACGAAGATCGTGGCTTATCGCGCGCAACATGCGCGTGCGGTCATCAATCATGCCGCGCACGCGGCTGCGCATCTCATTCAGCGACCTTGCCAAAGTTCGAATTTCCGCCGCGCCGCTTTCGTTGAAAGGTTTGTCAGGCCCGTCGTCGGGCCTTAACGTTTCTGCGGCTTCCGCAAATTCAAGGAGGGGAGCCGCAATCACCCGTGCCGCATAGAGCGACAGAAGAACCACCGGCAGGACAAGACCCATCAGCTGCAACACGATACTGACTTGCTGGTCGCTGATCCAGGCATCGGGAGGAGGTGGCGCGGGCAGAAACGCCAACGCTCGATCGTTACCGATCCCGACGACAAGCACATCGTGAAGCGTTCCGGCTGAAGTCTCCGAGCGGAAAGCCGTTGCGGAGGTCGTCGGCAAATTGTCTCGGACAAGGCGACGGACGTCGTCAGCGGGAATTTCCGTCTCCACCTTCTGCGAAAGTTCCGCCGCCGACACCTCTTCTACCTGAAGCCCCGCCTTGGACATGGCATCCAGGATAGCGGCCTTCTGCTCCGCGGAATCGGAAGCTCGAATCTGATCGATGACCATCTCGACCTTCAAAGCTGTCATGCGAGCGTAGGAAACGCTCTCAAGATCGTCGCGCAATACTAATTCGGAGATCGTGCCCAGGATGACGAGGCCAATGACGGGGCCGATGGCCAAAGCCGCGATCTGCCGGTGGATGGAACCGATCCAGAACCGTTTAAACATCAGCAAGCCTCGACCTTCGGGGTGAACACATATCCCCCCAGCCTGACCGTCTTGATAAAGGTCGGCTCGCGAACATTTGGTTCGATCTTCTGCCGCACGCGGCTGACATGGACGTCGATGCTGCGTTCGACCGGGCCTGCAACGCCGGCATGGGTCAGGCGAAGAAGCTGCTCACGCGTCATGACGCGGCCCGGGTTGTGGCAAAATGCGAGAAGAATATCGAACTCGGCCGTTGTCATCGAAACCTGCACGCCATCCGGATTCGCGAGGTGCCGCAGGATCGGATCGATCTGCCAACCGGCGAACCGCATGGCTGTGTGCTGCGAGGATCGTTCCGCTCCGTATGATGCGCGCCGCAACAGCCCTTTTATGCGGGCCATTAATTCCCGTGGATGAAATGGCTTGGTAATGTAGTCGTCAGCTCCAAGCTCGATGCCGACAATGCGATTGATTTCATCGCCGAGCGCTGTGAGCATGACGATAGGGATGGTCGATGAGGCCCGCAGCCGACGGCAGATACTGAAACCATCTTCTCCTGGCAGCATGGCATCGAGCACAACCAGATCGAAGGATTGCTTCCTCAGGATGGCGTCCATGTTAGCGGCTGAGCCAACCGCGGCAGCTTCGAAACCATTCTCCGTCAACATTTCGATGACCATCGCAGCGATCTCGTCGTCATCCTCGACAAGAAGAATGCGAGGCACTGTCTCTGGCGCGATGAGATGTTGAGCTGTCATGTGTTTGCTCTTCAAAGTGGGATCGAAAGTTGCCTAAGGCATGATGATCCATTGTCGCAAAAACAAGCCTAGAGTCACGTGGTGAAGATATTTTGATATGTTAAGCTGCGGCTGGACCGTAGCGAGGCGCCACCACGCCGTCGGCGTGCGACGATCATTGTCACTGGCGCCGAAAAGCACCAGCAAGCCATACCTTGACGAGTATTGCGGCGAGTTGTTTCGCTCTGGGCTGCACGCGAAATATGGCCGTCAGGAACCGGCGGGTCAGCGGCATCGCCTTGGCAATATCTCTTAACATCACAAAACCCAAGTTAACGACGTCCTCCGAGATAGTGCGGCCGCGAGAGGTATGACGCACACGGCCTTCATACGTCGTCCGCGTCCAAGACTCTCGATCAGCCCTCAGGAGCGCATTCGAATGTCATTGACCAAGTCCCTTTTAGTTCGTCCGCGGAGTGTCGCCATTGCTACCGGGTTCGCGGTGGTTGCTTGCCCCCTGTTCCAGGCACGCGCTGCCGACCTTTACGAGAGCGAGGCGGCCGCCATTCCTCCGTCGGAGAGCTTCGACAAAGGCCGCTTCGGTGGCATACGCCAAAAGCTTTCCGACTGGGACGTCATGGTCGGCGCCGGAGCCATCTATGTGCCCAAATTCGAAGGATCGGACGAGTTTGAACTCGTCCCCATTCCTATGATCTCCGCAACCTTCGGTGATCGCGTCACCATCGATCCGGGCGGGCTGACGGTCGACGTATTGGAGTCCAACGGTTTCAAGTTAACGGTCAAGGGCGGCTACGACATGGGAGGGGGGCGCGATGAAGACGATTCCCCTCACATTAAAGGCCTTGGCGACATCGACGCCGGCGCTGTCGTTGGAACGCAGATCTCGTATGAATTGGGACCCATGGAACTTTATGCGTCTGTCGACAAGACGATTGGCGGCAGCGACGGTCTGCTCGGTGAAGTCGGAGCGAACGTCTCCCATCACTATGATCGCTTTATCCTTTCCGCGGGCGCTTCCGCGACATTCGCCGATGACAACCATATGGAAAGCTACTTTGGCGTAACCGCTGCCCAGTCTGCACGGTCAGGCTTGCGGCAATACGATGCAGGTGCGGGTCTCAAGCGCGTCGACCTCGAAGCCTCCGTAACCTACATGGCGACGGAAAACTGGCTGGTCCGCGGCCAGGCAGGTGTCGGCTTCCTGACCGGCGACGCGAAGGATAGCCCGATCGTTCAGGACGACGTGCAGCCGTCAGCAATGTTGGTCGTCGGTTACAAGTTCTAAGAGACCAGCAGGCCACAGCCTGCCGCGTTCCTCTCCCAACCCCTCGAGCATCCGAACGACGTGACGCCCCGCATCCTCGCCGAGCGCGGCGGTCCGATCGTTAGCGAAGGGCCTCTACAGCGCCGCGCGTCTGATCAGACGCGCAAAGGTCGCTGTAGCACTTTGAATCGCTGCATGTCTTTGTCCTTAAATCGAGGGTCGATTTAAGGACAAAGACATGCAGTAGGTTCGACGCGAGCGCGCGCGCAATAGCACGCGCTGCTTTTCCCCGGCCGGACAGTTTTTCCGGCAAGTGATCGATAGACTGGCCAAGCCTGATAAATCGAGGATGAGAACTCGGCACAGCCGCCGTGCGAGCGGCACTGAAGCGCGTCCTCCGATTACCGACCAAAGCAACAAGGCGGAGGGGAGCGGAGGCAAACTCGGTTGAATGCCTGCCAGTCTCCTCTTCAGTGAAGGAAGGCCGGTGCGGCTATCGCCACTGCGCCATCTGTGCGGCTGCCGCCCTGTCGGTGAACGACGGCCTGTCTTGCCACAGACTGCCGCTTGCCATTTTTGCGTACCCCAGGTCGTACACCGCGCGCATGTAATTGGTATTGAATGGGTCGGTCATGTCGTAGGAAACCTGCACATCGATCGAAGCCATGCGAAACCGAATGCCGGTCTTTTTGGCGTAGGCGTAGGTAGCCAACAGCGCGCTGCGTGTCTGCGCCTTGATGAGGAATGAACTCGCCCTCGCCATGACGACGAACGTATTGTTCGTGGTTATGGCGAATTCCGGCATGAGGGCGTTGTTGACGAGAATGTACATGTTGAACTTAGGCCCTTTGGGCCATTCACCCTCTTCCGCATCGGCAATCCAACCCTCCGGGATCGTCAGGATTTGGGAGGCCGCACCTCCGTCGGAGTGCATTTCCTCAAATATCCGCCCACCGGCTCTGGCCTTGATGAGCACAGCGGGGTAGAGGCCTGGTATGCTGGCCGATGCGATGATGATGTCCTGGAAGAGTTTCAGCGCGTCAGGCCGTTGGCTGTCGGCGATGGCACCCATGTTCCAGATCACCGCTCTTTGGGAATCGAGGTTCGAGGTCAAGACCAGCAACCGCCGTCCTTTGCGATGCTCCGCGGCGATCCTCGCCAGTGTCTCGCGCGTCAGATACCGTTCGACCATTTTCCGAAGCGGTTCCTGCTTGAGTAGACTTGCGCCCAGCAGGCCCTTGGGCAGAAATCTCACGTCGACCAACTCCTGGGCGACGCCGCTCGTATAGAGATCGACGAGCGCCTCGTCGTGGGCCGGCCCGAGAAAGGCATAAGGCGCAATCAACGCACCCGTGCTGACGCCGCTGACCATGTCGAATTCGGGCCGCTCCCCCCTGTCCGACCAGGCCTTCAGCGCTCCGACACTGAACGCGCCCCCGGCACCTCCACCCGACAATACGAGGTAGTTGATTTCGTTGTGTCTTAGGACAGGCAGCCAAGCACGTCCCTCGGGCAGACTCCCGCTCGAATCCGCGTAAATGCGGATATCTCCAAACCCCTCGACACTGGCTGCCGATGCGGCTTTTTGTTCGTAAGGAATACGGTCCGGCGCCATGCAACCAGCAAGAAACGCCAGCATGAGGATAGCCAACGGTCGAGGCATATCTATTGCCTCTTTCTACCGTTCCGAAGAGACATCAAAGCGTCCGCCAGCCGTCCAGCAGGCCTCCGCGGATACTGTTTCCGCTCCGAAACCTGTTCGTCCGCCTTTGTAGTTCACAGCCAGATTCCTTCGAGATTGTCTCTGGCGGAACTAATTCCGATTCTATCGTTGGTTTGGGTTTGCTCTTGTTAAGAGTTGTTTCGCGCGGGAGCCACGCCGAGTATACGGTTACCGAGCACTTCGGGAGCCGAAGTGTCCATCTGCCCGGCAAACGCGCCTGACATGAAACTTAATCTATCTTAATCGATCTTCGACCCGGCCTCACATTCGATCCGCTACATCCCATGCAGGAAAGTATGGGACGTGAGTACAATAATGAAGGCGGGCTACCGTAGAATCGTCGACATCGGCAGCATTGCGGCCTGGCTAGTCGTCTCAGGCTGCACGGCCGTAGCCGATCTCAAGAAACCCGACGTTGAGATCGCAAATGTGTGGCATGTGACTTCCCCGCATGGCGGCCGGACCAGCGATCTTGTGTCCTGGTGGTCGACCTTCGGTGACCCGTCGCTGACAACCCTCATCGCACTGGCGCAGTCCGAGAGCCCCAGCCTGGAAGCCGCAGCAGCCGAGATCGAGGGCGCCCGCGCCACGCTGGCGTCCGCACAGTCTAACCTCCTTCCGGGGCTTAGCGGCTCGGCTTCGCTCGCGCGCTCGGGCACCGGCGGCAACGATACCAACAAAGTTGCGGCCTCAACCATGACGAGCGGCAGCCTCGACGCCTCCTGGGAGCTCGATCTCTTCGGCAAGACGCGGCAGAAAAGCGAGGCAGCACGGCTGAGGGTTGTCGAAAGGATCGCCGATTGGCACGGCGCGCGCGTATCGCTCGCCGCCGAGGTGGCCGACTACTATGTGCAATATCGTGCCTGCCGGCAACTTGAGCGGACTTATAGCGCTGAGCTCGCTTCACAGTGGGAGACGATCCGGGCAACCGAGATAGCGGCCACCTCCGGCTTCACGTCGAGCGGCGACCTTGCGCTGGCGCGGGCGAGCGCGGCTTTCTCCGCCTCGACACTAACCGCCCAGCGTGCCGAATGCGAGCTTCTCGTCAAGTCGCTCGCCCGTCTTAGCGGCGGCGACGAGCCTCGTCTGCGTGACCTTCTGGCGAAGGACAAGCCGGGAATTCCGATGCCGAGAACCCTCAAGCTCGCGGCCGTGCCGGCCGATGCCCTGCGGCAACGCCCTGACATCAACGCGCTGGAACTCGAGGTCGCTGCTTCACTCGCGGAGGTCGGAGCGGCCAAAGCCGATCTCTATCCGAGCCTCAGCCTCGGCGGCTCGGTGACGATTGGCAGTTCTTCGTTAACGGGAAACTCGGCGCCCTGGTCCTTCGGTCCCGCCCTCTCGATCCCGCTCTTCGACGGAGGCTCGCGCCGCGCGGCGGTGGCGAGCGCGAAAGCCGCCTACGGTGTGGCGGTGGCCGCCTACAAGTCAGGCGTGCTGGATGCAGTCGCCGAAGTCGAAACCGCGCTCGTGCGGATCGACAGCACGCGACGGCGCATCGGCGACGCCACGCTCGCGGCGCGCAACTACCGCGCCTATTTCGAAACTGTGGATTCGAACTGGAAGGCCGGAGGTGCGAGCCTTCTCGACCGCGAGGACGCCCGGCGTTCGGCTCAAGTGGCAGAGCTCGCACTCATTGAGATCCGTCGCGACGCGGTGCGCTACTGGATCGCACTCTACAAGGCACTCGGTGGCGGTTGGGATGCGAACACCATCGCCCCTGGAAATGACCAGAAATGATCAAAAAGGAAACCAGCTCTGATGCGAGCGAGACCCATTCTTGTTGCTCTTTTCCTGAGCGTGAATCTTGGTTCCAAGGCAAATCCCGTGCTCGCGCAACAGAACGAGACGGCAGCGCTCACGGTGGCCGTAGCAAAGCCTGCCGAACGCCGATGGCCTGAAACCGTACCGGCCAGCGGTTGGCTGAAACCCTGGCATGAGGCGATCATCGCCGCGGAAATCGATGGCCTGCGTGTGACCGATGTTCTTGTCGATGTCGGCTCAGTCGTCTTGAAGGGTCAACCCCTCGTCCGGCTTGCCGATGAATCCGTGCGTGCCGACCTGCGTAATCAGGAGGCGGTGCTGGCAAGCGCCAGGGCCGACCTCGCCAAAGCGAGGGCAAATGCCGACCGGGCGCGCAAGGTGCGGAGAAGCGGCGCGCTTTCGGAGGAGAGAGTCAGCGAATATCTGATCGCCGAACAGACGGCGGCCGCGGGAGTCGAAGCCGCCGAGGCCTTGCTTGAAAGCCAGAAGATCAAGCTCGCCAAGACAACGATCCTGGCCGCGGATGACGGGCTGATCACCGCCCGCTCCGCCCAGCTCGGCGCCGTCGTCTCCTCCGGCATGGAACTGTTCCGACTCAATCGCCAGCAACGTGTCGAGTGGCAGGCGGAAGTGTCCGCACGCTATTTGCCACGCATCAGGGAAGGCCTGACCGCCACGATCGTTGGTCCTGGCGATCGGCGCATCAAGGGGACCATTCGGCTGGTCGGCCCGACGGTCAGCACCGATACCGGTCGGGCACTCGTCTATGTCTCGCTGCCGGCCGCGTCGCGCCCGCCTATTGGCCTTTACGTCACCGGCCAGATCGAGCTTGAGACCACGGCGGCGCTCACCGTGCCCGAGACGGCGCTCGTCCTGCGTGACGGCATCGCTTACGTCTTCACCGTGGGTAAAGACGAACGCGCGTCACGCGTTCGTGTGGAAACCGGTCGTCGCAATGGGAGCGAAGTGGAAATCCTCTCGGGCATCGACCGCTCGACCGATGTCGTTATGACGGGCGGCGCTTTCCTGTCGGACAGGGCGTTAATCCGGTTGGCGGGAGACGCGCTCGTGCAGCTAGAGCGAGAATCGCGATGAACTTTTCCGCCTTGTCGATCCGCAATCCCGTTCCCGCCATACTCCTGTTCATCCTGCTGACTGTCGGCGGCCTGCTCGCCTTCGACCGGCTCGCGGTTCAGAACTTTCCCGACATGAACCTGCCGATGATCGAAGTCAGCGCCACGCTTGAAGGTGCCGCACCGGCCCAGCTCGAAGCGGAAGTCGCGCGCAAGATCGAGGACAGGCTCGCCTCGCTGAGCCTCCTCGACCACATCACGACGACGATCACGGACGGGAGGGTATCCATCAGCGTTTCCTTCAAGCTGGAGAAGGACGGCCAGGAAGCTCTAAACGAGGTACGCAATGCTATCGACAGCGCGAGCGGTGACCTGCCCCCGGCGATGCAGACGCCGAGCGTGACAAATGTAACCGCGCAAGGCTCCCCTCTCCTCACCTACACGGTGCGCTCTACCCGCCTCAACGAGACTGAACTTTCCTGGTTCGTCGACAATGACATGACGAAGACCCTGCTCTCCCTGTCCGGCGTTGGCGACGTCAGCCGCATCGGCGGCATAGATCGCGAGATACATGTTGATCTTAACCCCCAGCTCATGAACTCGCTGGGTCTGAGTGCTGCAACCGTTTCCTCACAGCTCAAGTCCGTGCAGTCGGACGCGTCGGGCGGTCGGGCCGAAATCGGCGGCGGCGAGCAGGCGATCCGAACGCTCGGCGCGGTTTCCTCGATCGAGGAACTAAAGGCGCTCGCAATCCCGCTTCCGAGTGGCGCACTGGCACGGCTGGACGAAATCGGCACGGTGACGGACAGCTTTGCCGACAGGTCGTCGTTCGCCTATCTCGATGGCGAGCCGGTGATCGCCGTTCAGGTCAAGCGATTAAACGGGTTTTCGGACACCGGCGTCGCGGCCGCCATAGAAGCGGCCATGCAGGACTTTGCTGCCGCCAACCCAGATGTCGAGATCGTCCAAGCCTACAGCACGGTCGGGCCGATCGTCGAAAACTACGATGGCTCCATGCACATGCTCTACGAGGGGGCCATTCTCGCAGTCGTCGTGGTCTGGCTCTTCCTGCGCGATTGGCGGGCCACCTTTCTCTCGGCGGTGGCACTGCCGCTCTCCGTCATCCCGACCTTCCTTGTAATGTATCTGGCGGATTTCAGCCTCAACACGGTGACGCTGCTCGCGCTCTCGCTCGTGGTCGGCATCCTGGTCGACGATGCCATCGTAGAGATTGAGAACATCGCGCGCCATCTGCAAATGGGGAAAACGCCGAAGGAGGCTGCGCTCGAAGCCGCCAATGAAATCGGCCTTGCCGTCATCGCCACGACCTTGACGCTGGTTGCCGTCTTTCTGCCTACCGCCTTCATGAGCGGCATTCCGGGCCTGATCTTCCGCCAGTTCGGCGTGACGGCAGCCGTGGCGGTACTCGCCTCACTGTCCGTCGCGCGCCTGCTCACGCCGATGATGGCAGCGTACATGATGAAGGCGCATACCGTCGAGGCAAAGGATGGCCGGATCATGCGCGCCTACATGGGCGTCGTCAAAACCTCTCTAAATCATCGCAAACTGACCATCCTCGGCGTCTGCCTGTTTCTCGGGCTCTCCCTCTCGACGATTCCCATGCTCAGCTTCGGTTTCCTACCCCCATCGGATGACGCTCAGACACAGGTGACCCTGACGCTGCAACCCGGCAGCACAATCGGACAAACGGACGCGATCACGCGGCGAGCGGCGGATATTGTTTCCGGCCTGCCGGACGTCACACACGTGTTCTCCGCCGTCGGAAGCGCCTCGACGGGTGACCTGATCGATTCCTCGGCGACCGTCGATTCTGCGACCGCCTCGCTCGTCATCGATCTGAAGAAGATCGGCGAACGCAGCCGCAAGCAGGCCGAGATCGAAGACGACATCCGGCAGGCGCTCTCCGTTCTCCCAGGCGCCAGGATCGAGGTGGGCACGGGCGGCCATGGCACGAGGCTGGACATCACGCTCGCCAGCGACGATGCCGACGCGCTCGACCAGGCGGCCGCCGCGCTCGAAGAGCAACTGCGCACCCTCCAGGGCATCGGAGCGGTGACCTCCAGTGCCTCGCTGCAGGCCCCGGAAATCCAAATCGTCCCGGATCTCGGCCGCGCCGCCGCCCTCGGCGTCACGGCAGAAGCGATCTCCGAGGCGGTTCGCGTGGCGACGAACGGGGACTATTCCTCCGCGCTCGCCAAGCTCAACTTGCCGCAACGCCAGCTTTCGATCCGCGTCCGATTCGATCCGAGAAGCCGGACGGCACTTGACAACATCGCCGATCTCCGTGTTGCAGGCATCAGGGGCAGCATCGATCTCGCCTCGGTGGCCGACATCCGCATCGGTGGCAGCCCGTCGGAGATCAGCCGCATCGACCGCTCGCGAAACGTCACGTTGTCGATCGAGCTCAACGGCCGAATCCTCGGTGACGTCTATCGCGAGGCGCAGGCATTGCCGGCCATTCAGAACCTTCCGGACGGGGTCCGGCTCGTTGAGCAGGGGGAACTGGAACGCAGTTCCGAACTCTTTGAGAACTTCGCCATCGCCATGGCGATCGGTGTGTTCTGCATCTATGCCGTGCTCGTTTTGCTCTTTCATGACTTTTTCCAGCCGTTCACGATCCTGATGGCGCTTCCGCTGTCGCTCGGCGGCGCTCTGCTGCCGCTGGTTCTGACCGGCACGAGCTTCTCGATGCCGGTGCTGATTGGTCTCCTCATGCTGATGGGCGTCGTGACGAAGAATTCGATCCTGCTGGTCGAATACGCGATTGTAGCGCGACGCGGCGGCATGTCTCGGTTCGACGCCGTCGTCGATGCCTGCCACAAGCGGGCCCGTCCAATCGTGATGACAACGATCGCCATGAGCGGCGGCATGTTGCCGGTGGCCCTGAGCCTTGGTGGCGGCGATGCGAGTTTCCGGCAACCGATGGCGATCGTCGTGATCGGCGGCCTGCTGACCTCCACGGTCCTCAGCCTCGTTGTCATCCCCATTATCTTCACCTTGGTCGACGACTTCCTGCTGCTTCTCAATCGGATGTTCCAAGGAAGACAAGATGGAGCACCGCCTGCGCCGCTCAATTCCTCCGAATAGTTCAAGTCTTTCACGGATGTAGATCAATGACCCACTCTGCAACACCCCCGGAGCGGCCATTCAGACAGAAGCTGAGAATTCTTCTGTTCTGGGCGCTGGCGACGGCCTTCATCATCCTCAATCTCGTCAGCCGCCCCGTCCGCCCAGGCTATAGTCTAATCGAAAGTATTCTTGAGCAGACCGGAACATTTCTAGTCATCGTTGGGGTAATCGGGCGGATTTGGTCGATCCTCTACGTCGGCGGAAGAAAGAATTCCGAGCTCGTGACCCAAGGCCCTTACTCGATCACCCGCAACCCGCTTTACTTCTTTTCTCTGCTGGCGATCTTCGGAGTTGGGCTGGTCTTCGGTTCAATTCTGGTAGCGGCATCCTTCACAATTCTGGCGTATTTCATTTTCTTGTACACCGCGAACCGAGAGGCGGCATATCTATCGCATGTCTTCGGCAAGGAGTTCGACGACTACGCCCGTTGCACCCCGCTGTTTTGGCCGGATTTTTCAGGTTTCCAACGGGGCCCGGAACGGAACTTTTCGCCCAATGCGCTACGAGTGACGATGCGAGACGCGCTCTTCATCGTGGCGCTCGTGCCGGTTTCCGAGTTCTTCGAGTACCTCCACAGCCAAGGCTATTTGTTGGCCGCGATCACCTTACCCTGATCAGCAGTCGGACGCCCAAAGCCTCCCCGCGCCACGTGCGGGGACGGCTTCAAGGTCAGAACTTGGCGCATCATCCCCATTCAGCTCCCGTCGTCCGACTTCCGCTGTCCACCCACGACGCTGATGAAGGCCAATGTCCGACCCATTGCAGACATCCGGCTCCAAGTGCCGAATGACACAAAGGCACGTCAAGGCGGACGTTGATTTCTGCCTTAAGTCGGCTTCAAGCAGTCACCCAGAAATGAAGCGTTGCGTCGTTGCCGAAGCAGGCGCGTTTCGATGGCGGCGAAGACAGAGCGGCGGCGACGATTTCCTCCGCCAGAAGCGCGCCTAACGTCGGTGTTGAGCCGGCGTTCTCGTCGCATCGGATGCAAGGAGACGCGAAGGGCGAGCAGGCGGTCACATTACTCAGGCGTCAGTTCAACTCGATACGTTCTCCCGTTGCCGCCGAGCGTTTTACCGCATCGACTACCCTCAAGGTTTCGAGCCCCTCACGCCCGCTGACAAGCGGCGGTTCGTCTCCGCGGATCACCTTGCAGAATTGCCTGATCTGCAGAACGAGCGGGTCCTCGTCGTCGACCTCCATACGCGTTTGGTCAAATGGTTCCCACCAACTCCGTTTACCAGGATTGCGCCAGACCTCGAGCGACGGAACAGCCAGAGACCCGTGCGTTCCTCCGATCAGGTAACAGGATTGCTCGGTTTTGGGGTAGGCCGGGTTCTCTCCGGTTGTCATCTCCCAGCTCCAAGGTGCGACCACCGCGTCGGAGACTGTCGCAGTTCCCAAAACTCCATTCTTGAACTCGATCAGGATTACAGCCGTTTCCTCAACTGCGTTGCCGCGCACCGCGTTGGACTCGCGTGCCTGAACCGCAGCCACATCGCCGAAAAGGTGGCGCAGATTATCGACATCGTGGATGAGATTGAGGAAAACCGGCCCCGCACCGCGCTCACGACGCCACGAGATGTTGAAGTAATCGTCGGGCTTGAATAGCCAGAACATCGCATTGACAACAAGAACGCGGCCGAGCTTTCCGCTTTCGATGATTTCCTTTGCCTTCTGCATCACCGGATTGTGTCGGCGGTGATGGCCGGTCAAAAGAGGAACACCTTTTGCCTCAGCCGCTGCGATCAGCTTTTCCCCGGATATAATGTCGTCGGCGATCGGCTTCTCGATGAGTGCGGGAATGCCGGCTTCAACGGCTTCCAACCCGTTCTGGACGTGAGCCGGGTTGGGCGTAGCCACGATGATCCCATCAGGCCGGTCTGCGGCAATCATGTCCGCGAAGCTTGGAAACCACTTCACGCTGGCTTCCTTGGCAATGGTCTTGCCAACCGGCGTGGGATCGACCACGGCACTGAGTTGCGCCGAGGGCTCGGCCAGGACGTGCTGAATATGTCGCTTACCGATGAGGCCTGCCCCAACTACGGCCAGCTTAACCCGTTGGGTCATGGTCACCTCAGCCCTTGTTCGCCGCCTTGATCATTGTCGCCGCGCGCCGGATGCCAAGCTGGTATCCTTCCGTTCCAAGGCCGCAGATCACGCCGTCCGCGCGGTGCGAAACGAACGAATGGTGTCGGAAGCTTTCGCGCTTGTGCACATTGGAGATGTGGATCTCGATCACGGGCCCTTCAAATGTGTTCAGAGCGTCGAGGATGGCGAGTGAGGTATGGGTGAAGGCTGCCGGATTGATGACGATGCCCGCACCGTCCTCGCGCGCCTCATGAATCCAATCGATGATCTCGTATTCCCGGTTGCTCTGATGAAAGCGGATTTCATGGCCGAGTTCGGCTGCCAGTTTGCGGCAGTCCGCCTCTACGTCTGCGAGCGTTTCATGCCCGTAGATGTGCGGCTGGCGTTTGCCAAGCAGGTTGAGGTTTGGTCCATTGAGAACGTAGATCAGGCTCATAGCATAGTGTCCTTCTTGAGCACGTCGTCCTGGTCAGACGAACGCGATTGCTTGAACAGCAAAATCAGGGTCCGACTCGTAGAGATCTGCGCGCAAGCCGAGCCTTCCAGCTTCGAGAGCAGGCGCGGCGATCGCCCGCGCGGCCTCGAGAACGGCAGTGAGAAGCTTCTGCTTGGTCTCTGCAGTACGACCCGGTGCCATCCGCACGATGATTTGGATGAAATGATTATCGACATGCTCATCGCCGACGCAGGAGTATGTCGCCTCCCGCGCAAGCGTGCGCACGGCGGAGGGTTTCACAAGGCCGCCATCGCGAACGCAGCGATGCACGGTCAGCGTCAGCCGGTCCATGGCTACATGCTCGCCTGCGCCCCGGCTATAATCGATGATGATATGCGGCATTTGGGACCTCCCCATCAAGCCGACAGGCGGCATAGGTCCGTAAAGTGAAGGGACATGCGCTCTGCGTCGGGTGCTATCCCGGTGAACAATTCGAAAGCCGCTGCTGCCTGGTAGACGGTCATGCCGCCGCCACGAAGGGTCCGGCAGCCTTTTCTTTCGGCGAGAGCAAGGAGCTCTGTGACGAGCGGCATATAGACGATGTCGGCGACCCAATGCCGTGGCAGAAGCCATTCCGGGTCGATCGGCAAACCAGGATGGCTCTTCATGCCCGTCGGCGTCGCGTGGATAAGGCCGTCCGCGGAGCGCAGGGCGCTGCCGACATCCGTCGTGGCGCGCGCACAACCCCCTAAGAACCGATCGTTCAACTGCCCAGCCAAGGTTTCTGTCCGTTTCGAATCCTGGTCAAAGATCGATAATCTCTCAATACCGAGCTTGATTGCGGCATGCGCCACGGCGACACCGGCGCCGCCGGCGCCAAGCAGGACGGCATGCGACTTCGCGACGTCCGGAAGGCCCCGCTGGAAATTCTCGTAGAAACCGTACCAATCAGTGTTGTGGCCGATCCTCTCGCCGTCACGAAAAACCACGGTGTTGACCGCACCGAGCATCTCTGCATCCTCGGAAAGGCGATTTAGGTGGGCGATCACCGTCTGCTTGCACGGATGTGTAATGTTGCTCCCGGCAAAACCGCGCCGCTCTTCCTCGTCTAGGAGGTCCGGCAGCGCCGAGGCGGGAAGGCCTCGCTCGGCGAAGTCCAGAAGCTCGTAGCGGTAATCGAGGCCCTGGTGTCGAGCCTCCGTTTCGTGGAGAGCCGGGGACTTTGACATTTGGATGTCGGCACCGATCAGTCCCACGAGGAATTTCTTGTCGTGCATTGGCATCGCTTTCGAACGTCAGTGGTGGGCCAGGATTTCGCCGAGGAAGGTTTTCGTGCGTTGGTGCTTGGGAGACTTGAAGAAGACCTCCGGTTCGGCCTCTTCGACGATTTCTCCGGAGGCCATGAAGATGACGCGGTCAGCGACCTGACGGGCAAACCCCATTTCGTGCGTGACGCAGATCATCGTCATGCCGTCACGGGCGAGCCCGATCATGGTGTCGAGCACCTCCTTCACCATTTCAGGATCGAGGGCAGAGGTCGGTTCGTCGAAGAGCATGACCTTCGGCTCCATGCAGAGCGCGCGAGCGATGGCAACGCGTTGTTGTTGTCCGCCGGATAGCTGCGCAGGATACTTTTCCGCCTGGTCAAGGACTCGAACGCGCTCGAGATATTTTCGAGCCAGTCGCTCTGCGTCAGTGCGGCTTGTGCCTCGAACACGCATCGGGGCGAGTGTACAGTTCTGAAGTACGGTCATGTGGGGGAAGAGATTGAAGCTCTGGAAGACCATTCCCACTTCGCGACGTATCGCATCGATGGATTTGGTGCTTCCGTCCAGTACCTGACCCTCGACGACGATCTTGCCTTCCTCGATCGTTTCGAGGGCATTGATGCAGCGGATTAACGTTGATTTCCCGGAGCCTGACGGCCCGCAGAGGACAATTTTTTCGCCTTTGCGGACCGACAGACTGATCGATTTCAAGGCATGGAAAGCGCCGTACCACTTCTGCACGTCCTCAAGGGAAATCAGCGTCGGTTGATCGTTTGCGGAATTGAGCACGGAACCCTCCATTTGGGCTTTAATTGACGGTGAACGGGATGTTCGGAATGGATTCCGGGAACTGCGGCAGATCGATCGCCATCCACTTCTTCGTCATGGCGGCAAGCTCACCATTGGCCTTGATCTTCTCGATGAAGGCGTTGACGGCTTCGTTCCAGTCCTTCTCGCCGAGTCGGGTCCCGACGCCGTTGTAGGTCGTCAGAAAGTTAATCTTGCGCTCATAGGTGCCGGCACTCGCCGCATCCAGACGCTGACCATAGAACTGGTTGCCGCCAACCGCCTTTACCTGTCCGGAGATGAGCGCCTGGATGGTTGCGGCGTCGTCATCAAAGCGGCGGACCGTTGCGGTGGATCCGACGGCGTCCGTTACTGCCTTATCCTGCGAACTGGACTTCGGAACGCCGATCTCCCATCCCGAAACGTCTTCAGGCTTCATAACCGTGTCGGACTTCGCGGCATAAAGCGAAATCGTGTTGGCGGCGTAGGGCTTGCTGTATTGAATTGATTTCGCGCGTTCTTCCGTCATCGCCATCGTTGCGAACAGGATGTCGACTTTGCCGGTCGTAAGCGCCGGAATTCGGTTGGCAACGGCGAGCGGCTGGAATTGAACCTTCACGCCTAATTCCTTGGCAAAAAGGTTGGCGACGTCAGCGTCGAAGCCGTCCTGCACGCCGCTTGTGTTGACGAACCCCCATGGCGCATTGTCGCCCTGGATGCCGACCACAAGCGTGCCCTTTGCCTTGATTTCCTCCACACTTGCCGCAGAGGCGGTGGCAGCGCCAACGGTTGCGAAGGCAACGGTTGCCAGTGCAAGTCCGAGAAAATTCCTACGATTGTTATGCATGCTTATTCTCCTCCTCAAGAGTTTTGCTTCGAGCGAAGCGGTTAGCGGGCAGCTTTCGCCATCCGTTTTTCGAGGCCACTTCCGGCATGGGAGAGCGGCCAGCAAATGATGAAGTAGATTGCGCCGACGATCCCGAAGACGAGCAGCGGACGATAGGTCTGGTTTGAAATGATCTGGCCGGCGCGAGTGAGTTCAATGAAGCCGACGATTGCTGCCAACGACGTGCCCTTGATGAGCTGGACAAGGAAGCCGATCGTGGCCGGCATCGAGATTTTCAGGGCCTGCGGCAAGATGACGTCTTTCATCCGCGAGACATAATGCAGACCGAGGGCGTTGGCGGCCTCCGTCTGGCCCTTCGGCACAGCCTCGATGGAGCCGCGCCAGATCTCGCCCAGGAAAGCACTGGCATGGAGCGTGAAGGCGATTGCGACCGCGATCCACGCGTTGACCTCGATGCCCAGCAGCGCAACGCCGTAATAGACAACGAAGAGCTGCATCAGAAGGGGCGTGCCCTGGAAGACGCCGATATAGCCTGCGGTGATCCTCCGGGCGACTTTCGTCTTCGAGGTGCGCAGCAGCGCGATCAGGATTCCGAATATTCCCCCACCGATGAACCCCACGATCGCGAGCAGCACGGTCCACTTCAAACCCTGCATCAAAAAGAAGAATTCATTTTCGCCGATGGGACCCATGGCTGCCTCCTATCGCGTCGGGTAGTTGAAGTAGTGGCGAGAAATGAGGGCAAAGAGGCCCATCATCAGCGTCGAGATAACCAGGTAGATAGCCGTCACCGTGAAATAGACTTCGAAGCTGCGGAAGGTGTCAGACTCAATGCGCTGAGCGGCCGAGGTCAGTTCGTAGGCGGCGATTGACGTGCAGACAGACGTTGTCAGGGTCAGCATGATGAACTGGCTTGTGAGCGAGGGATAAATCGCCCGCAGCGCCGGCTTGAGCACGATGAGCCGGAAGACGTCCGCCTTGTGCAGACCAAGTGCGAAACCTGCCTCGATCTGGCCGCGCGACACGCTTTCGACCCCGCCTCGGATGATCTCGATTGCGTACGCGCCACCATTGATGCCCAGGGCAATGATCGCCGTAACGGTCGGATTGAGGCGGATGCCCATGAGAGGAAGGGCAAAATATATGAAGAAGATCTGCACCAGGAATGGCGTATTACGCACGACCTCGACGAAGACGATAACGAGAGTGCGCGTGATCTCGCTCTTGGAAGTCCTTGCAACAACGCCCAGGATTCCGATGACGAGTGCGAGGAGCATCCCAGCCAACGCAAGGCCAAGCGTTCCAAGCGAACCCCATAGCAATTCCGGGGCGCGGTCGAGGACCGCACCGAAATCGAACGTATAGGTCATGTAAGACTTCCTCCCTCCGACCGGCGTACGCCGCGTCGGCGCCGGATCAATGATCCGGTTTCAAAATCCCCAGTGCGCTGTCATGCAGATGTTTTAGATGTGCCTCCGGGTCCACCGGCCCGACGAGTGGCACTTCAACCGAGATAGCAGCGCCGTATTCGGTTGCCGCCCAGAGGTCCTTCAATGGCAATTCGCCTTCTCCAGGAGCGAGCCTGCCGCTTCTCGCCTCGGCGATCATTGCGTCCGATGTTTTGGGAGCAGGCCCGCGGACGTCGCAAAGCTGGACGTGTTTTACGTTCCCTGCGTTTGCGCGAAGCTCGTCGATCGAGGCTCCGTTTCGGAAGAAGTGAATCCCGTCAACAAGGACACCGGCGTTCTCTGCTCCGCAGGAATTCACGACCGCTACGCTGTCGCGAAAGGTCTTTACCGTCCGCCAGCCCATGTTTTCGATGTCGACTGACATGCCATATCGCGCCGCGAGGGCGCAAAACTCAGAAAAGTTTGTGGCAAGACGGCCGCCGTCTCGATCATCGCCGCAAACACTCAGCCGGCGCGCCCCTATGTTCGCAGCGGCCGCCACGGTCGCCTCATGGGAGGCCGCAACGAAGCTCTCGTCGATCACGAAGAACTCGATATCGAACACCTTGATGCCTTCGCCATCGGCAACTGTCTGGAACTCCTGGGCAGTCTGGCTGCCCACCGGCAACTCGTAGAAAGGGGCCCCGGGAAAGGCGGGGTGCAGACGCAGACCTATCGACGCAAAACCCGCCCGAGCAGCTATCACGGCGAATTCCTTGGGCGGCAGCGCGATGGATGAAAAATGCGCCACGCCCAGCTCAAGTCCCGGTCTTGGCGTCGCGACGGTCATCACAGGATTCCCTTTGTCGCGAGGTGTTTGCGCAGATTGGTTCCCGTGCGGTGAATATGCTGACGCAACATGTCGCACGAATAGTCCAGATCCCGCGCGACGGCTCCCTGAGCAATCTCACTGTGCTCCTGGCTGACGTTGCGGTCACCCGACGTGCGGGTCAGAAACACCCGGCGATAACGGTCGTTGAGATTAAGAAGCAATCTGCAGAAATGGAGCAGGATCGGCTTCCCGCAGCCAGATATAAGCGTCAGATGAAATTCGCGGTGGAGCTCTTCCCAGCGCTCCAATGTCTCTGGCCGAGCCGCGTCGCGCTCGGTGCGGTTAAGGCGATGCAGCGCGCGCATGACGTTGCCCTCCCACTCCACATCGCCGAGCCGCATGGACTCACGAAGCGCAAAGACTTCAAACTCTTCGCGCAGGGTGGTGATCTCTTCCAGATTGGCCAAGGAAATTGGTGAAACGCGGTAGCCGCGATTGTCCTCGAACTCCACTAGACCGTCCGATATCAGCCGCGCCAACCCTTCACGCAGCGGACTGAGGCTTACGTTGAACGTCTTGCGCGCCTTGTCGAGATTGATCTTGCTGCCGGCCTGAAGCTCGCCGGAGATGATCGCCTCACGAAGACGGGAAGCAAGCTGGCTCCCAATTGTGTTTTTGCCGTCGTCAAGAAAGCCAGAAGACGATGGAGCATCTTCTGTGGCCGGAGCAAATGCGCCGTCGTCATCCGGTACCAATTGTTCCTCCCAAGACTCCCCGAGCTAATTGTCGATGATCGATATAATAAACGATTATTCTTGTCAACTTGAGTGGACTGAATCTGCAAAAAAATCAAGCCTAAGCTCACTTTACGCAATAAAATCAATGCGTGGCATGCCGTTATCCTGTTTCCCTCGGCTTATTGGGGCTGCGAGAACGTACGGCGGCCTTGACAGATAATCGATTATTTTGATAGTCGGGAAACCGGGAGGTAGTCCACATGGTGATCAAAACTGAAAGCGATCTGACGCCAGCCGTCCTTGCTGTGATGAATCGCACTGAAGACCCCCGCCTGCGAGAAATCCTCGTGGCGATGGTCAAGCATCTTCATGCCTTCGTGCGCGAGGTTCGACTGACGGAGGTCGAGTTTCGGGAGGCGACAGCCGTGCTGAATGAGATCGGGAAGCTGCATACTGATCACCACAACGAGTTTGTGCTGATGGCCGGTTCTCTTGGCGTGTCTTCACTTGTCTGCCTGTTGAACAATGGCGACAGGGGACAGACTGAGACCTCCCAGTCGCTGCTGGGCCCATTCTGGCGCCTCAACTCTCCGCGAGTCGAAAATGGCGGGACGATTATCCGATCCGAGACGCCGGGCACTCCCTTGTTCGTGCATGCCAGGGTCGTTGACCGCGACGGTAAGCCAATTGCCGGCGCCGAAGTGGATGTGTGGCATGCATCTCCCGTCGGTCTTTATGAAAACCAGGACCCGGACCAGGCCGAGATGAACTTGCGCGGCAAATTCATGACCGACGAGCAAGGTCGGTTCTGGTTCAGGACCGTCAAGATGGTCGGGTATCCTATACCGGTCGATGGCGTGGTCGGGCGCCTGCTCAAAGCTCAGGGACGCCATCCGTACCGACCAGCGCACCTGCACGCACTGATCTTCAAGCACGGATACAAGACGCTGATTTCCCAGGTCTTCGACCCCAGCGATTCGAACATCGGCTCCGATGTTCAGTTCGGCGTCACGGCAGCGCTGACCGGCGACTTCATTCGCCATGAGGAGCCGCACCCGACCGAAGCGGATATTCGTGGTCCGTGGTTCTCGCTCGACTACACCTATGTCATGGAACCCGGCGAAGCCGTTTTGCCGCGTCCCCCGATCAAATAAATCACGATCAGCAGAGCAAACGACATGATCACCGAAGAAGAACGCCGGGCCGCGGCAGACGCGCTGCTCAAAGCTGAAATCGAGCGCAAGCCGATCATACAGCCTAGCGAGACCTACCCGAACCTCGAACTCGAGGACGCCTACCGGATTCAGGCTTTATGGGCGGAGGCGAGGGTGGCCAAGGGCGCACGGATCGTCGGGCATAAGATCGGCCTGACGTCACGCGCAATGCAGATGGCTTCGAAGATGACGGAGCCGGACTACGGCTGCATTCTCGACGATGCGCTTTACAACGACGGAGCGCAGATCAGGGCTGACCTATTTATCAGGCCGCGCCTCGAGGTCGAGTTGGCCTTTGTTATGGGTGAGGATCTCGTCGGGCCTGGCATCAGGATCTATGACGTCATGCGTGCGACCGAGTTCGTTGTCCCGGCGCTGGAGATTATCGATTACCGGACCGAAGTCCCCCGAGCTATCACCGACACCATTGCGGACAACGCGGCTTTCGGCGCCCTCGTCGTTGGCGGCCGTATAATTCGCCCGATGGACATTGATATCCGCTGGGTCGGAGCGACTCTTTCCAAGAACGGCATCATCGAGGAGTCGGGCGTGTCGGCGGCGATCATGGGACATCCGGCAGCCGGCATCGCGTGGCTGGTCAACAAACTTCATGCCGTGGGTGGTGGCCTGAAGAAGGGACAAATAGTGCTGGCCGGCTCCTTCACGCGTCCTGTCGATATCGCGAAAGGTGATGTCATTCAGGCCGACTATGGCCCTGTTGGCTCCATGGGCGTGTCGTTCGTGTGAGGTGCTAGATGGAACATCCTGTCAATCGGTTCAAGCAGAAGCTTCTTGCTGGTCAAAGTCAGATCGGCCTGTGGTGTGGACTGCCGGGAAACTACGCCGCGGAAATCGTCGCGCCTTCAGGTTTCGATTGGCTCCTGTTCGACACGGAACATTCTCCGGGTGACGTTCTGACCGTCCTGCCACAATTGCAAGCGGTCGCACCCTACGACGTTTCCCCAGTCGTCCGCCCGGCCATCAACGACCCCGTTCTCATCAAACGTTTCCTGGATATCGGCGTTCAGACATTGCTCATTCCCTACGTTCAGAACGCGGAAGAGGCGAAAGCCGCAGTTGCGGCGGTGCGATATCCTCCGGATGGAATTCGTGGTGTTTCTGCCCTGACGCGCGCCACTCGTTTCGGCCGAGTTGCGAACTATGCGCAAAATGCGGAACGGGAAATTTGCCTGTTGCTGCAAGTTGAGACGCGGGAAGCGCTCCGCAACCTCGAGGCAATTGCCTCAGTAGAGGGAGTGGATGGGGTATTCGTAGGACCGGCAGATCTGGCAGCGAGTTTCGGACACAGGGGCCAACCGAGCCACCCGGAGGTGGTCGATGCAATCGTCGACGCGATTGAACGCCTGAAATCGTTGGGCAAACCTGCGGGCATTCTTACCCCGGATGAGAAGTTCGCGGCACGGTGCATCTCGCTGGGAACACTGTTTACTGCCGTTGGTGTCGATGTCGCTGTCCTGGCAAGGGGATCGGAAGCACTCGCGGCACGATTTGCATCGCAGGGAGCCTGCCACGATGTCGGAACGTGACGAGCTCCTCACTGAAATCGCACCGACGGGAATCCTCAGAGCGGCGGTCAACATGTCGAATGCCGCACTTGTCCAACTCGATCCAGTAACAGGCTCTCTGACAGGGCCGAGCGCGCAGATCGCGATCGCACTTGCGGCAGAACTCGACTGCGGTTTGTCGCTGGTTCGATACGGATCGGCTGCTGACATTCTTGCTGCTGCCGAAGGCAACGAGTGGGACGTTGCGTTCATTGCTTCCGATCCGTCACGTGCCGACAGGTTCTCCTTCTCGCCCCCCTATACCACGGTGACCGCCAGCTTTCTGGTGTCAGACAGTAGCCCGCTAAGCAGCGTGCGGCATGTTGACGTCCAAGGGGTGCGCATTGCCGCCGCCAGAACCGCTGCGTACACAAAGCAGCTTGAGCGACAGGTTAGAAATGCAATCCTCCTCCATACCGAAAATCCCGCCTCAGCCCTGGACATGCTTGTATCCTCCCAGTGCGATGCGGCTGCGGGATTGACCGAGTCCCTGTCACGTTTCTGCGAAGAGAATCCAGGTTTTCGTGTTGTTGAAGGGACATTCTCGAAAGTGCCTCAGGCGATCGCTGTGCATCGGAGGTGCGTTCACGCTTCAACCTTCCTGTCGGACTTCATCCAACAGCATTGCAGTGCGGGTAAGCCGAGCAATTGAAGCAGTTGACGGGACATGCGAGGGAGCCAGGTCGAGGGGACGCGACACGTTAGCCCCCGAAGAGTCAATTGGAATCCTCTTCCCTCTCAAGGGTTCCGACTCGGAAGTTCATGTTTCGTTGAGCCTTAGCGTACGATGTCGAGCCACTCTTATCCCGGAGGGTTGGCGGTGGCCGTGCCCTGAATCATGGGCGTGCTTCGTGGTGCTGGCGCAGCAAGTCCTTGCCGTAGTCGTTGCCATTCGGCTTCCTGACGACCACGTGGATGTGCCCGCGCGCCGGCTACGCCCCGCCGCCACCGCGAGAATGGCCCAGATCGGCGCTCCTCCCCACGGCACCATAACCGCCAGGTAAACTGCGGGCGCCATCGCGACCGACTGGATGAGCATCATCAGGCAGCGGCGCGGAAGCCGGTCGGCGGTTTTTTGCCGGGTGGTACGATCGCGTTAGGACTACCGTCTTTTCCGTGCCGATCGCATCGCGAAAGTCTCGTTCCTGCCCGATCGTTACTCCCGCAGCCCGTCAGCTTGTCCAGCCAGGAAGAGCTTCGACACAGGCAACAAGGCGGCAGTTAAAATTCGTCCTAGTACGGGCCGGCACGAATGGCCTAATGGTCCCCGCTTAGCGGCCGATTCGCTCGTTCGCTCGAACTTCCGCAGTCCACCCATTGCTGCAGGTGCTGACCCGCCAGAGAAGGCGCGCTTAGGCCCCAGAGGCGGAAATTATTGCCGCTCTAAACACGTGTTGACTGAGGCCCAAAGCCAGGGCACAAAGGTGGCACCCATGGTCGCTCGCGACGGAAAAACAGAGGGAATTTCAAGGCGAATTCGATAAGCCATTGAAATAATGTGAGAATCTAGGTTCCCCAGCCAATCTTCAAGTCCACTGTAGCGACAATCTGCAACTCACAACGCCACGCGCGTTAATGTGTGATCACCACACTACTCCGCCGACCTAAACTGCAGCGTAAACACATTCCCGGCGATCTCGTCGGAGAGTGCCTTCGAAAAGTCCAGCGGCATGCAGCCTTGCAGCGCCTCGGTCGCCGCTGCCACGAAGGCTTTGCGCTGTGTCTCGTCCCCGGTGACGCGGATCGCGGTCGGTTGTGGGGGGCCCATCAGCGTTCCGTTGCCTTTGAAGCCGAACTTCAAGGTGACGAAGGAATCCTTGATGCCGGACGGCGGGGTCCAGCATTTGCCGAGCGCGTTACCCACATCCTCGATGGTCTGCAAGGGTTCCGCCCACGACGGACCCGTTGCGGTGACGAGGAATAAGCCCGCCAGTACCCATAGGGCAACGACTCTCATTGCGATCCCAACCCCACTTTGAACGAGCCGATAATTCGGATCGTTCAAGATTGCGCGTAACCCCGTCCCGACGCAAGCCGTCCGGCATCTTCCACAAGGCGGAGAATGTCTTCTGTGCCTACAGCAATTCGCGTTTCGCAAGATTGCGCATCAGCGCCGTCGTGCCAAACGTCCATGGCTGGCATTCGGTCGCAAGCCGGACCGTGTTGACGAGGCTGCCGAGCGCTGGGCTTGAAATCGTCACGACATCGCCGAGCTTGTGGGTAAAGCCCTGCCCGGGCTCGTCGCGGTCCTCGACGGGCGCGAACAGCGTGCCCATGAACAGCATCAGCCCGTCCGGGTACTGATGATGCGGGCCGATGGTCTGCGCGACGAGATCGAGCGGGTCGCGGCTGATCTCCCGCATTGTGCTCGCACCTTCGAGGCGGAAGCCGTCGGCCCCTTCGATCAGTAGGTCGAGATCGGCGTTACGCACGTCATCAATCGAATAGGTCTCGTCGAAAAGCCGGATGAACGGCCCGATCGCGCAGGAGGCGTTGTTGTCCTTGGCCTTGCCGAGAAGCAGCGCGGAGCGCCCCTCGACATCGCGCAGATTGACATCGTTGCCGAGTGTGGCGCCCTTGACGCGACCATTGCTCGCAACAGCCAGCACGATTTCCGGTTCCGGATTGTTCCAGCGCGACACGGGATGAAGCCCGACGGGCGCGCCCCAGCCGACCGACGACAGCGGCTGAGCCTTGGTGAAGACCTCCGCGTCGGGGCCGATGCCGACTTCGAGATACTGCGACCAGACTCCCTCTTCGATGAGGGCCGCCTTGACACGGGCCGATTCGGGCGAGCCTGCCTTCAGGTTCCTGAGGCTGTTGCCGATGATCGCCGTGACGCGTGCGCGAATCGCTTCAGCCCTGGCGGCGTCGCCCGCCGCGCGCTCTTCGATGACGCGCTCGATCATCGAGCGGGCGAAGGTCACGCCGCAGGCCTTGATCGCCTGGAGATCGCAGGGCGCGAGAAGATGCAGTTCCCCCGCTTTGCCCGCTTCCGACCGTCCCATGACGGCGGAGAGCGGCGCAAGCGTCTTGCCGGGAGCGGAGCGGGCATGAGCCACAGGATCATCGAGATCCAGAAGATCGCGCATCGTCGGCACCGCCTTCGATGTGATATCGACGAATTGCCCTTCCCTGAGGGTTACAAGGCTTGGTCCCTCAACGTCCGGACGCCAAACCCGCCCGACGAAGGTTCCCGATTGATATGCAGCAGTCATTTGCTCCTCCCGATGCATGCAGCGTTGTCGCGGCATTCAAGCGAGCTTTTTCGCAGTTACAACACGTATCTGTAAAGCACCTTTGCGCGGCAAATTGTAGCTCGCGCCGCCTGCAACGGAACCTAGCAAGATCTGGAACGTTTTAATATTTCACGTGGCTCTCATCGTCCGCGGCGAGGCCGTGACTATACTTGCGATGGTACGGAGTCCCTCCTTAAGTCACTGCTGATTTAGGGAGCCAGATGCCGGCATTTGCTTTGCTTCGCCGGCAACGGATGATGTCCAGAAAGGATGTGAATGCGATGAATCAGCATGAAGAGTTGAAGGACAAGCCGCTGATCGATCCCGTGACGGGCCAGCCGACGACCCGTGATCCCGAGATGCGCGGCAAATTGTCGAGCCGCAGCAGTTGGCCCTTGCTGATTATTCTGCTCGCGGGACTGGTGCTGGCGCTGATCGCGTGGCTGCCCGCAGAGTTGACCAGGGACACGGAAGAGGCGACACCGCCACCGGCGACCTCGGATCAGTCGACGACAACGCCGCGAGCGACCGATCAGCCGGCCACCGGCCAGGCAACGCCTCCAGCCGGCACGCCGCCAGCCGCACCGGAGACCACCCCGGCTACGCCGCCGGCAAGCCCGGCACCGCAACCGCAGACCACGCCGGCACAGCCTGCGCAATAATCAGTACAGCGCGGCGTGTCCTAATCAGGCGCGCAAAGGACGCTGGGGCACGTGAACTGCTGCATGTTTTTAGGATTTGAGGAAACATGCAGCAGCCAAGGGCTCATAAACGGGGAGAACCAGTCCTCCCCGTTTCGGTGATTGAAGCGAAAATATTGATTACAGCGCCGGGTGTCTTAAGAGACGCCAGTGAAGAAGCTGTAGCACGTTGAATTGCTGCGCTGCTCATGGACCAGATCCTCACCGATATCCTTGCTCCAACGCAGGTTCCCTATCCGGTCATATTCGCGCGTTTTTGCGGTGCCATCCTATTTGGAGCGCTGATCGGCATCGAGCGTGAAAAGCGCCAGCGGCCAGCCGGTCTCCGGACGCATATTCTCGTCAGCCTCGCCTCGTCGATTTTCGCCGTGATCGCGGTGGAAAGCGTGCACATGGCGAGCCTTTCGGGACCGGAAGTGCGGATCGACCCGATACGAGTCGTGGAGGCCGTCACCGCGGGTGTGGCCTTTCTCGCGGCTGGCTTGATCGTTTTTTCAAAGGGCGAGGTCAAAGGGCTGACCACGGGAGCCGGGATGTGGCTCGCGGGCGCGGTAGGGCTGTCCATCGGCTTTGGCTTTTGGCTTATCTCCGCCTTTGCCGCCTGCGCCAGCCTCGCCGTACTTTTCATCCTCTGGCGGCTGGAGATCGCTCTCCACTGGAAGCCGCCAGAGCCATCCGAAGATGGCGCGAACGAACAGCCCGCCGCTGCTCGGGACGCCGCGACCGCTTCGAAGGAAGGCTAGGTCATTGTTTCAGGTAGAATGATCTAACGGCCGGGAAAAGCAGATGGAACTTCCGGATCGGAACGGCCGTGAATGGGTGCCAGGCCTGCACGCGGTTTCTTCCGTATGGCCGGCCCTCTCTGTCGATGTGCCTGTAGCATGGCAATCGCCCGGCGGGCATCTTCGGGCGTTTGGAATACTTGGCCGTCCAGCGGCCACACACTGTATTTGACAGCGACAAAACGCAATTGTCCGTTGTCGGGTATCAGTGCGCCGACCGCCTCGCCGGCGAATTCTATCGTCTGCTTACTCATAGGCGTGAAACTCCCTCCCGGCGGCTCGTGGAGCGACGGGCAATTTTCACTGGGCACGCGCCAGCGAACCGAACCCTCGCCTTCAGCCACCGGCGAAACACCTGAGCGGTCGTTTGGTTCCACGCGGGGGACAACAAAAACGACGGCACGAGGATCGCCTGGCCGTGTCATTGAACCAGCCAAGCGATGTAACTTTTTGAAACTGCGCAGTTCCAGACGGAAACCGATGCACGCTTTCCTGGAGTACCACTAGGCGAGAAAGCGCTCGGGCCGATAGGGAGCAATATCGATCACGGTCTTTTCGCCTGTCATGGCCTCTGCCAGCGCCCGGCCGGTGACCGGACCGAGCGTCATGCCGTGATGCGCATGGCCGAAGGCGAACCAGAGACCCTCGTGCCGAGGTGCCTTGCCTATGATCGGCATCATATCGGGCGTGCAGGGCCGCGCCCCCATCCATGGCTCCTCGTCCCGCCGTTCGGCCAGCGGGAAGAACTCGCGCGCGACCCTTTCGGCCCGGGTCAATTGTACCGGCGTTTTCGGCGCGTCCCTCAGTGCGAATTCTGCGCCTGTCGTCAAGCGGATGCCGCGCAGCATCGGTGCCAGGAAGTAGCCCCTTTCGGCGTCGAGCACCCAATTGTTAAGCGTCGCGCCTTCCTGGGCGCCATAGTGCATATGGTAGCCGCGCTTGACCGCGAGCGGAAAATGATAGCCGAGCTTGCGTGTCACCGTATCGGCCCAGGGACCGAGCGCCACCACGACCTCGCGGGTTTCGAGCGGACCTTCGGGCGTCGCGACCCGCCAGCCGGCGCCCTCCAGAATGTGCTCTAACGTCGCAGCGTCGCCCGAGACGAGCCGGCCGCCGAGCGATTGGAAATAGGCGAGATAGGCCTTGTTGAGGCTGTGCGGATCGCGGATCGACCATGGGTCGGTCCAGCGCAGCCCTCCGGCGAGCTCGACACGGATGGATGGTTCGATGGTCTTAAGCTCGCTCGTCGAAAGCTTCTGGTGGTTGACGCCAAAACCCGCCGAGAGCTTTTCGGCGTCCTTGTAGGCGGCGTCGCGCTCCTTTTCCGTGCGAAACACCTTCATCCAGCCATCCTTGCGGATGAGGTCGCCGGCACCGGAAGCCTCGATCAGGTCCTTGTGCTCGACGATCGAGTTTTCGATCAGCGGTGCATAGAGATGCGCGATCCGCTGGTGCTGGGTGAAGCCGGAGTGCCACCAATAGCGCGCGAGAAAGGGCACCAGCCCCGGCAGCGCACGAAAATGATAGCTGGCGTCGATCGTGTTGTTCAGCGCGTAGCGGAAGAGCGCACCGAAATCATGGGGAAAGCCGTAGGGAAAGACGCCTTCGCGCTGGATAAGGCCGGCGTTGCCGTAGGACGTTTCTTCTCCGGGACCGCGCCGATCGAGAAGCACCACCGATTTCCCGCGTCTTGCCAGGTGGATGGCGGCGGAAATGCCGACGATGCCGGCGCCCAAAACCACTACGTCAGTCTTCATATGCCACTGCCCCGCTTACTCGCTCACAAACCCGCCGCAGGCGCCAGAGGCTTGCTGCAGCGGTCGCTGCGCTACTTTTTCAACTTGCTCATGATCTGCTCCAGCGAACCGAGGAGCACGGCCGAAACGACAAAAGCCAGATGCATGATCGTCGCCCACATCAGCTTCTCGCTCGTGAACTGCTGGGCATTGAGGAAGATCTGCAGCAGATGGATCGACGAGATCGCCACGATGGAAGAGGCGACCTTGATCTTCAGGCTGCCTGAATCAAGCTTGCCCAGAAAGGAGACCTCGCCCTCCCCCTCGTCGAAGCGGCTGACGAAGTTCTCGTATCCGGAAATCATCACCATGACGATCAGGCTCGCGACGAGTGCCGCGTCGATCAAGCCGAGCATCGCCAATATCATCTGGGCATCGTCGTAGACGAAGACTAGGCCCGCAACGTTCAGGAATTTGTAGATGAAGGAGACGCCGTAGAGAGCAAGCGCTGCAACCAACCCGAGATAAAAGAGAACCAGTAGCCATCGGCTCGAAAGGATGATGCGCTCGACGATGAGTTCCAGGGACTTCATGAGATTGTTCTGTTCCTGACCAGTGGGCGGGTATCCGCATGAATAACCAAGCGCCTTGGCCAGAGCAAGGGAACTGAACACGGCTTGCAACGGAAAGGGGCGAAGCCTCGCGCTTCGCCCCTTTCTCGTTCATGAGCCCACGGACGTGTCGCATCAGGTCCTGCGTACGAGTCCAGCGATAAGCGAAATCACCAAGAATACGAGGAACAGGAAGAACAAGACCTGGGCAATGCCTGCCGAAGCTCCTGCAATACCACCAAAACCGAGAATGCCGGCGATGATGGCAACAATCAGAAAGACGAGAGCATAGTAGAGCATCTATCATCTCCAATGTCTGCGTTGGTGAAATTGCAACGCGTAGCTCGTCGCCTTTGTTCCGGACTCAATGTTTCTGGCAGCGAAACCCCCAAAGTCTATTGAGGCGAAAGAAAACCTTTCGTTAACCAAGAAACGGGAAACGCTCCAAAGTCGGGACAGGGGAGCAAAATTCGCCAGGAACCTTCGATAGGGCTTGGCGTTGTTCCGGTAACGAAAGCTCTTGGGAACGCAATGAAGATTCCGTCGCGGCATATATGGAAATCGGTGACCGAGGTCGCCCGGCACAACGCGGCCGTGCGCAGGCATAATCTGCATATCGGCAGAACGATGCGCGATCTTCACATCCACACGGAAGAGAAGCGCAATAAACGCCTTCAGGCCCTTCTTGACGCTCTCGAAAAAGCCGAAAACGCGCAACCCAAAGATGATAAGTGACGCATCATCGCAGAAATGCGTCACGTCCGGCGGGGATTTCGTCAGCCGTCTCAGCCTTTCAATGGCGTGATGCCCATTCGTCGATCTGGCGCTCCGCCTCTTCCTTGGCAATCCCGTAGCGCGCTTGAATGCGCCCGGCGAGTTCCTTCCGATTGCCATTGATGATGTCGAGATCGTCGTCGGTGAGCTTTCCCCACTGCACCTGGGCCTTGCCCTTGAATTCGGTCCAACGGCCTTCGATGATATCCCAGTTCATGGCTACGCTCCTTTCAATCCTCGATGCGGAAAGTCACTCCTCGCCGGACGAAGGACGGACACCGCCCGCAACCGCATAAGGCTCTTCATCCGGCGTAACGGTCACTTGGAGCTTACCCGCGGGCGTAATCGCCCACTCGATCACCGCACTTTCGACGAAGAGCGCGGGATCAACCACGGCGCACTCGCCGTATGCCGTCTTGAAAACCTTGCCGACCTCCTCCATCGCGGGAGGAAGCAAGGCCTGGCATTCCTCCAATGTTTCGAAGGCGACCACCGGCGATGGCACCTCCCGGCACGTTGTCGTATTCTGCATGCAACCGACGAGCACCATGATGGCGGCAACATGTTCCATTTCCGCGCTCCTTCGACGCTGAGGCGAGGAACAAACGAAACAAACCCGTCGCAGGTTCCTCGCTCGCGTGAACAATTGTTTTAGCGAAGACTTGAGGAGACTCGGGCACGTACCCGATTAATCAGCGGCTTTTACGATCAGAATGCGGACGGGCGACAACTGTCGGGCGCAACGGCGCTCGAACACGCGGAACAAATGGCGACAGTGGGCGTTTTGGCAACAATAACAAGCGCCGCGGCGGCGGCCGGTTCAAGGGAGTGAAGTATGCGTGACCCAACTGCGCCTACAGCGACCGGCCAAGCAAGGTTAGAAACATGCTATGATCGTCGTCGCATCAGCAATCGCCTACGGGTGACTTCGCCTCGTGACCGGCATTCCTATCGGCCTCCCGTCTCTCGACCGGAAAACACCCGCTTAGCATCTCCCGCCGTTTGGTAAACCAACCTTAGATAGGGAAACGTGTCATGAAGAAGATACTTGTTGCAGCAGGCCTGATCCTTTCCTTGGCGGCCTGCACGCAGACGGAAAAAGGTGCGGCAATCGGCGCCGTTACTGGCGGGATCGTCGGCGGAGCAATCACCGATGATGTGGGGGGTGCTGCGGTCGGCGCAGCTGTTGGTGGCGTCGCCGGTGCCCTGATCGGCAGGGCAAACGAGCCTGGGCGCTGCATCTATCGTGACCGCTACGGGCGGCGCTACACTGCAGCTTGCTGATCGGACAAGCGCGATTGCTGGGAGGCTGCCGCGCTCCGCCCGAAGTTCATGCCCAAGGCAACTCCCTGTTTGCTCACAACAACCCAAACCCGGATAGGAACGCATCATGAAGAAGATACTTCTCGTCGCAAGCCTGATCCTTCCCCTTGCAGCCTGCACGGCAACGGAGAGAGGTACTGCAATCGGCGCAGCTTCCGGCGGTATCATCGGTGGCGCCGTAACGAACGATGTCCGAGGGGCCGCTGTCGGCGCCGCTGTCGGTGGTGTGGCCGGTGCCCTTATCGGCCGTGCGAACGAGCCCGGCTATTGCTACTATCGCGACCAATACGGCCGCCGCTACACCGCACGTTGCTGATCGGAATGAGCCAGCGCGAAACCCGGCCGGCGACTGCATGATCCCTTAAATCGGAATCGATTTGAGCACAAAACCATGCAGTAATTTGAGGTGTTACAGCTACCTTTGCGCGTCCGATTGGACGCGCGGCGCTGTAGAGAGTAGTGCCGCCGGGCTGCCACGCAGGCTAGCTGCAAGCCCGCGCCTGGCATTCCCGCCGCGAAGCCGCCCACTCGAATGGCGGCGTCAGCGCCGTGACTGGGCACGCTCGCTTGCGTCAAGACGCTCGAGCAAATCAATAAACTGCCGCGGAATCGGTTCGTTTTCCCAAGCTTGGTAAAGCGCCTTCAATTTCGATGCGATCCGCACACTCGGATCGGTCATCGAGGCAGCGCCCGGCGCCTTGCGCCATCCGGAAGGCTCATTCATTTTTTGCTTCCGTGCGCCGAAGGCCTAGCCCCCCGTGCAGGCCATCCCTGTCCCATATGCCCGTCATTTGCTTACTCTAGGCTTTCCATAATCCGAAAGACGTGCTCAAACATTGACGTATCTTGCTGCACGCCCACTGTCCGCAAGACCGGGACCCTACCGGCACAATAGTTTAGGAAAACCTAAATGTCACTTTCCACCAGGATTGCGCCACATCTTCCCTATCTGCGGCGCTATGCTCGCGCCGTCACGGGCTCGCAAGCTGCAGGCGATGCTTACGTTGCTGCCGTTCTCGAGGCGCTGATCGATGACGTCAGCCTCTTCCCGACCGCCTCCAACGACCGAATTGCTCTCTACAAGCTGTTCTGCACCCTGTTCAACAAGCTCGAGATCGATCGCACGCAATTGACGTCGCCCTTCGCCTGGGAGCGCAAGGCCGCGGCCAATCTGTCGCTGATCGCACCGGCGCCGCGCCAGGCATTCCTGCTGATCGCCGTTGAAGGCTTTTCCACAAGCGAGGCGGCCGAGATCATGAACCTCGACCCTGGCGCCTTCGCCACACTTCTCGCCGGGGCATCACAGGAGATTTCGCGTCAGGTGGCGACGGAGGTCATGATTATCGAAGACGAACCGCTGATCGCCATGGATATCGAGGACATGGTGACAAGCCTCGGACATCGCGTCACCGGGATCGCTCGAACCTATCGCGAAGCACTCGAACTCTATCGGACGACATCGCCGAAAATGGTACTTGCCGATATCCAGCTCGCCGACGGCAGTTCGGGTGTCGACGCCGTCAACGATATCCTGGCCGAAACCACCGTGCCGGTGATCTTCATTACGGCCTTCCCCGAGCGGCTCCTGACGGGCAAGAAGCCGGAGCCGGCTTTTTTGGTAACGAAGCCCTTCAATCCGGAAATGGTGAAGGCACTGATCAGCCAAGCCCTGTTCTTCGACGAACAGGCGCGCACCGCGCGCCCCTAAGGTCGTCAAGTCACGGCCTGCACCGCCAGCACTCCGGCGTCGGATCCAACGTCAATCCGGTAGCTGCCGGTCCACAGGCGGCTCGCGCACCTGCTCAAAAACGGTCATGGCGATAAGTGACAGGGGTAGCGCCAGAATCGCCCCGACGGCGCCCCACATCCAGGTCCAGAAAATGATCGCGATGAAAATCAGAAAGGGATTGACCTCGAAGCGGCGACCCAGGACCGCCGGCACGACGAGATTTTCCATGAGCAGATGCACGACGAAAAAGGCGACCGCGGGCGCAATTCCCAGAAGCAGCGCGTCATGCGTCATCAATCCGCCGACGAGCAGCGACAGCGTCATGAAGGTCACGCCCAGGTAGGGAATGAAACTCGACACAAAGGCAAACAACCCCCACAACGGTGCCATGGTCAATCCGCCGACAAGTGCGATGACCATCGTCGTCACGCCCAACGACAGATAGATGAGGCTCGCCGTCGAAAAATACTGGGCAAGAGCATCCTCGATTGCGTTCATGACCCGGATGGCGTTCAAGCGATGCTCCCGGCCGGCAAAGGCAAGGATGATGGTGCTGCGTAGCTGAAGGCGGCCGAGAAGGAAAAGGACAAGGGCTGCCAGAAAAATCAGTGTCTGGACGAGTGCCGGCGTCAAGCCTGCTGCAACAGCTCCAAGCACCGGGCCGGCGTTCTTTACGAGGGTGTCGGCAACCGCGTTCTGATCAGCGTTGCGTATCAGCGCCATTCTCAACCAGGTGAACCGCTCAATGAAGGGCAATATCCGCTCCATGATGCCCTCGGCCAGCCGAGGCGCCTCACGCGCCACCTCGGTGATCGGGCCGAGGAGTGCATTCACCAACGAGGAAAGCCCGAGAACGAAGAGAAGCGCCAGCAAAAGCCCGCCGAAGATCGGCGGCAGGCCGAACCTCTCCAATTCGTCGGCCGCCCTGCCAAGCACGATGCCAACGATAATCGCCAGCGTGATCGGCATCAGGATCGCTTCCATGGAATAGACGGCCGCCGAGCAGGCGATGATGAAGAGGCCGACAGTGCTTAGCGCGACCAACAGCTCAAGGCCGTTGCGATTCCGGGCCGCGCCTGTCGGCGCATCCGCCAGGGCGATTTCCTTGTCCACGCTGCGCTTTCGTTTGCGGCCGCCCGTGGTATGCCTCGCTGTTTCCATCGGCTTCTTCTTCTGGTACCGGTTCGCAGAACAGTCCACTCTTGTCCCGCACCCCGCACGTCGCCTCTCACTCAAGGCATCGCTCAGTGTTGTCCGGGTGGGAATATGTGGAGCGTCAGGGAGAGCAGGCCCAACCCCAGAACGATCATCAGCAACGTGCCCGCCACTTCATCCGTTGTCTGCGGGATGAGGCCGAAACCGATCACGATTCCAGCGAGCACCAGCACGAAAAGGCGTGGCAGCCAGTAGAGCATTGGTCATTCCTTCCATAACGGAACGACCGATAAACGTTCGAACGAGTGCTTGGTTCCGGATGCATCTTTCCTTAGATCGTATCCGATCTAACGATAAAAACGTGTAGAAATTCAAAGTCCTACAGGCTGCATTGCGCGTCCGAAAACACACCCTGTGCTGTGGGAGGAAAAGAGTGCGCAGGCCAAAGCAAAACGCCGTCGTGCAAGGGCAACGACGGCGCGCTTCAATTCAACCAAAAGCTCAAAAAGGAAAGGGCTTACGCGGCAGCAGTGACAATGACTTCGACGAGGTATTCCGGCGTTGCGAGCTTGGCTTCGCCAGTCGCACGGGCGGGCGTGTGGCCCTGCGGCACCCAGGCGTCCCAAACGGAATTCATCTTGGCGAAATCGGCCATGTCCGCGAGCCAGATCGTTGCCGACAGGATGCGCGTCTTGTCCGTGCCTGCAAGGGCGAGAAGACGATCGACTTCGGCGAGCGCCTGCTTCGTCTGGGTGACCACGTCGTCACCGGCATTGCCGACCTGGCCAGCCAGATAAACCGTGTTGTTATGGACCACGGCCTGGCTCATCCGCGGGCCGGTTTCAAAGCGCTTGATTTCCATTGTCATCATCCTGAAGTTTGGGGCCGGACGTCTTCCGTCCGACTGATAGCATCCGCCGCCGGAAGGCGAGTGGTGATGGCGGCGGAGAAGCTCTACACCAAAGGGGAATCGAGGCCAAGGAGCGGCCGCCCGTCCCGGCCGACCGAAAACCTCAGGCTGAAAGCCGATCGGACCCTGCCCATCCAGCAATTCAAAGTGCTACAGCGTCCGCGCGTATGATCAGACGCGCGGACGCTGTCGAGTGACAGGCAGGATATCTTAAGCGGCTTTCCGTGCGAGGCGCGCCTTGATGCTGGCGACGTCTGCACGCGGCGTGGCGGCAAACAGGGTCTTGGTATAGCTGTGCTTGGGATCCGCAAAGACCTCGTCACGGCTGCCGTATTCCACCGCCTCGCCGTAATACATCACCATCACGTCGTCGGCGATGTAGCGTACCACCGATAGATCATGGCTGATGAAGACATAGGTCAGGTGGAACTCGTCCTGCAGGTCCGCGAGCAGGTTAAGCACCTGCGCCTGAACCGACAGATCGAGCGCGGAGACGGGTTCATCCAACACGAGGAGGCTGGGATTGAGCATCAAGGCGCGGGCAATGGCGATGCGCTGACGCTGGCCGCCCGAAAACATGTGCGGATAGCGATTGAAGTGTTTCTCGTCGAGACCCACCTTCCTCAGCATCGTCATGGCGCGGTCACGCCGTTCGTCGGCCGGTGCCTTGGTGTTGATGACCAGCGGCTCCGCCAGGATATCGCCGATCTTCTGGCGAGGGTTGAGCGAACCATAGGGATTCTGGAAAACGATCTGCACCTTGCGGCGCATTTCCGGCGTCAGGCCGTCTCTGGCTATGTCGACCTTCTTTCCATCGATCAGCAACTCGCCCGAGGTTGCGGGGTCGATCAGCGTGATGATGCGGCCAAGCGTCGACTTGCCGCAGCCGCTTTCGCCAACGATCGCCAGCGTCTTTCCCTCGTCCACCGTGAAGCTTACGCCTTTCAGCGCATGAACAGTACGCGCCTTGCGGAAGAGGTTGCCCGGAATGTGATAGTCGCGCACCAGGTTGCGGGCTTCGAGAACATGGGTCATCGAGTGGCTCCCTCCAGCATCTGCTGGTCGTTGAAGAGTTCGGAGATCGTCGGCAACCGGTCGCCCGTCGCGTTCTCCGGCAGGGCAGCAAGAAGCGCGCGCGTGTAGTTGCTCTTCGGCGACTCGAACAGCGACAGCACATCCGCCTCCTCGATCTTGCGACCCTTGTATTGAACGACGACGCGATCCGCCGTTTCCGCGACCACGCCCATGTTATGGGTGATCATGATGAGGCCCATGCGGTATTCCTGTTGCAGTCTCATCAGAAGATCGAGGATCTGCTTCTGAATCGTCACGTCCAGCGCAGTGGTCGGCTCATCCGCGATGAGGAGCTTCGGGTTGCAGGCAAGAGCAATCGCAATCATGACGCGCTGGCACTGCCCACCGGACATCTGATGCGGGAAATGGCCGAGACGCTCGGCCGGATCAGGAATACCGACGGCCTCGAAGAGCTCGATCGCGCGCTTGCGTCGCGCCTTGCGGTCGAGCCCCATATGGATGCGCAGCACTTCCTCGATCTGGAAGCCGACCGTGAAGCACGGATTGAGGCTGGCGATCGGCTCCTGGAAGATCATGGCGATGTCCTTGCCGACAATCTTGCGACGGTCGGCCGCGGACATCTTCACAAGGTCCCGTCCGTTGAAGGCAAGCTTGTCCGCCGTCACCTTCGCAGTCCAAGGCAGAAGCCCCATCGCGGCAAGCATCGACACGGATTTGCCTGAGCCCGATTCCCCGACAATTGCCAGGACCTCGCCCTCATGAACCTTGAGCGAAACGCCGTCGACAGCCCGGAACGGCCCGGTGGATGTCTGGAATTCAACGACGAGATTTTCAATTTCGAGAAGCGCCATGTCAGGACCTCTTCAGCTTGGGGTCGAGAGCATCACGCAGGCCATCGCCCATGAGATTGATTGCGAGAACGGTCGCGAGAATCGCGAGGCCGGGAAGCGTCACGACCCACCAGGCACGCAGAATGAACTCGCGAGCTTCCGCGAGCATCGTTCCCCATTCCGGCGTCGGCGGCTGGGCACCCATGCCGAGAAAACCGAGCGCCGCCGCGTCGAGGATCGCACTCGAAAAGGAGAGCGTCGCTTGAACGATGAGCGGCGCCATGCAGTTCGGCAGGATGGTCTTGAACATCAGCCTCAGGTGGCCTGCGCCGGCGACCTTTGCCGCCACGACGTAGTCCCGGGTCTTTTCCGTCATCACCGCTGCCCTGGTCAGCCGGACGAAATGCGGCTGGAACACCAGTGCGATCGCGATCATCGCATTCGTGAGACCGGGACCGAGCACGGCGACCAGAACCAGCGCCAGCAGCAGCGACGGAAACGCCAGGATGATATCCATGATCCGCATGATGACGGTATCGACCCATCCGCGGAAATAGCCGGCAATGACACCGATGAGGATGCCGCCAACCAACGACAATGTGGTCACGATGACGCCGACGAACAGCGAAAAGCGCGTGCCATAGATCAAACGGGAGAGCATGTCGCGGCCGACGGCGTCGGTGCCGAGAAGGAACGCCGCGCGACCGCCTTCCTGCCAGAACGGCGGAAGCAGGACGGCCTCGCGGTACTGAATGGTCGGATCATGCGGCGCAATGAGCGGAGCGCATATGGCAAGCAGTACCAGGAACAGGAAGAAGATCAACCCAATGACGGCGCCGCGGTTCTCCGAAAAATAGTACCAGAATTCGGCGAGTCTGGCCCGGCGGGACGGATCGGTCGATATGGGGGTTGTTGCGGTAACTTCGGTCATATCGCCCTCCTCAATGCCGGATGCGAGGGTTGATCAGCCCGTAGAGCAAGTCCACGGCGAGATTTACCAGCATGATGACGCCGGCGATGATCAGGAGTCCGCCCTGAATAACGGCATAGTCGCGGCGGAAAACCGAATCGACCATCCATTTGCCGATGCCCGGCCAGGAGAAGATTGTCTCTGTCAGAATGGCGCCCGCCAGCATCACACCGATCTGGAGACCGATGGTGGTCACCACCGGAATCATAGCGTTGCGCAAGGCGTGGATACCCACAACGCGGAACGTCGAAAGCCCCTTGGCACGGGCCGTGCGCACATAGTCCTCGGACAGAACTTCGAGCATCGCCGAGCGGGTCTGCCGGGCGATGACGGCAAGCGGAATGGTGCCGAGCACGATCGTCGGGAGAACGAGATGACTGAACGCGGACTGGAACGCCCCCTCCTGCCCCGACAACAGGGAATCGATCAGCATGAAGCCGGTGACCGACGGAAAGAAGAACATCAGCGAGATACGTCCGGACACCGGCGTCCACTGCAAGATGCCGGAGACGACGATGATCAAAAGCAGGCCCCACCAGAAAATCGGCATCGAGAAGCCGACGAGCGCTGTACCCATGATGATCTGGTCGAAGATGGAGCCCCGCTTGATCGCCGCAATGACTCCCGCAGGGATGCCGACAACGACGGCGAAAATGATGGCGCAGAGCGAGAGTTCGACCGTCGCCGGGAAGAGCTCCAGGAATTGATCGATCACGGGCCTCTTAGTGACGATCGACAGCCCGAAATCACCTTGAAGAACGCCCCAGAGATAGTCCAGGTACTGAACGACGATCGGGCGATCGAAGCCCAATTGGTGTGAAATTTCGGCGTGGCGCTCCGGCGACATCACCCGTTCGCCGGAAAGCAGCGCTACAGGGTCACCAGGAAGCAGGCGGATGAAGGAGAAGGCGATGATGGAAACCCCGATGAAAGTCGGGATCAGCACCGCCAAGCGCCCCAGAAGAAATCGAAACATAGTCAAACCTCATGCCGTCGTCGCCGCGAAGTGGTTGAGCGGCAGCACTGGCAAAAAGGAAGAGGGGCGCTCGCCCAACGGCAAACGCCCCCTTCGGGTCAGTCGGTAAGATTACTCTACAATGTCAACGCCGTCGAAAGCAAAGTCGCCGAGCGGGCTCTGCACGAAGCCTTCGACGTTCTTGCGCATCGGGACGATGGAGAGCGAGTGGTCGAGCGTTGCCCACGGCGCTTCCTTCTTGAAGACGGCCTGAGCCTGCTGGTAGAGCTTGGTGCGGTCTGCAACGTCAGTCGCTTCCTTGGCCTTGGTCACCAGATCCTCGAACTCCTGGTTGCACCATTGCGCGCGGTTGTTGCCGCCAACAGCGTCGCAACCAAGCAGCGTGTCGAGGAAGTTGTCCGGGTCACCATTGTCACCCGTCCAGCCGAGGATCACAGCACCGTCGCGATCCTTTGCCTTGGATTTCTCGAGATATTCGGCCCATTCATAGGAGACGATCTCGACCTTGACGCCGATCTTGGCGAAATCCGCCTGGATCAATTCGGCGGCGCGACGTGCGTTCAGCATGTACGGCCGGGCAACCGGCATCGCCCAGACCTTCATGGACAGATCCTTGACGCCGGCATCCTCGAGCATCTTCTTGGCGACTTCCGGCTCGTAGGTGTCGTCCGCGATGGTGTCGTCATAGGACCACATCGTCGGCGGAATCGGGTTCGACGCCGGAGTAGCCTGGCCCTGGAAGACAGTGTCGACGATCGCCTGCTTGTTGATCGCCTTGTTCAGCGCCCTGCGGACTTCAACCTTGTCGAAGGGGGCCTGCGTCGTGTTGTAAGCGAGATACGCGACGTTCAGACCGGCCTGCTCCATCACCTTGAGGTTCGGATCCGCCTTCATGGCTTCGACGTCGGCTGCGTTCGGATAGGGCATCAGGTGGCATTCGCCGGCCTGCAGCTTCTGGTAACGGACCGCAGCGTCCGTCGTGATCGAGAAGACCAGATCGTCGATCTTCTGCTTTCCGCCCCAATAGTCCGGATGGGCCTTGTAACGAATGACCGCGTCCTGCTGATAGCCGACGAAGGCAAACGGACCGGTGCCGAGCGGCATCTGGTTGAGCTGGTTCATCTTGCCGTCGGCCTGCAGCTTATCGGCATATTCCTTCGACATGATAGACGCGAAGGGCATGGCAAGGTTGGCGAGGAACGGCGCTTCCTTACGCTTGAGCTTGATCTTCACCGTCATGTCGTCGACCTTCTCGATCGACTCGAGCACATCCGGCAGCCCCATGCCGGCGAAGTATTCCCAGGAACCGCCAGTCACGTAGCCATGCCACGGATGGTCGGACTTCCACTGACGCTCGAGCGAGAAGACCACGTCGTCGGCGTTGAGTTCACGGGTCGGCGTAAAGAATTCGGTCGTCTGGAACTTGACACCCGGACGGAGCTTGAAGGTGTATTCGAGGCCGTCGTCAGAAATCGTCCAGCTTTCAGCAAGCCCCGGTTCGGTCTCCGTCGTGCCTTTTTTGAATTCGAGAAGGCGGCTGTAAACGGTGTGCGCGGCAGCGTCGAACGTCGTGCCGGCGGTGTAAAGGCCGGGGTCAAAACCTTCCGGCGAACCTTCAGAGCAGTAGACGAACGTCTTCGACCAAGCCGAGCCGGCCATCAGCGTGGCAAGCGCCGTCGCTGCGAAAAGAGTAGTGAGCTTTTTCATGAGCTTGCTTCCCAGATTTGTTTTTTGTTCTCGTATTTGCCTGACGCGGAATGACGTTTACACCCGGTCAAGGGCGGATGGAACGACATTTGGCGTCGCAATGCAATAAGTCACTGCAGAAATTTGTCTATGCGAAAAATTCTTCCTTAAGTAGAGCTTGCGCGCGTATCCACGATTTTCGAAGGCGACCTCGATGCACCGCCATCTTTAGCGGCGCGTCTACCGTCTGCACAAAGGAATTGACAGCATTTTTCCGCGTGGCGCGCCAGAAGGACGCACCGCAGCCAGACCGATCTCACATTAGAGCGCCGCGCGTCTAACCAGACACGCAAAGGTCGCTGCAGCAATAGGCGCTTCGCGGTGCCGCGCGGTCACCCCAAAAATAGTGCGGTAGAAATGCCGCTCCTGTCGTGCAATAGAATGCACACGCATTTCGGGGGGAAACATTCAGCATGGGTTTAGAGGATTTGGCCGGCGACGTGGAGCTAGTGTCCATGTCAGCCTGGCCTGCAAACTGCTGCGCGGCCATGGGGAGATAGCGTGCGTGGCGTTCTTGCAAGAAAATCACAGGCGGTACGACCTTCACGAGGAGCTGGAAAAGGCTCTCAATCGTGTGGACTTCTTCCGCATTTTCCACACGTTGGCGCTGCGTTTCGGTTTTGGGCATTTCGGCATCCTGCAGCTCGGCAACGAGAATGACGCCTGCATGCTTTCCACTCGCCTGGTCCTGCACGACCTCCCCTCCGGCCTCGCCGAGGAATACGACAAGCGTCATCGTTTCGGTGACTCCATCGTCTACAAGGCCCTGCATGCCTCGAATATTTCGTCGGTATGGCGCGCGGATGATGCGGCGCTGGGATCAGGTCAGAGCCTCCTTTCCCAACTCGGTTTCGAGCTGTTGCTTTGCGTGCCGGTCAACGCGGCAACGACGGGAGCGCGCTATGCCGCGCTTTTCCTCGGCGATGGCGAGGACGTCGAGCAGGCAGCGCATTACGAGCTATGCTACAGCGCGGCATCGGCCTTCGACTATTTCTATCGGGCGACGCTCGCCAACAAGGCCGGCATGGGCCTGACGCCGAGGGAAACCGAAATACTAAAGTGGATTTCGCACGGAAAGACGGCCAGTGAGATTGCCCTGATCGTCTCGGTCTCGGAACACACCGTGAATTCACATACCGCAACGATCCTCAAGAAGCTCGATGTGGTCAACCGGACGCAAATGGTCGCGAAAGCGATACGAGAACAGATTATCCAATGAAGTTGCCGGCGCCGCCGGCAAAACCACGCGAGCCGCATGCTTCCCACATGGGCCGCCGATCATCAGGGATGTGAACGTTCATGCCACAGAAAGCCCACATCTTGCTCGTTGACGACAACCCGGCGGAAAACCTGATCCTTAGCGGGCTGATCCGGAAAGTGGACAGCATAGACATCGAACTGCACTACTGCCGGACTATGGACAGCGCGATCGCGTTTCTTCTTTCCGGCAAACCGGTCTCGATGATTCTGCTGGACAATCTTGTGCATCCTCGCGGCGATTTTCGCGAGACCGTTCCCACACTAAGGCATCAGGGCTTCATTGGCCCGATCGGTGTCATATCGTCCTCGCCGGGCGACCCCTATTTCCAGAGCCTGGAAGAGTACGGCGCCGATTTTCGCATCGACAAATCGGAAATCGATCCGACGGCGATCGAATTCATTCTAAGGGAATATTTGCCGGAAGAGTAAGGCGGCCGAAAGAGTACGGCCGCCACGAGGGAGCAGAAAATCAAGCCGCCGAGGTGCGCACCTGTGCCGTTTCGTCAAGGCCGAGAAGGAAGTTGATCTGCGGCCGGGCCTTGACCAGATCGTCGATCGAATAGCCCTGAAGCACTTCGAAGAAGGCATTCAAAGCTTTGCGAAGAGCCGCGTTGAGGCCGCAGCTATCGACCAGCGGGCAGTCGATCTCACCAGCTTCGAAGCATTCCGCCATGGCAAAGCTGTCTTCGGTAACCTTCACGACGTCGAAGAGGCTGATTTCGGATGCCGGCTTTGGCAGCCGCACACCGCCATTGCGGCCGCGAACGGTTTCCACCAGGCCCGCCTTGGTCAGCGGCTGCAAAATCTTGAACAGGAACAACTCGGAGACGCCGTAGGCCTTCGCGATCTCAGGGATGCGGCTGAGCTTCTCGCCGTTCGCTGCACAGTACATCAGCATGCGAACCGCGTAGTTCGTTTGCTTCGTCAGACGCATAATTCACTCCGGAATCGAGAACTTCATCTTTTCATCATATAGGACGGATCGCAGTTTGGAACAATTCCAAAAAACAGCAAAAATCACTTCTGATTGACAGCGACCTTTTCGCTGTTGACTGTGCGTGCGCGCGGCGTCAAAAGATGACCGATTTTGTTAAGTTACACGCAAAACGAAACTGGAGGGCACCATGCGCATGTCAACGACGATGATCGGGGCACTGTCGATAACCGCGACGCTGTTTGCTTCGACGGCACCCGTCTGGGCCGACGGCGAAGTCAACATTTATTCCTATCGCCAGCCGGATCTGATCCAGCCCCTGCTGGATGCCTTTACCAAGGAGACCGGCATCACCACCAACGTGCTCTTCCTTGACAAGGGTCTTGTCGAGCGCATTCAGGCCGAAGGCGCAAATTCCCCTGCCGACGTCATTCTCACCGTCGATATCAGCCGCCTCACCGAAGCGAAGGACGCCGGCGTCACGCAGCCGGTCGCCAACGAGACGATCAACAAGGATATTCCGGCGCATTTCCGCGATCCGGACGGCAACTGGTTCGGCCTGACCACGCGCGGTCGCGTCGTCTACGCCTCGAAGGAGCGCGTGGCCCAGAACGACATCACCTACGAAGAACTTGCCGATCCGAAGTGGAAGGGCAAGATCTGCACCCGCGACGGCCAGCATTCCTACAACATCGGCCTCTTTGCCTCGATGGTTGCCCATCACGGCGAAGCCGAGACGGAGAGGTGGCTGACCGGCCTCAGGAACAACCTGGCGAAGAAGCCGGACGGCGGCGACCGTGACCAGGCGAAGGCCATTCTCGCCGGCGAATGCGATCTCGCCATCGGCAATACCTACTACGTCGGTCTCATGCTGACCAACGAGAGGGAGCCGGAGCAGAAGGAGTGGGCAGCAGCCATCAAGGTCCTGTTCCCGAACGCCAAGGACCGCGGCACCCATGTCAACATCTCCGGCATGGCGCTCGCCAAGAACTCGCCGAACAAGGACAATGCCATCAAATTGATGGAGTTCCTGTCCGAAGGCGAAGCGCAGAAGATCTATGCCGAGCAGGTTTTCGAATACCCGGTTCTTCCGGGCGCCGAACCGTCCGAAGTCGTCAAGTCCTTCGGAACGATCAAGCCGGATACGCTGCCGCTTGCCGACATCGCGGCCAACCGCAAGAAGGCGTCGGAACTGGTCGACAAGGTCGGTTACAACGACGGCCCGCAGGATTGAGCGGGGCCATCATGGATGGTGAAAGCAGCGGGCTCGCACGCCCGCTGTTTTCATTTGCACGACTATCGCGGCTGCGCGCGCAGTTCGGCGACGAGATCCAGGATCGCCTTACGCCGCTCGGGCGTGCCGGGATGCGTTGAAAATATGCTGGTCTCGGAGTGATCCTCGAGCTTCGTCTCGATAAGTTGGAAGAAGCGCGCGATCGCCGTCGGATCGCGGCCGGCCTTCAACATCAGTTCGACCGAATGCCGGTCGGCTGCCGCCTCTGCGGAGCGTGAATAGGAAAGCGACAAGAGGCCGCCGCCCTGGACGAGCACGTCCTCGGCGCCGGAGCCGATGTCGCCGGCGATCAGCATAATGAGTGCGGCAACGCCGGCGGCGCGATAGATCTGCCGGAGGCTGTGCTTCAGTTCGACGTGCCCTATTTCATGCGCGAGCACGCCGACGATCATCTCCGTATCATTGCCGGCCAGTTCGACCAGCTCATCGGTGAGGATCAGGGTTCCGTCCGGCAATGCAAAGGCGTTCGGACCGATCGCGCCGCCCTTACGGAAGTTGAGCGTGTAGTCCCCTTCTCCTCCGGCGGAGAGCGCCGCGATGGCCCGGAAGCCCTCGATAATCCTGCCGCGCCGTGCCTCATCGAGCTCGGAGTCGCCGAGCACTGTTCGATCCAGGGCCTCAAGCGTACTCACCGACATGACCCGCGGCACGACGGGCGGCGTCACGGCAACAGCGACTTCGACGAGGGCGGGCAAGGCGAAGCGATAGATCAGAGCGCCCAGGAGGATGGCGGCTGCGACAAAGGCGATGAGGCGCGGATGAAAGCGCTCCATCCGGTGGATGATCCCTTCCCTGCCCCGGCCCTTTCGCGTGAGGAACCGATCGATCGCGTCGTTGTCGCCTGTCTCGAAAAGCGATCCGTCGGGGAAGGTGATCCGACGCGGGACAGCGCCGACCCGCGGCGAAATCTCAACGGCCGACAGCTTGCCGCCGCTGAGTTCAGCGCCTGCATCGCCGTGGACCGTCAGGCGCTCTCCAGCCTCTGCGAGACTCGAGGGCACCGAGCGGCTCGAACCGGCCGGATGCCACTCGCCAAATGCAATTGCCGGATTGTCAGAAGCCAAAGTCGAAGCCTTCTATATCCATGAACTCCGCCCCGACCGCAGATCCCTCCTGCTCGATCGCCGAGAAGATCTCCCCGACTTCGCCCTCGAAACGGATAGCGGTGTGCTCGTTGACGTAGCTGGCCATGCGAACCGCAGCCCATGGCCGCATCAGCCCGAGGGTCACCAGCGTGATGACGAAGTTCGACACCGCAATCCAAGTATAGCGGAACCGCGAGAGATCGCTCATCAAACGGTGCTTGCCGTCGAAGGTCGTGGCGGACCAGGCAACATTGCGCACACCGGCACGGTAAAACAGTGATGCTGTACCGAAGACGGCGAACATCAGAACATAGATGAGCACCGTCAGCGCCCCAATCGAGGCCTGAAGCTCGTCCGAAATTGCGTCGGGGTCGTCGATCAACGGCGCCATTGCGGTAATATTGATGGCGATGATGGCTCCGATGATCAGCAACCCAAGAAGGATCATCGCCGCTGACGGCAGCCAGGTCTTGTAGATCGCGCCAAGGGCTGGATCGGTTGCGAAGGCCTTCCGCCCATAGCGGAGATTGTTACCGATGTAGCGGTATGACCAGCGACTGGCCAGCGGCGCAAGGATGCCGAGCGTCAGTGCTGCGAGCACCGGACCGACGATGAACGCCACGAACGCCCCACCGGTCCGCCCGACAAAGTCGAAGCGCACGTTGCGGTAGCTCGTAACCCGGGCGCTGAAACGCAAGCCTCGGGTGAGAAGCCACGGCACAAAGAGGAAGAACAGCAGACCGAGCGCGCCGCCGGCGAGCGGCATGACGGTCAGTACGACGTTGTAAATGATCAGATAGGCGAACACGATCAAGCGGCCAATGAGGATCTGGCCGCCCTTGGCGTGATACTCGAAGCCGCGGCTAAGCAGCACGGTGTTTCCGTAGAAATAGCGGTTGCGCCGGACCTTCGCCCAAGCCGAATAAATGCCGAGCGTGACAATCGTCAGCAGGATGTTGACGATCCAGATCCCGAAATATTCGCTGGCGCTGCCGGCAAAGGACAAGCGCTGGAACCCGCCTGCCGGCGAGCGCCCGAAATTGTTACGACGGTCAAGATATGCCGGCACCGTTGCTGGCTCGCTCAAAGCCATGATTTCCCCCTCGCGCTAGAAATGCCAGGCGACAAGATGTTCGCCTGGCACGGCCGAAATGCATCGATGCTGAAACGGGCACTATCCCCCGATAGTCCCCGAGCCGCGAATCTCCGGCCCGTGCTGTGATGCCCCAGCACGTTAGTTGTATCGCTACGGTCGATGCAACAAAAAAGGGCCTCCCGAAGGAGGCCCACACGGGAGGATCCCAGATGGGACGGTCCTTGTGTTCCTCACCTCATCGTCGGGATGGAGAACTCGGCGCCATCCTTGATGCCGGACGGCCAACGGGAGGTGATGGTCTTCGTCTTGGTCCAGAACTTGAACGAGTCCGTCCCGTGCTGGTTGAGATCGCCGAAGGAAGAGGCCTTCCAGCCACCGAAGGAGTGGTAGGCGAGCGGAACCGGGATCGGCACGTTGACGCCGACCATGCCGATGTTGATACGGGACGCGAAGTCGCGCGCCGCATCGCCGTCGCGGGTGTAGATGGCGACACCGTTGCCGTATTCGTGCTTCATCGGCAGGGACAGCGCTTCCTCGTAGTTCTTCGCACGCACGACCGAGAGAACCGGTCCGAAGATCTCCGTCTTGTAGATGTCCATGTCCGGGGTCACGTGGTCGAACAGGCAGCCGCCGATGAAATGGCCGTTCTCATAGCCCTGCAACTTGAAGTCGCGGCCGTCAACGACGAGCTTCGCGCCCTGCTCGATGCCGCTGTCGATCAGGCTCCTGATACGCTGTTCGGCCTCCTTGGTGACGACCGGGCCCATGTCGGCCTTCTCGTCGGTATAGGGACCGATGCGTAGGCTCTCGACCATCGGCACCAGCTTGTCGATCAGCCGGTTTGCGGTTTCCTCGCCGACCGGAACGGCAACCGAGATCGCCATGCAGCGCTCGCCGGCGGAGCCGTAGCCGGCACCGATAAGCGCATTGGCAGCCTGGTCGAGATCAGCATCCGGCATAATAACCATGTGGTTCTTGGCGCCGCCGAAGCACTGCGCGCGCTTGCCGTTCATTGCCGCGGTGCCGTAGACGTAGCGCGCAATCGGGGTCGAGCCGACGAAGGAAACGGCGGAAATATCCGGGTGCGTCAGGATCGCGTCGACCGCACCCTTGTCGCCATTGACCACGTTGAGCACTCCGGCAGGCAGACCGGCCTCGATCATCAGTTCGGCGAGCCGGATCGGCACGGACGGGTCGCGCTCCGACGGCTTCAGGATGAAGGCGTTGCCGCAGGCGATCGCCGGGGCGAACATCCACATGGGGATCATCGCTGGGAAGTTGAACGGGGTAATGCCGGCGCCGATGCCGACGGCCTGGCGGACCGAGTACATATCGATGCCCGGTCCAGCGCCCTCGGTGAATTCGCTCTTCTGGAGATGCGGAACGCCGATGACGAATTCGCAAACCTCAAGGCCACGAACGATGTCGCCCTTGGCGTCTTCGATCGTCTTGCCATGCTCACGCGAGAGCGTCTCGGCCAGCTCGTTCATGTTTTCGTTGAGGAGCTGGACGAATTTCATGAAAACGCGAGCGCGGCGCTGTGGATTGGTGGCCGCCCACTTCGGCTGTGCGGCCTTCGCGCTTTCGACCGCTGCGGCGAGCTCTGCGTCGCTTGCAAGCGCCACGGTCCCCTGAACCTCACCGGTCGCGGGGTTGAAGATGTTGCTGGTGCGGCCGCTTTTGCCGGCAACACGCTTGCCATCGATGAAATGTCCGATTTCGTACATCGAATGCTCCTCCTGATCTTGATTGTGGTCCCATGATCGCACTACGATTTGAACAATTCAATTTCCGATATTCAGGAACCGTTGTGCAAAAACTAAAGCCCATGGAGCTGCAGCGTGGACTGGGACGACGTCAGAGTGTTTCTCGCGGTGGCGCGGACGGGGCAAATTCTCGCTGCCTCGAAGCGGCTCGGCATCAATCACGCCACCCTCAGCCGCCGGGTGACGGCGCTTGAGGAAACCCTGAAAACGAGGCTCCTCGTCCGGCGTCCGAACGGCTGCGAGCTGACGGCCGAGGGGGAAGTCTTCCTCGCCGCCGCCGAGCGTATGGAAACCGAAATGCTCGCGGCGCAATCGCAAATCGGCCGGATCGACACGGCGCTCGCCGGCACGGTGCGCATCGGCGCACCGGACGGCTTCGGCGTCTCCTTCCTGGCGCCGCGCCTCGGGCGGCTCACGGCACGCTATCCGGAACTCAAGCTGCAGCTCGTTCCGGTCCCGCGTTCCTTCTCGCTGTCGCAGCGCGAGGCAGACATCGCGATCACCATCGAGCGCCCGGAACAGGGCCGTCTCGTTTCATCCAAGCTGACTGATTATACACTGGGGCTTTACGCATCGGCAGATTATCTTGCCCGCCATGGTACGCCGCTAACGATAGACGATCTCAAGGACCATCGCCGGATCGGCTATGTCGAAGACCTGATCTTCACGCCCTCGCTCAATTTCTCCGCCGAGATCATGCGCAGCTGGGATGCTTCTTTCGAGATTTCGAGCGCCACGGGACAGACAGAAGCCGTCCGCTCAAGCGCCGGGATCGGCATTCTGCACAACTATATTGCCCGCCAGGTTCCCGAGCTCAAACGCATCCTGCCGGATACGACCATCCGGCGCGCCTATTGGACGACCTATCACGAAAGCGCGCGCGATCTGGTGCGGGTGCGTACCGTCGTTTCTTTTCTGCAGGAACTGGTGGCGGCGGAGCATCAGATTTTCATCTGATCGGCACGCAAGGTGAGAACTCGCGCGCAGCGTAGCCGGGGCACGCATAATTAGGAAAAGCAAAGAAGGAGAAATGGTACGGTTGGGTGGTCTCGAACCACCGACCTCAGGTGCCACAAACCTGCGCTCTAACCAACTGAGCTACAACCGCACACGGGCAGCGACATGCGTCGCTTGGCGGCTCACATACGGGCACTGCCGCTGATTTGCAAGCCTTAACTTCAGATTATCCAGCAAAAAGACCGGATGGCAAGCCACCCGGTCTTTGCATCGATTCCGATGGATACGGCGCGGCCGATCAGGCCTTCTTGAAGCTCGACATTGCCTTTTCGGCGGCGTCCTTGCCCGGCTTGGCAACGTTTTCGGCGACCTTCTTCGTCGCTTCCTGCATGGACTTCGCCTGCGCGACGGCAAGCTCGGCCTGCTTGCGGATGAAGGTCGTCTGGAGTTCGACCAGCTCCGAAAGCGACTTCACGCCGAGCAGCGCTTCCATGTGCGAAAGGGAATTCTCGGCATTGGTGCGCAGCGCATCGATGGCCTTGAGACCGAGTTCGACAGTGCCGGTCTGAGCGCTTTCAAGCGTCGCTTCCACGGTCTTGGTCGCTTCTTCGGCAGCGGTCTTCATCTTGGCGTAAGCTTCTTTCGACTGCGCAGCGCCCTTTTCGGCGAACTCGCGGAAGCTGTCGGCAAACTTTGCCGGATCGAAGGAGGAAAGGGAAAATGCATCGTCGGACTTCTTGGTAGCCATGATAAGCGCTCCTTGGTGTGGCCCTCTTCAGAGGCGCCAGTTGATCGATGCCCATCCTATAATCGATTTCGTTGTGCATTGCAACATGATTGTGCATCGCACAATACGGGCAGCCTATTAACCTTCCGGAGCAAAAGGCATTGCCGACGCCGCGCCTTTGCTGGACCCTCGCAGATGGGCCGGGTATTAATAGACTGTTAACGCGCAAGCGATCCATAGGCCTGCCCATGCCCGAGAGACAGTATCCCTTCATCGACATTGCCGTGCATGCACGGGTGCGCGATCATTTTGCCAAGGGGGATGCGTCTGTCCTGTTTTCGCGAGACCTCGGCCGCGTATTGTGGGCCAACGACCAGGGCGCGAACCTGTTCGGCATCGCATCCGTCTACGATTTCATCGATGCCGCTCTCGATCCGAACGATCTCTCGCTTCGCCAGTTGCGTACGGCAGCAGCGCAGCTCTCAGCCGTCGGCGACCGTCGGCAACTGCTGGTCCGGATATCCTCCGGTTTCCGGCGTTTGCCCTTGAATGCGTCCGTGGAACTGATCCGAATCCGCCCGGGCGAAGACGCAGTGCTCTTCACCACCCCTCATAACGGGAAGGCATTGACCACCGAGGAGCGGGCCGCACGCATGATCGCGGGGCTCGATGGGCCGGACACGCATATGGCCGTGCTCGACGGCGACGGCGCGATCCTTGCGCAGTCTTCCGGTTTCGATGAATTGGGTCTGTCCGAGGAGGTTCGCCGCACGCTCGTCTCGGATGTCGCGCGCGACAGAGATCGGCTGATCAAGCGCCCGGTCCTGACCAGCAAGGGCGAACTCCCCGCCGCCATCGGCAAGATATCCGACCATCCGGCCCTGCACCTTCTGTTCGCGGTGGAAACGGTCCTTGAGGATCTCGATTCCGAAGCGGCACCTGAAGGAGCAGACGACGAGCTGCCGCCGTCGATAGAAAATGTCGAACAGGCTGCCGCCGCCGACGAGCTGCCGGCGATGGAGGAGCAGCCTCACCCGGAACTCCCGGACACCGCGTCATCGCCGGCGGATGCGGAGCGGGAGGCGCCCGACGGCGCGAGCGCACCGGACGATCAAGGTGAATTGGCCCTTGAGCCCGACGAAACGTCATCGGCGGCCGCGGAGTCAGCCAGTCCCGATGAGCCTGCCGCAGCAACCGAGCCATCCGCGAGCGCCGCAAAGCAAAACGATGCCGACGAGACAGATACTTCCGCCTTTGCTTTTACGCCCGGCGGCCGCGCCGTCCGCTTCGTATGGAAAATAGACGCGGAGGGACGTTTCAGCGAGATCTCCGAGGAGTTTGCCTCGGCCGTCGGTCCCAAGGCTGCCGATGTGATCGGCGAGACATTTGCCGATCTCGCTCAGCGCTATGATCTCGACCCCGACAATCGGATCAACGAACTCCTGCGCCGCCGCGACACCTGGTCGGGCAAGACGATTCTTTGGCCGGTCGAGGGAACGAGCCTTAAGGTGCCCGTCGACCTTGCCGCGCTTCCCACCTATTCGCGGTCCCGAGAATTCGACGGCTTCCGCGGCTTCGGGATCGTCCGGGTCGCAGACGCGGTCATTGACGAGAAGGCCAGCGGAATGGAGCTCGGTCGCGCCAGCGAGCCTCGGCCGGGTCCGGCTGCCCTGCCCCCAAAGAGCGAGGACGAAGCCACCGCTCAGGGAGAGCAGACGGAGACCGGAGCAGAACCTCGTCCCGAGGTCGTGGCCGACCAGTCGCCCGGTCGCGATGGGGAATGGGTGGACTTTGACACCGCGGCAACGGAGCCATCCGAACCAGAGGATCCCTTCCGCGACGAGCGCCCGGCACTGCGTGTCACCGAGACACCCGAGCGCCCATTGTCCGATAAGATCGTAGAGCTCGATCAGCGCAGGCCGGCGGCGGCCGGGACGCTGACGCGAGGCGAACAAGCCGCTTTTCGCGAAATTGCGAGACAACTCGGCGAACATTTCGGAGCACGTGGGGAGAAAGAGGACATTGAGGAGGAGCCCTCCGAAGCCGCGCTAAAAAAGGAGACGCCCTCGAGCGCCGTATCCGACGTCGATGAGCCAGACGAAACGAGGGCGACCGTTGAGCAGGAGGCGCCTGCAGCCGACGATGGAGCTCTTCCTGCTTCGCGCCTGGCCGTCGGCATGAGCAGCGAGATCCTCGACCGCCTCCCTGTCGGTCTGCTCGTCCATTACGGCGACGAGTTGCTGCATGCCAATCCGGAATTCCTGCGCCTGACGGGGTATCGCGACCTTGAGAGCTTCTCGCGGGAAGGCGGCCTTGCCGCGCTCTTCGCGCACGGCGACGACATCGTCGACGAGCAGCCGGACGGAACGATGACGCTGATCCGCCAGAACGGTCAGCTTGCATCGGTGAACGCGCATCTTCATTCGATCCGCTGGGAAGGCAAAAGCGCACTCATGCTTGCGCTCGCCCCAGTAAGCGGGAACGACGGCGCACAAGCGGCACGTCACGGCGATGGAATGGCGGGCGAGGCAAGCCGCCTCAGGATGGAAATCGACGAACTTCGCTCTATTCTGGAGACTGCGACCGACGGAGTCGTCATCCTCGGGCAGGAAGGCGACGTGCGGACGATGAACGGCTCGGCAAGCGCGCTCTTCAACTATGACGAAGACGAGATCCGCGGGAAGCCATTCGCCGCACTCTTCGCCCACGAAAGCCAGAAGGCGGTGCTCGACTATCTGCAGGGTCTCTCCGGCCATGGCGTCGCGAGCGTGCTCAACGACGGCCGCGAAGTGATTGGCCGCGAGGCGAACGGAGGCTTCATCCCGTTGTTCATGACCATCGGCCGGCTTTCCTCTTCCAACGGCTACTGTGCCGTCATCCGCGACATCACGCAATGGAAGCGGACCGAAGAGGAACTGCGCAATGCGAAGCGCGCCGCCGAAACGGCCAACGCGCACAAGACGGAGTTCCTGGCGAGGGTGAGCCACGAGATCCGCACGCCTCTGAACGCCATCATCGGTTTTTCCGACATGATGGCGAGCGAGCATTTCGGCCCGGTGGGACATCCCCGTTACATCGAATATGCCGGCGATATCGGCCGCTCCGGCAGGCACGTCCTCGACATCGTCAACGATCTGCTCGACATCTCGAAAATCGAGGCTGGCGAGATGGACCTCGATTTCAGCGCCGTCGATATCAACGATGCTGTTTCCGAAGCCGTGTCGCTGGTGCAGCCACAAGCCAACAGCCAGCGCGTGATCATCCGCACCTCGCTCTCAGGATCCGTTCCGACGGTGGTCGCCGACGGCCGATCCATCAAGCAGATTGCGCTCAATATTCTGGCGAACGCCATCCGCTTCACCCCGTCCGGCGGACAGATCGTCGTATCGACATCCTACGAGGCGAACGGAAGCGTCATCCTGCGGATTCGCGACACCGGGATCGGCATGACGCGCAGCGAGCTCGATCAGGCGATGAAGCCCTTCCGTCAGGTAACGACCGGCGGGCGCAAGCGCGGAGACGGTACGGGTCTCGGCCTGCCGCTGACCAAGGCCATGACCGAGGCGAACCGCGCGCAGTTCTCGATCAATTCCACGCCGAACGAAGGCACGCTCGTCGAAATTTCCTTCCCATCGCAACGCGTCTTGGCGAACTGAGCACGAATGCTGTAAGGAAATGTTGACCCGCGGGAACCAGTTTGCCGGTTCCGGCCAGTCATCGCCTTGCCGCTTCGCCTCGGAACCGATCGCTTGCAGTCGAAATCCAAAAGCCTCAGAAGACGCTATGCCCGGACCGGGACGGGCCTCGCTCATCCGTTGCTCGCGATCTGGGCTGTGCTCGCCTCGGCGATCGTGCTGATGCCGATGCTTGCCATTGGCTGGCTTGCCGTTTCCGGCGGCAGCGCCGACTGGCCGCATCTTATCGAGAACGTCATCCCGCGCGCGACTGGGCGAACGCTGTTGCTGGTCGCGCTCACCGGTGCGGCAACAGCTTTTATCGGCATCCTGACTGCATGGCTGGTGGCGAGTTGCGAATTTCCGCTCCGCCGTTTCCTTTCTGCTGCGCTTGTGCTGCCGCTTGCGATACCCGCTTACCTCGCGGCCTATGCCTTCGGCGAACTGCTCACCTTCACCGGTCCAGTCCAGGGGTTGATCCGGTTCACTTTCGGTTTCCAGACGAGCCGTGACTACTGGTTCCCGGACGTGCGCTCGCTCGGCGGCGCGGTACTCGTGCTGAGCTCGGTGCTCTATCCTTATATCTATCTCGCCTGCCGCTCGATGTTCCTGATGCAGGGGCGCGCGGCCGCAGACGTGGCGCGCACGCTCGGCGCCGGGCCGCTCAAGGTGTTTTTCCGGATCCAGATTCCAATGGCGCGGCCCGCCATCATGATCGGCCTGACGCTTGTCGCCATGGAAACGCTGAACGACATCGGAGCGGTCGAGTTCCTTGGCGTCCAGACCCTGACCTTCTCGATTTTCGATACCTGGCTTAACCGCGGCAGCCTGGCCGGCGCCGCCCAGATCGCCTGTATCATGCTGCTCTTCGTCGTTGGCCTGATGATGGTCGAGCGCGCCGCCCGTCGCAGGCAGCGCTTCTCCAGCCAGAAGACAACGGCCGCCGTCCACGATCTTGCAAGGCTCACACTGTCGGGCTGGAAAAAATGGGCGGCAACGATCGCCTGCCTGTTGCCGGTGCTCTCCGGCTTCGCCGTTCCGTTCTTTATTCTTGGTAATTACGCCCTGAAACGCCTGGATCAGTTTCTGGCGCCGCGCCTCCTGAATGCGCTCTTGCACAGCATTCTGGTTTCCGGCCTGACAGCGCTCGTCGCGGTGCTTCTGGGATTTGTGCTTGCCTATGCCGCCCGCACCGGGCGTTCGCGCACCACGGAAGCAGCCGGCCGATTGGCCTCCTTCGGCTATGGCGTGCCCGGTACGGTTCTCGCGATCGGCGTGCTCTTTCCGCTGGCAGCACTCGACAACGCGGTCGATGCGCAGATGAGAGATACGTTCGGAGTTTCGACCGGCCTCCTGATGAGCGGCACCGGCTTTGCCATCGTCTACGCCTGCACGGTCCGCTTCCTGACGATGGGGGAAGGCACGCTCGAAGCCGGCTTCCAGAAACTGTCGCCGCATCTCGACATGGCGGCACGCGCGCTCGGACGCACGAGCGGCCAGACGTTGCGAACGGTACTGCTGCCGATGATGCGGCCGGCCGTGCTGACGGCAGCTCTGCTCGTTTTCATCGAGACGATGAAGGAACTCTCGGCAACCATCATGCTGAGGCCCTTCAACTTCAACACGCTCGCCACCCTGGTCTACGAGGACGCTTCGCGCGCCAAGGTCGAAGACGCCTCCGTCGCGGCGATGATCATCGTCCTCGCCGGCATGATCCCGGTGATCCTGGTGTCGAGATCGCTGGAACGCCGCCCCTGACGGTCATAACTGAAGGCGGCCGCGCAAACACAAAAAAAGAGGCAGCCGAAAAGCCGCCTCTGAAGTCAATGCTAATCAACAAATGCTCGAGAAAAGGTGACATCATGTCTGCGGCAACATCGCTGCTGCGGCACCGGCCCCTGACTGGTCGGCCTCAAGTTGGTTCGACCATGCACCTCCAAATGTAAACAAGATCTTACTTTTTGATCCAACAATCTTAAGCAAGCGCGCGCAAGTCCGACGATTTGGTTAATTCGCGGGACGCCAACTGGTTAACGCGCGACGGCGGCTTGGAGCAGCAAGGACGGCGGGATAGCAAGGAAGCCGCCGTCCCGCCCAAATAATCAGCTTTTCAATGCATCGAGCCCGGCAAACAGGTCGAGCGCCTCCGGGTTCGCGAGCGCTTCCTTGTTCTTGACCGGCCGGCCATGCACGACGTCGCGAACCGCAAGCTCGACGATCTTGCCCGATTTGGTCCGCGGAATATCGGCAACGGCAATGACCTTCGCCGGCACGTGACGCGGCGAAGCGCCGGTGCGGATGCGGTTCTTGATGGCCTTCGTCACCTCGTCGGTCAATTCGACGCCCGGCGCCAGCCGGACGAAGAGGATTACCCGAACGTCATCCTCCCAATCCTGGCCGATGCACAGCGCCTCGACGACCTCTTCCATCTGCTCGACCTGATTATAGATCTCCGCCGTGCCGATCCGCACGCCACCCGGATTGAGCGTCGCGTCGGAACGGCCATGAATGATGATGCCGCCATGCGGCGTCCATTCGGCGAAGTCGCCGTGGCACCAAACGTTATCGAAGCGCTCGAAATAGGCCGCGTGGTACTTGGCGCCCTCGGGATCGTTCCAGAACATGACCGGCATCGACGGAAAGGCCTTGGTGCAAACGAGTTCCCCTTTCTCGCCGCGCACGGGGCGGCCGTCGTCGTCCCAGACGTCCATGGCAAGTCCCAGGCCGGGTCCCTGGATTTCGCCGCGCCAGACCGGCTTCAGGGGATTGCCGAGCACGAAGCAGGACACGATGTCAGTACCGCCGGAGATCGAGGCGAGTTGGATGTCCGACTTGATGCCCTCATAGACGAACGAAAAACCTTCCGGAGAAAGCGGCGAACCGGTCGACGTCAACAGACGGAGCGCGGAGAGGTCATGTGTGCTGATCGGCGTGAAGCCACCTTTGCGTACGGCGTCGATATATTTTGCCGACGTGCCGAAAATCGCGAACCGTTCCTCCGCCGCATAGTCGAAGAGGACATTACCGTCCGGATAGAATGGCGAACCGTCGAAGAGGCAGAGCGTGGCTCCTGCCGCGAGACCCGATGCCAGCCAGTTCCACATCATCCAGCCGCAGGTGGTGAAGTAGAAGAGCCTCTCGCCTTCCCTCAGGCCGCAGTGGAAACGGTGTTCCTTCAGGTGCTGCAGTAAGGTTCCGCCTGCAGAATGCACAATGCATTTCGGCACGCCGGTCGTACCGGAGGAAAACAGAATGTAGAGCGGATGGCTGAATGGCAGCCGCTCGAACGTCAGCGGTTTCACGTCGAAGGGGGCGATGAAATCGGCCAGCGTGGCGCCGCCTTCGATCGCCGCTGCCAGCGAAACACTGTCACCCGCATAAGGAACAATGACGGTCGGCGCGCCCAGGGCGGAGGCGGCGGCATGCACTTTGTCGGCGACGTCCTGCCGCTTGCCGTTGTACCAATAGCCGTCGCAGGCGATAAACAGTTTCGGGCCGATCTGGCCGAAGCGGTCGAGAACACCCTGCTCACCGAAATCGGGCGAGCAGGATGACCAGATGGCGCCAATCGAAGCGGTCGCCAGCATCAGTGCGATCGTCTCGGGCATGTTCGGCATCATCGCTGCGACGCGGTCACCCTTTCCGATACCCTTGGCCTTCATCGCCTGCTGCAGGCGCGATACCAGGGCGCGCAAATCGTCCCAGGATAGACGATAGCCGGCCTTGTCCTCGCCCCGAAAGACCAGCGCGTCTCCATCGCCGCTCTTGCGCAGCAGGTTCTCGGCGAAATTCAGCATTGCGTCAGGAAAGAAGCGGGCATCCAGCATCCGCTCACCATTGATGAGCGCCCGCTCCCCGCGGTCGCCGACGACGCCGCAATATTCCCAGACCGCGGTCCAGAAGTCGCCCCGTTCGGTCACTGACCAGTCATGGAAAGCGTCGTAGTCGGCAAAATTCCGGTCGAAACGTTGCCCGCACCACGCCATGAATTGCGCCATCGGGCTTCGCTCGAGAATCTCGGCACTAGGAACCCACAAAGGTCGATCTGCTTGCATGCTCTCCTCCACTCCTCTGTGTGTTTCTATACCATGCTGCAGCGCAAAATAAACAGCGTGCTACCGGGTTCGGCATCGAGATGACGACATATCCATGTCAGTCGCATTTGCTTTATCCAAGCCGAAGGCCTATCCAGACGGCTTGATCCGAGAGGCAGTGGCAATCCGACCGAAATGACGAGACAAATCCTGCAGATATTGCGCAGTTCCGGCCTCTGGTCGCGGATCGGCCGCCGCCACCTCTTCTGGTCCGCCGCGATCGGCGTCGGCCTCGCCATCGCCTATAACGCCGCGCTGCCGCTGGTCATTTCGACGACCGATGCCCGCGCGACCATGGAACGGATGCTCGATACCTGGTCAGGCGGCAAAAGCAGGATTGGCGGCGAACCCGAAGTCCGGTTCTGGCCGGAGCCTGAATTGATTCTGCCCTCGGCGACGATCGAGTCGAACGAGACAAACCCGCGCCCGCTTGCGCATATCGGCCGCATTACCGCATCCTTCAGCTTGCTTGCAGCCCTTCGCGGCGAGCCGGCGCTCGATGATATCCGCTTCGTCGACCCCGTCGTCACCATCGAGCGTGCTGCCGACGGAAGCATCAACTGGAAACGGCCGCACTGGCTGAGCCTTACTGACACGACGACCGAGGAGGATACGCCCTTCGGCGACATAACGATCGAAAACGGCCGGGTTCGGATTCTCGACCGGGCGGCCCGCGGTGGCCTGGACTTTGACATTCCGGCCATTTCCGGAACCGTCAAATGGCCGTCCTTTGCCGAGCGCGTCAGCGCCCAGCTTTCGACGACCATTGGCGGCGAGGCGATCGACTGGGCGTTAATCTGCGACCAACCGCTGGCCCTCTTTGCCGGGGGCAATGCGTCGCTCAGGACGTCGCTGACCTCTACCCCGTTGACCTTCTCCTTCGAAGGCATCGGCAATCTTTCAATGTATCCCTTTGCCTCCGGCCATCTGCAGGCATCCGCCCCTTCTCTGTCAGCGCTTCTTGCCTGGTATCGAGGCGGCTCGTCGGGAGTATTTCCTGCCGGTGCCTTTAGCATCGATGCCATGGTGGCGACCGGCGAAAAGACGCTCAAGCTCGATGAACTGCAACTTGCTGTGGGTGGCGCCACCGCAACTGGCGTCCTGGACGTCGCGTTTCCCGTCGGCGACACGCCGCGTGTCGAAGGAACGCTCGCCTTCGACAGCATCGATCTCAACGGCCTCCCGACAGTGACGCCCGCGGGCGCCAACGACCCTGAATGGCGGATGGCGGAAAACCTGACCGGCGGCTGGCGCGCAGATGTGCGGCTTTCCTCGCAGGAGGTGTTCGTCGGTCCGCTGCATCTCACCGACGTGGCGGCCGGTGTCATGATCAACGGCAACCGGGCATCACTCGATATCGGCGACAGTACCTACGCAGACGGCATTCTCAGTGGCCGCTTGATGCTCTCGGACAAGGGGCTGGAACATGGCGGCCGTCTGCAGATGAGCCTGAAGGATGCCGACTTTGCCGCCGTGCTCAACAGTTTCGGCTTGAAAGGCCCGACGCCGAGCGGCAGGGGTACGCTCAATCTCGATCTTGCGACGGACCGTGCCGTCTGGGCGACCAGCGCCGCCGATCTGTCGGGCAGGCTCACGTTTTCGCTGGCCAATGGCAGTCTCGCCGGATTCGATGCGAACGCCTTCGTCGACCTCATCCGGAGAGGCGAATTCTTCTCTCTCTCGCAGGCGAGTGCCGGGGTGTTCGATTTCCAGGCGGCCGAGATCGACGCCAGCTTCGGCGGCGGCGTGGCGCGGCTGAACCGAGCGAATTTTGCCGGGCCGTCGGGCAACATGTCGGTTACTGGCGTTATTCCTTATCGCACCGGCAGCCTCGCGCTTGCTGGAATGCTGGAAAACACGGAGACGGCCAACCAACCGCTGCGTTTCTTCGTCGGCGGATCGTGGCCGAATGCGGTCATCTCGCCCCTCTCCGTGCTCGTCGAGCCGCAATAGGCCCAGCATCAACACCACCGCCCCCGAGTTTGTGCGTCTGAAGGGACGCAAGAGCTGGAGGAAGTCAGCCTATCGCGGCAAACGCGGCGCGCTCGTCCCTCTCCCGCTGCAGCTCCCGACGCTTCGTCACGATCGAAGCAACGAGCACGCCGAGCGCCACGACGCCGATCAGGATCGTGCAGATCGCGTTGATTTCCGGCGTCACGCCGAGGCGCACCTGGCTGTAGATCTTCATCGGCAAGGTGGTGGCGCCAGGTCCCGTCGTGAAGCTCGAAATCACCAGATCGTCGAGCGACAGGGTGAAGGCAAGCACCCAGCCGGAAAAGACCGCTGGCGCAATCACCGGCAGCGTGATTGCGAAGAACGTTCTGACCGGCGTCGCGCCGAGATCGAGCGCGGCCTCCTCGATCGACTGGTCGAAGCTCAAGAGACGCGACTGAACCACAACGGCGACGAAGCACATGGTGAAGGTGATGTGGGCGAGCGTGATCGTCCAGAACCCGCGGTCGAGCCCAACGGCGACGAAGAGCAGCAACAGTGACAGGCCGGTGATCACCTCAGGCATCACGAGCGGCGCGTAGACCATGCCGGAAAACAGCACCCGGCCGCGAAAGCGCGTGTAGCGCACGAGCGCGAGCGCCGCCAGCGTTCCAAGCACCGTCGCGCAGGTCGCCGACAGAAGCGCGACGCGAATGGTGACCCAGGCTGCATCAAGCAGGCTCTGGTTATGCCAGAGCTGGGCGTACCATCGCGTCGAAAAGCCGGCCCAGACGGTCACGAGTTTCGATTCGTTGAACGAGAATATCACCAGAAGGACGATCGGCAGGTAAAGGAAACCGAAGCCGAGGACGACGGAGACGATGTTGAAGCGAGACCATTTTGCCATCGCCTACCTCCCCTCGCTATCGGCTTTCGCCTGCACATTCTGGAAATAGACGATCGGAAGCACCAGGATGAGCAGGAGGATCGTGGCGACCGCCGAGGAGACGGGCCAGTCGCGGTTGGAATTGAATTCGTTCCACAGTGTCTTGCCGATCATGAGGGTTTCCGATCCGCCGAGCAGGTCCGGGATGACGAACTCGCCAACCGCCGGAATGAAGACCAGCAGGCAGCCGGCCACGACGCCCGCGAGCGATAGCGGGAACGTCACCCGCCAAAAGGCGGTTATCGGCGTGCAGCCGAGGTCCTGCGCCGCCTCCGTCAGCGTGTGGTCCATCTTCTCGAGTGCCGAATAGATCGGCAGCACCATAAAGGGGAGATAGGAATAGACGATGCCGATGTAGATCGCCCAGTTGGTGTTGAGGATTATGAGCGGCTGATCGATGACGCCGATGGTTATCAGGAACTGATTGAGCAGACCTTCCGGTTTGAGGATCGCGATCCAGGCGTAGACACGGATCAGGAAGCTCGTCCAGAAGGGCAGGATCACCAGCATCAACAGTGTCGGGCGGATGGAACGCGGAGCCTGCGCCATTCCGTAGGCGATCGGATAGCCGATCAAGAACGTCAGGAAAGTGGAGACGGCCGCGATGAAGAGGCTCGAAACATAGGCGTTGAAATAGAGCACGTCCTCGGTCAGCCAGACATAGTTGTCGACGGAAAACTCGCGCATTCCCTCGAGGATGCCCGAAAGGCCGCCGGCCAGATCGAAGACCGGCGTATAGGGCGGCATGGCAATCGCCGTCTGCGAAAGCGAGATGCGGAAGACGATGAAAAAGGGAATGAGAAAGAAGAAGAGCAGCCAGGCATAGGGAACGATGATGACCAGGCGGCTGGCGATGGCCGACGCAATTCTTGCCATGACTTCAATCCTTCAACACCACGCCAGCGTCTTCGCCGAAGGAGACCCACACCTGCTGGTCATAGCCAAGCGGATCCTCGACGGCGCGCACGGCATTCAACGACGATGCCTTGACGACCTTGCCGTCCTTCAGACGAATGTGGAAGACGGTCATGTCGCCCAGATAGCCGATGTCCCAGATCTCGCCTTCGGCTGCGTTGAGCGGCGCGTGTTGAGGCGCCTGCCGGGTGACCCGGATCTTTTCCGGCCGAATGGCAACGGCAGCCCTGGCTCCCGTCGAAAGCTTCTCCGACGAGGCCATCCGGATCGGAACGCCACCCGCCGTCTCGACGCGGACGCGGCCGTCCTCCGCAGTGGCGACCGTGCCGTCGAAAATGTTGACGTCGCCGATGAAGTCCGCGACGAAGCGGGAATTCGGCGCCTCGTAGATTTCCGCCGGCGTCGCCACCTGAATGACCTTGCCGTAGCTCATGACGGCGATGCGGTCGGCCATGGTCATGGCCTCTTCCTGGTCATGGGTGACAATGACGAAGGTCAGGCCCAGTTGCTGCTGCAGGTCCATCAACTCGAACTGGGTTTCCTCGCGCAGCTTCTTGTCGAGTGCGCCAAGCGGCTCGTCGAGCAACAGTACCTTGGGGCGCTTGGCGAGCGAGCGGGCGAGCGCCACGCGCTGGCGCTGGCCGCCCGAAAGCTGATGCGGCTTGCGCTTGGCGAATTTCTCGAGCTTGACGAGCTTCAGCATCTGCGCAACGCGCTCGGCAATATCCGCCTTCGGCATGCCGTCCTGCTTCAGACCGAAGGCAATGTTGCTCTCGACGGTCATATGCGGAAACAGCGCGTAGGACTGGAACATCATGTTGACGGGTCGCCGATATGGCGGAATGCCCGCGAGATTCTGGCCGTCGAGAATGATCTCACCCGACGTCGGCTGCTCGAAACCGGCAAGCATGCGCAGCAAGGTTGATTTCCCGCAGCCGGAGGCGCCCAGAAGGGCGAAGAACTCCCGGGTGTAGATGTTCAACGAAAGGTCGTCGACGGCCGTGAAGTCTCCGAACTTCTTGGTTACGTTCTTGAAGGAAATGAATGGTTTGGAGGCCGGATCCGCCCATGGGGCGAAGGACCGCCGGATACTGCCGAGAGACTTCATCATCTATCCCCGAGTGACACAGCCGATGGGCGCGCACCGTCGTGATCCTACAGCGCCGCGCGTCTTATCAGACGCGCAAAGGACGCTGTAGCACTTTGGATTGCTGCATGTTTAAATCAGATACGATTTGAGGAAACATGCAGTAGCGCCCATTTCAATCTTACGCCGAGCAGGAGACGGGCAAAAACAACGACACGTCTTTCCTCGTCGCCCGCTCCAAAAAAATTGCCCGGATCTTGGAGCCGGGCAATTCATTTCCGATCTTACTGGCCAGTGACGACCTTGGTCCAAAGCCGGGTCAACGCCCGTTGCTCCTTGGGCTCGAACGGCGTGACGGTGAACAGCTTCTGCATCACCTCGTCTGACGGATAGATAGCCGTGTCTTCCAACACTTCCTTGTCCAGGAACTGCTGAGAGGCCTTGTTGCCATTGGCGTAGAAGACATAGTTCGAGGCCTTGGCAATGACCTCCGGTTTCATCAAGTAGTTGATGAACTCATGCGCTTCGGCGACATGCGGCGCGTCGGCGGGAATCGCCAGCATGTCGAACCACATCTGCGCGCCTTGCGAGGGAATCGAATAATCGACCGTCACACCGGCTTTCGCCTCGGCGGCACGGTCGCGCGCCTGGAAGATATCGCCGGAGAAGCCGACGGCCAGGCAGATGTCGCCGTTTGCAAGCGCATTGATGTATTCGGAGGAATGGAACTTGCGCACATAGGGGCGGATGCTCGTCAGCAACTCGGCCGCCTTTTCAAGATCGGCCGCCTCGTGGCTGTCGGGATTGATGCCCAGATAGGCAAGCGCGGAAGGAACGATGTCGGTCGGGGAGTCGAGGAGATGAATGCCGCAATCCTTGAACTTCGCGGCCAGTTCGGGGTTGAAGATGACGTCCCAGTTCGGCTTCGCGTCGGTGCCCAGGATCTCCTTCATCTTGTCGACATTGTAGCCGATGCCGGTCGTGCCCCACATGTAGTCGACGGCATATTCGTTGCCGGGATCGTACTGCGCCGTACGCTCCATGATGACGTTCCACATGTTCGGCAGGTTCGGGAGCTTCGACTTGTCGAGCTTCTGAAACACGCCCGCCGCGATCTGGCGCTGCAGGAAATACGCCGTCGGCACGACGACGTCATAGCCGGAGCCGCCGGCAAGCAGTTTTGTCTCCAGGATTTCGTTGGAATCGAAGACGTCGTAGACCACCTTGATGCCGGTCTCTTTGGTGAAGTCCTCGAGGATGCTGCTGTCGATATAGTCCGACCAGTTGTAGACGTTGACGACCCGCTCCTGCGCGGAAGCGAGCATGGTCGATCCCGCCAAGGCGGCGGCAGCCAATGTTGCAATTATGATTTTTGACATCAGTTCCCTCTTTATTATTGGTTCTCGGCAGACCGCTAACCCGTGCGGTCCAGCGTGATCCCAGTCGGCCCGACGGCGAGGTTAGGCATCTTTCTCGCCAACCTCAAGCGCTTTCGCTCGGGATAGAGGCACGATCCCGTGTCTAATGCATGTTGGCAAGCGCAAGCAAAAACGGGTACTTATGACTTAGAGCTCATGGCTCCTGTGCCGATTGGAGACGGCCCGCGCGTTAACCATGGTGCGAACATGCTGACTCACGAGCCGCGTTTACGATTGATTAACCTTAGCAGAAGTGCCACGTTGCCGGCGGTTGTGTAGAAGCGTCCGGACCACGTTATGAGCGAGCGAAACCGCAGAATCGACCCGAGGGAATTGAAACGCCTGTCGGTACTGCAGCCGAGAAAATCATTAATGGCAATCGCCACGGACTGGGTCATCATCGCGGCGGCGATCGCCGCCAGCGAATATGCCGACAATATCCTCGTCTACGTGATAGCCATAGCCGTGATCGCCGGACGAATGCACGCCTTCGGCTGCATGGTGCACGAGGCTGCCCATTACCGCATTATTCGCAATCGCAAGCTCAGCGACTGGATGAGCGACATTCTGCTGGCCTGGCCGGTCCTGGCGACCGTCGACGGCTATCGCCAGAACCATCTTGCCCATCACCAGCACGCCAATACCGATGACGACCCGGACTGGATCGCCAAGCGCGACCTCGCACAGTTTACTTTCCCGCAGAAACTAGCACGCGGTATTGCGCAACTGCTCGGCTACGTCGTTGCGGTGAATTCGATCCGCGACCTTATTCACATGGCCAAGAGGATCTCGAAGACGGATCGCTCGACTCCGGGCTACAAGGCGCTGCGGCTTAGCTTCTACCTCTCGGCAGCTGTCGTTTTCACATTCTTCGGCATCTGGCGCGAATTCGTGCTCTACTGGCTCGTGCCCTTCTTCACCTTCTTCTGTCTGTTTCTTTACGTGCGCAGCGTCGCCGAACATTTCGGTGGCATGGATTACAGCGATGAATTGACGAGCTCGCGCACCGTTTATCCGCACGCCTGGGAGAAGCTTTTCTTCGCGCCCCACAACATCAACTACCACCTCGAGCACCACCTCTATCCCGGTGTGCCTTACTACAATCTGCCGGAACTGCATGCGATCCTGATGCGAAACAAGGCCTATGCGGAGAAAGCCCACATCACCCGCGGCTATACCACCGGACTCGCCGCGGAATGCTTCGCGCCCGGGGCGCCGCTGTTGCCCAATCAGCACCCGGCCAGTTACTGAAATCCGACTATTGAAAATCGAAGACGCTAAGGCCAGTCGCCATCTCGTCGAGGCCGAGGGGGCGGGTGACGGGCGGTTCGGCGCGCGCCAGACAGCCTTGCCGCTCGCAGAGGCGGCAGGCTGCACCGACCGGTATTGGCGGCATCCCCGAAGCACCGTAGACGACGTCTTCCGCAAAGCCGGCGTCACAGCCGATGAGCAGCGCCGTGCGTCTCACCCTCTCCTGAAAGCCCGCTTGCGGTCCGTCGAGTGTCCGTGAAACGACAAGATACTCGCTGCCCTCCGGCATTTCGACGCGGTCAACGAGAACCTGTCCAGGCACGGCGAAGGCGGCATGGATGTTAAGCTTGGGGCAGGCGCCGCCGAAGCGCGCACTGGGGAAGCCAAGCGCGCCCGCGCGGCGCAGCCGATGTCCGGCATTGTCGATCTCCATAAGGAAAAACGGGATGCTTGCGGCGCCGGGACGCTGCAACATCGTCAGTCGATTGGCAGCCTGCTCGAAGGACACCTGAAAGCGGGATCGCAAGAGATCGATGTCGTATTTCGCGCGCTGCGCAGCGGCTAGAAACGCTTGATAGGGCATCATCAAAGCGTGGGCGGCATATCGCGCGAGTTCGAAACGACCGATGCGGCGTGCCTCGGCAGTCGAGAAGCGGAATTGCTCCAGCTCGGCGTCGATCGCCTCGTGACAGGCTATCGAGGCAACTTCCATGGCGATTTCCCGCGTTTGGTCGAAAGGTGACAGGCGTTCGGAAATAAAGAGCCGCATCGAGTGCCGGTCGAAACGGCGCCTGAGGTTCGGCATGGCGTGCACCGGCAGCGTTCTGACGACGAGGCCATGCTCCTTCTTGAGCCAGGCCCTCAGCCCTCCGGCCAGGTCGTCGCCGGGCGAAAGCGCGGTATGGAATACCTCCATTGCCTCCTCAATCCGCGCGAAATGATTGGGCCGCGCTTCGAACGCTTCGCGCACCTCGTCGATCGGCAGCCGCGTGCCCGAAAGTGCCGCCATGTGGCCCTGTCCCGCCAGGAGATCGGCAAGATCCTTGAGGCGTGACGCCTGCTCGCGATAGGCGCGATAAAGCTTGACGATGCCGCCGGAGGCATTGGGTGCCGCTTCGGTGATTTCGATCAGTTCCTGGTCGCCGGGAAGTTCGCCGGCCAGGAGCGGATCGGCGAAGACCTCGCGCAACTGCGCCAGACCGCCACCGGTTTCACCCTGCAGTTCGTCGAGATCCACCTTGTAGACCGAGGAGAGCTTGAGGAGAAGCTGCACTGTCAACGGCCGCTGATTCCGTTCGATGAGGTTCAGGTAGGAGGGGGAGATGCCGAGCGCTTCCGCCATCGCCGTCTGCGTCAACTGAAGACCATTGCGGATACGTCTGACACGCGGCCCGGCGAAGATCTTGTTTTCGGCCATTTGTAACTCCCTTTACAAGAACCGGCACGGCAACCGCTTTGACGGCTTTTACAGTTTTACAGATTTCCACTGTCAAGCACAAGACAAGATAACCCTTTTGGATCGGCCGTTTCCACGATTCCCATGGCGTTTTCGTGCACCGCAATGTAAAAAAAGTCACATGAGCTTACGGCAAAGACTGGCGTAAGACCAAAGTCGAAGAGCTATCTGTTTTTACGAGGAGGCAAGAATGACTGATTTTTACAAACTCGTTCCCAGCGCGCCGCAGGGACGTTTCGACGGTATTCAGCGACCCTATACCGCCGAAGATGTGAAGCGGCTCCGGGGATCGGTAGAAATCCGTTATTCTCTTGCCGAGATGGGCGCCAACCGTCTCTGGAAGCTCATTCACGATGAGGATTTCGTCAACGCGCTCGGCGCGCTCTCCGGCAACCAGGCCATGCAGATGGTTCGCGCCGGCTTGAAGGCGATCTATCTCTCCGGCTGGCAGGTCGCCGCGGACGCCAACACGGCTTCGGCCATGTATCCGGACCAGTCGCTCTATCCGGCCAATGCGGCACCGGAGCTGGCGAAGCGCATCAACCGCACGCTGCAGCGCGCCGATCAGATCGAAACCTCGGAAGGCAAAGGGCTTTCGGTGGAGACGTGGTTTGCACCGATCGTTGCCGATGCCGAGGCCGGCTTCGGCGGGCCGCTGAACGCCTTCGAGATCATGAAGGCCTTCATCGAGGCTGGTGCGGCAGGTGTCCACTATGAGGACCAGCTCGCGTCGGAAAAGAAATGCGGCCATCTCGGCGGCAAGGTCCTGATCCCGACCGCCGCGCATATCCGCAACTTGAACGCCGCGCGGCTCGCCGCCGACGTCATGGGAACGCCGACGCTCGTCATCGCCCGCACCGATGCGGAAGCGGCAAAGCTCTTGACGTCGGACATCGACGAACGCGACCGGCCTTTCGTCGACTACGACGCCGGCCGCACGGTCGAAGGCTTCTACCAGGTGAAGAACGGGCTCGAACCCTGCATCGCCCGCGCCGTGGCGTATGCGCCGCATTGCGACCTCATCTGGTGCGAAACCTCGAAGCCGGATCTGGAGCAGGCGCGCAAGTTCGCCGAAGGCGTGCACAAGGCGCATCCGGGCAAGCTGCTCGCCTATAACTGCTCGCCGTCGTTCAACTGGAAGAAGAATCTCGACGACGCGACGATCGCCAAGTTCCAGCGCGAGCTGGGCGCGATGGGCTACAAGTTCCAGTTCATCACGCTCGCCGGCTTCCATCAGCTGAACTACGGCATGTTCGAGCTGGCGCGCGGCTACAAGGATCGGCAGATGGCCGCCTATTCGGAATTGCAGGAAGCGGAATTCGCGGCTGAGGCCAACGGCTACACCGCGACCAAGCACCAACGCGAAGTCGGCACCGGCTACTTCGATGCGGTCTCGCTGGCAATCACCGGCGGCCAGTCGTCGACCACTGCCATGAAGGAATCGACCGAGCACGACCAGTTCCGCCCGGCGGCAGAATGAAAGACGTAGAATGAAAGACCGGAGCGCGCGGTATCCCTGCCCGTCGCGCGCCCCGGAAACTACAGAACCTCGAACCGAAAGCGGGATCGAGTGCCCCGCATCCGGCTCTAACCTTTGAAGGAGCAACGCCAATGACAGTACAGACACGCGTCAAGGAACGGGCCGAGGAACAGTCGTCGGCCATGACCCCGGAACAGCAGGCAGCGATCCGCATGGTCGCGAACGACCTGCATCGGCTCAACCAGTCGGTCATGAAGGCCGTCGACGCCGGTGTTTCGGTCGAACTGGTGCGCTCGGCGCGCCATCATGGCGGCGAAGGCAACTGGGGCGACCTGCTCATTCCGGTCATCGTCACACAAGGACGGTCGTGATGTTACTTCTCGCGGCTGTCGCGCTCGTACTCACGCTTTCCGGTAGCTGGTGGCACAGCGCCCTGTTCCGTAGGTGGCAGATTCCCGTGGTGGTCCTTCGCGGACGAAGCTGGCCGGACAGCCGCTCCCGTCAAAGACAAATCGCCGGCCGACTACGCAGTCGGCCGGTAATCTTTTGTGGTGTTACGCGGAGGCGGTTCGCCGCGGGCGCTTACCGGCAAACAGGTCCACGTGGCTGCGCAGCAGTCGCGTCATCCGGTCGACGACTGTGCGGATTTCCCGCCTGTGACGGTCCTCGTTGTTCATAACGATCCATTGCCGATGTCGAAGCGGCTCGATTTCCTCGCCCGCGCGCTCGAGCAGCGGATCGAGGTCGCCGACGAAGCAGGGCAACACCGCCCTTCCCGCCCCGGCGCGCGCGAGGTCGAGCAAGGACCGCGGGCGGCCAACCGTCGCAACAATGCGGCCGGCCGCCTGCTCGTGCGGCCAGCGCAGATAGGCCGAGATCGCCTCTTCCTCCGCAACCGCGACCCAGCGCTCCGGCCCGCCGCCCGGCGCATGTCTCTGCTGGTAGGCGGCATAGGCCACTTCGCCGATCAGCCGCGACGCCAGATAGGTCTCTTCCGGCTCGAAGGCGCGAATGCCGATATCACTCTCCCGATAGGCAAGATTCGCCCGCGCCTCCCCGATTGAAAGCGATATGGCAAAGGCGTCGCGCTCGGTGCAGATCGCCGGAAAATTCTCCGCGACCAGCCACGCGTTCCAGGTTCCGGCCGCGATACGCACGACCGGCATCCCCTCGCCTTCCTTTTGCCAGCTCTCGACCTTGCGCGCCGCCGCCTCCATTTCCTGCAATTGCTCGAACAGGAAGCGTCCGTCGGCGGTCAGCACGTATCCGGTCTGGCTGCGCATGAAGAGCGAGCGTCCGGTACGCTCCTCGATCTCCAGCATCCGGCGGCCGATCGTGGCCGGGCTCAAGCCGGTCACCTGCGCCGCACCGGTGAGGCCGCCGGCGCGGGCTACGGTCATGAAACAGCGGTAGATATCCCAGTCCAAGCTTTTCATCAGTGAAAAACATATGGGGAAATGCGCTGTATGTAAAACAGTTTTAAGCGCATAAAAAAGGAGATGCCCGGAAACGAGGAGCATCACCCATGGACATGATGGCAATGGCCGTTCTATTCGAGATGGCCTCAAGAAATCGCCGCTGGGACGAGCGGTTCGAGCCCCGACGAAGCCGCACGAAGGACTTCGCGAAAGCGTTATTTGCAACACTCTTCCGCAGGCGACAGCCCGCGGAGACGCACGAGGATTCGGCCGAAACCTGGCCGGCTTTCTGCGCAAGCAGCATGAAATGACGACGCCGCGTATCTTTGATGCGCGGCGTTCAAATCTTCGGCGTTACACAGCGAGCCCGCAGGACCCTTGACGTTGGTGCCCGTTACGCTGCGCGGTAGACCTGACCGGAACCGGTCTCCGGCTCCAGCCGGAATTGCTCGACCAGCATCATCAGCGTATCCGCCTGGTTTGCGAGGGCGCGGCTGGTGGCCGTCGCCTCCTCCACCATCGAGGCATTCTGCTGAGTCATCTGATCCATCTGGTTGACGGAGCCGTTGACCTCGTTCAGCGCCGCCGCCTGGTCGCGGCTTGCCGTTGCGATCATTTCCACATGCTGGCTTACGGAGACGATCTGAGCGCTGATCGAGGCAAGCACTGCGCCGGTCTCCTTGACGAGATGGGAGCCGGAATTGACCTCCTCGGTGGACTTGTTGATGAGCCCCTTGATTTCCCGAGCCGCCTCGGCGGACCGCTGCGCCAATTCCCGGACCTCCTGCGCGACGACGGCAAAGCCCTTGCCCGCCTCGCCGGCTCGCGCCGCCTCAATGCCGGCGTTCAACGCCAGCAAATTGGTCTGGAAGGCGATGTCGTCGATGACCTCGATGATCTGCTCGATCTGGCGTGAAGCCTCTTCGATGCGTCCCATCGCGGCGATGGCATTGGTGACGACCGTCGCCGAGCTGTCGGCGCTCTTCTTGGTCTGCGAAACGGCGAGGTTCGCCTCATGTGCGCGCTCTGCGGAGGAACGCACGGTCGCCGTGATCTGGTCGACCGCGGCCGCGGTCTCCTCGAGCGAAGCCGCCTGGGCCTCGGTGCGCTTGGAGAGCGAGTCGGCCGAATGATGCATGTCCGCACCGCTCTGCTGGATTGCCTGGGCGTTCGTCCTGATCTGGGCGAGCGTATCCTGAAGCCGGATGAGGGATCCGTTGAAATCCGTCCGCAGCTGTTCGAGCCGGCCGTGGAAGGGCACCTCGATCTGGCGCGAGAGGTCGCCTTGCGCCAGACGTCCGAGGCCGGCGGCAAGTTCACTGACGGCGAGATCGATCTGCCGGTCGAGTTCCCGCTTCTCGGCGTCGTTGCGGCTGCGCTCCGCTTCGGCACGAGCACGCTGCTCTTCGCTTTCCGCCTCGATGCGCACCTTGGAAAGGGCGTTTTCCTTGAACACGCCGAGGGCACGCGCCATGTCGCCGATCTCGTCGCGCCGTGCATCGCCGTCGATCGCCGTATCGAGCATGCCGTCGGCAAGGCGGCGCATCGCGGCAGTGATCTGTCCGATCGGTTTCTTCAGCGTCAGCGTCAGCGCGATGCCGGCGAGCAACGCTATGATGACACCGGCGACGGTCGCAGCAACGGAGATCTGGTTCGCTTCGTTTCGTTCGGTACCGGCGGCGACTTTCTGCTGCTCGGCGAACTCGGTCAGATCGCCCCAGATCTGATTGATCGATTCACCGGCAGCATTGAACTCGGAACTGCGCTTGTCCGAACTTGCGACCAGCGCAACACTATCCTTCTTCATCACATCGATGATCGGAAGGAGCGTGTCTGACGTGGTGTCGAAGAAGCTCATCCCGTTCGCGACGCCGCGCAGCGTCGTCAGATTTGCCTGAACAGCAAGGAACTTATCCAGGAGCCGCTTGCGATTTTCCTCGGTCGTGCTGCCGAGGAAGGCCGCTGCGGCGATCTGAATATCGGTGATCGACACGGAAAGCCGGCGTGTCGCCGTCAGCACGGATTCGGTGCTCGCTATCTTTTCATCGAGTTCACTGAAGATCTGCGTGGCTTCGCGCATCTTGCCAACGGAGGCGGCTTCGAGCCGGAAGCTCGCGGTGCGGAAGCGATCGACGTGTTTCGAAATGCTGCTGAGTGTTTCGGGTCCGACCGGAGCCTTGATCAGGGAACCGATCTCGCTCGAGGCCGAATTCACCGTGTCGGCGAGGGATTTTTCGCCCTTCGGCAGCAAGGTGAAGATCTCGCGCTGCGTGCGGCCGATCATCGGAAAGCGATCCTTGACCTGCTTCAGCTTCTCTTCGACCGTGGTCGCCTTGGCAACCTCGGTGCCGAACTCCGCGAAGAAGCGGCTGGCGCGAAGGAGTTTTTCGGCGTTCCTGAGCATCGTCTTCGCCGCGTTCTCGTCTTTGCGTACGGCATATTGCAGCCGGTTCGTCTCTTCATTGATCTTCGACTGCTCGGCCACCAGGCGTTCCAGATTGGCCGCTGTGGCCGCACGCAGCTCCTGCTCGCCGACATGCAGCGTCCAAAGACCTTCGATACGCGCCTCGATATCGCTGGTCGCAGCGATCGCAGCGGTCAGCTCTTCCTGTCCGTTCTGGCCGGCAACCTGTTCGGCCGTCTCGGCGAGGATGTCCTTCTGGGCGGCGATCGTAGCGCGAATCGCTTCGCGGTTTTCCTCGGTCGTCTTGTGCAGGAAGTTGTTCATGCCCGCATAGACGTCCTTGAAGCCACTTAGCGTTTGCAGGACGCTATTTGAAATCTCCATGCGCCCCTGCAGAAGGCCCGAAGCGTAGAGGCCGGTGATGCCGACAGCCGAGATGCTGACGACAAACGGCAGGATGAAGAACAGAACCTTCGTCTGAATCTTGAAACGGGCAAGAATTCTATCGATGAACATTGAAAACACCTTGGCTCGCAGCTCGCGTTTCGCTTCCCCCGATGGCCCGACGTCCCGCCCCAAGCGATTGCTTGCAGAGGAACACGCCACCCGATGCGCAAACAGGCTGATGTTTTTCGGAGAATCATGCGGCGCACGCCGCCAGTCCGCCGGCAATCATTGCGGGGCCCACGCAGCCGCTCCCGGCGGCGAGGCCCTGACGGAACTCACTTGGGCGCAAGTGTCGATTTGAACGATTAAGATTTGTATAAGCGGCCGGCGGTTTTAAAGCGGTGATGGCGGCCAGGACGATTTGCGACAACGGCCATGCGGTTTCGGCCGGATCACAGGCACCACAATTCAAGTAAGGTGAAGTCGGCTTCACCGTGGAAGGAGCCTCCGCCTTCCTGATTTGCACTCAGATTCAGAAAGTGGCGAACGTCGCGAATGTCACAACGAGAAAGAGAGCGATAACCGCACCGAAAGCAATCAGCTCATGGTTCAAGTGGCTCTGCTCAGTGCGGGCAATCGCAACAGCGCGGGGACGGCGGCGTAAGTGGATCATGGCATCCTATCCTTTTCCTGGCTGGCAGCCAACCTGGCTACCATGCACTCATGGTGCCGTCATCCTGCGACCAATGAAAGTCCATGAAATGGAAACAGTGTGGTTTCCGTTTAGGGACCGCCCCCAGTCCTGTGCAGGCCGTGCAGCCATTGTTCAGGTTCAGCCATTTCCGTTAACAATGGCTGAAAAGGCAAATCACCAATTTTTCCGGATGGTCACACCTCTTGACCGGCAGCGAAGCCGGAGGCCCAGGCCCATTGGAAATTGTAGCCGCCGAGCCAACCAGTGACATCGACGCATTCGCCGATGAAATAAAGTCCCGGAACGTCCCTCGCCTGCATCGTACGGGAATCGAGCGCACGGGTGTCGACCCCTCCGAGCGTGACTTCTGCGGTCCTATAACCCTCCGACCCGGCGGGCTTCAGCATCCAGTTCTGGATGGAAGCCGACAGCGCATCGATGGCCTTGTCGGAAAGGTCGGCGAGCATCTGTCCCGCCAGCTTTGCTTCGTCGGTAAAGAACTGCGCCAGCCGTCGCGGCAGGATATCGGCCAGGGCAGTTTGCGCCGCCTGTCGCCCGTTCGTTCGGCGCATTCCCTTGAGAATGGACGCGATATCGATATCCGGCATCAGCCGCAGGACGATTTCGGCGCCTTCCCGCCAATAGGAGGAGATCTGCAGGATGGCGGGTCCGCTCAAGCCGCGATGGGTGAGCAACACCGCTTCGCGGAAGGCGGCCGTGCCGGAGCGCGCCTCGGCGTCGGCCGCAACGCCCGCCAGTTGGCCGATCTTTTCAAGTTGCGCCGGATCGAGAGTCAAGGGCACCAGTGCCGGCCGCGTTTCGACGATCGGTAGGCCGAACTGTTCCGCGACCCTGTAGGCAAAGCCCGTCGCGCCCATTTTCGGAATCGACTTGCCACCGCTCGCGACCACCAGTGACGCGGCCTCGACGCGACCATCGTCCGTCGTTACGCGGAATCCGAATGCGACTTTCTCGATCGCCGAGATCGCCGTTGCAAGCCGGACCACGACGCCTGCCTCCTGCATCTCGGCAAGCAGCATGCGGATGATGTCCTTCGCCGAATGATCGCAGAAGAGCTGGCCAAGCGTCTTCTCGTGCCATGTGATTCCGTGCCGCTCGATGAGTGCGACGAAGTCTTGCGGCCGATAGCGCGCCAGTGCCGACTTGCAGAAATGCGGATTCTCGGAGAGGAAGTTCTTCGGGCCGGCGTGGATATTGGTAAAGTTGCAGCGGCCGCCGCCGGATATGCGGATCTTCTCGCCGGGTGCCTTGGCGTGGTCGAGCACGAGCACGCGGCGTCCGCGTTTGCCCGCCTCGATCGCGCACATCATGCCGGCCGCGCCTGCGCCGATGATCACCACATCGTGTTTTTGTGCCACGGAAGACCCTTTTTTACGTTTCGGCCTTCCTTTCCGGGGGCGGAAGCAAAAGTCAATCGTGATCCGCTGAAGCCGCTCTACAGCGCCGCGTGTCTTATCAGACGCGCAAAGGACGCTGTAGCACTTTGAATTGCTGCATGTTTTTGTCCTTAAATCGTATACGATTTAAGGAAACATGCAGTAGCCAATCGCCAAAGTCCGGCTATGATGCGCTATCCGAACCCAAATCCGGTGATTTATGCCCTCCAAGAGAAGTATCGCCCAGCAAGCAGCAAAGATCAGCAAGAGTTCGAAAATACCCGCCGCCCTGCACTCGTCCCGAGGCGTGAAGACCTGGAAGGAGGCAGTCGACTGGCTCAAGATTCGCGGTATCGAAGATATCGAATGCATCACGCCCGACCTTGCCGGCGTACCGCGCGGCAAGATGATGCCGACCTCCAAGTTCACGTCGAACACCTCGCTTGCTCTGCCTTCGGCGATCTACCGTCATACGATTTCCGGCGAATATCCCGACGAAACCGACCAGTTTCGTTACGATTCCCGCGACAGCGACATCAAGCTGTTGCCCGATCTCTCGACCCTTTCGATCGTTCCCTGGGAGACCGACCCGACGGCGCAGGTGATCTGCGACATCGTCGGCTCGCAGGGCGAACAGATCAACTACACGCCGCGCAACGTCTTGAAGCGCGTGGTCGACCTTTATCGCCAAAAGGGCTGGAAGCCAGTGGTCGCGCCCGAGATCGAATTCTATCTGGTCGCCCAGAACGACGATCCGGACTACCCGCTGCGTCCGCCGAAGGGGCGCTCCGGCCGCTCGATCCTCGGCGGCCAGGGCTATTCGATCGCCGGCATTAACGAGTTCGACGAACTGATCGACGATATATACCACTTCTCCGAAAAGCAGGGCCTCGAGATCGATACCCTCATTCACGAAGAAGGGCCGGCGCAGCTCGAAATCAACCTCAGGCACGGTGACCCGATCGAGCTTGCTGACCAGGTTTTCCTGTTCAAGCGCACGATCCGTGAAGCCGCACTGAAGCACGGCATCTACGCGACCTTCATGGCGAAGCCGATGCAGGGCCAGCCGGGCTCTGCCATGCACATTCACCAGTCGGTCGTCGAGATCAATACCGGTCGCAACCTCTTCTCGAATTTGGACGGGTCGCCATCAAAGGAATTCTTCTCCTTTATCGGCGGCATGCAGCACTACGTGCCGAGGACGCTGGCGATGATGGCGCCATATGTGAACTCCTACCGGCGGCTAACACCCGACATGTCCGCGCCGGTGAACACCGCCTGGGGTTACGACAACCGGACGACGGCGTTCCGCATCCCCGTCTCGGACGCCGCGGCGCGACGCATCGAGAACCGCCTGCCGAGTTCGGATGCCAATCCCTATCTGGCGCTCGCGGCCTCGCTCGGCTGCGGCTATCTCGGCATCGTCGAGGGCCTGCAGCCAACGCCGCCGACCGAGGACACCGCCAACGAAGGCGAAATCGATCTGCCGCGCGGCCTGCTCGAGGCCGTTTCGCTGCTCGAATCGGCACCTTCGCTCGCCGACGTCTTCACGTCCGAATTCATCGCCATCTATGCCGGCGTGAAGCGTGGCGAATTCGAGACCTTCATGCAGGTCATCAGTCCGTGGGAACGGGAATTCCTGCTTCTGAACGTCTGACTGAAAGGCAACTTCATGCCCTGGCAAAGTCCGATCTCGCCTGGAATCTCCTGGTACGAGGCGATGATCCTGGAGCGTCCGGGCTATCCGGCGTTGGCAGGCTCCCGGAAGACCGACGTCGCCATCGTCGGCGGCGGCTACACCGGTCTTCAGGCCGCCTACAATCTCGCGAAAAGCGGAACAGACGTCACCTTGGTCGACGCCTGCCGTTTCGGCGACGGCGCCTCGGGTCGCAACGGCGGCCAGTTCGGCACTGGCCAGCGCACCTGGGCGGAGGATACCGAGGAAACGCTCGGCCACGAGCGTGCCAAGCTGCTATTCGAGATGGCGGAGAACGCCAAGCGCTATCTCCTGGACTTCGCGGACGAACACGGAATCGACATCGAGTTCGTGCCCGGGCAGCTTTCCGTCGGCCACAAGAAAAGCCTCGAGAAAGACTACCGCCGCCATGTCGAGGCGATGGCGGAACGTTTCGGATATCCGCACCTTACCTTCATGGAACGGGAAGAGACGGCAAAACGGCTCGGATCGCATCATTATCAGTTCGGCATACGCGACACCGGTACCGGGCACATCCACCCGATGAAACTGCTCGTCGGTCTCGCAAAGCAGGCGGCCCGTGCCGGCGCCAGCCTCCACGAACAGACGAAGGCGCTGAATATCGAGAAAAAGGGGACCGCGATCGCCATCGACACCGATCGCGGCACGATCACCGCCGACCGGGTGCTGATCGCCTGCAATGCCTATATCGGCAACCTTGAGCTCGTGACCGCCAGCCACGTCATGCCGATCCGCTCGTTCATCGGCGCGACAAAGGTCCTGTCCGACCATCCGGACGTGCTGCCCGGCGGCGAATCGGTCGACGATTCGCGTTTCGTCGTGCGCTATTTCCGCAAATCGAAAGACGGTCGGCTGCTCTTCGGCGGGCGCGAAGCCTATACGGCCGACAATCCACGCGACATCTCCAGCCACATCCGCCGCCAAATCAGCGAGATCTATCCGGCGCTCGCCAATGTCGAGATCACTCACGCCTGGGGCGGTTCGGTCGGCATCACCATGCCGCGTCAGCCCTTCTGCCGAGAGGTCATGCCTGGAGTTACAAGCATCGGCGGCTATTCCGGTCACGGCGTCATGCTGTCCAACTATTGCGGCAAGCTCTATGCTGACCTGGTCTTGGGTAAACAGACGGAACTGGAGCTTCTCAAGGCCTTGAAAATACCTGCTTTCCCGGGCGGAATGCGATTCCGCTCGGCGCTCCTGTTCCTTGCGCTCAGCTGGTATGCTTTGCGCGACCGGTTCTAAAATGCCGTGTGCAGACGCATTTTGTTGCGTCGCACCCTAGCGTTTTTAAATCGATTAGATTATACCACCCCCTGACCTGAACGAGATCGAGATATCCCATGAGCAGCCAGATCATTCCCGTCGACCCGTTTGACTATGTGGTGTTCGGGGGCACCGGCGATCTTGCAGAGCGCAAGCTTCTGCCCGCGCTCTATCACCGGCAAATCGAAGGTCAGTTCAGCGAACCGACGCGAATCATCGGCGCTTCACGCGCGGCACTGACCCACGAAGAATACCGAACGTTTGCGACCGACGCATTGAAGGAGCATCTGAAACAGGGCGAATTCAACGAAGCGGAAGTGGCGAAATTCACCGCCCGGCTCTACTACGTCTCGGTCGACGCCAAGTCCGACCAGGGCTGGGACGAGCTGAAGAAAATCCTCGAAGAAGGGAAGGATCGTATCCGTGCCTTCTATCTCGCCGTCGGCCCGGCGATCTTCGGCGATATTTCGGAAAGGATTCGCGACCACAAGCTCATCACCAAGAACACCCGGATCGTCGTCGAAAAGCCGATCGGACGCGATCTCGCCACGGCGACGGATCTCAACGACACGATCGGCAAGGTATTCCGCGAAGAGCAGATCTTCCGCATCGATCACTACCTCGGCAAGGAGACGGTGCAGAACCTCATGGCTCTGCGCTTTGCCAATGCGCTTTACGAGCCGCTTTGGAACTCGGCGCATATCGACCATGTGCAGATCACCGTGTCGGAATCCGTCGGCCTCGAAAACCGCGCCGGCTACTACGACAAGGCGGGTGCACTGCGCGACATGGTGCAGAACCACATTCTGCAACTCGTCTGTTTCGTCGCCATGGAAGCGCCGACCTCGATGGACGCCGAGGCCGTGCGCGACGAAAAGCTCAAGGTGCTTCGCGCGCTGAAGCCGATCACTGCGGGCAATGTCGAGCAGGTGACGGTTCGCGGCCAGTATCGCGCCGGCGCATCCGCCGGCGGTCCGGTAAAGGGCTATCTCGAGGAGCTCGAAGGCGGCGTTTCCAATACCGAAACCTTCGTCGCGATCAAGGCCGAGGTCAGCAACTGGCGCTGGGCCGGCGTACCCTTCTATATTCGCACCGGCAAGCGCATGGCGGGCCGCATGTCGGAGATCGTCATCACCTTCAAGCAGATCCCGCACTCGATCTTTGACCACAGTGCCGGACGCATTTCGGCAAACCAGCTGATGATCCGTCTGCAGCCGAACGAAGGCGTCAAGCAGTCGCTGATGATCAAGGACCCGGGACCGGGCGGCATGCGCCTCCGGAACGTGCCCCTCGACATGAGCTTCGCCGAGGCCTTCGCCGTGCGCAACGCCGATGCCTATGAACGGCTGCTGCTCGATGTGGTCCGCAACAACCAGACGCTGTTCGTGCGCCGCGACGAGGTGGAAGCCGCATGGCAATGGGTCGACCCGATCCTCAAGGCATGGGAAACGACCGGCCAGCAGGTGCAGGGCTACACGGCCGGCACCTGGGGCCCGAGCCAATCGATCGCACTGATCGAGCGAGACGGCCGCACCTGGAACGATACAATCTAGGATCGACCCATGAGCGCTTCCCTGCACATATTCGAGAACGGAACTGCATTGGCGGAGGGGCTTGCGGATGCAGTCAGCGCCAAGCTCGCCGCGGCGATTGAGACCCGCGGCGCTGCGAGCATCGCGGTCTCCGGCGGAACAACGCCAAAGGCCTTCTTCCGGGCGCTGTCGCGGCGCGAGATCGACTGGACGAAGGTGACCGTCACTCTTGTCGACGAGCGGTTCGTGCCCGCGGAAAACGAACGCTCCAACCATGGGCTGGTCGCCGCCAATCTCCTGCAGAACAAGGCGAAGGCGGCCAAGTTCCTGCCGCTCTACAACGCAGCAGCCACAGCCGAGGACGCCGCAGCGATGGCGAGCCGGTCGGTTGCGGCGATCGGAGCGCCCTTCGATGTCGTTGTTCTCGGAATGGGAACGGATGGGCACACCGCCTCGTTCTTTCCGGGAGGGACGCGCCTCAAAGAGGCGATCGATCCGGCGACGCCACGCGGCGTGATCTCGATGGAAGCGGACGGCGCGGGCGAGACGCGCCTGACGTTTACCTTTTCCAGTCTCGAGGACGCCGGGCTACTCGTCCTGCATATCGAAGGCGACGGCAAGAAGGAGGTTCTTGCCCGGGCGGAAGCGCCCGGCGATGAGACGAAGATGCCGATCCGCGCTATGTTGCGGCGCGCAACATCGCCGCTGCAGATCTACTGGGCGCCGTAACACGGCGAGTGCCTCCCTCAGGGAACGCCCGCCGAGGTAGAGAGCGCCCCGAACCAGAGCTTTCCTTGCGCGTTCTCCCGTGCGCGCAGGTCGTGTTGAGTGATTTATCCTTATTTCGCGATCGAACCGAGGTTAAATTACGCAACAATTCAAACTGTTACAGCCGCCGATGCGATGCCACACGGCCGCTGTAGACCGATGACAGGATGAAGACAGGAGCCCCTCTAGGCTCCGGAACAGGATGTATCATGTCCGCCGATTCCCGCGTTGCCGCCATCACCGCCCGCATCGTCGAGCGTTCAAAACCTAAGCGCGAAGCCTACCTCGATCGCGTCCGCAGTGCCGCGGCAAACGGGCCGCATCGCAGCGTGCTCGGCTGCGGAAACCTCGCACATGGTTTTGCTGTCTGTTCCCCCGCCGAGAAGACGGCGCTCGCGGGTGACCGCGTCCCGAATCTCGGCATCGTTACCTCCTACAACGACATGCTCTCGGCGCATCAGCCCTTTGAGACCTACCCGGCACTGATCCGGGAGGCGGCGCGCGAGGCGGGCGGCGTGGCGCAAGTCGCCGGCGGCGTGCCGGCGATGTGCGACGGCGTCACCCAGGGCCAGCCCGGCATGGAGCTGTCGCTCTTTTCGCGCGACCTAATCGCGATGGCCGCCGGCGTCGGCCTGTCGCACAACATGTTCGATGCGGCCGTCTATCTCGGCGTCTGCGACAAGATCGTGCCTGGCCTCGTGATCGCGGCGCTGACCTTCGGCCACCTGCCCGCGGTCTTCATTCCCGCCGGGCCAATGACCTCGGGCCTCCCGAACGACGAGAAGGCCAAGGTCCGCCAGCTCTTCGCCGAGGGCAAGGTCGGTCGCGACGAATTGCTCGAAGCGGAATCCAAGTCCTATCACGGCCCCGGTACCTGCACTTTCTACGGCACCGCCAACTCCAACCAGATGCTGATGGAGATCATGGGCTTCCATCTGCCCGGTGCCTCCTTCATCAACCCCGGCACGCCGTTGCGCGACGCGCTGACGAAGGAAGCAGCGAAACGGGCGCTTGCCATCACCGCCATGGGCAACGAGTTCACCCCCGCCGGCGAGATGATCGACGAACGATCGATCGTCAACGGCGTCGTCGGGCTGCACGCCACGGGCGGCTCGACCAACCACACCATGCACCTCGTTGCCATGGCGCGCGCCGCGGGCATCCTGCTCACCTGGCAGGACATCTCCGAACTTTCCGACCTCGTGCCGCTTCTGGCCCGCGTCTATCCGAACGGGCTTGCGGATGTGAACCATTTCCACGCCGCCGGCGGCATGGGTTTCCTCATCGGCCAACTGCTCAAGAACGGCTTGCTCCACGATGACGTCAGGACGGTGTTCGGCCAGGGCCTCGACGCCTATGCGATCGACGTCAAGCTCGGCGCCAACGGCGGCGTCCACCGCGAGCCGGCGCCGCAAGAGAGCGCCGATCCGAAGGTGCTGACAACCATCGATCAACCGTTCCAACACACGGGCGGGCTAAAGATGCTCGCCGGCAATCTCGGCAAGGCCGTCATCAAGATTTCGGCCGTCAAGCCGGACCGCCATGTGATCGAAGCGCCGGCAAAGATCTTTCACGATCAGGCGGAGCTCAACGCCGCTTTCAAGGCGGGCAAGCTGGAGGGCGATTTCGTCGCGGTGGTCCGTTTCCAGGGGCCGAAGGCCAATGGCATGCCGGAACTGCACAAGCTGACGACCGTGCTCGGCATCCTGCAGGATCGCGGCCAGAAGGTTGCCATCCTGACCGATGGCCGCATGTCGGGCGCGTCCGGCAAGGTCCCGGCCGCCATCCATGTCACGCCGGAAGCAAAGGACGGTGGGCCGATCGCGCGCATCCAGGAAGGTGACATCGTCCGTATCGACGCGATTGCCGGAACGATCGAGGTACTGGTCGAAGACATTGCATTGAAGACGCGCGTGCCGGCCCATATCGACCTCTCCGAGAACGAATTCGGCATGGGCCGCGAGCTCTTCGCGCCGTTCCGCCGGATCGCTGGCGCGGCTGACCACGGGGCAAGCGTCCTCTTCCAGTGAGCTGTTGGACGTCCGGACCTGCCCATTAAGCAATGGCCGCTCTCGCTAGGGGAGCGGCCCGGGAGGCATATCGTTTCGGCCGTCGTAACGCTCGATTTCGAGCGCGAACACGTCCACGCCCTCGATGCAGCGGGCATTGAGTGAAACGCGGTCGCCCGGATAGCCGCTTCGCATGATCGCAGTGCCACATGTGGGGCAGAAATGATGACCTTCGGTGATGCCGCGCCAGATATATGTCGACAGGCGGCGCTTTTCGGTAATCAGCCGGACAGCGGCGGCATCAACCTTCCAATGAAGGAAACCGGAACGCCGGCACGTCGAGCAATTGCATTCGACCAATCGCGATAGTTCAGCGTCGACCTCGAGAGAGATGTCGCCGCAGTGACAGGAAAGGCGATAGGGTCGCTGCATACCGGATCTCTGCCCTCAATCTACAGTTGTCACAGCTCGAGTCTCGATGACGCAGGCAACCCCGTCCAGACAGAGCGCACCGCAGACACGAGCGCTACTGCATGTTCCGTAATCGTAGCCGATTAAGGAGAAAACATGCAGCAATTCAAAAGTGCTACAGCGACCTTTGTGCGTCTGAAAAGACGCACGGCGCTGTAGACGCGGCGCACCTTTTCGGTTTCAGCGGTAGATATCGAGCGTGCGATTGCGGTGGTTCGGATGCGTGCTGTAGACGAAAATCCTGTTCAGATCGCGATCTGTCAAAAGCCGCAGGAAGCGAGCTTCAATGATATTGTTGGCATGGACACGCTTGAGCAGGCAGCCGATCAACGGGATGCGTGCGCTCGGGATGTCGAGATAGAAGTTCCGCGGCAGTTGGAACTGCGTCATGATGCCGATGAGGGCACTGCTCTTGGAAAGCTTGATGATCTGGCAGCGGCGAGACGAGAGGTGCTGCATTCCTTTCTCGGTGAATTCGATGCGCGCCTCGTTGCGAGTATCCTCCATTGGGAAGTTCGTTTCCCGATCGTACATGAAGGATTCTTCCTTGTTGAGGAAGTGCTGGTGCACCAAAGGGGCCGCGCCGCTCATCGAACTCGCCTTTCACATTTCCATACGCGGCGACGCTAACCCATGAAATTTAACAGAGCGTTTGGCTTGCCAAACACCTGTGGAAAACCCGCCTGACGACGCCGGACGGGTGCGATATGGTTAAATCCATCTAACTGGAGACAGGCGAGAAACCGCACGCCATCTCTCCGCTTGCGCCGACGACTGCATGTCGCCTTTAATCGTAGCCGATTAAAGGACAAGAACATGCAGCAATTCAAAGTGCTACAGCGTCCTTTGCGCGTCTGATCAGACGCGCGGCGGGTGACTAGGCCCGATAGCTGCGTCCTTCGGCATCGAAAAGGTGAAGCTTCGCCTTGTCGGCGGTGAAGCGCACCTTGTCTCCCCGATTAACCTGCGGGATGCCGGGGATCTTCGCGATGAGCGGCTCGTTCTCGACCAGTCCTTCGATATAGAGCAGCGTTACTTCTCCAAGCGCCTCGACGATTGAAACCGTTCCTTCGAACAGGAAATCTTCGGACTGCGTCGCCTGCAGGTCTTCCGGCCGCACGCCGAAACTCGCCTTCTTTCCTTTCTCGGAAGCGTTCGTGGCTATATCGAGCGTCACCGACTTGCCGCCTGCGAGCGTCACGGTCGTCTGCTCTCCGGTGGCCGAGACCGTCGAGGGGATGATGTTCATTGCCGGCGAGCCGATGAAGCGGGCGACAAAAAGGTTCGCCGGGCGCTCATAAAGGTCGAGCGGCGCACCGACCTGCTCGATATGGCCCGCAGAAAGCACGACGATGCGGTCGGCAAGCGTCATCGCTTCCACCTGGTCATGGGTGACATAGATCATTGTCGTATCGGCCATCTGCTCGTTGAGCTTGGCGATCTCGATGCGGGTAGCGACGCGAAGGGCAGCATCGAGGTTGGAAAGCGGCTCGTCGAAGAGGAAGACCTTGGGATTTCGGCAGATCGCCCGTCCGATCGCCACGCGCTGACGCTGGCCGCCGGAGAGCGCCTTTGGCAGGCGGTCGAGATAATTGGTGAGCTGGAGGATTTCGGCCGCCGAGCGTACGCGGCGGTCGATCTCTTCCTTCGACTCCTTGGCGATCCGCATGCCGAATGCCATGTTGTCGTAGACCGTCATGTGCGGGTAGAGCGCGTAGGACTGGAACACCATGGCGATGCCGCGCTTCGATGGCGGTACGTCGTTGACCCGGTCGCCGTCGATGAACATGTCGCCACCGGTTATCTCCTCAAGGCCGGCGATCATCCTCAGCAGCGTCGATTTCCCGCAGCCCGACGGCCCGACGAAGACGATGAACTCGCCTTGCTTGATGTCGAGGTCGATGCCGTGAATGACATCAACGGCGCCATAGGACTTGCGGATATCTTTAAGCAGCAGGCCTGTCATCGCACCCTCCCCTCGCTGTTTCTTCATAATGCATTTTGTTCATGCGAACCGACGTCCACTTCGCCCGAAATGCTAGGCCACGCGCGCGAAGAACGCGCCCCAGGCCGGAAGATTGATCGTATTGTCTTTTACCTCCGAAACGAAACCGTGCCCTTCGAGGGGGTCCAGCGGTTCGGTCGGCAAGTTCGCCGTCGCGAGCCCTTCGCTCATGTTGAACAGGCACAGCAGTTTCTCATTGTCATGGGTGCGCAGGAAACCAAGAAGTGGCGCCTGCGTCTCGAAAAACTCGATCTCGCCCTTTGCAAACGCTGGATATGCCTTCCTGAACTGCAGGAAGCGGCGGTAATGCTGCATGACAGAAGCCGGATCGGCCTCCTGAACGGCGACGGCCTGCGCCAGATGGGCCTCCGGGACCGGCAGCCACGGCGTGTTGTCGCTGAAACCGCCATCGGGCATGCTCTCCCATACCATTGGCGTGCGGCAGCCGTCGCGGCCCTTGAAGTCGGGCCAGAACTGGATGCCGTAAGGATCCTGGAGATCCTCGTAGTCAAGCTCCGCTTCCGGCAGTGCCAGCTCCTCGCCCTGATAGATACAGACCGAACCCCTGAGCGACATCAGAAGGCTTGCCAGCAACTTGGCGTGGGCGCCGTAATCGCTGACTCCGTCGGCCCAGCGGCTGGCATGACGGACGACGTCATGATTGGAGAAGGCCCAGCAGGCCCAGCCTTCGGGTGCCGCCTTCTGGAAATCAAGCAGCACCTCGGCCACGCGGCCCGGAGTCAAGGGATCGGGCGCCAGAAACTCGAAAGCATAGCACATATGCATCTTATCGCCGCCGGAGGTGTATTCACCGGCGATCTCAAGCCCGCGCTGGCTGTCGCCGACTTCGCCCACGGCGGCGATCGCCGGAAACTCGTCCATCACCGCCCGGAAGCGCTTGAGGAATTCGAGGTTTTCCGGCTGGTTCTTGTCGTAGAGGTGTTCCTGGTAATTGTACGGATTAACGGCCGGCGCCGTCGAGGCATTGCGCCGCTCCGGCACCAATGCCGGGTTGTCGCGCAATTGCTTGTCGTGGAAATAGAAGTTGATGGTGTCGAGGCGGAAGCCGTCGACGCCACGCTCGAGCCAGAAGCGCTCGACGGCAAGCAGGGCCTCCTGAACCTCCGGATTGTGCAGGTTGAGGTCCGGCTGCGAGGTCAGAAAGTTGTGCAGGTAATATTGCAGGCGCGTCGGATCCCAGGCCCAGGCCGAGCCGCCGAAGATCGACAGCCAATTGTTGGGCGGGCTTCCGTCGGGTTTGGAATCGGCCCAGACATACCAGTCCGCCTTGGCGTTGCTGCGGCTCGAACGGCTTTCGACGAACCATGCATGCCGATCAGACGTGTGCGACAGGACGAGATCGATCATGACCCGCAGACCGAGCCGGTGCGCTTCGGCGATCAGCGCATCGAAATCCTCAAGCTTGCCGAAGATCGGATCGACATCCCTGTAATTGGAGACGTCGTAACCGAAGTCCTTCATCGGCGAGGTGAAGAAGGGCGAAATCCAGATCGCATCGACACCGAGTGCTGCGACGTGCGGCAGCCGGGCGGTGATCCCATTTAAATCGCCGATGCCATCGCCGTTCGTGTCCTGAAAGGAGCGCGGATAGATCTGGTAGATCACCGCCCCACGCCACCAATCCCTGTCGGGTGTAAGAATGGAGCCGGTCGTTTCGGTCTGGTTCATTCGTGTAAAAGGTCCTTGTCCTGAAATCTGTCAGCCGCCCTTGACCGATCCCGCGAGCAGACCGCGCACGAGATAGCGCTGCAGGGCGAAGAAGACGATCAGAGGAACGACGATGGTAATGAAGGCGGAGGCGGTCAGGATTTCCCAGTTGCCGCCGCGAGAGCCGAGCAGGTTGACCAGCCGCCCCGTCAGCACGAGTTGGTCCTGGCCGGTACCGAGGAAGACGATCGCGACTAGGAGATCGTTCCAGGTCCAGAGGAACTGAAAGATCGCGAAGGATGCGAGCGCCGGGAAAGACAATGGCAGGACGATTTTGACGAAAATGTCAAAATCGCTGGCGCCGTCGACGCGTGCGGATTCCATGATCTCGCGCGGCAGGCCCGCCATGTAGTTGCGCAAGAGATAGATCGCGAGCGGCAGACCGAAGCCGGTGTGGGCAAGCCAGATGCCCAAATAGGTCTTGGCCGGGACGCCGAAGAATGCGCCAACGCCGTTGTAGAGCTTCAAGAGCGGAATGAGCGACATCTGCAGCGGCACGACCAGCAGCCCGACGACGACGGCGATCAGGATTGCACGCCCGGGAAAGGGCATCCAGGCCAGAGCATAGGCTGCAAAAGCGGCGACCAGAATCGGGATGACCGTCGATGGAACGGCAACCGTCAGCGAGTTGATGAAGGACGCACCGATGCCCTCCGCACCCAGCACCTCACGATAGTTGTCGAGGGTGAAACGCGGTGGTGCTGCGGCGGTGAAGAAGATGCGCTGGCCGCGCGAGCCTTCCATCTTCGTATCGGAAACGATCTCGAAGCTGCCGTCCGCCTGCACCGTCAGCTTCTCGCCGTCGTTCAGTTCCGCGGTTTCGCCGGCCTTGAACGCTGCCGGTTCGCGGCTGGAGAAGCCGAAGGCCGAAATCTGTCCGGCCTGACCATCAAGAATGTTACCGGAGATGACGAACTTGCCGTCCCGTTCGACCTGGCTGTCGGCCGACGGAGCGCGGGCGACGTCATTGCGCGACGAAGTGGCAAGGGCGGTCCACCATCCGGAAACGGCGAGTTGGTCCTTGTCGCGCAGCGACGAGATCAACAGGCCGGCGGTCGGCATCGTCCAGAGAACGACGATGAGAAGCACCGAGAGATGGACGGCCCACATCAGCGGGGAGCGCGTGGCTGGGGTCATCTCAGTGGCTCCTCATTTCCTTGGCCGCGTTGCGGATATTCCAGATCATGATCGGAACGACGAGAACCATGATCACCACGGCAATCGATGCGCCGCGGCCGAAGTCCCCGCCACCGCGGAACATCCAGTCGAACATGAGGTTGGCGAGCACCTGGCTCTGCCATTGCCCGTTCGTCATCGCCAGAACGATGTCGAAAACCTTGAGCACCAGGATTGTGATGGTGGTCCAGACGACGGCGATCGTGCCCCAGATCTGCGGCACCATGATCTTGAAGAAGATCTGCCAGCCGTTGGCGCCGTCGATCACCGCGGCCTCGATGGTCTCCTCCGGTATGCCGCGGAGAGCCGCTGAGAGAATGACCATCGCAAATCCGGTCTGAATCCAGATGAGGATGATCATGAGGAAGAAATTGTTCCAGAAGGGCAGCGTGATCCAGGCCTGCGGCACGCCGCCGAGGGCGACGACGATGGCGTTCAGGAGGCCGATCTGCTCCGCTCCCGCCGCACGGTAGTCATAGATGAACTTCCAGATGACGGCGGCGCCGACGAAGGAGATCGCCATCGGCATGAAGATCAGCGTTTTGGCGATGTTGCCCCACCAAATGCGGTCCGTCAGCGCTGCGATGATGAGTCCGAAGAAGGTCGAGAGTGCCGGGACCACCAGCAGCCAAAGGAAATTGTTGAAGATCGACTGACGGAATTCACCGTCATTAACCATCCATAAGTAGTTACTCCAGCCGACGAAGCTAACTCCCCCTCGATCATGGAAACTGAAAACGACGGACTTGTAGACCGGGTAGATGAGGTAGATCGTCAGCGCGAACAATGCGGGCGCCAGAAACAGCCAGGGCCGGATGGCGTTGGTGATGCGCAGGTTGCGGGACGCCGCCTTACCGGAGAGGCCCTTCGATGGGAAAATCCGGTCGAGAATGAAATTGGTGCCCCAGAAATAGGCTGCGCAAGCCAGGACACCGACAATCATCGTCAGAACGGCAGTGAGTAACTGCTGCATGACACATCCCTCCCTTAAACGCGCTCCGGAGCAGGATGCTCCAGACGCATCGTGTGATGGCGGCTACCGCTCTTGATTGGGATTACCCCGATTGCCGAGGCAATCCGGAAACGAAGGAGCGGCGGACGAGATTAGCATCGTCCGCCGTCATTATTTGAGTCTTACTTGATGGCGTCCCACGCCTTCTGCACACCGCCCGCGACGTCGGCAGACGACTTGCCGCCTACGAAATCGACCATGCCTGTCCAGAAGGCGCCTGCGCCGATCTTGCCCGGCATCAGGTCGGACCCGTCGAAACGGAAGGTCGTGGCGTTGAGCAGGATCTCGCCCTGCTTCTTCAGCGGCGGGTTGCCGTAGGTCTCCACGTTGACGCTCTTGTAGGGCGTCAGGAAGCTCGTCTGGGCCATCCAGACCTCATGCGCAATCGGCGTCTTCAGGAACTCGATGAAGGCGCGCGCCGCCGGCGTGTCCTTGGTGATCAACGCGAGCGTGCCTGCGCCGAGCACCGGATTGCCAAGCTCCTTCTTGCTCTCATAGGGAGGCATGTAGAAGAAATCGGCATCTTCGCCGATCACCGTGCCTTCCGGGAAGAAGGACGGAATGAAAGACGCTTGATGGTGCAGGTAGCACTTCGGCGGCGAGGCGAAAAGGCCCTTCGGGCTGTCGCGGAAGTCGGTCGAGGCCACGGCCGCGGCGCCGCCGTCGACGAACTTGTCGTTACGCGCGAACCAGCCGAATTCGTCCAATACGCCGGTGACCGCTGGATCGGTGAACGGGATCTCGTTCTTGACCCACTTGTCGTAGACATCGGCCGGCTGCGTGCGCAGCATCAGGTCCTCGACCCAATCGGTCGCCGGCCAGCCGGTGGCGCCGCCCGAACCGAGGCCGATGCACCACGGCTTTTCACCGTCGGCGGCGATCTTCTCGGTCAGCGCCTTCAGCTCTTCCATGGTTTTCGGAACTTCGTAGCCGGCGTCCTCGAAGTTCTCCGGCACGTACCAGACCAGTGACTTCACGTCGATCTTGTAGGGAAACGCATAGAGTGCCGGTTTGCCGTCCTTGCCGTTGTAGGTGGAGAGATCGACCCAGGATTGACCGGCGGCGTAGTTGTCGAGCAACCATTGCTTGGTTTCATCGCCAAGCGGCGTCAGATGGCCTTTCGAGGCAAGGTCGGCGATGAGGCCCGGCTGCGGCAGGATCGCGACATCCGGCGGGCTGCCGGCTTGCGTGTCGATGACGATCTGCTGTTCGTAGTTTTCGGAGGACGAATATTTGAGGTCAACGCCGGTTGCTTCGACGAAGTAAGCATAGACGCTCTTGAAGAGCGCCTCATCCTCGCCGCGCCAGGGGCCGAAGATCGTCAGCGTCTGACCCTTGAGGTCGTGGCCCTTCTTGAACTCCTCGAAGCTCGCCCAATTGAATTTGGAATCCTCGCCGGGCTTGAATTTCAGCTCGGCTGCATCGGCAGTCCCCACTACCAGGGCGAGCGCAGCCACGCCCATCAGGAATGATCTCTTCACGTTATCGTCCTCCCAACATGAACCCGGACGTTGCGCCGCGGGCGGATCATCAACGCGCAGATTCAAAGCGCTTTGAGTTCGCTAAGAAATCATCGCCGCAGACGAAGAGTCAAGCGCTTTCCTTCCGCTCCTCTCAATGCGACGTGAATATTGCTGTGCATTAACATTTTGCGACGCGAAAGCGTGGTTTTCCGCTTTTTTCGGCGCGAAACGGGTGGTAGAGGACATTGGGGGCGCGGACCGGAACATCCTAAATGAAAGGAGCATCCAAAGCGCTTTGGGAGGAGGCCATGCCGGTCAAACTTAAGCAGCTAGCGGAGCTGCTCGGGCTGTCGCAGACGACGGTCAGCCGAGCGCTCAATGGCTACCCGGAAGTCAACGCCAAGACGCGGCAGCGGGTCTTGAAGGCGGTACGCGAAACCGGCTACAGGCCGAACCGTGCCGCGCAACGGCTCGCGACGGGCAAGGCCTACTCCATCGGTCTCGTCATGCCGATTGCATCCGGCATCGTGTCGGACATTCATTTCGGCGAATTTCTCGCCGGTCTCGCCGAAGAGGCGGTTAAGCATGACTTTCACTTCGTGCTGAACCCGAGCGCGCCCGAAGACGAGGAAGCGACGTTCCGGCGGCTGGCGGCAAGCGGCAATGTCGACGCCGTCTTTCTTGCCCATATGCGCGCCAATGACCCGCGCATCGCCATGTTGAAGTCGCTGTCTATCCCTTTTGTCGTGCATGGTCGATCGATCGGCGGCCCGAAAGACTATCCGTTCGTCGATATAGACAACACCGCCGCCTTCTACGAGGCGACGCGGCTTCTCATCCAGCTCGGCCACCGGCGGGTCGCGCTCATCAACGGACAGGAACACCTAGCCTTTGCCATTCGCCGGAAAAAAGGCGTGACGCGCGCCCTCAAGGACTGGGGCCTCGATCTCGACGAAACATTGGTCCACCATTCGGTCATGACCGATGAATACGGCTATCGCAGCATGCAGCGTTTCCTGGAGCAGCCGGATCCGCCGACCGCCGTCCTCTGCTCGAGTACGGTTCTGGCACTCGGCGCCGTGCGTGCGATCAATCAGGCCGGCCTCACGGTCGGCGCGGACATCTCGATCATCGCTCACGACGACGTCCTGCCTATGCTGAAGCCGGAAAATTTCAGCGTACCGCTAACGACGACACGCTCGTCCTTGAGGGCCGCCGGCGCACGCATCGCCAGCCGGCTGATTGGCGGCATCCTCGACCGCGGCACCTACCCAGATCAGGAACTTTGGCGCGCAGAGCTGATCGTTCGTGCCTCGACGGGACCGGCACCGGGCAAATAGCAATTGAGGTGTACGACGGTCTTCCGTCCGAACGCTTCAAGAAAAGGCGAAAGCGGGCGGCAGAGCGCCCCCCCAGCCATTTGCGTCTCAGAACTTCGGCGGCTTGCGACCCGCCTTGCGGCAGGCGGCAATAATCGTGTTCGCCATCAGCATAGCGATGGTCATCGGCCCGACGCCGCCGGGGACCGGCGTGATCACGCTCGCGACCTTGGCGCATTCCTCGAAGGCGACGTCGCCGACGAGCTTCGTCTTGCCCTCACCACGTTCCGGCGCCGGGACGCGATTGATGCCGACGTCGATCACCGTCGCGCCGGGCTTCACCCAATCGGCCTTGACCATTTCCGGGCGGCCCACGGCGGCAACCAGAATATCGGCGTTGCGGCAAACGGCAGGGAGGTCCTTCGTGCGCGAATGCGCCGTCGTTACCGTCGCGTTGGCGGCAAGAAGCAACGCCGACATCGGCTTGCCGAAGAGGTTCGAGCGGCCTATGACGACGGCGTTCAATCCGGAAAGATCCTCGCCATGTGTGCGGCGTACGAACACCATGGCCCCGGCGGGCGTGCACGAAACGAGACCGCCTTCGAGGTCCCCAGTTGCGATCTTGCCGGCATTGACGACGTGCAAACCGTCGACATCCTTCTCAGGGAGGATGGACTGGATGATCGGCTCCGACTGAAGATGCTTCGGCAGCGGCAGCTGCACGAGAATGCCGTGGACGGAGGCGTCCGCGTTGAGTTCGGCAACGAGCACCGCCAGTTCCTCCTGCGAGGTTTCCTGCGGCAGCGTATGCTGGACCGAAAGGAAACCGCACTCCTTGGCCATCTTGCTCTTTGCCGACACATAAGCATGGCTTGCCGGATCGTCTCCGACGATCACCACCGCGAGCCCGGCGCGCACGCCGGTTTCCGCCTCCAGCGTCTTTGTGGCGGATTTCACGGTTTCGATGACCGAAGCGGCAACGGCCTTGCCATCAATCACACTCGTCACGGCGTATCTCCCGGTTTGTCCTTCACGCGGCACAATTTAGTGCGCGCGGGATCAAGCGATTGCCTGCATGCGCCCTATGCTGTTCCAAACGCATAAATGCAAGAGCCGACAAGGCCGGAACAGCAATCCGGTGAACGAGTGCCGCATTTCCTTGCATCGCTGAAAGATCGGTCCGCCCCGCCTGCAAGTTCACGAGCGACCCGACGGCACCGCGAGAGCAGTTTTCGCCGCCGGGAGGCGACGATCATCCGGCAATGCCCGGGATCATTCGTGCGAAATGCGGCGACCGCCGCCATATGGCACTGGTTCGAAATGTTTCGTCTGCCCGGAAGCGTTGGCGAAATCGCGATCACCCTCCATCGGCATCCACCGAAAGGCGTGGTAAGTGCGCCGCCGCCCGGCCTCGGCCACCAGCCGATAGAGGCGTTCCAACCAGCGAAGGAAAACCGGCGAGCGAGAAAATTCCCGAATGACAAAATCACCGACGGTGATGACGAGCCGGCCGTGCTCAGGAGCAATATTTCGGTCGACCCATTTCTCCTGTTTCAAGCTCTCGATTGCCACGAGAAGAATATCGGGCTGGAGCGCACGCACTTCATCGAGGGCGTTCGCCTGGTCGGAAAAGCCACCGACAGCGATGAATTGGTGCCAGGGCGCGTGGCTGCGGAAATTCTCGGCAGCGTGCTCCGCAAGATGACGGTGAGATCCGACCACCGCGACACGCATCGGCTTTTCAATATAGGTGAGGACGGCGGGCACGAAGGCCATCGCATCCCGACTGCTCGGAAACATGCGGTCGGTCACGATCGCGTGCCACTTGGGCCGGGAGACGACCGTGTCGGCGAAAGCCAAGGCATCGGCCCAACCGAAATCGCGAGGCGGCGCGCTGGAAGGGATCGGTATCGGAAACATGTTGCCACACGGATGAGAAGATTATTTTTCTGACTTTAGCCGCTTGCAGTGAAACGGCATTTAAGGCTCTCATTCAAAAGCCGTTTTCCGGATTCAACATCTGTTTAGGAAGTTTTGCTGTAGTGCCTTCCGGCTATCTGTGCGCACGGGTCTCAAGATGACGCCGAACGGTCAGGACATCACCGTCTATTTCCAGACCGAGCGGGAGGATGCGGCGGATATCGAGCTCGTGGTTGTCGTGCCGACCTTCCGCCGGCCCGATCATATCGTCAAAACGCTGAAAACCATTGTTTCGCAACGGCCTGACGTGCCTTTGGCGACCGTTGTTGTCGAAAGCGACGCGGAGGGGTTGGCTGGCGCCAAGGCGGCAAAAAGCTTCCTTCTCGGACACCCGTGCGATTCCGCCGTTGTCGTGGTTCGCCGCCGCGGACACGCCCATGCGTGCAATGCTGGGTGGGCGACGGCGCTCGATCTTTATCCCAACCTCCGCGCGCTCGCCGTCATCTATGACGATGAAGTTGCCGCTCCGGAATGGCTCGATTGCCTCGTTGCCGCCCAGGAAACCCATAGGGCGGATATCGTCGGCGGGCCGCAACTCCCCGTCTTCGAGGATCCGCACGAACAGAAGTGGAAGCGGCACCCCGTTTTCACGCCCCCTTATAAAGAGAGCGGACCGGTACCGATCGTCTATTCGGCAGGCAATGTCCTCATAACCCGGCCGGTGCTCGACGGGATGGCCCAGCCGTTTCTGGATCCGGCGCTCAATGTCGTCGGCGTCGGCGACGCGGATTTCTTCGATCGATGCAAGGCGAAGGGGTTCACGTTTGCCTGGACAACGGAAGCCTGGGTCGCGGAAACGGTTCCAGTTTATCACACCACGAGATCGTGGATCCGCGCCCGCAGTCTCGAGAATGGTGCGATTTCGGCACTCCTGGAGCATCAGCGCGATCCGACATTCTCTGGTCGGTTGAGAGCGCTCGGTAAATCCCTTGCGCTCATCGCCACGTCTCTGCCGTTCGGCCTGAAACTTTGGGCGGAGACCGGGCTTGCCGCTGCAAGCCTCTATCCGCTCTATGTCGCGGTCGGCCGGCTGACGGCAAAGATCGGCTCCGCCGAGGCGCAAGACCGGACGCCTGACGCCACCTGAATGTCGCTACCACCAGTCAATGGCTGCTGGATGTGGCCTTCACGGCACCTTCGGGAATCTTGTCCGCAGCGACGTTGCCGTTTTTGTCGACCACGGGGACCGATTTATGATATGGCCTGTTCTGGCTGTTGGCGACGCGCTCGACATCATCCTTAGTGAGATATTCGAGCTGTTCCACCAGAACCTCGGTAATTATCTCGTTGCCGATCTTCTTGTTCAGCCCATCCTTCACCGCGACCTTGAAGGTCGGCAGATCGAACGATCCGGTGTCGGCGAGGTCGACGAACTTCGAGCCGACGAGCATGTCATAAAGCTCGTCCGTCACGACCTGCCGAAGCGGTGCGTGCAGCTTCGCAATGCCTTCCTTGGTGGCCGAAAAGGACAGCTTGGCCAGGAAATATCCCTGCACTGCCCCTTCCTTGATGACCGGGACCGTGATGATTTCCCCCGGCATGTATTCCTCGGATGCACGTCTGTCCGCGTCGGCGTCCGACACGACAGGCGCGGAAGCGTATTGCATCGAGAAATAGACGGATCCGAGCGTAACAGCGCAGACCCAGACCCCGGTGAGAACGAGCTTCAGCATCAGAAATCGCCGTAGCGGAACTGCGCTTCCGTGTAGATGCCATCCGCGTCAGCATCCTGGGCAGCCGTCTTGAGAAGATCGACCACAGAGCGCACCGCATCGAGATGCGCCTCGACCTTCTGCGAGTTGATCTGCAGCTTGTTGCGCAAATGGCGCGTCTGCGAAACGAAGGCCGGCGAGATTTCGCCGGGAACGGCATCGCGGTGGAGCATCGTCAGTTCATAGAGGCAGCGGCTCTTGTGCGCATTCGACGTCTTGATATCGAAATCAGGGTCCACGCCGATCCGGCTGTTCTCGTTGTCGATGATCATTTCCAGGCGGCCGAGAACATTCCGAATTCGTACGTCATTCGATGCCACAGCTTCCATAAACAAACTCCCAAAATAATCTAAAACGCGATGCAGGCGGCAACCGCCGGATATGCTCGTCCGCTCTAGAGCAATCCCAGGAAAAGTGCGTAGCGGTTTTCCGTCCGGAATTGCGTAGTTTCAAAGGATTAGAGCATTTCACTGTTTCAATGAAAAACAGTGAAAGCTCTAGGCTTGCTTCTTCTTTTCATCGTTGGTCAAAAAGTCGGAGAGAGCCTTGCGCTCATATTCCTGGACCATGCTCGTCGCGAGGTTGTGGCTGTCGCCGTCGACGGATGCATTGACCCGATCGGTCGCGTCGGCTCCAACCATCCGTTCGGCAATGCCGATACCGCCGCCCGCGGCAAGAACGTCGCCGATCTGCTCGGCCATCATGCTCTTCCAGACGTCGCCGGATGTGCCCTTGCCGTAGACGTTTTCGCTTTCGCTCGGCAGCATGGATTTCACGAAATTCTGCAGCACCATCGCCTCGAATTTCCGATAGGTTTCGGGAATCTTCTTCTGCTCGGCCCGGTTGTTGATGTCGCCCAGTCCGGTCGATCCCTCGGAGGGGTCGAGAACGGAAACTGCCGCGGCAAAACCATTGCCGTTTTCCGCAAGGTTCGTTGCCTGGAACGCGGCGCGGTTGGCCTTCAGCCTTGCCTGAGCCTCCTGGATTTCCGCCGGATCGGCCGCACGGACGACGTCCATCACAAGGTCGCTGGGCGGGGAAATAGCCATGTCATATCCTCTCGAACCGAAGCGCCCGCAATCCTGCACGGCCGCAAATGTCCCGAACCGGGCTCGCCCCACCGTTGGAAGAGCCAGCCCGATGGCGTACTATCGCCGTTCAACCTTACCGGAAGCTGGCGGGGCGAGGTGCTGATCGATCAGATCGAGGATCGCATTGTCGGCCGCCTCGCGATCCTCCGCGAGCCGGGCATCCTTCATGTGCTCCTCGAACCGGTCGCCTTTTGCGCGCTCTCTCAACATGCGCGCCTCGTGAACCTGCTGGATGCCGATGAGCATCTGATCCTTCTGCACCAAGCGTCCGAGATGGGAGGCGTAATGCCCCGAGAAGACGCGATGCATCGGGTGAGCCGAACCCATGGCATCGACGACCGCGTCGATCGTTTCGGCAAGAACGGCCCGCTGGCGCGCGGTCTCGGTAAACTCGCTTTCCGCCATCCGCTCGAGGTGCCGCTGGACGGCGACCAGGCGCTTCAGTTTTTCGGAGCGCGTCTTCACGCCCTAACCTCCCTGCATTACCGGCGCGAAGCCGTCGGCGAAGAGCCGCAGCATTGCGGCGATCCCGAGATAGAGTAGGAACATGCCGCCCATGATCAGGTAGGGCTGGGAGATGAAATAGACGGGAATCTGCGGAGCAAGCTTGTTCACCATGCCGATCGTGACGTTGAAAAGCAGGCCATAGATCAGGAACGGGCTCGCCAGACGCAACATGATCGTGAAGGTCTGTCCCAACGAATTGGCGAGCGTGATCAGCACGCCTTGCGGATCAAAGCCGCTGCCGATCGGCATCACTCGATAGGATTGCGCGACCGCCTCGATGATTACGTGGTGAAAGTCCAGAATGAACAGGATCATCAGACCGGCGAAGGTGATCAAGCTGGTGAGCTGGTTTTCGGCCGTATCTTCAAGCACGTCGGCCGTCGGCGGCGGGCTGAATCCCATCAGCATGGTCGCGGCCGTGCCGGCAAACTGCAGGCCAAGCACATAATAACGCGCGACGAGACCGATAACGGCGCCGACGATCGTCTCGGTCGTGATGAGATAGATGTAGGTGTGGCCCTTTCCGGTGATCTGCGGGTAGATGTCGTCCCACATGATCGGCAAAATGGCCATCGAGATCGCAACGGCGATGAACAGCCGTATCTGAACCGGAACCCGTGCGGCTGAAAATCCAGGCATGATCATGACGCAGGCGCCGATCCGGCAAAAGGCGGCAAACAGCGCCAATACCGTGCCCTCGGGGTCGGTGATCATGAAATCGAGCCGATGATCTTGATCTCAAGGCCCTTGGCAAGCTCGACGTGGGAGAGCACGGGCAGCGTGGCGAAGAGGCGTTCGATGATCATGCGCACATAAGAGCGGGATTCGGGCGAACTTACCAGCACGAAGGGCATACCGCGATCGAGATGTTCACGGATAACTTTGGTCGCCTGTTCGCTGAATTCCTCCAGATGACGCGGATCGATGTCGAATTCGACGATCTCGCCTTTGGCATCGCGTTTGAGCGCCTGATGGAAGACCATATCCCATTTGTTGCCGAGCCGGAGAACGCGGAGAATGCCGTTGTCGGCGAGGTCACCGCAGAGCTGTTGCGACATGCGCACGCGCACATGCTCGACGATCTGCTCGGTCTTGCGCACATGCGGCGCAAGCTCCGCGACGGCCTCGAGGATGAGATGCAGGTTGCGGATCGACACGCGTTCGGCAAGGAGCAGCTTTAACACCGCCTGCAGCCCCGAATAGGACATGTGCGACGTGCAGATCTCGTCGGCGAGCTTTCGATATTCCGGATCGAGCCGCTCGATCAGCACCTTCACGTCCTTGTACGAGAGAAGATGCGGAAGATTGTTGCGAATGACCTCGCTCAAATGGGTCAGCACGACCGACACGTTGTCGATGGGGTGGAAGCCCTCGCGCTTCAAGTCTTCCGTGAAGGTTTCCAGGATCGAAACGGCCGGCATGCCGAAGGCTGGCTCCCTGATCTCGTCGCCAGGCACGCTCGGCCGGCGACCACCGCCAGTCACGACCAGCACTTCGCCGACCCGCACCGTGTTGGACGCAATCGTGGTGCCGTGAATGCGGATATGATAGGCCTTGTCGGGGATCGAGATATCGTCGGAAACCTTGATTTCCGGGACGACGAGCCCGTACTGGCCGGCAAATTTGCGGCGCATCTTGCCAACGCGGAAAGCGAGCTCCTGATGCGCGCCGAGCAGCCTGGTCGAGACCTGCTTGCCGAGCAAAAGTTCGATCTCCGCCGTCTTCAGCACCGACTTGACGGAATCCTTGTCGCTCTCCTTTGTCTGCTGCACCTTCAACGCCTCCTGCGCCCGCTTTTCCGCGTTGGCCGCCTCGAGCTGCTTCGGAATAAGCCAGCCAAGGACGGCCATGCCGCCGCCGAGGGCGGCGAAGGGTAGGAACGGCAGGCCCGGCATGACCGAGAGCAGGATGATGAGACCGGCGGCGACCATCAGCGCCCGCGGGTAACCGCTGAGCTGGCCAACGACCGCCTGATCGGTGGAGCCGGCAGTCCCGCCGCGCGAGACGAGCAGGCCGGCGGCGAGCGAGACGATCAGCGCCGGAATCTGCGAGACCAAGCCGTCGCCGACGGAGAGCTTGACGAAGACGTCAGCCGCCTCGCCGATCGGCATACCGTGGCGGAGGTAGCCGATGATGATGCCGCCAAAAATATTGATCGCGGTAATGATCAAGCCGGCGATCGCGTCACCGCGGACGAATTTCGACGCACCGTCCATCGCGCCGTAGAAGGAGCTTTCCTCTTCCAGCTCGCGCCGGCGCCGCTGCGCCTCCTTCTCGTCGATCAGACCGGCCGACAGGTCGGCGTCGATCGACATCTGCTTGCCGGGGATTGCGTCGAGGGTGAAGCGAGCGCCGACTTCGGCGATGCGGGTCGCACCCTTGGTGATGACGACGAAGTTCACCGTGATCAGAATCAGGAAGACGATCAGACCGATGACGAAATCGCCGGACATCACGAGGCTGGCAAAGCCGGAGATGACGCCGCCCGCGGCACCGTGGCCTTCATGCCCGTGCGAAAGGATGACACGCGTCGTCGCGATATTCAGCGACAGGCGCGTCATCGTCGAAATCAAGAGAATGGTCGGAAAGGACGAGAACTCCAGCGGCCGCTGGATCCACAGCGCGACCATCAGGATCAGCACAGAGAAGGCAATCGAGAACGCCAGCCCCAAATCGATCAGGAACGGCGGAATCGGCAGGAAGAGAATCGACAGGATCATCACGATCCCGAGCGCAAAGCCGATGTCCCTGCTCTTGGGTGCGAGTTTCGGGATGGTCAGCGTCGCCTGTTGTGCCATGTCTCTTCCGTCTCTTCATGAGAGGCGGGCAGCAGTCCGCGAAATGCTACCCAAGCTATCGCCGGAGATCTACAGGCCCAAGCTTGCGCGAGGGTGGCATGGGACATCTCCCCACAAGGGGGGAGATCGGATGGGGCACGCAATTGCCCCGAGATGACGCTGCGTCCGCCGCCATACACGGCACGCAGTCGGCTATTGGTGGAGCGGGGGAGATGCCCGGCAGAGCAGAGGGGGTGCTTCGCTGAGCGCTCGAAGAGGCAATGCGCGGGGCAAAGCCGCAGCGCCTAGCTTGGAACGATCCTCGCTTTAGAATCCAGACTGGATCCGGGAGAAGATGATGTCGGTGAAGATGGAGATCTGTGCGCCGACGAAAGGTGCGGAAACGGCGACGGTGATCATGACGGCCAGAATTTTCGGCACGAAGGTCAGCGTCATTTCCTGGACCTGGGTCAGGGCCTGGATGAACGCAATGACGACGCCGACGACCATGGCGGCGAGGACGGCGGGGCCAGAGGCTACGATGACCGTCCAGATCGCAGCCTGCACAATATCAAGGGCGTCCGCCTCGTTCATACGGAAATCACTTCACTTTGACACCCGGACCGATGACGAGCTCCTTGCCCGTATCCAGAACGGCGATGATTCCATCGGAGTATAGTTTCACCTCCTTGACGACGCCAGTCGTCTTGCCGTCGGCGCTGGTGACCGTCTTGCCGATCACTGCGTCCGCCTCGCTCAGAGAAGTGCGCTGAAGCAGGCTTTCAAGGTTCTTGTTGGTCTTGATCGTCTGCTCCACCTGCGAGAAGGTCGCGAGCTGCGCAATTTGCTGCGTCGCGTCCATCGGCTCGGTCGGGTCCTGGTTCTTCATCTGCGCCACGAGCAGCTTCAGGAAACTCTCGTAGTTCAGCGTCGCGGCGGTGGCGTCGCCCCCCGATTCCGTGGCCGAAACCGTCGGCGTATAGCCTGTCGAAGTCGAGCTGACGCCACTTACCGCCATGGTGCGATCTCCTTGCGAATCTGCTCGACCGTTGCCGGCGTGATTTCCTGCGCGTTGAGAATACGATCTTCGATCGGATAGAGCGCCCGGATCGCCTTCAGCGCCTCGAAGGCGCGCCCTTGCGTGACGAGACCGTCGATGCGCTTCAGCTCAGCCAGCACCTCTTCGTTCTTGAAGCAGGTGAGCAGCATGACGATTGATTTACGGAACATCGCCGTCGACTGTTCGGCGCCTTCCGGGTTGATCAGGATCATCTGGGCGATGAAGTAGAGCTGCTTCAGCGGGGTCGTCGCGTCTTCCGGCTGCAGGACGTGGTTTTCCAGGAGGAAGGTGACGTCGTTCAGGAACTCGACCGCGACCTTGCGGTCAACGCGGAGCACCGCGCCGTTTACAAAAATCCTTTCGCCCGATTTCAGCGAGATACGCAGTGTGCTCTTCATTTCAGTCCATCCCTGATGATGGTGGTAATGTCGATGATGCCCTGGAAGTTGGAAGACTCGCGTTTGCGGATCTTCTCGGTCTCGTTCAAGATCCAGATGGCGATCGAAATCAGATTGGCGCGCAGCTCTTCGTTGAGCTGGTTATCCGGCGTGCGCAAATCCTCGATGAAGCGGATCCAGACGCGCCGGGTAAAATAGATCGCCTCGATAGCCTCCCTCGAATACCCTCTCTGCTGTTTCGCCGCTTCCAAAAGCGCGATCGAGCGATCGAGTACCTGCCGTTCGCGATCCTTGGAATCGGCGACGCCGTCCTCCATGATCTCGGCATACGAAAATTGATACATTCAGACATCCTTCATGTTTGTCCGGTTCCTCTCGATCAGAGGAAATTGAGCAAGCTCAACTGCTGAATCCGCGATGTGAGCGTATAAGATGTCTCAAGTTGCGTTTTCAGAAGGTTTATCCGCGTCGAGGCCGCCTCCTCGTCGATGCCTTCGATGTCGCCGATATGCGTGGTGACGAGTTTGATCTGCGCCGCGAGCGAGTCGTTTGCCTTCTTCACGCGAGACTCGGCGACGCCGAGTGCGCTGCGTTCGGCGTCGATGCCGGTAATCCCCTGTTCGACGTAAACAAGGGCTGCTTCGCCGATCGCGCTGCGCACTTCCGAAGTGACGCCCTTGTCCATCAGTTCCGACGCGATGATGCTTGCGAGCGCAAACATCCGGACGCCAGTCGTGTTGACATTCGTCGAGCTTTCAATGACCTCGGATGTGCTGATGCGGCTGGTCATGTTCTGGTTCGACGCATTGGACCAATCGGCGTCCCATTGGGCGCCGGTGTACATCGGCTCCACGACCGTGGTGATGAAACCTTGCATCTGCGTGACCGAGAACTGGTCCATCGCCGTCAACGGCGGCACCTGGGCAGCCATATATGTCGATAGGGCCGTGTTGAACGCGGTCTTCGCAGCCGAGGTTACGGCGGAATTGTAGTCCGCGAGCGGCTTCACGTCCGAATTGATGCCGGAGAACAGGAACTCGCCATTGAACGACGTGTTCGCCGCTGCCGTGAAAAGCGAGAGAGCGCTGTCGATTTCGGTCTTCTGGATCGCAAGCTTGTCGGCGGAATCGTTGCCCTTGAAAGTCATCAAGGTGTCGCGAACCTTTTGGGCCGCGCTCGCCATCGTTTCGAGTGCCTCCTGAGAGGCCGATAGCCGCTGGTTGACGATCGAGTTCGTGCTCGTCAGCGCGTTCATGCGCGCCAGCTCGCGCTGCAGGTTGAGCGAGCGCGAGGTCGTTGCTCCGAGCGTGAGGCCGACGTCCGCATGGCGGCCCGTCGTCAGTTCCTTTTGAAGGTTAAGCATCTCCGCCTGTTGCTGCTGAATCGTCAGCCGCATGGCGTTTTGTATCGCCAGATTCGAAACGAAGGATGTCTTCATGATTACCTCACGGCTTCCATCAGGGCCGCCATCATGGCGTCCACGGTGCTGACCAGCTTGGCCGATGCTTTGTAGGATTGCTCCAGGTCGAGCAGCAGCGACAATTCCTCGTCGATGCTGACGCCCGTTTCCTTGCTGAGCGCCTCCTGCGTGCGGGCGAGAAGCGCCGATTTGTTGTCGCTGGCGGTTGAAGCGGTGCTGCGCAGCTGTTCAAGCCAACCGACCGACGATGTTGCGAAATCGAGGATCGAGCTGCTTCCGTCGAGGCCCGTTGCGGGGTCGAAAGCCATGTCCTCACCCATGGCGTCGATAAAGCCTTCGAGCAGGGCCGTGTACCCCGCATCGGGCGTTGCAGAGCCGCCGGGATTGGACACGACGCCATTGAAGCCGCCGTCGCGCAGCAGCATCGGATTGGCTTTTGCCAAAGGATTGACGGCAAGCGTTGCCGCAAGGCCGGGAACGACCGTGCCTGCCGGCGGCACCGTTCCACCTGCCCAGGTGAAGAGCCCGGGTGCATAGGGAATCGCTGGGACGCCGGACGGATTGCCCTCCTGGAAGAGGGTCACTAGACCGCGGGCGATTTCGTCGAGCTGCGACTGAAATTTTGGCGCAACGTCATCGCGCAATTGAAGCAAGCTCGCTAGTTTGCCCTCGGCCGTCGTGTTGGCTCCGGAACCCGCAGCAACCGCAACGCCGTCGACATAGATCTTGTTGCCCGTGATCGTCGCGTCATAGGCTGCTTTCGGAGCAAACGTCACGGTTCGGGGCATGGTCTCGAAGAGCACGGTGCCATCCGCCGTGTAGATCACCGTGTCGTTATTGGCTCTCGTGACCGTCGAGATGCCGATGATCTCCGACACCTGCTTCAGGATCTTGTCGCGCTGGTCGAGGGCTTCGCTCGCGTCCTGCCCCTGGGCAGTGGCCGACTTGACGGCATTGTTCGCCTTTTCGAAATCGGCGAGAAGCGTGTTCAGCTTCTCGACCTCGATCGCGATCTCCTTGTCGGCGTCGGCGCGCAGGCTCTGAACGGCATTCGCCGTCGTGCTGATTGCGTTGGCCAGATCGCCAGCGTCCGATACCGCGGACGCGGCCATCGCGGGGTTTCCGGGCGTCGACGCGAATGTCTGCAGGCTGTCCCGGAACGTCGCCAGGTATGTCGCCGGCGACGTTTCGTAGTCATTGCCGCCGAGCGACGATTTCAGGAGTTCCAAACCGGAAAGCAGACGAGCCTGGCCGGACGACTGGCCGATGCTCGATATGGTCTGCTTGAGCAGCGCTTCGTTCTGCGCCCGATAGATCGAGACGATCTGCGCTCCGTTCGGCGTCGTGCCCAGCAGCGCCATGCGGCGCGAATAATCCGCGTTGCCCGCATTCGCGACGTTCTTCGATACGATGGCCGTCTGAGCCGCCGTGTTGTTGAAAGCCGACTGCGCGATTGTGATTGCGGTGGACAGCGACATAACGCGGACCGTCTCTCTTTTCGATTACCGTTTCAGGTTGACCAGCACGTCGAGCAGTTCGGAGCCGGTCTGGAAGACCTTGGAGTTGGCCGTGTAGTTGCGCTGGGATTCGATCATCGCCGTCAGTTCTTCAGCGATGTCGACGTTCGAGCTTTCGAGCGCCCCGGAAAGGATTTCGCCGAAGTTACCGGCACCGGCGAAGCCGGTGATGATGACGCCGGAGTCGACGCCCTGCGAATAGACGTTGCCGGACTCCGGCAGGAGCTTGTCTGGGCTCTGCACATTGGCAAGAGCGATGCGATAACGTGGATCGAGCTTGCCGTTTTCGTACTTGACGTAGACGATGCCGTCGGAGTCGATCTGGAAACCGGCGACCTTGCTCGGCGCGTTCCCGTCGATCGTACCGCCGTCCGAGTTGAAGGCGTAGCCGAGCTGGGTGGTCTTAGTCAGGTCGACCGTGATTGCGGCAAGGTTCGCGCCAGTCCCGGGCAAACCGGTCATCGCCGTGGTGGTGAGTGTTGCTGGAGAAGTTGTGAGCGCCCCGCTTGCATCAAAGGCCAAGGCCGCGGTGCCGAGTACACCCGTGGCCGGCGGACCGGCGGTATAGGTCGCGCGATCGCGGATTTCGACCGACCAATTGTTTGCTGCGGTTTTCGTGTACACAAAATCGAGAATGCGCGTATTGCCCTGGCTGTCATAGACGACAAGCGACGTGGTGGACGCATCGCCTACGGCCGCGCCTGATGGAAGATTGGCGCCCATCGAACCCGTCGTCGACCCTTGGGCGACCAATCCTTCGGAGCTAAGATTTACTTTGGTCAGACCGTCGAAGCCGTTGACGACAACTGTCGGATCGGCCCCTGCCTGGTACTCGTAGCCCATCAGCGTGAAGCCGGCGGCATTGACGAGATTGCCTTCCTTGTCCGGGACGAAGGCGCCGGCGCGCGTCAGATATTCCTGACCGTTTGCGCCTTCAACGATGAAGAAACCGCCGCCGTCGATGGCGAGATCGCTGCCGGACGTGGTGTAGGTCGTCGCACCCTGTTCGGAGATGCTGTAGCGGACCTGGGTCTGCACGCCGCCGGAATTGTAGGCACCGTTGCTCGACGGGAGGATCATCGACGAGAACTCCGTCGATGCACGTTTGTAGCCGGTCGTATTGGCGTTCGCGATGTTCTCCGCGACTGTGCTGAGCCGGTTCGATTGGGCGTTCATGCCTGATACGCCGGTTCTCATGGTACCGTAGAGACTCATATCGGATCCTCAATTCCTCATTGCGGCGACACTAGGAGCCGGGCCTTGCGTGAACCTGTCTTGAACTGCCCAGCTCAGCGCCTGGCACTCAATTCCAGTCGATGCAGTAGCCAAGGAACCGCTTGGAATCGATCGGGTCGAAACCGAGCTTCTTGCGCAGTTTCTTCCGCAGCTTGCTGATGTGGCTTTCGACGACGTTCTCTTCGACGTCCTCGTCGAAGATGCCGTAGATCGCGTTGAAGATCTGGGACTTCGACACGCGGCGGCCGCGGTTGGCGACCAGGTATTCGAGAATGCGCCGCTCGCGCCGCGGCAGGGCGAAGACCTCGCCATTGATTTCCGGATCGCGGCCGTCGGCGAAGACGCGGATTGGTCCGATATCGGTATAATTGGTAATGGCCTTGAGGCGCCGACGAATCGCTGCAACCCGAGCGAGAATCTCCCGCGGGTGCACCGGCTTGCGCACGACGTCGTCGACCCCGCAGTCGAACAGTGCCAGGGTGTTTTCGAGCGAGGGTGTGTCGCTCATCGCGATGACCGGCGCCATCGAGCGATCACGGATCGCGCGCGGCAGGCTGAATGCGCTGTCGCCCTGCCCGATCAGAAACGCTTCGACCGCATCGATATCCGAGTCCGCAGCCGTGTTTACCCACTCGCCGAATTCCCTCGGATCAAACCCCGTCGAGGGAATACCTTCGCGCCCGAACAAGGACGTGTAGCCATCCTTTACGAGCTCTCTATCATCAACCACCACGATCATTCGTCCGCCTCCGAATCAATATGGGTGCCTCGTTGATAAAGAGGTACGAATCGAGGGATTCACGAACAACTAGAGGAAGTTAATGGGAGATTTTAATAATTGATTAGGGATTGCGTGCCGATTTGATCTATATCTAGTAGGTGTTCGTTAATCATGACACTAAACTCGTGTGGAAAAGTTAACGACATGCAACAAATCCGCTTGCTATCACAATCTGCCCGCATTGTCGCCACAATGCGGCCGCAAGCGGAAAGAGCGCAATTTAAGGTTGATTATTGACAGAACTGCGTGGCGTTCGGCGTCCACTTGCCGTAGCCCGTCGCGACGAGATTCGCGATCACCCGGCAGACATATTTCTTCTGCGCCGGATCGTTGTTCGGGCCAGCATGGTAACGCGCGACAGCCATCGTCCAGCTCTCGTGCTTCGCGCGCAGATTGGACAGGAAGCGCGCGGCATATTCGACATTCTTGCGCGGATCAAGCATTTCCTCCGGCGAACGGAAATTCTCGCCGTGAAAGTAGTAATTGATCTGCATGCAGCCGAGATCGATGAGCTTGGCCCCTTGCGCGCGGGCCGTGCCGAAGCGGGCCAAAACGTCTTGCACGCTGGTGCCGAAATAGGCCTTGCCCTCGATGTTCATCGCGTAGGGCTGGAGGGATCCCTTGCGGCCGGTCTCGGTCAAGCCCACGGAATAAAGAATTCCCGTCGGGATGCCGTATTTCGAAGCGGCTGAAATGATCTCGCGCTCGCAGACACCGGCGCTTGCCCAGGCGCTACATGTAGACGTAGCCAGCACGATTGCGCTCAGCGTCAACCGGCGCATCATCCAGTACGTCATTGCCCGTCCACCTTTCCGCCGCCGATGCTTGCGCACCATCCTGTCTCTGGCGCTCTTGCCCGTTCCCCTCGCCGGCTTGTTCGCGCCCCTGCTGACCGGCGGCGGTTTGCGCCTGCTGCTGCGCACCGCCGCCAGAAGAAGCATCGCCGCCGGCATTGAACACAATATTCACCTGGTCGACCGCGAAGCCTTGTGCGCGCAGGGCTTTCACCATCTCGCCCTGGTCATCACGCAACTGGCGGAACGCCTCACCGGACTCCACCTTCAGATCCACCTGCAACTCATCGTCCTTCAGCCGCAAGGTTGCCGTCACCGTGCCGAGCTCGATCGGATGCATCTGGATCTTGAGTGTGTTGAGCGTCTTGCCGATTTGGCCCGAGGGGCCGGATTGCGCCAGGGCTGTGCTCGATTGCATCAACTGTGCCCATCCGCTGTCGTCGGCAATCGCGCTGGTCACAGACGCGGCGTTGGTGTTCATGAGCAAGCCGAGATAACGGCGCGCTTCCAGAACAGTGACGTTTTCCGCCTTGGACGCGGTGGCTGGCTTGGCGTTGTCGACGGTGGCCTTCTCTCCGTCCCTCGAAATGGCCATCGTCACGGCTTGGCCTTTACCGTCGGCACGCGCAAACCGGAAGAGCTGATCGGTCTCGGACGCCTCATTCTCGACAGCCAAGCCTTCATCGGGAACAATGTCGGCCACGCCCTCGCCTTTAATTCGCGCCGCATTGCCCGCAACGTCGCGTTCGCCGGGCGCGCGGTCCGTCTTGCCTTCAGACTGTAGCAGGGCGGCGGTTACCACGGCGGCCGCACCGAGCATCGTCAGCAAGTCGTCGACGGTTCCTTTCGCGGGCTCCGCCGAACCGGAGGCCCCCTCCTGCTGGGCGTCCATCGGCGACTCGTCCAAGGCCGCGCCTTCCGCCATTGCCTGCCCGCGCGTGAGGGCAGCAGCCCTTTGCGCGAGCGCATCCATGTCCTGCTCGCTGCCAGCGGCTCGATCATTGCCCGATGGCGCCCGTTCCCTGCCCGCGAGGCCCAGGCGGTGAAGCCGCTTCATTGCGTGCTCGCGAACCGAGTCGGATGACGGTCGATTGCTCACATCTTCCGCTTCCACAGTGCCGAGATCCTGCACCGATCCCGCGTCCCACCTGCCCCCCAATCCGTCGCGTCCGATCGACGCGGGACTTTCGCGGGCGCCGGCTGCTGTAGCTTCGGCGGACGAAACATCGGGTGATGAACCGTCGGTCGACTGATTGGCATCGCCGGGGGCCGTGCTTTGTCCCTGCGTCTTCTGGCGCGCGGCATCGGCAACGACGTCTCCGAAAGCGCGAGGTACATCCCCGGTCTGCTCTCTTCCGCCCTGCCGCGATCCAGCCTTGCCTGTTGTCGCCGGGACTGCGCTACGCAAAGTCTCTTCGAGAGGCCTCATAGTCCTTCCTCCTTCAGGAGCGCATCGATCTCAGCGATCTTCGAGCGACCATTGGTGAGGAACCCGTCGAACGCCGGGTCCGTTGGCGGGACCTTTCCCGCCCTCGCTTTGCCACCGTCGCCCTGCTTACCCGATGCCTCAGCCGTCTCCCCGAATGGGCTCGTCCCGCTTCCCGTCTCCTCGGACACAGCCTGGCCCTCTTCCGCGGCGATTCCGTCCGGTGTAGGCACTGATGCTTGCGCGGAGCTTTCATCCTGCGGTAGTTGCACCACCGCGTCCGCAATCGCCTTGGCCGCATCGCGGAGTGCACGGTCGCGGGGGGACAGTTTTTCATCCGGAATCGCATTGATGGCTTCGGCAGCCGCGAACACGTCCTCCGAGGGCACCGCGGCAAGCCCTTCATAAAAGCTTGCAAGCACCTGCGACTGCGACGTGCCCTCTTCAGCGAGACCTTCGGCCCGTTGCGAGGCAAGCCGCGCAAGAGCCTGGTTGCCGCCGATCGCCGCACGTCGGGCAACACGAAGGTAGACCTCGCGCTGGCGCGGTTGATCCATGAAGGCCAGGACTTCGGAGATCTTCTGCTCGGCGGCTTCGTCGAAATGCTCAACCGCGAGTTCGACAAACACGTCCGCGAACTGGCTAGCGTAGGGCGACGTCAGGTAACGGCGCGCATAGCTCAAAGCGTAGCGAAACCCTTTATCGGGATCGTTCGCCTTCGCTGCCAGAAAGACCGAACGGCGCAGCGCCGCCTCCTCGATGATCGTTCCCGGCGCAGTCAGGCGGGCCCAGTCGTAATATTTCATCGCAGCCAGTGGGTTCTGCTGCGAGGTCGCATTGCCGAGGATCAGGAAAAGATAGGGACCGATGCGGGCGTTCTTGTATTCCGGCGCAGCCTTGTAAAGGGTTTCGACAATGAGCGCGCCCTTGCCGCTCAGATATTGCCGCAACGCTTCCGTTACCCTGCTATCGAAATTGCCCTCGATGTCGCGGTCGGCCAGATAGTCGAGCGTGTCGGGGTTGCCGCCGCTCATGACATAGACGAGCGCCGCATCGACGTTGCGCGGATCGCGGAAGACCGACTGCTCGACGGCCCTCAGCCGTTTGTCGATCGCGCCCAGCATGAAGCGTTGCATCTCGATCGCGGAATGATCGCCGAGCACCACCGAATCCTGAACATACTGTAGCGACCTTATCATCTTGAAGGGCGCGAGCTCTTCCCCGGCGCCCGCCCGAGCAGGACCGACGGCAAGCGGGAGGGCTAGAACCGATGTCAGGAGGATGGCGTGCAGCCGGTTCAGCATCCGATCAACCCTGTCCCGACTGCAACAGGATTTCGATGCGCCGGTTGCCGGGCGCATAGGGATCGCTCGGAACCTGTAGGCGCCGATCCGCGAAGCCACTGATCTGGCTGACACGGTCTTCCGTCAGGCCGCCGCGGACGAGCATGTAATAGGCGCTCTGCGCGCGCGCTGCCGAGAGGCGCCAGTTGTCATAGGTTCCGTCCTTGAACGGCCGTCCGTCCGTGTGGCCGCGGATCGCCACAGCACCCTTGCGTGCTGCGAGAAGCTGGCCGATTTTTTCCATGGCGAGCACGAGTTCCTTTTGCGGCACGGCGGAGCCGACCGCGAACATCGGCGCGTCCGTCTGTTCGCTGATGGTTACCAGAAGCCCGCCCTCGGCAGGGGTCACCATCAGCCCCTCGATGAGCCGCCCGGCATTTCCGCCGAGCTCCTTCTCGATTTCGGCTTTCAGCGCGTCTGCCTCTTTCTGCTGATCTTTTTCGGCGGTTTCAGGCTTGGACGCGTCGGCGCTCGTCGCCGTCTGGCCTTCGATTTTGGCCGGCAGCGTGCCGTCTGCGGCCGGCTTTTGCTCGGCCGCTACCTGCTGCGCGGGGTTCGTCGCGGCTGCCACGTCGCTTACCGCCGCGTTGCCGGCCTCCTTGATCTCGACCTGCTTGGTCCAGAAGTCCGGATCGAACGGATCGCGGTAGGCTTCGCCGCCTTCGGCGCCCGTCGCGGGACCGGACTGGGCGGCGCCGCCCTCGCCCTTGACGCTGATATTGGCCTGCTGGCCGACTTCCTTGGCAATCTCGGAAAGAACCGAATAGGGGTTCTCGAAGAAATCGGCGTCGGAGTACTTGGTCTCCTCGCCGGAGGTTGCGGTCTGCTGATCGCCTTTCTTGGCGGTGCCGCCGGTTTTTGCTTGCTCGCCATCGGTCTTCGACCGCTGCTGCGTCTGCTCGCCCTCGGCGTCCTTGGCGGGATCCTTGAGCCCCTTCTCCGAGGGCTTCTGGTCGGTGAGTTGCACCGGATTGAAATAGGATGCGATCGCGGCCTTCGTCTCTTCGTTCGCGGCGTTGATCAGCCACATCACAAGAAAGAAGGCCATCATCGCCGTCATGAAGTCGGCATAGGCGATCTTCCACGAGCCGCCATGATGATCGCCATGGCCGTCCGCGGAACGCTTGACGATGATGATTTCGTTCTTGCCGTTATGATGGCTTTCGTCACTCATGCCAGAACTTTCCGGACGGTATCGGACCAGGCGGCCATTCTGGTCACCAATACGGCGTCGCCCATTTCGACTGCGAGATCGATGTCGTTGGTTTCGATGTGGCGGAAAAGCATCGTGTCATCCGACAAATGCCGCTTCAGTGCCTCGAAAAGAGACAGAGAGCCCTTGACGGTGATCGCGCATCCCTCGCCAGAGCCAAGTCCCTGTCTGACCATCTGTGCCAGATCTTCGATGGCGCGCTTCAGCAGGGCCTCTTCCATGACCGGCGCAAGCACGCGCGCCGTCTGATCGCCAAGGCCGAGGGCAAGCCGCTCGGTCATTTCCGCGACCTTGCTTGCCAGTCTGCCGGCAACTTCCTCTTCGAGGCGCAGCGTCAATGCTTCCATCTCTTCTGTGTGGCGCGCCTTGAGTTCGGCGATCTCTCTTTCATGCTCGAAGACGAGTTCGGCGCTTGCTTCGGCGCGACCTTGGGCGAAGGCATCGCGCCGCTCGGCATCAAGGTCGATCTCCGGCATGGCGGGCCTCGCACCGGGACGATCCGCACCTAGAAAGTCGGTGTCGACGTCCGGAAAATATTTCGGCGGCATCCTCGACAACTCGATCTTCGGCGCGCTGAAATCCTTGAGGTACCGGGAAAGCTGCGCGCTCATCGGCGCGCCTCCGATGGTCGCGCGGCGGACGTCGGCATGGTCCGCCCGTCCCTCGCACACAGCCTCACGGCCCGGAAATCCAAAGAGCCTGACACGTTTCCAATGTCTCCCTCGGGTCGCGACCGCCCGAGACAGCGACAGGACCCAACATTCTCGGTGTGCAACGGCCCTTTGCGAAAGCGGAGCTGGCAAAGCCGGTGCAAGCGGCGGCGCAAAACTCATCTTGGCCGACAGTCCGACAAGACTGTGATGGGAGGCTATTCGGTCAAACTTGCGCGAAAATGGTTGGACCGCGCCAGGGCAAGCAGCGCGGTCCAACTGTTTCCGCCAGATGCCGATGACCGGCGGCACGGCGGAAGGCGACGCCGCTTGCTTTCGTGCAAGCGGACTAGTCTAGGAGCGATTGCGCCGTCGCTCGAGTAACACCAGCGCTTACTGCTGGAAGAGGCGCAGGATGTTCTCGGAGTTGGTGTTGGCGATCGAAAGGGCCTGAATACCGAGCTGCTGCTGCGTCTGGAGCGCCTTGAGCCGCGTCGATTCCTCGTTCATATCCGCATCGACCAGACGGCCGACGCCCTTGTCGATCACATCCATCAGGTTCGCGACAAAGCTCTCCTGCATGTCGATGCGGGTGGTGATCGCTCCGAGCGTGGAGGCAGAATCGGTGAGCTTGCTCAACATTTTGTCGACAACGCGGATCATGTCGTCCAACTGCGCGCTCGTCGTCGCAGTCGTCAGCTTGATCTCGGTGCTGCCGGCGACAGGCGTGGCCGGGGGCGCGACGATGAGGTGAAAGAGGCGCGCCGTGCCCGACGGCGTCGCCTGCAATTGATCGGCGTCATAGCTGTTGGTCAGCAGCCCGCGCGTGGCATCGGCCGTGTCGATCAGCATCGACTGCGCGGTGTCGAAGTCGAGCGTCGTCACGGAGACATTTCCGTTGCCGCTGCGGTTGAAGGACGCGACGATCGACTTGGTTCCGACCGCAGCCGCGTTGGAATTGTAAAGCCAGTTCTCGCCGGAAAACGATGCGGACTGCGCCGCGGATACGAGCTGATTCTTGAGCTCGGTGATTTCCTTGTCGATCTTCAGCTTGTCGACGCCAGGCTCACGCGCGGCAACGAGCTTCGCCTTGATCTCGCTGATGACGTCGATCGACGTGTCCATGGCGGCATAGGCCGTATCGACCTTCGCGGCGCCGAGACCGAGCGCGTCCTGGACGGTCGAAAGGGCCGCATTGTCGGACCGCATGGTCGTTGCGATCGACCAGTAAGCCGCGTTGTCGCCTGCGGTCTGGACACGGTAGCCGGACGAAATCCGGTTCTGGACTTCGGCCATGTTGCTGTTGATCGAACGCAATGTCTGGAGCGCCGCCATTGCGGCGGCATTGGTCATGATGCTGGTCATAGATCGTTTGCCCTGAATGATTTTTTCAAGAACATTCCGGAGTGCACCGGCGGCGACGGGACCAGCGTCATGCGAACCGCCTCCGATTTGCCCTGAAGAGGCGGCCCCTCGCTCTTAACGAAGGTGTAACGATTTCGTGGTTAACAAACAGTTAACGGACTTTACGAGTAAGTAATAAAAATAAACGAAAATAAACAAAGATGGAGGAATTCTTAACTATAGCGCCCGAGCGTCTTATCTGACGCGCAGAGGACGCTGTAGCCCTTCTAAATCGGGTACAAGATGCGGCAAGTGCCTGGCGGGCAAGAAAGCGGAAAGCCGCGCTGCTCGTCGAGCAGCGCGGCTTTCTTGTGTGGTTAAGCTGTAAGCGGCTTCAATTAACGGAACAGCGACAGGATGTTCTGCGAGTTGGTGTTGGCGATCGACAGCGACTGGATGCCGAGCTGCTGCTGCGTCTGCAGGGCCTTGAGGCGCGTCGATTCCTCGTTCATGTCAGCGTCAACAAGACGTCCGACGCCCTTTTCGATCGAGTCCATCAAATCGGCGACGAAGTCGTTCTGCATCGTGACGCGGCTGTTGAGCGCACCGAGGTCCGAAGCCGCATCGGTCATGGTCAGCAGGGCTGCGTCGACGCCGGAGATCGCTTGGGCCAGATCGCCCGTCGTCATGCTGCTGATGTCGAGCTCGAGCAGGGCGTAGGTGAGCGTTACGGTCGAGCCCGTTGCATCCGTGTATTCCAGATCGCTGGAGAGGAGGCCCGTGCCGGTCGATACGTAGTTACCAGACGAATCGACTTCGATGAGCGAGCTCTTGGTTGTGTCGAACTGAAGCGTGGTCAGGCTGACATTGCCGTTGGCGTCGCGGTTGAAGGAACCAACGATCGACTTGGTGCCAGCGGCGTTGTTGTTGTCGTTGTAGACCCAGTTTTCGCCGGAGAACGAAGCGGACTTCGCGATGCTGACGAGCTGGTTCTGCAGCTCCTTGATTTCCTTCTGGATCTTGCTCTTGTCGACGCCCGGCTCAGAGGCGGCAACGAGCTTTGCCTTGATTTCGTCGACGACGTCGATCGAGGATTCCATTGCGGTGTAGGCAACGTCGGTCTTGGCGGCGCCGAGGCCGAGAGCATCCTGAACCGTCGAAAGCGCCTTGTTGTCCGAACGCATCGTGGTCGCGATCGACCAGTAGGCGGCGTTGTCGGCAGCAGCGCCCACGCGGTAGCCGGAAGAAACGCGGTCCTGGGTCGTTTCCATCGAGGAATTGATCGAGCGCAGGGTTGCAAGCGCCGTCATTGCGGCGGTGTTCGTCATGATGCTTGTCATTGGCTGAGTGCCCCTTGGTGACAGTTGAAAGAAAAAGGGACATTCCGGGATTACCGGGAAACGGCGGTCAGCTTCATGCCTGCTAACGCTTTAATCTTGTTGGTTAACCCGCCGTCTCGATGGCCACAGCAAACACCAACATAGTTAACGAAGGCTGAAGCGAATTCCCGATTCCATCAGATTTTTGAGAGGCGCCATCGACCAGAAAAGCAGAAGGCCGCGTTCGTGCGAAACGCGGCCCCGATTGGCTGTACCCAGCTGCAGGCAATCGCCCGCCGGTGGAAAGTCGCTTAGCGGAACAGCGACAGGATGTTCTGCGAGTTGCTGTTGGCGATCGACAGCGACTGGATGCCGAGCTGCTGCTGCGTCTGCAGGGCCTTGAGGCGCGTCGATTCCTCGTTCATGTCGGCATCAACAAGCTTGCCGACACCCTTCTCGATCGAGTCCATCAGATCGGCGACGAAGTCGTTCTGCATGTCGACGCGGCTGTTGAGCGCACCGAGATCGGACGCAGCGTCGGTCATCGTCTGCAGGGCTGCGTCGACGCCGGAGATCGCTTGGGCCAGATCGCCCGTCGTCATGCTGCTGATGTCCATCTCGAGCAGGGCATAGGTGAGCGTTACGGTCGAGCCCGTTGCATCCGTGTATTCCAGATCGCTGGAGAGGAGGCCCGTGCCGGTCGATACGTAGTTACCGGACGAGTCGACTTCGATGAGCGAGCTCTTGGTCGTGTCGAACTGGAGCTGGGTCAGGCTGACATTGCCGTTGGCGTCGCGGTTGAAGGAACCAACGATCGACTTGGTGCCGGCGGCGTTGTTGTTGTCGTTGTAGACCCAGTTTTCGCCGGAGAACGAAGCGGACTTCGCGATGCTGACGAGCTGGTTCTGCAGTTCCTTGATTTCCTTCTGAATCTTGCCCTTGTCGACGCCCGGCTCAGAGGCGGCAACGAGCTTTGCCTTGATTTCATCGACGACGTCGATCGAGGACTTCATCGCCGTGTAGGCGACGTCGGTCTTGGCGGCACCGAGGCCAAGGGCATCCTGAACGGTCGAAAGCGCCTTATTGTCCGAACGCATCGTCGTCGCGATCGACCAGTAGGCGGCGTTGTCAGAGGCCGAACCAACGCGATAGCCGGAGGAGATGCGGTCCTGAGTCGTTTCCATCGAGGAATTGATCGAGCGCAGGGTCGCGATTGCGGCCATTGCCGAAGAGTTCGTCATGATGCTGGTCATATGAGTTGTCCCTTTTTTTACTGGATACTGTTGGGGACATACCGGACTGCGTACACTACCGGTGATGACGGACCGGCTTCATGCCTCTCGGTTCCAACAAACATCCTTTGGAAGAAACCAAACCCGTCATGTGGAGACGAATATCGAGGCCAATGCTTGCGAATTCATTAAATGCGGGCGCCTGTTCCGGATGGCTCGATTCATGCTTAACGCACGATTAAATGATTGACCTGATGTAGCTTTTTGCTCACGCGCCACGCCTCGGCGGCCGTGCTAGGAGGTGAAGGCCAAACAGTCTTGGAGTCACGCCTGAGGCAAGGTCCAAGGACGACAATGTTGTGTGAAACATGTCGATCGAATCAGGACCGGAGCGGCTGAACGCTGGCCTCGGTCCGACCTATGCGACGGAGCCGCACTTGAACGCGCATGCCCTCTTCACGACCGCCTCCCGGCAATATCAGAAAGGCCAGTACACCGAGGCGCTCAACCAGCTTAACCACCTGATGAACATCAGTCGCGAGGCCAAGACATACGTCCTCCTGGCAAAGGTCCTCTTGAAACTTGGCTTCAAGACTGACGCGGCGCGCGCCTATCAACTGGCGGGCGAAGAAAAGGGTTCGCGTTCGGAGCATTATTTGACCGAAGCGATGAAGCTGCATTTTTCGTGCGGCAACGAGGATGAGGCGCTTAGCATCGGGCTTCCCCTTCTCGAAACCGCGAAAACCGACCCGGATATCGCGTTCATCATTGCCTCGATCTTCCTCAAGCGCGGCCAGAAGGAAATCCTGGGCCTGTTCAAGGCGCCGCTTTCCACGAGCACCAACCTGCAGCACCAGATGCTCGCCTTCAAACTACTGACGGCCGATGTGAATGATTTGCAGGATCGAGAGGTCGTTACCAATCTTTTTCGGAAGAATCCCAAGAGCAGCGTGCTGCGCTCAGCCTACCTCGTCTTCGCGCGCGAGGGCAATGACTACGCGGAAATCGAAAAATACGATCCTGACATTCAGAAGGCGCTCAGCGCCGGCCGCTACGAGATTCTCACCCCGGAAGCCCCCTACTTTCATGTCACATGGTGCGGAGATGAAAAGCTCAACCGGCTCGCGGGCGCTCGCAACTGGGCAAACGCGGCGCCGGTATCTGAAGCGCGCCGCAACATGCCCCACACATGGGGCGAGAAGATTCGCGTCGGCTATCTTTCATCCGATTTCTGGGACCAGCACGCGACGATGAAGCTCCTCCAGGGCGTTCTGGAATTGCATGATCGCGAGCGATTCGAAATCACGCTGTTTTGCCACACGAAGGAAAGCAACTTCGCACGGGACGCCGGCGGCCGCGGACGGTGGGGCAGAATCATACGCATTGACCAACTGTCTGACTCGCAAGCTGCCGAAGTCATTCGTTCTGAAAACATCGATGTGCTGGTGGACCTGAAGGGACACACGCTCGACCAGCGCATAGCGATCCTCAATCATCAGGCTGCGCCGATTCAGGCCTCCTGGCTGGGCTTTCCGGGTACAACGGTCAACGTGGATGCGGACTACATTATCGGTGATCCCTATGTGCTGCGTGACGGAAGCGAAGAGAACTATTACGAGAAGTTTTGCCGCCTGCCCGAAACCTATCAGCCGAACGATCCCTACAAACGTCCGCGCCCCAGGGGCATAACACGCGCGCAGCTTGGGTTACCGGCTGACGCCTTCATTTTCGCCTCCTTCAACGCGAACCGAAAGATCTCGCTCAAGACTATCAACCTTTGGATCGAGATCCTGCATCGCACCCCCGAAAGTCTTCTCTGGATCATGTGCGAGAGCCAGGACGCGCGCGCCAACATTCTGCGCAAATTCCAGAGCAACGGTATCGCTTCCAACCGGATCGTATTCTGCGGCAAGGCACTTTATCGCGACCATGTCGATCGCTTGCCGCTCGCCGATCTCGGCCTCGACACCTATCCGTACAACGGCCACACGACCACGTCGGAACAGCTCTGGGCAGGCCTGCCAGTGCTCACCTTCAAGGGTACCAACTTCGCCTCGCGCGTGAGCGAAAGCCTGCTCAACGCGATCGGGCTGCCAGAGCTCGTGACCGCCGGCCCCGAAGCCTACGTCGCCGAAGCGGTCGCACTTTATGAGAACCGCGAGAAAATTGCCGAATACAGGAAGGCGCTCGAGGAAAACCGCTTCCGCATGCCGCTGTTCGACGCGGAGCGCTTCTGCCGGCACCTCGAGCGCGGCTACGAAATGATGGTGGATCGCACCAAGCAGAAACTGCCGCCGGATCACATCGACGTTCCGGCGCTTCCGCCGCGCGTTGGTTCCTTCGAGCGATAGATCGCTGGCATCACAGAAAGGTCGAAAGAGGCAGTGGATCCACTGCCTCGTTGCTATTTGGCGTCAATCAGGCCTGCATTTGGCAAGAACCTACAGCGTCCGCCAGTACGCAGCGGCGACAGTCTTGGATTCTCGATTGTCGAAAGGCTGCCCGAGAGCGAATCAGGTGAAGGACCGCACCAGACTGCCTACAAGCAGGTTCCAGCCGTCGATCAGCACGAAGAAGAGGATCTTGAACGGCAGCGAGATCGCCGTTGGCGGCAGCATCATCATGCCCATGGCCATGGTGATGGTCGCGACGATCAGGTCGATCACAAGGAACGGCAGCATGATCAGGAAGCCGATTTCGAAGCCGCGGCGGATCTCCGAGATCATGAAGGCCGGCACGACAGCGCGGAGATCGACCTTTTCGTCGACGACGACGGCCTGTCCCTTCTCCTTGGCGATGTCGATGAAGAGCTGCAGGTCCTTGTCGCGCGTGTTGGCAAGCATGAACTCGCGAAAAGGCTCCGCCACGCGCTGCATTGCCTCGGTTTCCGAGATCTCGTTGTCGAGCAGCGGATCGATGCCTTCGCGCCAGGCGCGATCGAAGGTCGGCGCCATCACGTAGAAGGTCATGAACAGGGCGAGCGATACCATGATCATGTTGGACGGGGTCGTTGCCAGCCCCATGCCCGACCGCAGGATTGCGAAGGCGATGACGAAACGCGGGAAGCTCGTCACCATGATCAGAATGCCCGGCGCCACCGACAGAACGGTGATGAGGCCGAAGGTGCGGATGATCCAAGATGCGACGGAACCGTCGACCGGCGTGTTAAGAATATCGGCGGGAAAGCTTTGCGCCCCGGCAATTCCCGACATCGCCATCATGGCGACTATGAAGGCAGCAATCCGGAGCATTGAGGGCCTGACCGAATGGATGAATTACGAGTCCCGACCCTGCCGAATCATTGGATGACGAAGGTTCGGAACATCACATTCGTTACGCGTCCGTCGGAGCGCAGGTCAACCCGCTCCTGAATGTCATCCCGGAGATATTGAAAGCCGCGCGGCCCCTGGATTTGCTGCAGCGACACGGTCTTGAGATAGGCTGCAATGTCCTGGTGTATCTGCTCGGCCAAGGCAACGTCCGGGATGCCATTGAACTGCAGCGCGACTTCCAGGCGGACCCAGTTTTCGGAGGGGTAAGCGAGGTTCGTCGTGATCGGCTCCAGTTGCACGACACCGTTGGCCTCGGTGGCGATTTTCGGAACCCCCTCGGCACCGGTGGCGTTCGGCGCGATTTCGGCAATGGCCTCAGTCTTCTCCGCCGCGGACGGCGGCGCCAGCAGTTGCCCGGCGAGCCACCCGCCGCCGCCGGCGATGGCGGTCAGCACGGCCAGGGCGGCAATCGTCATCACTTTGGATTTGGAGGACTGGGCGCTATCGATTTCTTCCATCGTGCCATTCCGTGCCGGTTGACCACGGCGCCACACCTTATCGAGGAGACAGGCGACGTCGTGGGACTGTGATTAGCAATCCGCCCCCGATCAGATCGGCGAGAACAGGTCTACGAATTGCTGCCCCCAAGGCGGCTGCTGAACTTCGGTCAGGCGGCCGCGCCCGCCATAGGAGATGCGGGCCTCGGCGATACGGTCGTAGGAGATGATGTTGTCGGCGTCGACATCCCGCGGCCGGACGATGCCTGCGACGTTGAGGATGCGCAGTTCATGGTTGACGCGAACTTCCTGCGAACCGCTGATCAAGAGGTTGCCGTTCTCGAGCACCCCAGTCACGACGGCGGCGACGAGCAGGCGCAGCTTTTCGGACCGCTCGGTCTTGCCATCGCCCTCGGTCTTGGTGTTGGAGCCGTATTCGAGATCGCCCGACCATTCGAAATCGCTGGTCTGCGATGCCCCGCTGGCACCGAGGTTGAAGCCGCTCGAATTCTTGCGGCTGCGGTCCGTCTTATTGTCGAAGGACGCCTTGTCGTCGATCCTGATATCGACGGTCAGGATGTCGCCGACATTGATCGCGCGCGCGTCCTTGAAGAGAGCGGCCTGCTGATCGTTCCAGAGCGAATATCCGTTCGTGACCTGGTGCGGCTGTTTTGGATATGCGGCGAGCTGTGGCGCCTGCGTGTATTGCAGGCCGCTGCCGATCGGGCTCATCGACGGAGCCTGACCGATCTCCCGCAACGCCTGGTTCTGACATCCCGCAAGGAGGCCCGCGGCCAAGACGGCCGTAAAATGCTTTCTCATGATGGCTCCTTCGAGGTGTTGGGATCGCTCGCGCTCGAAATGATGTTGGTCAGCACCGCGGCCTTGTCGTCGCTCATCTCGCTGAGGATCAGCGACGACTGGCGCGGCGGCAGCTTCATGACGATTGCCGCCGCGATCTCCGGGCGTACCATCTCCAGTTTGCCGGCGGCGGCATCGGGTTTCATCGTCTTGTAGATATCGACGAGCCCGAGTTCCGCCTGCTTGAGGAAATCGTTGCGGCGCTTCAGCCAGTCCTCGTATTCGGCGCGTCGCTTCTCGAGCGTCGCGATGCGCTCGTCGACGTTGGCCTGAAGATTTTCCAGTTCCTTGCGTTGAAGCAGGTAGCGTTGGTCACGCGCGGCATCGGCGATGTTGGTGCAGAACTGCTGGATCTCGTTGGCACTGCCGCTTTCCGCCTGCGGCGCCGTTACGTCCTGCGCGAAGGCCCCAGGGAGCGCCAGCATCAATGCGCCGGCGGCTGAGATTAGGAGCATGCGCGGCGATTTTCCGAGAAATTCGTTCAAGTGTCCGGTCATTGCAGAACAAGCTCCGCCTGAAGGGCTCCCGCCGTTTTGATGCTCTGGAGGATGGCGATGATCCCATCCGGCTTCACGCCGATGCTGTTGAGGCCGGCGACGAGGGAACGGAGACTTGAGCCATTCAGGATCGCCACCGTGCCGCCATCCGATTGTGCCTCGATAATGGTGTTCGGTTCGAGCGCGGTCTCGCCGCGCGAGAACGGCGCCGGCTGCACGACGGTCGGCGCCTCGGTCACCTGTACGGTGAGTGTGCCGTAGCTGACCGCGACCTCGGCGACACGCACGTCCTGGCCGATGACGATCGTGCCGGTCCGTTCGTTGATGACGACGCGCGCCGGCACATCGGTTTCGATCACCAGGTTTTCAACATCGGCCATCAGGCGTGCGAGATCGGCCATCTTGGGCTTCTCGACCAGCACCGATTGCGAATCCTTGGCTTCGGCGATGCGACCGCCAAACTGTGCGGCGGCATATTTGTTGATCGCCGCGGCCATGCCGACGGCCGTGGAGAAATCCGGGTTGCGCAGTTGCAGCACAAGATTGACGCCGTCCTTGAATCGCGCCGGCAGCTCCCGCTCGATGATGGCACCGTTCGGCACGCGTCCGGCGGTGGTCACGCCCTGATTGAGGGTCGCGGCATCACCTTGCGCGTTGAAGCCGGTCACGACGACCGAACCTTGCGCCACCGCGTAAATCTGGCCGTCGGCGCCGGAGAGCGACGTCATGACCAGTGTGCCGCCGCGCAGCGATGTCGCATCGCCGAGAGAGCCGACCGTGACGTCGACGCGGCTGCCCGGGCTCGCGAAGGGTGGCAGCGTCGCCGTGACCAGCACCGCTGCGACGTTGCGCGTCCGCGATTCGCCTCCCTGCGTGGAGATCCCGAGATTTTCCAACATGGCGCGGATCGACTGATCCGTGAAGGGCGAGGAGCGCAGGCTATCGCCGGTTCCCTGCAGGCCAACGACGAGACCATAGCCGATCAGCTGGTTGTCCCGCCCGGCCTGCAGCGATGCCACGTCCTTGATGCGGGAGGCACCATGGGCAAGCGTCAGCGTCGCGGCGAAGACCGCGACCAGCGTCAGGAACCACTTACAGACATGCCGCTTCATTTCGCCACCACATGGATAGTGCCGTCAGCCATGACCGTGCCGGACACGATGACGCCGGAATCGATGTTGCGGGCGCGGATCAGCTCGCCGACGGCGGCATCCTGCAACGGCGAACCGGCCGCCGTGATCGTCAGGCCGCCATTGTTGAAGACGAGCCTAACCGTCGAACCGCGCTCGACCGCGTATTGATCACGCAATGCCGAGGCGAGGATCACCCGTCCGGGAAGCAGCGTCCGTTTCGTAACCTTGCCCTCGATCTCCTCGATGGAACGGACATAGCCGTCCGTGAGATTGGGATTGGTCACGTCGACGACCTCGACGAGGCTCTCGTCAAGGGTCTCGCCGGGATAAATCGTCTGCTTGGGGATGACAGCGGTCGGCCGTTCCGCGAAAACAGTAGCCGGCGACAGAAGGGCCGTGAGAGCCGCGGCGAACGCCACGGACCGCACCCGAAACGAGGCACCGTTTGGCGATTTGTTTGCGGCGGATCGGCGAAACATCATGTTTGCCCCTGTTTCACGTTACCTGAGGTTCTTGCTGACCGTCGCCGCCATCTCGTCTGCGGCCTGAATGATCTTGGAATTCATCTCATAGGCGCGCTGGGCCGAGATCAGGTCGGTGATTTCCTTGACCGGATCGACGTTCGAGGCCTCGAGGTAGTTCTGCTTGATCTGGGCAAAGCCGGGATCCGCTGGGGTCCCGATGATCGGCTCGCCGGAGGCCGGCGTCTGCTTGAAGAGGTTCTCGCCCTGCGGCTCGAGCCCGGCCTCGTTGACGAAATTCGCGATCGTCAGTTGACCGATTTCCTGCAGCTCCGTGTTGTTGCCGATGCGCACCAGCACCTGCCCCGAAGAGGTGAAGGTGATTTCGCTCGCATCCTGCGGCACGGTGATCCCGGGAACGACGGCGTAGCCGTCAATGGTGACGAGCTGGCCGGTGGCATTGGTGTTGAAGGCGCCCGAACGAGTATAGGCCGTCTCTCCGTCCGGCGTCTCGATCTGGAACCAGCCGCGGCCGACGAGCGCCAGGTCGTAGTCGTTTCCAGTGTTGACGAGGCTGCCCTGGATATGAAGATTGCGCACGGCCGAGGTCTGCACGCCGAGACCGATGATCGCGCCCTCCGGGACGATCGCCTGGTTGGCACGGTTCGGCACGCCCTGGGCGCGCTCCGTTTGATAGAGCAGATCGGAAAACTCGGCGCGCGCCCGCTTGTAGCCCGTCGTGTTGATGTTCGCGATGTTGTTCGCGATGACTTCCAGGTTGAGCTGTTGGGCGTTCATGCCCGTGGCGGCGATGGAAAGGGCCTTCATGTCTCGTTCCTTCAGATCTGCATGCGCGCGATTTCGAGATAGGCGCTCACGACCTTGTCGCGGATGGCGAGTGCGGTCTGCAGCGACTGTTCCGCATTCATCACCGCGTCGATGACTTCACGGGTGTTGGCTTCGCCACGGACGGCCTGGAGTGATGCCCCTTCGGCGGACTTCATCGAACGGATCGCGTCAGTGGTCATGTTGCCGAGGACCTCGGCGAAGCTCTGCGACTGCGGAACGGAAGCGCCGGCGCCCGGCGTGATAAGCGAGCTGGAAGCGGTCAGGCTCGTGCCTTCCGTCTCCTTCATGGCAGAAAACGCGCCGGCGGACTGAATTGCATCGATCATTATTGCGAAGCCCTCAACAGGTCGATTGTCTGGGAGATAAGATCGCGTGACTGCTTGATGGTCTGCAGGTTGGCCTCATAGGCGCGATTGGCCTCGCGCATGTCGGCCATTTCGATCAGCACGTTGACGTTCGGCATCTTGACCATGCCCTTTTCGTCGGCTGCCGGATTGCCGGGATCGAACTCGATGTTGAAATTCGAATCGTCCGTGCCAAGACGCTGGATGTCGACGAGCGAAGCGCCGCTCGCCCGGTCGACCTCCGCCGTGAAGCTGATGGTCTTGCGGCGATACGGATCGGCACCGGGCGTGTCGCCGGTCGAGCGGGCGTTGGCGATGTTTTCGGAAACGATGCGCAGGCGGGTCGATTCCGCCTGCAGGCCGGAGGCCGAAACCTTGAGGGCCGAAGTCAAAGGATCCATGATTCTTATTTCCGTACCGTCATGAGCATCATCCGGTGAAAGGCTTTCACGAGCCCGGCATTGAGTTCGTAGTCGCGCTTGATCTCACCGGTCTTCATCATTTCCTGTTCGATCGCGACCGTGTTGCCGGATTGCTGCACCTGCACGTCGTCGATCATGCTGACTTCGGTGACCTGGGCGGCGTCCGGGCTTTCAGTGAAGTGCGCGCGATGGGTCGCTGCCATCTGGATGCCGGTGTTCTGCAGCACGCTTTCAAAGGGCTCGACGTCTTTCGCCCGGTAGTGCGGGGTATTGGCGTTGGCGATGTTGCCGGCCACGACGTTCTGACGAACCGTCAGCCATTGGGCCTGGCGCGACGCAAGTTCGAAAAGCTGAATCGGTTCCATCAAAAGCTCCTGCCTGATGATGACGAACCTAGGCAGGTAATCTTGCGTGGGACTTGTCGGGAGCACGGATTTCTGACTGCACCGCGATCCGGCTCTAAAGCGACTTCAATTTATGGAAACGCGCAGTGCCGTCTCATTCTCGAGCACGGAACGGAAATGGAGCTGCCGGCAGCTAAGCGGCAGCGCCCTAGTGCTCGCCGCCGCGTATGTGGATGGTGCTCTACTGCTCTTCGAAGATCTCGCCCTTGGAGGTGATCATCACCCAACGGCCATTGCGTTCCTGAAAAGTCGCAAGGCGACTGTTGTCAGGCAGGGTCGAGCCTACGCGAACAATGTACATGCCGCTTGCATCCTCGATCAGGGCGCGGCCATTGACGACATGCCGCAACTTGAAGCCCGACTGCTCGGGGAACGGCTGGTCCATCCCCTCCTCCGCATCGGTCCGCCCCTGATCTGGCGCATCGCCAAGCCAGGCACGGTCGCCGTCGTCAGACGATCCACGGCGGCCGCCGTGTCGCTGTCCATGTCCGTCATTGCCTGGGGCGAAACGGACAGCACGTCGCGGGCGGGGCGCTCCGGCAAGTCGCGCGTCGTTCCCTGCCACAGACGTGGCATCGAGAATTCGCCCTGATGGACGAAGGCATACCACGGGAAGAAGGTCGCGAACGCCGCCATCGCCAGTCCGATGGCAGCCAGGAACTTGTCGATCAGCGGCATCCTTGCCTCGCGACGGCGCTGCTTGACGACCTCGTCTGCGTCGTAGTCGGTCACCCCTACCCCCTCGGTCGCATGCCGGCAGCACCCGGCTGATTTCCCATCGCGGCCGCCTTCAACGCATTGGCAAGATCGGTGAAGGCGTCGAACGCGGCCCGCTCGCCGGGCGTCTGCTTGAGTACCTCATAGATAACCGGCACCTGCTTGATCGCCATGTCGAGATCGGCGTCGCCGCCCGGCCGGTAACCGCCGATCAGGCGAAGATCGCGCGTTTCCTCGAAGCGATGGATCAGCGCCTTAAGGCGCGCCACCAGCTTTTCCTGATCCGGCGTCCACGCCTTCCGCGCCAGGCGCGAGATCGAGGCGAGCGGATTGATCGGCGGATAGCGCCCTTCCTCCGCCAAGCTGCGCTCCAGCACGATATGCCCGTCCAGAATACCGCGCGTCGAGTCGGCAACCGGATCGTTGTGGTTGTCGCCATCCACCAGGATCGAGATGATCGCTGTGATCGTCCCGGTTCCTTCGACGCCGGGACCGGCGCGTTCGAGCAGGCGGGGCAGTTCGGTGAAGACGGAAGCCGGATAACCGCGCGCGATCGGAGGCTCGCCCGCCGCCGTCGCCACCTCGCGGATCGCATGGGCGAAGCGTGTCACGCTGTCGACGATAAGGAGGACGTTGTCGCCTTTGTCGCGGTAGTGCTCGGCAATCGTGACGGCCGTCAGCGGCGCCATCTTCCTCAGCATCGGGCTCTCGTCGCTGGTAGCGACGACGGCGACCGATTTGGAAAGATTGTCGCCAAGCGTGTCCTCGACGAATTCACGTACTTCGCGGCCGCGTTCGCCGACCAGCGCGATCACCACCTTGTCGAAGGCATCCGCGCGCGCCAGCATCGAAAGCAGCGTCGACTTGCCGACACCGGAGCCGGCAAAGATGCCGAGACGCTGCCCGAGGCAAAGCGGTGAGAAAATGTCGATGGCGCGCACACCGGTTCTGAAGCCATGCTCGACACGCTTGCGGGTCATCGACGGCGGCGCCGTGTTGGAGATCGAGCGGCGAACGTCGCCCTGTAGCAGCGGCCCGAGACCGTCGATCGGCTCCGCAAGCGCGTTGATCGTACGGCCGCACCAATTGTCCGTTGGCGCTATCCGGAAAGCGCCTTTGCGAATGACGGTATCGTGAATTCCGATCGGATCGCCGGGTTCGATCGGGCAGACGACGACCTGCTCCGGCTCTACACGGACGACCTCGCCAAGATGCGTTCCCGTCGCGCTCCTGTGCGCGACGAAATCGCCGAGCCGAACATGGCGCGAAAGACCGCTAACGGTGTAATGCCCGGGCGCGATCGTCTGCACGTGCCCACCCGGCGCGATCGAAAACTCCGGCTTCGCGTAGCGCTCGACCAAACCGGCAAGAGCCGCCAGCGATGTCGATGCGGCAAGGGCCTCGGGACCTTCGCGTTCCATGGTTTCCGTCATTATCAGCTGCCGCCCAGCGTCTTGATCGCTTCTTCCAGCGATCCCTCGCTGTCACGCATCAGCGCGGTAATGTTGTCGAAGGCGCGGGTAACCATGATGAGCTGCGACATTTCCTGAATGGCGTTGACGTTCGACTCTTCGAGGAAGCCCTGCATCACGCCGACATCGAAACGGTCGACGACCGGCTCCGGTTGATTTGCGGGCATGACAGCGCTGTTGTCGTAGCGCATGAAGCCGTTGCTGAAGTCCGCCTCAAAGAGGCCAAGCAGAGCGACCTGGTTGCCGTTCTGGTGGATGGCGCCATCGGCGCCGACTGTGATTTCGCCTGCTCCGCCGTTCAGCTGGATCGGCGCGCCGCCGGCGTCGAGCACGGGATAGCCCTTGATGGTAACGAGTTCGCCGGTTTCCGTCAGTGTGAACCGGCCGTCGCGCGTCAAAGCCGGCCCGCCGGGCGTGTCGATCGAAAACCAGGCGTCGCCCTTGATCGCAAAGTCGAGCGAGGCGCCGGTGCGCGCAAGCGACCCGGTATTGGTGTTGAGGTACTCCTCGCCTTCCGACACATAGGAAACCTTGGTCGGCTTGGTGTCGCCGAGCATCTGGTTGAACTTCACTTCGGCGCCGCGAAAACCGACGGTGCCGGAGTTTGCGATGTTGTCGGCGAGCGTGTTCAGGCGCTTTTCGAGCGCCATCTGCGATGAGATCGCCACATAGAGACCGGTCTGCACGTCAGCGTCCCCCGAGTTTCAGGCTGTTGATGGACAGGAGCAGATCGGAGGAGATGCCGTAGCCGCTCGATGAACCGAAAACCGCAAGCGGATCGTAGCTGTCCGTAGAATTGTTGACTTCCCAAAGCGCGGTGAAGCGGTCGAGAAACGCCGCCAGCTTCTCGGGATCCTGGAAGTCCTTGAGGTCGATCGCCGCCTCGTAGGCTTCGGCCTGGCGATCGACGTCGGTCGCCGCGAACTCCTCGGGCAGTTGCAGAGCAGTCCGCACGACCTGCGCCAGCGCCTCGTCGGCGATGATGGCGTAGCCGCTGGTGATCGTCGGCGCCATGCGCGAGAAATAGAGTGCCAGCCGCACGCCGGCATTTTCCTCGCCGGCATTCTGTTCCAGCGTCTGACGCGCATATTTGTCGGCAACACCCTTTTGTGCGCGATCAAATGAGGTCGCCGCCTCGCCGTTTCGGGCGAAATTCAAGGATTCGACCAGCGCCTTGTAACGACCATCCGTCAGCTTGCTGGCAAAGGCGTCGTCGCTGTCGATGCCCTCGGAAAGAACCTTGCGCATGAAGGCCTTCGCATAGGCCATGTCTTCAAGGCCATGCGCCTTCATCGCGTAGTTGTAGAGCCGGTTATCGGCGAAGAAATCGTCGATGGTTTTGATGCTGCCGATCTTCACCAGATAATATTCCGTCTCGCGCGCGACGTCCGGCTGTTCGGAAACGCGCTCCAGCGATTTCGTCAGATCGGCGGTGATCAGCTTGTAGCTCGTATAGGTCGTGGTCACGATCGCTTCGCCCTGTCCGGAATAAAGCCGGGCGCGACGTGGCCCGACCTCACAAATCCTGACCTGACTCGCTTGCGCGAACCTGTTCCGGGCGCGGGTTCAACGAGGTCCCAGGAACAGCCTCACGCAAGGATGAAACCCTATTCCATCAGCGGAAAACCACGATCGCGACAGGTATCGACAATGAACATCATCATCGGGCTTCTTGTGACCTTCGGCTGTATCCTCGGCGGATATCTCGCGATGGGCGGCCACCTGGAAGTGCTGAACCAGCCCTTCGAGCTGATGATCATCGGCGGTGCAGGCATCGGCGGCTTTATCATGGCCAACTCGATGAAGGTCGTGAAAGACACCGGCAAAGCGCTCGGCGAAGCCTTCAGGCACAAGGTGCCGAAGGAACGCCACTACCTCGATACGCTCGGCGTGCTCTATAGCCTGATGCGCGATCTCAGGACCAAATCCCGCAACGAGATCGAGAGCCACATCGACAACCCGGAAGAATCCTCGATCTTCCAGTCGGCGCCGACAGTCCTGCAGAACAAGGAACTGACCGCCTTCATCTGCGACTATGTGCGGCTGATCATCATCGGCAATGCCCGCTCGCATGAGATCGAGGCGCTGATGGACGAGGAGATCCAGACGATCACCCATGACAAGATGAAGTGCTATCACGCACTGACGACCATGGGCGACGCACTGCCGGCGATCGGCATCGTGGCGGCCGTCCTCGGCGTCATCAAAGCTATGGGCGCGATCAGCGAGGCGCCTGAAGTGCTTGGCGCCAAGATCGCCGCCGCACTCGTCGGAACCCTGCTCGGCGTTTTCCTCTCCTATTCGATCGTCGGGCCGCTCGTCGCCAACATCAAGGCCGTGCGCGAGAAGCAGAACCGCCTCTACGTCATCGTCAAGCAGACGCTGCTTGCCTACATGAACGGCTCGGTCCCGCAGGTCGCGCTCGAATATGGGCGCAAGACGATCTCCGCCTATGAACGGCCGTCCATCGACGCGGTCGAGCAGGAAATGATGAACCCGGGCGGCGGCAGCGAAAGCAAGGCGGCATAATATGAATCCGAGCACGGCATCGAACGTCTACGCATTCGACAAGAGGCTGCTTGCGCGCATGGTCGGCGCGCTCGGCGACGACAAGACTATCGGCAGGACAGCACTCGAACTCGGCCAGGCCTTCGGCGAATTGCTTCCGGCCATGTATAGGGCCGAGACCGGCCACGACATCGCAATCGGCTATGCCGGTTTCAAGACCGGTCTCAGGAACGAGCTCATTGGGGGCCTTGGAGACGGTGTTCTGCTAACCGACGCTTCGCTGCGCAACTGGTGCCAGGATTTCCAGATCAGTTGTGACAGTCCGGTTCTCATCACCCTCGTCGAAGCTCTACTCGGCGCCGAGCCCACGAGCATCGGAGAACCGCGGCCCCGCTCGATGTCCCAGATCGAGGTCGACGTCGCGGTGCCGATCTTCGAAAAGATCGCCGATGTGCTGCGCCTAGCGGTGAACGCGCCGGGCGGCTTCGAGCCCGTCGTCAGCCGCCCATACAACAGCGAAAACCGCCCCAAACCCGATCCCGCTATGGAGGACATGTACGCAGCCTCCATCGATATGACGATCGGCCTCGGGCCGGTGCTCTCGACCTTTTCGGTCGTCGTTCCCCAAAGCGTTCTCCTGAAGACGCAGATCGTCTCGCCCAAAAGCGCCGGCCAGGGTCACAATACAAAGACCGAATGGACCGAGCAGCTCGAGGAGCAGGTTCGCCGCTCCGCCGTGACGCTCGAGGCGCGCATCCGGTTGGAAAGCCTCACGCTCGACACCATCAGCCGGCTTCAGCCGGGGGACGTGATCCCGTTTCATGACGGTCAGGACGTCCGCGTGGAGGTAAACGCCAATGGGCGCGAGCTGTATGTCTGCGAGTTCGGGCGGTCCGGCGCGAAATACACGGTCCGGGTCAAGGATACGCACGGCTCCGAACAGGACATTCTTCGCCACATCATGAGTTAACAGCCGCCCTCTCCCGGCAGAATGCCTGAGGCAAGCTTCAACTGGAATAATTCGCACATGGCACCCAAGAAAGCAGCACCCATCCAAGAACAGGCCGCCTTCGCCGTCGAAGACACTGAGCTCGACCAGGCGATCGACGACCTGCGCGGCGTTCTCAAGAAGGATGGCGAGCAAGTGACGGATTTTGGCGCCGACTTCGCCTCCCCCGGGGCGCTGGACATGGCAACAGAATTCGGCGGCGACTTTGGTGGCACCACCGATACCGCATCGGCCTTCGGCGGCGAGTTCGGGGCGGATAGCTTCGGCGGCGATTTCGCCGGTGCGGGAATGAACGGCGCCTTCGATGCGGGCAGCAACTTCGGCGATGGCGGCTTCGATGCCGCCGAGCCGGCCATCGAATCCGCGCCCGGCAGCGGCATGACGGCCAATCTCGATCTGATCATGGACATTCCGATCGATGTTCAGATCGTGCTCGGTACCAGCCGGATGCAGGTTTCCGGACTCATGGGCCTGACCGAAGGCGCTACAATCGCGCTCGATCGCAAGATCGGGGAGCCGGTCGAAATCATGGTCAATGGCCGGGTGATCGGTCGTGGTGAAATAACCGTACTCGAGGGTGACGTGACCCGCTTCGGCGTCAAGCTCATCGAGATCAGGGGCAGCAAGAATTCATAGGCCCGATGAATGGGCGAGGGATAAATCCATGATGGATTTCGAAAGTTTCGGGGCACAGACGCCGGCATCTCCGCTGAGCCAGACAGATAAGGCGGCGGCCGTATTGCTTGCCATGGGCAAGTCCGTGGCCGGGAAGCTGTTGAAGTTCTTCACCCAGAGCGAACTCCAGGCGATCATCGCCGCGGCGCAATCACTGCGCGCCATCCCGCCCCACGAACTCGAAGCGCTCGTCAACGAGTTCGAGGACCTTTTCACCGAAGGTGCGGGCCTGATGGACAATGCCCGGGCGATCGAAAGCATCCTGGAAGAAGGCCTGACCCCCGACGAGGTCGACGGCCTGCTCGGCCGCCGGGCCACCTTCCAGTCCTACGAAGCAAATATCTGGGATCGTCTGCAGGAGTGCGATCCTGTGCTTGTTGCCCAGTCGCTCGCCAAGGAACACCCGCAGACTATAGCCTATGTCCTGTCGATGATGCCCTCGAGCTTCGGCGCCAAGGTGCTCTTGCAGCTTTCGGAAACGCAGCGACCGGATATCCTCAACCGCGCCGTCAACATAAAGAACGTGAGCCCTAAGGCCGCCGGCATCATCGAGGCGCGCGTCATGGAAATGATCGACGAGATGGAAGCCGAGCGCAACTCGCCCGGACCGGCCAAGATCGCCGAAGTCATGAACGAACTCGAAAAGGGACAGGTGGACACGCTGCTTGCGTCGCTCGAGACGATCAACACCGACTCGGCCAAAAAGGTTCGGCCGAAGATCTTCCTCTTCGACGATATTCTCTTCATGCCGCAGAGAAGCCGCGTGCAACTGTTCAACGACGTCTCCACCGACATCATCACGATGGCGCTTCGCGGCTCGGCGCCGGAACTGCGCGAATCGGTTCTCGCGTCGATCGGCGCCCGCCAGCGCCGCATGATCGAATCGGATCTGGCTGTCGGCGACGCAGGCATCAACCCACGCGACATCGCGATCGCCAGAAGGTCGATCACGCAGGAGGCGATCCGCCTCGCCGCCAGCGGACAGCTGGAGCTCAAGGACAAGGAAGCGGAGGCCGCCTGAGGCCTGTCTCGACCGCGACTCGATAATTTCTGTTGACCTACACTTGCCGGCGTCGCCGGACCCTTGCGCGCCAAAGTTTCCAGGTTCACGACAGCGAGAGAGCATCGCCGCGGGCTTGCCCGATTGGATGACGTTCGATCGGGAAATCGCCGGGAGCTTCCTGTTTCATGTCGGAAGATCAGGACAAAGACAGCAAGACCGAGGCGCCATCGGAGAAGAAGCTCTCCGATGCCGCCGACAAGGGTAACGTCCCATTTTCACGCGAGGTGACGGTGTTCGCCTCGACGCTCGCGATCTATATCTTTGTCGTCTTCTTTCTGTCGGATGGTGCGGCCAGCGTCGCCGAGGCTCTCAAGGACATCTTCGAGCAGCCGGAAGCCTGGCGGCTGGACACATCGACCGACGTCGTCGCGCTTATTTCGCACATCATCCTGAAATCGGCGGCGCTGCTCGTCCCGATCTTCGTGCTGCTCATCGTCTTCGGCGTCGGATCATCGATCTTCCAGAATCTCCCCCGTCCGGTCCTCGATCGCATTCAGCCGAAGATGAACCGCATATCGCCTGCGGCCGGCTTCAAGCGCATCTATGGTGTGCAGGGACTGGTGGAATTCGGCAAGTCCCTGTTCAAGATCGTCGTCGTTTCAATCATCGTGGTACTCGTTCTGTGGAACGACTATTTCGCCACGCTCGATCTGATGTTCTCCGATCCGGTGACGATTTTCACGGCCATGACGTCCGACCTCAAGCAGATCATGATCGTCGTTCTCCTGGCGACGGCCGTGCTTGCGATCGTCGACCTCTTCTGGACGCGGCATCACTGGTATACGGAATTGATGATGACGAAACAGGAGGTCAAGGAGGAACTGAAGCAGTCCCAGGGCGACCCGATCGTCAAGTCGCGGTTGCGCTCGATCCAGCGCGACCGGGCGCGCAAGCGCATGATTTCCGCGGTGCCGCGCGCTACGCTCGTGATCGCCAACCCGACGCACTATGCCGTCGCCCTGCGTTACGTCCGCGAAGAGAACGATGCGCCGGTCGTGGTCGCCATGGGCCAGGACCTGGTCGCGCTCAAGATCCGCGAACTTGCCGAAAAAAACGGCATTCCGGTCTTCGAGGATCCGCCGCTCGCGCGCTCCATGTTTGCACAAGTCTCGGTAGATAGTGTCATTCCACCGGTGTTTTACAAGGCAGTCGCCGAACTCATTCACCGGGTTTATGCAGCTCAGCCGCAACAAAAACGGGTGACGTGACCTCGATGAAAAAGTGCGAATTCTCCGAAAAACGCGAGCAGATAGTGGCGGAAGCAATCCGTCCGGTGGCGACGGAACTGCGTCTGGTCGACGCTGCGGACTTCATCGCGCTCCTAAGATTCGAGTCTCATGCGAGCCTCGCCGACCTCGTGGAGTCTGCCGCCGAACTCTACTTCCTCCCGGGGACGGTGAATTTCGGGCTCGGCGGCAACTACAATCTGGATTGGGACAGCAACCCCCAAATCATCCTCGACCTTGAACTGAAGCCGCGTGGCGTCACGGTCTATGCGCGCCTGACGCTCGGCAACGACACCGCCGGTGTCGAGATCAGCCATATCAGCTTCCAGCAGCCCTCCGTGGATCCGGACGAAAACACCGTCTTCCTCGCGAAAAGCCTGGAAGAGGCGAAATTCGTCAAATCCTACTCCCTTCCCTTGGCGAGCTAATCGGACCAAGGCTTGCCCCCTCACCCTAACCCTCTGCTCGTTTTGACGGGGAGAAGGGACTGAGGCGTCTCCACGGGGCTCCTTCGCCCCGCTTGCGGGGAGAAGGTGGCCGGCAGGCCGGATGAGGGGCGAATTCGATGAGCCGTGGCTAGCTGATATAGCCGAGGCGTATGGCCTTGGCGATCGCCTGGATGCGGTTGACAGAATCGAGCTTCGTCGTCGCCGCGCCGAGATAGGCATTCACCGTGTGCACGGAGAGGCCCATCTTCTCGGCAATTTCCTCGCTGATGTGCCCGTCGCCGGCCATCTGCAGGCAGGCGATCTCGCGGTCGCTGAGCGCTTCCGCCTGAATCAGCCTCCTTTCGTCTGCCGCAAGCAAATCCGTCATGATATGGCAGCTGTGCGCGTGCAGATCGATGACCTGCTCGCTGGATGCATCGATATAGCTGCCGGTGAAGACGACATAGCCGTTGCCTTGGGCGCCGAGCCGGACCGGAAAGGCGATCCCGGAATAGGCGAGTTTTCGTCCCGCTAGCCGCTGCGCGAACGGGCGGAAATCGGTCGCTTCGGCGGCCTGGTGCTCACCCAAGCCATCCCACAGAACCGGCAGCACAGAACGATCGAGATGTGCGAGCAGCTCTTCGCCATAGACGCCGATGAGATCGCGGGCGTTCGCCTCGCACGCAGTGCCCCAATTGTGAAGCACGCATGTTAGCTTGCGCGCCGCGGGCGTGCCTCTGCCGTTGACGCGCAGGACAGCGAAATTCTTCGCGTTGATCTGCCGCTGCATCGCCTGCAGCCGCGTCACCAGCGTCGCCGCACGCGCAGCTCGCCCATTCCTGCCCAGTCGGCCATCGTCTTCGGGGCGACCGCCTGCGACGAAATGAACCATCGGTGCCTCCCCTAAACCAGATTGTTGCGGACGGCGTGGGCGATCGCTTCCGACCTCGTTCGCGTTGCCGTCTTTCGCATCACGCTGGTGATGTAGTTGTTGATGGTGTTGCGGGATATCCCGAGAATGACGGCGATCTCCTCGCTCGTCTTGCCTTCGGCGATCCAGAACAGGCATTCGATTTCGCGGTCGGTCAACTCGCATTCGCGCTCATGCCGTGCATCGACGCTGGTCTTGAGGCTCGCGACATAGGCGGCAAGCAGCGCGATATCGCGCAATCCCTCCTGCGACAGGATGACATCCGCGGGGAACAGGAGCATCAGCGAGAACCGCGCGCGTCCGACGTTGAAAACGATGGCGCAATATTCCCGGCTGACCCCGCGAGGCAGGTCTACATCGTCCGGCATCGTGTGAAAGTACGGCTGCAGGATCGCGAGGCACTTCTCCAGCTCGGTCGTCTTGGCGTTCAGGCCTACGACGATTCTCGCCAGCCGCCGGACGACATCAAACGGCCAATCGGAGCAGACGACGCTATCAAGCCCGCCGTCCTGGGAAGGCTCGTGGCGCGCAAGCAGATAATGGGTCGCACCAACATAATCCGTCAGCGCCGCAAGTGCGTTTGCGAAACCCCCGCGTTCGGCGGTTTCAGCGAGTCGCCGGATCAATTGTTCCCTTGAAACTTCCCGACCGCTCCTATGCGGCGACGCCGTCTGCAAAGGCCAGATGGCCCCTGCCTGCGAAATGTCCATAACTTCAGCCCCCATGCCGAATTCGACGCCCTGGACATGCGCTTGTTATCGCCGCCGACAGCCCGGCCGGAACCGATATTCACCGCCATCCGCAAATCAGGACGCGAATCAGTTCCTAAACTGTACATCGCGCCCGCGGAAAAACCACTGGCGCCATCCGCGCGTTTACTTCGGCACTGACCGATCAAGGGTCTTGCATCTGCCTGCCTTGCGATGGACAAGCGAAGATCGAGCCGAAAGGCCGTCGATCGATATATCACATTGATATTCAATATTTTTTTATGCAATTTCGCCGCCTAGGCAAGTGACAAAGGGCGTGTCCTAGCCCGGACTTGAGCGCGATTTCTTGGGCGCCAAACCTGTTTTTTCGCCCAGGCATTCCTAACGAATTAAAAGTGGAACTTACTTTTACAGTGATGCCTGTTGCCGAAATGCATCAACTCATGCGTAGTCTGAGCCAAGGAGTTTCATGCATAGAAATCTGCCCCTCTTCCATTCTATTTGGACTTTTCGAAACTATATTTGGCGAAAACTCAGCATTGAACGTAGAGAGCATCAGTAGATGCACAGCAGGCCGGGGCACTGATCGCGGCCTCCGAATCTATAAAGGTTGCTTTATTGTTAATTTTCATGCCGGACGCTGCGGCTGAGACTCCGTGGGAGGCGGGGATTCTTGACGTCGATTCCCGAGCCGGTCGCCAATACACGCCGGACTCGGCCAATATTTCGACCAGGGCCACAATTCGTGTTCGGGACCTTTGTGGCGTCACGCGCAACGGAGCTGACCCGGCCGCACAAAAAATTCCGCCACTTGGGCGGGATTTTTTGTGAATGTCTGGTGCCTTGCAATATTCGTCAGGCGGCGCGGTCGAGCGCCCATTTGCGCAGGATCTTCGCCGCGCGTTCCTCGCTGATCTCCACCATGCGGGCAAGCCGCCGTTCTGGTCCTTCCTTGACGCGCCGGTTGAAGTTGCCCTCTTCGCCGAGGTTGAGCAGGTCGTCGGTGCTGTCGAAGCCGAAGTCCGCGCCGAAGCCTTCCATGAGCGCACCCCCGGCACCGGCACCGACCGGTGAGAAGTCGGGCAGTTCGAGGCCGGCCGCCTCGCTTTCCAACTGGCCTGCCTTGCCGCCAAAACCCATCTGGCGGGCGAGCGGTCGCATGCCCATCCAGACAACCAGGAAGGCGACGGCGACGAAAGCAAGCGAGTTGATGATGCCGCCGAGATTGCGCGTCAGCATTTCCATGATGCCCGGGCCGGCCACCGGCTGATCCAGCAGTTGCGTCTCGACGAAATCCATCGCGTTCAGCGTGACGACGTCACCGCGGTTGGCGTCGACGCCGGCGGCCGACGAGACGATCTTCTGCATTTCCTGCAGATAGGCGTCGATCTTCGCCTGATCAGCCGGTTCTCCCACCATTGCCGCGAGGCGACCGCGGTTGACGACGACTGCGATCGACAGCCGCTCGATCGAATAGCTGTTCTTGACGGTCGCGATCGTCTTGCTGTTGATCTCGTAGTTGGTCTGCTCTTCCTTCTTTGCCGCCTCGTCGCTGGACTGCGGACCGGCGCCGCCGCGCGGTGCGGCCTGGGGAACGTTCTGCTGTACGGTTGCGGCATTGTCCGGCTGCTGCTGGCTGGACTTCTGCTCTTCCTTGGTCACGCGGGTCGAGCGCTCGACACGCGACTCGGGGTCGAAGACGGTTTCCTGGATCTGCTGCGCATCGGTGTTGAGTGTCGCTGTGACGCTCGTGCGGAAATTGTCCATGCCGAGGAATGGCGCGAGCGCATTGTCGATCTTCTTTTCGAGATCCGTCTGGACATTCTGGACGACGCCGAGCGACTGGTTGAGCGCACTGTTCGCCGGGTCATCGCCGGAGGCGAGAAGCTGTCCGGTCGAGTCGAGGATGGTGACGTCGTCGACATCGAGTCCCGGCACGGATGATGCCACCAGATGGCGGATCGAGGCCGCGGCATTGCGGCCAACCGTTGCGCTCGCGCGAATCATGACCGACGCCGTCGGCGTCTGGTCGGCCTTGCGGAAGCTTCCGCGCTCCGGCATCACAATGTGCACGCGTGCGGCGGCGATGCCGGAAATCTGCTGGATCGTGCGGGCAATTTCGCCTTCAAGTGCACGAACGCGCGTCACTTCCTGCATGAAGGAGGTGAGGCCTAGCGAGCCGACATTGTCGAAAAGTTCGTAACCGGCATTGGCGCTGCTGGGCAGACCGCGTTCGGCAAGCAACAGGCGGGCCTTGCCGGTCATCCCGACCGGAACCTGGATGCTACCGCCGTCGGACCCGACATCGAAATCGATATTCGCTTCGGCGAGCGCAATGCTGATCTGGGTCACATCGCTGCGCTCAAGGCCGACATAAAGGGTTTCATAAGAGGGCCTGTTGACGTAGATGCCGGCTGCAAGGACGAAGCCGACCGCGACGATACCGGCCACGGCGAGCGCGATCAGTTTGCTTTGCCCCAGACTGCCGAGGTTTTTCGTGAACGTCGAGAATTGATCGAACAGATTCATTCTGTTTCCGCACCCAGTATCGCAAGACCGCCAGCCGGTCATCCGGCCAGCGCCCTGCGCAGATCCAACATTCGGGTTCGCTGGGTATCGGCTTGCGCTTCAGCCGATGTCCAATACGCGCGAATCTACCAGCCCCGGATGCGAAGCTAGGCAGCGAAACTTGCGCGAACTTGACGAAGCACAGGGAAAATTCGTCGAAGGGTGCGGCGTGGCCCCTCATCCCGCTGCCGCGACCTTCTCCCCGTTCTTGACGGGGAGAAGGGACGATGCCGCAACCTCCAGCCCCTCTCCCCGCCTGCGGGGAGAGGGTCAGGGTGAGGGGCAATCCGCCGCAGACCTACCGTCAGAACGCCTCAAAGTCGCCCGCGGCCTTTGTGAGCGGCTGCGAGTGGCCGTGGCGCAGCATGCCACTGCCCAAAGCCTTTTTCATGTCGGCAAGCTTGATCAGGTTGACCGCAGTCGTAACGTCCACGAGCCAGGTGTCGGGGATGGATGCCGTGATCGTATCGATAAACTCGGCCAGCCCGCGCGTCTTCTGGACGGCCAGATCAATGCCCTGAAGCACCATCATCTGCTCAGACTCATCCGCTGCGGCCGCGCCGCGATCGCCGTAGAGCTGCGGTTCGATGCGCTCTATCAGGTAAGCAACGTCATGGAGCTCCGTGACGATGCGCATCAGCACGCCGGGCAAGGATTCTTCGGCGTGAGGCGTATGGCTCTGATAGTCGATCTGCATGGTCTATTCTCACGTCGTCTGCGAATTTGGAAGTGCGTTTTCCCTGCCCGCCCTTGGGGCGAGCACGATCAGAAGAATTCGATCGAGCTTTCCACCGGCTTCGGCACGGATACGGGGCGCTGGTCCATCTGCATCGCCCGTTGTGCTTCCATCCCGGTCAAAGCGTATTGGCGGGCACGGCCGGAGGATGGCCAATATTCCAGTTTGCGGCCGTGCTCGCCGCCCGTGCTCTCGCCGACGATGCGGATGCCTTCGTCCAGCAGGAACTGGCGCGCAAAGGCGGCATTCTGCTCACCGACATTCGAGAACCTTGCAATCGTCTTGGCGCCGCCGAAGATCTTTGCTTCCAATCGATCGCGACGTGCTCCCTGCTTCAGCAGGCCGTTGATCAGAAGTTCCATCAGGTGCACGCCATAGCGCGTGGCATCGCCGCCGGTTGACGCGGAGCCGGGCAACAGGAAATGGTTCATGCCGCCGACACCAATCACGGGATCGCGCAGGCAGGCGGCCACGCAGGAACCGAGAATGGTCGAAAGAACGATATCCGGATCGTTGACGACCTTGAACTCGCCCTGGATGACGTGTACGCGCCTGCCGGCGGCAGCCGCGGTCATCATTTCAGTGCCCCGAACACGGCCTCGATTGCAGCCTTCATCTTTTCGATCGTGAACGGCTTGGCGAGAACATTGTTGGCGCCGAGTGCAGCAGCCTTCTGCACCAGCGCGCGGTCGCCCTGCGCGGTCAGGATGATGAAGGCCGCCTTCTTCGTCGTCGGGTTCGACCGAACGGCCTGCAACAGCCCCAGACCGTCCATCTTCGGCATGTTGAAGTCCGAGATAACCAGATGGTGCGGGTTCTGGGCCATGATCTTCATGCCCTGCTCCCCGTCGCCCGCTGCAGTGATCTGCTTGAAACCAAGCTGCTGCAGGGCGTCGCCGAGCAGCAGGCGGCTCGTGACCTGATCGTCGACGATCAGAACTTTTATTTTTTCGGCGATGGACATTATTCGCTTCCTTCTTTTCGGGCTGCTGCGGTCTTCAGGATCTCCTCCCCGATCGATCCGAGGGGGAGCTGCGTTTCGACAGCACCCAATTCATAGGCCACTCTCGGCATGCCGTAGACGACACAAGTCTTTTCATTTTGTCCGAAGGTGCGTGCACCGGCATGTCGCATCTTGAGGAGACCGGATGCGCCATCGCGGCCCATTCCGGTCAGGATGACACCGATCGCGTTGCGGCCCGCGAGCTCGGCGACCGAGTCGAACAGCACGTCGACCGAGGGGCGATGGCCGTTGACAGGGGCGCGGTCGACGAGGCGGCAGCAAGGCGCGGCGGCATTGGCCACCTGAAGGTGGCGTTCGCCGCCCGGTGCCAGATAGACCTTACCGATCTCGAGGCGAGCGCCGTCGGTCGCCTCCTGTACCGTCGGCGCGCAAAGGCGATTGAGCCGCTCCGCAAAGCTCCTGGTGAAAGTGTGCGGCATATGCTGCGTGATCACCGTCGGCGGGCAATTGGCCGGGAACTTCTGCAACACGGTGATCAGCGCTTCGACCCCGCCGGTCGACGCTCCGATGGCGATGATCTTGCGGCCCGCCCTGTATTCGGAAGCGGCATTGGCGTTTGCGGCGGTCGGCGCGGCGGCCTTATTGCCGGTGATCATGTGTTTCCGCTGTGAACGGGCGGCCGCCTTCACCTTGTCAACCAGATCGCCGAAGGGGTTCGGGTCGGCGGGATGCGGCTTGCCGACACAGTCGAACGCACCGATTTCGAGCGCGGCGATCGACGCTTCCGCACCCTTGTGGGTCAAGGTCGAGACCATGATGACCGGCATCGGGCGCAGCCGCATGATCTTGTCCAGGAACTCGAGCCCGTTCATGTTCGGCATCTCGATGTCGAGGGTGACGACATCGGGGTCAAGCTGCTTGATTGCCTGGCGGGCCTCGATCGCATCGGCCGCTTGACCAACGACGGTGACGTCCGGGTCCGCATTGAGCACGGCAGTGATCAGGCCACGCATGGTGGCCGAGTCATCGACGACGAGAACGCGTGCGGGAACACTCATGCCCGAACTCCATGAAACTTGCCGGTATGGCGATAGGTGGTGATGCCGATATTGTCGAACTTCGACTTGGCGTCGCCCGACACGCGCTCCGAATGCCCGATGTAGAGATATCCGTTGGTGTTCAGCACGCCGGCAAAGCGCGACCAGATTTTCATCTGCGTCGGCTCGTCGAAATAGATCACCACGTTGCGGCAGAAGATGACGTCGAAGGGCCCCTTTACCGGCCATTGCGCCATCAGGTTGAGTTCGTTGAAGGTGATCAGCCGCTTGACGCGATCGTCGATCTGCCATTTGACGCGACCGCCGACATTGACCTCACTGAACCACTGCTTGCGCATGGCGGGGTCGATCGTTTCCAGCGCCGTGGCGTCATAGGCACCGGCCCGGGCGAGTGCCAGGATCTTCGGATCGATGTCCGTCGCGAGAATGCGGAAGTCATAGTCCGCCGCGTTCGGCAGCAGCGACAGAACCGTAAGCGCGATCGAATAGGGCTCCTGGCCGTCCGAACAGGCCGCCGACCAGATGCGGACGCGGCCACCGTTCTTCGCGCGGGCGATGAGGTCCGGCAACACGTCGGTTTTCAAGTGCTCAAAATGGTGGTTCTCGCGGAAGAAGCGGGTGAAATTCGTCGTCAGGTGCGAGAGCATGTCGCGCCGGGCCGCGGCGCCGGCCGGCGAAGCGACGAGCTGGCAATAGTCGCGAAAGCCCTTGAGCCCGAGATTGCGGATGTGCTTCGAAAGCCGCGAATAGACGAGCGACGCCTTGGATTCATTAAGGTAAATGCCGGCGTCGGCATAGATCATTGCAGCGATTTCGCCGAGATCGCGGCGTGTCAGCGGATACTCGCCGCTTGCAAGGCATTCGTCTGGCGACAGTTTCTGTTCGAGAATGGCCTGGGCTCTCATGCCGCCTCCCTTTCCTCATGTGGGAAGACTGCTTCGAGTTCGACTAGGCAGATCATCCGCCCTTCGATCGCCAATACGCCTCGGGCAAAGGTCTTCTCGAATTCAGACGAAATATCCGGCGTCGGCTGGATCTCCTCATCCCTGACGGTCAGGATGTCGGACACGGCGTCGACCAGAAGGCCGACCACCTGGTTCTTTACCTGGGCGACGATGATCACATGCCGGACGGTTGGTTCCGCAGGCTTCATGCCGAGACGCGCGGATAGATCGACGATCGGCAGCACTGCGCCGCGCAGATTGATGACGCCGAGCACATAAGATGGCGCATGCGGCATCGGCGTGGCCGGCGTCCAGCCGCGAATTTCGCGGACGGCCATAATGTTCACGCAGAATTCCTGATCCCCGACGCGGAAAGCGATGAGCTCCCGCCCGCCAGTCGTCAGATTTTTTGCGGCATAGGTCATGAGTATTATCCGGCTGCAGCAAGTGACATTTCAGGTTTCAGGGACTGTCCGCGCGATGCGGCGACGATGGCGTCGACATCAAGAATGAGCGCCACGCGGCCATCGCCAAGGATGGTCGCCGCGGCGATCCCCGGGACATGTGTGTAGTTCGCTTCAAGGCTCTTGATCACCACCTGACGCTGCCCCTGGATCGCGTCGACCATCAGGGCGCGCTGGCCGCCGCCTTCGGACTCGACGAGCAGCGCCACGCCCTCGACCGGATTGGCCTGCGTCGCGCGGAAGTTCAGGATACGGCCGACATCGACCAGCGGGCAGAAGGAGTTGCGGATCGAGATCAGCCGCTGAGTGGCGCCGAAGCTATGGATCGCGGAAGCCTCGGGCTGGAGCGTTTCGACGATGGCGGTCAGCGGCACGACCAGCGTTTGGTTGGCGACCGTCACCACCATGCCGTCGAGGACCGCGAGCGTCAGCGGCAGGCTCATCGTGAAAACCGAACCCTGCCCAGGCTTGGACGAGATGTTGATGCGGCCGCCGAGCGCCTGGATCGAGCGCTTGACGACATCCATGCCGACGCCGCGGCCGGAAATGTCGGAGATCTTGTCGGCGGTCGAGAAGCCCGCGTGGAAGATCAGGTTGTCGATTTCCTCGTCCGAGAGGTTGGCGTCTGCGGCGATGAGATCGTTGTCGATCGCCTTTTGGCGCACCTTCTCGCGATTGATGCCGGCGCCGTCGTCGGCAAGCTCGATGACGATGCGGCCCGAACGGTGCTTGGCCGTCAGGCGTACGGTGCCTTCGGCACTCTTGCCGGCGGCAAGCCGTTTTTCCGGAGTCTCGAGGCCGTGGTCGACGGCGTTGCGGATCATATGCGTCAGCGGTTCGGCCAGCTTGTCGATGACCGTCTTGTCCACTTCCGTATTCTCGCCCTCGGTAACGAGACGAACGGACTTGCCGGTCATGTCGGCAATTTCGCGGACGATGCGCGACATGCGTTGGAAGACAGGCTTCACCGGCTGCGCGCGGATCGCCATGACGCTGTCCTGGATCTCGCGGGTGAGCTGTTGCAGCTCCTCGAGGCCCATGTTGATCGACGACGTACCGTTCGTGTCGTTCTCGATCACGCTCTGCGACAGCATCGCCTGATTGATCACCAGTTCGCCGACGAGGTTGATCAGCCGGTCGACGCGATCGAGGTCCACGCGGATGGTCGGGGTCGCGGCAGAGGCGGCCTGCTGGGCGGCAGCGCTGGCCGCGGCCGTCGCATTCTTCTGAGCCTCGGCAGGTACCCGGGCCGAGGACTGGGCCATCTGCAAGACATTGCTCGCGGTCTCAGCCGCCGAAACGGCCGCATCGCGGTCGCGGATGGCGATTTGCTCTTCCTCGTCAGCCGAACCGGCCGGTGCCTCGTCCAGCAGCGAGAGATCGAAGGGAACGGGCTGCATCGGCAGCTCCTCGCTCGCATCGACTGCGGAGCCGCCGGCCAAAGCGATGTCGAGGTCGCAGTCCCATTCCGCGAATTCGAACACAGAGCGGATCGCGTCTTCGCCCTTGTCCGTCGTCAACGAAATCTTCCAGGAAAAGTAAGCGGCCTCCGGATTCATCCGGTCAAGCGGCGGCATGCCATCCATATCGCAGTGAATGCTCATCTCGCCAAGGCGCGACAAGTCGCGCAGCAGCAGAGTCGCGTCATTGCCCTTGGCGTAAAGCTCGGACTTCGGCCTGAAGACGATCTCGTAACAGGTCGCCTCGATCAGGGCCGGTTCGTCCGCCTCGAAATCCTCGAAGGAAAAGGCGACGGGCTGAAAGCCTTCCTCATTGACTGGGGGCGCGGCAATGGGCGCGGGCGCTGCAGCTTTGGGCGCCGGCTCGGCAGCCGACGCCTGCGGCAGCTCGCCATTCGCCAGCGCCTCAAGTTCCTTGATCAGTTGGCGGCTGCGGGCCTGGTCGACACTGCCCCCATCGCGGGCAGCATTGGTGAGGTCAGCGAGCACGTCCGCCGACTTCAGCATGACCTTCAGAACGTCCTGATTGGGCTCCAGCCTGTTGGATCGAACGCAATCGAGCGTCGTCTCGAACACATGCGCGAACGACACGAGATCATCCAGCCCGAACGCACCGGCGCCCCCCTTGATGGAGTGGACCGCGCGAAAGACGGCGTTGACCGTTTCCGGATCACGATCGCCGTCGTTGAGCTTCAGGAGACCCGACTCCAGTTCCGCGAGCTGTTCCTCGCATTCCTGGAAGAAAATCTCTTTGATTTCGTTCATATCCATTGGAGGCTGTCCTCGGATTTCAGGCCGTTACGCGCTCGATTGCATCGATCAGCTTGGTCGGGTCGAACGGCTTGACGATCCAGCCGGTAGCACCTGCCTGCCGCGCGCGGTTCTTCTTTTCGGCGTCGCTCTCCGTGGTCAGCACGAGGATCGGCACGGCGCGGTAGCGGTCGTTCTTGCGCACGCCCTCGATGAAGCCGAAGCCGTCGAGGCGCGGCATGTTAATGTCGGTGACGATGACATCCGGATTGGCTTCCTCGAGGACCTCGAGGCCCTCGACACCGTCCTCGGCCTGGATCGTTTCGAATCCGGCATTGTTGAGCGTGACGAGAAGCATGTTCCGGATCGTCCGGGAGTCGTCGACAGTCAGAACTCTCTTCTTCATTTCTCAAATCTCCTTTGCCATCAGGGGATCGATGTCCACGCCGATGAGCTGTGTCGTTTTAACGAAGGCGTCCGACACCTTTGCGAAGGTGAAAGACAGCTGCTGCTCTTGCCAATTTTTTGCGCCGGCGATCAGCACCTGAACACAGAGCGCACCGATTCGCTCGACAGCGGAGGCGTCGATAGCGACCGCGCTGCCTTTCAGCGCCAGCAGCTTTTCATGCAGAGCCGTCGCCTCATTCAGATCGAGCACAGGAGCGAGCCTGAGCATCTTCTGAGCGGTCTTCTTGCTGGCCATTTCAGTTTCCTCGCCTGCCTGCTTTAAAATGCTCTTGCCCAAGGTTAGTGGCGTCGTCCCACAACATGCCGCTCCGAGACAGCACCGTCGTCGAACAGCGCAATCGCGTCGTCGTCGCCAGCCTGCGCCGCCACGCGCTGCGATGCGTGCGAGAGCGCCGGGCTGCGCCTCGCCGCAGAACGCTCCACCTGATGCCGTTCGAGGCGGAACCTGCGGATCGTCCGGCCGAGTTCCTCAATGATCCCATGAAGGTCGTCCGACGAACGCGCCGCGCTATCCGCCAGCGCCGCGCTTTGCTCTATCGCTTGCGAGATGCCGCCGATTTCGATGGTGGCGGTACGAAGATCACTCGCGTGATCTTCGGCTTGGCGGGCGATGCCCGAGACGGCCGCGTTGATGGAAATCACCTGCTCGACGATGCTGCTGATCGCATCCTGGGTCCGGCCGACCATCTCGACGCCGGCCTCGACCTGCGCCTTGGTTCCGGTAACAAGCTGTTTGATCTCGCGTGCCGCCTCGCCAGAACGCTGAGCAAGTGCGCGGACCTCTTGAGCGACCACCGCGAAGCCGCGGCCGCTCTCGCCGGCACGTGCCGCCTCGATGCCGGCGTTGAGAGCCAGAAGATTGGTCTGGAATGCAATCTCGTCGATCACGCCAATGATCTGACCGATCTTTTCGGCCGACGCCTCGATGTCCGCCATGGCCGAAATCGCCTGGCCGGCGATCTCACCGCTCCGCTCGACGGCAATGCGCGTCTCGTTGGCTTTCGCCTCGGTTTCGCCGATGCGTGCCGACCCGGCCTGCATGCGTTCGGTCATGCCGCCGAGCGTGGCCGCCTGACGCGAAAGTGCCTCAGCTTCACCTCCGGCCTTGCCGGAGAAATCAGCAGCGCTGCTGTGCAACTGCGAGAGCATCGCTTCTGCTGCTACGCTGCGCTCGTCCGCGGATTGCAGGGCCGACTGAATCTGATCCAGGGAAGCATTGAGGCGTGTGACGATCGATTGATATGGGTCCGGAGCATCTTCGGGCAGGCGAGCAGCAAGATCGCCGTCATCGAGAGCCTGCAGAAAGTTTGCGAAGAGATCGCTGATTTCCGTCTCGTCGTCCCGGCGCTGCTCGGCGAGCTGCCGCTGATGCTGTTGCCTGAGCGCGTTGAAACGCAGCGACACCGCAATCTCCGTGTCGACGAACGTGGTGCGCACGAGGGCAGCAACAAGATCGCAGAGCTCCTTCTTGCGCGCCTTGCCGAAGGGAAGCAGTGAGTTGGGCCACGCATCGTCGATGAGACCGGTCAGCAAATGCTCCAGCACCACCGCGTGACCTGCGACCTGCCAGCGCGGGTCGAGCCCCATGCGGCCTTCCGTATCGGCAAGGACTTTCACGCGCTCTGCATAAAGCCCGTCGAAACGGGCATCGGTCAGCACGTTCCAATGCGACGATTGCAGATCGTGCAAGCGATCGAGCTGGCGGTCACTGTCGAAGTGGCGGGCGGCCTCCGGGTAGGTCTGAAACCGCTGAAAGAGATCCCGAAGCGCAATGTCTATGCGCGGTGAAAGAGCCTGCCGATGGTGGCGCAGAAGCGCGCAGCCGTCTTCGTCGAGCCCGGCAAAACGCAGGCGCTCAAGCAAGCTTCCCGCTTGGCCCTTCCTTGCCTGTTCTGACGACGCGTCCTGCTTCACACCAATCCCCGGGGCTACCGCTCAATTCCTTGCGCGTCCGAACGGACGCGCGGCGCTTTAGTGCGCAATCGAAACTCGCCAGGGGAGGTCCGGCCAGCCAAACGGCCGGCGGTGGTCACAGCCGATCAATGTGATCAGCGCGCCGCAGCGTCTGCCATCGTCCATCCCGCAAGTAGTTTCGGTGAAGAATAGATACCGGACCGGAACCGGTACGGCGGTGCGGCGTCATGCCTTGAGGAGTAGCTGAGACTTTCCTATTCCGACGTGTACGACCATGTTTATGGTTAATTCGTTGCTTGAAAGTTAACGGTTCCTGGCTCGTAATTGGAATTGCTAAAGTTCGCGGAATACTTGTGGTCCACCGTTTTTGCAATGCAACGGGACGGCGTTATTCGATCCAGACAACAACAGGTTTTCAATCACAAGAGTTTAGAATTGTGCTTCTACTTGCCATCGCGTATCGAAGCGAAAGTGGAAAAGGCGCAGACCGCCGGCAGTAACTTTCACACAGGCTGGGCGACATCATGATGGTGCGCCGACGGGAAATGAACAATGATTGTTCTTGGAATGGGCGCCGCCATCACTGCAATCCTGACAATGGCGGCGATTTCGATCGTCATCAATCTTGAACATAACCGGTCGCTAAACCGGAACGCGGTTTTCTGATTGCGCAACCGCTCTACTTCGCGTTTACATCCCTTACGCGGATAGATGTTAGGCGTGGACTACGCGCTTTACGTGCGCCGCAGTGAGCGCGCGCCATTCCTCAGCATATTCCGCATAGCCGGCCGAGACGGTACCGGTGAAGCGTTCCGCCCCGGTGTGGACACGAACGCCGTTCACTAGACAGGCCGCGCCGAGGCTGGTTCCGGTGGCACTGCGGCTGTCGGCAAGAATCTCCCTGCCTGTCGCAGCGGCGAGCATCCGCAAATAGGCGGCGTTGGCGGCGAAGGGCCCTTCGACGACGATCTCTCCCCTTGCTCCGATGAGATCGAGGCATGTCGCCGTCATCAGGGCGAGATGAAAGGAAACGACGGCAAGCCGCTCGGCCGGAGCAAGCGCTCTTTCGTCGGTCGTCCAGCGCGCAGTGGTCGAAGGGAAAGGGCCGGAGCCGACAGGCACCGACGGCAGCAGCATATGACGTGCAGCCAGGACTTTGCTTTCCGCCTCCAGCGAAGCCGTGGGCGGGTTCTCCCCGACAAGCGTCGAGAAGGCGCGGCCGCCCATGAAACGCGCCGAGGGCACCGGATCACCGAGTGCGTTGACGTTGATCAGCGTGTCGCGTTTCTCATCGAGATCCACCCTGTCGCAGCCGACCGAAAGAATGACGACCCAGGTTCCGGTCGAGACGACCGAAAACGGCGCGCTGCGGGTCAGCAGATGCGGCAGTAACGAGGCGTTGGAGTCGTGGATCCCACAATAGACCGGCAGGTTCCGCGGCAGGCCCGTTTCATCCGCCAGCTGTTGCAACAACCCGCCAAGCACGTCGCTCGCCTTGCGCACGGGCGCGAAGAGTTCGCGCCAGCCGAGTGCGTCGACCATCGAAGAAAACCCCGCGGCTTTCGGATTCCAAAGGTCGGTGTGGCAGCCGAGCGAGGTCAATTCGTTCGCTCTTACGCCTGTCAGCCGGAAGGACCAATACTGCGCATAGGTGAGGATCGTCGTGACCCTCGCGAAGTGCTCCGGAAACGTACGCTCCTGCCAGAAGAGCTGCGCTCCGACGTTCAGGCCCATCGGCAGGCGTGCCGAGCCGGTCTCCGAGAACGGCGCACGAACACGGTCATAGTCCTCCGCGAGCGCGTCCGGCCCGGCGAACTCGTAATCGAGCACCGGCAACGCAAGATCGCCGGCGTTGTCAAGCAGCACGGCGGTGGCGCCGTGCGTGGTAACCGATATCGCGTCCACCTTGTGCTCGCGATGAAGTGCAGCAAGGCTGTCGAGAATGAAGCGCCAAAGACGTTCGATATCGAAGTGCGGATAAAGACCGCCATTGACCACGCCATTGCCCGTCTTGCGCACGGCGATTTCCTCGAACCGGTCAAGATCGACCAGCGCGACCTTGGCGTTCGTCTTGCCTATGTCGATGACAGCGACCGTCTTCATCGTCAGCTCAGATGGAAAACAGTCTTCAGCGGCACGGCAACCGGCTCGTTGTCCGCATGCGTCTCCATAATATCGGCCATATAGGCCCACCATTTCCGCATGATCGGGTGCGAGGGAAGCTCCGCCATCCCGTGCGTATCGGTCCGCCAGAGCACGCCGAAAAGCAGGTTAGTCTCTTCATCGAGATGGATCGAGTAGTCGGAAATTCCCGCTTCCTTGAGTAGGACCACCAGTTCGGGCCAGATCGCATCATGGCGCGCCTTGTATTCGGCGGCCATGCCGGGATTGAGCCGCATGCGGAAGGCATATTTCTCCATGGATAACCTCAATGTGCGAGACGGCGGCGGGCGCGCTGCCAAAGGATCGGCAGGGCGATGACCGAGATCAGCAGCAGGCCGATGAAGATCGACATGACGATGCCGGGCACGTTCAGGAGGCCAAAGCCGAACGTGACCATGCCCATGATGAGCGCCGCCAGCACCACACCGGGAATGGTGCCCGAGCCGCCGAGAATATTGACGCCGCCGAGAACGACCATCGTCACCACTTCCAGTTCCCAGCCGAGTGCGATCGACGGGCGCGTCGAGCCAAGGCGGGAAGTGAGGCAGATCGACGCGAGACCCGCCATAAGCCCGGTGAGCAGGAAAAGGATGAACTTCACCCGGGCCACGCGGACGCCAGAGAACAAAGCTGCCGTCTGGTTGTTGCCGATGGCATAGACGGCGCGGCCGAAATTCGTCTTGTGCAGCAGCACGCCGTAAATGATGGCAAGCAGCACGAAGAGCGTGAACTCAAAGGAGAAGACCCACCAGACATAGCCCTGCCCGAACCAGGCGAAGCTTTCGGGATAGCCGGTAAAGGCCTGGTCGCCGAGCACGATGAAGGAGAGCCCGCGAAACAGGCTCATCGTGCCGATTGTCACAACGATCGACGGCAATCCGAGGCCGGTGATCAACAGCCCGTTGACCGTCCCGCAGACGAGCCCGACGCCGAGACCGATCGCAACGAGCGCCGGCGTATCGACGCCCAATTGCACGGCATAGCCCATTGCCGTCGAGGCAAGGGCGATGATCGATGCGACCGACAGATCGATCTCGCCGGAGATGATCACGAGCGCCATGGCGAAGGCAATCATTGCCTTCTCGGTGAAATTGAAGGTGGCGTCGGAGAGGTTCCATGGATCGAGGAAATAGGGCGATGCCAGCGAATTGCCGAGAAAGATCGCGATCGCGACGACAAGCAGCAGGCTTTCCCAGCTTTTCAGGATGCGGGCACCGCGGCCCTGCAGCCGGTCTGGAATGTTGCGGGGAGAAAGGTGAGCGTCCGTCATCAGACCGCCTCCGCTTTTCTAAGAATGACACGGCCCTTGCGCTTCTCGGCGCGGGCATTGACGGCGACTGCGATGATGATGACCGTTCCGGAAATCGCCATCTGCGCGAAGGGCGATATGTTGATGACCGGCAGAGCGTTCTTGATCACGCCGAGGAACAGTGCGCCAAGCACCGCGCCTGCCACCGATCCGATGCCGCCGGCAATCGAAATACCGCCGATAACGCAGGCCGCGATGATATCGAGCTCGAAGCCCGCGGCGATATCGACATAGGCGACCGCATAACGCGACACCCAGAGATAACCGGAAAGGCCGGCGAGCGTGCCCGAGAGGCAATAGGCGAAGAAGCGCGTGCGGCCGACATCAATTCCCGTATAGACGGCCGCGTGCGGATTGCCGCCAACGGCATAGAAGGCGCGCCCGAGCGGCGTGCGGCCCATCACCAGGAACATCAGCGCGATCATAAGGAGCGACAGCCAGGAGAGCACTGGCACGCCGGCAAGGCCCAGGCGCGGCAGCGCCTTGAAGGCGTCGCTCATTTCGTGGGCGTTGATCCACTTGCCGTCCGTCAAAAGAAAGATCAGGCCGCGATAGATCGTCAGCGTTCCGAGCGTCACGACGATCGGCGGTATGTTGAGTTTCCAGACGAGCGTTCCGTTGACCATGCCGAGCAGGCCGCCGAGCGCCATAGCGGTAAGAATGATGAACGGTATCGGCAGCCCCGGAAAAGCTGTGTTCAACATCGCCGCGACCATGCCGCTCAGAGCAAGGTTTGCGGCCATCGACAGATCGATACAGCGAGTGAGGATCACCGCCATCTGCCCGAGCGCCAGAATGATCAGAATGGAGGTGTCGTTGTAGACGCGAGCAAAGCTTGCCGGAGTTACGAAAGCGGGAAACCGCAATGCGATGAGCGCGACGAGCGCGATGATGGCGACGACGAGCAGGATTTCGCGATTCTTCAGGAGCTTCGCCATCATGCGGCCCTACCGTTCGATTGCGTTTCGATGCCGGCAGCCGCGCGCACCAGCTTCTCGGCGCTCAGTTCGGCTCGCTCGAAGCGACCGGCGATCCGCCCCTCACGCATGACGATCACACGATCCGACATGCCCATGATCTCGGGTATTTCCGAGGATACCATGATGACGCTCAAGCCTTCGGCTGCAAGTTCGCTCATGAAGGCGTGGACGGCTGCCTTGGAACCGATGTCGATGCCCTTCGTCGGCTCGTCGAGAATGATGACCTTCGGCCTGGTTGCGAGCCACTTGGCGATCACGACCTTCTGCTGGTTGCCGCCGGAGAGCGTGCCGACATCCTGGTCGAGAGACGCAGCGCGCAGGTCGAGGCGGGAAGTGTATTCGCGAGCGAGCGCGAATTCGTTGGCGAGCTTCAAGAAGCCGGAGCGCGATGTGTGCGATAGCGAGGGCAAGGTGACATTCTGGAAGATCGGCATGCCGATGATCGCGCCCTGCCGGCCGCGCTCCTCCGGCACATAGACGATGCCGGCGCGGATCGCCTCGGCGGGGCTTCGGATCACCCGTACCTGCCCGTCCAGCTTGACCGCGCCGGCCGACGGCCGGGTGATGCCGATCAGCGACTGCATGAATTCCGAGCGGCCGGCGCCGACAAGACCGTAGAAGCCGAGGATTTCGCCGCGCCTCAATTCGAAATTGATGTCCTCGAATTCGGTCGGGTGGCGATAGCCGGAAACGGTCAGCACCGGCTCGCCGATCGCGACCTCCTTCTTCGGATAAACGGAGCCGACGGCGCGGCCGACCATCATCCGGATGAGATCGTCCTGGCTGGCGTCAGCAATCAAGCCCTCGCCGACCATCGTCCCATCGCGGAAGACGGTGTAGCGATCGGCGATCCGGAAGATCTCGTCGAACTTGTGGCTGATGAAGAGGATCGCCTTGCCGTCGGCCTTGAGCCGCTCGATCAAGGAGTAGAGCTCGTGGATTTCCTTGTGCGACAGGGCGGCCGTTGGCTCGTCCATGATGACGACACGCGCATCGACCGAGAGCGCACGGGCGATTGCCACCAGATGCTTCTTGGCAATGCCGAGGTCGCGCAACCGGATCGTCGGGTCAAAGTCCGCCCCTGCCCGATGCAGCAAGGCCGTAGCATCGGCATTGAGCTTCTTCCAGTCGATGAAGCCGAAGCGACTACGCGGCGCATGGCCAAGGAAAATGTTTTCGGCAATGGAGAGTTCGTCGAAAAGGACCGTCTCCTGATGGATCGCGGTGACACCGGCACGGGCGGCGGCAAGAGCGCTCGGGAACGTCGTCTCGACGTTGGCGACCCGGATCACCCCGGCATCGGGCTGGTAGATGCCGGTCAGAATCTTGACCAGCGTAGACTTTCCAGCGCCGTTTTCGCCTATCAGTGCCGTCACCGAACCCGGATAGAGCGCGAGCGAGACATCCGAGAGTGCACGCACGCCCGGGAATGATTTCGAAATGCCCTCGAGCGTGATGGCGGGCTTCATCCGCGATGTGGTTGTATCCTGCAGCAAGAGAGGGTCCACCAAATTCAGTCGTTTCAATTGGGCGGCGGTCGGCTTCAGCCCCTTCGGGACGGGCTCTCGAGGATGAGCTAGCTCCTCCCACTAGCCCTCTCCCCACTCGCGGGGAGAGGGAACCGCATTGGCGGGCCGCCGCTCGCGCCAACGTTCCCAAGGGCGAGGCGCCGCCCGCGTGTTCCCTTCTCCCCGCCTGCGGGGAGAAGGTGGCCGGCAGGCCGGATGAGGGGCAATCGCCCCTCGCCTGCGATCAGAAGATCTTGGCGAATTCCTCGACGTTCGAGGCATCATAGACGAACGGGTCGGCCATGGCGCCCTCGTTGTTGTCGTCGAGCTTCACCGTACCCATGCGGCCCATCTTGAGTTCCGCGCCGGGCTTGGCTTCCGCGCCGCCGATGAGATCATAGGCGATCATCGTTGCCGAGTAGCCGAGATCGATCGGGTTCCAGATGGCAAAGGATTTCGACGCGCCGGACTTCACGTGGCCCGCCATTTCGGAGGGCAGACCGAGCCCGGTGACGTTGATCTGACCGATCTTGCCGGCGTCCGTAACCGCCTGGGCAGCCGCGACGATGCCGACGGAGGTCGGCGCGATGATCGCCTTCAGGTTCGGATAGGACTGAATGAGCCCTTGCGTTTCACGGTAGGACTTGTCGGCAAGGTCGTCACCATAAACGGTGGTCACGACGTTGATGCCCTTGTAGTTGCCCTGGACCTTCTTCATTTCGGCGATCCAGGTGTTCTGGTTCGTCGCCGTTGCCGAGGCCGAGAGCACAGCGACGTCGCCGCCTTCCGGCAGGTTGTCGGCGGCAAGCTTGATGATCATGTTGCCGATGAGCGGGCTCGAGGACGGATTGAGGTGCATCAGCCGGCCTTCCTTGGCGACGCCCGAATCCCACGAGATAACCTTAATGCCGCGATCCATCGCCTTCTTAAGAGCCGGCACCAGCGCATCGGTGTCGTTGGCGGAAACGGCGATTGCATCCACCTTCTGAGCGATCAGCGAATTGATCACCTCGATCTGGCCTTCCGCCGTCGTCGAGGTCGGGCCGGTATAGATGACCTCGACGTCGCCGAGTTCCTTGGCGGCTTCCTGTGCACCCTTGTTGGCGGCTTCGAAGAAGCCGATGCCGAGCGCCTTGACGACGAGGGCGATTTTCTTGTTTTCCGCATGCGCGGCATTGGCCATGAGTGCCACCGCAACGGCGGCCGTGACCATCAATGATTTCAAAATTTTCATGACTTCTCCTCCCTTTGGGCCGCGCGCATTCGGTATGAATGCATCGGTCCGGCCCCTATCTGCGGCCTGCCCGGCCATGCCTGGGATTGCCACAACGTCCCAATCCCCTCTCCTCCGCCCGCATCAGGCGGACGATGAAGCACTTTCCGCGTCAACGACAGGCCTCGCATTGGCGATAACCAGATTGACGCCGGCGCCTTCGAGCATCGCGGCATGCCTGTCCTCGATGCCCGAATCCGTGATCACAGTGGCGATGCGCTTGAGCCCGCAAAGTATGAGGCTCGAGCGCCTGTGAAATTTCGAGGAATCGACCAGCACCACCAATTCGTCGGCCTGATCGATCAGCTTCTGTTCGGCCTGGATCAGAAGTGGATCCGCCTCCATCAGCCCAAGGGGCCCAAGCCCCTGCGCCCCCATGAACATGCGGCGCGCATAGAAATTGCGCGTCACGTCGTTGTCGAAGGGGCTCAATATGATGTTCTGCTCGCGGTAGATCGTGCCTCCCGAAAGCATCACCGTGTTCTTCGAATGCTTGAGCAGGTGCTCGGCAATCGGAAAGGAATTGGTGAAGACCTGCATCCGGCGGTTTGCAAGAAAATGCACCATCTGGAAGGTCGTGGTGCCGCCGTTGATGATGATCGGCTCTCCGTCCGCGCAAAGCGCCACCGCCTCTTTCGCGATCGCCTGCTTCTCTCGGGCATGCAGGCCCTCGTTGACGCTGAACGGTCTGCCGGCAAGGCCGACGAATTGCGGCGGATTGATCGCCTCGGCGCCACCGCGTACGCGGCGCAGGCGTTTTTGCACATGAAGAGCGGCGATATCGCGCCGGATCGTCGCCTCGGAGCTGTCGGTCAGCTCAACGAGTTCGGGCACCGTCGCGACCGGTTTCTCCTGAACCGCAGACAGGATGATCCTATGTCTTTCTTTCTCGTGCATTCGCTCCTCCGATGCCCGCATGCTTCCATCAGTCCCGAGCATTGTCAATCAGTATCAATCATATTTTTTGATTGTGCAGCGCAATATGAATGGATTTGATCGTTTTTGATTGACATTCGCGCACCGACCGTGTGATCTGATGCCAATCATGTCGCCGCGGTCCCACTGCCGCCGGATAGCTTTACCGGGAGGAATTCAACATGCTCGACAAGCAACAGGGCGCTCGCCTGGCCAATCTCTGGGTTGAGGCCAAGGTGACAGGGATGAGCGAGCCAGAGAAGCTTCTCTACCGCTCGAATCTCCTCGGATCGGACAAGCGGATCACCAATTACGGTGGCGGCAATACCTCGGCCAAGGTGATGGAAAAGGATCCACTGACGGGCGAAATGGTCGAGGTCCTCTGGGTTAAGGGATCGGGCGGCGACGTCGGCACCATCAAGCTCGACGGCTTCGCGACCCTTTACATGGATAAGCTTCGCGCCCTGAAAGGCATTTACCGGGGCGTCGAGTTCGAGGACGAGATGGTCGGCTACCTGCCGCATTGTACATTCAGTCTCAATCCGCGCGCCGCTTCGATCGACACGCCGCTGCATGCCTATGTGCCGAAGGCCCACGTCGATCATATGCATCCGGATGCGATCATCGCGATCGCCGCCTCCGAGAACAGCAAGGAACTGACGCAGAAAATTTTCGGCGATGAGATCGGCTGGCTGCCCTGGAAGCGGCCGGGCTACGAACTTGGCCTGTGGCTCGAAAAATTCTGCCTCGAAAATCCGAAGGCTCGCGGCGTGGTCCTGGAAAGCCACGGCCTCTTCACCTGGGGCGACACCGCCAAGGAAGCCTATGAGACGACCATCGAAATCATCAACCGCGCGATAGCCTGGTTCGAAGCAGAGAACATCGCGCCGGCCTTCGGCGGGGCGGTAAAGCCGACGCTGGATAGCGCCGAGCGCGCCGCGATCGCCAAGCGATTGATGCCGGTCATCCGCGGGCTGATCAACGCGGAGGAGAAAAAGGTCGGACACTTCGACGACTGCCAGGCCGTCCTCGATTTCGTGACATCCAAAAATCTCGAACCGCTCGCCGCGCTCGGAACGAGCTGCCCCGACCATTTCCTTAGAACGAAAATCCGGCCGCTGGTCGTCGATTTCGATCCGGCCAATCCCGACGTCGACAAGACACTCGCCGGGCTTACCGAGGCGGTTGCCGCCTATCGCGCCGACTATGCCGCCTATTACGAACGCTGCAAGCGCGTCGACAGCCCGGCGATGCGCGACCCGAACGCCGTCGTCTATCTGGTTCCTGGCGTCGGCATGATCACCTTCGCCAAGGACAAGGCGACGGCGCGGATCTCCGGCGAATTCTACGTCAATGCGATCAATGTCATGCGTGGTGCTTCCGGCGTGTCGACCTATGTCGGCCTGCCCGAACAGGAAGCCTTCGACATCGAATACTGGCTCCTGGAGGAAGCCAAGCTCCAGCGCATGCCGAAGCCGAAGAGCCTCGCGGGTCGCATCGCGCTTGTCACTGGCGGCGCTGGCGGCATCGGCAAGGCGACAGCTAACCGGCTGATGCAGGAAGGCGCCTGCGTCGTTCTCGCGGATATCGACGAAACAGCGCTCGAGGCCGCGCAAACCGAACTGGCCGGCCGCTACGGCAAGGATTTCGTCCGCGCAGTCAAAATGAACGTAACGAGCGAGGCGGCGGTCGAAGCCGGTTTCGGCGACGCGCTTCTCGCTTTCGGCGGTCTCGACATTCTCGTCTCCAATGCAGGTCTCGCCTCTTCGGCGGCGATCGAGGATACGAGCCTCGCGCTCTGGAATAAGAACATCGACATTCTCACGACGGGGTATTTCCTGGTCTCGCGTGAAGCCTTCCGCATCTTCCGCAACCAGAAGGCCGGCGGCAATGTCGTGTTCGTTGCTTCGAAGAACGGCCTCGCCGCCTCCCCCGGCGCGTCGGCTTACTGCACGGCGAAGGCGGCGGAGATCCATCTTGCCCGTTGCCTCGCACTCGAAGGGGCGTCGGCGCAGATCCGCGTCAACGTCGTCAACCCGGACGCGGTGCTGCGCGGTTCCAAGATCTGGACCGGCGAATGGAAGGAGCAGCGCGCTGCCGCCTACAAGATGGGCGTAGATGACCTAGAGGCTCATTATCGCGAACGTTCGATGCTGAAGCTCAGCGTCTTCCCGGAGGATATTGCCGAAGCGATCTACTTCCTCGCTTCCGACATGTCGGCAAAATCGACCGGCAACATCGTCAATGTCGACGCGGGCAACGCCCAGTCGTTCACACGCTGATCCGGAGGCTGCCATGACCGAGATGATCAGCAAGGCCGTTGTCGAGGCGGAGAATGCGAGCCGTCGCGACGCGCTTAACGGAGACTATGAAAGCCTCGGCGAAAGGCTTGCCCGCCGCGGCATCGCGATCGACACCATTAAGGAAAAGGTTGCCGCCTATGGCGTTGCCGTCCCCTCTTGGGGCGTCGGCACCGGTGGGACGCGTTTTGCTCGCTTTCCCGGCCCGGGCGAACCGCGCAACATTTTCGACAAGCTCGAAGACTGTGGCGTCATCCATCAGCTGACGCGGGCGACGCCGACCGTTTCGCTGCATATCCCGTGGGACAAGGTGTCCGATCTCAAGGCGTTGAAGGAGAAGGGCACCGCGCTCGGCTTAGGTTTCGATGCGATGAACTCGAACACCTTCTCCGACGCGCCGGGGCAGGCCCATTCCTACAAATTCGGCTCGCTCTCGCATAGCGATGCGGCGACGCGGCGCCAGGCGGTCGAGCACAATCTCGAATGCATCGAGATCGGCAAGGTGTTGGGGTCGAAGGCGCTGACGGTGTGGATCGGCGACGGCTCCAACTTTCCCGGGCAAAGCAATTTCACCAAAGTGTTTGAGCGCTATCTCGACGCAATGAAGGCAGTCTACGCCGCGCTTCCGGACGATTGGCGCGTCTTCACCGAACACAAGATGTACGAGCCGGCCTTCTATTCGACCGTGGTGCAGGACTGGGGAACGAACTACCTAATCGCGCAGGAACTGGGGCCCAAGGCCTTCTGCCTCGTCGACCTCGGCCATCACGCGCCGAACGTCAATATCGAGATGATCGTCGCCCGGTTGATCCAGTTCAGGAAACTCGGCGGCTTCCACTTCAACGATTCCAAATACGGCGACGACGATCTCGATACGGGATCGATCGATCCCTATCGCCTGTTCCTGGTCTTCAACGAACTGGTCGACGCCGAGGTACGCGGTGCGGAAGGCTTCAATCCCGCGCATATGCTCGACCAAAGCCATAACGTGACCGATCCGATCGAGAGCCTGATGACCAGCGCGATGGAGGTCGGCCGCGCCTATGCCCAGGCCCTTCTCGTCGATCGCAAGGCGCTCAACGACTATCAGCAGGGCAATGATGCACTGATGGCGTCGGAAACGCTCAAGGCCGCCTTCAGGACGGACGTCGAACCGATCCTGGCGATGGCGCGTCTCGAGCATGGCGGTGCGATCGCGCCGGTCGCGACCTACCGTGCGAGCGGCTACCGCGCCAAGGTGGCAGGCGAGCGGCCGGCGGTCGCCGGCGGTGGCGGCGGGATCATCTAATCAGTTGGGAGCGACCGCGAGCGGTCGCTCCGCGACCCCACACATCGCGAAACCGCTGGAAGCGTGTACCGCCCGCTGGAAATCGGTGCAAAATCGCCACACGATAAAATTGCCCCCTATCTGATCTCAAATCCTGATCTATCTTTTCCTATGGATCCAACGGAGAGGAGCGATTCATGGGTATTGAAAGCATCCTGGTATTCCTGATCGTAGGCGCGGTTGCCGGCTGGCTCGCCGGTTTGATCGTCAGCGGCTTCGGTTTTGGCCTGATCGGCAACATCGTCGTCGGCATCGTCGGCGCCTTCATCGCTGGCTTTCTCTTTCCCGCAATCGGCATCAGCCTCGGTACTGGTATCCTTTCCGCGATCATTCACTCGACGATCGGCGCGATCATCCTTCTGGTGCTGATCCGCATCGTCAAACAGGCATAAGCCTGCTGAAATAACCTTTGCGATCCGCGCCAAGAGCGCGGACCGCCCGCAAGCGGAGGCAATCATGACCGAACTCTATGCCGCAAAGATCGAGACGGCGCTCAAGTCCTTCATCACCGACCACCCCGGCTTGCTGACGCGCGAACAGGCGATTTCGACAATTCTCGAGAACTGGTTCGCGAGCCACGGCTATCTTCCGCCGCAGCAGGAAGGCCGGCGCCCCGAAGATCTTGACGCCTCGAACGACGATTGAAACACTGACGCAGTCCGCAGCGAGCGCAATCCCGGCTCGACGCCACACATTCGTATTTTCCCGACAACCTGTTTTGCCGCATAGATCGCCCCGATGAGCCTTGCTTCCGTCAAACAGTTCTTCTCCGAACACGCCCCTGACATCAATGTCATCGAACTTGCACAAAGCACCGCGACCGTCGAACTCGCCGCCAAGGGGCACGGTGTCGAACCCGCGCAGATCGCCAAGACATTGGCGCTCAAGGTCGGAGACGACATCATCCTGATCGTCACGCGCGGCGACGCCCGGCTCGACAACAAGAAATACAAGGCTCGCTTCGGCACAAAGGCCCGCATGCTCGGCTTCGACGAGGTGGAAGCGGAAACGGGCCACCCGGTCGGCGGCGTCTGCCCTTTCGGCCTAGTCAAGCCGCACAATGTCTATTGCGACGAGTCCCTGAAGGCCTACGACGTCGTCGTTCCAGCGGCCGGCGCGACCAATGCCGCGGTCCATATCAGCCCCGAGCGCATCGCGGAATTGACCGGAGCGGAATGGGTCGATGTTTCGGCAACGTGACGTTTCTGCCTTGGAATAGCCGCAGAGCTTAATCGAGATCTCGGACGCCGAGCGGGCTACGATTCGCGGTCCGCACGATTCGCGCCTAGATGAAAAATTGCAGCCCGGCCCATGCTAGCCGCACGGCTAGAGCACACTGCCTTCACGGGGGCTTTCAGTGAAAAGCAGAAAAAACGCTCCAGGTTCAAATCCTAAAGCGCGTCGCGTTCAATCGGACTCATGCGACGCGCTTTAGGTCCTTGTTTTTACGCATGTCGTTGTCCCAAAACCGCTGCACACTTTGGGCGACATGCATTAGAGCACGGCTATAAGGAACATCAGCGAGCCGAGCGAAAGCGCGGCCATAATGCTCATGAGCACTTTCATCATATGTTCCGTCATTTCGTACATCCCAGCCTCATTTCCCGATGAACGAACTTAACCGCCAGAGCTGCGAAACGATGCACCCGATGCGCTCAGCCCGCGCCGATCGGACAATGACAATTTTCTGACAAATCAGTTAATAAATCATCATATACATGGGGATTAGCCCGCTTACGGTACAGATGCACAGACGAAGGCATCGGGACTTGCCCGCCTTGCCTCAGCCAGTTCTGGAACGCGGACGGCCTACCTATAGCGCCTTGTGCTTGGTATCATGCGTTCGTTGATGGGCCACGCACACATGCTTAATGCCCAGCAAGAATGGAATTGCATCGCGTTGGAAACGACTCTGATAGGAAAAAAGGCGGTCGCGAAGAGGCATCCCGCCGGTCAAGGGGTGCTACGCGTCGGCTTCATTCTCGCACGGAGCTTCACGCTCAGCGCCTTTTCCCTGTTTGCCGATGCCTTGAGGCTTGGCAGCGATGTCGAGGACAAGTCGGGCCGGGTGAACTGCGACTGGGAAGTGCTCGGCAGCACGAGAAACTTCGTCATGTCGAGCTGTGGCATCCAGGTGGCGCCCACGGCCTCTCTTCGCCCGCCGACCGAATTCAGCTACATCGCCGTCGTGGGCGGGCGGCTCAACGTCGAAGAGCCGATCGACCGGGAAACGATCAACTATCTTCACCGGGCGATGCGGGCGGGCGTGCCGATCATCGGTGTGTGCACGGGAAGCTTCATCCTGGCCGAGGCGGGAGTGTTGGATGGACACTCCGCGTGCGTCAGCTGGCTGCATCACAATGAATTTCGATCACGCTTCCCCGCGATCGCGGTGACGTCAAAACATATCTTTGTCGAGGACGGCAATGTGATCACCTGCGCCGGCGGCAGCAGCGTCGCCGACCTCGCCACCTACCTGATCCGCAAACATGTCGGCGAGGAAGCCGAGCGCAACGCGCTCGAAATCATGCAGATCACCCGCCGCCGGGATGCCACGGAAATGCAGACGCGCAATCCGCTCGGCGCGGTCACCGTCCAGGACAAACGGATCAGTCTCGCGCTTATGGTGATGGAGCAGCATCTTGAAGACATCATCGGCATAGACGATGTGGCGAATGCGCTCGGCATATCGCGCAGGCAACTCGAACGCCTGTTCCAGAACGAGCTCGGCGCCACCCCGGTTTCGGTCTATCTGAAACTTCGCCTCGACGCCGCGATGCGACTGGTTGCGTCCACCGAAAAACCGTTGATCGACATTGCGCTGGAAACCGGCTTCGAGAACGTGTCTCACTTCATCCGCAAGTTCAGAGAGGCGTTTTCCCTTACCCCCGGCGCGGCGCGCAAGCAACTTGCGGCAGCAAGGCGCCAGGCTTCTGGCCGCTGATTGCGTCAACTCCAATCCGAACGGAATTGCTCTAGACGAAAAGCAAGATGGCGGCACCGATTGCCATCAGAACCAAACCGGGCCAGTTTTGCGCCAGCCCGAGAAAGCGCAAGCCCTGTCGCTCCGGTTCGAGCGTCGGTCCGGTTCCACCCTGGTCAATTCCGTCCTGGGAAGGGGGTGACGGCTTGCTCAAATTTCGACGGCCGAGCGCCGCCCACGCCATGAAGAGCATGCCGCAGACAAACAGTAACGCACCGAGCAATGTTGCCCACACGCGCGCCTCCTCTGCGTTCGTCGTCAACAGAAGCACCGCGCGCCCCATCAGACGCGCGAAAGCCTCTGTCTATGCGCCGCGAGATGTTACCGGTCAGCGCACGCGGCTTTGGGGCCGAACGATGTTCATCTGCAACTCGTGGCTCGACGCATACTTGCCGAGGACTTTGATCAGGCGCTTTTCCTCGGCCTTATGTATGCCCGTCCGCCTGCAATATTCCGCCACGTCCCAAACATGCTTAGCCCGAGACTTGTCGAGCGTTCTGATATCAGCATGCGTCATGCTTCGCCTCCCGGATAACCTTCAAAGAACGCCGGTAGCGGGGTTTGGTTCCACGGGGCGCGGGAACTGTGTCGATGTAGCAGAAGGTCACGCCGACAAGTGCGTACCCTCGCTTGGGTCTTAGGCTCCGCTGTCATAGGCATGTCATCTAACGGTGATGTTTATCCGGTGCCTGAGTTCGTCGGAATGGCGCCGCGACTCGTCGCTGGGTAGATGATGCTGAATTTTTTCGTCGCCGCCGGTGCGTTCCTCGCTATCAATGTGTTGAGCCTGATGATTGCCGGCTGGCGTATCTGGCCCCGTCTCAGCGCTCAGCCCGAGACGCTGCACCGACCTCCTGTTTCTGTCGTGATCCCGCTTTGCGGCCGCGAGGAATTTTCCCGAGAAACGCTCGAGAGCGCGTTTCGGTTGGATTGGCCCGACTACGAAATCATCTTCTGCGTCGCCGACGCAGAAGATGCCGTGATCCCGCTGATCGAGGAAGTGCGTGGTCGCCACCCGGCTATGACAGCAACAGTTTTTCTCGGTGACGACCGGATCAGCGCCAATCCCAAGCTGAACAACTGCGTCAAAGGCTGGAATGCGGCTTCGCATGAATGGGTGGTTCTCGCCGATTCGAACGTCCTGATGCCCACCGATTATCTCATTCGCCTGATGGCGGCGTGGCGGCAGGATACCGGGCTCGTATGCTCGACCCCGCTTGGTTCACGCCCGCATGGATTTTGGGCGGAGGTTGAATGTGCGTTCCTCAATGCCCATCAGGCGCGGTGGCAATACGCCGGCGAAGCCCTTGGATTCGGGTTTGCGCAGGGCAAGAGCATGCTCTGGCGCAAAAGCATGCTGGACGCCCACGGCGGCATCCAGGCGCTGGCGTCGCAGATCGCCGAGGACGCGGCCGCAACGAAACTGGTGAGAAGCCTCGGCTTGAAAGTGCACCTGGTTTCCTCACCGTTCGAACAGCCATTGGGAACCAGGACCTTTCGCGAGGTCTGGGCGCGACAGTGCCGCTGGGCAAGGCTTCGGCGCGTTACCTTTCCTCACTTCTACTCGCCGGAAATCCTGCTCGGCCTGATGCCGCCACTTCTGCTGTCGCTGGTCGCCGCTTTCGTTGCAGGCCGCAGCCCGTTGGCCATCACTGGTTTTGTCGTCGGTGCTGCCTATTTGCCGGAAATCGCCCTCGCCTACCGGAAGAACTGGCACATTTCCCGATGGTCGCTCATCGCCATGTTCACGCGCGATGCATTGCTTCCGATCATATGGGTTCGAGGCTGGCTGGCGGGCAACGCCGATTGGCGAGGCAACAGGATGTCGATCGGCTCGCATGAGTCCCGGCTCGAAACAACTGCGCCTCGGCCGCTCGCGAGCACCTCGTAATAGCCTCGGCCATTTCCTCAGCGATACCCCATGCCGGTGCGGCGCCACTAGGTGCTCGCCAAGTTGGCAATCGAGTCGCTCGACCAGGGAGTTCTGGACGACCGAGCCAGCAAATCGCGAACAAAAGTCCAACTTTTACGGGAATGTGGGATTTCCGGACGTGCGGGCCAAAACAGAAAGGAAATCTCTGACTGATTTCAGAAATGGTGCCCGGAGGCGGATTCGAACCACCGACACGCGGATTTTCAATCCGCTGCTCTACCAACTGAGCTATCCGGGCATCCTGCCTTTGACGGCAATGACTCTCTTCAGAGCCATAGGGGCGATGTGTTCGCCCCGGAAGCGAGCGGGGTTATAACATCTTGTTCGGCCGTGTCCAGCACCAAATGAGTCTTTTTTGAAAGGAATTTAGCGTGCGGTGGAAAAGGCAAAAAAGTTAAGACTATTCAGCAGGATCGTGCCGGATCGGCAACGATTTCGGAGCGCGTCACGCCAAAATCGAAGGGGTTCTTCTGCCGCGGGGAACACGTAAGATGCCGCCGAAATCGGAGCACGGACCGGACGCATCAAAAGGCATCAGCGATCCTCGTCGTCCGCCTTCGACTCGTCATCGGCGACCGGAATCGCATAGGAACCGGAAAGCCAGCGATTGAGGTCGACGTTGCGGCAGCGCTCGGAACAGAACGGATAATGCTCGCGAACGGACGGGCGGCCGCATTCCGGACAGGGCCGCGTCGCGCGCAGAGGTTCGACATTCGAACCGCTCTTCTTGCCTTTGCCGCTCAATTCTCTTCAGCCTTCCAGCCAGCGATTGTGCACGTCATATCCTTCACCGACGAGAAGATTGACGGTTTCGTAGAGCGGTAAGCCTACCACATTGGTGTAGGAACCGACGAGCTTGACGACAAAACTGCCGGCAATGCCCTGGATAGCATAGCCACCCGCCTTGCCGCGCCATTGGCCTGAGGCCAGGTAGCTTTCGATGTCGTGGCCGGAAAGACGCTTGAAGCGCACCTTGGTATCAATGACCTTCTGGCGGATGGTGCGGTCCGGGGTGACGAGGCAAATGCCGGTATAGACGCGATGGCTGCGGCCGGACAGAAGATGCAACGCGCTCGATGCCTCGCTCACCAGCTCCGGCTTCGGCAGAATGCGGCGGCCAACGCAAACGACGGTGTCGGCGGCGAGAATGTAGCTGCCGTCCCAGCCCGGCTCTCCCTTGATCGCGGCCAGTGCCGCTTTTGCCTTTTCGGCCGACAGGCGCCTTGCCAAAGAGCGCGGATGTTCCGCACGCTTCGGTGTCTCATCGAGATCCATCGGCAGCAGGCGCGCAGGCTCGATGCCCGCCTGCGCCAGAAGTTCCACACGACGCGGCGATCCGGACGCCAGTATCAGTTTTTGGTTCACTGCCATCGAAGCGAGCCGTCATTTCCCGGTTGGTAAGCGCTGCCGTCGCCGGGACCTACTTGAAGCGGTAGGTGATGCGGCCCTTCGTCAGATCGTAGGGGGTCATTTCGACGAGCACCTTGTCGCCCGCGAGAACGCGGATGCGGTTCTTGCGCATACGGCCGGCCGTATGGGCGATAATCTCATGCTCGTTTTCAAGCTTCACGCGGAAGGTCGCGTTGGGAAGCAATTCGGTGACCACGCCCGGAAATTCAAGGACTTCTTCTTTCGCCATGCAGGATTGTTCTTTCTCGTGTTCATTCTGGATGCGCTACGCATCCGAGAAAAATTTGCCGGAAACTACACAATCGGGGAGGATTTGTGAACCGCTTTGATCCGGCTTTTTCAGCAATTGTACGCCATGCTTCCTCAATCGGCATCTGTGCCGTTCGCCCTTGGACGGAACGGCAATGCTTTTTGAGAGTTAAGCCTCCTTGCGGCGCACGTGCTCGACAGCCAAACGGCTGGCGATCAGCGTCGCCAAATGATCGCGAACAGAGCGATAGGCCGCGACGATCTGCTCCCGCGTTCCCGTCGCAACCGTCGGATCCGGTGTCGGCCAATAGACGACGTCGACGGCCATCGACCGGGTCAATTCAAGCGCCACGTGGTGGGCCTCCGGCGCGAGCGTCACGATGATGTCGAAATAATCGTCCTCGAGCTCATCGAGCGTGCGCGGCTGGTGGCGGTCGATCGTCAGCCCGATTTCGGCGAGAACCACATCGACGAAGGGATCTCGCTCGCCATGCCGCACGCCGGCGGATGCGACGTAAGTCCCCTTCGGCAGCGTTGCCTTGGCGAGCGCTTCGGCCATCGGCGAGCGGATGGCGTTCATGCCGCACATGAAGAGAACCGAGCGGAGCGATTTCGATTGCGGTAAGGCGGTACCGGTCATATCGCCCCCGTCAACCACGCCAATAGAGCACACAGACCAGCGTGAAGAGCCGCCGCGCCGTGTCGAAGTCCAGCCTGATCTTGCCGGACAGACGATCCATGAGCGTCTGCGACCCCTCATTGTGAATACCGCGGCGGCCCATGTCGATCGCCTCGATCTGGCTCGGCGTCGCCGATCGGATCGCGGCGTAATAGCTCTCGCAGATCATGAAATAGTCCTTCACGATCCGCCGGAAGGGCGTCAGCGACAGGATGTGCGTGGCGACATCCTCCCCGCCATCCGTCGAGATCGCGAAGACGAGCTTCGAGTCAACCAGCGAAAGCTTCAGCCGATAAGGACCACCCGGGTGCCCCACGGGTTCGAAGAGATTTTCCTCGAGCAGATCGAAGATCGCAACCGCGCGCTCGTGCTCCACGTCGGGGGTCGAGCGGCCGATCGTTTCGTCCAGCACGACATCGCAGAGGCGCAGGTTGCGATCGGCCTTCATCCCTCGTCCCCGAGATTGAGACGAATGGCGACGGAGCGCGCATGGGCCTCGAGGCCTTCCGACCGTGCGAGCGCAATGGCCGCCGGACCGAGCGTGCGCAACTGATCAGCACCGAGTCGCAGAATCGACGTCCGCTTCATGTAGTCGAGCACGCCGAGGCCAGACGAGAAGCGTGCCGAACGCGCCGTCGGCAACACATGGTTGGAGCCGCCGACATAGTCGCCGATAACCTCCGGCGTATGGCGACCGATGAAGATGGCACCGGCATTGCGGATCTTCGGGACCATCGCATCCGCATCCGCCATCGCCAGTTCCAGGTGCTCGGCGGCGATGCGGTTGGCGAGCGGCACCGCCTTCTCGAGATCCGGAACCTCGATGATGGCGCCGAAATCGCGCCAGCTTGCGGCCGCGGTTTCGGCGCGCGGCAACGTCTTCAACTGCCGTTCGACCGCTGCCTCGACCGCGCCCCCGAAGGCCGGATCATCGGTAATGAGGATCGCCTGCGCACCGGGATCATGCTCGGCCTGCGCCAGGAGGTCGGCGGCGATCCAGTCCGGGTCATTGCTGTTGTCGGCGATCACCAGCACTTCCGACGGACCGGCGATCATGTCGATGCCGACGGTGCCGAAAACCTGACGCTTGGCCGCCGCGACATAGGCATTGCCAGGACCGACGATCTTGGCCACCGGCGCGATCGTCTCGGTACCATAGGCAAGTGCGGCAACCGCCTGGGCGCCGCCGATACGGTAGATTTCCTCCACACCGGCGAGACGCGCGGCCGCAAGCACGGCCGGATTGATCGCGCCGCCGCTTGCGGGCACGACCATGACGATGCGCGGCACGCCGGCCACCTTGGCAGGCAGTGCATTCATGAGGACCGAGCTCGGATAGCTTGCCGTGCCGCCCGGCACGTAGAGCCCGACCGCGTCGATCGCCGTCCAGCGCGAGCCGAGCCCAACGCCCATCGCGTCTTCGTAGATATCGTCTTTCGGCAATTGCCGGCGGTGATGCGCCTCGACCCGGGTTGCGGCAACCTTCAAAGCGCCTAGGACCTCGGGCTCGACCGCGTCGATCGCGGCATCGATTTCGGCCGCGCTGACAGCCATGGCGGTCGTACCGAAATCGACGCCGTCAAAGCGAGCCGAGTATTCGGACAACGCCGCGTCGCCCCGGCCGCGAACATCGTCGATGATGGCGCGAACGGCGGCATTGACGTCTTCCGAAACTTCCCGCTTGGTTGTCAAAAACGCGGCAAATGCCTGTTCGAAGCCGCTGTCGAGATAGTTCAGCCTGATTGCCAATGCGAGATATCCTTCTGGTGATGACCGGTCAGGTGCTCAGGCGCCTTCGGGATGCCGGGGTCTGAACGCGGTTTCCCACGCCCCGCCCGTGTCGGCAAGCTGTACCTCGATACATTCCACATCGAGCACGATCGATGCCTCGCCGGCGAGCACCAGTTCGATCGCACCTTCCGGCCCTTCGCCCTTGATGGAGAAACGCAGTGCCAGGAGGTCGAGAACCGCTTCTGCATCTCCCCGGTCGAAACCGAGCGAACGCACTGCGACCACGCGCTTGAACGAGAGCACGGCCCGGCGCCGCTCGAAACTGCGGCGCTTGCCGTCGGCGTTTTCCCAGACGAACCGGTTAATGACCAGGGAAAGCTGACCACGGCGGGCGTCATAAGAAATGCCCGCCACCTTGAAGACTGCGTCCTGCACATGCGCGGAAACGACGCCAAGGTCTTCCTCGTCGAGTGCCAGCAGCTTCAGAGCATCCATGCGATCCATCCTGTTTTTAGGCGCCATATTTTTGCGCCGCAATCGCAATGGACATAAGACGTCGCGCCGGAAACCGCAACGGTTCCGCGCGCATTACGGCGCTGCGCGTCCGATCGGACGCACTAAGGCCGCTGTAGCACTTTGAATTGCTGCATGTTTCCTTAAATCGCCTGCGATTCAAGGAATCGTGTAGTGCAGCGGCACGAAAAGGCGCGGGATGCGGTTTTACGCGCGCGCCCCGCTCCCGCTTTCCCGAAATTAGTCGCTGACGCGTTCCACATGCGCGCCGCAGCGGGTAAGTTTCGCTTCCAAGCGCTCGAAGCCGCGATCGAGATGGTAGACGCGCGAAACCATGGTTTCGCCCTCGGCAGCAAGCCCGGCAATGACGAGCGAGACGGAGGCGCGCAGATCGGTCGCCATCACCGGCGCGCCCTTCAACCGGCTCACCCCCTCGATCTTCGCCGTCTGGCCGGACAGCGAGATCTTCGCACCGAGCCGGGCCAGTTCCTGCACATGCATGAAACGGTTTTCGAAGATCGTTTCCGTGATGTGGGACACACCGCTCGACTTGGTCATCAGCCCCATGAACTGGGCTTGCAGGTCTGTCGGGAAGCCAGGGAACGGATCGGTGACGATATCGACGGGCTTGATGCCGGCGCCGTTGCGAACGACGCGAATGCCGCTGTTCGTCTGGCTGATTTCCGCGCCTGCCCGCCGGATCGCTTCGAGCGCCGTATCAAGAAGTGCGGCGTCGGTATCTTCGAGAATGACGTCGCCGCCAGTCATCGCTACCGCCATGGCGTAGGTGCCGGTCTCGATACGGTCGGGCAGCACGCGATGGCGGGCGCCGGAAAGAGAGCGCACTCCCTCGATCGTGATCGTGCTCGTGCCCTGACCGCTGATCTTCGCACCCATGGCATTGAGGCACTTGGCGAGATCGACGACCTCGGGCTCGCGGGCGGCGTTGCCGAGTACCGTGGTCCCGTTGGCAAGCGTCGCGGCCATCATCAACACATGCGTGGCGCCGACAGAGACCTTCGGGAAAACGTAGCGCCCGCCGATGAGCCCGCCCGCTGGCGCCGTCGCGTTGACGTAACCGCCGTCGATCTCGATATCGGCGCCGAGCGCCGTCAACCCCTCGATGAAGAGATCGACCGGCCTCGTGCCGATGGCGCAGCCGCCCGGCAGCGACACGCGCGCCTTGCCTTCGCGGGCAAGCAGCGGCCCGATGACCCAGAAGCTGGCGCGCATCTTCGATACGAGCTCATAGGGCGCGGTGGTGTCGACGATGTTGCGGCTCGTAAAATGGATCGTGCGGGCGTAGCTTTCGCCCTGGCGCTCGCGCCGGCCGTTGACGGAAATATCGGCGCCATGATTGCCGAGGATGCGGATCAGTTGCTCGACGTCGGCGAGATGCGGAACGTTTTCCAGCGTCAGCGTATCGTCGGTGAGCAGCGACGCGATCATCAGCGGCAGGGCCGCATTCTTGGCGCCGGAAATGGGAATGACCCCGTGAAGTTCGTTGCCGCCTACAATCCTGATGCGATCCATGAGGCCTCTTGAACGGGCTCAAGCCCGCCTTTCCATAAATTCAGTGTTGTTTGAAGGCGTCTCTTTATTGGAGATGCCGTGAAATTAGAAGTGCGTTGAAATGCGGGCCACGGGAGACCACCGAGAATTTCCTAAGAATTCACGGCAATCGTCCCTATCTCTCTCTAATCGTCCGATTCGTCCGTTTTTGCGGCAGGCAATCCGGATGCCTCGTCGGCGGCGCCTGCGCGGCGCGCTCGCATCTGCTGCTTGCGGCGTTGGAGGTTGTCGCGCAAGTTCTTTGCGAGCCGCAATCGCTTGGCGTCCGCTTCTGCGGTGCGCCCGGCCTTTGCTGCCTTCTGCGCGCGCTGCTTGTCGTCATCGTCCTGCATGCCCATGCATTAGCGCAAAATCGGGACCTTCGAAAGCATGAGGGCGATTTCTGATGGATCGGGCCAAAAACTTCGAAATGCGGCTTGCGCTCGCCCCAAAGCTATGGCAATAGGCGCCTCGCTTGATGCGGCTTGTCACAAACCGGCCGCCGGATTGCTGCTATAGCTCAGGGGTAGAGCACTCCCTTGGTAAGGGAGAGGCCGAGAGTTCAAATCTCTCTAGCAGCACCATAAATCACCAACAAAAACAGCTAGTTATAGATTGCACCGACTGCGCTTGGCAACAAGCGCGTACAGAACAAAGCGTGAAATTGCACCGAAAAACGCTCGATTACGTACAAAAGCTGTACAGGACATGAGGCGGCTGCGTTCCCCCTGCGTTCCGCTAACCAGATCCCGTTCCGATGCATACATTAACGCCACGTTACCGTCCCCACAAAAACTAACGAATCACACCAACTGGCCTAGTTGCATCCTAGCCCGAAAGGCGTATTAATCGTTGCGGGCTTGAACACCCTGACCATCACTAGGTACACGCAAGGGTGATGAACACATGCGCAGCTTAGCGGCTGGCGCATTCGCTCGGCCTTTTGGGCCAGGAGCGATGCGTCGTGCACGGTTACGCGTGCGCACGGTCCGCAGACGTGCGGCCGTATGTCCAGGCCGTCGCGGCGGCTAAAGGCGCACGGCTAGTCGTGATGGCTAGTGTTCAACTCCTGGCTCGGCGCCAATCGCCGAATCTAATGGTGAGGAGTTGATAAACAAAATGTGATTGCAAAACCCATAAATTTAAGTGGTTGCGCCTCAGTTGTGGTGCAACGAATCTAGCGTGGGCAACGAAACGTTAATTTCCCATAAGGGCTATATGAAATGAGCTTCGCATTTGACGAGGGGCAGTGCGTAAATCACAGATCCGGCATGATGGCATCGATTGTTGTCGGGAGGAGTAAGACAGCCAGAGGCAAAGAGCAATACCACATTAGACAGATAGCGGTCGGGCCTCGCCGCTACCACTGGATGCTCTCCGACGCGCTAGTCGGAATGTCTGGCGGTGAGGCCGAGTGTGAGAAGTGCCGGCTGCGGGAAGTCTGCCCAATGGCTGTTAGGAAGGCCTTGGACTATATCGCAGCGGCAGAGACGAAAAACGCCCAGCCGGATAGCTGTGCGCAGATAGCGGTTGGATAACTAGGCAATACAAGTTACCCCGCACTGCGCACTAGATGCGCCGCATGCCCGAGAGGTTAGGTGGGGAACTTCTTCATGAAACTGGTGGCAAAGAAAAACCCGCCTGCGGGAGCAAGCGGGTTGTGGTGTGTTAGGTCGGCAAGCCATCAGGGCCTACGATGCTGCGCCAAGCTTGCAAAGCAGTCTTGCCGTCCATGGCGGCTAAATATGCCACATCCGCGCAACGCTGGCGCTCTGCGAGGATGGCGCGGTGTATCACCATTTCCTCCGCGTCTCGACCACCTGTCGTGGCGGCAAGCTCTGTCCACGCATCTCGCGCTGCTTCGCACGGAATCACGCCGCCCACTTCCGCACCTCCTGCTCGACCGCGGCATACAAGTCTACCAGCCCGCCGTCATTCACGACAACGCTGTCCCAGTACCCGCACCCCGCCTCGCTTGCATGCTGGCCGGCAATGCCGCCGCGCCCCTCCAGTTTGATGATGACGCCGCCGAGCTCGCGGACGGCCTGCGCTTCGTTCGGAAAGCGGCAGTCGTCGACGACGACGCGGCCGTGCTGAGCCGCGCGCTGCGCCCATATGTTTACCCAGAAATACTCTCCAATGAGATTTCGCCCAAACTCTGTGCCAAGGTGCTGCATAAACTGTCGCGGAGACTTTCCGCAAAGCAGCATGGTGGGCTTTTCTTTCGCCCCGCCCTCGATCTCGTCCTCGCTCAATCCCACGGCGCGGCACATATCCTTCAGCGGCCCAGCAAACTTCACGAGCGTATAGCCATGCCGCTCGACGAGGAAGCGGGTGGCCGTCGACTTGCCGCTACCCGCCGCGCCTGTGAGCGCCACCAGGCGTGGGTAGTTGTCATTGGCTGGCGTTGGCGCGCGGGTGGCGGCAGGCGGGACGTGCGTGAGATCGCCGCTGGCAGTCCACGGGCTCCAGTTGTCGCTGTCGATCATACCTTCTCCTCTACTTTCCTCTTTTTGCCAACGCCGCCCTCAACAAGCGGCCTGAACCGTGACGCTCGGAATGGCATGTCTGCCGCTCCGTATCCTTCCGGCCCGTCATCGTTGCCGCGATCGATCTCGAGCAATTTGATGCCGTAGAAATCGCCGTCGACGTAATGCCGGTAGTTGCCGCTCCACCTAACGGTATATTCTTGGCCGGCACGGATGCCTTGGTCGATGCTGACGTGGTGGAATTTATCGTCCACGCAGACGACGCGTTCGCCGATGCGGAAGCGGTAGGTCACTCCATCCCCCTCGACCTGCAGTCCATCAGCGCCTCGAAAGTAGCCAGGAATTCCTCGCGGGCTTGTTCCGGATACCAGCAGCGGATATTGACGCCCAAAGGATCGTCGTAGCGCGCGTGCCAGTCCGTTGGCGCTAGGTTGACGAGCTCGTCGCCAATGATGCGATTGTCGGCGTCATGCACCGCTGCCGGCATTTCTTCCGGCAGGTTAAAGCGGCGCGTGATGGCTGCCGTCACCTGCCGCTCGGCCTCCTTGTATCCCGGCAGGTGCGGCTTAACCGGCCGCGGCACGTCCACGAGGTACGCTTCGCTGGCGTCGTGCAGCAAGGCCCACAGCGCCACCTCGACGCCTTGCCAGCGCAAATGGCGCGCCAGGTGCACCGAATGCTCCGCAACGCTATAGAACCGCAGGCAGTGGCCCGCGTAACGGCATTGCAGGCTGAGGCTGTGTGCGATGTCCTCGATGTGGACTTCTTCGCTGCGCGGGTCCATAGGCCAGAACTTGCGGCCGGAGGCGGTTTGCATCCAGTCGCCGAGGCGCGGCGGTTGCGGGGTAACGGGCACGTTGTCGTTGGCCGCGTTATAACGCTTTTGCGATTCCGGTATAACCGACTCGTATCTGTGGTGCCACGTAGGCAGTGCGCTGTTGTCGCTCATCAAAACGCCTTCCCGCCAGCGGCCTTGCGGGCTTCCAGCTTGTGATCTTCGCGCTGCGCGTTGAATGCCATCTTCTCGACGACCGCGCCGCCAACATCCAAGCCGAGATACGTGGCGAGGTCGCCAATGCGGATCATGGCGTCGGCGAGCTCGACTTCGATCATCTTGCGATGCGGCAGCTTGTCGTCCTGGAGATTCTTGCGGAAGCCCTCCATCGCCTCGCTGATCTCGGAATGGATAAGGCAGAGCATTTCCGGCACGTTGCGCACTTTCTCGCGTCCGGTTTCTGGGTCGGTGTACCAGCCAGCCTTGCGGCTCGCTGCGTGGCAGTCAGCCGCAAAAAGGTTGATAGCTGAGGCATGATCAATGCCGAGCAGCTTGTTCATCATGTCTGCGAGTTCCGGACTGGCCTCAAGTTGCTGCACAGCCTTCGCGATATCTACGACAATAGGTTCGCTCATCTCAGTCTCCTCTTTGGTGGTGAATGCTGCCGGTTGGTGGCCGGCAGCAGGTGGTTGGTTAGGCTAGTGCGCGCGTGGTGCGTTGAAACAACGAAATTTACAGCCACGAGCAATCGCTTCGCGCGCTATATATTCGCGGTATCCCTCGTCTGGGCAGTCTATGAGTTCCTTGTCGATCCTAGTCTTGTACGGATCCGGCATGGCTGTTTCCGCCCAAGTCTCAATCATGAGGACTTCGCGCCGTAGCACGCTCACGCCACCCTCCTCTCGCCTACCTGCACGTTGTCGTTCGCGGCGCGCATATTCGAAGCGCCCATAACGCGGGCCGCCGACAAGATTACACGGCCGTCTTCGCCAAAATCCTTGTGGTAGGTAATGACCTTGGCGCTACGGCCAGACAGCCAATTCGAGCCGTATGCATCCGGCGCGGCAAGCGTCTCGTGCTGCTCGACCTTCATTAGATCGGTGGTCTTGAGCTCGTCGGAATGCTTGTGGCCTGTGTGGGCGTAGCTGATGCGCGTGCGCCCGTAAATTTTGCGGAACTTGCCGACGAGGATGGAATCGACGTTCTTGACGCCACGTCTGTGGCCGTGGTGATAAAAGAGCGACACGTCGCCGTGCTCGACAACCGAGTAAGTGCCTGGGTTGGTGTCGACGGTAACACGCGGCTCGCTATCATAGAATGCGGCAAGCATCTCACGCAGCCACACCTCGCCAGCCGGATCGTGGTTTGCGTCGCACATGATCACGTCTAGTTGCTCGTGCTTCTCGAGCAGCATACGGATGACAGTGCGCACGATGCGGATAGCCGCCCGAACCATCTTCGGGTAGCGCGAGTCGCTGTCGAGCAGGTGCCCATGCTCTGGCGTTACGCTCTTGAATGAATCGTAGTGGAGGAAGTCACCAAGCTGCGCAAACACGGCCCGCTTGGCTGCCGGTGCCTGCGCAATGGCGGCCGCAAACCAATCAATGATTAGCTGCTCGCCGATGCGCAAGTCGTAGTCTCCGCCGCCAGTCTCCTCGTTCCAAGCGAGCGCGCCCAGATGATGGTCGGTGATCGTGTACTGGTTAAGGAGGTCGTCGATGGTATGCGCAGGCGCAGCGATAGGAGTTGCCCGCGGCAGTTCGTCCTTAAACGCCTCGACGGCTGCCCGCATTGCGGCAAGCTGCTGCTCTTTGTCTTTCTCGACGATGTCCCACCGCGCGATGGTGCGGCCTTGGCCGTCCGAAAGGTTCGAAATGCGCTTGTGCGCAAAGCCAGACGGCATTTCGAACACTTCGCCAGGCGCCTTGGTCTGCTTGACCCAGGCGCCGTCGGCAGTCTTACTGGCGATCGACTTGATAGCATAGCCTGGCAATACTGGATTCGTGCCTAGCAAGCCTTGCTCTGCAGCCTTCAGCATACTCTCACCGAAGGCTGACTTCTTGATGCCAAGCGCGTCGGCCGCTTTGCGGTGGCTGCCGTACTTGCGGTAGGCGGCGACGCGCGCTTCTAGTTCTTCGCGGGAAATGCTCATGCCGATGCCTTGTATTCGTTGAACTCGACGAGCGCGGCGCGCACTTTGCAGAAGACGTCGCTGTCCTCGCCGTAATGCTCGTTGACTTCGGCCAGCGCCTCGCCAAGTTGCATGATTAGCGCCCCTCGTGCGGCAAGCTGCCCGGCCGCAAACTGACCGAACGCCAATTCGTTCAATTTTTGCGCCAGCCCAGGATCGGACTGAAGCTGCTGGATAGCGTGGCCGATATCAACAACTATAGGATCAGACATCTCGTCTCCTCTTTCCGTGGTGAGAATTTTGGTGGTATGCGCTGCGCATCAGTCCGAGCGCGACAATCATAGCCAGCGCGAATTTCCGCGCCAACTCGGTCATGCCGCCGCCTTTAGCTTCTTGATTTCCGCCTTCGCCTCCGCTGCCGTGTTGAACAGAAGTGGCGTGCAGTCGGCGACAACGTGCGCCCACTTGCCCTTGTCGACATTCGCCTCAACGCCATACACCGGCTCGAATGTATTCGTGTCCATCCATGTGTGAACGCGAAACTTGCTTAGCTTTTCGGCGGTCTCTCGCCGCACAAATCTGACGTTCATTTCGTCTCCTCAATTTAGAATCGGCGTCTCAGCCTGCTTCGGTGGCTCGCCAGTCGGCGTCTCTTCTGCGAATCCTGGCGAGCCACCTTCGCCCATCGTCATGCTCACCGATCCGCCCTCTTGGCCGACGACCATATCCATGGCTTTCTGCAGCTCATTCGCAGTGCTGACTTTGTACGGCAGCTTGTAATAGCGCGGCGCGCCTGCGCCGGAGTCCAAAAGAACCCATATGGCCTCATCGATGTCTATCCGCGCGCCGAGAACCGTGTACTTGCCGGCAGGCGGAGACAACGGCGTTGCGTGGCCAAGTGGCAGGATTGTTGCGGGCGCGGTTAGCGCGGCAACAATGGCGAACGCGAGTGCTTGGCGGCGGGTGCCTTGGTAGGCGATGGCGGCGGCCGCCAGCACGAAGGCCAGCCAGAGTGTTATGGCGGGGGTCATGTACGGCGAGCCTTGAAGACAACGGTATCGGGATCGATGCCGCATGACTTGAAGGTCGTGCGATATAGCCAGCCAACCAGAAACAAAACGCCCACAAAGAAATTGATCGGGCCTCCAACCGCCATGCAGCAAAAGAATCCCAGGTCGCCAATATCAACGTCAAGCGGTCTCTGCCCGCGGCGCCAGAAGAACTCCATAGCCAGTATTGACCCAATTGCGCCAAGCACGAGCCACGCAATTACTGCTCCGACAATGATTTCCATCACCCTTCTCCTCTAATGTTCCTGAACACTTGCGACTCCGACCCGACCACAACAGCGCCGCCAGCCATCCGCCAGCGGAGCGCCGTTCGCTCCTGCTTGTCGGCGACCAGATCGACAACGCCAGTCCAGACCGTTCCGCCTTCGGCCAGCCGTATCTCTACGCTTACCGGCACTGGCACGCGGCCAGCACAGCCAAAGCACCTAACGTTTACGACGTACTCGCCATCCGGCAGGCCGCGCGTGAAAGCGGATTCGTTGTTGATAGGCATGCTGTCATTGGCCGTGCCGAGGTCATCGCGCAGTAGAGCCCATACTTTGCCGGCCTTATTGCTGTAGCCGACCGCCTTATCGTTCGGGCCAGCAACCCAGAGATCCACGTCAATGGCTCCTGCGGGCCAGACAATGCTGGCCACCAAATTGCCAGGCGGATCGATTTGTGGGTCTGTAGGCGGATTGATCTGGGCCAGGAGCGTAATGACGAAAAACATCAGCACGCCTAGGAAGTTGAACAGCGCATCTAGCTTAAGCATGCTCGAAGCTCACCTTGCGGCCAGTCACCTTTTCGACCGACCACAGCCATAGCATCGCGAGCGCCCCGGTGATGGTGGAACAGAAGGCCGTCGCCATGCCGCCGAACAGCGAGTTGCCGGCCGCAATGACGCCTTCCGGCGATGACAGTGCGGCAATGTCAACATTGCTTAGGCCGATCGTGATGCCGACCAGCGTTCCGACGAAGCCTAGCGTCTCGCACAGCCAAGCGGCTTGCGCCAGGTGACTTCTGCGGCCAGCGAATGCAGCGGCAAGGCTGGTGACCAGGATGGCAGCGATCAGATACGACACATAGGAGCCGTCGCCGTTAAAAACGAACTGCGTGTAGCCGAGAATGGTGGCCGCGATGACGCCGGATGCGAAGATGGTGTTGAGGACGATGAGTTTTGCGGTGGCGCGAGAGGTGGTGGTGTTCATGCTGCCCTCCCGAGAAGGGCGCAAATGTCCTTGGATGGCACGACGAAGCCGAAGCCAGTCAAGGTCGTACTTCCTTCAATGCTCGCAAGCTGAACGGCTGCGTTGATTCCGATGATGTCGCCGCTAATGTCGAAGACAGGGCCGCCAGACATTCCCATGACCGTCGTCAGGTCAGACACATACGCCGCCTTCAGCGGGCCGATCTCTTGGCGTGCCCCGCTGATGCGGCCCCACGCGGATACGAATTCCAATTCAATCGGGTTACCAACGGCGCGGATTAGCTCCCCAACCTCGGCCTCGCGGCATGTTAGATTAGACGCAGCGATGCCTGAGCCATTGGCGCTCAGCATGGCGACTTCATATGCTTTGTTTGACCAAAGCACCTTGGCGCCAAGAGTTTTGCCGCTGCTGGTCTTTAGCGAAACGGTGTTTTTGCCTTCGATGACGTGAGTGGATGTAAGGAATGCGCCGTTGCCGATATGAACGGCCGAGCCGTGGCCATTCGATAAAATGACCTTAACGGTGGAGGACGCGGGCGCTGGCATGCCGCTACCCGCCATGCTCGGCAGCGCAAACATGCCTGCCGCAAAAACTAGGAATGCGATGAATGCATAGATGTAGCGTCTCATGCTTTGGCCTCCTCTTCTGGCGCGCGTCGCGCCGTTGTGGTGGTTGCGTGGCTTGGTAGGCCACGGCCAGGCGCTTGATTGGCGCCTACAATGAACGACACTAATGCACTTTTACAAATTTGTCAAGGCCCAACGCAAGACAAAAAAATAGCCCCTATCCGGTTAGGGATAGGGGCCAGGTGCGCAGCATGGTCGCGGTTAAGCGCCGCTGTTGTTTTTAGGAGGATGATCTGCGGTTGGCCGTTCTCTCGAACGCGCGATCTAGCCTCTCGTGCAGGCCGTCGATGCGATTTCCTACGCTCTCGATGGCCTTCATAATCTGACTGGTCTGCTCCTGCATGCCCGCCTTCGTAACGTAGGATTCGGCGACGTGCAGTTTGTGACGGGCGAGCTCGTCGCGCACCGAGCCAATCGCGCCGGCCACGTATTTGCCAACACCGAAAATGGCGACGAAGATGCTGACGAAGAAGCCTACCGCGTACATAATCTCGGCGCCGGTCATCTTTTCAGCACCCCAGCCAGGATCTGCGCGCCGGCAACTCCGCCGCCGACATAGAAGATATTTGCAAACACCACGTCGGCGTATTCCTTTAGTTGTGGCGGCAGCGCCGTCACGTCTGGCAGCGCGCCGTTCGCAAGGCTATCCGCCATGCCCCATCCGAACCACGCAGCGCACGGCACGGCGGCCAGCAGCCACGGAATCCAGAAGACTTTGTGCTGCATGCCTTGCTTGATAACCGAGGCCGACTCTGCGCTGGCCGCCATCCTGGCTTCAATTGCCTTGATCTTGATGTCGGCCGCGATGCGCTGTGCGTCATTGGCTGCGGCAAGGCGGGCTGCGTGAGCCCGCTCGAGCGCGCCGACTAGGTCGCCGGTAAACTGGCCGGCTATCCAGCGTAGCAGCCACATCACGTCGGCAGCCCCATCTTCTTGGCCCACTTCCACCACGCTACTGGAATAGCGCCGATAGCTGCGGCAATGCCCGCTTCTATCGCAGCAGCAACGGCAGGATCGTCCGTTATCATCGACTTGACTTCTTCGCCGATATAGCCGGAGCCATAAAGCCAGCCTGCAATCATGTAGAGCGCGATGCGTATCCAGACGGTCATTTCTTGCCTCCCCGGATGAGCGCAAGCAGGAAGCGGCCGAGCGCAGCCCAGAAGCCGCCACTGGTCGGCACCGCCTTCGCGCCGTAGCCACCAGCTTTCAGCGCCTTCTCAAACACCGCTGCATGGTCGGCGATCGTCTTCGCTTTATCAGTGCCGTTGATGATGCGGCGCGCGCCAACGTAATCCACCGTAGCCCCGATGTAATCCGCCAGTTTCTTGCCGGTGAACCAGCCGTCGGTCATGCCGACGAACATAATCTTGGCCGCGATGTCCTGCCGCATTGCCAGGTTGAATTCGCGCAACAGCGCACCCTTCAGGCCAAGCTCCTTATCGGCGCGCTCGTAATTCGAGTCCCACGTTAGCTGGATATAGCCGCGCCCATAGGGAACCTGCCCGTACTTGCCTTTCACGCCGTACTTGCGGCCAGCACCCTTGCCGTATTCAGCGATCGGCTGCATCGTCTTGGCCGTCTCGTGCAGAGCCGTGGCGAGCATGTAGGCCAGATGCGCCAACGGTGTGCCGCGCCGTTCTGCCTCGTCTAGAATCGCGTCGACGCCATGCACCTGCTTTTCCGACATCTTGCCGGCGAACAGGGGCGAGCGCACCGCCGCGAAGAATTTCGCGCGATCCATTGGTGTCTCCTGTGTGGTGGTGGTTAGTGCCCGCGCATAAGCGGTACGCCACTTGGCGTTGACTTTCGACTCCCACGCCACAATAGTGCGCCTGCAATCAAGGCGGGTGGGTGGAGGTCTCGGGAGGAATGCGCATTGGAACTTTCGGGTCGTGTCTATCGAGGTGGACAGCCGACAAATTAAGGTGGTCGTTCGGCGGTGAAATAATAACCTGCGTTTACCACAATCGAAGCGACCAGTTTCTTGACTACTTCGTGGAAAAGACCGCTCCGGAGCCTTCCTATAGAGACCTGCTGTCAATCTGCGATCTGCCAGATGTAGAGGCTCCTGAAGAGTTCTCCGAGCAGAACATCCTCAAAAACCAGTGTCGGCCGGCGCTTGGGAAACACCGTCTCTCTTTGGGTAGCGAATTTCTTGATGCGATCCTGCAGGAAAAACTAGACGTTCTCCTGATGGACAACTTTATGGATGCGTCCGCCGAACTCGCGCTATATGAGGATGGCAATCGCAGGGTTAAGCTCTTCACTCGCAGGAGGATGAGCGGCTTAAAAAGACTCGGGAAGCTCGGCCCCGAGGAGGCCGCGAGAAATTACGAGCGCATCATCAAATTCGTGAAATCCGCTTCGCCAAAGACGAAAATCATATTCAACGTCTTCCCGTACAACACCTACCCTGACGCAGTGGCGCGGAAGGTGTGGACGGAAAGGTTTGAGGAGACTTTCCGTCCGAAAGGTGCAACTGTCATTCCGCACGTGACTGTCCCAAAAGACCATTTCGGAGACAGTCACTCTCACTTCAAGAACCACTATTATTTTGTGTATGCCGGCATGGCCTATCAGGCGATAACTCGCGAGACACCGCGAACTTTATTGAGCCAGTCGCTGCTCAATGCGTTCAAGTCGACGCCTCTGATAGGCCGCCTCAAGCGCAAGCGCCTCTTCGTATCGGATGCCATAACGCTCGCCGGCTTCATACCCTGGGTCGACCAACTCCCCATCGGCGTTATATAGCGGCTCGCGCTTCTCCCACACGTCATAGCAGAGCAAGCCGAATTCAAACGGATCTAGCCCGTGTGCCTCAAACACAGTTTTGACGCGCTGCGCAACAAGGCCGATATGCGTTCTCACGCGACCATCGAACTTGAATTGATACCATTCAACTGCGCCCCAGGCGTCAAGCACGGCGTCGAGGATAGCCTCTATCTCGCGCTTCTCGTTTTCGTCCGAAGTATTGATCGAGCCAGTTCCAGCGTATACCACCGACCACCGACGCACTGCAGTGCCGAGCGTTCTGTCGTTATCGCTGTCTGGCCTCCAAACGCCGTTGACCACACCCTCCGGAACGGAAGGCGTGAGACGGATACCTTCAGTTGCAAACGTAGTGCCGCCCGCATTGTCGGACTGCAGCCGCAACGTTCCCGCGTCCGCGCGAACACGGAAATTCGCCACCCCGCCAGACTGATCGATCATGTTTATCGTCGGGTTGAACGACGAAACCGTGAAGTCGTTAAAGAATGTCCTGTCTTGCAGCCAAGTAACGTTGCTACCCTGGAAGCCGGCACCCCCGACAAGGCCACCGGACGACGTGAAGCCGACTTCCACTTTTACAGCAGCGATGAAGCCGCTTGCTCCGGTGCTGATAACCTCGATGATGTTGCCGGAAACACCTGTTGAAGTTACCCCCGCAACAAAGAACCCGATCGCGTCAAGCGAAAGTACCGCTGCGCCGCCCGAAAGATGGTTCACGCCATTGACGACAAGCGCAGTCACCGTGTTGTCGGCGTATAGCGAGCGCGTCGCGCCCTTGGCGTTGTTACCTTCGAGATAAAGACCGTTGAAGACAACGTTCGCGGCCTTACTGATGGCAATGCAGGCATTGCGGGTGGCGTCACCACCCGACTGCTGCACAACCGTATTGGTGAACGAGATGTTGCGACTGATGCGACCCGTTCCAACATCGGTGATGTGGATCGAAACGCCGTCACAGTCCGTAAGGTAGATGCCGTCGAAATTGTTTGCGTTCGCGTCAACGCCAACCTCAAGGCCCTTGGCATTGTCCTCGTAGGCCGTGAAATTCTTGATCTCGTTCGACCACGAATGAACCGTCAGGGCGAAGCCAGCGCCGACGTTATCGACCGCGCAACCGATGACTTGGCAATCTTTGCTGGCGTCTGTCCACGACGCATTTCCGCCAGGCGACTGATTACTCGGGAGCCAGATGCCGCCGATCGTTGCCGCGTTTCCACGGAACCCGAGATTGATCATTCCAGCCTGGGGAACAGCACCGCTGTTGCTTGAAATGTCACCGAATACCGCAAGGCGGTTGGAGTTGGTGACGTTTCGGATCATGCCGCGGATCCGAACATGAGCAAAAAGCGTCTGCCCTACAGACTTCGGCCCGATCTCGTTGGTAATGCTATAGAAGCTAGTTGGCTTCGGGAAGAGCACATCCCTGCCAGTAGCAATTGCCGCGCGAATAGAGGCAGTGTCGTCCGTGGTGCCATCGCCCTTGGCGCCGAACCACATAATGTTAACTGCGCCGTCAAAAGCGCGCACCCACGCGCCAGACGTCGCTGCAATGGCGTCGGCCTTGATATAGATACCTTCCAGCGTGTCTGCGGCGATCTGTGCGGAGTAGTCGCCACCTCTCCATACGAACTGCCCCTCTCGACCCGCTTCGCGCAAAAACGCTGCGGTATGGGTCGCAGTGTCAATTGCCTTCAGAGCAGTGCGCGTGGCCGGGAATACGTTTGGGACGGCTGCCAACGCGGCTGCTGCTGCAGCTTCAGCCTGTGCCACAAGAGCAGCGCTCGCCTGATCGCTCACCAGCCGGAACATCGACCCAGACACGATGCCGAGCACAATCATGCCGGCAGCCAGGCCGCCAGCAGCGACGTTGTTGCCACTGTTCGTCTTGATCGTCAGTGCCGCGCCGCCGTTGAACTGCACGGTTACCGGAGAAGCCGTGTTGGCTTCAAAGACATTCATCCAGATCAGCGCCGAGGCACTGACAGGAATGCTCGTCGTCGCCTGGATTGCATTCGGCGTGCCTGCGCCAACGTCGGAAGCGATGATGAAGGAGAACGGCAGGTCGGAAACGCGTGTCCACGAACCAGTGCCAGATGCACCGTTCTTGCGGTAAATGCCGTTGTTCGCAACGGTAGCGTCGCCGATTACCCACGCCATGCTGTTGGCGCCGTGAGCGAGATCGGCATTAAGGGACGCAAGCGAAGAATAAATCAGGCCGCCGTTAGACAGGAAGGCATTGATGATCAATTCGTAGCCTGCGAGAAGATCGCGGACTTCATTTTTCTTGACTTTATGCGCGCCGGAAGACGGCACGCCATCGGTTTCGTAGTCGCGAAACACGGTTGCTGCGACGGCCATGTTTTCTCCATCATGTAAAGAAAAGGCCCGCACGATGGCGGGCCGGTTGGTAGGATATTTGGTGGTTACTGGCGTTAGCTGACTACAAACGAGCCGGTAGCGACTGCTGTGCCTTCAACACCAGACGGGTTGATAGAGCGCAGCCACGCGTAGTAGGTTCCAGCCGCCAGCGAGGTGACGACACGCAAGTCGGTGGCGCTGGGCGGCCCGTATTCGGTCGCCGAAAGCGTCGCAGTTCCGAGGTTGTTGACGGTGTTAATGTAAATGCGGCAGGCGTAATAGTTGGCGCTGTTTGGTGCCGTCCATTGGAAGGTTGCCTGCCCTGCGGCCGGCGTAACGCTAACCGACGTAACCACACCAGGCGCGACAGGATCGGCGGTTGCCGTCAGGAATTCGTAGGCAGTCCACTCAGACTTCGTGCCTCCGCCCCATGCTCGCAGTCGCACCTTGTACTCCTCGCCATCAACGAGATAGCCGGATCGAACCTGCGTTGCGCCCGCCTGCGAAAACGCAGACTGCACGCCGGTTGAGCCGCTAGTGCGATCGTATTCCATCTCGTATGTCAGCGTGCTGTCGACGAAGTCCCACGTTGCGTTGATGAATGCTGCTGTGGATCCGCCCGAGACAACTTCCGTCTGGATGGTTGGCATAAAGTCCGTTGGCGCTGGCACGCCCTCATCCGGCAACGGCTCGACAGCCTCGCCAGGCTCACCTTCTTCTGTCGCCGCGTTGAAGTCGTAAAGCGACGGCGTCACCAGAATCCCGGAGAACGAGATCCGCATGTTGCGCAGGTCGATCGTCACGCTCGATGTGATTTCGACAACCGCCTCGGCAAGCCCGCGCGACGGGTAATGCACCGTCACGAAGCGCCGATACGGAATGTCGCGCACGCCATCTGCCGTGTAGTCCGCAACGATCGAAATCTTGCGCGCGTTTGCCCTGATATACGTCAACTTCTGCTTGCGCTGGCAGTGGTTGTGGCTTTGGATTGCCGCATTCTCGAAGGTGCGCGTGCGCTCCGTGTTGTCGTCAACGACGGCGTACGGGTCGCCATAGATCGCCGCATCCTTGGTGATGTAGTCTGCGTTAGGATCGACGTACCGACCGCGTACACCAAGCACGGTGTTGGCGCGGCGCTTGTTCTTGTCGACGCGGATGCTGTAGACGCTGTTGGCAGTCAGCCGCACGTTTGGCGTTACGAACTCGCCGGCATGAACGCCGATCTTGCCGTCTGCGCGCTCATAGACGACGAGCTCTGCTGCCTCATCCATGATGCGGCCGACCTCGATAGGGTCGTTGCTGGCTCGAAACCAGAATCCGCCGTGATAGCGCCGTTCTGTATCACCGTTGCGGTTGGTGACGTTCTCGTCGCAGACGTCAGCGGCATTCGCCCAGTCGGGCAGATACATATTCTCGTAAGACATCTTGCCGCCAACTGGGTGGCAAAGGTGCCACAAGCGCATCAGCGCGATGTTTCTTGAGAACTCCCACGTGCCAGGGTCGTTGTATCTATGCGAGCCAGATCCGCCCTGAGTGCTATCCTTGCGCGGGTCGTAAAGCAGTGCGCCGTCGCCAACCGCCGAATGCTCAGGCATTTGGTTGGGGAAGACGTCTAGATACTCTTCTTGATCGACTGTGCTGACGCGCATGTAGACGGAGGCAAGCCCGTCGCCGCGGCAGTTGTTGTTCCAGATCGTCGGGAATTCGCTAACTGCGCCCGGGTATGCGGTTTCAGCATTGAGGCCAAGGCGCCGAAGAATTTGCACGGCATTGCCAAAGTGGGCTGGAGACGTCACTGTGCCGTCACCCGCTAGCGTGGCCTTCTCATCGTGCAGATAGTGCTGCACATAGTTCTGAATGCGATGCCCAGCCCACACGATGATGTGGTGCGCCTTGCCGCTCCTCTCCTCAAGAAAGACGTAATCGCCGCCCTTCTTCACGCGACCAAGCACATAAGCGAGCGACGGCACGCTTTGCTTCAGGTTGTAACTGCCGTCGTCTGGCTTCGGTACTTCCGGCTTGGAAGCGAAAGCACCTTGCAGCGCAGCAGCACCGAGGGACAAACCTGCGTAGATCGCGGCCGACGTGCCGAGGTAAAGAGCGTTTGCCGCAAAGGTTGTGGTCGCCAGCGACGACACGATCAGCGCGATGCTGTCAATGATGCCAGGCAAGCTTGCCCCCTTACTAGATTTTGCCGCGCTAGATCGCCCACGCCGCTAGCGTGCGCGCCGTCATTCGGCCGAAACCGCCGTGCATTCGGACTAGCCATCCACTGCCGTCATGGATGGCGCCGAATTGCCGATGAATGTTGGTTGGGCTGCCGATTACGCCGATCGCGCCGCAGTGCGGATGCTGGATGCGCTTGCCGCCACGAGGGATGCATGTTGCTACCAGCGCAGGCACGCCTTCGTTGGCCGCTATGATGGACCGAAAGCCATCGTCGCTGTCGTACGTGCCGCGTAGGTGTGTGGCTGGATCCGGGTGACCAAGCCACATCGCCCAGTCGGCAAGCACCATGCAGCAGTCTACGTGGCCGGGCTGCCAAGGGCGGGTGTTGTTGTCGGCGATGAAGGCAGCGAGCGCAGCGGCGCGGGCTACCAATTCGGCCACTTGACCGTCTTGTCCCGCATCAGCGGCACGCGCTTACAGAACTCGTCGTCTGCCGCCGCTGGATTCAAGAGAGCAGAACGCGCCCGCTGGTCGACGTCCGAAAGCACAGCGCCGTTTGTGACTGTGCGCAGCGTAAAGCGGTTAGTCGCTTCGATGTTGACCATTGACTTGATACCTTCCGCGCTCGACTCGTCGGCAACATCAAGGTTGTCGATCTCGCCGGTAAAGACGACGATCGCATCTCCGTCTGGCTGCTCCTCATCGTCGAGAAGCTGCAACTTCACGATAAACGGCGACCCTTGCACGCTTGTCGTCTCGTCGTAATCCCAGATGCTATCGGCGGCCGATTGGCTCACCGAGATCAGAGACAACGCGAGTGTGAACGCCTCGCCGTTGATGGCAGCCTCGATCGACTGCAGCGCGTCTTCGGTGAACTGCGCCGGCCGGTAGCTATTGCCCTCGATATCGATAAACGTGCCGCCAGAGCCATCCCAAATGCGGATGGTTTCGTCTGGCAACTCGATGTCGCAGAGGATGCGCAAAGACTTAATCATTCATGCACCCAACGAAGACCAATAATCAACCGCCTCGACGAAGCTAACCGAAGGCAACGAGAACTTCCCGACCGCGTTCTGGTCGACATCCATGCCGCGGTCCTCCGCCAAGTGGCAAAGGCATGTCGGCTGGTCGAACTCTAGATCGGCGCCGGCAGGAATGAGCTCGCGCACAGACGGCGAAATCGGCACGGTCCAGATGTCACCAGCCACAGAAGTTACCGGCCCGGTTCGATAAAGGGCATGGTTGTATGAGAATCTGGCACCAACCAAGTTTGGCGCAGCGTTGATAATGCGCAACCGGATCGATGTTGCACCAACGGCAGTCACGCCGTCGGTGACGACCGAAATGGCACCCTGCGTGTACGGCGTGTCATCGTCAAAAAGACTGTCGTCGCTGTGGTCTGTCTCTATGACTGGCTCGAACTGCCCAGACGCATACGGAGCAGATAGCGACGACTGCACGCGAACCGCAATCAGACCCGCCATGCCGCCTAGATGGTCTCGTATGGCCTCCCACGTCTGCCATTGCTCCCGACGGTTATTGCGCATGACAATACTGCCGTATGATATTTCCCAGAATCCGAGGTCGGTTCGAGTTGAAGGCTGTATGCCCCCCAACGTTCGCCCGCCAGACCTTGAAAACGGAACAACGTTTGCCGACGCAGTCTGGGGTCTAAGAATACAAATCGGCCATTGAATAATGCCGGACAATGGCGCGCCTCCTAAACACGAAGATTAACCAGCAAGAGCATCGACAGGCTTAATGTTGTCGTTTGCGACCGCAATAAAGCGCCATCCACGAGCTGAATTTCTTCTGCCTTTAATTATATCGTTGACCGAATTTGAATGTATGTCGTAAGTTGTATATAGCTCGTAGCGAGTGCAACTTACTGTTCCATATTCTTTGTGAGCGAAAACGTATATCGTTCTGTCGTACAGAGGATGCTTGTCGCCGGACGTTGACTCACTGAACAAAGCAAGATAGTGTAGTTTTACAAATTTGTCAAGTTGGGCGGAGCTTAACGCCACTCCGCCCCACCTTTTTGCTGCTGATATTTTGAGACTGCAGCAGGTGCCTGCTGGTTTGCAGCCGACAGGATTTTCGGGCTAGCTGTCGCCACTTCTTGCTGGCTCACTTTTTTCACGTAAGCCTGCAACTTGCCCTCATCGTCGACGCTGACGCCAACTTGGACGCTAACGCCTTGCTGGCCGCCCATTGAGCCGCCTTTCGGAATTGCCGGAGTTTTGAACTTCACCGGGATGCTGCGACCATCGGGCAAAGGCACGGCTGCTTCCGGGCCAGCCTCACCGAAAATGGCCGCAGATCGAGAAACGCCACCGCGCGCAAACTTCTTCAGCGGTTGCGGTCTGCCGTGAGCGGCAATGCCGCCCTTTGCAAAACCAAAGATTCCGCCGAACAACCCGCCGAGGATGCCGCCACCAGCGCCGCCTCCAGTTCCAAAAACGGAGTTCAGCGCGACGTCAATCAGCTTATCGACGACCTTATCAAGCGCGTTGGCTAGCGCCTCTGCGGCAGACTTGCCGCTGCGAAGGTCAGAAATGAAGCCGCCAGTGATGTCCTTGGCAGAGTTTTTGAAGTCATCGGCCGCCCTGCGCACGTCCTCTTGGCTCTGCTGCAATTGCTCAGCGCTAGACGCCGCTCTCGCGTAACCTTCTGCCAGGGAGTTAATGCTGGCTTCTAGTTCCGGCGTGATTGTCAGTCCAGCCTGCTTCGCTGCGTTCAACAGATCCTGCTTTGACGCAGCAAATTCAACCGCGTAGCCGAAGTCGTCAACAAGTGGGTTTAGGCCGGCTTGAGCAGCAGTTTCGGCCTCAATCGCAGCCGTGCGCTCTCTGATTTGCTCAGTTTCGCGCTGGAATTCGTTTTCGCGTGAGCCTCCGCCGCCGCCCTTTTTTCTGCCGCCCCCGCCTTTGCCTTTGCTCGGTGGCGGCTTGAAGTCAGATACAGAAACTGGAGCAACAGCAGCCTTCTTGCGCTTGCCGCCCCTGGTGCGCGGGCCACCAAGGGAAGTCGAACCAGACTCCGGCACTGCCTCAACGCCGTTCGCGCCGACCTGATAGCCGGCAACAGTGTCTGGCATTGCTGCAGCAGCGGCGCGCACCTCGGCGAGCTTGCCCAAGACTTCGTTGAGCCTTGCAACAGCCTCGGTGTTGTCGAAGCCGAGCTCGGTGTTTAGGGCGATTCGCTCTTGCAGGAGCTCGACTTCGCGCTCCAGGGCAGCGACATCGTCTTCTGCTTTTTCCTTATCGAGATTTATGACGTTGCCAGCGGCATCCGTCGTTCCCGACAACTTGTTGAGCGTTTCGAGAATTGAATTCAGGGTTTCGTCGTTGGCGAGGAAATTCCTGAACGCCTCATCAGCACTCTTGATCTTCTGAATCAGGCCGGAGACGTCGAAGCTATTAATCGCGGTGGCTGCGTTATTAATGCCTTGAGCGAAATTCTCGCTGGCGCCAGTCGAGTTATTGAACTCGCGCGTTACGTCGATCAGCGCGTTCCACAAATTCGTGGTGGCCTGCGCGATTGTGAACGTTGCGTTGGCCGCCTTCTCCTCAAGGATGACAGAACCAGCCTCAAACGCGCGGAAGAATGCCTCAGACGAGATTGCCCCATCAACAACCAACTGCTTAAGTTGCGAGACAGATCCGCCGGCTTCCTTCAGACCTGCAGCGGCCGCCTGCGCAATGGTCGGCGCGCCCTCAAGTATGGAGTTAAACTCCTCCGCCTGAACCTTGCCGCTACCGAGCGCCTGGCCCAACTGCAGCAGCGCACCGCTTGCAGCCTGCGCGTCCGTGCCGGCAACGCGAAGAGCCAAGGCGACGTTATTGGTGAAAGTCAGAAGTTCTTCGCTGGTGACGCCAAGCTCTTTCTGAGCCTGCGCGGCCTTGCCGTACAGTGCTGCCAGCGTCTCAACCGGCGCGCCGTTGTCGGCGGCAGCTTTGGCCAGACCTTGATAGACTTTCTCTAGTTCAGCGCCAGAGAGGCCAGCGACCTTGAGCGAGTTGTCGATGCGCGTGGCAGCCTCGGAGAGATTTCCAAGTCCGCGAATGACGTCCGTAAAAACGAACGCGCTCGCGATGGCTGCGCCAGCCTGCACCAAAGAGGCAGACATGGACTTGCCTGTCGATGCCGCCTGCTTTTGAATCTGGCCAAGCTGGCGGTTTGTAATGCCGCGAGCCTTGTTAAGGGAATTCTGGTAACCCTTGAGGTCAGCGCTCAACTGGACGACGAGGCGTTCAAGATCGGTTGCAGCCATTCAAAGTTTACCTTAAGATTGCGAGAAAAAAGAAAGGCGCGCATATGATCTGGTTCGATGCGCTTGACAAATTTGTAGAACTATGCGAAAACATAATCACCAAACGGCACCACACTGAGGAGACGGAAATGCTTAACGCACTCGACATGAAATACGCAGTCTTCAGCTTTGCGTTCTTGTTGGCTGGGCAAGCGATTGCCGGCGGCGTCAGTGTGTCAGTCGAGAACTTCACACATGAACGCCGAGTAGCTAAAGCAATCATCAAGGTTACAAACGACCTTGGAAAAACGGCCAAAAACGTCTTTGTCGACTGCGCCTTCCTCAATAAAGAGAAGAAGGCTGTAGACGTGTCGTCCGCTCTTATCGAAAAGATATCGACAAACGATTATGCTTACGACAAGGCATCAATCGTTACCGATCACGACATTCAATACATTGAATGCCGCGTGGCTAAGTTTGACTAAAACCCACCGTCTTCTTTTGACTGCAGCCACTTCCAAAGGTCGTCAGCCTCGGCGTTGGACATCTTTTCTTCGCCGCCGCCATTCGCCCTGATATGCCCGTCGAACGCCGCCATGAACTGCCACATGGACATTTCATTCACCTGTTGCGGGGTGAATCCCATTGCGGCGCCAACTCCGTAGATCGACGCAAAGCGAATCTTGCCGTTCGGCAGATCGTCTACGCTGCTTCTGGAACTGGCGCCTCCGGCTCCCCCACAGGCTCTTCTGGCGCGCCCAGAAGGCCGGCCGAAAGGATGGCGAGCGCGTGAGAATGGTTCTCTAGCGGCGGCCTAGATTCAACGTAAGTGCGCACCTTCCGCAAAGCTGCGGCAGGCTCCATTCCCCCGCCGATAAGGCCGAGTCGGATAACGTTGGAAATATCCTCGATGCGCCACTGGTGCGAATGAAGGCGATGCAGCACGACATACGGTCCTGCATCCACACGCTCCTGCAATTCTGCTAATTCTCCCCATCTAAGCGCAAATCGATAGGTCGAATCACCCCAATCAAGGTCAATTGCTGCGCTGCGGCTCATTAGAACGTATCCGTGCGGACCAGCGCGCCGTCGGACTGCATCGAAACATTGAGCGTAACGCGACCGCCCTGCTCTGCGCCGATTTCCAGCGATTCAACGTGCATGGAGCCAGTCCACGTAACTGTGCCAGTCGAGAATTCAATTTCGACCTTCACGGCAACGGAATTCACGCTCTCGTAAGCGTCCAGCCAGGTTTCGACGGCAGAGGCAGCAAGAACGCCTTCGCCGGAAACGGAAGCGGAAATGCTCTCAACGTCGCGGCCAAGAGTGATCGGCGCGTCTGGATCATCGCAATCGGGCAGAGCCACTTCGGAAAGCGACTTGGAAAGGGTCAGCGACTTCGACGTGAAGCCGCAAGGTGCAGTATAGGTGCCGGTGCCGGCGAGATCGAGCAGGACACGAAATTTTCCAAAACGGGCAGTGATCGGCTGCATTGAGTGGGTCTCCATAAAGAAAAACCCGCTCAACGCGGGCTTTGTGGTGGTGTGTGTTTGGTTTGTGCGGCTAAAGCAGCAACGTTCGCGCGTTGCTCTTCTTTATGTTGTACAAATTTGTCAAGGCATCTCAACGAGCGCCGTAACGCTGATTATCGCGCGATTGGTCGCGCCGTCGCTTTCGCGCTGGTAACGCGTGATACGATGGCGAAGGCTCGCCAGCGCATTATTCGGCAGAGCGATTTCCGCCTCATGCAAAGAGGCGCGCACAGCGCCTGAAAGCTTCCTTACTTGCGCGTCGCTAAACGCCTCGCCACTCCCCCACGACCAGCAGTCAATTTGTAGCGTGACTTCTAGTCCGTCGATGCAATCTGCATCGTCTGTAATGGCGTCTGATGGCCCCATTGATATGTACGGCGGCGTCAGCGCTCCGTCTGGCGGCCTGTTGTAGACGCGAGTGCCGACAAAGGCAGCAACATCAGCGTCTGCCTTCAGGCGCGAAATGATCGCGGCCGAGAGTTCGTAGGTTGGATCCACTAGCCGCCCCCTGCTGCCACTTCCCTGGCGGTTTTATTGACGGCGCGTGTGATGCGGCTCTTAACGCGCTTGCGGTTAGCCCGGTAGGACACGAAGAAAAATGGCGATGCAGGTATCGCCGGAATTGTGGCTCCAGCGAACATGCCGCCTGCCGTATGCGCAGCAGTACCGAACTCCACGAAACGTGCGTAGTATGCATCGGCGTTACCGGCATAGATCGTAATGAGATTCTCGCTGCCCGTACTGCGCACGCCGCGGCCACGCACCGTTGCGATCGTTAGAGCGCCTTTCGGCGCATCTCCCCATGTCCAAGCTATGCTGCCCTTAAGGTCTCCGCTCTTCTCAGGCACAAGCGCCTTCATCATTGCTACGATTTCGTCAGCACCCTGCTCCATGGCGTCGCGAATTTTCCGCTGTGCAGCTATAGGCAACAGCGCAAGCTTCCGGTTAAGCCGATCAAGCCCGATAACCTTAGTCGTCATGCCGCAGCCTGCGTGCCGATCGTCGCCAGCATCTCGATGTAGCGGTTCTTCTGGTCTGTGTTCACTGGCGGCGACGTAATGGCGTAGACAGCACCAGAGCGCGCATCGACTGCCCGCCAGGTTGCGTCTATGGCACGCGTAGCAGCATGCGAACGCACCTTAATCGTTACCGGCTGCAGACCTTGCAGGCGCGCGCCCATGACCGCCTCAGACCCCATGCGCGGGATAATCTCAGCGTGATCGGTGAAGACTGTGGCAAAGTCGCCGACGGTTTCATTCCAGTATCCGTCCGATTCAACGGTGCGCTGCTGGAAGTGCAGTGACGCGCGAAGCTTACCTGCGGTCATTTTGCAGCCTTTCCTTGGCGGGGTCTTTCGACAGGCTCAGCCCTGCCCGCCGCAATGGCTGCAGCAGCGCAGGCGCGCGTTACATTCTTCACGTCACCCGCCTTGAATGCGATCGTGACTGGTGGTCGAGGCTTCCAGTCGTAGTCGGCCAGAAACCTCATCCACATTACAAGCTCACATTCGGAAACTGGATATCGACGGCAAGAACGCTCGTCGACTTGGCCAAACCGATCAGGCAGACGTACTCGCCAGCGCCTACATCTGCGAGAGGACACAGGCCACCGGCCGTGTCGGATAGATAAATTGCCTGCCCCGCCGTTAGGACGGCGCCAACCGTAAGGTCGCCGCTCTTGTGCACCGTGATCGGCTGGCCGTCGGAGGCGCCGTTAAGGGCGATACCGCCAGCTTGGCGAGCGGCAGCGGTTGCCGAGTTGCTGTCTGCCAACATCCACTTCTTCGTGGACGTGTTCTGGTACACGGCTTTGCCGGCCGTAATCGTCTCTCCCGCAGTGCCGTGCACCTGTGCGGAGTTGCTGCCGGCGATGATCGCCGACGGTGTCAGTACTAGATCGGCCATCAGTGTTCTCCTGCGCTACGCGCGCCTGTTTTTCTGTCGCCCCGCAGTTCACACGCGGGCGAACCAAGTGAAGTTGAGGTCGGTTTCGATCACCGCGCCAGATGCGGTGGCCCATTCGTCCACAGCGCGGTCGACGCCAAAACGGAAACGAGGATCTGGGTTCCGGTAGTCATGGCCCCCGACCCAGCCGCCTTCTTTTACCTTCGGCAGCCACGCGGCAATGTCGGCCTTCACCCCCTCATAGGAGTGATCGGCGTCGATGAAGACCAGATCAAGAGAGCCGTCGTCCACCTTCTCTGCCGCCTCTACGGACGGAGCCGCGAGCACCTTCACCCGCTTGCCAAACCTTGCCACCCTCGACATGGCTTCGCGCTTATGGGCGTCGGCCCTCCGCTTGTCGTGCTTTGAGTGGTCGTCGTTGGTTGCCTTGTAGTGGTCGGGCTGTTCGCTTGCCGGCGCCCAACTGTCTACGAGAACCATGCTCGCGCCAGACTTGGAAAGAACGTGCTCGGAAAGCTTTGCCAGAAGCACGCCGATCTCGGCCATTGCTCCGTTGTTGGGCAGGCGCCGTAATATGGCGGCTCCCCGTTGTGCTACTGGAGTCATTCAACCTCCCAGGGCCGCGGCCTTCCGTGGAAAATAATCACACTCGTTCCCTCAGGAACTCCGCGCTTGCAGTGAACCTTCCAGCTGCAAATTGCGCCAGGAGCGACGTCCTGCCACTTCTGCACGCTTTTGCCCCAGACACTTTCCAGAAAACCCTGGTCGCCCCATTTCTCGCGGGTGACGCATTCGCGCATGTGCTTGTTAGGGTTGGCGGTGAACGCCTCCCACGCAACGGCTGCGGCGTCTGGGGTGATGTACATCATGCTCGACTGCATGCGCTCAGGGAAATAGAAGTCGCGCAGAGCTGTTAGATCTTTGACGCCAGCAATGGCGCCTAGCGGCCCCCGTATGGTGGTGTCGAGGTCGAAATATAGCAGGCCGCTGCCGATGACATCTGGCCGGCATAGCTCCAACTTTGGCCACCATCTGGGCCAATCGTGCTTAAGAGGTATGCGACCTGGAACTTCAACGTCGCTGAGGCACACGAATTCAGCCCCAGGCACGTGCTCGGATGTTTGCTTATGCAGTCTCTCGACGTGCTTGGGGCCGTATTCTTTTCCGTTTCGGAGGACGGTTGCTATACGCATTCGCCCTCACTCTCTATGAAGGTTCGCCAGACACGATACGGCGCCAGCAGCGCCCGAACAGCGCGGGGCAGGACTGCGTCGCCCTCAAGCTTGGGATCCGCTTCTCGATTTTCGTAAAGGTCGCCAACGAGGAGAAGGATCGCCGCTTTTATTGGCGCGGTGACTTCGATAGCCGTTCCGTCGTCTCCGGAAGTTGGTGAGCCGCCCTCGACGTAGACTTCGCGATCAAGATATTCGGTTACGATTGATTCGGCCGCAGCTTGATACGCCTCGATTTCAACGTCATCATCCGAGAAACTGACGCGCAGGTGTTTCTTCACCAGCGCTAGGTCAAGCAAAGCCATCAATTGCCTCCTCAAGGCGCATTTTTGGAAAAGCCGAAAGGGCGCTCTGCATCGACGCGTTGATCACTTCAACGCCAGCATCCGCGAGCACCGGGGCAGCCAAATCCAAGCAGCGACGCCAGCGGTTCACGTTGGTTACCGTCGGATTTTGCAGACCAGAGACGTGTTTTCCGTGCCAGTGCAACCCCATATCGAGGCGCATGTCGAAGCCCACGAGAACAATTCTCTTGGCCCCGAACTGGGCGGCCAGATTAAGAGAATGGAAGCCCCCATTCCCGCCCCATCCCACGACGCCGAAGCTCGACAGGTGCATGCGATCATCGTTTCGGATGATCTTGATGCGCCGCAGATTCCATTCTTGCGGCGATCTATACCCGTCGTGACTGATCTTCAGACCGGAAAAGTCAGGGACGCCGCTATACTTCTTCCACCACGCCTCATCGCACGCGTAGAGAACGTCAGCCCATGGCGCCAATTGCCACGAATTGTTGACCGTTATTACTCGGCATCTTCCTCGGGCAATTTCGAGCGGCGTCGACGAGGCTGACGGCCCTCCTGCAACGATGACAGCGCATCGTCCCCGCCAATCAGGCCACCAGTCAGGCGCTCCTTGAAAGGGCTGGCGACGCTCGCCTCCCCTTCGTCGCTCCGCGCCTGCGGGACAACCACCTCATCGCTAAAGGCTATAGCGTAGCCCTTGGCGATAAGTTGCGAGCCTCTATGGCCTGCAACATCAACAACCGTCCCTTTGCGGACAATTGCGCCCTCGCCATAGAAGGTCTTCAGTGCGCGAATTTTCATGAAAATCTCCAATAGAAGAGGGAGCGCAAACGCGCCCCCTCAATATTCGCTAGACGTTAGGCGGTCGCGGTCGTCAGTGTGTCAACATCACCTGTGACGAAAGCTTCAGGTCTGTAAACCGCAAGAGCAAGTCGCTCCTCAGCCCTTATGGTAAACATATTTTTCTCAAAATCATCGACGTTCTCGCTCGAGAGCAGAACTTCGATTTCGAGGCGATCGAAGATCTGGGCCGCCATGTTAAAGGCGCCCGTAAGGAACTCTCCGGACGCCATGGCCTGCGTCGAAACAACCGGCAGGTTCCAGAGAAGCGGCTGCGTGCCGTTCTGCGGGTTGCCGATGATGTAGCGGCCTTCGCTGTCCTTGGTGAGTTCGATGCGAGCCCAGTCAATCGGGTTCAGGACGAACGCGGTTGCCGGATACTCGGCAAGAACTACCTGCAGGATGGCGAGGCGCAGACGGTCGATTGCGGTTTCGCTGGTCGCGTTGAACGACGGAGCGAACGCAGAAGCCTGCGGCACGATACCGTTGATGTTCTGGCCAGTGCCGTCGCCATTGAGAAGCTGCTGCTCTTCCTTGAACTGCAGGCCATAGCGAGCTCGGCCGTCGATGTAGGAGCGCAGGCCGGGTGCGTCGTCGAGGATCTGACGCGATGCCTTGAAGATGTGCGCGATGGTGCGAACCGGCGCGCTCTCAAGGTCAAACGTGATATCAGACTTCGGCTTGGTCGTGCCTTCCGTGACAACGTCTGCGTTGTTGGTATAGCCGGTTTCCTTGACGTACTCGACGTTGCCGGCGCTGGTCTGGCCAGGCATCAGCAGATCGCGGATCGTCATGACGCGATTCGGGGAGGCAATGATGCCAGGAACGCGGGCAGAGCCTACGAGCGAAGTTGCCGGAGAGCGGCCAGCGCCGACGGTCGTGTTGGCGGACGTGATGTCGGCCATTTCACCGCGGTTGATCTTCACGCGAACTGAGCCACGCGACGCGCCGTCGAGATTCGCCTTCTGGAAGGCTTCGCTCTCGAGCACGAGCTCGCCAAGCGACTTGAAGCCAACTTCCATGGCATCCTTCTCGCGAGCGGCGCGCTTCTCAAGGCCGGCAAGGCGCGAGGAAACTTCACCGAGCTCCGAGAGAGCCTTGTCGGTCTTGTCCTTCAGATCCTGCGAAACTTCGCCAGTTGCGGCAAGCTTCGCGGTAAAGTCGGAGCCGAGGTTCTGTACCTGCTCCTTGATCGACGCCAAAGAGGTGCCGAGCTCGCCGATCTTATCGGCAAGGTTATTATCAGCCATAAGGGCCTCCAATGTTAGATTTTGAATGTTTTCGCTTCGGTCAGAAGCCTTTCGACCGCTGCCAAAGCGGCAGCATCCGCATCGTCATCAGGAGCCCCCTGATCATCCTTGAGGTAGAGCCGAGCGGCCCGCTCTGCCTCAGAGTTCGAAAGACCAACAAGACCCTTGAGGCCGTTTTCAAACTCTCGTTTCGTGATAGGTTCGCCATCGCGTATCTTCGCGACCAGCAGCGAGGCGGCCTCGGCCTTGGCCATGTTGGCCGCCTTCACGCGCCTGACGTAGGCCGGCTGCGTGTCGGCGCCAAAGCGCTCAAGCGTCTCATCCAGCGTGGCTACGCGGTCAACCATGCCGCGATCCAGAAGAGTTTCGGCGTAGAACACGCGCCCCTGGCCAAAATGGTCCTCAACTTTCGACGACGTCACGCCGCGCCCCTCCGCAACGGCAGCAACAAACCGGCCATACGAGCGGTTCACGCCGTCTTGGATGTGCTCCAGGGCCTCTTTGCTAAGCGGCTCCGTCTCGTTCCCCTCGACCTTGTTCTTTCCTGCCGAGATGTAGGTACGCTTAATGCCTCGCTTCTCAAGCGCGGCCGAGATGTCGTCGTGGGCTGTATAAACGCCAATGGATCCGGCACGGCCGGACGGAGTGACAACAATCTCGTCGGCAGAGGACGACAGCCAATACGCAGCACTTGCCGCAAGGCTGTTGACCTGCGCAATGATCGGCTTTTCCCCGCCGCGCACGCGGCGAATCTCAGAGGCAAGTTCCTCCGTGCCTGGAACGCTGCCGCCGGGACTGTCAACGTCAAGCACAACAGCCTTGACGTCCTCGTTCGATAGGGCGGAATGAAGGGCCTTCTTTATGGCGGCGTAAGACGTGCCGCCTGACATCGCCGAAAACGCATCCATTTTGTTTGCGAGAACGCCGTAAATGGGGATTACAGCCACTTTGCCGTCCACATCGGCAATTTCCTTGGCTCGCTCATCACTCACCGCAGTAGCAAACTCAGACGAGAACAACTTCTCGCCCTCCGCCCTAGCCACCAGAATGTCAGCCAGAACGCCCAGTTTTTCGCGCTGAATCGCCCACGGCTCGGCCATGAAGGCCGTCAAAACGTGTTCAAATTTCATGATTTTTCCCGTTAAGCCGCGATTTTCGGCTGGTTCTGCGCTTCTTTCGGCGCTGTTCCGAGCATATCCAGCGGAGTCATCGTCCCGTTGACGATTGATCTGTTGCCACCCTTTACCGGCGCCTTGTCTTCGTAGGCGCGAGCCTCATCGACAAGATAGATGCCGTTGGTGACCATCTTCGACAGGAACTCCGCACGCGCTTGGCTATCGCCGCGCAGCAGCTCTTCCATGTTGAACTTCACCTTGGTCGTTTTGCGCGTTTTTTCGTCGAGCAAATCCCGATAGATGGCAGCCTCGATGCGCTTCAGCATCGGACGCATGCAGGTTTTGGTAAATTGCAGTATCAACTGCTCAATGCCACTACCCCACGTAGTTGTGCCGTTGGCTGCATGGCCGATCATGACCGGCGGGACGCCGAAAATCCGGCATATTTGCTCGACGCTAAACTGCCTGGTCTCAAGCATCTGCGCGTCTTGCGGGTTGATGCTCAACGGATACGGCTTAAAACCAGCCTCTAGAACGGTTACGCCGCCCGCCTTCTCCGCTCCAGCAAACTGCTTCAGCGTGTCGGCTATTTGCTTGCGCTGTTCCGGCTTAAGGGTTTGATCCGAGCTAATGAGCAACGACGAAAGGAGGCCGTTGGCAAACATCTTGCCTGCCGCTTTTTCGGCCGCAAGAGAGTTGCCGATGGTGTTCCGCACGACGCCGATCGGGGAGAGGCCGCGATCGCACTCCGGCATCAAGTAGCCGCGGACGTGAAACATTCGATCTTCACGAATGCGCCGAACCTTGCCGTTTTCTTTGTACTCGAAGTATCGCTCGTTCCGATCATTCCGGCACACATCAACGTTAAGCGGATGAAGAGGGTTGAGCGCGATGAGCCGATCGCCGTTCATCTTCTTCTCTGCGAAGAAGTTACCGTCTAGGCAGAGGCACAGGGCGACCATCGACCAGAATTCTGGCGCGGTCTCGTCCATGTTCGGCATGTCGTGAAGGATTTCGTAGAGAGGATCGTCCTTCGCGATCGTAACGCCGTCCTCTCCGTAGACCATGCAAGGAAGAGTGCCGGCCGCGTTTTGGATGAGGTTGACGCAGGCCCACACGGCGTCAAGCTGCAGGGCTTTTTCCAAGGTAACGACCTCACCTGAAGTCGTCCCAAGGCCGAAAAACCCACGCCAGAACTCGCCGTCCGTGAGCTTGATGGGCTTCCCCACCCATCTATCAAAAAAGCCCATAGCCGCCCTTTCTGGCTACCAGGTTACTGTGATCATGTTGTTGACGAAGTCGTCGAGGTTAGCGTCTGGTGCGGCCGCACCGTCGACAGCGGCGCCAACGGCCATGCAGAGGGCCACGGCAGCATCTATTCGCCTGTGCGCCAAAGTCTTGACAAGATACTTGTTTTGAAGCGCATCCGGCTTGCTGAATGTGGCAGCCATCATTGCGGTCATGAGAAGCGGATTGCTTCTCAGTCGGATTCTTCCGTCAACGATAAGGGACTCAACCTCGCGGATTGATCCTGGCATCCAAAGTCCACCGGGTTCCGGAAGCCCCTCAGCCTGCGCCTGCTCGACAAGAGCCTCATCTGGATTGCTCCGCCGCAAGCCGCCCTGCGGGTGGTTGCGGTGTACCAGATCGAGGCCGAGCTTGCCGCACTCCTCCATGAACTCGGCGTAGGCGTACTGATCGTACGCAATGGCCTTGATATCTAGTATCTTTGACGACCGGAGAACGCTATAGGCCACGTAATCGTAGCGTATTCGCTCGCCAGGAATCGCCATCAGGTGCTTATCGGCCACCCACTGGAGGTAAGGGGCCTTATCCTTGTCGGCGCGCTCTTTGAGTGTGTCTGCCGGCGTGAAGCTATCAACCCACGCATCGAACGTTGGCGCAAGGAACGTGCTGCCGTCTGGCCTCGTCATTTCTTTGTGCCCAGTTGGCACGACGTAGGCGACGCAGGTCATGTCCTTGTGCGACGAAAGATCAACGCCGAGAAACGCAGGCTTGCCCTCGTGTTCCTCGATGTCAAAGTCGGACATCACCGACTCGACCGTCTTTCTCGGCATCCAAGACGAATGGGCGTCGGTCCAAACGCAGAAATACAGGCGCAAAATGCCGGGAGCATCGCTCGGAAAATTCTTCGCAAATGCGACCTGAGAGGCGATGTACTCTTTGCTGACCGTTATGCCCATTAACGGGTTGGTTTTCATCCAGCACGAGTCATCCTCGAAAGGATCGTCGTCCTTATCGAGAGCGCAAACGTAAGAAAACAACTCGTCCGAGCCAGGCCACGTCTCCCCGACGTAGGCATACTCTTCGTCTGGCGTTTGCGTCCCCGCTGCAACAGCACAGGCCATCTCATGCTCGCGCCAGCAGACCGAAAGCCTGTCGCTTCCGCTGTTCGTTATCATCATCAGCAGCGGCTGTCGGCGGAATTTAAAGCCAGCCTCCAGCATACGCATGATTTCAGGGCCGGGGTGTTCGTGTACCTCATCGCAGAGAGCGAAGTGCGGACGAAGGCCAGATCCAGTCTTGCCAGCCTCTTTCGACATAGGCCGGAAGAATGATGACGACTTAAGGTGAGCGAGGTTATATTCCCGCTCCATCCCGCCGCTCGGCTTGATCTTGTTTTTGAAATCCGGCGTCGACTGCCGGACCATTTTCACTGCGTCCCGAAACAGAATGGACGCTTGGTCCTTTGTGGCTGCCGCCGCATAAATTTGAGCGCCTGGCTCGTTGTCGTAGACAAGGCCGTACAAGCCGATACCGCCAACTAGTGGAGACTTGCCGCAGCCTTTACCCGCCTCGATGTATGCGCGGCGGAAGCGTCGCGTTCCGTCGGCTCGCTTCCATCCGAAAATGGAGCCTAGAATGAACTCCTGCATGGGTTGCAGAACGAACGGCTGATTATCGAACTGCCCCTCAGAGAGGCGAAGCTTGCGCTCGAAGAAGTTGAAAACACGGCGAGCGGCGGAATCATCCCAATGAAGGCCGCGATCGGCCGCGTTTGCCAAATCGTCGAGGTGCCGGCGGCAGGAGTTGCGTACGTGAGGCCCAGCCACAATAGAGCCGTCAAGAACAGCGTGCGCATATGCATTAACCCTATCCAGTGCCGGAGTTTCGTCGTCAGCCACAGCCGGCCACTTAGTCGAGGCCGTCTTCCTCGTCGTCCTCTTCATTCGGCACCGTCACTTTTGTGGCGTCCGCAGGAGTCGCGCCCATCGCGCCGAGGCACTGCTTCAGCAGCCCCAGAGCTTGCACGCCGACTTCATCGCCAGAAACTAGGCGAGTACGCAGCGACACCGCGATTTCAAGAAGTGCCCTATGCGAGCCGTTAAGCCACGGGAGTTCGCGGCAAAAGGTTGCCCACACCTCCCTCTGATTGGCGCTCATCCACGTCGGCGGGGCGCCGATGCCCTCCTCAACGGCTGGCTCTTTGCGGTTCTTGAACCGGCCAGCATTCATTTTGTCGCGCCCCTCGACTTTAGCCTTGCCGAGGGGATTTCTCGGCCTTGCCATGAGGGAAAAATCCTTACTTTGGGGTCAACTTTTGAATTGCAGATGCGTGCGTTCTTGGCCCACGCCGGTCCCCGCCGATGGCATCTTTCGACTTTGTTGGCACCCCGTCATAGGGGCCACCCATCTGGGCCGAAGCCGATGACGTCCTGGCCAAGCTCTTCTCGTTGCTTGTCCATCGAATGACAGGATGCGCAAAGGGGCTGCAGTTCCCCATACCAGAACAGATCAGGGTCGCCGCGATGCGGAACAATATGGTCCGCCGTGTTTGCGATCGTGACTTCTTCGCGCTCAAGGCATTTGACACATAAGGGTTGTCTTGCGAACAGCTCTTGCCGCCTTCGCTCCCATCTGGCTAGCTTGTACCAATTTCTGAACTGATGGCGCTCAACGCGATCATGATTCTTTGCGATTTGGACAGTCAAATCCAAGACCTTCCGTCCAATATAGATCTGATTGTGCCCCGCGACACAGAGAACATCGCAGCAAGTTGGTTCTGAGATGCACCTTCCGCCCGCCTTAGACGTATTGATGCTGCCTTGTCTTCTGTTAGCCGAGTCGATCGCATATTGCGGGTTTGAGCCTTTTGTGTTGCCCATTCGCAATTAGACGGACAGTAGTTACCGTCAACATCTAGTCTGTCGATGGTCTTGCCCGACGGGCGCTCACCCATATCAGACAGGAAACACTCGAAACCACTACGGCCATCCTCACCGCGCAGCCATCGGTCGCATATCACTATGCCACGACCTCCGTAGTGCTCCCACTGCTCTTGGCTTGGATATGTGACCCGCGCAATCATGGCGCGATACGATCTGTACGTCGGGCTAGCGCCGCCAGCAGTGTGGCCATGCGTGCGCACTCGCTGGACAGTCAATTCCAATGTGTGACACCCGCAGCTTTTCTGCCCAGCGTTTAGCCTTGCTGTGTGTGAATGACCTTCATTGCCACAGTCGCACACATAATCCCAATGCGTATTCCTACCGTCCTTGTGTTCGGACTTGCCGACGATCAAGAGGCGACCGAAACGCGCACCTGTAAGATTTTTTACTTTTCCCACGGCTTCGACTCCGTCCGACCTCATGTTTTAAAAGGGCGGACGAGCACTGCGCCCATCCGCCCTTAGTCGATGCGAGAGGTCGAAGATCGCACCGAAATTTCTTACCTGGTCCTTGATGCAAGAAGGAAAGCGCCAGGGAGCCGCACGGTTTATCTATCCGTCGCTCAACCTGGCGCATGATTGCCACGCTGCGAGAGGATGGCGCGCGAGGCAATGAGTAACCATGCTGGGGTGCGCTATAGCTAAGCGTGCATGGTCTTGTTGGTGCCTGCGCCAGGACGTGTCATGTGCCACGCCTAGCAGCAGGGCTTTTAGCAGGCGATGCACGAAGCAGCCCGCTTGTAGTTACGCCAGGCTAGTCTCCTGCCTGGCGTCTGTCGCTGGCCGCAGCCTGTGCGCACAGAACTCTGTAATTCGTTGGGAACCTCTTCCCCTTATTAGGAAGTTCTGCGCGTTTGAGTCCGTACTCACGCAGCAAGGTCGCTGCGAGTGATGTTTCCTAGCGAATCCCTGACGGCGATGAGAGCCATGTGTACGATAGCGCGGCCAGCGGATATTGCTCCGCTTCTGTCAGCGACGCCGGAAGCATTGCCTACCGATTGGTATGTTGCGCCATCAACGACAGCCAGTTCCAGAGACTCAGCCAAAACACCAAGACGGTGGCGCAATTCGATGAGTTTGCTCTGCGCATCGATCTTGCGATTAACTGGCTCGTCGCCTTTGTACGGCTTTGGAATGTTCGACCAGTTGCTAACCTTCACCTCTTCCGATGAATGATCGATGCTGTCGTATGACGGTGGCACCGTGTATTGCCGCGCAGGAATATCGACGTCTGCTGATTTCCTCTGCCGTGGCTTTTGGTAAGACACGTGGCCGGATGCGCTTACGTAGGTGTACCTATCAAGCGCAATGCCATCGCCTATGCTGGCCGTTCTGCCGCCAAGCACTGCGCCGCTATGCGCCTCAGTGTGGATCTTGCGATACGCCATGGCAGCTTTGAGCAACTCCGTGTTTCCCTCACGAATAAGCGCCGTCGCCAACGGCCAGGCAATGTTGTCGTTCGCTGCCTTGCCGTCCCAGTCCTTGCCGATCTGGGCACGCTTGGCCAATCTGCTTTTCTGCGCATGCACGCCGTCTCGCTCTTCCTCGGTGTAGGACATGCGCGCCGGTAGATCTTCGCCTTCGCCACAGAGGGCGCGCTGGCGTCTGCTGTTGTCGTTGGCTGCCTTTGCCAAAATGGCCTCCTCAAGATGGTGGTGTGCGGATGGTTTATGCACTACAAAATAGTGTATTTCTACAAATTTGTCAAGGTGCTGGCAAGGACGCAACGAAAAAGGCCACGCTAGCGGGTGCTAGGCGGCCGAGGTGGTGGGGGGGGGGTGTTGTTGTGTTGGGTTACGCTTCTTCGCGGCGGATAACGATATGACCTTTTGCTTCCAGATGGGCAGCGACCATGTCTGCGATTTCCTTGTCTGTCGTCTGCGTTTGGCTGACGATCAGGCGGGCAGTGTTGTTGGTCAGTGCGGTTACGAAGTAGGTCATTGTCATCTCCTCGGTGGCGCTTCGTTGTTGGTAGGATGACTATGCTACGCTTCTACAAATTTGTCAAGCGCATCATGCGGCGATTTGAAAGGATTCTTGCTCCATTCCGTTTATAAGCGCACGCCTGTATTGCGTCGGCAACTTGAGCGGATCCACGCCGCGTATCCTCGCAATACGAGACAGAACACGGCAAGCTCGCTCGTGCGAGACTGGATGGTGCTTGCCGCTTGCGCCAATCAGATAAGCATTGCGGCCACCACGTTCGTCCCGAAGGTCGATCCGGTAGCCGAGAGCGTGAGCCAGTTGCAGAGGAGACCAAACCTTGAACATCGGTCAAGCCTCCATGTAGCGAACGAAGACTTCGCCGTGGTTCGGGTCGATGTCGTGGAACTGGTTGGCAGAGGCGAAGCCAAGGCCGTTGGCGAAGCGGAAGCCGTTCTCGGTGAGAACTTGGGCGGCAACCTTCCAGTCGCCAACGAAGACAACGCGGAAGCCGTGGTTCAGCATCTTGATGCGCGACTTGATGCCGGCATTCATGAGAGCGAGGGCTGCGAGCGCCTTGTCTTCCTTGGTGATGGTGCGAACCTTGATCATTTCCGTCTCCTCAGTGTGGTGCCGTTTGGTGATTATTGTTTTACTGTGCTTCTACAAATTTGTCAACACCACCTACGAAAAAATGCCGATAATTAATTTCGGCTGCCAGTGCGCCTCAGAGAGAAGATGCTTGCGCATCGCCGCTACCGTCTTGCAGCACCGCTCGGCAAGTCTCCTGATGTGTTCGTCCGTGGCAGCATCAAGAAGGCGCTTCGCCTCTTCCCGGTCGCGTGCCGTTTGCTCGGATGCAGATCTTCTTTTGGTCCGCGCCTCTTTCGCCTGCTCCGCCTTGTGGGCGTCGATCTGCTTGTCAATATCGCCCCGCTTGTGCAGCGGGACGTTTAGCGCGCCGTGGTCTAGCCTCATTACGCGGCCCAAGTGGTGCCGCGCTTCGTGAGGAGGCCATTTTCGCCGGCCATACGGAAGGCAGCGCTGTAAGCCTGGCGGGTGTACTGGCGATCGAAGAAGGACGGGACGAAGATGGTCTGGCCATCGCATACCGCAGCCATGATTTCCATGTAGCAGGTGGTTGCGTCGTTGATCTTGATTGCCTTGGTCATCTTCATCTCCGTGGTGTCTGCGTTGTTGGTAGGTTCACTATCCTATAGTTCTACAACTTTGTCAACACCTATGCTGCGGATTTCTCCTCAGTGCCAATGGCCGCTATCTCCGAAAGCCAGCCGCGGACGATGGCCACAGCAAGCTCGGCTGCTTGCTCCTCTGTCTTGGCTCGCAAGATTTCCTGCCGCGAAAAGCCAAGCGCGGCGAGTAGTGCGTGCCGCTCTTTCTGGTCTTTGCTGACTGGCGTCTCTTCGCCCTTGTATTCGATCAGACCGAGCTCGCCGCCGAACATGTAGATGCGCTTATCGTGCTCACCGCTTGTAAGGCCCGTTGCCTTCGCCTTCATCTGCTCGCGCATGGAGCGGCGAGCAGCGTTAAAGTCGCCAGCCAGGGTGAACGTGCCTGGCCGAACGTCCTTTGCGTCCTTGACGTATTCCGGCATGTTGCGCAGCGCTCTCGTTCCTGCTGCCTGCAACAGCCACTCTTCGACCGGCGCATTCTGGACCTGCACGCTCGTGCCGGTGGCCGTCGTCGTGGTGATGATGCGGACGCGCTTGCCTGCGATGCGAGTGGTTTGGGTTGTGCGTTTTGCCATTGGTGTCTCCTGCTGTGGTGGTGTGGCTGGTGAGGCCGTTTGCTTCGTTACATAAATATATACTCTCCTGAATCTCACACATGGGAATCAGTAATAAAGGTATATATTTACAACGTTATATATTTTGGCTATTTCTCGTTTATTTTCAGATGGTTATTCATTGCAAAAACGTTGAAATCGGCCTGCAATTGCTCTCCTTTTTTGCAACGAATCGAAATTTTGCTGCAAAAAATCGCTTCGTTGCAATGCCACTGCAACAACGTTATGCAGCCAGTTTCTGGCTCGCCAAACGCACCTTAACACCCTTGCCATCGATCTTCGGCTGCTCGATTTCTCCGGCCAACACAAGCCGCTTGATGGCCTGCTCGACCATGCGATCGTCAGCCTTAGACACTCCTCTCTTGCGCACGAGTTGAGACTGCGGCAGAGACTTATCTTTGCTGGCGCGCAGAGCCGACAAGATGGCCTTGCAGAGCTCTTCGAACTGCGACCCAGCCATATACTCCTCAACGCCACGATTGATTGACGTCAGCGACGCCTGCGTGATCGCGTGGCCCCACTCGACGTCTTCCACGGACACAGACGGCGCGGATGGATTCCGGCTTATGGCCCTGATGGTTGCCAGCTTGATAACGTGTTCCGCAGTTCGTCCGACAATACCTTCAGACGCGCCGTTGTCTTCTATTTCGGCAATCTGCCAGTCTTCGATGTCTGTCCATCGTTTTTCAGCCTCATCGGTTTCCCACGGTACTGTGTGAAGCGTCGGCCTCGATGTGGCCTGGCGCCACATGGCTTGCGCCAAATCGCCACCAGGCTTAGGGAAATCATCACGGCACCTTTTAACGGCATTGATGAGCGACACTGGTGTAACCAGCACAGGTGGGGCTGAATGGCGATCTGGTCGCATGGTTGGCTCCGTCACAACGAGACGAGCAACAAAGCCGTCGGTAAGGCTCTCTTCCGTTATGCCCTTATAGAACGTGGTCGGCGTCGACATGCCCATCAGCGAAACCGTCGGCATAAACACCGGCTCGGCCGAACTGTCCTTCTCTGGATCTGCGTGCTCCTTGCCGCTCCACATGCTTGTGGATTTCGAGAATATCTCGAGCAGCACCTTGCGGATTGTCTGCGCCCAACTGGATGAGCCGCGGCCGTTTACTGACTGCAGCACGACGCCCATTTCATCCCACGGCATCAAAAACACCGGCCGGCGTCGTACAACCTTCTCAATTGCCGAGCCGCTTGTGACTTCGCCTGGGCCGATAAGGAACGGCATCTGCAGGTCAACAGCAAGCGTCTGCACTGCCTTCAGCGGGTGCTCCTTACCGAAACCAGGGCCGGCAATTCCGACCATGTACACGTTTAAACCCGCTCCCGTCGGGCCAACGGCACGGCGACCGAACATCACAGACATGAACGCAACAGCAGCCATAATCGAGAACTCCGGTACGGGCCTGCGGCTGGTGTCATATGCCCATTGCGCGATTTGACCGAGGAGCCCGCCGGCTGCCTGTGGCGTGAACGGGTTGTAGTGCTGCCGGTTCTGGTTGGCTGGTGCTGGCGGCTTGGGCTGCTCTGCTACCGCAGGAGCCGCAGGCTCTTTGCCGTCTTCTGGCTGTGCCGCCGCCTCCAGTGGCTTGTGTTTTGCCAGTCCCTTCGCCACCATCTTGGAAATGTCGATCGGCGGCGGCTCTTGGTAATTAAGCCTGCCCTTAAGCCACTCTGTAGCCGTCTCTAGACTTGCGCTGAACGTCTTCATTGCGACGTCAAGCGGCGTATGCGTCTCGCCATTTCCCCAGTCGGTGATGCCCTTTGAACTAAACCCCAGATTCGGATTTTCCACGCCGCGCCACTCAGCAACAGCACGGTAACGGCCATCGCCTGTCCGCTTCGTCATGGGCAACCGAAGATCCGGCACCCACATATCGAGGTTGGCCAACGCGAGATCGTTGATCTCACGCCAAATTGTATCACCTGCATCGACGTGACTGTATTCGTGCTCAATCGGCGCAACGTATCCAAACGGCGCGAGCGCGGCCTCGATTTTGTCGGCAATGTCATCTTTAAGTAGCGGCAGGTCTTCCGGCGCCCAGTCTTCAAGCGGTTCGCCGAGCCACTGGTACGGCTCTTCTGTGTCAGGGTGAATCGTCGGCGGACAAACAGTCTGCTTGCCGTGTGCCAGCAGGTCGACGATACGCTCCTGCCGACCGAAAACCGAGATGCTGAACGCTCTGCTGATGATGTTTGGCGAGCCGCGGAAGAATGCGGAATAGCCCTTTTGGCCGCGTTTCTTTACGGGGCTGTCTGGGATAATTTTAGCCAGGGCTGCTCGCATTTCCTCGTCGTCGGTGTCAATGTCAATGACCTTGACGACGTGATCAAGCGCCACGCACACACCAGCGTGAGGCCACTTGTTCCACATCTCGACTTCGCTGTCGGTCGGCAGGCGGTCGCAGTACTCATTCCATCCTGTCAGACCTTGCCAATAACCGCCAGCGAAAACACCGGGGCGCTTGCTACCGGGTCGGCATGGTATCGCGTGCCAGCCTTGGTCAACGAGCTTCGCGCCGACACGAGCGTAGGGAGATGAGAAGTCTAGCTTTGGGAGTCTGCTCATGCGGCCCTCTTCTTGAAAATGCGGCGAAGTTGCGTGTGGTAGTCGTCGTGTTCGTTCTTGGGGGAATTCCACTGCACAACATTGCCGGCCTCGCGCCATGTGGCGTCTATATCTGGGTGGCGGATTGCGTCTGCGAACTCGTCTAGATCGCACTCTTCGCACAATGGGACTCCAGCAAGCGCGTTGACTGGACCATCGCAAAGGAGAAGGACTTTGTACTTATCCGAGTGGGCTGCCGCCTTCTTAAACACATCCGCATAGACGCTGACATCTTGGCATGTCGCGTCCAACGGCTTTACCTCTGCCAACGCTGCAACGCTGCCGGAGACTATTTTGAAATCTGGTGCCCATCCGTCGAGATCAAACGGCTCATAGTCCCATTGCCAACCGCACAAATCGAAAAAAGCAGCCCAGCGCGCCTCAAGGCGCGACCGGAACTGCACATGGTTGTAGACGGTGGGTATTGCTTTGATGTTGTATAGGGTCATTTAGAACGGCGCCTCCCGCAACGCCTCGCGCACACCTCGAGCGCACCCTTCCCAAGCCGCCCTTACAAGCAGCTTTGCGTCGAGCTCATCCATGACCGCAAGGTCTGTTATCCCGCGTTCAGTGAGCCAAGCGCCTACAGCCTCAACGCCCGCCTCCAGCGCCTTCACCTCGTACAGCGAAACTCTGTCCAACTTCGTCAAATCTCCTGTTGCGACCATGCACGGCTTGCACATGAAGCCAGGGTCTTTGGTGGTCTTGTCGGCGCGACCGATGCCGAATGCGAGCATCCCACAGCACTTGCAGGCTGTGGGCGAGCCTCGCTCATCCTGCGTCGGCGAAAACGGCAGGATGGGCTTGCCTGGTAGGGGTTTGATGCGGGTCATGCCTTGCCGTCCTTGATGCGCTGCTCGCGAATACGGAATCCAAATCCGCCTTTACCGGCCATTATCCCGCCTCCTGTATCCGGGTTGCTGATCCGCGAACTTGCCGTATATCTGTCTGCCCCCCCCGGCGGGGATGTTGTCGTTGTCGCCGAACAGCGGGCCTGCGCTGGCGGATTGCTTGATTGCGCGTGCCTTGCGCGCGACAGGCCCAGCGTTTGCTAGATTGAGACGGGCCGCGATGTCGGCCTGATATTCCTCCTCGCGCTCGATCAGGATGGCGCTGAAGCCTTCGCGCCAAGCCGCCTCGCCTGTGCTGCCGCTACCGGCGAAGGGGTCAAGAACAACGCCGCCCTTTGGCGTGATGAGGCGGCAGAGCCACTGCATCAGGTCGACAGGCTTTACTGTCGGGTGTTTGCTGCCGATGCGGTCCTGCTTGTCTGCTTTGGCGGAGTAGAAGAAGCGGGCGGCGGAGCCGCCGTTGTCGTCTATACCGCGTAGCGTGTTCGTGCCTTCCTTGATATTGCCGCCAATGTCAGCGAGGCCGCCATGCCGACCGCTATGCTGGTTCCCGCGCATTCCAGACTTCGCGGGCGCGGCCTCAGGAAAACACGCCACAACCTCGTCGCTGCCATCGTGGACGATGTTGGCTGGCCAGCGGCCAACAGCCACGGTGGGCTTGGCATCCTCGCGCCATCCCCCACCCATGGCCACGCGTTCGTTCGTTGATCCTGGCGCGTTCATCCGCACCTCGTCACCAACACGGCACCCATCCACATTGATCGCACCCGTTCCATGCTCGAGCACGTTCTCGGCGACAGTGCCATCAAGCGGCTTGCGTGCCAGCGCGATCGGCTCCCACGCGGGTTTTAGGGCTGTTCCCCAGCCATCCCACGCCCGCGGCGCGGGCGTGGCTGGTTCGCCCTTATCCGTTCGCTCGTATTCCGTACCCTTTGCGGCTTGGCCGACGGTCTCCTGCTTGACCGCACCAGCACGGCCGCGCCAAATGCCAGCCGCCTTATCAATCGCCTTGCTGACATCATGCGATTTCGGGAAGCCCGAGCCATAAACCCACGCCAACTGGTCGCGGATCTCAAAGCCAGCGTCCTCAATGGCGACGGTCATGCGGTGATACGTGCGCGTGCCGCTAAACGCGACGACATGCCCTCCAGGTTTCAAGACGCGCAAGCATTCGGCCCAGAACACCTCACTGAACGCGACCTCGCCAGTGTCCCAAGTTCGCCCCATGAAACCGGCTGCGCCGCGCCCATATACGTCTTTAGCCGGGGCTGAACCCGGCTTGCCGAAACGCTTGGTGATCGACACGAGCGCATAGGGTGGGTCGGTCACGATCGCGTCGATGCTGTTGTCTGGTAATAGTTTCAGGACGTCGCGATTGTCTCCGCCGTAAAGCGTGACTTTGCCGTCCAAGAACGTTCTTGGCTCGCTCATACTGTCTCCTCTGCGTGGTGTGGCATCACAGCGCGTTGGTGGCGCGCGGCGGGGTGGGTGGTAATAACGCTACCCGACTGCGCGCTAGGGCGCGGCAGTGGGGCGGTTAGCGCGAAGAAGGTTGGTAGCGGCAAGTCGGAGACCAGCCGCGCTGGCTTTGTGGTGGGTGGCAGCAGCCCGCGCCTTCTCGCGTACATCCTCACCAATACGCGGCTCGTCGCGGCTTATTGCATCGCAATCGGCCGCGTTCTTGTCGTGCCACTGTGCTGCGAGGTAGTAGGCGTCGGCTAGTTGGCGCTTGTCCGAAGTTTCGTTATAATTTTCGGACAGCGCTTCGTACCTATCCTGCATTCGTGCTTCCATGTATTCCATCACAGGAACTCCCGAAGGTCGACGAACTCCAACTTGCTATTGTGGATTGCGCCATCGCCGTCTGTGTACGTGATGGCATCAAGAACATCGCGCCGACCGCGTTCGTATTCTGTTGCGGCTACACGCTTCGCCGTCTCCTGCATAATCCACCACGAAATATGGTTCTGAAGACGTATGTCCTGACAGACGTAGCCTCGCTCCCATTCCCGCATGGCCCTGCTGGCGGCAAGTTCGATTTCGGCGAAGTCGTCTTCGGTTAGGTCAGCCATTATGCCGCCTCCTTCTTGGCCTCTGCGGCAAGCATCTTCGCAATCGGATTGGCCGCTGGCGTCAGCCCGCCGTACGGATCCAGATACGAGCCGTTCTCCTGCACGCCGCCGCCGAACTCGACGTCGTAAGCTTCGGATTCAGACCAACCGCAGCAAGGGCAGCCCCAAGGGCCAAAGATAACGCCGACGCCTACGTCGACGCTATCGCGGTAAAGCTCGCCCTCATCACAGCGCGGGCAGACGCCTTCTTCCGTCATGGTTTCGTGCGCTTTGGTCATGATGCCGCAGCCAATCGATAGTTCATTTCAGGAATTTGCCACAGCGGCTCGACCTTAATGACGTCGACGCCGGCATCCCAGTCGCCCTCATAGCACTGATACGCCCAAGCCTTGAACGTTACGAGATAGACGCCGACAGACAGGCCACTATCCCACCCGCTATTGAAGCCGTTGTCTTCCGCCGAGACTTCGGGGAGAACATCGGTTTCTCGATCTTTGTCGTTACGCGCGATAATCCAGCCCGTACCGCCCTCGTCGATGGCAACGATGCATTGGTTTACCGGCAGTTGATAGCCGTTCATGATACACCCGCCGACCTGTTGCTCGGCAACGGGCGGGCGCGGGTCAGCTACAAGCGAGTGCATCTGCATGAGCGGGTGCAGTTCTCCCATCACGCCTCCTCCTGCATAAGGTCGACCATTCTGCGAGCGAACGCAGCCACCTCGCGAATGAGGTCGTCCTTCTCGGCGGTGACGTACGCAAGCCCCATAGCGCGCTGGCGTTCGTCTGCGTGGGTCGTGTACTTGGTCGCGATGAAGCTCGCGGCCATGTGGTGGATATCGTCGTCAATCATCTTCGCCATCACGCCGCCACCTTGCTCTCGACCACAGCAAACCCCGGAACCTTTCGCACCCCACGCCGCACAGCCTCATCGGCAAGCGACTGGATCAACTCGCGGAAAGCATCAGGACGCTCGCCATAGAACCAATCGAGCGCGGCAGCCTCGTCGACCAGCTCTGCTTTCCAGACTGTACGCAGCCCCGTTCCTGTCGTGGCAGCCTTGTTCGCCCTGCCAGCCTGACGCTCCAACTTCTTCGCATCGGCCAGCAACTCTTCAGCAGCTTCCCGCTCGGCGAGGTTGCCAGAGGACGCGCGTATTGCTTCTTGCGCGGCTACCCTGGCGGCCTCTGCTGCTGCCGCCACCCTAGCCGCCTCTGCGGCCTTTTCCTGCGCAATGCGGGTGCGCCATGGGGTGAGCAACGATTGGCACGCCTCTTTGCCGAGAACGACTTTCCCCTTGCCGGCCTTCGTGTTGCCGATCAACGGGTGGAACTTCGTCTGTATGGCGGCAATCTGTTCGTCGATCGGCTTCTTTTCTTCGACACGCAACTCCTCGGCGCGCTTGCCGCATTCGTGGATGCGGTCATGCAGTTCGGTGATTGCCTCAGCCATTTCGGGGGAGCAAATCGGCTCGCCGTCGCAGAAATTCTTCGCCTCCTCATAGAGGTCTTCTATCTCCTGCTTGATTAGATCGAAGGGCGACGGCGGAGGGGCGTTGTGACCGCGAACTGCGAGAGGGTTGAAGTTTTCCATCACGCGACCCTCGCAAATTCGCCGTGCATGTCATTGGCGGCAAGACGGGCAGCAACCGCATCGTCGAAATTCTTGTATAGGCCTAATTGTATTTCCTTGCCGCTGACGTTTATGCGGACACGCCACGACTTGCCCTGCTTGTGCCAATCAACACCTTTGTGCCCACTGGTGTTGTTGCGCTGAATCGCTCGGTTGCTGCCGTTTTGCCACCGCTCAGCCTCGCGAAGATTGCTTTTCCTGTTGTTGGATTTATCCAGATCTTTGTGGTCGATTTCATCCGGGACGTCACATAGATTGATGCCGTGTATGATAGCCCAAATGATTCTGTGGGCATAAAGAATGACGCCATTCAGGCTAAGAATAATATATCCACGCTCTTCGGCCGTCCCTGCCTGTCTCCCTGGGAATTTATTATTCCAACGAGAGAACGCTTGGTTGTTTTTGAAATGGTGCCGAGGCCGGGTCCGCCAAACTAGCGAGCCGGTGCTTTCGTTATATTCAAAGCACTCATTGAGATATTGCGCTGTCGCGAATTCTCTCTTGCTTGACGCGCCATCCCGAATGTCACGCCGTCTTCTTCTCTCGTCCATCATCGTCTCCTCTTTGTGGTGCGTCAGCATTGGTAGCGCCAACGTAGTTCAGCTTTACAAATTTGTCAACCGGCAACCGCCGTTCTTCTCCGCTTGCCGATCGTCCTTCGCCATCTTCTGCTGCGCTCTCCTGTCGTCATTTGCTGCACCTCCGATTCGGTTGATGGCCTAGAGGTACTTTGGCTCTACAAATTTGTCAATTACGCCAAACGATTTAGGACGAGGCTATGAAGCCTCATCCTTCTCATCGCGCTTGATGTTGTCGTTGGCAGGCACCCTGAGCGCAAGGCTCGGCTGAAATGGCTTGAGCAGTTTGGCGTTCTTCGACAGGTTGTCTGGACCCCACAACGGCTGCAAGTTGGACAAAGCCCACGCCTTCTTGAAATCTATGTCGTCTGGCGTGTCGTAATTGTGTGCAGCCAATGGCACTATGTGGTCTATGTGCCATTCTCCGTAATTATCCCATGACATCCCGTCTTTGAATTTCTTCTCCAGATGGGTTGTTAGATCTTCGAGGCTGTACCCAAGTATATCGAACGTTTTCCGACCATACTTCGACCCCTTTACAATACCCCTTCTGGCACCGGACGAAACGGCGTGCTCAAGTTTCCCCTTCGCCGTCGACCTTTTCTTTTCGAATGATTTCGTATAGCTTTCCTTGTATTTTTCTGGGTTTTGTTCCCTCCATCTTCTAGTTCTTTCAATGTGAGGTTCCGGATTAGCGGCTCTATCAGCCCGTCTTTTTTCATTGCGAGCTTCTTTGTTTTCCTGGTACCACCTATCCCACTCGGCTTTAGTCTTCTCTGGGAACTCGTCACGTCTTTTCTTGTTGTATTGCTTGATCTGCTCACGATTTTCATCTCTCCATGCGCGCCCCTTTTCTAGGACTTTCTCAAGGTTTTCATCTCGATACCTTCTGGCTTTTAATCGAGAACATTCTGCGCAGGCACCGCCTTTGGTGTATCTGATATCAATGTGACCGTGCCTGCACGGCTCACCAGTGAAGTAGTGCTTTTCTCCGCGTTCGATTGCCTCAGCCCTTGTCTTTGCAAGGCCAATCCATTGGTCTGTATCCCTCGTCATACGCCCTCATCAAAAGTGCCACATGTCGCGGCACTGGTTTCGGGTTAGTCGGACGCTCTATCTCGGAAACCTGCGTCGCACGCGGGTAGAGAAGAACCGTGGCTAATTGCGCCTGTGTCAGTCCAAGGCGCTGCCGGATGGCTCGAAATTCGTTGTTGTCCATCTCATCCTCTATATAGTGATTTTTCGCTACACATCCAATGGTTATATAGCGAAAATTCATCAGAATGGAACGGAATCTTCAATCTCCCACTCCCAGTCTTTGCGGTTGTCATTCGCTGGGGGATCGTAGTTGTCGTTTTCGGGCTGGTGCGCACCGACGGTGTGCGCGACAACATCCCAATAACGGCCGTTTGGACGCACATGAATCTCCGCTGTCGGGGCCAGTTCGCCCTGCCTTTGGAGCCAATCCATTGCACTAGATGGAAACGGACGCTGGCCGCCGTGGGCAATCCAATAACGGTCGGCCTTAGTCCTTGCGAAGCCCTTATGTTGCGGGCAGACCCACTCGTTGATCGCCGTATAACCGCACATATAAACAACCTTCACGCTCGGCGGCTTGTCGCCCTTGCCTTCGTGGAAGCGAAACGTGCGGCCGGTCACATTGCGCGACTCCGGCTCGGCGGTCGTCATGATCGGCGCGTCCGCTGCATGCCGGCTGATCTTCGGCGAATCGTCAATGTCGAACTCGAATCCGCAGCAAGTGCAGAGGCGAACGGATGCGTGCAGTTTTTCACCACATCCCGGCTTGCCGTGCTTATCGAAGCCGTCCTGCGGGCAAATTTTCACTGGCGCTTCGCCTTCACCGCTGCCAGGCTCCTTCGGCTGCACCATATCGACCGGGCCATGCTCGTCGACCAGACCGGCAAAGTCGAGCACAAGGCACGACGGCTTTGGTCCAGCCGCGATCGCCGCGCGCCGCTCATCCGCGGTGGTCAACGGCATGCCAGGCGCATAAAGCACGCGCGTGCCACGACCAGCCATCTGCAGATACAAGCTTGCCGACAGCGTTGGGCGCAAGAAAGCCAGCAAATCCACGCCCTTGTGATTGAATCCTGTAGTGAGAACTGAATTGTTGGTCAGCGCGCGGATGCGATAATTCTTGAAGTCCTCGATGATGCGCCGGCGTTCGTCCTTCGGTGTCTCGCCGGTGATCATCTCGCAGCTTATGCCGCGCGAGCGGATTTCATCGCGAACGTGCTCGGCGTGCTCGACGCCAGAGCAGAAGCACAGCCACGATCGCCGATCAGCGCCCTTAGACACAATCTCGTCGACGGCACTGCGCGTTACCTCCAGCTTGTCGACGGCCGCCTGTAGTGCGGATTGCTTGAAGTCTCCGCCAAGCTTACCGACGCCCTTGGTGCTCAGCTCGATCGCGGTGTGCTTCGACGACAGCGGCGTGAGGAAGCCATCGCGAACGCCGTCGGCAATTCCGTAGGTGTAGACGACGCGATCGAACATGCGATCATCACCCTCGTCGAGGCGGCCGCTATCCAGGCGAAACGGCGTTGCCGTCAGTCCCACCGTCTTCAGATCCTGATTGACCGTCCGCAGAGCGTCGAAGAACTTGCCGTACATCGTGTTGCTCTTGACCGGGATCAGGTGGCACTCGTCGACAAGCACCACGTCGACATGGCCAATCTGCTCGATCTTGTTCCAGACGGTCTGGATGCCGCAGAACAGGATCTGCGCATGGGCGTCACGCCGATTGAGGCCGGCCGAATAGATGCCAGCCGGCGCGAATGGCCATATGCCGACGAGCTCAAGGAAGTTTTGTTCGATAAGCTCCGCCACATGCGTCACCACCATGATGCGCATGTCGGGCCAGCCTTCGACCAGCTCCTTAATCACGGTTGCCATGACCATGCTCTTGCCAGTTCCGGTGGCAAGGTCGATAAGTGGATTGCCTGGTTCCTCGCGCCAGTAGTCGAACAGCGCGGAAACGGCATCAGTTTGGTAGGGTCGGAGTTGGAGTGTCACGCCACCACCCTCAACCGCTTGCGCTCACGCTCTTCGTCGACGGCATGCGCCTGCGCCAGCCGAATCGCGTCCGCACGCACAACAATCCAACCAGCCGCGCGCAGGGCCTGCAGCTGCTCGACAGTGATGATGTCTTTGGGTAACAACGGCGCGCTCATGCTGCCAACTCCAGCAGCCTGGCGCGCTCGCCTTCCTCTAACTGGCGCACGCGCTCACGACCGACGCCGATCGTCTCGCCGATCTCCTGCAGCGTTTCGCCCATGGCGCGACGCAGTAGCACCTCGCCCTTGCGGCCAGTCATGTTGCTCAGCACTTTGGAAAGCTCGGCGTAGCCCTCCTGCGTGGCGCGCGACCCAAGCAGATAGTCAACATCTTCCAGAGACTTGTCGGTCATTGGCAGTTGTCGCTTGTCACGCGCGTTCGTGTGCTTCCCGCGCATCGTCCAGTAAAGCCAGTTCCAGAAGCCACCGCCCTCGCGATAGTTCTGCCAGCGCTCAAGCGCTTCGATGATGGTGTCTGTCACGAGGTCTTCGGCGGCCTCGCCTCTTAGACCAAGCTTGTTGGCCAAATTCCGGAGTCCTGGCACGTAGGCCATGACGCGGGCGTCAAACTCTGCGGGCCGCTCGCGCGGTGTGTTGTCGTTCATGGTGGTCTCCTCGTTGTGGTGTTCGGTCAGGCGTTGGTGGCGCCGTCGATCCATATTTCGCCAGTACGTCGAAGCTTGTAACTCACGGTCTCCGCGGCTTCGTCGCAATCGATCTGCTCGCCCGGAACAAGCGCCGGGATATGTAAATGAGCGGGACACGCCGCCTTCTGCTCCTCGAAGGAAATGGGTTTCGAGAATCGGCCGCACGACCAGTGACCGTCGCCGCCCATCTCTGGCGTGCTGTAGAGGCACGAACGGCAAGTGACGCGCGGCCACGCATCCTCTTTGCAGACGTCCTTGTGCCGGCAGAACAGGCATTCGAACCAGTCCGGCTTTTCGCTAATGCGGCTGGGTGGCGACGGCGAATTGATGACACGCTCAAGGCGCGCCAACAGTCGCAGCGTGAACTCGGCGTCATACTCGATGCGCTCCGCATAGAGCGTGTCGTCATCCTTGCAGGAGACCAAGTACAACGCGCGGGATAAACCGAAAGCGTGCATACCAAGCTGGCACTGGCCGAAATGGAGCGGTTTCGCTACTTTGCAGCCATCCTTGATGATGGCCTTCATGCCCTTGGCGTTCGAACTCTTAAATTCCAGGAGGTGCTCTGTCTTGGGTGCCTCTACGACGCCCATCGCCTTGCCATCGCACTTGCCGCGCACATGGCCCTGCACAAGCCGAATGCGATCCTGCTGGCCATAGACATCAACGCCGATGCGCAGAAGGTCTTCAACAAGGCGTTCTTCCTCGAGATTCCCGGTAGCAAACAGGCGGAGTTGCCGTCCGTGGTGCTTCTCCAGCGGAGAGCACCAACGGAAGTTGTACCAGAGCTGCCGGTCACAGGATGCATTGGCTTCGCCGACGCTGATGCCGAGGGAATCCCAGGATTCCGCCGCAGCCTCATACGCGGCGTAGATCGCGGTGACCGTGCTGGCTTGCGGACGGGGAAGTGGTGCCACGGCTAGAACATCTCCTTCGTCTTCAAGCATCGCGCCGGGAATCGCGGATCTTGTTCAAACGCCAAGCATGCCGGCGCGTCATCACGAATGACCCACTCTTCCATGGGATTTCCGACCATTCCGCAATCAAGGATGACGCAGACTCCCGGCACGTGGTTGCCGAACTCGTCTTCCCAATCTTCGGCTTTGTCGTGGATGCAATGACGGCACCACTCACGCTCGAATTTTGCAGCTTCGTCCTCACTGGCTGGCCGCCAGAGTCCTGCTGCCGGAGCAGCAGGAACAAAGCCGACTTGTGCGCGTAGAGCCTTGGCGAAGAACTCGTCTAGCTCTGCCATCAGTGCACACGCATGGGCATGAGCACGGCCAGCAACTCCGGCGCCTTCTCGGACGTGAAGACAGACGGCGAGCCACTGTCAGCAAGTGCTAGCGTGATGTCGCCGGCCGGGAAGATGCCGACGAGCTCGGTGAGGTAGGTAGCATTGAAGCCGATATCGATCGGATCGCCGTCGTAATTGACGAAGATTTCATCGGTGGCGCTTCCCGAATCTGGATTGTTGACGGATAGCTTCGCCTCGCCTGCCGCGAAGGATAGCTTCACCGCGCGTCCGCGCTCGGATGAGACCACAGACACACGGACAGCAGCCTGGCGCATGTCATCGCTGCCGAAGATGATCTTCTTGTCGTTCTGGGTCGGAATGACGCGCTGATAATCTGGAAACGTGCCGTCGATGAGCTTGCTGGTCAGAACGAAGTCACCAGACGCAATGCGGATCTTCGTTTCGGATACCGATACGTGCACGGTCCCTTTCGGCAGCAGGCCGACCGTCTTGCGTGGCACGATGATGCCCTTGAATGCGTCCTCGCCGGGATAGGCAACCTGATGACGCGATAGGCGGTGGCCGTCGGTCGCTACAGCGACGATCTTGCCGTCGAGCGAGTGCATGAAGATGCCTTGCAGGTAGTATCTGACATCGTCGCTGCTGATGGCAAACCCAACGGGAGCAAACAGCGCCGCCAGGTCGATCTCGAATTCGGCGTCGTAGCTGCCCTCGTTCATGGTCGGGAAGTCGCCTGCTGGCAGCACGGCCAAGTTAAACCGGCTACGGCCTGATTTGACGGTGAGCCGATCAGCATCCAGGCTGACGGCGACGTCCGAGGCGCCAGCCTTACGAGCAATATCGCCGAGCAGCTTGGCGTCAACGCAGATAGTGCCTGGTGCGTCGACTTCTGCTGGCGCAGACGCTGTGCCGACGATATCGAGGTCGGTGCCAGTTACGGTGAGCTTGCCGCCATTTGCGTCAGTCGACGCGGACAGCAGCAGGCTGGAAAGGATCGGAATCGTGCTGCGCGCCTCAACGATCTTGGATACGGCGCCGATGACGCGCGCTAGGTCGGCGCGGGCTATTGTAAAGCGCATGGTGGTCTCCTCTTGGTGGTGTGTGCCGCATGGTGGTGGCCGTGCGGCAGGTTGGCGATCAGTCCTCGTCGTAGACTTCGGGCTCGTCGTTGAGGTGAGTGAAATCCACGTCGGATGCTGGATCATGCCACTCGCCGTCGCGGGGGATGACCATGTTAGGACCACGATACCCGCGCTCTTCGCGCAAATAGTGCATGGTGCTTTCGGCGCGATTCATGAGACGAAAACCGTCCGGAAGAGCCGCCTCAACCTTTTCAAGGATTGCCGGCATGTCCTCATCTGTCGGCGCTCGGCCGAACCCGAACCCATAATTGACGGAGCCGACTTGCTCTCCATCCGTGATGTAGATGCTGAGCGTGACGCCCATAGGGTATCGCTTAGCCATATTGTCTCCTCTTTCATGGTGTTTACGGGCCGCCGTTGGTGCAGCGGCCCGGTTGGTTCCCTGCCGATCAGCCGGCGACGTCCTCGACGATCTTCGACGCATCCTTGCCGATGCGCTTCAGCTTCGTCTCGGTGTAGCTCTTGCCGCGGTCGTTGAGCTCGCCGCCGAGCGTGACGACGTCAGCCGCGACGGATACGGGAAGCGTGACCACATTGACGGTCAGGCGTGCCGCCTTTTCGAGGAACTCGAACATTATTTGGCGCCCCAAGGACGGCGAGCACCCGTTGCCGCAGCAGCTGCGGCTGGCCGTGCAGCCGCCTTGTTGTCGTTCGCAGCAGCAGGTGCAGCCGCAGGCTGGTTGGCGTCGATCGACGGCTGCGGAATGTCGCCATGGTCCGGATAGTAGTATTTCTTCAGCTCGTTGCGGGCGGCGTACTTCGGCGAGCCGTCGGCGTTCTTCTCCTTGCTGTCGCGGCCCATGCCGACCTTGGCCGTGAACGAGATCAGGTGGAGCTCTTCGGAATCTTCCGGTGCCTCTGACATTCCGAGAGCGCGCAGAAGGCAGGCAAACTGCTGCTGGCCGATACGCTGCACGTCGTCCTTCGGGTGCTGAAGATTGTAGTTGCCGAAAATCTTGCGACCCTTGAAGTCCTCCGGCTCGATGACGTCGATCGTGACGCTCAGGTTGATTGCGTGGTCGCGGGTGCCTTCGTTCTTCTCCTTGACCTCGCTGGCCGTGATCTCGAGAAGGTAGTCGCCGTTGGGGATGTTGCCGAAATCCCTTTGCTGTGTATTTTCTTCGGTTGCTTCAACTCTTACGCCAATGCGTGCCATTCAGTAGTCTCCTTTGTGGTGGTGGTCAGTTGGTGAGCGAGTAGTAGCGCCAGTCGCCACTACCGTATGCGGTGTGCGCGCACTCGCGCATCACGTGTTCGAGCCAAGCCCATCGCTCGCCGCGACGCGTACGAATCTTGACGGGGAACCATGCAAACCAGTGCTCTTGGTGGAACATCAGGCGGCCTCGTCCTCTTCGACCGGCGCGTGCGCCGTGTAGAAGTACTTGGACAGCTCGGCGAAGCCCTGCCCCTTCTTGAACTTGATGGACGGCGGCATGTTGAGCCTGTTCTTCGCCAAGAACCCGGCGCGCTCATCTGTGTAGATGACGCGGTCGGAGCCAGACATGCCTTCCGCCTTGTTCTCCTTCTTGCCGAAGCCCTTATCGACCTGCTTGATCGACGTGCGCTTGCTCATGAAGAGCAAGGCGTCGCTCTTCTCCATGATGATGTCGGTGGCACGATCCTGGAGTTTCGGGCGGTAACGATCGTAGGAGTCGACAAGCGGATCGTTGAATGCCTTCACCTTGCTGTGCAGGATCTGCACCACATGGATGCCAGCGCGCGAGATGGCGCGCACCGCGTCCATGTATTCCTGCCAGTCGTTGTCGGCTTCAAGGTAGCCTTTGCCGAACGCTGTCGGCGAGCCCTTGTCGTTGCTGTCGATGGTGTCCCAGGACATGCGAGAACATGTGTAGGACCAAAGCATCTTCTCGAAGGCGTCGAGGCTGTCGATGATGACCGTCTTGAATTCGTGCTCCTGCGTCAGCAGGTGCTCGAATGCGTCCATCATCTCGTTGTAACTCTCGATCTCGATCGACGGCACGTCGAGATCAACCGGCGTTTCTTCGCCGACGGTGTGAAGATAGATCGGATCCGGAAACTCGCCGGCAAGCGTGGTCTTGCCGATGCCGCCGATGCCGTAGACGGCGAGGACGGGCGGCGTCTTTCGTTTGCTGGATCTCAGCTTGTCAAAAACAGACATTAGGTCTCCTCAGTGGTGGTTAAGCGGTAACGGGCCTTCACAAAAACAGGTCCGCGAGAAACAGCAGCAGCGCGAACGCCGCTACTGTCTTCAAGAAGAGCCGCCAGTCGTGCGGATCGGGGTCGGCCGTGGTGGTGACGGCGGCAAGGCGCTTAGTCGTCATTCTGCCACCAGTAGAAAAGGCGGCAGAATGCCAGCCACGCGACAACGATGCCGATGCCGGCGGCCATGATGAACGGCGCGAAGAAACCCGCCGTCAGTGCGGCCGCAGCGCACAGACCAGCACGTACGGCGCGACGAACGGACCGCCGTGGCTTGTGGACTGGTGCGGTGGGCACGTAGTCGAGGGGTGGCAGTCTGTGTGGTTCGTGGTTCATGCGGCGAGTACCTGTTGCGTGAGCAACAGGCGACGCGCCGCGCTGTGCATGTACAGGTAGCTGCGCTCTTCCGAAACGCGAGCGTTGGCTGCTGCACGTGCCGCACGCCTACGGTCGCCGCGCGTCATTCCCTGCGCGTCCTTCTTCGGCTCCTTGGCTGGCGTGCGGAAGCCGTTCCAGCCGCGCATGATTGCCATGGCATTCAGGCGTCGGCTGTGGTGGCCGTTGTCAGCGGACGGCAAGCCGAGGCGAGTGTCGTTGGCGTACTCGTTGGCGACGATCTTATCGAAGATGTTTGCTGCTGCTGTCTGCATATGTCATGTTCTCCTCTGCCTCCTGCTGGTGCAGGAGGCGCTGTGGTGGTGGTTGGTGGTGGTTAGGCGGCGAGGCCGGTCTGGCGCTGCAGCTTCCTGATTTTCTTGAGCTTGGCGATGATCTCGTCGAGCTCTTCGTGC
>NZ_SRXN01000080.1 GCF_004827385.1 Ensifer sp. MPMI2T
GACGAGATGTCGCTGGCGGTAAGTAAGGTGATTCAGGATGGTGGCGGGTTTTTTTTTTTTTTCCTGAGATGTCTCGTGGGCTCGGAGATGTGTATAAGAGGCAGGGTCGGGGTGGGCGTAGCGAACCTTGCCGTCCGCATCCACCCACAGCCCGGTCTCGTGGTGCCCGCCGGCCTTGACGTAGCGACGGGCTTCGTCGGCGGTGATCCTCTGATGCCGCACCCGCTTGACCTGTTCGACCGAGGCGCGCGCCTCTTCGTCGATGGTCTCCCGGTATTCTGTGGGCGTCATTTCGATCAGGGCCATGTGGTGCATCGTCGTGCGGAGGACGTACATGGTCAGTCCTCCATCTTGGTGCAGGCGGCCTTGGCCCGGTCGATGAGCTCCATCAAATCCTTGCGGCCTTGATAGGAGACTTTGGCCAGGTCCTTGACGATGGCGACGGCGATCCAAGAGAAGGGCTCGCCTTCGTCGCGGAGATCGATCTCGCGAGCGTTGCCGCACCACGGGTCGTCGTTGTCGTGCTCGTCGTCCGAGGGGCCAAAAAGGTGGGCGGTCTCGTCGCCTTCTGCGGTGAGGTTCTCACGGTCGGCCGTAAAATCGAGCTCGGTCCAGTCGATGGTCTTCGCAACGGCGACAGCACCCTCTTCGTTGAAGGCCTCGACCTGCGTCTCAGCACATGCACGGAACGTTGCCCAGAAGCGGACGCCATAGGTTTTCAGGACCGGACCGTGTTCCTCTTCGGGCTCGGCCGGCGTCACGTCCTGGCCGGTCGCGCGGTCGACGACTTGGATCTCTTCAACGTCGGTGGTTTCGTCGTCCTTCAGGGTCGCCGTGCCGTCCTTCTGCTTTTCCAGCGCTTCCTCTGGAGTGTTGGCGCGCACGGAGTAGCGCTCGACGCCACGCTTGGTGACGTAGATGTCGTAGGTTTTCATGGGGTGGGTCTCCTTGGTGCCATGCTTGGCGGGGTGAGGGGATGGACCGTCAGGCGTGGACCGCGGGATTGTCGAGCTCGCTGAGATCCACGGTGACCGCGTCCGCGGCGTCGTGTTCGATCACCTTGTAGACGGTGGCCGTGGTGTCGGGACGCCGCACCATTTCGTGGGCTATGCGTGCGGCCTCCTCGGGGGAGGCGGCGTCGAAGACGTCAATCTCCCATGTGACGAAGTAGGAGGCCATGTCAGTCGTCCTCTTCGCTGTCTTCTTCGACCAGCACCAGCTGATCGAAGGTCCACTCGTCGCCGTCCTCATCAACGAAAAGGATCTTGCCGTCACGCACGAGGGCTTTTTGCGTGTCCCAATGGATGTCGGAACCACCCTCGTAGTTGGGGGTACCGTCCGGGTTGATGCCGGTGATGTTGGCGGTGGCGAGAATCTTCTCGGCCGTGCCGACTATCGGGCTACCGTTAGGTGACTTGTAGTTTTGCGCGGTCATTTCATCTCCTCTGTTGCCATAATTGGCGGGGGTTAGATGCTGATGCTGATCGGCTCACCGAACGGGAGGTCCGCCGTCAACTGGTCGAATTTGCGCGGGTCGCCATAGACGCCCCACAAGACGGGCATGGGAGGCTCTTCACCGAAGTCGTAGACCTCGAGGTCAGTGAGGTAGATCACGGCACGGGCATCGGGGAACCGGTCGGTGATCACCCTGAAGGAGTCGGCGAAGGCGGTGCCACCACCGCCAACCGGGCGCAGGACCAGCTCGTCGCCGTTCTCGAACTCCTTGATCGCCTGCACCTTCGCGTCGGCGTAGACCACGGTCAGCTTGTCGACCGCGCCTTCCTGGAACGCGCCGTTGATCTCCGCAGAGAAGGCCTTGCACGGTTCGTCGTCGAACACCGAGCCGGAGGAGTCCTGCACGATGACGATGTGGCTGACGCCGTCGCTGATCGTGCCCGGCGTGACCAGGCCGAGCGGCAGCAACCTCCGGTTCGGCTTGGCCCAGCTGAAATCCCGTGTGGAGGAGTCGTCGATAAAGCGGCGGAGCACGGCGCGCCAATCCACCTTCGGCTTGAGCAGCTGGTCGATGATGCGCTGCACGCCTGCCGGAATGTTGCCTGCCTGCGCTGCCTTGGCGGCCATTGCCGCCTGCCTGATCTGCGTTTGAACCTCTGCCCGCAGCTCGGCGATCGCCGCCTCATCATGCGGTGCGCAGCCGTCAATGACGCCGCCGCAACCGCCGCCGTCCATGCTACCCTCGTCACTGTCGTCGCCGTTGTTCTCGTCGTCGAGGATTCGGTAGATCTCCTCGGCGCTGAGCCCGGTGAAAGCCGGCGAGATGAGCCCGATCTCCGGCATCTTGCCGACCTTGCATTCGGTGAGCTCGCCGTTGATGGCGTAGTCGGCCGCCTTGTTCCAGCGCCCGGGCTTGCGGTGCTGCCGGCGAATGTGGTGCTCGAGCGCGTTGTGCATCACCTCGTGAGCGAGAACGAAAACCAGCTCCTCCTTCTTCAGGCTGTCGACGAAGGGGCCGTGGTAGTAGAGGTGCCGGCCGTCGGTCGCCATCGTGTCAATGCGCGGGTCGTCGGTGGCGTCGACCTTCTTCAGCTGCAGCATGAGCACACCGAAGAAGGGGTGGTCCCAGAGCAGTGCGGTCTGGGCAGCGAGGATCTTGTCTGCGACGTTCATGATGGTCTCCGTTGTGCATGGTTGCGGGGTATGGCGCCGCCTATCGTCTCACGGCGGTGATTGAGGCCGCGGTGCACCGGGCGATGTGCTGGGGCAGGAGGCGGGACTGGAGATAGGCGGTCAACTTCTTGGACACGGTGACCTCCTCCCGTTTCCGCCGCTTGCTCATCCGCCTGGTGCCAGCGACGGAGAACGAGCGGGAAGCGGGGTCATAGATGAGGGTGAATCGTCGGCCTTGCGCGGAATCGAGACCGTGGTTAGTGCGCCGGCGGGAAACGAACTCCCATCGCAAGGTCATCGAGCCAAATGGGAGAGGGCCGACGATGCGGCTCAAGATTTTCTTTCTGTCCATGGTCACCTCTGGAATTGGATTGCGAGTGCGGTTGCCCGGGCGATGCGTTCATCGCCCGGGCGCTCTCTCAACAGGTCGGTGACTCGAGCACCTTCGATCATGCCGCGCTGCGTTTCCGGCAGCAGGTCGAGCTGGTTCTGCTCCGCCAGTCGCCTCGCATATTTGGACTCGTTGCCGGCGGTGTGTGCCTTCACCGAAAACTTCCGAGTGTCGAAGTAGAAGCGGAGCGTGTAGCCCCGCACGTCTCCGTCCTCCAACATGCAGAGAAGAACCACTTGATGCGGCGCCTTTCCTCCTTCTCGCGATACGGACCCCATATCGCCTTGAACCTAGCCAAGCGTCACGTCCTGGTTCCTGACCGCCCAATTAGTGAATGCCTGAGTGTGGGACAGACCGGGATCGCGGCGGACCGCATCGACGGCGAACATGATCTCGAACTCCCGCGGCAGTCGCTGGATGTAGGCCATGCCGTTGTCGAAGGACCGAGCATCCACCTTGCGGGCAAGGCCGGCGCTGATTGCGAAGCGAGCGGCAGGATCTTCCGGAAGAGGTGCGCTGTTCGGATTGGCGAGGACCAGGTCCAGCGACGGCAGGTTCTGGTAGACTCGCAGGAATCCTTCGAGCTCGGCCGCCGCACCATCACCGACGACGCCGGAGACGAGGCTGAGCCGGCGGCTCGACGGCTTGTCGAGGTACTTGGCTGCCTGTTCCCACGAGCGAGGAGTGGGGAATGCCCGCTCGTCATTCTTCGGCATCATGTGGATCAGCGCCGGTCGGAAGCGGAGGAAGGCGATGAGCTGCGGGTCAAGCCCGATATTGTTGAAGTGCTCGACATGCACGTTGTCGTGCCCGGCGCTGGTGTCGGGGTCGACGTCGATGTGGGCGAAGCGGTTCGCCAGTGCCGTCGGCAGGCGTTGAGCAGCAGCGCGGTCCGACTGCCGATTGCCTGCGGCAACCACGCGCCATCCCGGCGGAAGGACGTAGTCGCCAACCTTGCGGTCAAGGACCAGACCGAACATCGCCGCCATCATCGACGGAGGCGCGGCGTTCAGCTCGTCGAGGAAGAGGATGCCTTCCGGACCGTCGCGCTCGACTTGCGGAAACTCGTCGGGCACCTTCCATTTCGTGGTGTCGCCGGAGATATCCGGCAAGCCCATGAGGGCGACCGAGTCACGGGTGGAAGCGCGGAAGTCGATCAATCCCCATTTGCGTTCGGTCTTGATCTGCACGGCGATCGCCGACTTGCCGATGCCGGGCGGTCCCCACATGAAAGCGGGCGTGTCCTCGTCGAGGTAGTCGGTCAGATTAAGGGCGGCTGATTTGATGTGCATGGGGGTCTCCGTTCGTTGCCATGCGTGGCGGGTTGAGGAAGGGAACCGACCAGCCTCATTCGGGTCAGGTCGGCGACGTCTTGCCCTTGCAGCAGCGCGAGGGCTGCGTCGGGGATCTTGTCGGATGGGAAGCGCGGGAATGCCGCGCTCCGGAATAGCGAGAGGTCAGAGGGGATCAGGTATTCAAGGAAGTTGGATGAGTGGCTGGGCACCTTGCCCTTGTAGATGGGGCGGTGCCTGGCCTTGATCCGTCGGTCGAACGTGTCGATCGACACCTCGTATCGTGCGGCCCCGTTCTCGGCGACAAGAGCGAACCAGAACTTGAGTTTGGTGCCCGTGATCTGCCGCCTATATGGGCCAACCAGTAGACCGGTAGGCATATGCAGTGGATGTCAGGCGAGAAAGCCGGCCACGCTGTCGAGGATCGCCTGCGCTTCTGCGGCGACGTCCTTGCGGATGTGGGGGTTGTCGCGCAGGACAGAGGCGTCGTGCTTGGCCAGAGGCTTGAGCTTCTCGGCCATCTCGGTGAGGGCGGGGTCACCGGTGATGTTGAGGGCGGGCAGGATCGCGATCAGGTCGCGCACGTTCTCCACCAGCGAGTCCCGGAACACGCCTTCCGCCTTGTCGCCCTTGCCTTCGGACGGGCGATAGGCATTCAGGCGCTCGACCATGCGGCCGGACACGTCGGCAACGCGCCGGTAGACGTCCTGTACGGCGGCGGTGGTCGCCTCGGTCACCTGCTCCTCGATCTCGGCGCGGATCTGTTCCGCCTGGGCGGCGGACATGGTGACGCGGAAGTCTTCGGACGTGGGCACGGGCAGTACCTTGCACTCCAGTGCGAACTTGCCGCGCAGCTGGTCGATGGTCGGATAGTCCTCGTCCTTGAACATGCCGTTCAGGCGGACGCGGGCGTCCTGCACGTAGCCGGGGTATCTCCGGATGAACTCGTCGACGGCACGGTCGAACTTGTTGGATTGGCTGCGGATCCACGACATGTGAGCCATGTAGGCCTCGGCCGCCATGATGCGACCGCCCTTGTCCATCCACGGCAGCGTGCGCTGCAGGAAGTCGGCACGGGTCTCGCTCACGACTGAGACGATGCCGGCGAGCGCTTCTTTCGGCAGGAGCAGCTTGTTATAGCGGCCGGCGTCAGAGGCGGCGTTGTGCTGCTGGTTGACCTCGTCGGTGATCTCGCGATCGAGGCGGCGGCCGGACCACTGCGAGATGGAAAGCGAAACGATCATGGCGCGGGCGGCGAGGGTGGCAGATGCGGACGTAATGCGGGCATGCGCGTTCATTTTCAGGGTCTCCGTTGGTTGCATGATTGCAGGGGATGCAGTGAAAGCCGCCCGAAGGCGGCTCGTTAGAAATCGAATCAGAATTGCCGTTTACGGGGAGCGCAATGTCCGAAGTGCACGAGACCAGAGGAACCTGAAGCCGTCTTCTTCCAGAACATCTTTTCGTACTCTCCACTAACGCGATCGATTGTCATGAGGTAGCGAAATCCTTTCGCTACCGCGTGCTCACACTCGAACATTAGCTCTGTGTCGCTGACTTTGGTGACTAGCGTATCTGCACGGCATCCCGGCGGAACTGTGTAGGTGGTCGAGCCGTCAGGCTGTGGATCGATCATGAAGACGTCTGTCCCCGTGATCGCCGAGAGAACACCTTTTTCATCAGCACTTCTGGTAAGGTCGCAAACGATGAATGTCTGATCAGCCCTAGCGTTCGATGCTAGAAGCAACACAGTTAACGCCACAGCAAAGCGAATTGACACCATTAGACCTAGCCTCCCAGCGAGTACCGACAAAATACCACAACAGCGATGACCTAAGGAAATGCGGTGCTTTGGGTCAGGTTAGCCGGATGAGCACGCCGAGCGTGCCGACCGCGACGACGAGCATGCCGCCGAGGCGGATCGTGAGCTTCATAGTCTGCGCCTCAAGGGCGGCGGCAAGATCGGATTTGGTGACGAGCTCGGCCATGATGAAGTCCCGTGCTGCTTCCGCGTGCGCTTCCGCTGTCTTCTGGCTGATGCCGGCGTCGCGCAGGTGTTTGGCGTAGCCGAGTGTATCAAAGGCGATTGCCATTTCAAATCTCCGTTGGAATGGGGGAGCTGCGCCCGCACGAGGGGCGCAGCCGGGCGGCATGTACGCGGGACAGGTTTCATGCCGCGCCAGTGAGGATGGCAGCCCACATCGAGATGCAGGCGATCGCCGCGATGATGGCGAGGAATGCGAGGGCGTCGCGGAGGACGGGCATTAGCAAGGTGGTCTCCTATGGTTCGCATGGTTGCGGGGGCTGGCATTTCCAACTCCGGCGGCGTGCGCCGGAGGCGGAAAGGTCAGGGGCTAGGGAGGCTCCGGATCGTCGAGGGGGAGGGCCGCGAGGGTGAGGCTCGCGGCGAGCACGGCGAGGAAGGCGCGGCGGGTCATGGGTGCGGCCATACGGTCATGGCGGCGAGGGCGGCCACGAGGGCGACGGCCAGGACCGCGGTGAGCCCGCGCTGGAGGTCGCGATTGCAGTCGGCGATCGCGCGGCCGACGGGGGAGAATGGATCGGTCCGGCTCATGCGGCGGACCTTTCGCGCGGGTGCAGGAACGATTCCCAGACGCCGCGGGTGCGCAGGTACTCGTCATACGCAGCGCGCAGGGGAGTCCCGGGCTCGCCGTGGGCGGCGTCGGTGTAGCGGACATCGCCTGCCCACTGGTGCGGAAAGGCGCGCTTGATCTCGTCCATCCAGCGCTGATCGGCGGCGAGGTGGTCGTTATAGGCTTGCTCGAAGGGGCTCAATGGACGGACTCCAGAATGCGGGCTTGAGCCAGGCGCTCGCGCTGCTGGTCGCACTTGGCGACAAAGTCGCGGATCTCGCGGCGGAAGGCGTCCGCCTGACGCTCGCGATAGGTCTCGAAATAGGGATGACGAAGCGGCGCGCCATAGGGCGAGCGCTGGATGGACTCCGGGCGCTGGAACATTCGAAATCTCCGTTGGATCGCATGATTGCGGGGGTCGGCATGAAGCCGCGAAAAGGCGCACGAATGCGCCCTTGCGTAGCGTCATGAAAAGGGGGGCAGACTAGTGCCTGCCCCCGTCGATTACTCGCAGGTGCTTTCAGGCGGCGGCGGCCACCTCCGGCTGCTGTTGTTCCGGCTTGGCCTTCGGTGCCTTCGCCTTCTCCTGCTTCGCAGGTGCCACAATCGCCGGAGTCTTCGCGAGCGTCAGAGCGCCCTTGACCGCCTGCAGAACGCGCGGGTCCGCGCCTTCCTCGTCGAGTTTCTTCACGACGCGCTCAAGATAGGCGACCTCGTCGAAAGCGGTCTTGGCCTTGTCCGCGCCCTTGGCCTTTTCGTAGTTCGCCGGTGCGACTTCGAGGGCCTTCTCCATGTCGGATTTCTTGTCCTTCGCATATTCGAAGGCGCGCGCTTCCGTGTCGAATTTCACCTTGCCGAAGGCGGTTGCCCACGAGACCAGACCGCGGCGATAGTTCGCCGGAGTGACTTCCAAAAGCGCATTGAGGTGAGACGCGCAGGAATGCATCTCAACGTGATACAGAGCGGAATAAGCCAGCTGGTGTTCCCGTTCCGTGAAGGTGGCGACGGCTTTGCCGCGACCGGCGATTGCGTTCTTCAGTTTCTTGCCGGTGAGGATTTCAAACTTAGCCATGGGATTGAACCTTTCCTTTTTCGCATACTTGCGGGGGTCGATTCACCATTGAATCGTCGCAAAGCTGGCGACCGTTGCCGATCACCAGCGTTGAAAAAATCCAATGTCGTTTTCTTTTAAAACGCCCGTGCCTGTTATCGGTTGAAGGGTCTTAGCGAAGCTAGAGCGGCGCATTTTCAGTGCATCAAACCGGACTATTCCAACCGGACCGCGTATTGCCTAGCGTGCTTCATATCTTTCCGCCACCTAACGCCGAAGCGTCGCCGCATGTTGATTGCCGTTTACTCGGTGCTTGTCTTGTTGTCGCTTTGGACGCTCGCAAGCTTGCCTTTTCAGTGCTGTCGCAATCCCATTGCCGCTAAGGGTATCTAGCACAATGCACTAGAGCCTTTTCAGCCGGAACCTTTTGAAACTCCGGTCCATTATGGTGATTCGCCGGAGAGAAACCCTTCCCTTTGCCGCGCTGCCGGTTTTGTCATGCCGGTTTTGCTGCCGTGGTCGCCCTATTCGCAACTGCACTCCCCGTTGATCCGTCATCCCCTACAATCCACCGACCCGACCAGCTTGCGCCGATACCTGCGGTAACCTTCAGAGACGTTGGCGGAAAGCCGTTGTCTTGTTGTCAAAAGAACCCGGTTCCCGGTGGCCCGGTCGCCGCTCAAAGCCCCGTTGCCGTTGCTTCGATATGGGTAAAATAATTCGCAACGTATTAAACGCAAGCACAAAATGTATAATATTGACGCTAAACGGATAACGCATTGATTTTTAAGCAGGAAAACTTTCAACCGTTCTTATGAACCGTTCCGGCAATGGCAATCTGAGCTGGTAAAATTTGCCCGTTTTTTAGGCCGGAAAATCGACGGTTCGCAAAATGTCAAGATGTTGAAAATATTGAATAATAGCCGTGCAAGATTCGCCGCCAGCTCCTCCGCCGGTCAAGCTCCCCCGATATCGCGCAAAAAGCCGTGCACCTTCCCCCCGTATCTCCGCCAAATTCGCGGCGCATTTCCGGGCAGGGGGCGGCAATCGACCAGGGCGAATAGTGACACGGCGGACCGCCACCGATCGCGGCAGGACCGCCCCTAGTGCGCTCCCGGCAGGGGGAAGCATGGAAGGGGAAAGGGGAGCGAAGCGGGGGGAAGGGAAGCGGATTGCGTGGCGCGTTGCCCTTGCGTGTTAACCTTCGGCGAGTCATACAGCTTTCCAGAACGTCGGATTGCGTCTAGCGCGCTTCCCCGCTCACCAACTTCCAAACATCGATGGTATCGATCAACGCGCCACGCTTCGCCGCTGGTCGCTTGCCCGCCATGCTCGCAGCTGGCACGCGGCAAGCGCTCGCCCCCGTCGCCCCCGTAGCGCTTGCCCGCTCGCCTTGCCCCCTCGCCTGCCGTGCGCCTAGCGCTCGCCTCGTGTGTGCGCCCGTGTGTGTGTGCCGCGCGCCT
>NZ_SRXN01000081.1 GCF_004827385.1 Ensifer sp. MPMI2T
GCCCGCCTCGTGCTCCTTCAGAATGCCGATAATCTGTTCGTCCGTGAAACGGTTGCGCTTCATTCCCTGGTCCTCTCAATGGGCCAGAGCTTACTTCAAAATGGATTATTTCAACGGGGCAAGGTCACCAGGTGTAGGAGGTCCCGACATCGACTGGGCGAGGGCCTGCTCGTTTAGCTGCGAAATACGCTCGCCGAGCTTCGTCCCATCGCCGCAAGTCCTCGTCAAGGAGCTCAGTCACGATTGGCAACAGAGCAACGTCCGGAAACCGACGCATGGCCCGCGCTAGCTTATCAAAGTCTTGCCGTGTCGCCATCGCGGCCACCAATAGCCGCTGTCCCCATTTGATCAGCAGGGCAACCAATTTGTCGTATGTTTGTCGGTTAAGCGTGAAGGGAAACGGTGTGGCATCCCCACCATGGCGCCCGATAAGTTCTGACAGCAGCGCAATTCTGGCCGTGGCCTGTTCATCGACGAACTCGAGTACAGCGTTGGCGAAAGCAGCGGGCCTTGTTGCTCGAATTTGGTCCTGTTCCAGACGCTCCCTGTCCCACTTGCCCTTCGGCGCGGCGCGGCCAAGGGCCTGCAGTTCGAGCCTCCGACGGAGCCAACGATCGATCATGACACGGACGGTCATTGGGCCTACTACCATGGCCGCCGACAGGGCTTCTTCCTTGGTGGGATCGTCCCCCAAGGCGATTGCGGATATTTCGTTATCTTCTTGATCCTCAATCCCGCCGCGGTACCGAACCGGATCCCACGGAAGACCTAGTTTCTGCGCGATCCTTTCCCGCAGTGCGGATGCCAGCAGGTCGGGAGCCTCCTCATGCAATCTCGAAAAAGACCACCCGATGCTATCTTCCTTCATGTTCAATTCGGGGCGCAAAAGCACGTTTCGGATGTCTTTTAGCCGGCTTTCGGAAGACGGCGTATCTAAAAGCAACGCAAGTTTTCGTGCCCAGGACGACTCACCCTCGATTGCGGCGTGCTGCTCAGCCCGAAGTCGATCAGCCTGTGCGCCATCAGGGATGTCATCGGCATAGCCCTCCCGCCCAAGGACAGCCCAGACCTTGTCGTTGGCATCGATGAGCAGTTTGGAGGCGTAGCGCTCTGCGCCCCTAAAAATCAGCGCCTTAACAACATCGATCCGCACTTCAGAACTGCTGTCCCTAAGCGTCCAATTGACCGCCCCTTCAACCCCGTCCATGCCGCCGGCATACACGAACTCAGACAAGAGTGTCGCCCGGGTGGCTTCGGGTAATCCGAAATAATGCAGCTCTAGCAGATCTTTCATTGCCTCGGGTCTGAACCGCCCGGCGACACGGAGCGCTTCAAGCTGTCTCTGATGGTCCACGTCAGTAATAAGCGGCCAGATCAAGTCGGAGAACTCTGACCTTCCAGTCGCCATCATGAAGGCAAAGGCACGATCCGCCTCGCCGGGCGAGTGCCAAGCGCGAGCGAATGCGATAACCTCGTCGCGAATTGCAGCCCAAAGAGGGTCAGGACCGCGCTTGATGATGGCAGCCGCTAAAGTTGGATCGATGCCGAGACAAGCTCGAACGACTTTGGCGACCGCGGCCACTCCCTCCACATTTCTCCGAGAAAGCCGTTCGCATGCAAACAGAACGGCTTCTTCCCATGCGCGTTCATTTATAATGTCGATGCACAAAGGATTGCTGAGTAGTAGATCTGGAATGCCTTCTCTTAAGAGCCGTCTCTCGACCTCGTGGGAGGCGTACCATTCCTGAAGCTGATGATGCTGAAAGCTGATCGAATTTGCCTCATCTCTCTGGAGGGCGTGGACCCCGACAAGTGTTTCAAGCACCGTGCGAGGCGAAGGCGCCCCGGCGATTTGGCCGTCTTCCGTAAGCTTTCGCGCCGCCGTTGAAACCACGACATTCGCGCGATCCGCCGCGATAGCGGTCTTCGCGATGATGTGGCCTCTACCGCCAGATACTCAAGATAGACGACATGCTGGCCTTCCAGAACCTGATCAACGACTTCCTTCCTGTCCCAGCTAGACTCATGCTTCAGGGCCAGCGCGCGTACGATTTCTTCCTTTGTCTCCGGTAGCTGGCCCTGGGAGGCCAACTGGAGCAGGGCGGACAGGTAAAACGGAATCGAAACGAGATCCCGGAGACCAGAGGTTTTCCAAGCATGATCCAGCATGATGAGTCCTGCTTCGCCCCTGATGGAGTGGGCGATCTCTTCCTGCTGATCCTGCGACAGCTTTTGAATTTCAATCGTAGCCTCGCCTACTGGTATATTTGAGGCTTGGCGACGCGTGCTCACGACTAACATTAGCAAAGGAAAGTCGCGCTCAAGAGTTTTGAGTTCCTGAACTAGACGGGTGTGGCCAGTATCGGGGAGCTCATTCAGACCGTCGAGCAATAGGACCACCTCGCCGTGAGCCGCCATGAATTTGAGATGACTGGAGCTCAGGCCTGCAAACGAATGAGCGCTTGCGGCCCACTGAAGCAAGTCTTTGCCAGCTACGCTCCATTCTGCCAACGGAATTACAACCGGGATAAGTTTCTGCTCGATCAGACCGTCAGCGAGCTGAATTAAAGTAGTGGATTTGCCTGTGCCGAGAGGTGCGACGAGCTTTATCTTTCGAAGCCGCGACACCGCAGTTGCTAGTCGATCTACATCGAACGATTTTCGGTTTTCGAATAGGGACTCAGCCCGCAGCGCGAGCTTGACCGGATGTATCGGGTACCCGTCCGCGGATTTGAACTTTTCGACATGCTTCTGCGCGGCCAGCTCAACTTGTTCTCGCACTCGTGGGAAGTCGTCTTCCTTCGGCAGTCCGAGCGCCTCGGATAGCTGCGCAAGCTCGTCGATTAACTCTCGTTGCACACCAGGCGCAACGATCGATGCGCCAGACGCCATTTGCTTGGCCGCGAAGCTCTCCGCTGCCTGCTTCCAGCCTCTGAGCTTCTCGGTCGTGAAGTGCTTTTCATCGTGGTCGATCTGGTGGGCGTGAACCGCGCAGAGCCAAATGCCATTGGTGTAGTGCTTGCGTTCGTCTGGGGAGAGCGAAGGATCGAACCGCGCAGCGCCTGGCCCGGATGCAGCGGCCGTGATGTGCGCAGCTACCCCCGTGTTCACACTGCCCTCAGTGCCTAGACGTGGCCCGATAGTCAGCGCTCGGCATTCCGGGTTGGAACACAGATAGCCAACGCGTTCCGCTAGCAGTCGCTTGGTCGCGGCGGTAAAATCGTCGCGCTTTCTTTTCTGGCTTTCGTCATCACTGGGCGGCATATTAAGTTACTCGCCGAGCCACGTCTCGAGCTGCCACAGAACAGCGCAAGTCTCCAACACTCGCTCACGGACGTCGCGCAAATCTAACGAATTATTTATCACGGCTCAATTCGTCCTCAGCTTGTGCCATCGCTCGCCGCCCGCGATCGAGGGGGCAAGCGCACTAAAACCTTGCGCGGCCGGGTCGCGTTGGAAAGTCTTCTTCGAGATCGCCGGTCTCATACACGAGAAGGAGACGATCAGCCTTGCCCTGGTTGTCTACAGAGACCAGACGACGAATGACCTTGCTGCGGAACGCCGCGTCCACAATTTCGGCCTCGGACATGCCGAGATGGGCAACGAGGTGGAGGACGGTCCGTTGGCCGGCATCACCCATGTGCCTCTCATCACGCAAGTGGGTTTCCAGGCGCAAGCGCTTCTGACGCCGCTCCCAAGGAAAGCGGCCATAAGCCCAGGACCGCGACCAGTGCGGTAAGGATCGCCGCAAGGTTGGCGAATATGTCGAGAATGTTATCTTCCACCAGCCCTTGCCCTCGTCGATTGGGCGCTTGCACGCAAGCACATCATCAGCGGATGATATCAACGGCTGGCATGCCCAGCTGAATGAACAATCTGGATGATTCGGTCACTAGCACAACGGCATCAAATTTCCCAATCGGACGGCTATGCGCCATGGCATTTCGAATTGGGTGCAAGCGCCGCAGCGAGACGGTTAAGTCCTCCCTCCCGGAAAAACGGCTTGAAAAACAATTATTCCAGTTACCCTTCATGGAGATGACATCCGCGAAATCCATGAAGTCAGCATACTGAATCATCTCGAAGACCGGCCGACCTAAAGCTCGCTCGTTGTCTTGCTTTTCCTTCCATTTTGCCACCAGAGCTGGCGGGACCTTTCTTGTCCAGCCCGTGCCATCATGTTTTTGCAGGTCCTCCACAATGATGCGGCGAAAGCACTGCTCCAGCGCAGTAAGGATCGCACTATGACGCGGATCGAAAACTCCGTCGAAGGCACGGCCGTCTTCGAGTACCGGGACTCTGATGCGATCGAGATGGAAGACGAACCCCGCCCTGTATGTCACTACGGGAAAGTGTTCTTCGCGGAACGCGAAAAAGCCGGGGTTTGCTCCAGCATCTAACGCAGCGTCGTCGTCAACAGGCTCATCCGCGAAATTGTCGCCTATTTCTTCATTTACGAACTCGGTGATGTCAGGGGCGTACGGCTCGGCGGTGTGCACGGCATCACTCAATCTGGCAAGGCTTCCGAATCCGTATAGACTGGTTGCCATATCGAGGTCGGGAACCGTCCACCTCACATCAAAGGCAGGCAAGCGGCTGGCTAGTGAAACATCCCACCCAGTGCGCAAACTGTTGGCCAACTTGATGGGTGTTAGAGCTTCGTTCACCGCCCTTGAAAGCTCAGCATAGGAAGAACCGAGTGTTGTTGCTGGTAGGAGATTCTTGTCGCCGAGTACGGCGCTCAGCTCGCTGATGCGATTCAGATGATCCAGTGACTTGAAAGCAACAGCGTAAGACGAGGTGGCACGAGAGATCGCCTCTGCCACTTCCTGCCCTGGAAGGGAGAGTTTCAGCTGGCGGACTGCTTCGCCGAGGCTGCCAAGGCCATTAAGGCTATCATGGAGCTGACGAGCAACGCCAAGCGACGGCAGTGCGAGCTCGGTGGCTTTTTTCACATCATCCAAAACCTTGAAATCAATATTCGGGAAACGCGATTCCCTCTTTTCAGACATGGCTGCCCCCTGCACGCGATCGCTCAACTATAGGTATGCAGGCGTCGGAGTTCTAGCATTCTTTTGGCTGTGTGAGCGCCTTGCACAAACGATCGTTTATGCACCCGTTGCACAGGCCGCAGAAAACGGAATGTAATCAGTTGCCGAAAGCCGCTCATCCAGGCACGATTGCGTAATCGATGAATTGCATGATTAATTACGCAACGGGTCATGATGGGCGAGAAGATCGGATACGCAAGGGTTTCCACCGTCGAACAGAACCTCGATATGCAACAGCGCGCTCTCAAAGCGGCGGGATGCTCGAGGATATTCACCGACAGGATCAGCGGGGGCGCTGTGATAAAGCCGGGCCTTGAGGACGCGCTTCGCTATCTTCGCGCCGGCGATACACTGTGCATCTGGCGTCTCGATCGTCTTTCGCGATCCCTGCATGACCTGCTCGCGCTCGCCGAGCGCTTGCACATGCAAGAGATCGGTCTCCACTCCATTACGGAACTCATCGACACCACCACGCCCAATGGCCGGCTGTTCTTTTCGATCGCTGGTGCCTTCGCGCAGTTCGAGCGCGACGTAATTCAGCAGCGCACCCTCGAAGGTCTGGCGGCCGCACAGGCGGCAGGCAAGAAGGCCGGACCCAAATTCAAGGTTACGGACGAGCAGTGGTCTGCGATCCGGCCGCGGATCGCCAGCGGCGAAATCAGCATCGGACAAGCCGCAAAGATTCTCGGATTGAACAAGTCCAGCGTCAGCCGAAGGTTCAATGCCCGGCAAAACTGACGCGGTGAAGCTGTTAAAGCCTTAGCTGCCTTCGCTTGTAGACAATCCCGCGGCCACTTCTTCCCCTGGGGTCATGCGCTTCAGAAGCCGAATCAAATCGCGCATAGTCTCGGGCGGCAGGCGTTCGATAAGCCGCGTCAGAGTTCGGCGCTCCTCGGCTTCTTCTGGCGTCTTGCCCCACAGGTGCGGCGCTGCGTCAAAGATTAAATCAAGAGGCATAAAGCCCATAATCTCACAGAGATGAATCAGGCGGGGGACGGTCATTCGACCTTCTGACCGCTCGTACCTGCCGTAAACAGTTACCGACAGTCCCAGCAAATGCGCTAGATCGGCACGGGAGATACCCTTGGCCTCGCGTGTCTGTTTGAGCCAGGCGGAGATCTTTTCGTCCATCTCCTTTGCGGTAAGAATGCCGTCGAACCCAGGTTGGCGAAAGACAGGCCTAGGAAACTCCGGATCGGCTGTTTCAACCAGACCTCGTGCACGAATCAAGCTCTTTGCATCAGTCACCGACCTTTACCCTTCTTTATTTATACCGCCCCTCAGCGCTCACCATGCACCAGTGAAGCAATTTCGCACAGGGGCCTGAGAAGCGTCATAGCGATCTGGGATTCCGATCGCCATTGCTTTGGGTCCGCGAAGCAAAATGCTTCAGCTCGCGCCCGAGCATTCGGCAACAATCCGACAATTACAATGGTGAAGCAGACGAGAAAAGCAATCACTGATACTTTGACGTGAACGCGGCCCGATGAGAACATAATGCCTTGCCCAGGCAAAGGACTTGAGAGGCGCGGGAATAGGTGAACCAGATCCCGCGTCACAAGTCCGGCAGCAGGGCCACCACCGTCAGCTGATTCCGTGGAGTATCTCGCGCGCTTCAGGGTTATTGCCGTTTCAGCGCAGGAGGCCGCCAAGTATGCTCGCTACGTGCTGGAGGGCAGCATCCTTTGCGCGCCGTCGGTGCCAAGCCATATGCAGCTGGAAACCGGGGACGCGTATCGGTGGAAGGAAAGAGACAAAGCTGCCGCCGCTCGGCACGGCGCGCGAAGGCAACATGGCAATCATGTCAGAGTCTTGCAGGAGCGAGCGCACCATCTGAAAGCTGGGAACCACCAAGCCGACGCGGCGCGACAAACCATAATGGGATAATTCGGCATCAAGCGGCGTTGTCGAATCACCGCGGCCGGAAACGAGGATGTGCGGATAGTCGAGCCAAGCATTAAGATCAAAGGCTTCCGCAGCGGGATGATCAGCGCGCATGACGACCACGTAGTGCTCAGTGAGAAGTTCCTCGCGGTGGAGGTCGTCATCAGACGCGGTGAACACTGAGACGGCGAGATCGGCCGTGCCGTCCAGCAGTGCGGTGCGGGCAGCATCGCCGCCGTGCCATGATTGAATAACGAGATCAATGCCTGGTGCTGACCGCTGTAACTCCTGCTGCAGGGGCGCGATTACGAATAGCGCAGGATAGTCTGCCATGGTGATGCGCAGAACCTGCCGGATTTCAGTCAGGGGTATTTCCGGCGGGTCGATCAGATCCTTCATACCGGCTAGCAACGACTTAAGTGGGGCGCGCAACGCCTCTGCCCTGGGTGTAAGGCGCATCGTACCCCGGCCCCGCTCCAGAAGCTCATCGCGAAAGAGGTGGCGGCAACGTTGCAACGCGGCCGACGCTGCGGGCTGCGATAGGCCGAGCCTGTCGGCGGCGCGGCTGACATGTGCCTCGTCAAGGAGTGCGTCGAGCACGACAAGCAAATTCAGATCAAGCGAGCGTAAATTCATGCAGCAAATAATAGAACATATTATTAATCGATTGGAATAATTTCCGGAGCCGTCGCACGCTCTCCCTGTCGCAACGCAGGAGACCACCATGACCAAGACCCTCATCCTCCTCTTTCATCCCGACCTTAGGCGCTCGAAGGCCAACGCGGCGCTGGCCGCCGCGGCGGCCAAGCTTCCCGGCGTCGAGGTCGTCGACATGCAGGCTACTTATCCCAACAGCATGGATATGTTCCGCGACGGCGAGCGCGAGGCGCGGAGGCTGCTTGCGGCCGACCGTATCGTGCTGCAGTTCCCCATCCAGTGGTACTCCACCCCGCCACTGATGAAGGCGTGGCAGGATGCTGTGCTCACGCGCATGTTCTACATTGCCTACGAGAGGGAAGGGCGCGAGCTCGAAGGCACACCACTAATGCTGGCCGCGACCGCCGGCAACGTATCGGAATCGTACCGCCCCGGCGGGCGTAACATGTTCACGATGGAGGCACTGCTCGCACCTTTACGCGCCGCGGCGCACCGCTGCGGCCTCCAATACAGCGCTCCGTTCATCATCTACCAGGCCGACAAACTCGAGGCGGAAGAGTTGGAGACGGCGGCCTCCAAGTATGCCGCCACTCTCCAGAACTGGATAGCGGCCACAACGGTAACTCGCCACGAGGCCGGCTGAGCAATGGAGAAAACCCCTGACACGTTCGTAGATGTCGGCCGAGGGACGCCTGCGTGGTTCACGTTCGCGGCTCGGCTCTGCCAATCGGCATCCTCGGCCAGTTCCTCAGCACTGGCCTGGCGCTCTTCCGCGACAGCAGCCCATTGGGTTTGCACGCCGCGCTTGGTGGCGCCTTGTCAATTCCCGCCGTCAGCGTGTGGCCGGAGCGCTCTTCATTTCCCGGCTGAGGGGCTTTGGCTGGTGGGCGGGCGTGAAACCAGAGCTGCACCGTCCGCAAATCGACCCCGATCCGGTTGGAGTCGATCTGTGAAATCGCCTCTGCCAGAAGCTCCGGCGTCTATGGGCCTTGCGGAAACCCGTCACTGCCTAATGGCCGGC
>NZ_SRXN01000082.1 GCF_004827385.1 Ensifer sp. MPMI2T
GCGACGTGATGCGGTGCTGCGCAGCCGAAATGGCTCCGCACCGCAACCCGCCGCTACCGCCGCAACTGCAGCAACCCAAAACCGCTGGAGCGAACTCAAAACTGGATAAAACTTGGGGGCAAGGTCACTGGACATACCGTGATCTGCTTTGCGACATTGGGAAAACGCCAAGTCAATCCTTATCGCGCGGCTTGACGCAGAAGACTTTGGCTCGGATGCGGCCTGCGCGCTCGTGCGCATTCATCAGGGCAATGGAGAGACCCAGTCCGAAAAGAGAGGGTTCCGGCACTGGATCGACTTCGACCGGGCAATGTCGGCCCGTGCGAACCGCCAGCTGAATCCGGACGAAACATCTGAGGAAAGCGAAGCGATCTTTGCAAGCGTGCGACGCTTGGCTGTGTTCGGAACCGAACGGGAAACCAATCGAGCGATTGAGCTAGCGGGATGGGGCGCAATGTTGCCTCATGGAAACAAAGCTGACGTCTTCGAAGACTTGCTGGGGCGGCGATTGCCGTCTCGTGCGCAGTTCACACTCCATTCTCGCATGTTTCTTGGTGGCCATCTCCCCAACCATAAACAGTTGCTTGAAGGGCTCTGCCTTTTCTTCAAGGAGCACGAACGTGACCTGTGGTCCGTAGAACGAGAACCATGGGAGATTCTTCAGTGGTTGGAACTGTTCCCCCATTCAGATCGGCCCGAGAGCTTGTTCGACGCACTCGATATTGTTCAGCAAAACATCATGCACCCGATTCGGTGGCGAATGGACGGCCTATTCACATCACTGAAGAAGGTGAATGGCCCCATCGGCTTGCACATGTTGAGAAGGCTGGCTGAGAGGGAACCTCGCCATGCTAACGAGTACTCGTGGTACCAAGCCCTCCTTGCCTTCTCACCTGTCGATGTTCTGGACATCCTAGTTGATATCAGTGAGGGCAAAATTCCGAGTGATCGAGGAATGTCAGGAGCGGGCTACGGTTTCACCACCGAACTAGCGTATCTGCTCTTAGGAGAATCAGATGGCCTCGAGCGACTTGCGATAAAGTTCGCCTCAGCCTCGACGCCCGCTTCCAAAGCCTTGCTTGCCCGGGTCATGGTGGAAAGTGGCGACGCCGACTTGTTCATCGCGCTTATCAACGACTCCGAAGGACGTGCCTACTTAAGGCGGCGCTTGCACTCGAACCTCCAAGAGGTGGCATATCGGCGCGATCCGCCCCTGCGGGGAAACGGCACCTACGAGCTAATACCGGTTGATGCATCAAGAGTTCGAGCGGCGCTCTTCCATCTCACGATAGGAGAAGATGATGACGCGGCTGAATTCGCCAAAGTGTGTTTGGACGAGCTAGAGGTCTTGCGGGCGGACTACGGTCGGGCGGACACGGAGCCTCGCCATCCTGATATCAGCCTTGGTGTGCCCTGGCCAAATCCGATTTAGCATAGACGCTCGCGGCTTCCAGATCCCGAACCGCCAACGAATAAGAAGGGCAGCGTTTTCAATCACTATCGATACCCGCCAGATAGCGAAACAGTGCGGACAGGGATTTGCTTTCTTGTTCGGTCGACATGGTCAACGTCGTAGCGTTGTTGCAGTGCACAATAAACTTCTAGCATGAATGTTCCGTATTGCCCATCCGAAACTGGCAAACGCACCCTGCCCACGACTTCGTGAAGCATCCGGCCGAGTTCATCGATTTCATCTGTCGCGGCCCCGCTTCCCAGGCTAACTCACGGCCCAGGGGAGTGTTCCAGCATTGTAAAGCGATTTATTGGAACTATATTGCGGCGCAACATCACTGATCCTGCCAGGCCGACTACCGATGGCTGCAGGCTCCCTCTCAGAGTAAAGCGCGCGCTCCTGGCGCGCGAAGGAGTCATTTCATGACAAATGCTATGAGCAACCTCGACGTTGCAACGGCCGAGGCCGCGTCGACATAGGTGGCGCTGTCAAGCAATCTCGCGAGGCAATGGGATATAGCGTCGAGGACCTCTCCTTGACCTGCGGTCTCACCGGCGCCGAAATTACACAAATTGAACTGGGTACCGATGTCGACCCCGACAGGCTCAGGCGCATCGCCGCTGCGCTCCAAGCGCCAACCTCCACGTTCTACCTGGTTTAGCACTATAGGTTCTCGCTTTCCTTCGGACACGAGCCCTTCACCACGCAACGCGCAGCCAGCGCGGCTATCCAAGGAACTCGCGCCTCAGCGGGCTTCTTAGCGCCGACCCCAGGGGTGCGGCCTCGCTAGTCCGCATTAAAGCGTTCAAGCTTCTTATTGAGCCAAAGATTCTGCTCCCGAAGCTGTTCGGCCAGCAACCACTTCAGGCGCTTGTTGTCTGCGTCGAGAGCAGCAAGCTCGTCGCGGGAGACCGGATTGTCGACAGTCCCGGTCTGCGCCTTTCGATCCTCCTGCCCAACCTTGAAGTTCCGGGTGATCGTCTGGGCCGGGGCGCGCTTGGCCCGCTTTCGAGGAGTGTCGGTTGCTGTCGTTCGAGGCTGCGCTGTCGGCTGTATCTCCCGTCCTCGCACAACCGCTGCGGCCGGATGATCGGCCCCATCGTGCTTGGAGATTTCAACCTCGGCGCCGTTGGCAGATGGGATTGCTGCTATCGCAAAGCCGGTATCGTCGGCGCGTTCGTTGACTGGGTCTGCATTGATCGCATCAGCCGGCCTGGCTTCACCCGGCTCAGGTGTTTCAGCTGCTTCATCTGAACTGAACAGATGCGACGCCGTCTCTTCCACTTCGCGGGCCAAAGCTTGAGATCCGTGTCTCCCCAAATTGACTTCGTCTGGGCTTTTGGCTGTCGTCGCCCCGACTTGAATTCAACAACGAATCTCCGTTGTGGCGTCTTCATCTACTTTCGATCCCAAACAACCATAAAAACGCAATGCCGATTGGCGCCGCTCAATTCCTGCTCGCGCAGCCATACAGCCCTTCTTCGCGCCCTTCAACTGCTCGCAGGCTCGCACCGGCGCGCCGTTCACCCGACAAGAGCGGGCGAACGGCAGCGCTTCGGTTGCCGCGGGAATGGCAAATGGGAGCAAATAGAAGCTTCACGCGTAACACCGAGCACGCCGGAGAACCGGTCGCGCTACGCATTCCCGGTCGGGGCTAGTCCAGGCCGAGTCTCTTGCGCAGTTCGGTGTTTTCCTTGCGCAGCTTTTCTGCCAGCAGCTTGCGGAGCCGCTGGTTTTCCTCTTCGAGCTGGACAAGATCTGCCAACTCGTCACCGGCCGGCAGCGGCTTGGTGCTCTTGGTGTCTTTTGACTCGCTCCTGGTGCCCTTTGGCTCGGCAGGCTTCGCAGCACCTTTCCACTGATAGTAAGTCTGCTCTGATATGCCGGCGCCCTTGATAGCGTCCTTGAGGGTGCTGCCTCCGCTGACTTGCGTCTCGATCAGCTTGAGTTTCTCTTTCTTCTCTTGCTCGCTATACCCTCTGCGTTTGGCGGCCGGCGTCTTTGATTGAGCCGGCTCGGAAGCCGCCTTCTGAGACCGTGGCGACCTCTGCTTCTTAGCCGCTGGTGCTTTCACTTCCGCGTCCGCCGCTACATCCGCAGCAGCTGGACCCGCATTACTCTCGTCAGCCATCAGCATTCCTCCTTTAGTGATCGTCTGTTTTCGGCTGAGTGCACCACAGAGTCAACACAACCATCAAGTCCTGCTTTACGGATCATTGCTGTTGGCCTTGTGCCTGGAACCGGACGATCAACGGTGAATGGCACCCGGCTTCCATCTCAAACAACGGCCCCGGTCGGCCAGCGCGATTGTCAGCTTCAGTTGCTTGACCACTATGCTTTCAACTTTCTACCGGCATACTCTGGGTACGCAGAATAAAATTCGAGAGGAAATTCGTTTAAAAGTAGTACTTGAAAATCGGCTCGACCAGACGGTCGTTCTCTGGTTCTATCTTGGCGTCTGTTTCCGAGTGGCAAGGGGCGTAGCAATGACTTACGACTGGGATGGAAAGCGCACACGTCGGCTCCAAATGCTCAAGTTCGTGGGAGCTCTGGCTATACCTGCTCTGCTGTTCGGCTCCGCCATGGCGGCACTGCAGTGGACCGATACGGATGGTCCGGCCATAAGGACGGCTCTTCGATAAATCTCCAACGAAGCTGCATCCTTCTAAATCGGACTGAAAACGCGAGCATCACAAGGGTCTTCCGTCGCGTCGAGTAGTGGAAGGAGAGGGGATTGATGAGTTCGGCTCAAACCTTGAGTTTCGATCCAATAGGGCCTGACGCGTTGGAGATGATCGGAAAGGCCTTCCAGGAAGAGCTGCAGAGGCGAGCTCTGTCACGCCAGTCTGAAGAAGCTGAAGCGCTCGCCGCAAAGCTGATCAACGCGTATCAAGCAGGGTTCGCGACGACCTGGGCTTGAGTATCGTCGCGGGGCTGTCCTGAGAAGCAGCGCGCCCCGGCAATACTCTTTGAGCCACTTGATGGCTGCCTGCTCAGCAGGCTCTCGCACTCTTTCATTGAATAGCGGCGGCGAGAGCTCTTACCGCTGAGCAAAGATAGTGCGCGCTTATCCGGAGCGCTGCGAAGCTCACGAAACGTCGAACCGCTCAAGCATCTTCTTAAGCTGACCGTTCTGCAGCTGAAGCTTTTGAGCGAGTTGGATCCTCAGCATTTTGATGTCTTCATCGAGTGTTGAAGCTTCACGGAAGAACAAGTCACGTGAAGACGAGGGCTGCAATCTTTGATGATGCGTTGAGGCGGCAGCGCTCTGCGCAGACACGTGCGCGTCGGCTCTCTTCCTTCGATGCTTGCTCCGCGGTTTGCTTTGCGACTTTGTGCTTGCCGCGCTTTTCCGAACCGCCAAATTCGCCTCGGCACCCGAATGGTCGGCTTCATGACGCGCAGTTGTTTGAGGCTCTTCGATCGTCGGTTTTAGCGCCTGTGCGACATCATTATCGCCCTCCGCCCTATGCGATGCGCCCGGACCTTTATCGATCGAGACGTCCACATCGTGGGCAGGTGGGCTGGCAGCGACCTTCAAACTCAGCCGAAGTGCGGGCCTATGCTCCTCATCGCTCTCGAGAGCCTTGGGATAGGTGTCATTCCCCATCGAACTCTCTTGCGCTTTCGCCGATGATCGCCGCGACGTCAGTTGGGCAAGGAATTTCCACGGTGTTTTCATAGCGTTCCCACCTTGAGCAAGCCGGACGGGGATGCTGTTGAGCTATTGTTCCCGCCCGGTCATCTTTGTGATGCGGCTGCGACAGGTTCGAAGCGAACCAGTCGAAAGACGCAGTTAACAAAGCCGCCCTCATCTGCTGAGGCGCCCTTCAACACCTTATCATCGTGACAGCGAAATCCATGAGTCACGTGATGTGATTTGCAAGGGTTTGCACAACTTCGTTCTCAGGACCATTGTCGTCAATTTCCTGTTAACTGCTGCCACTCCAGGGTGTTGAAAAGGCGCCAGTGCGCGCCATTTCGCCTCTGAAACACGAATTGTGTCCCGGCTCGCCCCCTGCGGATCTGCTATCGGCAACACGGCTTTCCGCCCACCGTCATGCGGGGCGCCATGAGAAAACCGCAACTGAGATCATCGGAGTAGCATTTTGACTTTCGGCGCCGATCTCGAGGCCATCCTCGACGCAATCCCCGCCCCCATTATCGTCAAGGACGAGCACTTTCGCTTCCGCTTCCTCAACGAGGCGGCTTGCGCGCTGGAATGACGGGTGACGCGGCTTCCCATCCTGCGTCCATCAGCGATACTCGCCCCCGGCGACAAGTACCGGTCTGGTGAAGGCCGCGGCCTTGCGTTTGATGGTGCGTGAGTGAGATTGCATTTCCATCGGAGATGGGAACGCGGCCTTCGGCCGGTGAAAGGCTATGTCACGCCCCGACTATCGGGAATTCGCAGCGCGGCAGTTCCCTTCAAATTGGCGGACGAGCCTGTTCACGTAATCGAGTTTCGGAAACACAGACGGTGAGACGACGAACGGATAGGTATCGCGCTGACCCATGCTGCGCTGTATGGCGTTGATAGCGATGCTGAGAGGCACCCAAGCGTCGGCGATCTGGTGCGCGGAACTGGCGCGGTAAGGATCAAATGCCACTTCCGCCGCCATCTCCTCGCCCCCGCTTGGCGGGTCAATCGCCATCCCGAACGATCGGGCTGTCTCAAGAGTGTCGACGATGTGGAAGAGATGGGCGACGCACTCCGCAAAATCCTCCCAGGGGTGTGCGCTCGCATAGGGCGATATATAGTTTTCCTGCCAACCCAGCCGTGGGCCGTCCATGTGATAGCGCTGGAGTGCTATGGTGTAGTCTTCTCGCTCATCGCCAAAGAGCGACCGGAATTCTTCGGAACAACCTGCATCGCGAACGAGCTTGTTCCAGATGTAATGTCCGATTTCGTGCCGGAAATGTCCCAACAGCGTGCGGTAGTGCTCATTCATCGATGCACGTACGAACTCCATCGTCACGTCGTCGGCCTCTGCGGCCCGAATGGTGATCACGCCCTCATCATGGCCGGTCATGGGTACCGTGACCGTCCCGTCCGGCTGCTGCTGGTCGTCGACGAAGTCAAAGACTAGACCACCCTGCGGATCCTCAGCCCGATCAGGGTGCGGTATGTCCCAGCGCAGTATTGAATAAAACAGGTGCCGCTGCGCCTGCCCGATCCGCTGCCAGCGCCGGACACCGTCGGGCGTCGAGGCATTGGGGACGAGGCGATTGTGCCTGCACGCGACGCAGAAATTCCCGCCTCCGGGATTTACCAGCCAGTTGCAGACGTCGACCGTGGCATTGCTGCAGAAGACGCGTCTCTCGACAGGCTTGCCAACTGGCTGCCATTGCGCTTCTCCGGCACTCTCGAGCGCAAGCATCGTCATGAGCTCGGGATCGAAGCCCAGCCTGTGGCCGCAGTTGATGCATTGGCGATTGTCAAAGTGGACGACCTGGTCGCAAAAATCACAGGAGAAGAGCCGCATGGCCGGTTCCTATATGAACATGAGCGTGCGAGCTTAGGCCCGATTCCGTCGTGGGTTGAACACGAGAACGTCGCTCGGTCTATAAAGTTCATCCGTACTCGAGCTTCCCCCACAGCTCAGTCGGCGCTTCGATTACCTCCGGCGCGACCAAGGCCTGACGATGACGAAATTCCGCACCTCGACGCGCCAAAGGGTTGGCCGGTAGGGGTTGGCCGGTAGCGGGATCTGATATAGGAATTTCGCCAGCTGTCTCAGGCGGGAAGGCATCGGCGATGCACTTGGCGGAGGCCGCTTGTGGCCGCATATTCAGGGGCCGGCGTCTATGCAATCGGCATCGAGGGCGGGGACGGCCCGACAACGTCGGCGCCGGCCTCGGGACTTCCGGCTGTCGCCAGTCTGCGGAGCGACCAGAGCGACACGGTGTGGCATTTTCAACTGCCGTGATGTCCGTATGCCACCCTTCCCGCTCCTCTTCCGGGCGCCCGAACATCGCCATGATTGTACGCCGTTCAAACTTCAGAACCGAACAATCGTTCCCTGGGGAGGGAATCCGACGGATGACATCTGGCGAACAGAGAGGTTCGACTATCGGCGCCGCCTCTGTTATTCCCATTGACCTTGCCCCCAAGTTTTATCCAGTTTTGAGTTCGCTCCAGCGGTTTTGGGTTGCTGCAGTTGCGGCGGTAGCGGCGGGTTGCGGTGCGGAGCCATTTCGGCTGCGCAGCACCGCATCACGTCGC
>NZ_SRXN01000083.1 GCF_004827385.1 Ensifer sp. MPMI2T
CGAGTGCATCGGCAGAGGCCTGCAAAGCCTCATGTCGGATCTCGAATCCCGCCCGCGACTTTCTTCGCGGTCACTCAGGTCATTATCGCTATGGGGCTGCATAGTCTCCTAAAAGCATACGATCCTGTCTGTAATATTGACGGTGCGGACGACGAAGAAAATCTTGAAGCGATCTGCCACCGTCATGCGGCATATCTGCGATCCCCCCGAGACGTCGGGGAAGTCAGGCAAACGCCGCCAGAAACTTGTACTGACGTGCAACCAGCTATTGCAGTTTATGGGAATTCAGCGTGTATTAGCAATTTCTCGCAAAGAGTAACTCAGAGAACAGCGAATGAGTGTGGCAAGCTGGAAAACAGTTCCGGCAATGACGGAACAGCAGCGGCTTGATGCCGTTGCGGATCTCGCATCCATTGTGCGCGGAGAAGAACTCGATATACCGTGGCGTCGCGTACGGGTCCTGCTCGACCATAAACTTGCAACAGTCAATTTTTCGGTGCAGACGGCCGGAAGTTGTCCCTCGCTCGGCCTTACAGACGACGGCTTGAGCTTCTTGGGCCTTCGCCGTTTTGGAATTTGAACAGGAGCGCGCTTTGACCGTCCGCTGCCCGAGACTGGAAAGCCAGGTCGTCCATTTCCATAGAGATCACACAGATTGGCCGGTCGTTTGGATCAATCTTCCCCGCCTAATTTCCTTTTGGGAAAACAGCCCTCGAGCGCTTTTGGTACCTCCAGCGGACTCATGGGAAAGAAGAAAATTCGAGCTCTATAATGAGGGGCTAGCAAACACGATCATTCCGTACACGATCGAGAATGTGCGCCGCCACGGAACGGGAATAGGACGGCTAAGTATGCCACGGATCTCCTTCGGATGGGACGATTACGATCGGCGGCTTACGCTAGGTTTTGTGAACGGTCGCCATCGTACGCGGATGCTTGAAGCGCTTGGTGCAATTGCGATTCCAGTTCAGATTCCCGCCGCACGAAGAAGATGCATTGCGGACACATTGCGGCGCCACCCCAGAGATGATCGGGGAGGTGTTGACCGAATGATGCGGATGATGAAACCAAGCGAAAGCCCCTCCTTTGTCGACGATGTGATCAAGGCCGGCTGCGACATCTGCGCGATTGGGCACGAGAAGTACGTGCTCGGCGACATCGAAGAAATGGATGCGGCGGCCGACGAGCTTGATCGCATCGACGCCCGGTACGGTGATCGCGATCACCTGAAGCTCGCGATCGTCGGCTTTCTACGCTCGGTCGACTCGCCGGCGACACACTGGAGCGAAAACGGAAAAATTCACTGAATCGGGGTGTTCATTGAGCCGGTCACGCTCTAGGACCGTCCGCTATTAAACAGCGCACCATCAGAACTGCGATAGGCGAGCGAGGGGCAGCCATCGCTAAGGACGGAGAATTCATGCTGACTCGTAACCCTGAAAGAAAGCAGCCCGAACCGGTAGACGTGCACGTGGGCCGTCGAATCCGCCAGCGGCGAGTTTGGCTGGACATGACTCAGGTGGCTCTCGGCGAGGCGATCGGGGTCACGTTCCAGCAGGTGCAAAAATACGAGAAGGGGACCAACCGCGTCGGAGCAAGCCGCCTCCAGCAGATTGCGGACGTGCTGCAGGTCCCGGTCTCGTCTTTCTTCCAAGACATGCCTGGTGGAACGGAACACGACGCCGGCGACGCCGGCAACGATTCTGTGCTTCATCCGGAGCTGATGCAATTCATCTCGAAAGACCAGGGGCTTGCCCTCATTCGCGCCTTCTCCAGGATCAAGGACGAGAAGGTTCGGGCTCGGGTCGTGAGCCTAGTGAAGGCGCTCGCCGACCAGGATCGATCCTGAACCAGTGCGGAGCGTTGCCCAACCGATTCCAGCACCTAGAATGCTGTAAGGATGGCAAAAACGAAAGAGTCCCGGTCGAAAGAACCGCCACTCCGACAGCAGGTGGCGGCACTCCCGTACCGGGTTTCAGATTTGGGCTCCGTCGAAGTTCTCCTGATCACATCACGTGATACCGGCCGTTTCATCCTGCCGAAGGGGTGGCAAAAGAAGGGCCAGAAGCAAGCGGACGCTGCAGCGATGGAGGCGTACGAAGAGGCTGGCGTCGCGGGCCAGGTGTCACGCAAGCCGGTTGGTAGCTATACCTATTGGAAGCGCGGGGAGGGCAGTTTTGAGCGGCTCGAAGTCCTTGTCTATCCGCTCAAAGTGAAGAAGCAGCTCGCAAACTGGCTTGAAAAGGGCCAGCGAAGAATGGCGTGGTTATCCATTGAAGACGGAGCACTCCTCGTCGACGAGCCGGAGCTCGCCACTCTCATCCGGAATTTCAGACCACGTCGCGATAAAGCCTGAACCCTTACGGCGCCTGCTTCTACGTTATCAACAAAGCAGCCCCGGGGCTCAGATTGGCGGGATCATTGCACAATCCCACAATTGCACGCTGCGAGTTGGCCTGATCTTATGTGGGCATGGATACGAAACTCGCAGACTTGAAACTCACGCCGTGGCTCCTCGATGAGCTTCACCAGCTCGGATATGAGGTGATCGGAGACATGCAGCACCTATCCGAAGCAGAGATGCTGCGGATACCTGGAATGGGCGGACGGGACTGGCGCGTGATTGCCAAAGCCTTGGGAATCGAGTGGAATCCCTGGCGGAAGAAGCGTCAATGACAACATGCAACGAGCGCCCGCTCCAGGGGAAGGAACGGGCACTCATAACAGGTTGGACCTGACGCCGCTGAGGGACGGCGCGCCTTGATAATTCATCATCTATGTCTTTGTTCCCACGTTTCTCGTGTGTCGCTGCAATTCCTGCAACCGCGGTCATGCGGAATGCCGTCGCCGCCTTTCGTCACGAAGGGCAAGCCTGATTATGGCGTTACCAACATTCGCAACGTCGATTCGCCGCACTGGCGGCGCTGGCTGGCGCCACAATATCGCTGCATCGTTCCGTGGACGGCATTCTGTGAATGCGAGGACGCGAAGCCGAAAAAAACGGCCCGTTGTCCACGAGTACAAGGCCGGCGGTTCCTATCAGAGCTGCAGCGCGACAACCAAGATGAGATGATCTCATCCAGATTGTCGCTCTACACAGAGCCGAGTGCATGCGGTTTTGCGGTCATCCTATGGCAGCCATTAGACGTAGCATTCAACGAAAACAAGCAGCTGGCGAGTGAGTTCCTGGGCGCCATCGATGCGGCTGTGAGGTTGCACCGTTGCACCAGGCCGCGAATAGGCTTGTTCTTGAACCCGCACAGGTAGCTGGTCTCAATACGAATATGGCGACGATCGTGGGCAACTTCCTGAGCCAGTGGGGCACGGGGCAGACGTTGAGTTTCACCGGTGCTGCCCTGTTGGGTGTCATGCGGGCGATCGACAACTACTGTGACTGCTTCACGTTTGAGCCCGCGCCTGGTGCACCGCGTGCATTCTACAAGTCCTTGCATCAGCGTCAGTAGTGCCAAGGCCGTCGTGCATCGTAAACTAACCCACTCGGACCGAAGCTGAGATTTCGGCCAAGTTGGACAACGCGCCATGGACAGTAGATCCAGTCAGAACGACCATAACGGCTGCGCATTGGGGAACTGTGATAGCTATTCAACGAGGCGCGCCGGGTAGTCGATCCCAGGAAATTCGAGACCAGGCTGCAGCGCAGGGGAGTCCGGTGCCCATTCGAGGCGTTGGGTCACGCTCTTCAAGTCCGGTGCTGAATAAACGAATCGCTCGTCGTAGCGCAGGTAGAGCGTCTGGAAGAATTGTTCGAGGCGCAGCGGACTGTCTTCGGCCGGATAGGTCGGAAGCAATTTCCCGAGATCGGCATCCGCCATTTCGACCATTGCCAGCGAGACCGCCTCATACCGTGAGACGTCGTCGCGGATGCCGCGGCGTCCCGCGAGCTCGCGCAGGGCCGAGTGGAAACGAATGATAGATTCGACCGGTTCGCCGCCGACGGCCATAGCGATATCATTCGCCTTCAACTGCCGGCCTGCAGATGCATCCTCGCTCTCGGCCGCTTGCGCCGCCGCTTCTTCAATTAGCCGGTTGGCGCGAATGACGAAGAGATAGCCGAAGACCATGGCAGGATAGGTGATATGCAGATTGGTGCACTCGCCGATTGTCTCTTCCATTCTGTTGGTGAGGTTGCGGAAGGCGCCGGTCATGCCCTTGCAGGAGACGGCGAGCACCGGACCGAGACCAGGTTTTTCGACCACGACGTCGACATTCTTGGTTTTCAAACCGCCGAGAATGGTAGCCTCGCCGCCGGCGGCTCGAGTGGGGTCATAGGACAATTCCCACTTGCCTCTACGCTTGCGAAACGAAAAGGGCGGCCGGGGCGTGATCTCTTCAGGTCGAAAGCCACCCTCGATCACAAGGCGGCAGGCGACATACCAATGTAACGGCTTGATGTGCTGCTGGCTCTGGGTCGCGCCACTATAGGAGGCAAAGTGAGTCAGCGCTTGACGCTCGCTCGTCCATTGGCAGGTTTTCGGAAAATCGGAATCCTCCGGAGCGGCACCCTCAGCCTCTTCCGGCAGTTCGCCCTCGGGAATGACGTCATTGTCCGGCATAATGCCTCCAACGGCGCATCATGGAGACGGCTTGGGCCATGACAGATCCGGTGACCTCAGGCAGAAGTTCGTCCGGAGGGATCAGGATCTGAGTTGCCTCGCGCGGCTCAAGTTTGAGCATGCCGCCGCCGAGCGGATGCCCTTCGACTTCCCTGCTAAGCGCGACGAAGTCGCTGTTCCACTGACTGACCAGCCGCCCGACGGCAGCCTTGTCACGCACGCGCACGCCATGAACAGAGTTGGTGCAGGTCGCCCCCGCGGCGTTACGAACGAGACTCGCCGAAAGCCCTGACATATAGGACAGGAAGAAATCCGGTACCTGCACGTCCGGCACGGAATACCATGGATCGCGCACCCGGCATTTATAAGCTTCACGCGCCTCACGCCCGGCGTTGCTGTCCAAATAGCGTTTGACCGAGCTTGGCAGCTTGCTGCGACTGCTCTTTGGGAGGCGCAGCAGCATCACAGGGTCGTCCGCTGCGCGCCACTTCTCAATGGTCGCTTTTGTAAGCTCACCCGCGGGCAGTGCCCGCCCGTTGCGCACCGCCGGATGGAGAAGGGCAGCAGGTATGTCGAGCTTCTCTGCCTCGGAAGGGCGTAAATGGAAGAAATCATTAGCCCCGGAGACATAGCCAATGCCGACGCTGGCAATTTCGCCGAGGCGCTTTGCACCGCTGTGCCCAGCAGCTAACTGATAGATATCTCGTGCTGCCTGCGGCAACAGGAAGGGGCGCAGACGCTTGTTCCAAGAGCTGCGCCATTCTGAAACCGGGATTTTGAGAGCGTTGGACGGCGGGCGGTGAGATTTGCCGGGATGGAATGCCTCAACCGCGGTGAAGCGAATGTGGTTGGTGCGGCCGCCGAAGCCTTCGGTGTGGAGCAGCCAACAGTCCTCAGAGAGGTCCGGAAACAGCTTGGAGCGAACCGCGACCACTTGGACCTGCTCGAACGTATCGACGAGATAATCGATCAGAGGGGCTGCGTATGGGGCATGGCCGATTTCTGCAGGCACGATGAAAGCCATTCGGCCGCCGGGCTTCAAAAGGCTTGCGGTCGCCACAAGGAAAGGTGCCCATGAGGAGGTGAGGCCGGAGAAGTGCGCGCCGAGCGACCGGCAAAGGGAAAGCGCCCGCTCGCGAACCGCCCCCTTGAAACTCTGGTAGCGAATGAAGGGCGGGTTGCCGGCCGCGCATTCGAAACGCTCCGTGGTCTCAGCTGCCCACATAAAGAAGTCGCCTTCATGGACCAGGGCCCATGGGGCGCGCTGCATCGAAATATTTGCCGAGTCCGGATCCTGTTCGATTCCGACCGAGTTACGATGGCTGGCAATGAAGCGACCATCACCGCAGGACGGGTCCAACATGCGATCGCTCTCGTGCCTGATCGCCCACCTAACCAGGCTCGCAACCACAGGGTCGGGCGTGTAGTAGGCTCCAGCTTCTTTCTGTGTGAGGCGTCGAGCCATGCATCCCCCCCAAGGCGATTCGTCGGCATTCTATTATCAAAGATTGTTTCTGAAATGTTCTCAACCAGGCGGGTCAACAACATTTTTTGTAGTCGCACCGGCTGGAACCGGCGTATCTGCCGACGTTGCAGCCAGAGTTGTTTCTTGACGAAACAGACTCAAGAAGGCGTTGTAAGTGCGGCCTTCACTCATACTGGGTGGCTGTGGGCCAGCACTGGGACGAGAGGGAGCCAGGATCAAGCCTGTCAGCCAAGCCTGCTTTCGGTCATCTTGCCGATGTAGCCCAGTGCTTCCTCGAAACAGCCCAAACCGTAGTTAGCGCCCGCCGCTCTAGTTGTGCCTCTCCGGCTGGTTGAGGCGGGAATTCACTCTTTTTCAGCCGCTTTATTTTCCAACGGAACGGATTGGAGCGGTGCACTGAGAGCAGATCCTCCCCCCAGATTTGGCCCGCTTGGACTCGCAAAAACCAGCGAGACGAACACGACGGCAAGCATAGCGAAGCCCAGGAGATAGAAGTTCGTGAGGCGTTTGTCCGAATTCATGGTAACGCCGAAAATTTTTACGCTACCGCTCACTTCAGTAATGGTTTTGCCAAGCGAGATACCCGCAACCTTATCCTTCAGCTGTTCCTCAATCTTGCGCGCGTGCGCAACCGCTCCCTTGAGTAGAATGTGGTACCAGAACCGGTCCATTAGGAAAAATCCGAGCCAAACCACAGCAGCGGCGACGATCAGGCCGAGTCCAGCAGCAAAGCGATATCCGAAGACGCTGGTCTGTAAGCCCTGCTGGTACGTGAACCCAACTGCTGCGATCAAGACGCCAATGATCGTTATCGCGAAGTTCCTAATCCGCATTTCGAGGTCGTTGAAATGCTGTTGAACATCGACCGTCTTTTTCCAAACCTCGATGCTGTTTTTGATTTCATCTGCGTCGGGATTCTTCTTCTTCTCCGGTGCGAACGGCTGAAAATCGCAATAAATGAAGATCTCGGCGAACGTTTCCTTGAGCACCGCACTCGGTTCGAAAGAATGTCCCTTTGCCGTGATCTCCCTCTCACGTTGAACATCGGCCTCCGTCTAGTGCGAAACTTTCTGGAGCAGGGCGTATTCAGGCTTCTGCTGGCTAGTTCCATACTTCGCATGGATGTCGAACACGCCAATATCACGTGCCATGGCGACGTCCATTGAACAGACTGTCGCCCACATAAGCGCAGCGATCGATGGTGGCACCGACCGCCTGGATGATATCGAGTAGGACTCGAGGGCTGGGCTTAAGTTCGCCTGGAGGCGTGTGCCTCACTTGCGTCACCTGCAGCTCGTAATACTCATCGGGGGGCGACGCAATTTGTCCAACGAAACTCCCGCTGGCAAGTCGTGGTGAGCTGCCACTGAACTTTCATCCAGCGGCGATTAGAGCCCCGGCGGTTTTCGACACGCCATTTGGCGCGGTGGGAGCAACCGGCGGAAACGCGTAGCCTTCATCTTGCGCAGCGTTGGAGCCGGTT
>NZ_SRXN01000084.1 GCF_004827385.1 Ensifer sp. MPMI2T
TCCGCGCATTGCCATACTGGCCCGCGGCGTGTGAAAGCCGCACCTTAGAGGCCTGACACACGACCGCAACCGATCGCATGTTCATAACTTCGAGTTTCTTCTTGCATCACCGGGGGCATCCACACACAACCCCCCGATGACCCTCGCCATCATCTTCGCTGGCCGAGGCGATGATCGTTGCATCAACAAGGGTGCCGGTCTTCACCCGGATCGCCTTTGCCTTGAGCTGACCGGTGATCGCATCGAATAGGATCTTGTCCAGTCCGTGCACAATGAGCGCCTTTCGGAAACGAACAAAGGCGGTGCGCTCCGGCGTTGGTTCCGACACCGAGAACCCGCAGAATCGTCGGAAAGAGGCGCGATCATCCAGCGCTTCGGCGAGCTTGACGTCGGGAAGGTCATACCAGATCGACAGCAGCATGGCCTTGAACAACGACAGCGGCGGCCAGGCAGGCTCACCCTTGGCCGCACAGGAAATAACCTCGAGAGAGCGATCAATCGGCATCCAGTCGATCAGCTTCGTAAGCTCATCCAATGATGACTGTTTATCGCCATCAGCGACAAAACCGAACCGCTCCTGCCCAATGCGACGACGGCTCATTGCAGACCTCCATCATTCGACAGAAGCATCGAATCACCAATGATTCCATACGTCTACAACTATCCGCGCACAGGTCTCATGAGCGGTCGCGCATTGCCAAACGGTAGGCACAGCAGAACGACGACCCTACAAGGCTGTGGGGAGATTAGAGCTGTATGCGACCCAGGCTAATGCAACCCTGACCGCGATCAGCGCCCGATGTAGAGCGACAATCTGGATGAGATCCGCATCTGTCGCGCTGCAGCCCGAGCAGGCCGACGGCATCGGGTCGGCACTTTAGGCAGCGACGCATTAGCAATGGACGCGCATCTAGCCGACTCCGTACCTGCGATGTGCAGCTTCGATCGCCTTGGTCTTTCGACCCTTCCATGCACCAACGTGCTAACGGGCTTTTATTACAACCTGCTCACCGTTTTATTCCAGCGCGTCTGGAGCCACGACTACTTTGTCGGACTGATGACAGTGCTGTGTCGCAACCTTGCCGCAGTCAATGATTTCAGGTGGCTGCAAGAGTTCTTCCAATGGTACGAAGACTTGGACTGGCGCAGAAGCTTTAGTCGGATCGCGATCCTCAAGCACCTTAAAAACACGATGTTCAAGCGGCGACGAAGTTGCAAAGTCCCTGTAAGCGCGCTCAAGTGCGGCGCGCGCACGGGTGGCGACCGTGCCTGTGCGGAGATCGGAAAAGTCTTCCGCGACCAGGTACTGACCCATGCGCTTCATTATGTGGAGCCGTGATGTATTTAGCACCTTTGGATCATAGGTGACGCCGAGGGCATCGAAGAACTCCTCGGCGGCCGACAAATCCTTCAGCCGAGTGAGAATGTCAGTGCCATCAGCGGCAAAGGTCGCATCATCATAAGACATTGCATTCTCCTACTGGCTCGAGGAATAGCTGCTTTCGTTCCAACACATGATCCCGGCCATGTACCCTATGATGGCCCCTGCGAAGAGCTGTGATCGAGATGCCATCAGGGACGAGTATTCGGACGTTCCAAAGCGCTGACAATGATTGTATGTGCCGGCATAGCGCCTACCCGACAAATACTGGACAAGATTCACGCAGCTTTTTCACAACTCCGGGTACCACCTGCAACACCCGATCTATATCCTCTTCACAGTTATAGCCTGACAACGAGAAGCGGACTGCCCCGAGCGCCCGGCTGTGGGGAGTGCCCATGGCTTTCAAAACATGGCTCGTCGATAAAGAACGAGAGGTACAGGCGGAGCCGGAGGAGCAGGCGATGCCATGGCGATTGAGCAGAAACTGCATGGCTTCACCACCGACGCTTTCAAAGGCGATGTTTGTTGTGTTGGGTAACCGCGTCATCGGATCGCCCATTACGAAGACTTTGGGGACGCGCTCGAGAAGTCCTTTCTCCAATCGATCGCGGAGTGATCTTATTATCGCATTGTCCTTGTCCATGCACCCCAACGCGAGTTCCGCAGCCTTGCCCAAACCTACTATCCCGGGCGTGTTCTGCGTGCCCGCGCGTCGGTCGCGCTCCTGGTGTCCTCCCTTGATGAGTGCGTAAAAGGGTACCCCACGCTTTATGTAGAGTGCCCCGACGCCCTTCGGGCCATGGAACTTGTGCGCGGAAAGCGACAGCATGTCGATTGCGGTTGATTTCAAGTCAATCGGGAGCTTGCCGACTGCTTGCACCGCATCAGTGTGAAAAATTGCGCCGACTTTTTTGGCCATCTCAGCTAGCTTGACCACAGGAAAGATCGTTCCTGTCTCGTTGTTTGCCCACATGATCGAAACGATTGCTACACGGTGGGTAAGGGCGTCCTGATAAGCGTCAAGGTCAAATCGGCCCTGGTGATCCACTGGGACCTTGTGCACCTTGGCACCGCGTGTCTTCTCTAGATGAGCGCAGAGCGTCAGCACCGCAGGATGTTCGACCGCCGAAGTTACGATCTCAGTGCGCTCAGGCATAGCCTCGAGCCCCGAAAGGATCGCCGCATTGTTGCTTTCGGTCCCGCCCGAGGTGAAAATGATCTCTGGGTCGAACTTTGCACCGATCAGCGCTTGCAACTGCCTGCGCGCCGCGTTAATCGCTGCCCCGGCAGTAGCACCAGCGTCGTGCATCGAGGAGGCGTTGCCAAACTCATCTGTGAAGAATGGCAGCATCGCCTGGAGAACTTCCGCATCGACGCGTGTCGTTGCGTTGTTGTCGAGATAGATTGGCCTCAAAGATATTTCTCCAGCTACCGAAACCACGAAGGGTCACAAATGGCGGTCGTGGCATTGAAGCAGTGCTTTTTGATCGCCTCTCGATCATCCAGCATTACCGTTCTCCCGTGCGTGGCGATCAGCCGAGCGATTGCCGCAGGCTCACCTCTCCTGCGCGTCTGAAGATGTCGAAGACAATACTGTGTGAACCGACCCTGGGATGAACTCCAGGGCCAAGCAGGCCACACAGGGTTTAGGGTCCGAGTCAACGAAAATCTTGATCTCATCCTTCTCAATAACAGTATCGCCCTCGCCGACCCGGTCTCCGCAAAAAATGGTTTATGCGCAGCCGTCCGCTTGAACCGTTATATGCGTAAGCCATCGGTCGGTTCACAATCGCGGAAAAGAGAGCTCCACTGCGCTAACGGCTCTTTCGTTGAGACCTAATCATGGATCGTTTCTCCTGGTTCGAAAAGGCGTTTGCTAATCGGTCAAGCACAAACCGTGCCAACGAAAAAACGGTTCTCAACAACACCGAAACTCAAACATCGATATGACATTTGTCCGACAATGTCGGAGATCGGACGTTGTTGATTGGGATCCCCACACCAAAGCGCCCTTTCCTTCGTGACATGGCATGAATCTGTATCTGTGCTGCAAAAAGGATGTTTGCGATGTGACGACTTCGACGGCGCAGCTCTTCGAAAGCTTGACGGCAGACGGAGGATGGCAGCCATAGCGGCGAGTGCTGGCACCTGCCTCGTTCTACGATGGCGGCCCCCGTTCGGAGGCAGCGCCATTCGGCAGCGAGACGCTGAAGATCGTGTCGGATAGGGTGCTGCGCTCCGACTCGGGCCCCAACAAAACGGTGAACCGCGGCGACCGAGCGACACTGAATGACGCTCAGCGCCCGGCGCTGGCAAAGTCGTCGAAAACGGGCGATCCCTGGAATGCACTGGCGGCGCAGATTTGGTCCAGAAGTTGCGCATTTCGGATGAGACGACGGTCGGGCGTGAACTGGAGACGCCCGGCTTGGCCAGAGCTCCCACAAATGCAACTACAGCGAACTCTCGGGGGCAGATTACAGGCAGCGCTCTTCGACCACCACACGTCGGGGAAGCCCAGTCCGTATTTCGGCAGCTCTTGCGGCCGGGCCAGCTTGTCCCAATAGGCGATCTGGGCGGCCAGCTTGTAATAGAGCGGAATGACATAATTATGGGCGAGCAGCACGCGATCGAGCGCCCTGGTTGCGGCAACCAGCGCTTCGCGATTCTTCGCGAAGATCACGCGCTGGATCAAGGCGTCGGCACCCGAATCGGAAATGCCGGCATAATTCCTGGAGCCCTCGCGTGTGGCGGCTTCCGATCCCCAGTAGTCAACCTGTTCGTTTCCGGGGCTCAAGGACTGACCCCAGACTTCCCAGGTCACGTCGTAGTCGAAGTCGCGCTTGCGATTGGTATATTGCGAGGGGTCGACCGTGCGCACGCTCGCCTCGATGCCGATCCGCTTCAGGTTCTGCGCGTAGGGCAAGGCGACGCGCTCGAACGACGGGCTGCTCAACAGGATCTCGAAGGAGAAGGGCTTGCCCGTCTCCTTATCAACCATCCGGTTACCCTCAAGCTCGAAGCCCGCCTCTTTCAGCAGCTCGATGGCCTTGTGCTGGTTTTCGCGCGCCTTTTTTGGCGTGCCGCCGACCGGGTTGGTATAAGGGGTGGTGAACACTTCGGGCGGCACAAGGTCCTTGACCTCGTTCAGGATCTCCAGTTCCTTGCCTTCTGGGAGTCCGGAGGAAGCGAGTTCCGTGCCGAAGAAGAAGCTGTCGACACGCTGGTATTGATTGAAGAATATAGTGCGGTTTAGTTCTTCGAAGTCGAGCGCATAGTTCAATGCCTGGCGCACCCTCTCGTCGTCAAAAGGCTTGCGGCGCATGTTCGGCACCATCGCCTGCATCACGCCCGTTGCCCGGAAGGGATTTGGGATTTCCTCGCGTTTGACGCGGCCATCCTTTGCCGCCGGAAAATCGAAGCCGGTCGCCCAGCGCATCGCCTGGTTCTCACGCCAGTAATCGGTGTTGCCGGAGCGGAAGGCCTCGAACTCGACGTCGCCTTCGCCAAAGAAGGAATAGGTGATCGAATGGAAATTGTTCTGCCCGACATTGACGTTGAGCGCGGCGCCCCAGTAATCGGTCCGGCGCTCATAGCGGATGGTCCCGCCGGGCGCGAACGAAGCGATGCGGTAGGGACCGGACCCCATGACGGGCTCAAGTGTCGTTCGGGAGATGTCGCGCGGCTTACCATCCGGTCCGGTGCCTTCCCACCAGTGCTTCGGCACGATCAGGATCTGTCCGAGGATGTGCGGCAATTCGTGATTGTTCTTCTCGTCGAAGTGGAATGTGACGTCCCGGTCCCCTGTCTTCTCCGCCTTCGCGACATGCCGATAGTAGCTCTGATAGAGCGGGTTCAGTTCCTTCGCCTTGTCGAAGCTGAAGACGACATCCTCCGGCGTCACCGGCTTGCCGTCGGCCCATTTCGCTTCCTGCCTCAGCCGGAACGTTGCCGAGGAGATGTCGTCCGGGAAGGAAACGCCTTCGGCCAGAAGCCCGTAGGCCGTCGAAATCTCGTCCTCTGACGGTTTCATGAGCGTGTCGAAGACGAAACCCAGGCCGACGGCTGTTTCGCCCTTCACCAGCAGGGGGTTGAACGTGTCGAAGGTGCCTGTCTGTGAAAGCCTGAGGTCTCCGCCCTTCGGTGCCTCGGGATTCACATAGTCGAAGTGGGCAAAGTCCGGCGGGTACTTGAGGTCGTCGACGAGCGACAGTCCATGATGCCAGACCGGCTGCTCTTGAGCCTCTGCGGTCGGCACAAGCAGCAAGGACATGGCCAGGAATGCCGTCGCAAAATTCACTTTTCCAACACCGCCAATGTCCAGCATCCCGTCGTTTCTCCATGTTTTTACCCCTTCGCCGACACGTGTTTGTGGGGCGGCATTTCATCCTGCAGCAAAAAATGGTGGCAACCTATTGCCAGTGGGGCGGCTCCAGTCCTTCGCAGGATCGGCACGTCAGTGGCCGATCGTCTTTAGATATGGGCGATTCACACTCCTCAGAAATTGATTTTTTAAATTCTGTTCATAGCGTCTATGAATATGCCGAGCTTTGTGTCTGGCAGGTCGCGGGCTGTATGAGAACTCGCCCGATTGCTGTACCCGCTGTGGCGGCGGCGATGACGTGGATGTCAACCAGTGTCGCTAAGTCTTCCTTCGTCGCCGACAAGCGTCAACGGGATACCCAGCATCAGGACCCCGGTGATCGACTGTTCTTGCGCCTTTTCCGCATAGCCGGTGACCGCCTCGGCATCGAGCGAGTCCGATCGATATGCACTGCCCGCACCCGACTGCACCACATTGGCGACCGCGAGGCGGACGGCAAGCGCCAAAGTCGAGAAGGTCAGGAACTAAACCCGCCTTGCCGGCGATCGGGCCAACCTTGGCGGAACCGGTTATGCCTGCGATCCCCGTCGCGACCTTCAGGAAGATCACCGGTGCGATGATCATTACGAGCTTCGCGATGTCCGGATAGAAATGTCCAAGCAGAATGCCCGCGGCGATCGCCGCCAGAACCTGGACATAGAGGTGCCTATATAGGGGTGTCTTGGCGCAGGCCTCCGCGGGACTCTCAATGGTCATCAGCAGATCCTCCACATGGGGCGCCCGCCCGGTTTGGCAATTGCCCAGGCCGATTTTCCGAAAACCGACAGCGGCGGCTGTCATGTGAAGCAGCTGAGCAACGGCCGTGCCAGTTTGCCATTAAGTTCGAGAAAACCACTGATCCTGACGACCGAAGTGCTTACAGTTCTCGACCAGACTTCGTGGCGTCGTTTTCTTTGTCCACATGCCGGACATGGACGGGCTCGCCTTCTCCGCCAAGTTATCCAGTCTTGACCCGGACCGGCCTCGCCATTCCGGTGATCGGCCACGGCGACATACCGATGGCGGTGCAGGCGATTTAGGACGGCGTCTCTGACTCCATCGCCAAGCCCTTCGCCGCCGACGTGATCCATGTGAATTTGAGTTTCCCTGACACCATCGATCTGGCACGACGGGGACAGCCACCACACCGCCTTCTACCTATGGTTCTTACCTTTGCTCGGGGCAGACCTTGTCCGGCGAGAAACTGTCATTTGCCTCCATCAAATGAGCGCCGAGACATCGGCCTCCAGCCAAAGTCCGCAGCCACATCATCGTTTGTCGATGAAGTCCCGGGTGAAGGATAATCAAGATGACTACTTCTTGACGCCGCGACCAAACTGGCACAAAAGTTTGAAACCTCTCATTGCGAGGCGGCGGAGCTGCTCATTGCGGCAATAATCCTATTGAGCTGCCACGGGTAATTTCCTCCAGATTGGATTAGAGTCCGGCCTGATTAAGGACGGACCCATGAAGAAGCAGAGATTTACGGAAGAGCAGATTATTGCGGTGCTGAAGGAGCAGGAGGCTGGCGCGAA
>NZ_SRXN01000085.1 GCF_004827385.1 Ensifer sp. MPMI2T
TAACCTGAACCGCCCGCATACGAGCCTCGACGGCTTGACCCCTTATGAGTTTGCAACCCGGTCCCGACAGGACCAGAACCTGAACAGAGCTAACTTATAAACGCGGACAAACAGGGGAGCACGTCAGCTCGCATCTGAGGCGCATGCGATCGTTCTGACTTTAGACTCGTGGATGCAGATGGCACCTATCCTTCGTACCGAAGCGTTGACACGTGCCTCAACGCTTGCCGATACCAACGGCAATGTCGGCAGAGAGACCGGCAACCCGTCATTTTCTGCTCGATTCAAGATCTCGCAGACATGCTTGTCGTACCTACCGAAGACGACTTACTGAACGCGTTTTTTTTCGCAAAATCGGCCACACCTGAACATAGTGGATGGGCACTCCGCGAGGTTCGTCGTGAAGGTTGCCAACCAGAGGAGAGGAAATCTGACGTTAGACTTCAGCCAGCTGTTGCCTTGGTGGACGGAGATCCGGGAACTTTGGAGCGCAAGAAACTAACGAAACCTATGAGTTCGCGGAACAATATCGAGCGCCTCACAAGTCGTGTTGCCCTCCGCATCCGTCACTAAACCTTGCCCTCCACTCGACCATCAGCTACCCAGACCGGGAGCACGGCATCTGCTCCGAAACCCTATTGCCGCACGGCAGAACCGATAGTTGATGTCGATCAACGCGCGAATTGCACCCGGTGCATTTCAACGCGCATTACGCAAAGCGAGGACGCGCCGGCCGATGCATAAAATGACCACGATTGCCTACACGCTTTGCCAATGACTCACGGCGTACCCGTCTCGCGTCGAGTAGGACTGCAAGGAATTCACAATGCGACAGACACATGATTTCCCTGGCAGGGGGGCCACGCCATGAGTCACCTATCCACCAGGTTGGCGGTGTTGCTCACTTCGAACTATCCGGCTGAAGCCGTCGTCAAGACCATGATGATCGAGGCGTCCCCGCTTTTTCCGGGCCTGACGGAACAAGACCTGGTCACGTTGATCGATTGCCTCGTCGAACGAACTCTCGAGCACCATTTCCCGGGGCACACCGCAGGAGCCGCCTGCCGCTACGGGAGAAATCGTACTGTATCCACTGCACCGCCGGGGCACGCCCGCATTTGATCGCGATCACTGAGCCCGATATGAAGCGCCAATCACGATGCCTTTTGCCCGGTCGAGACATTCGCCCGCATCAGCGCCATCAACACCGGCCCGAGCGAAAACTCTCCGCCTTTCGCGTCAGATCACGCAAATCAGCTTGGTGTTCTCGTCCTTCAGCGTCTCAGCCGCTTGGCTTCGGACACGTCTGCCGCCGAATTTGGCCTTCCACTTGCAAATGCTGGCATCACTGACGCCGTGCTTGCGGCAAAGCTTCGAGACCGGCATGCCCGCCTTGTGCTCCTTCAGAATGCCGATGATCTGTTCGTCCGTGAAACGGTTGCGCTTCATTCTGGTCCTCTCAACGGCCAGAGCTTACTTCAAAATGGATTACTTCAGTGGGGCAAGGTCACCTTCACCGGGCGTTAGGGGAGAAGCTCACCACTCCCCGGCCTCGCTGAATATTGCCTAAATTCCTGGGTTGCTCGGGATTGCGGCCGGGATCCCCGCCTTGTCGTGAGGAGCCTTCTTCGCTCCGTTGTCTATCGCGAGAATGCTTACGACGAGAGAGATGAGCACGAGTATCAGTGCTAGAAATGCGATGCCTGCCTTATCCATCCCCCATCATGGTTGGGTGAATGGGAGCAAAGTGAGGCATCATCGGCGAAGAGCATCACCAATGGCTGCCATGAGGCGAATACCGTCATCCGGCTTTCGCATGGAGCGTGAATTGCCCTGATCGAGCTTTTGCTTTGACGAGATGAGATGCGCATCTACCTGATAGGCTATGATGGAAAGCCTCACCTCATCCAAGACGAGGAAGCGAGGCGCGTCCTCAAGGCCGGGCTTCATCACAGCGCCCCCGCTGATGCTTCAAGTTCTATGCTCGGCGCGCGGGATGAGGATGCCGAGGAACTTGAGGGCATCCGAACCGGCAATCACCACAGAGGGACTGTGCGCCAATTCGGCGAGGACGTCAGAAATGAAGAACAAAGCGCCTCAAAAGACTGTCGATAATTACCGCCCTTTCTCTCACGCCGCCTTCTTTCCGACCGAAATACCTGCTCATCACATGGATCGATTAGAATTGATGTCCTGCTGCGGAGAAGATCATTGGCGGAATCGCACGTGGAGATAAAGGAACGGCGACTTGAGCTCACCAGTCGAATCGTGTCCGCCTATTTGAGCCGCAATGTCATTCCCGTCGGCGAGCTTCCGCATCTGATCCAGCAAACCTAGGGGCTCCCGACCAGCAAAAGCCGAGCCTGGCTCTGAGGAGCAACGCCCCGCGGTGTCAGTTAAGAAATCCGTGACAGACGACTTCATCATCTGCCTGGAGAATGGCAAGAAATTCAAATCGCTCAAACGTCACCTGATGGCGAAGTACGGACTGACGCCGGAGCAGTACCGCGATAAGTGGAAGCTCCCAGCCGATTACCCGATGACAGCTCCTAGCTATGCACGACAGCGCTCGGAACTTGCACATGCGACCGGGCTGGGGAAGAGACCGGCGTCAGTGCCCGCCGAAGCTACCACTCCTGTTCGTAAGAAGTTAGGCTTGAATTTCGGCTAACCTGAATTCCGACCTTGGCGGATCACATGCGAGCACGTCGACAAAGAGGGCAGCCTATGATCGACTGGAGTGAACTGACCGAAGAAGATGCAATCGACGCAGCGATGGATGAGCATGGCAAAGACACCACGACATCCGTGGCTTACTGCGCTCTTGAATCGTACCGCGGCGTGGACACGCCAGAATACCGCTTCTGGCTTGGACTTTTCCTGAAGCTGGCGAAGTGCGAGCACGTGGGCTGGGCCTGAGGCTTTAGTGCCCAGCTATTAATTGAGCGAGCCCTCGCAAGCCACGAACCTACCGCCCATGCTTCTCGTCGCCGTCATGCGCCGCCTGCTCGATTCCGGCGTCGTGCGCGTCCCTTAATGTCGGTAGTTGTCGAGGCGCGCGATGCGGTAGCAATTCGCCTGAGAATGCTGGGGACCCAGCTTCTCCCAGCCGTAACACTGTCCACCGACATCAACTGGTTTTCGATCAGCAAGCCTGTCGCAGTCTTTGATATGGCCAACTGGCACGCCCCACCAGCCTTTGACCTTTTGGTAGTTCAGGCGCGTCTCATTCAGCTCCGTATCTCGGCGTGACACAAGCACGGGAGAAAACCCGACAATCGGCACAGTGACACTCAGGCAAGATCGAGAGCCCATCAGCACGTCGAATGCGGCCTCTTCCTGCTGGCGCTGCGCGATGGCGCGCTCAAACCTCTTCATGGCTTTTGAGAAGATCACTGTCGTCGGCCGCAATCTGGATGGAGGCATGATCGACTGCCCACTACAGGGGGGCGCCTCGGGTGGTCAAGCTGATGCCGCCCGCGTGGGGAAGCCCTACGTCAAGCGCGGCAAGAATGATGCAGCGGGTTCCGAGGGCTTGCGGTAATCATCGCGCGTCAGCGTCAGCTTTGTTTCGTGGTGGACCTTCTCCAGGCCATGATCGTGCAGGCACGGCCCGCCGGGCCTGCTTCACCTACGTCCACGAAACGTCGATAAGACAAAGCTGTCGCCCATCCGACAAATTCTACCCCGGTCTAACAATCCGAACTTCAGACATAAAAGGAGGCCGGTATACCGCGTGAAAAAAAGCCAGGAAAATCCAGACATTCGCGGCGTGGAGCCGCACGTCCCTTCTTGACCTAGCTAACTAGCGCAGGTGGGGGTTTCGTCAGTTGCAGGGGAAGATGCTAGAGCGCGCATAATTGCGCAAGACTGACGATCGGCATGCTGGTTCTGACGGATAGGTCTCGTCGGCGCAGCCCAAGGAGCTCCGCTCTGAAGCGTCGAAGCCGTTCAGGCTGCGGCGGCACCGTGTTCCAAATCGGCGCGCTTCCTCGTTGCATGGGAGGCGGATTATGACAGGAGCCGACCGGCGGGCGAATGCGCCAGCAAACCAGGCACCCGCTGGTCTCGTGTTGAATCGGATATCGGCGCTGGAAAAGATGGCTCGACGTTCAGTTCGGTGATGCGGGGTCTGCGCTCTGAAAATCGAGACTGAGGAACCTCCTCTCGAAAGCCGCCTTCCGCCAGCGTTTGCTCGACGCCGCACGTCACACGATCCCCCGTTATCCGTCAGTTGAATAGTGACATGCAAAAACTCGATTTCCCTAGTGTGGAGAAAAGAGCGTATCAATGTCAGTGCGCGTCGCGCAGGCGCCAGATCTTTGTTCTCGTAACAGAAAGAGAGCCTTATGTATTCCAATCGGATAGATGGAGCCGGATCGTTGGCCTTCCTGCCGGGGTATGTCGACACGCAGGATGATCAACTATTCAGGCAATCTGTGAAGCCAAGTCACCGACTGCCGCTTCTATCGACAAACGCTCCGATTTGGAGCTCGAGCGCTCCATACGGAGACTTTTCACACGGTGGCTATTCTTGGAACAATGACATCTATGGTAAGGGCGCTGGGCCTCAGACGATTTCGGTTCATGCAGACAACCAGTGGAGCGTGTGGTCGAACCAGCCTAATACTGATGGCATCAAGAGCTACCCACACCAGGCTTTCAATGTCGGGAAACCACTCAGTTCAATCAACACTCTGACGTCGAGCTTCAATCAGGATGTTCCTGCTGGCGGCGCGTGGAACACCGCCTACGACATCTGGGACAGCTCACATCAGAATGAGATAATGCTCTGGACAAACCACACCGGAAATCCAGAAGGCAGCGGCAACGTTAAGCCTATTTCGCATCACTATGACCCTTCCGGGGCGGCGATTCCGATCCACCGCAATATCAATGTAGGCGGAGGGACTTGGAACGTGTTCGAAGGCTATAATGGTCACAAGGTCATCTCACTGCTGCTCACTTCCAAGACCAATAACGGGACGGTGGACATTAAGAGTATCCTGGATTGGCTCAAGTCGAAGGGCCACCTTGGCGACATAAACGTCGGCAGCGTTCAATACGGCGTCGAGATTACCTCGTCCCCAGGAGGGAAGAGCTTCAACTTCAAAAACTGCTCCGTTAGCTCGACGTGACACACGGCCGCAGAGCCAGTTCCTCATTGTTCGGGAACGTCCAAAGTCGAGTTGGCTAGCCCCGACCCTGGAAAGGAAGCGCACACGACACTCTCTGTATAACGGGGCGTGTTGGTGAAGAGGCCGATCAGGCGAGAGGGGGAAGAAATGGCGATTGATGCCGTGGGTAGCCATCCAAGTGTATTCTCACATGTCGTCGACGGAGGCAGTGCCGCGAGAGGAGCGGGCGAGCGAGGGACAATGCCACTGCCTAAACGGTGAGGCGTCAGTCAAAGGATGATTGTAGCGGAAGTGTTCCAAAGGCTAGCGCATCAAAGCCGAACTAAGGCGAGCCCTGTTTCAAGGCATCGACCTTTCTCGCCTGCCTGATCGTCAGCATGCTTGTTGGTTGCGGGCAACGTGCCGCAGCAAACATCGGTGATTGATGTGGCGCTCGCCGGATCACGTATTGCGGGAGAGAACGGGATCGCAGGTTGCTGTCTTATCACGACCGGTCGTCGTATTGCCCCAGCCCGCCTTTCGGCGCGTCAGCACTTTGCGAGCAGCAGTCAAGATTTGACATGCTGCCACGATAGCCGGGTGCCTGGACATCGTGAAAGAGATGCCGCCCGCAGCGATTGCCATCTCTCGAATACACGGTCAGAACCGCCTCGAGGTACAACGTGTCAACGTTGCCCTGCATCGGTTCGGTGGTCGCTTCGAAGGTCAATCAGCTGGGGACGCTGCGCCGGCCATAACGGATGTGGCGAGCGTTTTCGGAGTGTGAGGCATGAACGGTGTCGAACACCATCTACCCGAACTGTTGATGAGCGGTATTGAATGATTGGAAACCACTGATCGGAGCGAGGAACAATGGTAACGATCCTTCGGGGTGATGGTGCGGAAATCTATGAGACGAAGGGCGGGATCACCGTCACCCGGCAGCGCCGGCCGACGCCTTATGCCGATGCGGTGTCGTCCTGTATCGACAAGCTCGATGAGCGCCGCGGCGCGATCTTCTCGTCAAATTACGAATATCCGGGCCGCTACACCCGCTGGGATACCGCCATCGTCGATCCGCCGCTCGGTCTGTCCTGTTTCGGCCGCGATGTCTGGATCGAGGCCTACAACGAGCGCGGCGAGGTCATTCTGGGTTTCATCGCGGAAAAGCTGAAGACGGTTTCCGAACTGGTGCTTGGCGCTTCCACGGCCCGCCGGCTTGACCTGACTGTGAAGACGCCGCATCGCGTCTTTGCCGAGGAAGAACGTTCAAAGGCGCCGACGGTCTTTACGGTGCTGCGCGCAGTGACCGATCTCTTCTACTCGCAGCCCGATGCCAGCATCGGCTTCTACGGCGCCTTCGGCTACGATCTCGCCTTCCAGTTCGAAACGATCGATCTGAAGCTCAAGCGTCCCGACGACCAGCGCGACATGGTGCTTTATCTGCCCGACGAAATCCTTGTGGTCGACAACTACTCCGCCAAGGCCTGGATCGATCGTTACGATTTCGCCAAGGGCGGGGTCTCCACCGAAGGCAAGTCGGGCCAGATCGCCGCCGAGCCCTTCCGCGAGACGGACACCATTCCGCCGAAGAGCGATCATTGGCCCGGTGAATATGCCGAGCTGGTGGTCAAGGCGAAGGAAAGCTTCCGCAGGGGCGATCTCTTCGAAGTCGTTCCCGGCCAGAAGTTCATGGAGCGCTGCGAGAGCAAGCCGTCCGATATTTCCAAGCGCCTAAAGGCGATCAACCCGTCGCCCTATTCCTTCTTCATCAATCTCGGAAACCAGGAATACCTCGTCGGCGCTTCGCCCGAGATGTTCGTCCGGGTCTCCGGTCGCCGCATCGAAACCTGCCCGATTTCCG
>NZ_SRXN01000086.1 GCF_004827385.1 Ensifer sp. MPMI2T
TCAAATCCTACGAGGACATCGTCGACCACTGCTGTCACGCATGGCGAACACTGCAGGACCGACCCTGGAAGATCATGTCCATCGGTCGGCGGCAATGGGCCCATGGGTTCTGATCAATGAGGGTTGGCATAAGTCGGGAGCCAGCGTTCGTGGTGCGCGAATAAGAAATCCAAGGTCCGCTATGGCTGACGGGATGGCCCAGCTTCATTCATGGGCCCCGCGCGCGGATGATGGATGAGACGAACGTCCCTGCGGCCTCCCGGTCCCAAGGTTATCGAGTAACGCTCACGGTTGATATCGACCTGTCTTGGACCGAACTGGTTTGGCAGTAGATTGATGTTTTCCAGTACGTCGATCACGACATCCGAGGCCGGTTGGGAGCCGTGGTGCCAATTCAATGATAGGTCCGATATCCGGGATCCCCCGATGGCCCGACGAGCGACGGCGGGTCTGGCGAAGTCGGGCGCCGGCGCATAATTGGCATCGTCACGCAATTCATACGGCGTGGGCGGAGGCAAATTAATCATCGGCTCAAGACCGCCGTAAATATCTGAGGACGGACGCCTTGCAGACGATGGTGACGCAGGTTCTTGCATCTGCTCCCCAAACCAGGCCCAAGCGCCAGCGCTCGGGGTGGCTGGGGTAGCCGGAAGATCCTGCAGCGTGCCCGGCTGCGGGCTAAGCTGTGGCCTGAACGAGGACGATGCGGAGTCTTGCATCTGCTCCCTCAACCGATCCCAAGCGCCCGCGCTCGGGGTAACTGGCGTTGCCGGAAGATCCCGAAGCGAGTCCGGCTGCGGGCCAGGCTGTGGCCTGAAGGAGGATGACGCGGGTTCTTGCGTCTGCTCCCTAAGCCAGCCCCAAGCCCCCTCGCTTGGGGTAGCTGGCGTCGAGGGAAGCTCCTGCGGCCACGTAGGCTGCCGAGCGCCTGCCCCGGAGAGCGGGCGCGCCCCCAGGAGAGGGCAAACCTAGCGCTCTATTCGCCTCGAGAACTTGCTGGTATCGCCGAAGCCTGAGCAAATCGGCATTGATTTTGGTGTCCGCGGTTTGATGCTCATATTGCCCAACATCTCTGGCCAGCTCATCGTCGTTGAGTCGGCCAGCCATGGCTCCCCTATCGCCATTTTTTTGCAGCCATTCACTCAACCTGTAAAGACGGCGCGCCTGTCTATCGACAGTCTGTGGCTCAGTCCTGCCTGTTGCCTTTTCCGCCGCGGCCCACATGTCGATGAGGGTCGCGTCTGCCGGATAGGGAACAAGGCGGCGGATATCGGCTGACAACGCCCTTCCGGCGCCGACGTCCCGGAGCTTTTTCAATGCCGCTTTGATGCGCCTGCTGCGATCGCTCGCGTAAGTTTGCACATCGTCATCCAACCCAGCTGCCAACTCTGGGTTGTCAATTCGAGCCGCGATTGATGGCCTCCCGTTCTGGCTGAGCCGGGCGCTGAAATTGCGCAGTCGGCTATCGCATTTTTGACGGTGCCTTCTTTGACGGTGCCGTCGTCCGGCCTGGCTTTGGTTTTGAACCCCTCAAACAGCGCCTCATCGTCCGCAGGGACTCCGCGCGTTCGGCCGGGCTGCTTGGCGTATCCACGCGGAATCTCGTTGAAAGGATCTCTTGTTGCACCGCCGAGCCGGATGGCTTTTCGCTGCGACTGGTGTGAACCGGCATGCAAAAGTTCGGTGCCGATTGACAGGTTGCTGCCCCCTCCGCGACTGTCGATAGTACGCCTGCGCGAATCCTTCCACATCAAAATCAAACAGGTTGAAATTGCTATTCGTTCGCTCCATGACACCTTACATCCCATTGCAAAGCTCGTATCTGGGGCGCACGGTAAGGTGACCTGAGTAAAAGCGGCAGAGCCTTCGGCCGAGAGTTCTATGTCGAAGCCAGAGACCAGCAGACATCAATCATCATCTGCCGGCCGAGACCGCTGCCGCCCCTTCCGATTATTCCGAGATCAAGCAATTTGATGTTCTTTTTCCTTACGGCGGATCGTGCCGCCGTCCAAGTATCGAGGCTCTCATGCTAAGAGAGTTACCTGTTGAGAAACTGACGCGTCTCAGAAGGTTTCAATACGCAAATGGCGACATGCGATCGGATCAAAACTAATAAAGGTTCCTGTATCACGGGAATTCTCCACATGTGGAACCCAGCTTAACACGACAGAGCTATAGCATCGCCATCAGCTTGGCTGGGCTGCAATTCAAATGCGGGACGTTAGTGCACTCAATTGAGACGACGGTTTCGTGCACCTAAGCATTTATGCTCTCCCCGAGGCCTTCTGCCGACGCCCTCGTCCCCCGTCGCAGTCGAACATGCAGGACGGCGATCTCCTTTAGCGCTGTATAAAGTTCGTCTCGGGTAGGCCCACCCAAGCAAAGACGAATGCCGCTTTGATCATTTCCGCTTGACAGAGAGACTGCAGGTTCGGTGACCATTATCCTGCGTTCGCGCGCTGCGTTGGCAAGCGCGACCGCCGCAGAGTTGTCCATCGACAGAAACATGTGGTACCCGCTGCCGATCCACGCATCGCCTATAGAGGCGAAGATTGAAGCTGCTAGCTTGTTTCGAACAATCGCTTCCGCGCTCATGGATTTCGAGATGTGTGACGCCACCCCATCCGCTATCCATTTGTGGACGACAAGTCTGGATATTGGGGAGTCAGTCGCACCCTGCGCTCGAAGCACGCGCACCAGATTATCCAGCTGATGAGACGGAGCAATCAGAACTCCAAGGCGCAGCCCCGGTGTGAGCAGCTTGGAGAAGCTGTTTATGTAGTAGGTTCGTTCAGGCGCCAGATCGAGAAAGCAAATGCGATCACGTGCAGCGAAGGCTGCGTACACGTCGTCTTCGATTATCAATATATCTTCGCGCTGGCAAATAGCGGCAATGTCCTTGATCCGCGACCGGGACATCGTCTTGCCGGTTGGATTCTGCGCAGTCGGGTTGATGAACAACACGAGGCGCTTCTTCGTCGAGGCGACCTCGCATGCGATCCGCTCGAGGGCGTCTGGTAGGAGGCCTTCTCGATCAGCCTCAATTCCAACCAAATCAATGCCGAGCAAATGTGCAATCCTCACGAGCCCCGGAAACGGCAACTCGTCAGTACCTAAGCAAATATTCGGTGCGACGAGTGCGGTCAGTACCGTCGAAAGCGCATGTTGACCGCCATTGCAAAAGATCATGCGTTCGGCGTCGGCCGAGGTGCAGTAGTGCTGAAGCCATCCAGCAACCGCCATACGATGATCGAGGGTTCCTTTCGGAAAAGTACATGCTGCGAAGGTGTCCGCGTCTATAGTCGTCGCAAGCGAGGCCAACGTCCCGCTCAGCAATTGTTCCGAAATGACGTTCGGAGGCACGTTCAAGCTCAGATCGACCACTTTTCTTGTAGTCAGGATCTTGTTCGTCGCGAACATTCCACGTCCATGGAAAGATGAGGCTAGGCCTTGGCGCGCCAAGAGCCCGTAGGCCTTCGTCACCGTGCCTAACCCCACTCCCAGTCGGTAGCTCAGGTCCCGCTGCGCCGGCAGGCGGGATCCGGGAGCGATTTTCCCATTGACCAGATCCTCCGCGATTGCGGCCGCCAGCCGTTGGTACACTGGCTCATCGCCAGGTGCGATCCAAGGCTCCCAAGGTGATTTCATCAGCATGCAGATATCCAAAAAGTGTCACGCGACACAATAAGTGTGGCGTCCATCGTGTCTTCCAGTGTAGCTTCCGCACTTGTTTTGCACGTAACGAATCGTAGCAGGCAATCAGAATCGACAAATATATTATCTCGTTGCAGTGTGGACGGAGAAATGATGCTACGTCAAGCAGGAATTTAGCGCTATCCAAGACTGCCTTTACTACGAGACGCTCTGAATTCGCTGAACGTGTCCTAAATAGATAACTCTGAGTGCGATGTTGGGCGAATTAGGAGTGAACGACCGCTTTCGATGCTTGGGTCCACCCCGGTCGGAGAAGATGCAAGTCACGCAAAAAAAACGCATTCGAGATTCACCCCTGGAACAGGCGCACTGCGTTTTCACCGTCCGGCTGCCGCTAACCAACCGCATTGTGTCCAAGTGGGTTTCTATGCAAAGCCAAATGAACCACTGCCGCTCCTCAGGGATTACGGCCGGCTCCGGTTTGCTGCGGAGACGCAACTTCGCCCACCAGGGCATCGAGCACAAGGAGGTTACACATAGGATTACACAGGAAGGGTATTGAGATGCAGCGGGTCGCTTCTCTCAAGAATTTCGCTTAACGAGCAACGATGGGATTCTTGATCCTATCGATACCAGAGACGCGCTCGCAATCGCTGTGAGTGCTTCGCTCAATGTTCCCATCCAGACGCCAGGATGGCATTTAATTGGACTGTAGCGTTTCCAAATTGCTGAGCCTGGGTGATGAACCGTTCACAGATTATGGGCTATGACCTGCACGTTCGGAGCGCTGACTGCCTTGGCACTCAATGGCCATGTTCGCTACCTGCCCTGGGGCAGCAGGGAACCCGCCTACCTCTATTCGGAAAGACCACCAACGTGGTTGACCAAATTGCCGCTGACGACGCGGCTCTTCATATGCGGCACGCGGCTTTTCGACAAATAGGTCTGAGTGTCGACGATACCGAGTCAACCCCAGAGCGGACAGCAAATGGCGCCCCCCAGGAAATGGTCCCTAAAAGCCCTCGCCTTATGTATCTCAGTCCGCGTCGCCTGCCCGCTTCGCTAAAAAGCTGCCGGAAGGTCTGATTTTTAGTACGCGCGACAGATCAGCCTGCTCAGAACAAGCCGGCCATACCAGCGGTGAAAGGAACATGCCCTGCCCGCCCGGTGGCGGACGCGTATGAACGCGAACTCCCTGAAGAGCCGGTTCCAACCGCACCGACATCGGCCAGCGCCGTTTCGCCGTTGCGACCCACAGTGCCACTTATACAACGGCCTCCCACTGGCCCCAAAACAACCGGACTGGCACAGCTCTTGCTAAATCAGACTGGCACAGCTCTTGCTCGGAAGAGAGGCGAAGCGGTTGATTCTAAACGCTTCCAATAACGTTTAACGAGGCTTTCGAAGAGGCAACCCATGCTGGGTACATTTCTGAACAGCTTGATGATGGCGATGGCTACGGTCACCATGACGGCTCCCACCCCGCCCCAAATGACCACCGTCGCCGCGGCGATCGATTCCAACGGCAACAAAGCTTCGAAGGATGCCGCCGATCCTCGCGCCTATCTGAACGAGATCGACGGCGACAAGGCGATGACTTGGGTTGAGGCGCATAACCTTTCGACGATCGATAAGCTGTCGAAAGATCCGCGTTACAGCGAATACCAGGCCGACGCTCTGAATATCCTACAGGCCACCGACCGCATTGCTTCGCCCAGCTTCGCGCGCGACGGGATGATCGACACCTTTTGGCAGGACGGCACGCACGTGCAGGGTCTGTGGCGGCGTACGACCCGGGAATCCTACAGGTCCGGCAACCCGCAATGGCGCACAATTCTCGACGTCGATGCGCTGTCCAAGGCAGAGGGCAAAACCTGGGTATTCGAAGGCGGGGACTGCCTGCCGTCCGCCAGCAATCTCTGCCTGATCCGGCTGTCCGACGGCGGCAAGGATGCGGTTGTGGTGCGCGAATTCGACATTGCCAAGGGTGAATTCATTAAGGAAGGCTTCGTCCTACCCGAAGGCAAGCAGTCGGTGACCTGGGTGGATGAGAACACCATCTACGTGACCCGGGAATGGACGCCGGACGAAGTGACCTCTTCTGGCTATCCCTACGTCACCAAGGTAGTGAAGCGCGGCCAGAGCTTGGATCAGGCGGCCGAGATTTTCCGCGGCCAAAAGAAGGACGTCTCGGCTGAAGCGTGCTGCGCGACATCGATGGCAAGTATGTAGCCTGACACATGTCCACCCGAAGGGGCGCACTCCAGGGAAAGATCTGGAAGGAACCCATATGGACTGGTGAGTGAGCTTTGTTCAGGTCCTGCGAAGGAAAATCTCGTGCTCCAGCCCCGGTGGCCCAATGCTGGCCGTGTAGTTCACGCCATCGATGGTGAAACTTGTCTCCGGCTGAGATGAAATCGGGAGCACATCATGCAGGCGCATTCCTTCCTTGAACTCTTCGGTCGCCCACTGCTCGCCGTGTTCCCATCCAAGCGGAAGATATCGCTCCAGCTCTGGAATCACAGGTTGCGGTTGCTTCCCGTGAAATGCCGCGCCGGCGCTGGAACCGGCTAATTGCCACATCGGAGACGGATGGGGCTGATTGACACTGTCCGCTGGCGAATGGCCGGGTGAAGCGAGCATCTGCACAAGCTCTGCGGTTCTGCACAAGCTCTGCGGTCTCGAGACTTTCGGTTGGCAGCTGATCACCCGGATCCATGTTGTCCTGATGCCCCGCCCAATTGTCAATCGGCTGCGAGGAAATAGGTTCGTCATCCAGCAGTCGTCGAAGCTCCTCTGGGCCGACACTCAACATTGGCGAGAAGGCCAGATCATCGCCCCCTGGCGGAGGGCCTCCCGCGGCGGAAGCGCGCTCCGCTTAGCGGTGATCACGGATCATCCCAAGCCCGCTGATGAGGCTTTTGTTACTGGGAAACTTTTTTCTTGCAAGCTTGACGAGTTCGGCGTGCTCTAGCTGTGGAGCCTCAAGAGGTTGTCCTCGGTCAGGCCGAGTCTGCTGATCGGCGTTTTTGACTTTAGGCTGCCGTGGGGTCTGTGCCAATTGTAGCGATGAAGCCAGGCGGGCAATTCCG
>NZ_SRXN01000087.1 GCF_004827385.1 Ensifer sp. MPMI2T
CCAGCTCGTAGCTGATCTTCTGGCCATCCTTCAACTCCCGCAGACCAGCCCGCTCCACCGCGGAAATGTGGACGAAGACATCGGCGCTGCCGTCGTCCGGCTGGATGAAACCAAAGCCCTTCGTCGCATTGAACCATTTTACCGTACCGGTCGCCATCATGTCTTCCTTCGATCATTTGCCGTGCCGCCCTAGGGCAGACAAGGCTCGCCTCGTACGCGAGCACAGATAGACGCTTCTGCGCTCCGGACAAAGCTGAAAATTCCGGCCGAACATCGACGCAACTGCCGAGCCCAAGCAAGCCATCTTCGTCGCGATAGACGCTATTTTTTGCCTCCTTGTTTCACCCGAATGCTGACGGGACCACCCTCAGCTTGCCGGATCTCGAACTGGTTTGTTTCCGGACGAGATCAATGAGACAGTAGATTCCAGCAAGCCGTATAACAGCCTGCTTTATCGATGCCATCTCTCAGGCGTACCGCCTGACCCTCGGCGCGAAGCTGCGCAGCCAAGCTGAGCGAAAAGTCTGGATTATGTAGTAAACCGGGCCGCCATTTTCAATCTCCTGTAGTTAATCGCAAACCTCCAAAAGGGGCTTACATGAAATGTCCGGCAAAACGTGTGCCAAATCGAGGTTGGGGCCCGCACGGCTACTTGATCATAAGTGGCAGACTTGGTTGAGAGTTGTAAGCGCTCATTTCCACGCCGATGTCAGCTCTTGTGATGGCCGATCGCTTTCAAACAGACATGGAGTCAGATCAGGGTCCTGTGGCCCTTCAGGGAGGTGAAGGGCAGAAGATCATTAATGTCGACGTCTTCGGTGCGCTAAGGCAATTCTGTTAGGGGGCGGGGCACGCCACGCCTTGTTGCCTACAGTTGGACCGCACCGCGAGAATTTGCCATCCCGAACTCCGGCCGCGATTGACGCTAGCTGAGCCATTCCGTTTCCAGTAGGGCGACTTCGCTTGGCATTCATCTCCGGATGGTGGCGACCTGTTCGGCGAGACTGCATGGAGGAAGTCCTGCTCACGCGAGCTCTCGGCGTGGCTTGCGCTGCCTCAAACTGTCGGGTTTGTCTAGTCCGCGACACGGCGATGCTCAGCGGGGCGGGGCGCCGTATTTTCATTGAAGCCATTGAAGTTCATGCAAAACGGCTCTTCCAGCGCAGCTGGCATGCTTCTTGAGTGTCTCTCGTGCCGCGGCACGAGCTGGCAGCATAGACTGATAGTTTGAGCGATGAAAAGGAGACAACAATGAAGACGAAAATGACAGCCGATGGCCTGACCGAATTGACTTCCCAAGAAGTATTTACAACTTCAGGAGCACTGGGCGTACTTACGGATCCGTTCCGTCCGTTGCCCATAGAGGGTGAAAACCCCCTACGGCTAACCCGGGATGGCGGCGGCGGAACAGCCTCCATCAGCAGACTTCGAGACCGCGGAGTTCCACTCGATACGTTATGCGATCTTTTTAGTGCAGCCGCAAAGTCAAAGTTTCCTAATCCTGCAAAGTAAGAATGTCACTCTCCCCGCGTTTTGATGGCGTGGGAGATTGCGGATGGGATTGATTGCGATGAGCGAGCGCGATCTGCAGCGGATTGAGGTTTTGTCGAAGGTGATCGCCGGCCGCATGACGATGGTGTCGGCGGCGCATGTTCTGGGCTTAAGCACACGCCAGGTTCGCCGGCTCCTGGAGCGGATCCGGACGGATGGTGCGGCGTCGATCCGCCACAAGGCGATCGGCCGGCCATCGAACAATCGGATTTGTGACGGCGTGCGCGATTATGCCATGGCGATCGTGCGCGAGCGCTATGTGGACTTTGGTCCGATGCTCGCGGCCGAGAAGCTTGCGGAGCTTGATGGCCTGACGGTCTCGCGTGAGACCCTGCGCCAATTGATGTCTAAGGCCGGCCTGTGGCTGTCGCGCAAGCAGCGCCGCACCTTTCAACACCGCGGCTGCGTCGCGAGGCCTATGGCGAATTGGTGCAGATCGATGAATCCGAGCATCGCCGGTCCAAACGATCGCGATACCGCCGCAGGGCCAGGACTTGTTTTCAATTCACATGGACAACAAGACCGGACAGCAGGTTTTCGGGTCCGCCCGCCACGAGATGCTCCTCCGGCCGCAACAGGGCGCATCGTTGCGCCATGGAAGAACACGATTAGCCAGAATTGCTTAATTGGCGGGCCTGAACCTCCTGCTTTGGGAGACCTCGCATATGTCCATGTAAGTTCGAGAGCCTGGAGCGACTACACCGATGTTCGATTCGCGCGAAAAGATTGCACTTTTTATCGATGGAGCCAGTCTCTTTGCGACATCGAAGTGCCTAGGCTTTGAAGTCGATTACAGAAAATTGCTGACCGCATTTCGGAATCGCGGCTATCTTTTGCGAGCTTATTACTACACGGCACTCATCGAAGATCTGGAGGTTTCATCAGTTCGTCCTTTAATCGATTGGCTGGAATATAACGGCTACACCGTCGTGACGAAGCCGGCGAAGGAGTTCACCGACTCCCAAGGGCGGCGCAAGATCAAGAGGAGCATGGATATCGAACTCGCGATCGATGCTATGGAGCAGTCCAGGACGGTCGACCATGTCGTTCTCTTCTCTGGCGACGGTGATCTTACGACCCTTGTGGAAGCACTGCAGCGCAAGGGGCGCAAAGTTTCGGTCGTTTCGACCATCTCGAACCAAGCGTCCATGATTGCAGATGAATTGCGCCGTCAGGCGGACCACTTCATTGATCTAATCACCCTGCGAAGGGAGATCGACCGCCATCCGGCAGAACCTGCCCCGCATGCGACCCAACCAGCCACAGAAGAGGCTCTTACAAGCCCTAAGCGCTGATGGGCTTCGAAACTGTCTCTCCGCGAACAACACACTTAACCGACCATTGCGCGGCCGCGGCCAGGAACAATGATGCGCATTAGACTAGTGCCCGTCCATAAACGCCTGTTTTTGTGGGATTTTCAAAGGTTTTTTGCCGGCTGACGCATGTTTCTTGGACGCGTGATGGCACCATGCCATGCAGGTTATCACCCGAAGTGCGATTTGGCGGCAATGGGTCATGGGGTATCGGCCGACGCTCGCCGGGGGTTGCTCTGAACGCTGCCAGATGAGGGAAGTCAGGTGGGCCGGAGGCGGGCGAAGAGGGAGAGATTGTAAGCGACCACCGAGGACCAGACATAAGCCTTGAAGTGGTCGAGGCCACGCCAGGTGCAGCGCCCCAAGCCATAAGCGCGTTTCAGGCAAGAGATGCCGGCCTCGATGCCGGCGCGGAAGTTTCTGAGCTTGCGATAGACCCAGCGACTCCTGACCATGTCTTCGATCTTGAGACCGCGCTTCTTGTGGAAGGCCATATCGCGTATGCCGCAGGCGTTGGCTCCGCTCAGATTTTCGCGGCTGGCATAGCCGCCGTCGGCTGCCGCCTGACGCGGCGGCTCGCCGTAAAAGGCGATGTGGCGTTCCAGCATCGGCAGCAAGCGCTCACTGTCGGCCGGGTTGCCGGCTTCGATGACAAGGTCGAGGATCAGTCCGCTTGTGCCGGTGGTCAGATTGAGTTTGTGGCCGTAGTCGACGTCGCGGCTGCCCTTGACGATGATGTCGACATGCGGCTCGAACAGGCTCGCCAGCTTCTCGCCAGCCGCCACCGCCTCGCCGGCCAGCACCCGCCGCTCGGTCTGGGCAATGATCTGCGTTATCAGTGGCTAATAGTGGCGAACCTGGGCCTGCCAGAGTTTGACCGCCGGGCCCGCCGTGAGGAGCAACTGTCCACTCGCCTGCTGCAGATAGCTCAAGGTGGTGCGCGTGATCTTGAGCAGTTCGCGGTAGTGCTTCACCCGTTTCGGGCGACCGCGGGTATATTCGATCGCTCGAGCCCGCTTCTTCGCCGCGCGGCAGTGATCGTGCCAGGGGATGGCGCCACCCAGTGCATCGGCCTGCTGCAACAGTCGCACCATCACCCGGACAGCGTCCCATAACAGGCTGCTGTCGCTCGGCTCATGGATCGGTGCGGCGGTGACGGTGCTGTCCACACGCACGACCTTGCCGCTTTCCAACCTTTGTTGCGGGCGCTCGCCAGCAGCATTTTGTTGACCGCTTCCCAGGTGTCCGCCCGGATCGCGCTGATCGTCTTGTGCAAGACCGACTTTTTCTGGCTCCATCCCCATGGCAGCCGGGCAAAGATCCTATGAGAATGTGGATAGCGACCTGCGCTCTGGCAAAGTGAGGCTGCAAAGTTAAACACCTTACCCTGGAGGCCGAGCATGTCCGTTACAAATGAGCGACCCGAAGCGCCAACCGCTATCCGTACCGATCTTGGCGCAATTTTCGTCTCGTTGGAATTGAGCCGCTCCAAATGGCTGATCACCTCGCTGTCGCCCGGTAGCGAGAAGATGTCGAAGCATGTGGTGGCGGCCGGCAATGTCGCTGGGCTGCTGGATCGGTTTGCCGAACTCAGGAGGAAGGCAGAGGCGCGGACCGGACGGTGCTATCCGATCATCGTCATTCAGGAGGCTGGGCTCGATGGCTTCTGGATCCATCGCGTGCTGCAGGCCGAGGGGATCGAAAGCCACGTCGTCGATGCCGCCTCGATTGCAACCTCGCGCCGGCGCCGCCGGGCCAAGACCGACGGGATCGACGGTGAGGCGCTGGTCCGGGCGTTGCTGGCCTCCAAGCGAGGCGAGCCACGGGTGTGCACGATGGTCCGGGCTCCGACGCCGGAGGAAGAAGACCGTCGCCGCATCTCGCGTGAGCGCAAGACCTTGACGAACGAGCGGATCAGCCATGTCAATCGCGTCAAAGGCCTGCTGTTCGCCCAGGGCGTGTCCGGCTACGAGCCGCTGCGCCGCGACCGCCGCAAGCGCCTGGAGGAGCTGATGACCGGCGACGGCCGTCCGCTACCGGCGCATTTGAAGGCGCAGATCGGCCGCGAACTCGATCGGCTGGAACTGCTGCTGGAGCAGATCAAGGCGGTCGAGGCCGAACGCGATGCCATGCTTGCTGCCGAGCAGCTTACCTCACCAGCACCGACAATGCTGCTCAACCTGAAAGGCATCGGGCCGGAGTTTGCCGTTGTCTTGTGGTCGGAGGGACTGTCACGTCACTTCGACAACCGACGACAGGTTGCTGCCTATGCGGGCCTCGCGCCGACGCCTTGGCAGAGCGGGTCGGTCGACTACGACCAAGGGGTATCGAAAGCCGGCAATCCAAGGCTGCGAACGACGCTGATACAGACGGCCTGGCTCTGGCTGCGCCACCAACCGCGATCGGCGCTCACCTTGTGGTTTAAGGACCGGGTCAAGCAGAACAGCGGCCGTCTCAAGAAGACGACGATTATCGCGCTCGCCCGCAAGCTGCTCGTCGCGCTGTGGAAGTATGTCAACGCCGGCGTCGTCATCGAGGGGGCAGTCATGAAGACCGCCTGATGCATCACCCGAACCGAGTTCTGTAATCTTCCAGGAACTGATCCTGGCGGATCCAGGTGGGACAAACCGCTTCCGGGCCTGGCCTTGAAACGCCGCAGCAAAGAATGGTCTGTCCCTCCTGAACCCTCGTCCGCCGCAAGCGGGATTTTGGCGCCGCTGTTTCGAACAGCGACCGTATATAAGGTGGATAGGGCTCTGGGAACGAGCCGTGTCTAGCAATCGGGTTCAGACAGTGGATGCCGTAATCGCCGTAGGTAGAAAATGCCGCCCTAGATAAAGTTCCCGCTTGACCCTCCTCATATAAGGCCCGGAACGAGGCGGAATCTTCCAGATGAAACGCCAACTCCTGATAACTCACTGGCGATGCTGCTTGAGCAGCGCGCAGCGCAGCACAGCCTCGGCCGGCAGCCCCTCGCGGCCGGTCTCCTTGAGACCATGCCGGCGCAGGTTCCGCGTCACCAGCCCGAGCGGATCGCGATGCTCATCCGGCCATTGCGACATCACCTTCAGTCACGACCGATCTCGTGTTCGGCGAAAAGATCGAATATGCTCGCCTGGACGGTGCGTTCTTGGCGCATTGTCGGCTCCGGCGGTTACGGGTTTATCTTTAGAATCAGTAGCTTGATCTAAAGTATACCTGAAGCCGCCGGGCTTTGCCCGCGGAGATATCGCGATTCATGCAATAATTCCAGCAGTTTAACGTTTGTGGACAGGCACTAGACTAGACTTATACCGACCCTCATTGATGCTGACTCTCGGGATTCCCAAGGGCGGACGAATCTGAATCGATAGCGCAAACAGGAGGTTTGCGAGGGGTTCAGCGATTTCGTTGCGGTCAGACTTTGACGGGGACGGGCTGCGTCTTCTGGCACGGCAGACAAAGGATGCCAGCCAGGCGCGTCGGCTGTTGGCGCTGGCGTCGATTTACGATGGTGGCTCT
>NZ_SRXN01000088.1 GCF_004827385.1 Ensifer sp. MPMI2T
ACCAGAGCAACGTCGGCCGGATAGACGTTCTGGCGTCGCGACAGGCCAACAGCCCAGAGCAGACCGCGCTCGCTCAAGGCCTGACGGAACGGCCCGCTTGATCCGTATCCGGAATCGGCAAGCACGCAGCCGAAACGGACGCCGGAGGCGACGACACGGTCGATCTCTTCAAGCGCGATCTCCGGCTTCGTCCGAGCGATCTGTCGATCCGGCGGCACGCCGGCCCGCGCCATGCGCTCTTTATCGTCCGTCCAGGTCTCGGGCAGAAACAGCCGCAGCCCCACCATCACCGGAACCTCGCGCGATGCCAGCGTCACCGAGACCAGAGACTGACAGTTGGCAGTCTTCCCAAGCGCGGAGGCGTATTGGGGCGCAACGCCAACCGAGTGACATCCCTTCTTGGGCAACGCCGTGTCGTCGATGATCAACCAGGCATTGTCGCCGCCAACCAACTTGTCGGCTTCAACGAGCAGGACCGTATCGAGCGCAGAGGCATCCCAGACGCCGCTGCCGATAAAATGATGGAGCTGGTCATAGCTCACGCCGCTATCTCGGGCCGCCATCGGCTGAACGCTCTTGCGATCGCCAGGGCCGATCAGCCCCGCTATATAGGCCGGGCACATGCGCCGCCGCCGCTTGTGGCCCAGCGGCGCCAAAAACGGCTGAAGCCAGTCCATCAACTCCTCATGCCACGCCACCATCACGCGCTCCTCCTCATCGGAGCGCGCAGCATCAAGCCATCTTGGATAACAAAGCATTAACGTGCCAAAGTAGTGCTAGGACGTCGACTCATAAACTTTGACACCAGATTCTCGCGGCGACGAGCTTTACGGCGGCGAGGTAGTTTTCGGGGCGCTTGTCGTATCGGGTTGCGATGCCTCTGAATTGTTTGATCTTGTGGAAGAATCTTTCAACGAGGGTCCGCTGCCGATAGACCCAGCGCGAGAACACGAAAGAGCCCTTGCGGTTTGTCTTCGGCGGGATGTTGGCCCAGGCCTTTCGCTCGGCGGCCTTGGCCCGAATGGCATTGCTGTCATAACCCTTGTCGGCCAGGGAGGATGTCTCCCTCGCCGAGCTCGTCCGTCAGCGCGTCGGCCTCGGTGCAGTCGGCGATCTGTCCGCCGGTCAGACGGAGGGTGATGGGGCGACCTTCGGCGTCGACGAGCGCATGGACTTTGCTCGTAAGCCCGCCGCGGGAACGTCCCATGCCGCCATCATCTCCATCCCCCTTTTTCCCGTGGCCGCATGCTGGTGAACGCGGACACAGGTCGAGTCGATCATGACGATGTCGCCATCGTAAGCCTCCGAAACCGCTTCAAGAAGCCGATCCCAGACCCCGGCCTTGCGCCAGCGGACAAAGCGATTGTAGCAGGTGGTCGACGGACCGTAGCGTTCCGGGATTTCCGCCCAGGGCGAGCCCGTCCGGAACCGCCAGAGGATGCCATTCAGCACCCGCCGATCATCGACGCGGGGCACGCCACGCGGCTTGTTGGGCAACAGTGGCGACAGGATTGACCATTCGTGATCGGTGAGTTCGTAGCGGCGACGCGTCATAGAGGCTCCCTTATTCGGAAGCCTTGAATCACGACAGTCGGTAAACACCAAGCGATTTTATGAGTTTACGCCCTAGGTCCCCATGTCTACCATTGGCGGTGTGGCGGTACAATCACTGCAGCGCAAAACCTTTCCCCCAGCTGGTCATATTTTAGGCTGGCGCGGCTTGAAAGATGCATCTCCGCAGGTAGTGCTACGCACACGGTCCGAGGGAATGCTTCGTGTGTGGCATGCACCGTAGGTTGCCGTCAAAAGTGATTGTGTGCGTAAATCGCAGCCATGACCCGATTGCCCAAACGGCTGAAGGCAAGTGTGGACCGATCGTTTCGCCAAAGGACGAACTCGCCGGGTCAAGAAGATAGGAGAGACGTCCGTGGACGGAAACCTTCGCTCGCTCATCGATATGCTGGAAGCCGCGCAAGATGGGCACATGATCAGGAGTGCTCTTAAAAGCTTCGCGCATTCTTGCGGGTATGACCGGTTCGCCTACCTGCAAAAAGAAGGCGCCCAAGTCAGGACGTTCAACTCCTATCCTGGACCATGGGAAGACATCTACCTCGCTAGCGACTATTTCCGCATCGATCCCGTGCTGGGTGGAAACAGTCTTGGTGGTCATGGAACTTGCCTCGTTCTGACTAATCTACGACCATCCTCGGCCGTCCGGGCAAGACCTTCTCGCGAACGTGAAGAAGGCCGGTTTCCATGTTCGAGATTTCGAGGACATGGGCGCGATGCCTCCGGCCGCTCGCTCGACCGTGATCGAATGGATCACGCGCGCTGGCGCGCAGCTTCGGCAAACCGTCCGTGTCGCAACAGCATTTTTCGATCCGGCTCGTATTGTCGTAGGTGGGCGGTTACCCGGCGATCTGAATAAAAGGCTTGTTGAAACGATCCTGTCTGAGCCGATTGAAGGACCATCGCGAGGTCTGCCGACCGCTCCGGTTTCGGTATCTCGACTTGGCAATCGCGCCGGCGCCGTTGGTGCCGGCTGTGTTCCGTTCTTCAGGGCAGTTTTTACGGGTGCCGTCGCCAATGGTGGAAGCGCCTATCTGAACGGTAGACGACCTGTTGCTCGGACTCCCGCTCCATAGTTCCGTGCCGGAACACGCAACGCCATCACAGCCCCAGCTGTGCAGCCGGAAGCTTGTGCACATGAGGCCAACTTGTCAGGAAATCCCGCGCAAAACATGTCGAGACCACTTACAGATACCGCCCCTTGAGCAGGGGGCGTATGTCCGAGCTGCGGATATTGTCATCGTCAGACCAATCGGCGCCGGCAGGTGAATCCCCTAGAGTGACCTTTGAGCAGCATTCCAACAGGCGACGGCTGGCGCATGTCTTACCGTGTGGAGCATCTCTAAAATGCTACACTCCAAAAAGTCAGGACCACGATGGGGTTCCATCGGCGCATTATGACCTTTCCGAAAATCGTCAGTTCATTGACAGCTAAGTCTTGTAGAGGATTCGGCGCTTCTGGGATTTTGCAGCCGCCCTCCATGATTGCCTGCTTCGGCATTGGTCGGTGATCACCGTCGATTCTGAGAGCTACTGGTTTCCCAAAGCACTCGGCGCAATCCTCCATATCGTTACCGAGGAGACAATATCGATGAATGTACAACGGCCCGGGCTTGGCGCCGGCACTCCTTTCGAGAATTCCGAATCAGAAAGTTCAGAACCAGGGTCTCCGGCCGCCGCACGTTGGGTCGAAGCGTCTACGGAGGCGGAGGCGTCCGCCGCCGCCTCGCAGCGCCAGGTCGTGGCCCCGACCGCCGAAGAGCGGCCAGGGGAAGGTCCTCGGCAAGAGGCGGTAAGTCGAACGAGGGCTTGGCGGGAGGCGGGCGATATCGATGAGCCGCTGGATCTGTCGTCCCTATCCCTGACCGCCTTGTCCGTCCCCCTCGTGACCGGGCTCCGGTGCCTGAACGTCAACAACAACCAGCTAACGGATCTGCCAGACACCCTTCCGAGAACGCTTCTGGAGCTGGAGGCCAGCGGCAACCGGCTGGCCCGCCTGCCCGACCTTCCTGCCGGGCTAGAGAGGCTGAACGTCGAAAACAACCAGCTGACCAATCTCCCCGAGCCCCTCCCGGCCGCGCTCGAGTGGCTGGGTGCTGGCTACAACCAGCTAACCCGCCTGCCCGAGATGATTCCCCCCGAGCTTATATGGCTGGGCGCCAGAGACAATCAGCTGACCAGCGTGCCTGAAAGCCTGCTGACGCAGCTAGGCCGCTGGTCTATCGTTGATCTGGAAAATAATCCGATACCGCATTGGGTACAGACAAACCTGGCGACAGCCATGCATGCCGCGGGTTATGCCGGCCCGCAGATCTTTTTGCCTATGGGATCGGTGGAATTGGAACCGCGGCCCTTGCACGAGGTGGTCGCGGACTGGATCGAGGGGGATTCGGAGACGGTGGCCGCTTGGCAGGGCTTCACCGACGAGCAAGGTGCCCGGGATTATGCACATTTCCTCGACCGGCTCCGTACCACCGTGAACTATGGCAATGATGCGTTCCGCCAGGCGGTGGCCATAGATCTGCGGCAGGCAGCGGCCAGGCCGCAATTGCGCGCACAATATTTTGAACAGGCTTCCGGAGCTAGCGATACCTGCGAGGATCGCATCACTTTGACCTGGAATGGAATGCAGACTGCACGTCTGAACGCTGATGTAGAGGACGGGGTCTATGACGGGTCGCTCCACCAACTGCTCCAGCACGGCCGTGTCATGTTCCGTTTGGAGGCGCTGGACGGGATCGCGCGCGAGACGGTCAACTCGCTTCGACGTACCGATCCGGACGCCGACATCGACGAAATCGAGGTCTATCTTGCCTACCAGACACGGCTGCGCGACACCCTGGAACTGCGGCACGTCGCCCCAGACATGCGCTTCTTGAACATCTCTCACGTTACCGAGGACGACATTGCCAGAGCCGCGAGTTCGGTGCGGGAACTGGAGGCGAGGGGATTCAGCGAGTATGTGGCAACGCGCTGGCAACCTTGGGAAAGAGTGATGAGGCGCATCGCCCCCGAAAGCCATGCAGCGATGCAGGAGCAGCTCATCGAAGCGACGGGAGAGGAGTTCAGAAGCCGCCTGGACGAAAAGCTCACCGAGCACGGCCTGACGGGTGATGCCGATGCCGAACGGGTAATCGGAGTCGAGATCCTTAACGACATCGCCCGCAGGATCAAAGGCGAGACAATGAAGAAGGTGCTTGGGGATCGCGGTCTTGAGCTGTGAAGCGGCCGTTCATGCGAGGGCTGTCGATCGCCGTTTCCGTGGCCGTCGCCCGCGTCCATTGCGCGACCGAGATCAGGTTATGCCAGCCTGGCAGTAACGGCGCCAGCGACGGTGAATTGCGCGTGGGAAGCCACCAAAGCCGTTCTGGCCGGTAGGGGGATTGCAGTTGTTGCGGGCATCACGGAATGCATTTTTCAAATGAACAGCTCGAAGCATTGTAGTTTTCTGACTCCCGCCATTAGACCGCCCCATCGCCCCACTCGCCGGCCGTCCGTTCATCTTCGAAGAACGACCCGTGCTTCCGTGCTTCTGCAGCCACGCCTCTTAGTTCTTCGAGCGACAGGCGGTGTCAGCCCAACACCCTTGAGGTGACGGTCCTTTTACGCCGTGCATCACGGTTTATCAGGCACCGGCTGTGCGCGCTACGACGACCGACTCAATTATCGGCGGCACGCTTCGGAGCTCGGCGAGGGAGACATCCACTTGGCAAGGGCCAAGACAGCAATGCCATTCCGGTCAGCCGCCGGCCAGCATCCAGCGGTTCGATAGATAAGCACCCCGAAGACTACCTCCCCGCAGTATACCCGTCGCCGAAGGATGTCCTAAATAAGAGTGTTCGTCAGCTTTTCGAAAGCTCAGCCGAATAGCAGTGGGAAGGCCAAGACCGACCAACCTACCTGTATTCAGAGGGAAAATGGGCCTCCATCCAAATTTCGCAATGCATTACTTCAAGCAAAATCTCGTGCCGCGGAGGAAGTCGTCACCTGAGGAGTTAACCGGCCAAGTGGAGCTCTACCCCAGCAAGCCACATGGTAATCCTCCCGTTTTTAACGGGGCGCTATTGTAGAATTCACGCGGCCATTTTCAGTTTCTGTGCGGGTGTGATGCCGCCGATACCCATATTGGGCCGTTCGTTGTTATAGGTCCATAACCATTGCGTGGCGAATTCCTG
>NZ_SRXN01000089.1 GCF_004827385.1 Ensifer sp. MPMI2T
ACCAGAGCAACGTCGGCCGGATAGACGTTCTGGCGTCGCGACAGGCCAACAGCCCAGAGCAGACCGCGCTCGCTCAAGGCCTGACGGAACGGCCCGCTTGATCCGTATCCGGAATCGGCAAGCACGCCCTGGCAGAAAGAGTTGGCTGTTCAGCGACACCGTGGATGGAGCCAAGGCCAGCGCCGTAGTCTACAGCCTGATGCTGACCTGCCGCGCCTCACGCGTCGAGCCGTTAGCCTGGTTGCGCCACGTCCTCACCGAATTGCCTCAGCGCGCCGCCGACGCAGATATCACCGACCTGCTGCCGTCCAACTTCCCCAAAACTGCCACTGCCGCCTGATCCAGCGCGACGCTGTCCGAAATCAAACGCCGAAAGGCCGCGTCAACGTGCTGGGAAAATCGCGCTTACCAAAAAAAGCCGTTTGTTGCTTTCTGAACGATCAGAACTCATCGCAACAGCCTCATCCAGCAGAAAAATCGAGAGCGCTTCACCGACGAAAAAGCAACACTTCACAAATGACCGTCCAGTTCCATAAGTTATCTTATGCGATCTGCTCGTGTAGCCGGGTACATTCTATTTCCAAGTGCGACATGCCAATAAAAACAAAGGCTTCGCGTTGGAGATTTTTGGATGTCGCTCTGCTATTCGCAGCTCACCCTTTCGGGCCGCCGACGTTTGCATCAGCTCGTGGAACGCAAAGTTCCTGTCGGTGACATTGCTCGCCAACTCGGTCGGCATCGATCGACGATCTATCGTGAACTGAAGCGCAATACCTTTCATGATGCCGAGTTTCCGGAATACAGCGGCTATTACAGCGGCATCGCCAACGACATCTCCAAGGAGCGTCGGCGACGGCTGCGCAAGCTCAGCCGCCACCCTCAATTACGCGAACTGGTCATTGAGCAGCTGAAGGCACTTTGGTCGCCGGAGCAGATCGCCGGCCGACTGCTTGCCGACGGTGTGAGCGCCCTGCGTGTCTGCACGGAAACGATCTACCGCTTCATTTATGGCAAGGAAGATTATCCGTTGCAGCTCTATCAGCATCTGCCCGAAGGCCGCCGCAAGCGCCGCCCGCGCCGCTCCCGCAAGCCCCGTGATGGCTCGATCCCGTTGGACTGCAGGATCGGCCAACCTCCTGATTTTATTGCCGATCGCTCGCAGTTCGGCCATTGGGAGGGCGATCTGCTGATCTTCCGGCGCGACCTCGGTGAAGCCAATGTCACCTCGCTGGTCGAGCGCAAGAGCCGCTACACGGTGATGATCAAGAATGGCAGCCGCCACTCTCGGCCGCTTATCGACAAGATCGTCGATGCCTTCTCGCCGCTGCCCGCCTTTGCCCGGCAGAGCTTCACCTTCGACCGCGGTACCGAGTTTCGCGGTTTCAAGGCTCTGGAAGATGGGCTCGGCGCCAGGAGCTGGTTCTGCGATCCAAATTCACCGTGGCAGAAAGGCGCAGTCGAGAACACCAACAAGCGCATCCGCCGCTTTGTGCCAAGCGATACGGACCTATCCGCCGTCAGCCAGCAGCAGCTGGTCGCCCTTGCCTGAACTCGCTGCCGCGCAAGTGCCTGGGCTACCGCACGCCGGCCGAAGTCTTCCTGGCACATTTGCGCGAAAGTAGCTGATGCCCTACCCTTCACACGGCATTGTTGCACTTGGATTAGATTCTCCAACGCCGTGGAAGGCCGCTCCACCCCATCAAATTAGGGCTCATTCTCAAAGTGTCGTGGCGAAATCATTGGCGCGGAAATCTCATAACTAAACGACACTGTGCGCTCTGCAAGGAAGAGCACTGCCGCCGCGGATGGCCTGTCGGCGACGGTAGGATCAAGTATCCAGAGCACGCAGACGCTTCGCGGGATTCCAAGAGGGAAGGCGTATAGCTTCATCTGGCTCCGCCTTTGCTGAACATTACCTAGATTCTTGGGTCGCTCGGGAGTGCGCCTGGAATTGCCGCCTTGTCGGGCGGAGCCTCCTTGGCTCCGTTTTGTATCGCGAGAATGCTCATCACGAGAGAGATGAGGACGAATATCAGTGCTAGAAATGCGATGCCTGCCTTATCCATCCTCCATCATGGTTGGGTGAATGCGAGCAAAACGAGGCGCCATCGGCGAAGACCATCACCGATGGCTGTCATTGTTAATTTTGCCTAAACGAAGCCAAGTGGCCTTCGCCTTCGCAGTGCACCGATCCCGCGCTTCTATGCATGTGGCCGGGATCGACATCTTATATGAAGGCGACGGGGATGATGTCCCGCTGCCCGTCTTTACTGTCCAGTAATCCGGAGACATAGCGATGAGCTTTCAGTGTTCCGCCGCGGCGCGCAACGCCAAGCGGAATGCAGTCGAGACCGCGATTGGCGTGTCGGCTGTATTCAAGATCTGCACCGGCGCACCGCCGGCCCACTTCGCGACCGCTGACAGCGGCATGGTGCTCGCAACCTGCAACCTAGTAGCCGATTGCATAGCGGCCAAGGGAACGCTGGCCTGCATTCGATCGGAGCAGCCGGCGTTCTCGGTGCGGTCCTGGAAGCTGTGCCGCAGCGAATAGACGGTGTGGTCGTCGGAAGTCATCAGGTTCTTATGTGCGTATGGATACGAAACTTTCAGACTGCACGCCAGTTCGAGATTGCGCCGGAAATTTTCCTGTTTTGTCGATCTCAGATCGTGAGCGTAACCTTGTAATCAGTCAGGAAATCCTCCAGGGCCAGGATTTGCTCTACCCCCCTGAGATCCTCGGTCGCATCGAGCAGCGCCCGGGACCTGTTGACGGACAACAGCGGTGCCACTGCCGCATTCCTGTCATTCAGCACGGCGGTGAACCGCGTGCGTAGCATTTTGTCGTAGGTGACATCCTGGATAGCCGGATACGCGCTTTTCACTCGCTGCACCACCGACTGCGGGAGTAGGTCAGCCGTGGCGGCCCGCAGTAGACTCTTCTCGCGCCCGTCGAAGGTCTTGTAGGCCCATGGGGTGCCGAACACGTACTCAACGAGGCGGTGGTCGCAGAATGGAACCCGCACCTCGAGACCTGAAGCCATGCTCATCCGGTCCTTGCGGTCCAGCAGCCTCGGCAGAAGCCGCGTGAGAAAGAGATAGCAGACCTCGCGCATGCGACGCTCATGCGGATCGGCCGAGGCCGGCCCGGTCAGGGCAGGTACTTCCGCAAGTGCCCTGCGGTACTGCTCGTCGACGTAGCCGGAGAGGTCGAGCTTCTTGAGCAAGCCCAGGTCTAGGGCTCTCCGTACGATATGGTCGCTGTCTTCGATCCAGGGAAAGGTGTCGCGCTGAACATGCGCGGAATCGAGGAAATAGGTGTAGCCACCGAAGAGCTCGTCTGCCCCCTCCCCGGACAGGGCCACTGTCGAGCGCTGTCTGATGGCCCGGAACAGCAGGTACAGCGAGCTATCTAGATTGCCTAAGGTCAACGGCAAGTCACGGGCGTGGAGGGTGGCGGCGCGCACGTTCGGGTCTATGAGTTCGTGCGCGGACAAGGTGATGTCCGTGTGGTCGGTAGCAACGTGTTTGGCCACCTCCTGCACGTACGGCCCGTCGGGTGTGGGCCGCTGCGAGGTGGGGATAAACTTGTCAGTGTAGCCGACGAAGTCGACGGCGAAGGACCGGATCGGTTGGTCGCTGAAGCTCGCGGCCAGTGCGGTCATGGCCGATGAATCAAGCCCGCCCGACAACAATGTGCACAGTGGCACGTCGGCGATGAGCTGCCGCTGGATCGTATTCTCGAGCAACTCGCGGACGCGCCGAACGGTGGTTGGCACATCGTCGGCGTGCCCGGTGTCGGTAAGATGCCAGTAGCTCACCTGCCTGATGCCGTCGCGGGTCACGCGGACGATATGGCCGGGCTGTACCTCATGCATGCCGTGGAGCACGGTGCCGTCCGGGTCAGGGATGGGGGATAGGGCGCGACGAAGCCCGTCGGCGTCCATGGCCGGTTCCGCAAAACTATTGGCAAGGATCGCCTTCGGCTCGGAGCCGAATAGCACTCCGTGCTCGGTCGGATAGTAATAAAGCGGTTTGATGCCGAGCCGGTCGCGTACAAGAAGCAGTTCGCGCTTGGCGGTGTCCCAGAGTGCGTAGGCGAACATGCCGTTGAGTTCGCGCACAGCGTTGCGGGGGTCACAGTGACCCCATTCGCGGTGGGCGTGTAGCACGACCTCCGTGTCACTGCTCGTGTCGAAGCGATGGGCTAGGCCGGCCAGCCGTTGACGCAGCTCACGGTAGTTGTAAGTCTCACCCGTGTAGACCAGAACCAAGGCGGGTCGGCCGTCCTCCTGGTGCGTCATCGGCTGGCGACCGCCCTGGATATCGATGACGGCCAGGCGGCGGTGTCCCAGCGCCGCGGGCCCGCCGATCCAAGTCCCCTCGTCGTCCGGACCTCGGTAAGCCAGGGTGGCCGTCATATCGGCAAGCTCTCTTCGCGCGTCGGGACCTCCGAGGTCACGATTGAAGTCGATCCATCCACAGATGCCGCACATGTTTTGGCTCCTTCCTTAAGCAAATGCCGCGCAATCTCGGGGCCTGGGGCACCCACCCGCGAGCCGCCTCACTCGACAACCGGTACCTGGACGCCGGCGTTGCTGGTGTCGAGCCGCCGGAAGGTCCCGAGCTCCTGCATCATGCGCGTTTCCACGTGCTTGTCGTTTTGGTCATTGGCGACCTCCCGCGCACGAGCGTGAGATCTGCGACCATTATGTTTCGCGGACACCAGCTGTAGCACCGGCAGTTCGGCGAGCGCATGCAGCAGATGATTAGACACTCCCGATTGTGGAAGCGATATGCCGGCAGTAGACCCAAGTTTCGTCGCTGGCTCCGTTGTGTCGCGGACGCCAAGCAAGGTTCCAGGCAATGTGAGTTTGGCCCACGCGGCGGTATGTTCAGGAGATCATGGGACGATCCTCCTCAGTCCATGACGTGGTTTGAGGATGGGTATGCATTTAACATGCCAAATGAGAAACCTTTGCCTGGCAAGGTGATGGATGTGGCTCAGCTGTGTCGCGCATCCGACATCATCGGACATCGAAACAGCCCGAACGGGCTTGTCGCAAACCTCCCTACGGATCGCGACTATCAGTCTGACGGCGAAGCGGCCAGAAGCGCAAATATGTTGGCCCTGCTGAGGATCCGGAGATTTCGAAACGTGTTGAAGACGTCTCCCGCACGAAGTCCGACTACAGGATACGTCGACGTCTGGTCTCGAGTCTGACGCGGGATGGCGGCCTTCTGGCGGCCGACCGAAGCTCAGGATTGATTGTCGAAACTCTGGTGACCGCAGGCCTCTTTCGGCTTCGGGCCGTTCTGGTCGGCACTCTCGCCTTCGGAACGTACTCTGGTCTCCTGGGTGTCCGCATTCCCGCTGCTACGATCATGACCGGGGATGCCGATTTCGCGCAAGATTATGCGACGTCCGCCGTGTTCGACGCAGTGTTCGATACGGGACACCGCAGCCGACATAATCGACAGCAGTGCGGTCTCGCCACCCTATTGTGCAATCGGCATAAAGGAGACTCAGGAAACCGATGAGCTTGGCCGATCGCGAGGGACCTCCAAGACGGCATTCATCTCATTGGGGTTCAGGGTGCCACGTGTCGCGATCAGGTAAGCCGCCATATAGGACAGCTTCAGCCTCGATTCCCGATCGCCCCGCGGCCTGTAATTGACGATCGCCAGCCGGCCGGCTTCTTCATCCCGCGCAACGCCTAAAAGTCCGTTTGCATAGGCTACG
>NZ_SRXN01000008.1 GCF_004827385.1 Ensifer sp. MPMI2T
CCAGCTCGTAGCTGATCTTCTGGCCATCCTTCAACTCCCGCAGACCAGCCCGCTCCACCGCGGAAATGTGGACGAAGACATCGGCGCTGCCGTCGTCCGGCTGGATGAAACCAAAGCCCTTCGTCGCGTTGAACCATTTTACCGTGCCGGTCGCCATCATGTCTTCCTTCGATCATTTGCCGTGCCGCCACAGGGCGGACAAGGCTCGCTTCGTACGCGAGCACAGATAGACGCTTCTGCACTCCGGACAAAGCTGAAAATTCCGCCCGAACATCGACGCAACTGCCCAGCCCAAGCAAGCGATCTTCGTCGCGATAGACGCTACTTTTTGCCTCCTTGTTTCACCCGAATGCTGACGGGACCACCCTCAGCTTGCCGGATCTCGAACTGGTTTGTTTTCCGGACGAGATCGATGAGTTTTCGAAATCCGAAGGTGCGCGGATCGAAGTCCGGCGCCAGGTTCAGCAACTGCTTGCCAACCGTGCCTAGGTTGGCCGCCAGCAACAAGGTATCTCTCCTTAATGGCCTCGGCGAAAGCGGCATCGCGCGCGCCCGGGTTTGCGGAGGGCACCAGCGAACAACCTCAAAAATGTTACCAGCAGAGCGCTAGACGGCGGTGCGAGAGACGGCTCGGCTTCTCCAGATCGAGAACCTTCTCGACCGCAAGCCGAGCCAGCTTTCCGGCGGCCAGCGCCAGCGCGTTGCGATTGGCCGGGCACTGGTGCGCAATCCGCAGGTCTTTCTTTTCGACGAGCCGCTGTCGAACCTCGACGCCAAGCTGCGCATGGAGATGCGCACCGAACTGAAGCGCCTGCATCAGATGCTGAAGACGACCGTCGTCTATGTGACCCACGACCAGATCGAGGCGATGACGCTTGCGACCCGCATTGCCGTCATGCGCGACGGCCGCATCGAACAACTCGGCACGCCGGAGGAAATCTACGACCGGCCGGCAACGCTTTATGTCGCCGGTTTCGTCGGTTCGCCGCCGATGAACATTCTCGACGCAGAAGTGGCTGACAATGCTCTGAAGGTCACCGGCTCGCAGGAGACGCTTCCGCTGCCGGCCAATCCCAAAGGTACCGTGCCGGCGGGCCGACGCGTCAAGATCGGCATACGGCCGGAGGCGCTACGGCTCGCAAGCGCCGACACACCGGGCGTCCGCATCAAGGCGCACGTCGAAGTCATGGAACTGACAGGGCCGGAGTTGGTCACGACGGCAAAGCTTGGCGAACAGACGATCACCGCCTGCCTCCCGCACGCGTTTTGGCGCCGGATCGAAGCAGCTTTTCTCCTTCGATGAGGCGGCGCTGCATCTGTTCGATCCCGAAACGGGCGCTCGTTGCTGACGGCGTGAGAACCGCCGAGACCGTCGGTAATAATGGCAGTTCTGCTACGAAGCTGGACTTCAATAGCCGGTGGCTGCTCGGGCTGTAGTCCGAACTGGCGGTCCGTCCTGCGTATAGCCAAGTTTCTCGGAAAGTTCGGCCGCCGCATCGATCAGCACGCGAAGGTAAGCATCACGATTGCGCAATCCGTCTTCCTTGGGAGCGACGAGGCAGAGCGTCGCGATGCAAATTCCTTCAGCGTCGTACACCGGCACGGCAAAACAATGGGTAAAGCTGTCGACGATGCTGTTGAAGGTGAAATAGCCGTCCTTCTTGGCTTCCCGGACCTGGCGGATGAAATCGGACGGATCGAGGCGCTTGCCCGTTGGCAGCACGAAATCTTCAGCCGGAATGAAACCCAGTATCTGCTCGTCGCTCATGTGGTCGACCAGCAGACGACCAGACGCGGTCCACGGAATGGCTACCGGCTCGCCGATATTGGTGGAGATGCGGAAGGGGCGGCTTCCCTCGTTCATCAGAACGACCGCATATTTGTTGCCTTCCAGTTGGCACATCTGCGCGGTCTCCCGCGTCTCCTCGGCGATCCTCGCCAACAGATGTTCGCACTCGCGCATTAGATCGAATTGCTCGGCGTAGGCCGCACCGAGGAAATAGAGCTTGCGCCCGAGGAAGACACGGCCATCGTCGCCCCGATACTCGATCACGCCCTGCCGGATCAACAGGTTGACGAGCTCATAGACGGATGAGCGCGGGGCGCCGATGCCCTGGGCGATTTCGTTCGGGCGCAGGGGCTGACGTTGCAGGCGCAAAAAGTCGAGGATTTCGAATGCCCGGTCGAGACCCCGCGCCCTCCGATTCACCGTATCTACCGCATCAGCCATAGCCATTCTCCTGCGGGTCTCGGAGCACGAGTGAAAACCCTGCGGGCAGAAATCCGCACTCACTTCACCCGCTCCGCAAACCCGACACCAAGTTCAACTCATTTAGCCTTGTAGGCGACGCAGTCAACTTCGACCTTGCAGTCGACCATCATGCGTGACTGTACGCAGGCGCGTGCCGGCGGGTTCTCACCGAAGTATTGCGCGTAGATCCCATTAAAGCTCCAGAAGTCGCGCGGGTCATCGAGCCAGACGCCGACACGCACGACGTCTTCAACGCCGTAGCCCGCCTCATGCAGGATCGCGATCATGTTTTCGATCGCCTTGCGGCTTTCGGCAATGATGCCGCCATCGATGATCTCGCCGGCCTCCATCGCGACCTGTCCAGAGACGTATAGCCAACCGTTTGCCTCGACGGCGCGCGCAAATGGCAAAGCCTGCTTTCCCGCACCGGTTTCGCCCGTTCCATAACGCTTAATCGTCACAGCACTTCACTCCAATTCTGCATTTCGATTTATCGGTCTCCAGTTGAACCGGTCCTTCAGTTGAACGATGAAGTTTTCAGAAAATCTTTCAGCCGTTCGGTCTTCGGTTTCAGGAACATCTCGCGCGGATCGCCTTCTTCGCCGATGCGGCCCTGATTCATGAAGATTACCCGCGACGAAACCTCGTAGGCGAAGCGCATCTCATGGGTAACGAGCAGCATGCTCATCCCGTCCTCGGCGAGCCCCTTGATCACTTGCAGCACTTCGTTGACCAACTCAGGGTCGAGCGCCGAAGTGACCTCGTCGAAGAGCATCAGCTTCGGGTTCATCGCGATGGCGCGAGCGATTGCTACGCGCTGCTGCTGGCCGCCGGAAAGCTGACCAGGATAATGATCCTTGCGCGACAGCAGCCCGACGCGGTCAAGCCACTTCTCCGCGATCGCCTTCGCCTCGTCGCGGCTCATCTTCTTGACCTTGACGAGGCCGAGCGCGACGTTGCCGGCGGCAGTCATATGCGGGAAAAGGTTGAACTGCTGAAAGGCCATACCGGTGAGTGCGCGTTGGCGTGCGATATCCTTCTCCCGCTTGCGGCGGCGGACACCGTTCACCATCTCATAGCCGATTTCCTGGCCGTCGATGCTGATCGTCCCACCCTGGAACTCCTCCAGCATGTTGATGCAGCGAAGCATTGTCGTTTTGCCGGAGCCGCTCGAGCCGATGATGCTGATCACCTCACCCTGCCGCATGGTGCAGTCGACGCCCTTCAGCACTTCGACCGTGCCGTAGCGCTTGTGAAGATCGCGGATTTCAAGAAGATTGTTGGTCATCGGATGCGAAGCCTCACGACGGAACAGCGGTCTTGCGCTCGACATAGCGACCGAAGCGCTCGATGCTGTAGTTGATGACAAAATAGAGAAAGCCCGCGAAGAAATAGAATTCGAGGCTCATGAAAGTGCGGGAGATCAGCTCCTGCGTACGCAGCAGCAATTCGCCGACGCCGATGATCGAGAGCAGCGTCGACGCCTTGACCATCTCGGCTGCCGTATTGACCCAGGCTGGCAGCGCCTGGCGCAATGCCTGGGGCCCAAGCACATAAGCGAAGGTCTGCGAGAACGTGAGCCCGATCGCTTTTGCGGCCTCCGTCTGTCCCTTGGGAATCGACTGCAATGCACCGCGCACCAGCTCGCCAACATGCGAACTGCAGAAGACGGCGAGCGCAAGGATGCCCGCCTGGAACGGTCCGAGTTCAACGCCGACAGTGCTCAGCACGTAATAGCTCGCCAGCACCAGTACCAGGACCGGCGTGCCGCGGATGAAGTCGGTATAGCCGCGCACCAGCCATTGCACCGGCTTGTAGCCATAGGTCAGCGCCAGCCCGACAAAAATGCCGAGCACAGTGCCGACTGCGATCGACAGGAAGGATATGGAAATCGACACGCCGAGCCCCTTGATGAGCGGCAGGCGGGCAAGCCAGAGCTGATCGAGAAATGCGAAATCCATGACTGTCACCTCGGAACGGCCAGACGCCGCTCGACGGCACGCATCAGCGCGGCAAGGAGCGAACAGGTTGCGACATAGAGGCAGCTCGCCACGATCCAGGTCTCAATGACCCGAAAGGTCTCGACATTGATCTTGCGTGCCTCGAACGTGAGTTCCGGTACGGCGATCGCCGCGGCGAGCGAGGTATCCTTGAAAAGCGAGATCATGGTGCTGCCGAGCGACGGCAGGACGTTACGCACCATCAGGGGAATGATGATCGAGGTGCGGATCTGCATCTCCGTCAGCCCAATCGCAAGACCCGCCTCGCGCTGGCCGGGCGGCACGGCGATGAGGCCGCCACGGAACACCTCGGCAAGATAAGCGCCAGAGTAGATCGCCAGCGTCACGACAAAGCTTTCGATCTTGCCGAGGCGGACACCAAGTTCCGGAAGAGCGAAATAGCTGAAGAGAACGAGGACGAGGATCGGCGTGTTGCGGATGATCGTGACATAGAGTCCGGCAGGTTTGCGCAACGCGACAGTCCTGGAAACGAGCCCAAAAGCCGTAATCAATCCGATCACGCAACCGGCAAGGATTGCCGCGAAGGCGAGGCCGAGACTGAGCGCAAGTCCTTCCAGAAGAAGGTCGAACGAGCGCCAGACGGCCGCGAAGTTCAGTGAGTAAGTCATGCGTGCCAGCCATTATTGAAAGCAGGGCGAGAGGCAGCCCCGCTGGCGGGGCCGCCTCGGCGAAGTGCTCATTTGTATTCGACCGGGAAACCGATCTGCGGCGCGGTCAGATCCTTGCCGAACCAGGTCTTGAAGGACTTGGCATAGAAGTCGAATTCGACACCTGTCATCGCCTCGTGCAGTGCCGTGTTGACGAAGTTCAGCCAGTCTTGGTCGCCGCGTTTGACGCCACAGGCGTAGGTCTGCGGATTCCAGCCATAACCGGCATCCTTATAGCGCTCCGGATTCTGGGTCATGTACCAGGCAAGCGAGGACTGGTCGGTGGCGGCAGCATCGGCGCGTCCCGACTCAAGCGCCTGGTAGATCAGGTCAACAGATTCATACTGATCGACTGTTGCCTCCGGCAGGGCGGCGTGGACCATATCCTCGGCATAGACGTTCTGCAGCACCGAAATCGTGACCGAGGAACCAGCCTCCTTGAGCGCCTTGTAGTCGGCAAACTTGCCGTCCGCCTTCAGCATCAGGCCCACTCCTTCGCGATAATAAGGAATGGTGAAGGCGATCTGCTGGGCGCGCTCGCCCGTGACCGTCATGAATTGGCAGGTGATGTCGACCTTGTTGGTGGTGATGTTCGGAATACGGGCATCCGACGACTGATTGACGAATTCGATCTTTTCCGGATCCCCGAACAGCGCCTTGGCAATAATGCGACCCATATCGACGTCGAAGCCCTGCAGCTTGTCGTCGGCGCTTTTGAAGTGCCAGGGCGCATTCGTGCTGCCGGTGCCGAGCACCAGATGGCCGCGCGCAAGCACTTCGTCGAGTTTGCTTGTCGGCTGCTGCGCGGAGGCCGGCGCCGTAGCCAGTGTGGCGATTATGAGGCCCGCAGTCGGATGAAATGTCTTGATCATCGGAGATCTCCCCTTTGTCAGTTCCCGGTGATTTTTCTGGCATCCAATATAGTGGACATGCGTCCTGAATATTGGATTGACCTATGAAATGCCTTGGGTCATAACTTGTCAAGCCGGATCGGCCAAATTCGCCGCACATCCGCCGTTGTCTGAGAGAGGAAGCCAACCGCATGACCCTGCAGATCGAAACGCCCGCGGTGCTGGTCGACATCGAGATCGCCCGCCGCAATATCCGCGCCTTCCAGGACTACGCGGATCGCCACGGCATTCGGGTGCGGCCACACATAAAAACGCACAAGCTTCCACAGATGGCCGAACTGCAGCTCGAGGCCGGAGCGATCGGCATAACCTGCCAGAAGGTCACCGAGGCGGAGGCGATGGTCGCGGGCAGCGCGCAGATAAAGGACGTGCTCATTACCTACAACATCCTCGGAGCGGAAAAACTCGCGCGCCTCGCTGAGCTCAACAAACGCGTCACGCTCAGCGTGGTCGCCGACAACCCGACCGTTATCGACGGCCTATCGAACCGCTTCGCCCGCGAAAACGAACCGCTGACCGTACTTGTCGAATGCAACACCGGCGCCGATCGTTGCGGAGTGGCGACACCGGCCGAGGCCGCGAGCCTCGCTCGACGCATAGCCGATGCACCCGGACTGCATTTCGGCGGACTGATGACCTATCCGCCCGTCGGAGGAACCGAACGTGTTCAGGCCTTCATGAGCGAGGCAAAACGGCTGATCGAAGCAGACGGCATCGACGTTCCGACCGTCACCTCCGGCGGCACGCCGAACATGATGGAGGCGGCCGGTGCGTCCGTCGCGACCGAACACCGTCCCGGAACCTATATCTACAACGATCGCTCGCTTGTCGCCCGCGGGGTGGCGACGTGGGACGATTGCGCGCTGACGGTGCTTGCAACGGTCGTCTCGGTTCCCGCCGAAAATAGGGCGATTATCGATGCCGGCAGCAAGGTCCTGACCTCCGACCTTCTCGGTCTCTCCGGCTACGGCCATGTGCTGGGACGCGACGACATCAGGATCGACCAGCTTTCGGAAGAGCACGGCAGGCTCGTCTCCGATGGTCCGATCAGCCTCAAGGTCGGCGACAAGGTGTGTATCGTCCCGAACCACGCCTGTGTGGTGACCAACATGGTCGACGCGGTTCATATTGTCGAAGGCAATGAGGCGAAGGCGACTTGGCCCATCGTCGCGCGAGGCCGCGTTCTCTGAGCGTTCGCGGGCCGCCGTCTTAGAAATGAATGGTCATCACGATGTCCTGGTCGAAATCACATTGACGAGCTGCGCCATGCAGGCGATTTTCACCCGGTCGGACCGGCGAATGAAGACGTTGAGCAGTGAACCGACGAAGATCGCGTCCTCGAGATTGTACAGTTCTTCGAGGAGTGGCGGCGCCTCCGGCCAATCCCAGCTCGCGATGCGCTCGCCATCCTGCTTGCGGTCGTGGTACCAGACATTCCACTCGTCAAAGCAGATCTTCACATCGCGCTTCGAGCGCTTCTTCGCTTTGATATAGTCGATGACCCCGCCGATGGTGACGATGTAACGGTCGAGGTCAATCGCCTTGGCGTAGTAATTGAGCGTGTCCTGCTCTTCGTTTCCGAAATATTTGTGGAGCGAGATACAGTCGACGCTGTCATAGCTGGCGTCGAGAACCGTCGCCTCCCACTCCGGATAGGTCTTCATCTTGTCATTCGACGAACCGCAGACCACCGTCTCCAGCGTTTTGTCGAAATATTTGAAGGCCTTGCTCACTTCATTGGCGAGATGGCCATACTCGGCCGCGCTCTTGTGGCCGACTTGCCACGGCCCGTCCATCTCGTTGCCGAGACACCAGATCCGGACATTGTGCGGTTCCCTGTATCCGTGCTTGGCGCGCAGGTCGCTCCAATAAGTCCCGCCGGGATGATTGCAATATTCAAGGAAATTGCGGGCGTCGTCCAAGCGACGTGAACCGAGATTCATCGCCAGCATCATTTCGGTCCCTGCGCGCTTCGCCCAGTCGGCGAATTCATTGACGCCGACCTGGTTGGTTTCGCGCGTGCGCCATGCGAGATCGAGGCGAACCGGGCGCTCCTCGCGCGGGCCGATGCCGTCCTCCCACCGATAGGCCGAAACGAAATTGCCGCCGGGGTAACGCACGATCGGCATGTCGAGATCGCGCACCATTTCGAGGACGTCCCGACGAAACCCGTCCGCGTCGGCCTTTTCATGACCGGGCTCGTAGATCAGATACAAATCGATAACACTCTGCCTCGATCACCGCGGCATAATGGGGATGTCAGCTAATCCGCGAAGCCATAAGCTTGTCGATACGCATGCCGTCCATGTCGATGATCTCGAAACGCCAGCCCTCGAAATCGAAGCTCTCGCCTACATGCGGGAGATGGCCGAGCACCTGCAGTGCGAAGCCGGCGATCGTGTGGAAGTCGCCTTCCGGACGGTCGTGGAACCCAAGCCTCTCAAAAGCGTCGTGCGCGGCCATCATGCCCTCGATCAGCATGCTGCCATCCTCGCGCACAACGATATCCGGCTCGACGGTTTCCGTATCCGGCAGGTCGCCGGCAATCGCCTCCAACAGGTCGGTCTGGGTGATAATGCCTTCTAAGCTCCCGTATTCGTCGATGATCGCAGCGAGCCGCACGGGGGCGCTCTTGAACTTCTCCAGCACCCGGAAGACGGCCGTCGACTCATGCAGGATCAACGGCTCCCGAATAATGCTGAGGACGTCAAGCGGCTGGTGGTCGAGCAATTGGTCAAGCAGGTCCTTCTTGAGCACCATTCCCAGCGGATAGTCGATGTTGCCTCTGCCGATCAGAAGCTGCTCGTGGTAACATTCCCTGATCGTCCTGAGAATTTCCTCTTGGCTGTCGTCGGCGTCGATCCAGTCGACCTCGATGCGCGGCGTCATGAAGTCGGAAATCCTTCGGTCGCCGATGCTGAATATCCGTTCCACCAGTTCCTGCTGGGCGGCATCGAGAAGCCCGGCTTCCTGGCTTTCGGCGACAAGAAGCTTCAGCTCCGTCGGGGAATGCAGCGATGCCTCGCCTGCGCCGGGGCGCAGGCCGATCAATCGAAGTACGAGATTGCCAAGGCCGTTGAGGGCGAGGATCGCGGGGCGCAGCAGAAAGAGAAACAGCGCGAGCGGGCGAACGACGGCCAGCGCCGTGCCCTCGCTGCGCTGCAACGCCAGGCTCTTCGGTGCCAGTTCGCCGAGCACGATGTGCAGCGCGGTGATAATGATGAACGAAACCGCGACCGCGATCGCGTGTGATCCGACCGATGCCCAGGCCGCAGGCAAGACCGTCAGCAACGGCTCGATCAGATGGGCGAGCGCGGGTTCACCGACCCACCCCAGCGCCAGGGACGATATCGTGATCCCAAGCTGAGTGGCCGCCAGGTTGGCATCGAGATTTTCGACGGCATGCTGGAGCGCGCTCGCGTTCATGCGCTGTTGCGCAACCAGTTCCGCCACGCGGCTGCGGCGGACCGAAACGAGTGAAAACTCGGCAGCGACGAAGAAGCCGTTCGCGCCGACAAGCAGGAACACGGCCAATACCCCGAGATAATCGAGAATACTGCCATCGGAACCGGACATGATCTCCCTTCGGGCGGCTGACGCCTCAGACTGTTGAAGCTCACCAAGCGTATCACGCTCTTGCCGTAGGAGGCAGACGAGAGATGTTCGCGTGACGGGTTTAGGAGGATCCTCACCTTGGTCGTCGACTTCATCGGGTGAACGAGCGCTCATGATACGCGCATAGGCACTGTCTTTCGATTTCACATCTAGATTTGCACCCGGGAACTTTTCTAGGATGGTCGACGGAAGGCCGCTTCGCCCTTCTTATCACTGACACATGCCCTCCCCTCCACTCGTGGGATTACCCGATGCCAAAGACATTCCTCTCGATCGGCGAATGCATGATCGAACTTTCAGAGGCCGGCGACGGCCATCTTAAGAAGGGTTTCGCGGGAGATAGCTTCAATACCGCGTGGTATGCCCGCGCCTTTCTCGGCGACGATTGGCGGGTCAGCTACTTCACGGCACTCGGAACGGACAGGCTTTCCGATGAGATGCTCGCCTTCATGAACGGCGCCGGCATCGCCAGCGATCATGTGCGCCGCATCGAGGGGCGTAATCCCGGCATGTACATGATCCACCTGAAGGACGGCGAGCGCAGCTTCCAATATTGGCGGGAAACATCGGCAGCAAGGCTTCTGGCCGAAGACCGCGACCGACTGCGCGCGGCGATCGATGACGCCGAGCTCGTCTATTTCTCCGGCATCACGCTTGCGATCCTCTCGCCCGACGATCGCGGCCGCCTGCTGGAGGAGATCCGCCGCACGCGCGAGTTGGGAAAGACCGTCGCGTTCGATCCGAACCTGCGGCCCCGTCTTTGGGAAAACATCGAGACAATGTGTGCCGCGGTTTCAGACGGCGCTCGCGTGGCGACGATGGTTTTCCCGAGCTTCGACGACGAGCACAGTCATTTCGGAGACGCGAGCCCCGAAGCAACGGCGAAACGCTACCGTGATCTCGGAGCGGAGCTCGTCGCGGTCAAGGACGGCGCGAACGGGATTACGATCAGCTGCGACGGGCAGATTATGCATCTTCCCGCCCATCCCGCCGACCCGGTCAGGGACACGACCAGCGCCGGCGACAGCTTCAACGGGGCCTTCTTGGCGATGCAGCTGCGGGGCGAGCCCCCCCGTGACGCCGCGGCCTTCGCCGCAAAAGTCGCTGCACGCGTCATCGAGCAGCCCGGCGCCCTCATCGGAGCGGACCATCTGCCACAACCGGACGCTGCCTGATCCGTGATAGCCGGCGGCAGCGGCGAATCTGGATATATAGCGCTGCCCCAAATTGCCGTGCTATTTTCGCGGCCGCGCCCCGCCGGCAGGAGACGCGAGCGAGCAAAGAATTTCTGCAAATGGCGCGTTGACGACAGGACATTTCACGAAAGGGGGGCAAAGCGTCATAAGCTTGCGTTGTGATAGTCAATTAAATTGATAGTTTTATCTGGCAAAGGATGGAGGGCAATATGAGCTCGAATAGACTTACCGGAATAGTAAAACTAGCGCTTGTGGTCGGCAGTCTGCAGCTTGGCTCCATTGGCCTCGCTCAAGCGGACACAACGATCCTGAACGTGTCCTATGATCCTACACGGGAGCTTTACAAGGATTTCAATGCGGCCTTCGCCGAAAAATGGCAGGCCGATACCGGCGAGACGGTGACGATCCAGACCTCTCACGGCGGCTCCGGCAAGCAGGCTCGGTCGGTGATCGACGGTCTCGAGGCGGACGTCGTGACGCTGGCGCTTGAGGCCGATATCGATGCGATCGCCGCGGGGACGGGGAAGATTCCGGCCGACTGGAAAACGCGCTTCGAAAACAACAGCTCTCCCTACACTTCGACGATCGTCTTCCTCGTCCGCAAGGGCAATCCAAAGGGCGTCAAGGACTGGGGCGATCTCGTCCGGGAAGATATCCAGGTGATCACCCCGAACCCGAAGACCTCGGGCGGTGCGCGCTGGAACTTCCTTGCAGCCTGGGCCTGGGCGCGGGCCGCCAATGGCGGTGACGATGCGAAGGCGCAGGACTACGTGGCGCAGCTGTTCAAGCACGTGCCGGTTCTCGACACCGGTGCACGCGGCGCAACGACAACCTTCGTCCAGCGAGGCCTCGGCGACGTGCTGCTCGCCTGGGAAAACGAAGCCTACCTCTCGCTGGAGGAACTCGGACCTGACAATTTCGAGATCGTAACGCCATCGATCTCGATCAAGGCCGAGCCGCCCGTGGCGCTTGTGGACGGCAATGTCGACAGCAAGGGCACGCGAAAGGTGGCGGAAGCCTATTTGAACTATCTCTACAGCGATGTCGGTCAGAAAATCGCGGCCAAGCACTATTATCGGCCCTTCAAGCCGGAGCTTGCGGACCCCGAGGATACCGCGCGCTTTGCCGATGTGAAGCTGGTCACTATTGACGAATTCGGCGGTTGGAAGGAAGCTCAGCCGAAATTCTTCGCCGACGGCGGAATTTTCGACCAGATCTACAAGCCGGGACAGTGATCTTTCATGGCCTTTCGCAGCAGCAGGCGATGGCAGTTTCGGCAGCCGAGCGTCATTCCGGGTTTTGGATTGGCGCTCGGCGTCACCCTGACATGGCTCACCCTCATTGTCCTCATTCCGCTTTCCGGCCTCATCTGGCGCTCGAGCGGCCTCGGCTGGTCGAAGTTTTTGGCGCTCGCCTCTGACGAGCGGACTGTCAACGCTTTGACGATCAGCTTCGGCACCGCTTTCGTGGCGGCGGTCATCAATCTCGTTTTCGGCGTCGTGCTTGCCTGGGTGCTCGTTCGCTACCGATTTCCCGGAAAGCGCGTCATCGACGCCATGGTCGATCTGCCGTTCGCGTTGCCGACCGCGGTTGCCGGCATTGCGCTGACGGCGCTCTACGCCCCGAACGGTTGGATCGGTTCACTTCTTGCGCCCCTCGGCATCAAGATCGCGTTCACGCCCGCCGGCATCGTCGTGGCTCTCGTCTTCGTCGGCCTGCCCTTCGTCGTCAGAACGGTTCAGCCGATCATGGAGGAAATCGACAAAGAGGTGGAGGAAGCGGCCGCAACGCTGGGCGCCAGCCGCTATCAGACGATCAGCCGCGTTCTGCTGCCGGGCCTTCTTCCGGCCGGGCTGACGGGCTTCGCGCTCGCCTTTGCGCGTGGCGTCGGCGAATACGGCTCCGTCATCTTCATCGCCGGCAACCTGCCTTACGTCTCGGAGATCGCACCGCTCTTGATCATCATTCGCCTCGAGGAGTTCAACTATCCGGCGGCGACCGCGATTGCCGCGGTGATGCTGCTCATTTCCTTCATCATGCTGCTGGTCATCAACACGATCCAGTCCTGGAGCAGACGGAGATACGGCTATGGCGCATGATGTCGGTTCGACGGCGATTGCCGAGCCGTCAAAGCTGGTCAGGGCAGCAACCTCGGAAACTCGGCTCGCACGCGCGACCCTGATCGTGGTTGCCCTCGGTTTCGTGGTGCTGTTCCTACTGCTGCCGCTTGCCACGGTGTTTATCGAGGCGTTCCGCAAGGGACCAGCAGAATTCGTCTCGGCACTGCGTGATGCGGAGACGTTTTCTGCCATTCGCCTGACGTTGCTGGTTGCCGCGATCGCTGTGCCGCTCAATCTCGTCTTCGGGGTGGCGGCCGCCTGGGCGATCGCCAAGTTCGAGTTCAAGGGCAAGGCATTCCTGACGACCTTGATCGACCTGCCCTTCTCGGTGTCCCCGGTGATTTCGGGCCTTGTCTTCGTGCTGCTCTTCGGGTCGCACAGCCTGCTCGGCCCTATCCTGCAGAACTACGGCATCCAGGTCCTCTTTGCCGTTCCCGGGCTGGTGCTCGCAACCGTGTTCGTCACCTTCCCCTTCGTCGCGCGCGAACTGATCCCGCTGATGCAGGAGCAGGGCACCAGCGACGAGGAAGCGGCATTGTCGCTCGGCGCCACCGGCTGGCAAACCTTCTGGCATGTGACGCTGCCCAACATCAAATGGGGCCTGCTTTACGGCGTGCTTCTCTGCAACGCGCGCGCCATGGGAGAGTTCGGTGCGGTCTCGGTCGTTTCCGGCCATATTCGCGGCCAAACGAACACGATGCCGTTGCAGGTGGAAATCCTCTATAATGAGTACAATTTCGTCGCCGCCTTTGCAGTGGCGGCGCTCCTTGCGCTCCTGGCGCTGGTAACGCTCGTCCTGAAGACGGCACTTGAACTCCGCTACAGCGACGAGATCGCTGCCAGCCGAAGGCATTGAAAGGTCCAGACATCCATGGAAGTCCGCGTCCAGAACATACGCAAGGAATTCGGCCGCTTCCCGGCGCTCGACGACGTCTCGCTCGATATCCGGTCCGGCGAACTGATCGCCTTGCTTGGCCCGTCCGGCTCGGGAAAGACCACGTTGCTGCGGCTCGTCGCCGGGTTAGAGAGCCCGACCGGAGGTATGATCTTCTTCGGCGACGAGGATGCATCGAAGAAGAGCGTGCAGGAACGAAACATCGGTTTCGTCTTCCAGCACTACGCCCTCTTCCGGCACATGACGGTGCTCGACAACGTCGCCTTCGGGCTGAAGGTGCGGCCGTCCAACCGGCGGCCGCCGGCCGCCGAAATCCGCCGCCGGGCCCTTGATCTGCTCGATCTCGTGCAACTCTCCGGCCTCGAAAAACGCTATCCGGCCCAGCTCTCCGGCGGCCAGCGCCAGCGCGTGGCGCTTGCGCGCGCCATGGCGGTCGAGCCCAACGTGCTGCTGCTCGACGAGCCCTTCGGTGCACTCGATGCACAGGTCCGCAAGGAGCTGAGGCGCTGGCTCAGGGAAATTCACGACCGTACCGGTCACACCACCATCTTCGTCACGCATGACCAGGAGGAGGCGCTGGAGCTCGCCGACCGTGTCGTCGTCATGAGCAAGGGCGCGATCGAGCAGGTCGGCACGCCGGACGAAATCTACGACCATCCGGTCTCGCCATTCGTCTACGGCTTCATCGGCCAGTCCAACAGCCTCAACGTCACGCTCGCGAACGGTGAAATCTGGTTCGAGGACCGGCCGATCGGCCTTCGCGCCGCCAACGAGCCGGACGGAACGGCGACGCTCTACTTCCGCCCGCATGACATCGAGCTCATCGATGGCTGCGGCGGCTGTCTGGCTGGCCTCGTGACGGGCAGCCGCCGCGTAGCCGGAACACGCCATCTGGAGCTCGACCTTGGGCGGACGCAGCCCTCGGTCGAAATCGAACTGCCGCCGGAACGCGCGACTTCCACCGACCACACCCGCGTCGCTTTCCGGCCGACGAAGTGGAAGCTCTTCCGCAAGGACGAAAACGAGCAACCGGCACCGCAAGAGGTGGAGACGCGGGCACCCGAACTCGCGCGCACCGGCACATAATGTCGGTCATCGAAGATCTGACGCGATCGCTCGGCGAGGCAGTACTGACCGGCGACCGGATCACCGAACGCTATCGGAGCGACGCGAGCCTCACCGGGCGAAACCTCCCGAGCGCGGTTGTCCGCCCGGCGAGCACAACCGAGGTCGCTACCGCCCTCAGCGTCTGCAATACTCATCGTCAAAGCGTGGTGCCGCAGGGCGGCATGACAGGGCTCGCCGGCGGCGCCAACCCCGATGCCGGCGACGTCGTCATTTCGATGGAGCGGCTCTCCGGCGTCGAGGAGATCGACGCGGCTGCCGCAACCATGACCGTGCTTGCGGGCACGCCTCTTGAAGTCGCACAACGCGCGGCGGAGGATGCGGGCTTCCTGCTGCCGATCGATCTCGGCGCACGCGGCTCGTGCCAGATCGGCGGCAATCTCGCCACCAATGCCGGCGGCATCCGTGTCATCCGCAACGGCGTCGCGCGTGACAACGTCCTCGGCATCGAGGTCGTGCTTGCCGACGGAACGGTGGTCTCTTCGCTCAATAAGATGATCAAGAACAATACCGGCTACGATCTCAGGCAATTTTTCATCGGTTCGGAGGGCACGCTCGGCATCATCACCCGCGCCGTGCTGCGTCTGCGCCCGTTGCCGGCTGGACGGCTCACGGCACTCTGTGCGCTCGACAGGTACGCGGACGTCGTCGCCTTGCTGAAACTCGCTCAGCGGGAGCTTTCCGGTCTCTCCGCGTTCGAAGCGATGTGGGAAAACTATTTCCGCTTCAATTGCGAGGCGGAAGGACGGCAATTCTTCGAGACGTCTCCCGCCTTCGCCGCGATCATCGAGCAGGATATCCGCGGGCAGGACGGCGAGCGCGAGCAATTCGAGGCCTTCCTCGGACAGGCCCTTGAAGACGAATTGATCGGCGATGCGCTGATCGCCCAGTCGGAGAAGGAGGCCCAGGCCTTCTGGCGCGTGCGCGACGGCCATGCCATGGACAGGTTGCTGCCTTCCCTCGTCAATCTCGACGTCAGCCTGCCGATCGGCGATATCGGGCGTTTTGCCGAGGAATGCGGCAGGGCGCTCTCCGCGCGTTTTCCGTCGGCACATGTCTCCTTCTTTGGCCATGTCGGCGACAGCAACCTCCACATCGCCTTTTCCATTCCGAACGCGGATCAAGAAACCGCGCATCAGGTCGATGCCGTCGTCTACCCGCTTGTCGCGGCGTACCATGGCTCCATTTCCGCCGAACACGGCATCGGCACGCTGAAGCGCGACTTCCTCAATCAGTCCCGGAGCGCCGCCGAACTCGACGTCATGCGCCGGATCAAGAATGCCCTTGACCCGAACGGCATTCTCAATCCGGGCAAAGTGCTTCGTTAGTGGTTTCAAAGCCAGGAGGCTGGCGACTTCGGCAGCCTCCCTTCTGGATCGATGACTTCGAGGCGTGGCGCACCCACGCCGTTCCAGCGCCAGAGCGCGACGCAGGTGCCGCCGGGCGACATGAAAGACGGGTAGATCACGCCGTGAAATTCCTGGGCAGAGAGATCGGCCTGCAGCTTATGGGTCTGCGGCACCGCGCCCCTGTCGAGGTCGTCTCGCCATTCGCATCGGTGGATCGCATCCGTCATGCCAAGCTCTGCAAGAACATTGGTGTCCGTGAGATCGGCCAGCCGCGCATCGTAAAGCTCTAGCCGTACGATCAGCGCTGGATGCTGCACGAAACCCTGATTGTATTCGGCCCAGGCGGACGAAAGTTCGCGCGCGGCATAGATCGTCGGCACGCCCACCGGATTCCATCGGCCGCCGAAGCGTGCCGCCCCTTCGCCGGAAAGCGGGACATGGGCCCAGCGCGGCACGAAGGCGCGCCAGAGCGGCATCGGCTCGGCAGGCGGCGGCTCTAACTTGGAGCGGGATGCGGACGGTAAACCTCTCACACTTTTCCTCATCCCGCTCTAATGCATGTCGCCCAAAAGTGTGCAGCGGTTTTGGGACAACGACATGCATAAAAGCAATAACCTAAAGCGCGTCGCATGAGTCCGATTGAACGCGACGCGCTTTAGGCGTAGACGCCGGCGCGAACAGCTTCCAGATAAGCGAGAACCTTGTCGGCCTTGCCTTCGCCGACGAGATCGAACGCCGTCTTTCCAGCCCAGCCGGGGATCGGCTGGTGCTTGAACCAGATGACGGCGCGGGCCTCGTCGCCCGCCATTTCGGACGCCATGGCGAGGATGCGGACGACCTTGCTCAGCGCGCTGTCGACCTTGCGAGCACCGGTCTTGGCTGTCAGCGTGTTCCGCGCGACGCCAATCAGCTTGGCGAGTTCAGCAAGCGTTATGCCCAAGCGGTCGGCAACAAGGCGCGCCGACAGGAACGGGGAATGATCCTCCCCGAAACGGGCAGCGGGAATGTCCAGGTTGAGGGCGACCATGGCAAAACTCGATCTTGTTTTGATCAATGTGTAGATAAAATAGGATCAATCCATGATCATTTCAAGCGCAAGCCGTCACTCATCGCTGCCAGGAGGGCGTCCGCCGGTCAAAGAAGGCCGAGACCCCTTCCCGGGCTTCCTCGGTTTCCCAGGTGTCGGCAAGCTGCTCGATCGTCGCTGCGATGACTGCATCCGTGATCGGCATGCCAAGCGATCGCGCCAGCCGTTTCGCCCTTCCGGCCGCTTGCGGCGCGGCGGCAAGATAGGGGGTGATTTCCGCATCGACAGCGGCGTCCATGTGTCCATCGTCGACCACGACCGTTGCAAGTCCGGCGGCAAGCGCCTCTTCGGCGCCGAAAAGCCGTGCCGACATGAACAGCGGTCGCGCCCTTCCTTCGCCAATCCTGGCAACGACATAGGGACTGATCGTCGCCGGGATCAGCCCGAGCCTCGCCTCCGTCAGACCGAACTTTGCGTCCGCCGCCGCGACGACGGCGTCGCAGACACTCATCAACCCGACCCCGCCGCCAAAGGCATTGCCATGCACCCGCGCGATCAGCGGCTTCGGCATTTCGTTCAACGCCTTGAACATCATCGCCAGCCGCGTCGCCTCGGCGATCCGAGCCTCCCGGTCGGCGTCGAACTGCTGGCGCATCCAGTCGAGATCGCCGCCCGCACAAAAACTCTTGCCCTCGCCGGCGAGGATGACGACACGGACCGTCTTGTCATCGCCAAGCCGGACCGCCGCATCCGTGAGCTCGCCGATCATCGCGGCGGAAAGCGCGTTGTGCTTTTCCGGACGGGCGAGCGTCAGGTGGCCTATGCCCCGTTTGTCGACCGTGCACCGGATCGTTCGCTCAGTCATGCGGCACTCCTCAGCGATCGGGCGAGGGCCGCTGCGCGATCGAGCTTTTCGGCGTCGAGCCCGGTCGAAAATCCCCGCTTCTCCAGGAAAGCATTCACCGCAAGCGTATCGACATTACCGGCCGCGCCGGGGGCATAGGGGCAACCTCCGAGCCCCCCGGTCGAAGCGTCGAACACGCGCAGGCCCCGATCGAGGCCGACCGCGATGTTTTCCAGCGCCCGGCCGGACGTGTCATGGAAGTGACCCGCAAGCTTCGCTGCGTCGATGTCGCCAAGCACCGTCGCGAGCATGATATCAACGGCTTCGGGCGTGCCTCGCCCGATCGTGTCGCCGAGACTGATCTCGTAGCAGCCGAGTTCGAAAAGAAGGCGTGCGACGCGGGCAGCGGCCTCTGGTGCGATCGGCCCCTCGTAAGGGCACTCGACGACGCAGCTGACGTAGCCGCGCATCGGAATTCCATGCTGCCGGCTTGCCTCCGCGACCGGGCGGAAGCGCTCTATGCTTTCGGCAATCGAGCAGTTGATGTTCTTCTGGGAGAAGGTTTCGGAGGCGGAAGCAAAAATTGCCACCTCGTCGGCGCGAGCAGCGCGGGCGGCCTCGAAGCCCCTGATGTTCGGCGTCAACGCCGCGTAGCGAGTGCCGGGGCGCCGCGCGATGCCGGCCATGACCGCGGGAGCATCGGCCATCTGCGGGACCCATCTCGGGCTGACGAAGCTCGTCACCTCGATGCGCTCGAAACCGCAGTCCGAGAGCAGGTCGACGAGCCGGATCTTGTCGTCGGTATCGACAAGACGGGATTCGTTCTGAAGGCCGTCGCGCGGCGCCATCTCGACGATCGTGACGTGCTCGCTTGTCGACGATGTCACTGTGCGGCCTCCTCACTGAGCGTTACAAGGACGGTACCTTCGCTGACCTGCGTACCCTCGGTCACGTGCACGCTCGCGACCGTCCCCTGCCGTGAGGCCGAAAGCGTAAGCTCCATCTTCATCGCCTCCATCACCACCAGCGGCTGGCCCTTGGCGACGGCCTCGCCGGCGCCGACACGGACCATCTTGACGAGCCCCGGCATCGGGGCGATGAGCTCGTCATCGGCGATCTCCCCGCCGTGTCCGCCGAACAACGCGTCCGGCAGGTGAAATACCAGATTCCGGCCATTGAGAAACAATGTCAGCGTCTCGCCCTGCCGAAGGAAGCGAAGCGTTCGCCTCTGCCCGGCCACTTCCAGCCGTGCACCGTTTTCGAAGCGTTCGAGCACCAGCACCGGCAAAGTGCTCGTTCCGGCACGAACCGCAAATTGATCGCGTCCGCGCGACGCGAGCGTGACAGCCGCGCGCCCGTTCGCGTGGTCGATGGAAACCGTCCGATGGGCATCGCCCCAGATCTGCCAATAGCCGAGCGACGCCCAGGGATCGGTGGCCGTCATTGGCTGGAGGACGCCGGTGGAGACAATTGCCGCCAGCGCCAATGCTTCGTCGTCCGGATCGCTTGGCGCCGCCAGCCGCTCGACCGTCCGGTCGATCAGTCCCGTGTCCGGCCTGCCGGCGCGGAAATCCTGTTCGTCCGTGAGCCTGATGAGAAAATCGAGATTGGTAACCGTTCCGCCGATCCGGACCTCCTTCAAGGCCGCCTGCAGCCGGGCGAGCGCTGCCGACCGTGTCCCCGCATGCACGATCAGCTTGGCAATCAGCGGATCGTAAAAGGGCGTTATCGAGTCCCCCTGCTTCACACCGGAGTCTATGCGCGCGTTGCTGTCCGGAAAGCTCAAGTGCGCCAGCCGGCCGGTCGACGGCAGGAAGCCGCGGGTGGGATCCTCGGCATAGATGCGTGCCTCGAAGGACCAGCCGTTTATGCCGATTTCGCCCTGCTTCTTCGGCAGCGGCTCGCCGTCGGCGACGCGCAACTGCCATTCGACTAGATCGAGCCCGGTGACTGCCTCGGTGACCGGATGCTCCACCTGCAGCCGCGTGTTCATTTCCATGAAGTAGAACTGGTCCGGCCAGAGGCCGTTCGTCACGTCGGCGATGAACTCGACGGTGCCGGCGCCGACGTAGCCGATCGCCTGGGCGGCCCTGACGGCGGCGTCTCCCATGGCGCGGCGCACTTCGGCGGTCATGCCCGGCGCCGGCGCCTCCTCGATCACCTTCTGGTGACGCCGTTGCAACGAGCAGTCGCGCTCGAAAAGATGAACGATGTTGCCGTGCCGGTCGCCGAAGATCTGGACTTCGATATGGCGGGGGCGGCTCAGATATTTTTCGATCAGAACTCCACCGTCGCCGAAGGAGGCCTGCGCTTCCCGCTGCGCGGATTCCAGTGCCGAACCGAAATCCTCTCGCCGCTCGACGCGTCGCATGCCCTTTCCGCCGCCGCCGGCACGTGCTTTGATCAGCACCGGATAGCCGATTTCCGCCGCCCGGGCCGCCAGGAACTCAGGGTCCTGCTGGTCGCCGTGATAGCCCGGCACGACCGGCACACCGGACTGTTCCATCAACGCCTTGGCCGCGTCCTTGAGCCCCATGGCCCGGATCGCCTCCGGCGGCGGCCCGACGAAGACGATGCCTGCGGCTTCGACGGCCTCGGCAAAATCGGCGTTCTCGGACAGGAAGCCATAGCCAGGATGGATGGCGTCAGCGCCGACAGCCCTTGCGGCCTCAATGACTCGGTCGATCGCGAGATAGCTTTCGGCGGCATTCGAGGGACCGATCCGCACAGCCTCGTCGGCGAGCGTCACATGAAGCGCATCACCATCCGCATCGGAATAGACGGCCACGGTGCGGATGCCGAGCCGCCGGGCGGTGCGAATGATGCGGCAGGCGATCTCGCCGCGATTGGCAATCAGGAGTTTGGAAAACATGCCCCTCGGTTCCGCTTCTATTCTGCCGCCACCACTTCGGCTTCCAGGAGCCAGCCGGAATCGAAGATTCCGGCAATCACGACCGTCATCGCCGGTGCCAGCTGACCGAGATAGTCGCTGCGGATCTCACGATTTGCAACGACATGGTTCCTGTCGGCGAGGTAGGTCGTTACCTTGACGATATTGGCCTTGGTCATCCCGGCGGCCTTGAGCTGGGCGTCGACATTCAGCCAGACCTGGCGCGCCTGCGCCTCGAAGCCTTCCGGCACGACGTCATCGGAGGTCATGGGAATCTGACCGCTGACGAAGAGCAGGCGTTGAAGATTTTCGACGCTGACGGCCTGCGAATAGCCGCCACGCGGCTGCGGTGCGTTGATCGCGTTGATGTTGTCGCGCTTCATGGCCCACCTCCCTACATCCTGAACAATCCGAAACGTGTATCATCGATGGGGGCGTTCAGCGCGGCCGACAGCGACAGTGCGAGCACGTCCCGGCTTTTGCGCGGATCGACGACGCCGTCGTCCCAAAGACGCGCCGAGGCATAGAGCGGATGGCTTTGCCGCTCGAAAAGATCGAGCACCGGCTGGCGGAAGCGCGCCTCCTCTTCCTCGCTCCACGGTGTGCCGGCGCGCTTTAGCGCTTCGCCGCGCACCGTCGAGAGCACGCCGGCCGCCTGTTCACCGCCCATGACCGAAATGCGGCTGTTCGGCCAGGTCCAAAGGAAACGCGGTGAAAAGGCCCGCCCGCACATGCCGTAGTTGCCGGCCCCGAACGATCCGCCGACCAGCATGGTAACCTTCGGCACCTTCACCGTGGCCACTGCCGTCACGAGCTTGGCGCCGTGCTTGGCGATGCCTTCCGTTTCATATTTGCGGCCGACCATGAAGCCGGTAATGTTCTGCAGGAAAACGAGCGGGATCCTGCGCTGGGCGCAGAGTTCGACGAAATGGCTCCCCTTCAGCGCCGACTCCGAAAAAAGCACGCCGTTGTTGGCGATGATGCCGACCGGTATTCCATGAATGTGGGCGAAGCCGCAGACGAGCGTGGTTCCGAAACGCGCCTTGAATTCGTCGAACCGGGAGCCGTCGACGAGCCGGGCGATCACCTCGCGGATTTCATAGGGCGTCCTGAGGTCAGCCGGCACGATCCCGGCGATTTCCTCCGGATCGTAGAGTGGTGGCTCGGGCGTGCGAAGCTCCACTGACGATGGTTTTTCTCGGTTCAAGCCCGACACCGCGCGGCGCGCCAAGGCCAGCGCATGCGCATCGTCCCGCGCCATGTGATCGGCAACGCCCGACAGTCGCGTGTGGACGTCGGCGCCGCCGAGATCTTCGGCCGAGACCACTTCGCCGGTCGCGGCCCGCACCAGCGGAGGGCCGGCGAGAAAGATCGTGCCCTGCCCCTCGACGATGATCGCTTCGTCGGACATGGCCGGCACGTAGGCGCCGCCCGCCGTGCACGATCCCATGACGACGGCGATCTGCGGAATACCGGCAGCCGACATGTTCGCCTGGTTGTAGAAGATCCGGCCGAAATGGTCGCGATCGGGAAAAACCTCGTCCTGGTTCGGCAGGTTGGCACCGCCGGAATCGACCAGGTAGACGCAGGGAAGCCGGTTTTCGGCGGCAATTTCCTGTGCCCTCAGATGCTTCTTGACGGTCATCGGGTAATAGGTGCCGCCTTTGACGGTCGGATCGTTGCAGACGATCATGCATTCGCGCTCGGCGATCCGGCCGATGCCGGTAATGAGCCCGGCACCCGGCGCATCGCCGTTGTACATGCCGTGGGCAGCCGTGGCGCCGACCTCCAGAAAGGGCGTGCCCGGATCGATCAGCGAAGCGACCCGGTCGCGCGGAAGCAGCTTCCCGCGGCTGACATGGCGTTCCCGCGCCGGCTCGCCGCCGCCATTGACGGCGAGCCGAACCGCCTCCTCGACTGTCGCAATGGCCTCCGTCATCGCTGCGCGGTTGCTCTTGTAGAGGTCGGAGGATGCCGAGATATGCGATCTCAAGATTGTCATGAAGCCCTCAGGCAAGCGATTTGACCAAGATGCGCGAGAACGGCCGTCGCCGTTCGTCTATTTTGTTTCCGCGAACAGCTCGCGTCCGATCAGCATCCGGCGGATCTCGCTCGTGCCGGCGCCGATCTCGTAGAGCTTGGCGTCACGCAGCAAACGGCCGGCCGGGTAGTCGTTGGTGTAGCCGTTGCCGCCCAGCGCCTGGATCGCCTCGAGCGCCAATGCGGTCGCCTTTTCCGCCGCATAGAGAATGCAGCCGGCGGCATCCTTGCGCGCGGTTTCGCCGCGGTCGCACGCTGCCGCCACCGCATAGACATAGGCGCGCGCCGAATTCATCGTCACATACATGTCGGCAAGCTTTCCCTGCATCAACTGAAACTCGCCGATCGGTTGACCGAACTGCTTGCGCTCATGGAGATAGGGGAGGACGACATCGAGGCAAGCCGCCATGATGCCGAGCGGCCCGGCCGAAAGCACCACACGTTCGTAGTCGAGGCCGGACATCAGCACATTGACGCCGCGGCCTTCCGTGCCGAGCACGTTTTCTTCCGGCACCTCGCAGTCCCTGAATATGAGCTCGCAGGTGTTGGATCCGCGCATGCCGAGCTTGTCGAGCTTCTGGCCGGTCGAGAAGCCCGCGAAGCCCTTTTCGACGAGGAAGGCGGTGATGCCGCGTGGGCCGGCGGCCGGATCGGTCTTGGCATAGACCACCAGCACATCGGCGTCCGGACCATTGGTGATCCACATCTTGTTGCCGTTCAGCACGTAGCGGTCGCCACGCTTGTCGGCCTTGAGCGTCATCGAGACCACGTCGGAGCCGGCGCCCGGCTCGGACATGGCGAGCGCGCCGACATGTTCGCCGGAAATCAGCTTCGGCAGATATTTGGCCTTTTGCATGGAGCTGCCGTTGCGGTTGATCTGGTTGACGCAAAGGTTGGAATGGGCGCCGTAGCTCAAGCCGACGGAGGCCGACGCACGGCTGATCTCCTCCATCGCGACGCAATGGGCAAGGTATCCCATGCCGGCTCCGCCATAGGCCTCATCGGCGGTGATGCCGAGCACGCCGAGCTCTCCCATCTCCCGCCAGAGGGGCGATGGAAAGGCGTTGCTCCGGTCCGTCTCTTCCGCGAGCGGCGCGATCCGTTCGCTCGCAAATCGGCGCACGCTGTCGCGCAACGCGTCGATGTCATCGCCGAGGGCGAAACTCAGTCCACGTTGATACATGTCTCTTCTCCTCCGCATGTTCCCGGCAGCGATCTCCTCATCGCCGACAGAAACAGGCCCCGCAGGCATCCTCCTCGAAGCACGACCGCTACAGCGCCGCGCGTCGTTGCAGGCACGCAAAGGCCGCTGTCATTCTCGTCGCTGCATCGTAACGCCGCATGACCATCGCCGCGAACGATAACATTGCGCCCGGCTAATTTCCTTCCAAAGAGACCGACCGCCAAGCACGAATCGGAAAGGGGAAGGCTCGCCTGCGGCAGATCGATGCTTTGCACTCGGCATGGGTCGCGTTAAACGCCGACCGATTCGAGACGAAAGCACGTCCTAAGCAATCAGCGCGTGCGGCTACATCTTGCCGAGCGCGGCAAGCGCCTCATCGACGATTGCGTCCAGCGGTTGGTCGATGTCGATCGTCACGGTGTTCGCCTCGCCGGTCGGATCTTCCAGGGTCGCGAGCTGGGTCTTCAACAAGGACTGAGGCATGAAGTGGCCGGTGCGGTGCTGCATCCGTTCCGCCAACACCGCCTCGCTTCCATGGAGATGGATGAAAGCGACCGCCGCCGGCGCGCTTTCACGCAACTTCTGCCGATAACTGAGCTTGAGCGCAGAGCAGGCCACGACCGCCGGGTCGGAGCTTTCCGCGAGCTTACGACCGATCGCCGCAAGCCATGGCCAGCGGTCATCGTCGGTCAGCGCAATGCCCTCGGACATTTTCTTGATGTTCTCGGGTGGATGCAGGGCGTCCCCTTCGATGAAGGGATAGCCATAGGCCTTCGCGATGCGTTCGCCGACGGACGATTTTCCGCTTCCCGACACGCCCATCACGATGATCGAGCCTGGAAATCGGTGCGCCGGCGCCGCGTCTCTCTGCCTCTTCTCGATCATCATCCTGGACCTGGCATCCCTGTCAGCTGGCGAGCAATCACGCTTTCGCTCATAGCTTTCGCGCTGTCTGGGGGCAAGCGGCGTGGCGGGTTGATGAAACACCTGCCGCCGCTGCCTCCCTCATTCAAAAGGGTGAAAACCAGAAAAAACGGTTGAACTCTTGAATAATCCCACGTATTTTTCTGAAATGGACGCTACAGACAGAAAAATCATTGGTATTCTCGCAGAAGACGCCCGCACATCACTGACTGACATCGGTGCGGCGGTCGACCTCTCGCCGTCTGCGGTCAACGAACGCATCCGCCGCCTCGTCGCCGGTGGGACGATCCGCCGTTTTACGCTCGATGTTGATCATCGCGCTCTTGGCCTCGACGTTCTCGCCTTTGTCTGGATCGCCCTTTCGGCCGATGCCGATGAAGCCGAATTCCGTGCATTCATGGCGGCGCACCCGGTTGTCGCCGAATGTCATCACGTGACTGGCGCATGGTCCTATTGCGTCAAGATCCGCATGCCGACGCTCGGCGACATCGAGCCGTTTCTTTCGGAGCTGAAAGCCCGGCGATATCTCGCCCGCAGCGAGACCGTCATCGCGCTTTCGACCGTTGCCGATAACCCCTTCACAGGACCGGAGGTCCGATAGACATGTCCATGTTGCTCTTCGGCAAGGGCATCCTACTCGGCCTCGCCATTGCCGCGCCGGTCGGGCCGATCGGCGCGCTTTGCATCAGCCGCACGCTCACGCGCGGCTTTTGGGCCGGCGTCGCCGGCGGTCTCGGAACCGCGCTCGCCGACGCCACCTACGCGATGCTGGCGGCGGTCGGGTTTGCGGCATTCGCTGCCGTGCTTTCCGTGATCGCGACACCGCTCGGCCTGGTGGGCGGCCTGTTCATGATCTGGCTCGGCTGGCGCGGACTGGCCCCGAAACCCGCTGCTGCGGCCGCCGAGATAGACGCGCGCGATCTCATTCACACGACAACCGCGACCTTCTTCCTGACGATCGCCAACCCCACGACGATCCTGTCCTTCGCGGCCATCTTCGCGGGGCTCGGGCTTTCGACGGTCGGCGAAGGAGCAAAGGGCGCGATTGTCGTCTCGGGCGTCTTTCTCGGTTCGCTCGCCTGGTGGTTCTTCCTGAGCGGCGGCGTCGCGCTTGCCAAGACACGACTTCCAGACGGTTTCGCCACCTGGGTGTCGCGCCTTTCCGGCCTTCTGCTCATCGGATTTGGCGTAACCGCGCTCGCCTCGACCGCAACGCGGTTCGTCTGACGCCTTCACAGTCGCCGATACTGAAGTCCACACGCTGAGCTGGTCGCCGGATGAGGCAGCCGGCGGCCATCGGGCCGCCATATGCCTTGTGCGCGACACAATCGCAACGCACACAATCACAAAATGTGCTTCGGGCCCCGGATTCTGGCGCGCCCTGATTGCATCACGTCATTTATTCGAGCTAACTTATATGGATGAGGTCGAACCGTTCCGAGGAGAATCACTGCGATGAATAAGAAGGATCCAAACCCTATTGATACCTTCGTCGGTTCTCGTGTCAGAATGCGCAGACTGATGGTCGGGCTGAGCCAGGAAAAGCTGGCCGATGGCCTGGGCATCACGTTCCAGCAGGTACAGAAGTACGAAAAGGGCACAAACCGCATCGGCGCGAGCCGGCTGCAGGCGATTGCCGATATCCTGGGCGTCCATCCGAGCTTCTTCTTCCAACGCGACGATGACAAGCCGTCGGGACGAGACAGCGCAAGCGACATGCATGAATCGAACGAGATCTCCTCTTTCGTAGCCTCGAAGGAAGGCATCGCGCTCAACAGGGCCTTCCTGAAAATTGCCGATCCGGTGTTGCGGAAGAAAATCATCTCGCTCGTTGCCGCCATGGCCCAGGCTCCGGAGACGGAGTCGACGAGCGTCGCTGCGGGGGCGAGTCGCACGGAGCCTCTGCACGGTTAAAGACCAGAAATAGCCTTACCGTCAGCGAGGGGGCCGCATGACCTACAGGTTACAGACTCTGGGACGATTGCGCCTGCTTAACGAAGCGGGCTGCGAAGTAACCTTCCCTGAGAAGGGTCTCCTCATCCTGTGTCTTGCGATTGCCAACGGCTATCGCGAGCAATCCCGAGCGGAGACCGCCAGGCTACTCTGGGACGGGGTCGAGCCCAGTCAGGCCTATGTCAACCTGCGCAAGACAATTTCCCGCATCACCGCGCAACAGATGGAGCTCGGCCGAACCTTTCTGACCTTTTCGCAGTCGTCGATCCTGCTCAATCCCGGAACCTTGACGAGCGATCTCGATGCCGTGGCCGACGACAGCGGCGACGCCGTGGTTCGCTTCTGCCGCGTTGCCACTGCGCTGCGCGACGATTTCCTGAAGAACACGAAATCGCACGGCAAAGCCCTCGATGCCTGGATCAGCCGCCAGCGCGAGACGCATATGTCCCTGCTCAGGGAAAGCTTGCTTGCCGCGGCGCCCGCCGCTGCGGGCAAACATCGCGACCTTCTCAAGTCGGCGGCGATGCGATTGCTCGAACGCAATCCGTCGGACGAGGAGGTCCGCAAAGTCTTGAAGTCTGCGCTGGAGTCGGAAGGACGGCACCATGACGCGCAGGTCATCTTCGATAGCGTCAGCCGGTCGGTGCCGATCATCGGCAACCAGCCGTCCGCGCCCGTCGAGATCCTGCCCCGGGGCGACGATCACCAGAGAATGCCGCCGCGACTCGTGCTGCTGCCGCCGAACTCCGGACGCGGAGATAGCGCCGCGGCGATCTTTGCAAGTTCGCTCATCGAGGACGTGACGATCGGCCTTTGCGCCCTTCGGTCCGTCAGTGTCATCGCGCCCTATACCGCGGCGCAGATCAGCCTTCAGGCCGACAAGGCCAACACCTACGAACGGCACGCCATCAGCTATATCCTCGACACGCGATTGACCGACGAGGGCGACCGCCAGAGCCTCTTCGCCCAATTGATCTTCTTCGCAAATGACGAGGTCATCTGGGCCGACCGGTTCAATCTCGTCGGCGACGGTCTGATGCAGTCGCGCAGGGGCATTGCGCACCGGATCGCGGCGGCTATTGCCAGTCAGATTGAACAGAACGAAGCCGTTCGTGGTTCCTATGAGAGCCACGCGGATTCCTATCGAAGCTATCTTCTCGGCCAGCGACACCTGAAGGACCTCAACCTTCCCGAGATCCGCCGCGCCCGCAAGAGCTTCAGGGAGGCACTGGGCCAACAGGCGGGTTTCGCACCCGCGATGGGCGGACTGGCCCGGACCTATTTCTTCGAATGGCTGCTGACGGCACGCAATGATCGTGAGCTGCTGAGGCTGGCCGAGCGACATGCCCGGGAGGCCGTGGTAGCCGACGAAACACTCGCCTCCGGCTATCTGGAACTCGGCGTGGTCAAGCTCTACCTGCGCCAATTCGACGAGAGCGTTGCATTCCTCGACAGGGCGGAAGCGTTGAGTCCGCACTACGCCAATGTCCTCGCCAGCTACGGCGACACCCTCGTGCAGGCATCACGCCCAGCGGAGGGACTTCAAAAGATCAAGGCGGCGATCGATCTCAATCCGATCTCACCCGACAACTATTTTTGGGCGGCGGCTGGTGCCAGCTATTCCCTTGGCCAATACGAAGAGGCCCTCAGCTACATTGATCGGATGCGGGACAGAGCGCCCGCCGACCGGCTATCGGCGGCAAGCTGGGGCATGCTCGGCGACCGCAGAAAGGCGCGCCAGTTCGTGCGCAAGACATTTGACGTCCACCCGGATTTCGATCTCGACCGGTGGATGGCGATCGTGCCCTTCCGCGAGGAATGGCAGAGGGAGCATTACCGCGAGGGCTTGAAGAAGGCGGGTTTTTGAGGCGCAATTCCGCGCGAGAGCAAGAGGGGATGAAATGAATGGCTGAAGTTGTTGTTTTCGGCATTGCCGGAGAAGATCATTTGTGGCTTGCGGACCTCAGGGCGGGGACGGTCACCAGGATCGACCCACCCAAACAGGGCGCGCTGGCCGACGCCGACGCATTGCGCAAGTCCGGGTCCACGGTCGTCAAGACCGTCAATCTTGCAGCCGCGGCAAGTTCCGCCAACGCCGTCTTCGGGGGCTACATGGACGGCTAGCCGCCAGGCATACGCGCGACGGGCGGCAAGCCAAAGCGGCTGTCGCCCGCGCGTCTCTAAAGCCATGTCCGACTCAATCCGCTATTCCGATCGCATCTGCACCGCCGAAACAACCTTCGGCCGGATTGAGCCGCTTTTGCCTGAGTTCGGTATCACGCGACTTGCCCGCCTGACCGGACTGGATTGCATCGGCATACCCGTCTGGAATGCCATTTCTCCGAATTCGAAATCCTTGGTCATCAATCAGGGCAAGGGCATAACGGACATCGACGCAAAAGTCTCGGCGGCCATGGAGGCGCTCGAGCGCGCGGTCGCGTGCGCACCGGGCGTGCCGACGAGAATTGCGAGCCGCACTGACCTGTTGGCCGAAGGCAATCAGGCCCTGTCGCTGCCGGGGCTGATCGCGAGCGGCCAGCCAGACCTTGCCGACGACGGGCCGATCCGGTGGGTTCTCGGCCGCGACCTTGACGCGGGAATGCCGACATGGGTTCCGCTGGAGGCCGTCTTGCTCGATAGGACGCTGGAGAACTGCCGGTATTGGCAATCCTCCGATGGCCTCGCCTCCGGCAATATTGAAACCGAAGCGGTGCTGCATGGGCTCCTGGAACGGATCGAACGTGACGCGGAGGTGCTGTGGCGCCTCACGCCACTAGCCTCGAGGCTTCGAAGTTGCGTTTTACCCCAGGCGCTCGGCGATCCGGTGCTTGCTGCGATGGCCGGGAAGATTGCCGCGGCCGATCTGGAGCTGCGCCTTTTCGACATCACCAGCGATGTCGCCATACCGTGCTTCACCGCCGTCGTAGCCGGGAAAGACATCCTCACGGCGAAGGCGCCGCTTTTCCACCATGTCACGGTCGGGCATGGCGCCCATCCGAATGCAGCAAGGGCGGCAATCCGCGCCGTAACCGAAGCGGCCCAGTCGAGGCTCACCTATATCAGCGGCGCGCGCGACGACGTCTATCCAGAGACCTTCGTTCGCCCTTTGCCGCAGCAGACGCAAAAACTGTTCGAGGCTGTGCCGCAAGAGCCGACACGGGTCCACGACACAGAGGCGGGAGGACCGGACGCGCTCTTGTCCTTCGTCCTGCAGCGGCTGCGCGACGCCGGCATCGATACGGTCGTCTCCGTGCCGTTGCTTGGCGATGGCCTGCCCTTTGCGGTTGTCAAAGTGTTCGTTCCGGAGCTGGAAAACCCGGAGGGTGAGCGCAAGCGCCGCTTCGGCACACGGGCGCTCTCCTGGGCACTGGAGGCGGCGTGAAGATTGTCTTCGTCGGCCCGACCGTCCCTGATGCGCGACAACTCGCCGGTGCGGCCTTCGCGGTCCGGCCGCCGGCGATGCAGGGAGACATCTTGCGCGCCGTACGCGCCGGCGCGACGATCATCGGCCTTGTCGACGGCAATTTCGAACATGTGGCGCCGGTCTGGCACAAGGAGATACTGTTCGCCCTGTCACAAGGCGTACACGTCTTCGGGGCGGCGAGCATGGGGGCTTTGCGGGCCGCCGAATGTGCGCCCTTCGGAATGGTCGGGATCGGAGAAATATATCGCCGGTATGCCGCAGGCGAGCTGGCGGACGACTCGGATGTGGCCCTGCTTCACGCTCCCGCCGAGCTCGGCCATGCGCCCTTGACGGTCCCGCTCGTCAATATGCACGCGACGCTTGCACGCCTCAGGCATGCCGGCTCGATCACAGCCGCGGATGCGTCCCGGATCGAGGCGGCAGCCGGGCGGATATTCTACAAGCGGCGCACATGGGCAGCGATCGTTGCCGAGGCAGACCTTTGGGCGGATCGCGATCGCGCCTTGGCGGCAAGGCTGCAGCAGGAGATGGTCGACCAGAAGCGTGTCGACGCCCTCGCGCTTTTCGACGCGGTCCGGGCTCAGCCGGACGAACGGCGCTGCGAAAGACCCGGCTGGGCGTTCAATTCGACAACTATGTGGAAGGTTTTGTTTAATCAACCAGAGACGTAGGACGGGTTGCTTTTCCCATTCAGCGTGTGTCACGCTCATGTCACGCCCACGGCCCGGAAGTCACGCTATATTGCTGGCGAAAGCGGGTCGCAGTGACCCCGAGTGGCACTGGGGAAAATCATGCAGCAATCCATTAAGTTACCTATCGACGTGGAAGACAAGGAGAAGGAACTTCTGGCCCTTGCCCGCCTCGTCAGCTACGCGCGAGACTCCGCCAAGACATTGAACGTCGAAGGCGTGCAATATTGCCTGGAACTGGCTTTAGCCTCCCTGCTCCAGGAAGTCGAATACATCACCGACAAGAACGTTCTTCCGACGGTCGACCTGATGGCGCTGGGCAGCCTGGGCCGCTGCTAACCGAACGCACGGAGAGGGGCGAGGAGCATGGAGCGGTTTCCGCCGGAACCCCGCCCCATGCTCCTCGGACTCGTTGGCATCGGCGTGGGCCCGCTCACGATCGGCCGATGGGCATCAAGGTCCTCTTTTCGATCTTGCCAGCCACCGAAAAGATCAGGAATTCGGTCGCCTGACCGATCCTCTCACCGTCCATCAGCCTGACCACGTCGTCCACGCCGCCGACGGGCTTGCCGTCGATCGACAGAATATAGTCGCCTTCCCGAAGTCCACCGCGCTCGGCCGGGCCGCCGGGTTCCAGCCGTCTCAGCCGGACCGACGTCGTCCGGTCGGTTCCGGCCGCCAGTGCGATCCTGCGCGGCAGTTCTATGGTGTCGCCGGCAATGCCGATATACGCGCGCCGGACGTGGCCGTATCTCAGAATCTCGGAAATCACGAAATTCGCCGTGTTCGAGGCGACCGCAAAGGCGATGCTCTGCGCGCCCTGGATCACGGCCGTGTTCACTCCGATCACTTCGCCGCCCGACGAGACCAGCGGCCCTCCCGAATTTCCGGGATTGAGGGCGGCGTCCGTCTGGATCACGTCATCCATCAGGCGCCCGTTCGCCGCCCGCATGGTGCGACCAAGCGCCGAGACGATGCCCGCCGTGACGGTCCATTCAAAGCCCAGCGGATTGCCGATGGCAATTGCTATGTGCCCGCGCCGTAACCGCTTCGAATCCCCGAGCCGCGCCCAGGCGCCGACGCCCGAGTTCGCCCGGATGAGCGCGATGTCGGTGTCGACGTCGCGGCCGAGCACGCGACCTTCTGTCACGAAGCCGTCCGGTGTCGTGATGCGAACGGCTTTGGAATCCCCGACGACGTGATTGTTCGTCACGATCAGTCCGTCGGAAGAAACCGCGAAGCCCGAGCCGTGACCGGCCCTACCGCCCACCCGCTCGATACGGCTGACTGCCGGACCGACCACGTCGACCGCGCCGGCAATTGCATGCGAATAGGCATCCGTCAGCGCGCCGTCGTCGACGGGCGCTATCTCCTTGTCGATCAAAGCCATGATCTGATCCTCAAACGGCGGCGACCATCGCCGCCGAACCAACGGACCGAAACAATTTGGTACTGTTGTTCAAAATAGATGGAGGCCTCGAGAGATTGGTTCAAGCCTCCGCAAACCCGACGTCCGAGCCCGCCGCCTTAAATTAATGCATATTATGAAAGAGCAAATTTTTTAGGCAAATTGATATTGCGAAACTTGCTGCGCTGCATCATGATCGCAACATGACCCGCCGCGACCTGACCATTCTTGTGATTGACGAGAACGCCATCCGCGCCTCGATCATCGAGGAGGGCTTGCGCGATGCCGGCCACAACCGCGTCAGCATCGTACATGATGTCCATGGAGTCGGGCGCGTGATCGAACGGTTGCAACCGGATGTGATCGTCATCGACCTCGAAAATCCCAATCGCGATTTGCTGGAGAGCATGTTCCAGCTCTCCCGCTCGGTTAAGCGCCCGATCGCGATGTTCGTTGATCGATCCGACAGCAGCATGATCGAAGCGGCGATCGACGCCGGGGTCTCGGCCTATGTCGTCGACGGACTGCGGCAGGAACGCGTGAAGTCGATCCTCGATATGGCGATCAGCCGTTTCAACGCCTTTTCACGCATGGAGCGCGAGTTGGCGGAAGCGCGCAGCGAGCTTGCGGACCGCAAAGTGATCGACCGGGCCAAGGGCATCCTGATGAAGTCGCGCGGCATCAGCGAAGAAGAGGCCTACAAGCTCCTGCGCACGACCGCGATGAACCAGAACCGCAAGATAGCCGAAATCGCACAGAGCCTGGTGCTGGCGGCAGGATTGCTGGAGGACCCGTAAATGGCTGCCACCGCCGACATCACCCTCGGCTTCATGCCGCTCTTCGACAGCGCCGTGCTGATCGCCGCCAGCGAAAAGGGCTTCGTCGCTGACGAGGGCCTGTCGGTGCAGCTCGTCCGGGAAACCTCCTGGGCCAATATCCGCGATCGGATCGCCGTCGGCCATTTCCAGGCGGCCCACATGCTGGCGCCAATGCCGATTGCATCCAATCTCGGCCTCACGCCGCTGTCGCTGGACCTCGTGGCGCCCTTTGCGCTCGGTCTTGGCGGCAATGCGGTGACGGTCTCGCGCAGCCTTTGGGACCGCATGGCCGCTGACGGCGCTGGGCCCGGCACCGACCCGAGCGCCAACGGCACGGCGTTGAAGCGCGTCGTCGAACGCCGCCGCGACGCGGGCGAGTCGCCACTGCGTTTTGCCGTCGTCCACCCCTTCTCCGGCCATAACTACGAACTGCGTTATTGGCTCGCCGGCTGCGGCATCGATCCGGAAAGTCACGTCGAGATTGTCGTCGTTCCTCCGCCGCTGATGGCCGATGCGCTCTCGAGCGGTGCGATCGACGGCTTCTGCGTCGGCGAACCGTGGAACAGCGTCGCCGTCGCAAGCCATGTCGGGCGCATTGTCACGACCAAAGCGTCAATCTGGCGGCTGAGTCCGGAAAAGGTGCTCGGTGTTTCGGCCCTGTTCGCTTCGGAAAACCGCCCGGCGCTGGACGCCCTGCTGCGCGCGCTCTACCGAAGCTCGGTATGGTGCGGCGAGGGCGCAAATCATGAAGAACTCGCGGCACTGATGAGCGCCTCTGCCTATCTTGACCAGCCGCGTGAGAAGCTCATGCCGATTCTCACGGGTCGATTGAGGCTCGGTGATGGCGCGACCGGCGATATTCCCGAGTTCTTTGTCCCGCATGCCAAGGGAGCAACCTTTCCCTGGCAGAGCCACGCCCTCTGGTTCTACAGTCAGATGGTGCGGTGGGGACACACGCCGCATTCGGCAGCACTTGCTGAGCGCGCGCGCGACACCTACCGGCCCGACATTTACCGGCAGGCGCTGAAGCCGATCGCCGCGCCGATGCCGGGCGCCAATATGAAGGTCGAAGGCGCCCTGACTGTCGCGGCACCAGTCGGCGCTTCGGAAAGAGGGCTCGTCCTGGGCCCAGACGGCTTTTTCGACGGCCGGATCTTCGACCCGGATCGGCTCGACGACTATCTGGCGAGCCAGCGCTGAGCTCGCGCGGGACACTGCCCGATTATTGTGCACTGCGCAAAATTTATTCAAGCAACAGCTTAATCGCCCCTCACCGGCGGACTGCTCGTTTTGTTCGAATCCTGAAAAATCATGAGTTTCAGCCCCTCCACGAAACTGGCACGGTTCCTGCATTGAGGAAAGCGTAGGGCCCCTTGAGGGGTCCGCCGAAATAATCGGCGTCCAATGAGGGGCGCAGACGGCAAGGCTGCCAAACTGGGACCGCGCTCTGGACGAGGAGAGCGTTGGATTTCGGTTTGGCAGCCTTTTCTTTTTTGCCCCGTCGGAACCGCAGGCGAGCCTCCCACCGCCGGCACACAGGAGAAAAGCATGAACAGGCCTTCTACCGGAAAATTCGCGAAGTGTTCGCTCGCCGCCGCCTGGGCGGCCGCACTCTACGTCGGCGCCGGCTCTTTCGCATCTGCCGAGATGCTGGTGCCCGAGAAGGACGAGCTCAAGCTCGGCTTCATCAAGCTCACCGACATGGCGCCTCTCGCGATCGCCTATGAGAAGGGCTTCTTCGAGGAAGAGGGACTGTTCGTCACGCTCGAGCCGCAGGCCAACTGGAAAGTGCTGCTTGATCGCGTGATCACCGGCGAACTGGATGGCGCGCATATGCTTGCCGGCCAGCCGCTTGCCGCCACCATCGGCTTCGGCACCAAGGCGCATATCGTGACGCCCTTCTCCATGGACCTGAACGGCAACGGCATCACCGTCTCGAATGACGTCTGGGCGATGATGAAAGAGAATATTCCGGTCGGCGAAGACGGCAAACCCGTCCACCCCATCAAGGCGGACGCGCTGAAGCCTGTCGTTGATGCATTCAAGACCCAGGGCAAGCCGTTCAATCTCGGCATGGTGTTTCCGGTGTCCACCCACAACTACGAGCTTCGCTATTGGCTCGCTGCCGGCGGCATCCATCCGGGATTCTATTCGCCGGAAAACGTCACGGGACAGATCAAGGCGGATGCGCTCCTTTCCGTGACGCCGCCGCCGCAGATGCCTGCCACCCTCGAAGCCGGCACGATCGTCGGCTACAGCGTCGGCGAGCCCTGGAACCAGGCCGCCGTCTTTAAGGGCATCGGCGTTCCGGTCGTGACCGACTACGAAATCTGGAAGAACAATCCGGAGAAGGTCTTCGGGCTGACCAAGGAATTCACTGAGAAATATCCGAACACGACGTTGGCGCTGACAAAGGCACTCATTCGCGCCGCCAAATGGCTGGACGAAAACAACAACGCCAACAGAGCCGAGGCCGTCGAAATCCTGTCGCGCAGCGAATATGTCGGCGCCGACGCGGATGTGATCGCGAACTCGATGACCGGCACCTTCGAATACGAGCGGGGCGACAAGCGCGACGTTCCCGACTTCAACGTCTTCTTCCGCCATAACGCGACTTACCCCTTCTACTCCGACGCCATCTGGTACCTGACGCAGATGCGCCGCTGGGGTCAGATCGCCGAGCACAAGGACAACGCCTGGTACGCGGAAACGGCAAAGTCCGTCTACCTGCCTGACATCTACACGAAAGCGGCAGAGATGCTGGTCGAAGAGGGCAAGGCCGACAAGGGCGACTTCCCCTTCGGCACCGACGGCTACAGGGCGCCGAGCGCCGACTTCATCGACGGCGTCACCTTCGATGCCAAGGCGCCGAACGCCTACATCGACTCGCTCAAGATCGGGCTGAAGAACGGACAGACGATATCCGGGTCGGATGTCGTTGGCGGCTGAACATCGGGCTGGCGGCGCGAAACCCGCGGCCGCCTGTTCTCTACCAATTTCAACAGATGAGATAAATCCATGACTCAAGCGATCACCGTGGCTGACCCGAAACTCGCACGACGAGAGCGTGTGTTTCAGCGGATCAACAAAGCCGCCGGCTGGCTCAATGCGCTTGGCCTCGGCTGGGTGACCCCGATCCTGCGTATGGCGGCCGGCGACAATGTCGCCGAGCAGATGTCCGAAATTCGCAAGGTGCTGCTCGTGCCCCTTGCCGGCATCCTGTGCTTCCTCGCGCTTTGGGGTTTTCTCGCACCGAAGGTTCAAACCTCGCTTGGAGCGATTCCGGGGCCTGCGGCCGTTTTTGACCAGGCGAGCGTGCTCCTTGAGGACCACCTCGCGGAGCGGCGCAAGGCCGCTGCCTTCTACGCCCGGCAGGACGAGCGCAACGCCAAGCTCGTTGCCGACGGCAAGGCCGATCAGGTGAAGCATCGCGTGTTCACCGGCAAGCCGACCTACATCGATCAGATCACGACATCGCTGATGACGGTGGGACTTGGTTTCGTGATTGCGACGCTGGTCGCCGTGCCGCTCGGAATCGCCTCGGGTCTCTCCAAGACGATCAACGGCGCGATCAACCCGCTGATCCAGATCTTCAAGCCGGTCTCGCCGCTGGCATGGCTGCCGATCGTAACCATGGTCGTTTCGGCACTTTACGTCGATCCGTCGAGCATGCTGCCGAAGTCGCTGGTGATCTCGGCCGTTACAGTGACCCTCTGTTCACTGTGGCCGACGCTGATCAACACGGCACTCGGCGTCGCTTCGATCGACAAGGATCTGGTGAACGTCGGCAAGGTTTTGCAGCTTTCGACCGCCACGACGATCCGCAAGCTGGTTCTGCCTTCCGCCCTTCCGTTGATCTTCACCGGCCTCAGGCTGTCGCTCGGTGTGGGCTGGATGGTGCTAATCGCGGCTGAGATGCTCGCCCAGAACCCGGGCCTCGGAAAGTTCGTTTGGGACGAATTCCAGAACGGTTCATCCGACTCGCTTGCCCGCATCATGGTCGCGGTGCTCACGATCGGCATCATCGGCTTCATTCTGGACCGGGTCATGTATGCCCTCCAGTCCGCCTTCACCTTCTCGTCGAACCGGTAGGAGCCGCCCGTGGCAATTCTCCAGTTGAGCGATGTCTCGAAGTCCTTCGGTGACGGCAAATCGCGCAATGACGTCCTTTCGGGCGCTAACCTCAAGGTCGAGGAAGGCGAGTTCATTGCTATCGTCGGTTTTTCCGGCTCGGGCAAATCGACGCTGATTTCGTTGCTCGCCGGCCTGACGATGCCTGATCGCGGCGCGGTGCTCTTCCGCAACAAGGAAGTGGCTGGTCCCGGGCCGGAGCGCGGCGTCGTCTTCCAGTCCTATTCGCTGATGCCCTGGCTCTCGGTCCGCGCCAACGTCGCGCTTGCCGTCGATGCGGTGCATGCCGCCAAGAGCAAGGCCGAGAGGGCGAGCATCGTTCAGCACTATATTGAGATGGTGGGCCTGTCCCACGCGACGGAGCGTCGGCCTGCGGAACTCTCGGGTGGCATGCGCCAGCGCGTGGCCGTGGCAAGAGCGCTCGCGATGCGGCCCGACGTGCTCCTGCTCGACGAGCCGCTCTCGGCACTCGACGCGCTCACCCGCTCGAAGCTGCAGGACGAATTCGCCGAAATCTCGTCGAAGGAAAAGAAAACCATCATCCTCATCACCAACGACGTCGATGAGGCGATCCTGCTTGCGGACCGGATCATTCCCTTGACGCCCGGCCCGAACGCCTCGCTGGGTCCAAGCTTCGAGGTAAACCTGCCGCGCCCGCGCGACCGCGCGGAAATGAACTCGAACGCCGAGTTCATCCGTCTTCGCGGGGCTGTCACCGAATATCTGATGGATCTGGGCGCCGGGCGGAGTACCGCGGAAAGCGGCGCCGTCGCCTTGCCCAACGTCGTGCCGATCACGCAGAAACTTGCCGGCACCAAGCTGCCCGACGCCTATGCCCGAAAGGCGCGCTCCGCGATCGAGAAGACCTATGTCGAGTTTTTCGAGGTCCGAAAGGTCTATCCGACGCCGAAAGGTCCGCTGACGGTGGTCGACGGCTTCAACCTCAAGATGAACAGGGGCGAATTCATCTCGATCATCGGCCACTCGGGATGCGGCAAGTCGACCGTTCTGTCGATGATGGCGGGCCTCAATCCGATCTCGTCCGGCGGCATCATCCTCGACGGACGGGAAATCTCGGGCGCCGGCCCGGACCGGGCGGTGGTTTTCCAGGCCCCCTCCCTGCTCCCCTGGCTGACCGCCCGCGAAAACGTCGCGCTCGGCGTCGACCGGGTCTATCCCGACGCGACGCCTGCCGAGCGTCGCGACGTCGTCGAGTATTACCTGCAGCGCGTCGGCCTCGGCGATGCGATGCACCGGCTTGCGGCGGACCTGTCGAACGGCATGAAGCAGCGCGTCGGCATCGCCCGGGCGTTCGCACTGTCGCCGAAGCTCCTCCTCCTCGACGAACCCTTCGGCATGCTCGACAGCCTCACCCGCTGGGAGCTGCAGGAAGTGCTGATGGATGTGTGGAAGCGGACGCAGGTCACGGCGATCTGCGTCACGCATGACGTCGACGAGGCGATCCTGCTCGCCGATCGGGTGGTGATGATGTCGAACGGCCCGAACGCGCGGATCGGCAACATCATGGAGGTGAACCTGCCGCGACCCCGCTCGCGCAAGGAGCTGCTGTCGCACCCCGACTACTACGCCTACCGCGAGGAGCTCCTGGACTTCCTGGAGGCCTATGAAGGCGGCGCCAGCCCCGCTCCCGAAAATCTCGAAGCGATCCGGGCGAAGCGCGCCGCCCGAACGATGTTGTCCGCCCAAACCCTCAAGAAACAAGCCGCGGAGTAATGGAATGACCGAGAAGCTGGTTATTGTTGGCAACGGCATGGCGCCAGGCCGCATGCTGGAAGAACTCTTCGAAAACGCCCCCGGGCGTTATCAGGTGACGATTTTCAACGCCGAACCGCGCGTCAATTACGACCGCATCATGCTCTCGCCGGTGCTTTCCGGAGAAAAGACCTATGAGCAGATCGTCATTCATGGCGACGGCTGGTACATCCAGCACGGCATCACCCTTTACAAGGGGCACAAGATCATCGCGATCGATCGCAATGCCAAGACGGTGACGTCCGACCACGGCGTGACGGAAAGCTATGACAAGCTGGTGATCGCCACCGGCTCCGTGCCCTTCATCATTCCCGTTCCCGGCAAGGACCTGCGCGGCGTCATCACCTACCGCGATCTCGACGACGTGCAGGCAATGCTGCTCGCGGCGCAGTCCCGCGAGACGGCGGTCGTCATCGGCGGCGGTCTGCTCGGCCTCGAAGCGGCGGCCGGCCTGAAAGCCCGCGGCATGGATGTCACCGTGCTGCACGTCATGCCGACGCTGATGGAGCGCCAGCTCGACCCGGCTGCCGGCTACCTTTTGCAGAAGGCGGTCGAGGAACGCGGCATCAAGGTCGTTACCAAGGCAAACACCAAACGGATCCTCGGCGAAGACAAGGTCGAGGGCATCGAGCTCGACGACGGCCGCATCATACCGGCGACGCTGGTGGTCATGGCGGTCGGCATCAGGCCGAATGCCAGCCTCGCCAAGGAAGCCGGGCTCGCCGTCAACCGCGGCATCGTCGTCGACGCCGGCATGCAGACCTCCGACGGGGACATCATGGCACTCGGCGAATGCGCCGAAGTCGACGGCATGGTCTACGGCCTGGTGGCGCCGCTCTACGAGATGGCACGGGTTGCCGCACGTCACCTTGTCGGTGATCGCAGCGCCGCCTTTGCCCATTCCGATACGCCGACAAAACTGAAGGTGACCGGCATCAACCTCTATTCGGTCGGCGATTTCGCCGATGGCGACGGCCGCGAGGAGATCGTGCTGCGCGACGCCACCGCCGGCATCTACAAGCGGCTGGTCTTGAAGGACAACCGCATCATCGGGACAGTGCTCTATGGCGACACGGCCGACGGCGCCTGGTTCAACGACCTCTTGAAGCGGGGCACCGATATCACAGAAATGCGGGACACGCTGATCTTCGGCCAGGCCTATCAGGGAGGGTCCCCGCTGGACCCTATGGCGGCCGTTGCAGCCTTGCCGGATGATGCGGAAATCTGCGGCTGCAACGGCGTCTGCAAGGGCAAGATCGTCTCGACGATAACCGGAAAGGGCCTGACGTCGCTCGACGATGTGCGTGCCCACACCAAAGCTTCGGCCTCTTGCGGCTCATGCACCGGGCTGGTCGAGCAACTGATGTCGCTGACCCTCGGCGACGCCTACAATCCCGCCGCCGTGCAGCCGATGTGCGGCTGCACGGAACTCGGCCATGACGACGTCCGCCGCCTCATCAAGGCGAAGAAGCTGAAGACCATCCCCGCCGTCATGCAGGAGCTGGAGTGGAAGACTTCCTGCGGCTGCGCCAAATGCCGGCCGGCGCTCAATTATTACCTCGTCTGCGACTGGCCGGACGAATATGCCGACGACTACCAGTCGCGCTTCATCAACGAACGTGTCCACGCCAACATCCAGAAGGATGGCACCTATTCTGTGGTGCCGCGCATGTGGGGCGGCGTGACCAATTCGAAGGAATTGCGCGCGATCGCCGATGTCGTCGACAAGTTCGATGTCCCGCTCGTCAAGGTCACCGGCGGCCAGCGCATCGACCTGCTCGGCATCCAGAAGGAAGACCTGCCGGCCGTCTGGGCCGATCTCGGCAAGGCCGGCTTCGTCTCGGGCCAGGCCTATGCCAAGGGCTTGAGGACAGTGAAGACATGCGTCGGCTCCGATTGGTGCCGCTTCGGCACGCAGGATTCGACCGGGCTCGGCATCCGCATCGAAAAGTTCATGTGGGGCTCGTGGACTCCCGCCAAGGTGAAGATGGCCGTCTCCGGCTGTCCACGCAATTGCGCCGAGGCGACCTGCAAGGACGTCGGTGTCATCTGCGTCGACTCCGGCTTCGAGATCCATTTCGCCGGCGCGGCCGGACTCGACATCAAGGGCACCGAAGTCCTGGGACTCGTCAAGACCGAGGACGAGGCACTGCAGCACATCGTTGCCCTGACGCAGATGTATCGCGAGCAGGCCCGCTATCTCGAGCGCATCTACAAATGGGCAAAACGCGTCGGCCTCGACGAGATCCGCCGCCAGATCATGGACGATGCGGAGAAGCGCAAGGCCTATTTCGACCGCTTCGTCTTCAGCCAGAAATTCGCCCAGGTCGACCCCTGGTCGGAGCGCGTCTCCGGCAAGGACAAGCATGAGTTCCGGCCGATGGCAACGGTCGGGTTCAATCAGGCAGCGGAGTGAGATGATGACGATGAACTGGATCGCAATCGGCAATATTTCCGACATCCCTCTGCGCGGCGCGCGCTGCGTGAGGACGCCGCAGGGCAAGATCGCCGTCTTCCGGACCGCGGAGAACGACGTCTTCGCGATCGAGGACCACTGCCCCCACAAGGGCGGGCCGCTCAGCCAAGGGATCGTCCACGGCACTGCCGTGACTTGCCCGCTGCACAACTGGGTGATCTCGCTCGAAACCGGCAAGGCGCTCGGCGCCGACGAGGGCGCAGTCCGCACGATCCCCGTGAAAAACGACAACGGCGCGCTCTTCATCGCGCTCGAGAGCCTGGCTCTGGCAGCGGCGGAGTAGGCGTGGCGAGCGAGGTCAAAACCACCTGCCCCTACTGCGGCGTCGGCTGCGGGGTCGTCGCCCGCGTGGACGGTGAGGGCGCCGTCAGCGTCAAGGGCGATCCCGAGCATCCGGCCAATTTTGGTCGGCTCTGTTCAAAGGGCTCGGCACTTGCCGAAACCCTCGATCTCGACGGCCGCCTTCTCCATCCGAAGATCGGCGGTCGCCGCGCAGGCTGGGACGAAGCGCTCGATCTCGTCGCCGACCGCTTCGCGCAAACCATTGCCGAGCACGGCCCGGATTCGGTTGCCTTCTATGTCTCCGGCCAATTGCTGACCGAGGACTATTACATCGCCAACAAGCTGATGAAGGGTTTTATCGGTTCGGCCAACATCGATACGAACTCGCGCCTCTGCATGTCGTCCTCGGTTGCCGGCCACCGCCGCGCCTTCGGCTCCGACACGGTTCCGGGCACCTACGAAGACCTTGAGCTCGCCGATCTCGTCGTGCTCACCGGCTCTAATCTCGCCTGGTGCCACCCGGTCCTTTACCAGCGCCTTGCCGCGGCCAAGGCGAGCCGCCCCGCGATGAAGGTTGTTGTCATCGATCCCCGGCGCACGATGACCGCCGACATCGCCGACATGCATCTGGCGCTCGCTCCGGACAGCGACGTCGCGCTTTTCAACGGTCTGTTTGCCCATCTGGCGGCGAGCGGCGCCGTCGATCAGAACTATATTTCTGCGCACACAAAGGGCTTCGCCGGGGCCTTTGCTGCCGCTTCCGCGCTGGATCTCGCGGAACTCTCGGCCCTGACTGGACTTTCGCAGGCGCAATTGCGCGATTTCTTCCGCCTGTTCGAAACGACCGAGAAGGTCGTCACCTGTTACAGCCAGGGCGTCAATCAGTCGGCTTCCGGCACGGGCAAGGTCAATGCCATCATCAACTGCCATCTCGCGACCGGCCGGATCGGCCGGCCGGGCATGGGCCCCTTCTCGCTGACGGGCCAGCCGAACGCCATGGGCGGACGCGAGGTCGGCGGGCTCGCCAACATGCTCGCCGCCCATCTCGACATCGAAAAATCCGTTCACCGCGATCTCGTCCGGCGCTTTTGGGGCGCGCCTGCGGTCGCGAGCAAGTCGGGCCTCAAGGCCGTGGACATGTTCCGTGCCGTCGCCGACGGGCGGATCAAGGCGCTCTGGATCATGGCAACGAACCCGGTCGTCTCCATGCCTGACGCGGACGCGGTCGAGGCCGCGATCAAGGCCTGTCCCTTCGTTGTCGTCTCCGACATCCTTCGTGAGACAGATACCGCGCGCCATGCCCACGTGTTGCTCCCCTCGCTCGGCTGGGGCGAGAAAGACGGCACGGTCACCAATTCCGAACGGCGCATCTCCCGCCAGCGCGCGTTTCTCGACGCGCCCGGCGAGGCGCGCGCCGACTGGTGGCAACTGGCCGAGGTCGGGCGGCGCATGGGCTTTTCGCAGGCTTTCGCCCACGCTTCCGCCGCCGAAGTCTTTGCCGAGCATGCCGCGCTTTCCGGTTTCGAAAACGATGGCCGCCGCGATTTCGACATCGGCGCTCACGCGACGATCGACAAGGCGGCCTACGACGATCTGAAGCCTTTCCAGTGGCCGCAGCCGCAGGGCACGCAAGCCCGGGAGAGGCGATTCTTTGCCGAGGGCGGATTCTACCATACGGACGGGCGCGCCAGTTTCATCGCCGTCGAGGCGTCTCCCTCCAAACGGGCAAACGATGCGCGTCCTTACACGCTCAACACCGGCCGGGTGCGCGACCATTGGCACACGATGACCCGGACCGGGAAGAGCGCCCGACTCTCCGCCCATATCGCCGAACCGTTCGCCGAAATTCATCCGCGCGATGCCGAGAGGCTTGCCGTCGCGGACGCCGATCTCGTGAAAATCGAGAGCCCCTACGGACAGGCGATCGTCCGCGCGCTCCTTACCGAGCGCCAGGCGGAGGGAAGCCTCTTCGTGCCGATGCACTGGAACGACCAATTCGCCTCTAAGGGTCGCATCAACGCGCTGGTGGCGCCGATCACGGACCCCGTTTCCGGGCAGCCGGCATCGAAAAACGTGGCGGTCAAGGCTGCCCGCTTCGCTGCCCGGGCCTATGGTTTCGCGGTCTCCGCCGAGAAGCCCCAAGGCATCGATGCCGCATACTGGGCGATCGCCAAGGCCGACGGCGGCTGGCGCCTGGAACTTGCTTTCGCCGAGCCGGAAGCGGACTGGATCGGCTGGTGCCAGCGGGCCTTTTCGATCCCTGCCGGAATCGAGCCGATCGGCTACACCGATCGTCAGTCCGGGGAACTCCGCCTCGCCTTCTTCGACGGCGACAGGCTGCTTGCCGCCCTGTTCCTCGCGTCCGGCCCCGTGGCAGTCGCCCGCAACTGGGCGGTCTCGCAGCTTCGCGCCTCGCATAAAGACCTCGGCACGCGCTTCGCCGTGGCGGCAGGTCGCCCCGGCGCCGGCAAAGAGGACCCGGGCGCCACGGTCTGCTCCTGCTTCAGCGTCGGCGTCAATCAGATCACGGCCGCCATTCGGGACGGCTGCCACAGTGTCCAGGCGATCGGCGAGAAGCTTAGCGCCGGCACCAATTGCGGCTCCTGCCGCGCAGAGATCAGGGGGATCATCGATGGATGCCTTGCCGCTGCCGCTGAATGACCGGACCGCAAGGCCGTCACCGCAACGCGTCGCGTCGCTTGCCACCCTGCCGCTGTTCTGGACGTTGAAGAACAAGCGCGTCGTCGTCGCAGGCGGCGGCGACGCCGCAGCATGGAAGGCGGAACTCTTGGCAGCCTGCGGCGCCGAGATTCATGTTCATGCGCCGCGCGCGGAACTGAGCGACGTCTTTCTCGGTCTCTTGAAGCGCGGCGCCGCCCACGAAGACGGCCGCCTCGTCCATCACGATGAAATCTGGCACTCCGGCGTCTTTTCCGGAGCCGCGCTCGCGATCGCCGACTGCGATGACGACGCCGAAGCGGAGGCATTCTTCAATGCGGCGCGTGCAGCCGGCGTTCCGGTCAATGTCATCGACAAGCCGGCCTTCTGCCAGTTTCAGTTCGGCTCGATCGTCAATCGCTCGCCGGTCGTCGTGTCGATTTCGACCGTCGGCGCCGCGCCGATCCTTGCACAAGCGATTCGCCGTCGGATCGAGGCCCTGCTGCCGCCAGCAATCAAGGGCTGGGCAGCCATCGCACAAGCCGTCCGCGAAACTGTCAACGCCCGACTGAACCCGGGCGCGGCGCGCCGCGCCTTCTGGGAGCGGTTCGTCGATCGCGCCTTTCTGGAGACACCGGAGGAGGGTGTCGAGACGCGGCTGATGGACGAGTTGGATTGCCTTTCCGCGACCCGCTCCGCCATCGGCCGCGTCACGATCGTCGGCGCGGGTCCGGGCGATGCCGAACTGCTGACGTTGAAGGCCGTTCGCGCCTTGCAAGCCGCCGATGTCATTCTCTTCGACGAAGCGATCTCGAACGATGTGCTCGAACTTTCCCGCCGGGAAGCAAAGCGCCAGTTCGTCGGCCGGCCCTCCGATGGCGGGGGCGATATCCGCGACGCGATGGTTGAGTCGGTCCTGGCCGGCAAACGCGTGGTGCGCCTCAAATCCGGTGACCCCACAGCTTCGGTCGGAATGCGTGAGGAAATCCGGCTACTGAAAAGCGAAGGCATTCCCGTCGAGATTGTGCCGGGGGTGCAGGCCGAGCGCCATCGCTCACGAACGGAGGTGCCCAACGAAATCGGCGGGCTCGCCAATGTCGGTATTGCGGCCGGCCTGGCCGACGCAGCCGCGACGCAGGCCGCCCACATCGCCAATCATTGACCGTGCGAGCCTTCGCCGATGCCAAAGGTCATTCGGGCCGAAGATCATTCGGGCGACAACGAGGCCTCGAGGCGATCAAGAAATGCCCGCTGGGACGCGTTTATCTTCTCCCGCGCTTCCGGCAGGCCGAACCATCCGGCGCGATCGACTTCCGGAAAGGCCTGTGTCTGGCCGCTGTGTGGCGGCCATTCCATTTCGAACATATTGCTGCGGATATCGGTGATGTCGACATCGCTCTCGCCGGCGAAGGCCGTGACGAGCTTGCCGCCTTTCTGGCGCAACTCGCCAAGGGACTCCAACGCCCCGTTCATCGCGATGCCGGTTTCTTCAAGAAACTCGCGCCTTGCAGCCGCCTCCGGCTGTTCGTCCGCGTCATATTCCCCCTTTGGGATCGACCACGCCCCAGCATCCCTGTTGCTCCAGAACGGACCGCCAGGGTGAACAAGCAGGACACGCAACGCCTCGTCGTCGTATTTGTAGAGCAGGATGCCCGCGCTTCTTTTCGGCATTTGCGATCCTTTCGACGTCCGTCGCCCGTCTTGATAAAATCGACGCACTCGATGCAACGGCGCGCCCGTCCGATCGGACGCGCTAAAGTCGCTGTAGCACTTTGAAGTGCTGCATGATTTTGTCCTTAAATCGATTCCGATTTAAGGAATCATGCGGCAGCTATTGCGAGAGGATATCATTGCTGAGCCCGCATTTCGAACAGAGCGAGCGGCAATCGCGACTTGTGCAACTTCAAGGAGGCCAAAGCCGATGCGCGCAATGGTCCTTGAGAGGATCGGGCAACCGTTGAAAGCGGTGGAGCGTCCGCTTCCTGAACCGCTCGCCGGGGAGATCCGGCTCAGCGTCGAGGCCTGCGCCGTCTGCCGCACCGATCTGCACGTGGTCGACGGCGAGCTGCCGCGGCCGAAGCTGCCGCTCGTTCCGGGTCACGAGATCGTCGGCGTCATCGAAGCGGTCGGGAGCGGCGTCGATCCGGCACGCATCGGTCGGCGCGCCGGGATCCCTTGGCTCGGCCATACCTGCCAGCACTGCTTCTATTGCCGGTCGAACGCCGAGAACCTTTGCGACGATCCGCTGTTCACCGGCTATACCCGCGATGGCGGCTTCGCTACCGATGTCATCGCGGACGCAGACTATGCTTTCGATCTCGATCCCGACGGCGATCCGGTCGCGCTTGCGCCCCTGCTGTGCGCCGGGCTCATCGGCTGGCGGTCGCTGAAACGGGCCGGCGACGGCAGGAGGATCGGGATCTATGGCTTTGGCGCCGCCGCCCATATCATCGCCCAGATCTGCGTCTGGCAGGGCCGGCAGGTCTACGCCTTCACCCGCCCAAACGATGCAGCGGCACGGCGCTTTGCCCACGACCTCGGCGCGATCTGGGCCGGCGGTTCGGACGAGCCGCCGCCGGAGCCGCTCGACGCTGCGATCATCTTCGCGCCGGCCGGAAACCTCGTGCCGGCGGCGCTGAAAGCCGTGCGCAAGGGCGGACGGGTGGTCTGCGGCGGCATCCACATGAGCGACATTCCCGTCATGCCCTATGCTCTGCTTTGGGGTGAACGCGAACTGGTTTCGATCGCCAACCTCACGCGCCAGGATGGCCGAGAGTTTTTCGCAATCGCTGCAGAAGCCGGCGTCAAAACGCATACGATCGTCTATCCGCTTGATGAGGCCAATCGTGCCCTTGCGGACCTTCGCGCGGGCAAGCTCAGCGGAGCGGCCGTACTCGTTCCCTGAATGCACTAGGTGGACGCAGGCCCACCTTCCGGTGATTTCAGATAGCTGATGACCGCATCGGCGATCATCGAGCGGTGCCGTTCGATCGTCGCCTTTTCCGAGAGGTCACGGCGGAAGATGGTGCCGAATGTGTAGCGGTTCGACACGCGGAAGAAGCAGAAGGCGCTGATCAGCATGTGAACATCGATCGGGTCGGCTTTGCGCCGAAAGGTGCCGTCGGCAAGACCGCGCGCGATGATGCCCTCGATCATCTGAATGACCGAGACGTTGAGCTCGCGGATCGCTTCCGAACGCAGCATGTGCGCCGCGTGATGAATATTCTCGATGCTGACGAGACGGACGAAATCCGGATTGCTCTCATCGTGATCGAAGGTGGTTTCGATCAAGGTCCTGAGCGCCATTTCCGGCGGCAGGTTGGCGAGTTCGAGATCGGCTTCGAGCGTGCGGATCCTGCGATAGGAGCGCTCGAGCACGGCGAGATAGAGCCCCTCCTTGCTGCCGAAATAGTAATAGATCATCCGCTTCGAGGTGCGCGTGCGCTCGGCGATCGCATCTACCCTCGCGCCGGCGAGCCCGTGCGTCGAAAATTCTTCCGTCGCTACCGCAAGGATATCCTCCTGCGTCCTTTGCGGATCGTTCTTTCTGCCGTTCCCCTGCCGCTCCGCCATTTCCGCACTGCTTCCCGGCCCAGACAGGCCACTGAATCGTCACGCCTATTCCCTGCGGGCGCCACGCGAGTCGATGAATGCGCGAAACGCCTTGTCTCGCGATCCGAGACTGTCAGCTTCGTCGAAAATGGCTGCCGATTTTCGACCCCTAGCTGTGCCTCGCAAGAGCAATTCCTCAAGTCATATTCACGTTATCATCCTCTTTCAATAGCATGGCGCTTGACATTCGAACTAGTTAGTACATTTTAAAAACCAGATGCCGAACCGTGCCGAGGAGCGCGGGGGCGGCCGCCGGCGAATCGCCGCGCGTTGGAAGGAGGAGGCCTGCCACTGGCGCGTCGTCGCGACGTGCCGCCGGTACGCCCTATCGCTTTGGGAGGAGCGAATGGCCCGCATCATCGAGTTCTATTTCTTCGCGCTGAAGGTGGCGATCGCGCTGCTGCTTGCCGGCATGGTCGTGCTCGTCTTCGGCAATGTCGTCCTGCGCTACGCCTTCAACCAGGGGATCACGGTTTCGGAGGAGCTGTCGCGGATGTCCTTCGTCTGGCTCACCTTTCTCGGCGCCGTCGTTGCCATGCGCGAGCATGGCCATCTCGGCGTGGACTCCCTCATCAAGCGTTTGCCGCCTTCTGCCGCAAAGGTGGCCGTGCTTTGCGGCCATGCGCTGATGCTCTATGCCACATGGCTGGTGATCAGCGGCAGCTGGACGCAGACGCTGATCAATCTCCATGTCGGCGCGCCGGCGACCGGCATTCCGATGGCCTTCTTCTACGGCGCCGGTCTTGCCTTCGGCATCCCGGCTTTCCTGATCCTTCTTGCCGACGCCTTCGCGATCGCGAGTGGCCGCATCGACGTGACGACGGCTGACCTCGTGCGCGAGAGCGAGGATGAGGCGGCCCTCGACGATCTGCCCGAGCCCGTGCTCGGCCAGCTCTCGCCGAAGCACTGAGGAGGCGACGATGACCGTCAGCATCTTTCTCGGCGCGCTTCTCGGACCCATGGCACTCGGAGTGCCGATCGCCTTTGCCCTGATCTTAAGCGGCGTGGCGCTCATGCTCTATCTCGGGCTCTTCGACGCCCAGATCGTCGCACAGAACGTTCTGAACGGCGCCGACAGCTTCCCGCTGATGGCCGTTCCCTTCTTCCTGCTCGCAGGCGAAGTCATGAACACCGGCGGCCTTTCCCGCCGTATCGTCGCGCTTGCAATGGCGATGGTCGGCCATATCCGCGGTGGGCTCGGCTTCGTCGCGATCTTTGCCGCCTGCATCCTGTCGAGCCTCTCGGGCTCGGCCGTCGCCGACGCGGCCGCGCTTGGCGCCCTCCTCCTGCCGATGATGCTGAAAAGCGGCCACGACCCGGCGCGCGCCGGCGGACTGCTGGCATCGGCCTCGATCATCGGCCCGATTATTCCGCCCTCGATCGGCTTCATTCTCTATGGCGTGGTCGGCGGCGTCTCGATCACCAAGCTCTTCCTCGCCGGCATCTTTCCTGGTCTGATGATCGCCGCCGCATTGTCGATCACCTGGCTCATCGTCGCCCGCAAGGAGCAGTCGGAACTGCCGCCGAGAGAGAGCGGCGCAGTGCGCCTCAAGGCCTTCGTCGACAGCTTCTGGGCGCTCATGCTACCGGTGATCATCATCGTCGGGCTGAAGTTCGGCGTCTTCACGCCGACGGAAGCGGGCGTGGTGGCGGCCGTCTACTCGCTCTTCGTTTCGATGGTCATCTACCGCGAACTTCCGCCGACGCAGCTCTTCCACGTCTTCGTCGCGGCCGCCAAGATCACCGCCGTCGTCATGTTCCTGGTCGCCTGCGCAGCGGTCTCGGCCTGGCTGATCACGGTCGCCGACGTACCGGGCGCGCTCGCCGCCCTCCTCGAACCGCTGATGGACAACCAGACGGCGCTCCTCGTCGCCATCATGGCCCTGATCGTCGTCGTCGGTACCGCCATGGACATGACGCCGACCATCCTGATCATGACGCCGGTGCTCATGCCGGTCATCAAGCAGGCGGGCATCGACCCGGTCTATTTCGGCGTGCTTTTCATCATCAACAATTCGATCGGCCTCATCACGCCCCCCGTCGGCACGGTTCTGAACGTCATCTGCGGCGTCTCAAAACTGTCGATGGAAGACCTCATGAAAGGTGTGATGCCCTTCATGATCGCCGAACTGATCATCCTTTTCCTGCTCGTCCTCTTCCCTCAGCTGGTGACCGTTCCGGTCTCCTGGTTCGGGCACTGACGGGCATGGCTTCACGCACTGTCAACACGGCCGGCCTGAACACCGGCCCAACCTGGGAGGAAAACATGTTGAACAGATTGACGAAACTGGCATTGGGCCTCGCCCTGCCCCTGGCGCTGCTGGCTGGCGGACCGGCACTCGCGGAGATCCGCGACCAAACCATCAAATTCGCTTCCGCGAACAACAAGGGCCACCCGCAGGTGACCGGCATGGAGAAATTCGCCGAACTCGTCAACGAGAAAAGCGGCGGCAAGATCGAGGTGAAGCTCTTCCCGGGCGGTGCGCTCGGCGGCGACGTCCAGACCGTCTCGGCGCTGCAGGGCGGCGTGATCGAGATGACGGTGCTGAACGCCGGCATTCTCGCAAGCAACGTGAAAGAATTCGGTGCAGTCGACCTTCCGTTCCTGTTCAACAGCGGCGAGGAAGCCGACAAGGTGATGGATGGGCCGTTCGGCACCGGCCTGATCGAGCGCCTGCCCGACACCGGCCTCGTCGGCCTTGCCTATTGGGAACTCGGCTTCCGCAATCTCACCAACAACCGCCATCCGGTGACCAAGCTCGAGGACATCAAGGGCCTGAAAATCCGCACGATCCAGTCGCCGATCCCGGTCGAGCTCTTCAACGCGCTCGGCGCCAATGCCGTGCCGCTCCCCTACACCGAGCTTTACACCGCGCTCGAAACGGGCACGGTCGACGGCCAGGAGAACCCGGCCGCGAACATCCTCAACGCCAAGTTCTACGAGGTGCAGAAATACATGACGCTCACCCGTCACCAGTACAACCCGCAGATCGTGCTGATTTCGAAGAAGTTCTGGGACGGCCTCAATGACGAGGAGAAGGCGGTCCTGCAGCAGGCCGCGGTCGAAGCGCGCGATTTCCAGCGCAAGGTGTCGCGCGAGCAGGATGCCGCGGCGCTCGAGGAAATCCGCAAGACCGGCATGGAGGTCAGTGAGTTGAGCCCGGAAGAAACGCAGAAGCTGCGCGATGCCGTCAAGCCGATGATCGACAAGTTCAGTGCCGACATCGGGCAGGAGACGGTGCAGGCCCTCTTCAAGGAAATCGGCGCCGTGCGCGGCCAGTAACGAAGCAGGCAGCCGGCCTGTCCGCTGCGAAAGGCGGGCCGGCTTCATCTGCGCCGCGGATGCCGTCGGCGCGGAAAACACATGGAACGGGAAACCATGACCGATACGCTCGTAAGATCTTTGAAGGCCGGCCTGATCGGCTCCGGCATCCAGGCCTCGCTGACACCGGCGATGCATATGGCGGAGGGCGCAGCACAAGGGCTCTGTTACGAATACGAGCTGATCGATCTCAATGCGCTCGGTGCGACGGAGAATGACTTGCCGCATCTCATCGCCGACGCCGAGCGGCGCGGCCTTGCCGGGCTCAATATCACCCATCCCTGCAAGCAGGCGATCATTTCCTTTCTCGATGAGCTCGCCCCAGACGCGCGGCGGCTCGGCGCCGTCAATACCGTCGTGCTCAAGGGCGGGCGGCGCTACGGCCACAACACGGACTGGTGGGGTTTCGCCGAAGGCTTCCGGCGCGGTCTGGCGGGTGCGGACCTCGGCTCGGCCGTGCAACTCGGCGCCGGCGGCGCAGGTGTCGCGACGGCCTACGCCGCGCTTTCGCTCGGCTTGCGGCGGCTTACGGTCTTCGACCGCGAGTCGGAGCGCGCGCAATCGCTTGCCGAGATGCTTTCGCCCATTTTTCCGGAAGCCGAGATAGTGGCCGGCACGGATCTCGCCGCCACGATGCGGGACGCATCGGGTCTCATCCACGCCACCCCGACCGGGATGACGAAATATCCGGGGCTGCCGCTCGACGCCGAGCTCCTCGACGAGCGCCACTGGGTCGCCGAGATCGTCTATTTCCCACTGGAAACGGCGCTGCTCCGGGAAGCAAGAAGGCGCGGCTGCCGCACGCTCGACGGCGGCGGCATGGCCGTGTTCCAGGCGGTCGGCGCCTTTCGGCTGTTCACGGGGCTCGAACCGGATGCGGCGCGGATGCTCGGCCATTTTAGGTCGCTGACCGCCTGACGATCTCATGGCTCAGCAGGGCGGAAGGGGGTGTACCAACACACGCTTCCCGATTTTCGCCATTTCATAAGCGAGGACAGGACGATGAAGACCTCGATAGCCACCGTTTCGCTCAGCGGCGATCTCAAGGACAAGCTGGAGGCGATCGCCAAAGCCGGCTTTGACGGCGTGGAAATCTTCGAGAACGATTTCCTCGCCTTCGATGAAGGCCCGCGGGAGGTCGGCCGCATGGCACGCGACTTCGGCCTCGAGATCACACTGTTCCAGCCGTTCCGGGATTTCGAGGGCATGCCGGAACCGCTTCGCACGCGAACCTTCGACCGTGCCGAACGCAAGTTCGACGTGATGCAGGAGCTTGGCACCGATCTGGTGCTCGTCTGCTCCAATGTATCGCCTGCCGCCCAGGGCGGCATCGACCGCGCCGCCGCCGATTTCCGCGAGCTCGGCGAGCGGGCGGCGAAGCGAAACCTCAGGGTCGGCTATGAGGCGCTCGCCTGGGGCCGGCACATCAACGATCATCGCGATGCCTGGGAGATCGTCCGGCGCGCCGACCACCCCAATGTCGGCCTCATCCTCGACAGTTTCCACACGCTTTCCCGCAAGATCGAGGTCAATTCAATCCGGTCGATCCCGAAGGAGAAAATCTTCATCATCCAGCTCGCCGACGCGCCGCTGATCGACATGGATCTGCTCTACTGGAGCCGGCATTTCCGCAACATGCCCGGCGAAGGCGATCTTCCGGTCACCGACTTCATGCGCGCTGTCGCCGCCACCGGGTACGACGGCTATCTGTCGCTGGAGATTTTCAACGACCAGTTCCGCGGTGGCAATGCCTCGGCCATCGCGGTCGATGGGCGCCGCTCGCTGATCTATCTCGGTGACCAGGTCAAGCGCGCCGAACCGGACACGCCCTTGTCGGTGCCGACGATGCCGGCGCCCGCCGAGGTCAAGGGCGTCGCCTTCATCGAATTCGCCGCCGACGAGGAGCAGGCGGCCGAACTTGAGGCGCTGGTCAGAACGCTCGGCTTTCGGAAGACCGCGACGCATAAGAGCAAACGCGTCGCGCTTTACCGCCAGGGCGCAATCAATCTGGTCATCAATACGGAGCGCGAAGGTTTCGCCAACGCGTCCTACCTCGTGCACGGCACATCGGCCTATGCCTTCGGGCTGATGGTCGACGACGCCGCGGCGACTGTCGAGCGCGCCAAGGCGCTCGGCGCCGAACCCTTCGCACAGGCCGTCGGCCCCGGCGAGCTTTCGGTACCGGCGATCCGCGGCGTTGGCGGCGGAGTCATCTATTTTCTCGACGAAAAGTCGGAGTTGGCGCGCATCTGGGAGATCGAATTCGAGCCGGTGGACGATGACCTATCGCCGGCGCCGGCCGGCCTCGTCTCCGTCGATCACGTCGCCCAGACCGTCAAATACGAGGAGATGCTGACTTGGCTCCTCTTCTACAACTCGCTGCTCGACGTGCATAAGACGCCGATGGTCGACATCATCGATCCGGCCGGGTTGGTACGAAGCCAGGTGGTGGAGAATGACGCCGGCTCGCTGCGCATCACGTTGAATGGCGCCGAAAACCGCAACACGCTTGCAGGGCATTTCATCGCCGAGACCTTCGGCTCCGGTGTCCAGCACCTTGCCTTTGCCACGAACGATATCTTCGCAGCCGCCGAGGCATTGCAGGCAAACGGCTTTCGCGCGCTGCCGATCTCGCCGAACTACTATGACGACATCGAGGCGCGCTTCGCGCTTGAGCCGGATCTCGTCGAGCGCTTGAAAGAGGCCAATATCCTCTACGATCGCGACGAGCACGGAGAGTACTTCCAGCTCTACAGTCCGACCTATGGCGAGGGATTTTTCTTCGAGATCGTGGAGCGACGCGGTTATCGCGGCTACGGCGCCGCCAATGCCATCTTCCGCATCGCCGCTTTGAAGAAACAGCTACGGCCGGCGGGTCTGCCGAGAGATTAACCGCCCACCTTGTTCGCGAGGATATTCGCCAGATCCATCGGGAACGGAAAGATAATCGTCGAGCTCTTTTCAGCGGCGATCACGTTCAACGTGCTGAGATAGCGCAATTGCATGGCCTGCGGCTGCCGGGCGAGAATTTCCGCCGCTTCGAGCAATTTGGCGGCCGCCTGCTGTTCGCCCTCGGCGTTGATCACCTTCGCTCGCCGTTCGCGCTCGGCCTCCGCCTGGCGCGCGATTGCCCGGATCATCGATTCATTAATGTCGACATGCTTGATCTCGACGGTCGCGACCTTGATGCCCCAGGCATCCGTCTGGACGTCCAGTATCTTCTGGATATCTTCGTTGAGCCTGTCGCGCTCGGCGAGCATCTCGTCAAGGTCGTGCTTGCCGAGCACCGAGCGCAGGGTCGTCTGGGCGAGCTGGCTCGTCGCCGCCATGAAGTCCTCGACCTGGATCGTCGATTTTTCCGCGTCGATCACCCGGAAATAGATGACCGCACTGACGCGGACCGAAACGTTGTCGTGGGAAATGACGTCCTGGCTCGGAACATCGAGCACCCGCGTCCTGAGATCGACCCGCACCATTTGCTGGACATAGGGAACGAGCAGGATCAGCCCCGGTCCCTTGACGCCGGTGAACCGGCCCAGTGTGAAGACGACGCCGCGTTCATATTCGCGCAGGATCCTGATCGCGTAGGCAACGACGATGAGCAGCACCAAAAGCGCCGCGATGAAGGGGGTGAGACTTCCGACTATGTCCATGACCTTCTCCTGCCTAGGCGCTTAGCTTTGAGATTCACTGCGCGCAACTTTCAGCGTCAATCCGTTGCGGCCTATGACCGTCACGTCTTCTCCCACCGCGAGCGGCTCGCCGCTGACGGCCCTCCAGCGTTCGCCATGAGCGATGACGTAGCCTGTGCCGCCCGTCCAGCTATCGACGGTGCCGGAGATACCGATCATTTGCTCCGCCCCGGTGGCCACCTTGTGCCGGCGCGAGATGAAGGCAAGCCGGGCAACGAGAGCGCTGAAGGCAAGGCTTGCGATAGCGACGCCGCCAAGCACCGGCCAGGAGACCTGCAGGCCCGGGACATCCGTGTCGAACAGGATGGCTGCGCCGAGGACAAGCGCCACGCCGCCGCCCAATCCAAGCGCCCCGAACGACGGCGCATGCGCCTCGGCAATCAGCAGCCCCACGCCGAGGATGATCAGCCCGATACCGGCATAGCTTACCGGCAGCACGGCGAGTGCGTAGAGGCCGAGCAGGAGGCTGATGCCGCCGATCGTGCCGGGCAGGACCGTTCCCGGCGTCAGAAACTCGAAGATCAGCCCATAGATGCCGACGATCATCAGAAGCAGGGCGACATTCGGATCGGTGATTACAGACAAGAGGCGGGTCCGCCAGTCGGGCAGAACGTCCTCGACCGCGAGCCCCGCAGTATCGAGGCGTATATCCGCCTGGCCGACACGAACCGTGCGGCCATGTGCCTGCTTTAGAAGATCGCCGATAGTGGCGGCTGTGAAGTCGATGACCTTTTCGCGGACGGCGGCGGTCGACGAAAGGCTCGCTGCCTCGCGCACAGCGCGCTCCGCCCAGTCGACGTTGCGGTCGCGCAGCTCGGCAAGGCCGCGGATATAGGCGACCGCGTCGTTGATCATCTTTGCTTCGCCGGCATTGGCCGGCTGCTTCGCGCCACTTGGCTTGTCGGCCTGGCCGGAACCATCCTTGTCGCCCTCTTCATCGCCGCCGAACAGACCACCGCCGATGGCGATCGGTGTCGCTGCGCCGAGATTCGTGCCCGGGGCCATTGCCGCAATATGGCTCGCATAGAGGATGTAGGTCCCGGCGCTCGCCGCCCTCGCCCCGCTCGGCGCCACGAAACTTGCGACGGGCACGGAGGAATCGAGGATGGCGCGGATGATGTCACGCATCGATGTGTCGAGGCCGCCGGGCGTGTCCATCTGCAATATGACGAGAGAGGCGCCACGCGCCTTGGCCCGTTCAAGGCCGCGTATCACATACTCTGCGGTCGCCGGACTGATTGCGCCGTTCACGTGCAAGACCATCGCCCGGCGCTCGGCGCCGGATGCGGACGGGGCAGGAAACGCGAACGCCGATATCAATGCCAAGAGCAGGATGAGGATTCGGGACATTCGCCGCCACAACCTCAGTTTCTTTGGATCGCGATGATTTTGCGCCCAATCAATCTACTCTAATATAGGTCAGACCTGCCGAAAAGGGTAAGGCGTACCGCAACCTGCCGTGGCAGTCGCGCCGAAGCGTTACCCCGTGTGGTCGCGCACAGCGGCGGTGGCGCAAGGTATCCGATCGCCCTTTCCGCGCACTGCCAAAGCGCGGATCTCAGGAACCGTTGGAGAAGCGTATGCTCGCCTTCCGCAAGCCTGCTTCGATCAGTCCTACGAGCTCGGGAGAGAAATGCTGCGCCCACATCTGCCGACGCAGCACGGGCTCGAACCTTTCGACGTGCTTACGCAATTCCTCCATGGCATCGGTTGCCTCCTCCTGAAGACCCAATTGCCCCGCGGCCGCGATCCTCAGAATGCTGACCGTGATATCCGACGGGCTCGCCAGTTGGCGGACCTGCCGCAGCGCCTCGTCGAAGTTGCCGTTTCTGTAGTCTTCCAATGCCAGCGTCAGCACCGCGGCCCGCTGGATATATTCGTTGTTCTGCCCGACAGCGCGCGCGAGCTTCACACCCTCCTTCCATTGTCCGCTGATGAACAACAGATAGCCGAGCCTGGCGAGAATGGAGTCATCCAGTGGGTTCAGCGACGCGGCGCGCCGGCCGGAAAGAAAGGCGGCTTCTGTTTCGCCGGCGGCAAAACGCGCCATCATCTGCGCCGCATAGCTCTGACTCGACTGCGGCGCGAGCGCCGTTGCCCGATCGGCCAGCTTCAACGCCCTCTCGGCGGCAACCGAGGAATTTCCCATGGCGCCCGCGACGAGAAGCGTGGCAAGGCTCGCCAGAACCTCGGCATCGTTTTCCTGATAGGTCAGCGATCGTTCGAGGCAAGTCTGTGCGGCAACCATGCTTTCGCGGTCGGCGCGCGCGAGCGCAATATCGGCGAGCAGCACGCAGCCATAGCCAAGGGAAGGATCGGCGAGTTGCCGTGCGGCTTCGAGGCTAGTGATGATCCCCTGATCGCCGGCAAGCGTGCGGGCGAGCTTGGTGGCGAGATCCCGGTGCCCGCCGGCCGCATCGCCGCGTCCCTTCACGGCTTCGGCGACGCCTGACCGCAACGTTTCGTTGGTCCGCATGTCTATAACCTGCCAGGAGAACCCCGCGGGATCGGCCGCGTCGCCATAGGTCACCGAAAGCCTGTAGGCATTGCTCTTCGGCTGCAGCGCATGGGCCGTCGAAATGTCTCCCGTGACCGCTGCCGTATCCACATCGGCCCGCCGTGGCTGCGTGAACGTTCTGACGGTTGAGAATTGGGAGAGCGCCTGCACGAGCGACTCTTCGAGCCTCTGCGCAACCGGCGCCGCCCCAGGCTCTGCCCGTACCTCGACTATGATCGTCGGTTTCACGGAAAGGGCAGGCAGCCAGCCTAGATGGCTCGTGGCAACGTCATAAATGACAGCAAGAGCCATGATCGTCAGGCCAGCACAGGCGGCGAAGAGGCCTCGGCTGACGATCCGCGGTCGCTGGGTGGGGATCTCTCGCGCTTCATGCCGGGTCTGGGACCCGAACGACCGCGCATCCTCTAGTTGAGCAGATACCGGCGCTCCTGAAAGCGCGATGAACTGCGGCCTGTAGTTGCCGCGAGGAAGTTCGATCCTGAGCGGCGCCCGCTGGCCCACGGTTTCATAATATCGAGCCAGAGCCGCGCGCAAGCGGGAGACCTCGACACGAACGATCGGGTCGATATTCGGATCGAAGGAGCTTGGCCTGCCGAAAACATCGACCGCGATGGAATAGGCCTTCACCGCCGCCGAGCGCCCCGCAAGGTACTCGTCGACCAGGTATTTCAGAAGCTTTTTGTGGCGCTCCGTCGCGTGAAACCGAGCGTCGTCCAGCAGGCGTTCCGTCTCAGCGCGCGCATCGTTCTCGGCCACCTTGCACTGCGCGACGTGTTCGCTGTCGTCTCCGGCGTCCATCGCTCTCATCCGGTTGTTTGACAAACGGCAAGGGAGTGCAATTGCGGAAAGAACATTAGACGGTTACTACCAGAACGGGAAGCGGATTCTTGATTAAGATCTGGACGTTTCGCGATCACTTCCTGTTGAATAGCGGAGGATCTACGGATGTGCGGGGAAAACTGGCTTTCCCAGGTTCTTCCGCAAGCGCATCGCGGCTCAATGCATGTCGCCCAAAAGTGTGCAGCGGTTTTGGGGCAACGACATGCACAAAAACAAAGATCTAAAGCGCGTGGCGTGAATACGTTTGAACGCGACGCGCTTTTAGCGGCCGGGAGTGTCCTGATCTTCGCTGAGAAGGCAGATCGCTATGACCTCCTCCTCGATCTCCCGGCAGATCAATTCATATTCGGTAACGACGGCCCTGTCCTGCAATTGACCGCTTCGCTGCCTGTCGAGCATGGAGGTCGCTTCGTCATAGGCCTCGCACAGACTTGGAAGCGACGAATTCCTGGAGCTCAGCAACTGGAGCTTACCCCGGAGCACGGGCAACTTCAGCATCAGCTTCAGCAATCCTCGCTGCCTGTGTTCGCCGGACATTGGGCATCCACCGATTTGCGCATCAGTTGCATTGCCTACTGCATGATGCGCGATACGACGCCCGCGTGGAAGTACGTAACAGTAACGCAGACCCCTGCGCGTGAGCGGGGCTCTATTTCTCGAATGCGTATATGCGGCGCCAGTCGGCTTTCATGTCGGCAACCCGGGCGTCACGGCCGTCGGACGCAACGGAACCCGATATGGGTCGTCGCCGAGTTCTCTTCCTGTGCGTGGCGTGCCGCCGGCCGGTAGCGCCGGCAATAGTTCGGCGCGCAGAGATGCGATCCGCCCTTGACCACCCGCCTGGCGATGCGGATCTGCGGTTGCGCGGGATCGCGGCTTTCTTCTGCGCTGCCTCCGCGCGGATTGGCGGGGATGCAGCAGGCCTTCTGCGCCGGGGCGGGGTGAGCGGAGGACCAGTAGTCGCTCGTCCATTCCCAGACATTGCCGATCATGTCGTAGAGCCCGTAGCCGTTCGGCGGGAAACTGCCTACCGGTGACGTCCGCTCGAAGCCATCGGGCTTGAGATTTTCGGTCGGAAACACGCCGTGCCAGGTATTGGCCATGAACCGGCCGTCGGGCACCAGCTCATCGCCCCAGGCAAATTCCTTGGCCACGAGGCCGCCCTTCGCGGCGAACTCCCATTCGGCCTCGGTCGGCAGGTCCTTGCCGGCCCAGGCCGCATAGGCCTTGGCATCGGCATGGGCGACCTGGACGACCGGGTGGTCGAGTTTTCGGCGCAGATTGCTCAAGCCTCCGTATGGCCGGCGCCAATTCGCCCCGAATTTGAAATTCCACCATTGCGACGAGTCGCGGCTGGTTACCCGCCTCGGTGGATCGAAAACGACCGATCCGGCTTTCAGCATGTGCGGCGGGGCACCAGGATAGTCCTTCGGATCGGATGGCCTTTCCGCGAGCGTCACATAGCCGGTCGCCTCGACGAATTCCGCGAACTGCCGGTTGGTAACCGGCGCAACGTCGATCCAGAACCCGTCCACCTTCACCGGATGCGCCGGGGCCTCTTCGGGATAGTGGCTGTCCGAGCCCATGACGAAGGTGCCGCCCTCGATCCAGACCTGTTCGCGGGCAGCAATCGCCATCGGCGTTTCATCGCCCGCGGATCGATTGAGCGGAATGTTCATGCGTCACCTCATCGACCTTGCAATATGGTCCGACCTCGCCACCATACTCTAGACGCGATCGCCCATCCTCCAAGTACGTTACGGTTACGAGGGTCAGGAGCGACTGACTGAACGCCCAAAATTGAACGTTCCTCTGGCCTTCGTTACTGTTACGTTCTTCCGATCCGTTCTCGGCTCGCTAAGCTCTATGATAATGAAAGCAAAACCGGTCGCAATTGGACGAAGGGGCATAGTCTGATGGGTGCGCGCGACGACATCGAGCAACTCGGCAAGCGGATCGGCGCTGCGATCGTCGGCCAGCAAGGCATGATCGAGCGCCTGCTGCTCGGTCTCATCAGCAATGGCCACCTGCTCGTTGAAGGATTGCCCGGCCTCGCCAAGACACGCGCCATCAAGAGCATGGCGAAGAATCTCGACGCCAGGCTGTCGCGCATCCAATTCACACCCGACCTTTTGCCGGCCGACATCACCGGCTCCGAAGTCTATTTCACCGAAGGCGGCAAGGGGGAGTTCCGCTTCCAGGAGGGGCCGGTCTTCGCCAACCTGGTGCTTGCCGACGAGGTCAATCGCGCGCCGGCCAAGGTGCAATCGGCGTTGCTCGAAGCGATGGAGGAGCGGCAGGTCACCGTCGGCGGCACGAGCCACGGCCTCCCCGATCTCTTCCTGGTGATGGCGACCCAGAACCCCATCGAGCAGGAGGGAACCTATCCGCTCCCAGAAGCGCAACTCGACCGGTTCCTGATGCATGTCCAGGTCGACTATCCGGACGCAAAGTCGGAAGCCGACATCATGCGGCTCGTGCGTTCCGAGGAGACTGCAAGAAAGGCCGACGGCCACGCGGCTGAGAAGCTCGCGCAGGATGCCGTCTTCATCGCCCGCGAAGAGATTTCCGCCGTCGTCGTGTCGGAGGCGATCGAGAACTACATCGTCGCCCTGGTGTTGGCGACACGCTATCCCGACAGGTTCGACAAGGAACTCAGCAAATGGATCCAGGTCGGCGTCAGCCCGCGCGGCGTCATCGGTCTCGACAAGGTGTCGCGGGCGCATGCCTGGCTTAAGGGGCGCGACTTCGTCACGCCGGACGACGTGCAGGCGACGGTCCATGATGTCTTCCGGCACCGGCTCGTGCTCTCCTACGAGGCGCATGCGAGCGGCATTTCCGCCAACCAGGTCATCGACAGGATCGTCGAGGAGGTCGCTGTCGCTTAAGGTGGGAGACTTGCGGTGGGCATATCGATACCGGCCTTTGCCCGATCGAAAGGCATCACGCGGACGCGCGGCGAAGCGGGTTCGGGCGTCTACACCTCGATCGATGAGCTGATCGGGCTGGAAGCGACCGCCTGCGACCTCTCCTTCCTGCGCAAGGCGCCTGTTCGCCGGCTGCTCGCCGGACGCCATGAATCGCGCATACGCGGGCGCGGGCTTTCTTTCGAGGAGTTGCGCGATTATCTGCCCGGCGACGACATCCGCACGATCGACTGGCGCGTGACGGCGCGTACCGGCAAGCCGGCCTTGCGCGTCTACGACGAGGAGAAGGACCGACCGGCGCTGATCGTCGTCGATCAGAGAATAAACATGTTCTTCGGCAGTCGCCGCGCGATGAAATCGGTGGCGGCGGCACAGACCGCGGCACTTTGCGCCTGGCGCGTCATGGCGCTCGGCGACCGCGTCGGCGGCTTCGTCTTCGGCGATGAAGCGGTCGACGAGATCCGTCCGCATCGCAGCCGCGAGGCTGTCATCCGTTTTGCGGACGCGATCGCCAGGCACAACACGTCGCTCCACGCTGCGTCTGAAACTGCGCACGGAGCCGACCAGCTTGATCTCGTGCTGTCGAGCGTCACTGCCATCGCCAAGCACGATCACCTCGTCATCGTGATCAGCGACTTCGACGGCTATGGCCTCGACACGCGCGAGATGCTGATCAATCTGTCGATGCGCAATGACGTCATCGTCATTCTGATCTACGACCCGTTCCTGCTCGAATTGCCACGCAAGGGCGACATCGTCGTCAGCGGCGGCGCGCTTCAGGCCGAGCTGCAGCTCGGGCGCGGAAACGTGCGCGAAGCAATCGACAGCTTCGCCCGCAAGCGCGGCCGGGCGCTCCGCGCCTGGCAGCAGGAAATGGGCCTCCCGATGCTGCCGCTTTCGGCCGCCGAAGAGGTCGCGCCACAGCTCCGCCGTCTTCTGGGCCAGCTCGGATGGCGGCAAAGGAGGCGATAGCGATGGAACCCGCCGTGCCCGCCACAACCGATCCTGCCCTTGCCGCAACGCTGCGGGATCTGGCGGATGTCGCGCTGCCGGCACCAGTCTCGATGCTGCCGCAGACATGGGCCTGGGCGGTGCTTGGCGCCATTGTTCTCCTGGCTGTCGCCGCGGCACTATGGCTGTGGCTCCGCCGTCGCGCCACCAATCGCTATCGCCGAGAAGCGCTTTCCGAGCTCGCGGGGATCGAGCGGCATCTCGCTGACCCCGCGACACGCGGCACGGCGCTTGCTCAGCTGCCGCCCCTTTTGAAACGTGTGGCGCTCGCCGCCTGGCCGCGCGAAACCGTCGCTGATCTGAACGGACCGCTCTGGGTCGGTTTTCTCGCCGTGCGCTCGGGCGGAGCAGGCCTTTCGCTCGAATTCGCCCGGTTTCTCGAAGAGGCGGAATATCGTGGCGAGGAGGCGTTGCGGCTGACCGACGAAAAGAAGGCACGAGCCTACGCCGCGGCGGCCCAGCAATGGATCGAGGGCCACGATGTACGTGCTTGACCAGCCCTGGCTGCTCTTTCTCCTGCCGCTGCCGTTCCTCGTCTGGTGGCTTCTTCCGCCCTATCGCGAGCACACGCCCGCCGTTCGCATCCCCTTCTTCAAGGATATTACAGACGCGGCGGGCGTCGGCGCGACGGAAGGTTCCGTGGTGCCGCGATCCAATCTCGGGCAGAAGCTGATCGCTCCCGCCTGCTGGGGATTGATCGTGCTGGCGCTGGCACGCCCGCAATTCATCGAGCCGCCGATCGAGAAGACCGAATCACAGCGCGATCTGATGCTTGCCATCGACCTTTCCCAGTCGATGGACACGCGCGATTTCCGCGATCCCGACGGAAACCTTGAGGCCCGCGTCGATGCGGTTCACAAGGTCGTCGCCGACTTCATCGGCCGCAGGCCGAGCGATCGCCTCGGCCTCATTGCGTTCGGCGACGCGCCCTACCCGCTCGTGCCCTTCACGCTCGATCATCGGACCGTGGGGGCGATCCTCGCCGATAGCCTGCCCGGCATGGCCGGGGCTCGCACTGCGCTAGGCGACGCCATCGGCCTCGCCATCAAGATGTTCGACCAGAGCCAAGCGCCCGAAAAGGTCCTCATCCTCTTGACCGACGGCAACGATACTGCCAGCAAGATGCCGCCGGACAAGGCGGCCGACATCGCCGGCGAACGCCACATCACCATCCATGCGGTCGGGATCGGCGATCCCCATGCGGAGGGAGAACAGAAGCTCGACACCTCCGTGCTCCAGCAGATCGCAACGAAGACCGGCGGCCACTATTTCTTCGGACAGGACCAGGTCGGGCTCGAAACCATCTACGGGCTGCTCGACCAGCTGACGCCGGCAAACCATAAGACGCTTTCCTGGCGGCCGCGCATCGAGCTGTTCCACTATCCGCTGGGTGCATCGCTCATCATCGTCGTCGCCTATCACGCCATCATGTGGCTGCTCTCCACACGAGGCGCCCGGCGCCAGGCAAGCGAGGCCGGCAGATGATCGCGGACTTCCACTTCCTCAGACCCTGGTGGCTGTTCGCCCTGCTTGCGGCGCCGCTCCTTGTCCGGCTGATCGGCCGCCGCACCGATATCCGCTCGCGCTGGGAAGGCATGATTGCGCCGCATCTGCTGAACCACTTGTTGATTGACCGCGGCGGTTCGCATCGCTTTCGTCCCGTGCATCTGACCGCGGCGCTCATCGCCGTTGCTGCAGTTGCAGCGGCCGGCCCGACCTGGGAGCGCGAATACCCGCCTTTCGTCGAGGATATGGCGCCGCTCGCGATCGCCATCGATCTCACCGCGACGATGAACGCGACGGACGTGTCCCCGACGCGGCTCGAACGGGCCAAGCTGAAGGTGCAGGACATTCTCGACCTTCGAAAGGGCGCACGCACGGCGCTCTTCGCCTATGCCGGTTCGGCTCACATGGTGCTGCCTTTGACCGACGACGCCGCACTTGCCAGAACCTATCTCGCTGCACTTTCTCCGGGCATCATGCCGGTAGAGGGCAAGGACACGGCGAAGGCTCTCGAATCCGTCGAAGCGGGTCTCGCCAACGAGACCGTCCCGGGAACGATCCTCTTTTTGACCGACGGCGTCGAACGCAAGGCGTTTAAAGCTTTCGAGCAATACAAGGGCCGCAACGATCTCATGGTGCTCGGGATCGGCACCGTGGAGGGCGGGCCGGTCAAGACTGCTGACGGCGGCTACCTGACCGATGCGTCGGGCGCGCGCGTCCACGCGCGCCTCGATATCGACGCGCTCAAGGCGCTGCAGGGCAGCTCCAAGGTTCAGATCGCGACGGTGACGCTCGACGACAGCGATGTCCGCTGGATCGTCCGGCGCATCCAATCTGCCTTCTCTGCGAAAGTAGCGGAAGGACAGACCCGCTGGCGTGATGCCGGCTGGTGGCTGACGATCCCGATCGCCCTTTTTGCTGCGCTCTGGTTCCGACGCGGCTGGATGGTGCGCTGGGCCGGCTTCCTGCTGGTTGCTGGTTTGACGCTTTCCGGCGGCAGGGCCGAGGCTGCCGAGAGCCGCTTCAGCGCCCTGTGGTTCACGCCGGACCAACAGGGCCGCCGTGCTTTCGAACGGAGCGAATTTCAGGACGCTGCCGCGCATTTCGCCGATCCCGCCTGGCGCGGCGTCGCGCTTTACCGCGCCGGGCGCTTCCAGGATGCGATCGACGCCTTTGCGCAGGAGGACACGGCCGAAAGCTACTACAACCAGGGCAATGCGCTGATGCATCTCGACAAGCCGAAGAAGGCGATCGCCGCCTATCAGCAGGCCTTGAAGCTGCGTCCCGGTTGGGCCGAAGCGAAGGCCAATCTGGCGCTCGCCGAAAAACGGAACAGACAAAAGGAGAAGCAAGAAGAGGAGGAGGAGCAAGAACAGGGATCGGACCTTCCGCCCGATCAAATCCAGATCGACGAGAAGGGCGAGAAAGGCAAGCAGGGCCTCGTCCAGGCGGGTGAGCAGACGGCCGACATGTGGATGCGCAACATCCAGGTGTCGCCGGCCGACCTTCTTGCCCGAAAATTCGCCATCGAGGCGAAGGAGGGCGAGCGGTGATCCGGTCCCTGGCGGGTATGTTCGCTTTGACGCTCGCCCTGCTCGCCTGCTGGCTTCTGCCCGCGGGTGCCGCCTCGGCCGCCGATCCGTTCGCCCGCGCGACGCTCGCGACGAAGGGTACGCTCTATACAGGCCAGGAAGTCCAAATCGACGTCGATGTCTTCGTTCCCAACTACTTCATGGCCCCGCCGCAATTTCCGCTGTTCGATCTTTCCCGCGCCGTGGTGACGATCCCTGATGGAAGCGGCATGAACCTCAACGAAACCGTGAACGGCGAAAGCTTTTCCGGCATCCGCAAGAGCTACGTCGTGACGCCTCAGACCGCCGGCGACTATGTCTTGCCGCCGGCCGAAATTCCCTTCGGTTATGCCGCTGTGCCGGGCCAGATCACCCAAGGCAAGGTTACGCTCCCGCCGCTCAAGTTTACGGTCGAGGCCGCGCCCGGCGGCGCCGACGGCAAAACCGGCGTCACCGCCGTGAAAATCACCGTCGACCAGGCGCTCGACCGCGATGCGAGCGGTCTCCATGCCGGCGATGCACTGGTGAGAACGATCACCGTCCGAGCCGAGGGGCTCGATGCCATGATGATTCCGGAACCGGACTTCGGGTCGCCAGCGGGCGCTCGGGTTTATGTCCACGACCCGGCGCTTTCGGAGGAACGGACGCCCCGCGGAGAGCCCGTGGCCGGGATTCGTAAGGACACGGCAACCTATGTCTTCGCGCAAGCCGGATACTATCGGCTCTCGGCGATCCACGTCGAATGGTTCGATCCTCAAACCGGAAACATTGAACTGGCGGAAGCGCCGATGGTCGCAGTCACTGTCGCCGCCGCGCCGACAGTTGATACCGGGCTTGGCCCGCCGGCACCGGAGCCGGAGAAGCCCCCATTCGATTGGCGGCTGTGGGCCGGCGTCGGCGCCGCGACGGTTGTTGCCGCCGCACTCATCTGGCTCGCTGCCGGCCTCTTGAGCCGCGCGGAGTCCTGGGGCGAGGCCTGGCATCACCGTCGGATCAACTCGGAACGGGAATGTTTCCGGCGCATCGAACAGGCGTGCCGGGACCACGACCTGACAAGCCTAAATCGGGCCCTTGACGCCTGGTCGCGAAAGACCGGCAACGTGCCGCTTTCGCGCTGGCTCGACCGCTTCGCGGATGCGGCGACACAGCGCCTCTTCGCCGAGCACCAAAGGGCACTCTACGGCAAGCCGCCCGGCGGACGGACAAGGACCGATTTCGGGGCGCTGCGACGCGGGCTTAGGACCGCCCGCCGGAGCTGGCTGCGCTCCCGTCCGAGCGCGACCGCGGGACCCGCCGCGCTGCCTCCGCTCAACCCGGATTTCGCCCGACCCGAGCCCACGTCATGACCATGTGGTGCACGCGGCCCCGTCGGCGCATGCCGCGGATCGTGTCGAAGCGGCTTTGATTGACGTTACCGGGGCGCTTCCCTACGCTGAACGCGCGGTTCTGCTGCACCTCTTCTCGGGAGGAGAACATGAAGGGGAACGCTATCGCTGTCATTGGTGCCGGCATGATCGGCGCCGCGCACGCTTTCGGCTACCGGACGAATCTGCCGCGCTTCGAGAGCCGCATCGCCGGTCTTCGCCTTGCGACGGCCTGCGACGGCAACGAGGCACTCGGTCACCGCCTCGCCGCGACCTGGGGCTTCGAAAAGACGGAGACCGACCTCAAAGCGGTTCTCGCCGACCCTGAGATCGGCATCGTCAGTGTCTGCTTGCCGAACGCGCTCCATGCGGAGGTTACGCTGGCGGCGATCGCCGCCGGAAAGCACGTCCTCTGCGAGAAGCCGCTCGCCCTCAATGCCGAGGAGGCGCTGCGCATCCATCGCGCCGCGAAGGCGTCGTCGGTCGTCTCCGCAACGGTGTTCAACTACCGGCGCATTCCGGCCATTGCGGCGATTCGCGACATCATTGCCGCGGGAGAGATCGGCGATCTCGTCAACCTTCTGGTCCAGTACGAAAGCGAATATGCCGCCGATCCCAACCTGCCGCATAGCTGGCGGTACGAGCGCAGCCGCGCCGGTGCCGGCGCGTTGCTCGATCTCGGAACCCATGCCATCGACATGGCCCGCTTTCTCTGCGGAGAAGTCTCCGAGGTCGCCGGCGCCATTGGCACGATTTCCGTCAAGGAGCGCTTCCTGCCGGCGGCCGCCGGCATCGGCCACGACAAGGTTGCGCTCAGCCCCGAAAAGAGGCCCGTCGACAACGACGATGTCATGTCCGCCCTGCTTCGCTTCGAAAATGGCTGCCAGGGCATGTTTCTGGCGAGCCGGGTGGCGGTTGGCATGGGCAATACGCTCTCCTTCTCGATCACCGGGACGAAAGGTGCGCTGCGTTACAATTCCCGGCTGCCGGCCCATTACGAAATCGCGCGTTTTAACGGCAGCGGACAATCGCCCTTTACGCAGGTCGCGAACAACCCAGCCCTTCCCTATGCGGAGTTGCTTCCCGTTCCCCATGACGGCGTGGCGATCGGCTACGCGGAAGTCTTCGGATTCATGATCCACGAGTTTCTCGACGCGATCGCCGAGAGCCGTCCCGTGGAGAACGGATCGACGCTCGACGGCCTGCGCGCCGCGCAGATCCTCGATGCGATCCAGTTGGCCGCGGATACCGGGGCGCCGGCGAGGGTTTCGCACGCCGATTGAAGGCCATCGCCTCGATCGGGAGGAACAGATGAAAATCGGCCTGAACACCGACAGTTTCGCGGCGCTCTCGCTGGAAGCGTGCCTGGACCGCGCCGCCGGCCTCGGCTTCGCCTGCGTCGAATTCGGCCTCGGCGGCTGGTCGAGCGCCCCGCATGTCGACAAGGCCGAATTGCTTGCGAGCGGCACGGCCCGCGACCGGCTTCTCGGCATGCTGCGTGACCGCAATCTCGAAATCTCCGCGCTCAACTGTTCCGGAAACCCGCTGCATCCGGGCGAGAGCGGGGCGAAAGACATAAAGCTCGCCTATGACACGCTGGAACTCGCGACGCTGCTCGGCGTTCGACGCGTCGTCATGATGTCCGGCCTGCCTGCCGGCGGCCCGGGCGACGCCTGCCCCAACTGGATCACCTCCTCCTGGCCTCCGGAAGCGATGGCGATGCTCGAATGGCAATGGTCCGAGCGCATTATCCCCTTCTGGAAAGATTACGCGGCGGCCGCGGAGAAAAAGGGGCTCCGCCTCTGCGTCGAGCAGCATGGCCGGCAGGCGGTCTACAATGTCGAGAGCTTCTTTCGGTTGCGCGACGCCATTGGCCCGACCGTCGGCGTCAATTTCGATCCGAGCCACCTGATCTGGATGGGCGGCGATCCGGTTTCGGCGATCCGCGCGCTCGGCGACGGCATCTACCATGTCCACGGCAAGGATACGCGCATCGAACCACAGGCCCGCATCGACGGTCTGCTCGACCCGAAGCACGTGGTGCCGGTCCGCGGACGATCGTGGAACTTCGTCTCGCTCGGCCACGGCACGCCAGTCCGGGGCTGGCTGGAGATTCTCATGGCCCTCAGGGAGGTTGGCTATGACGATGTGATCAGCATCGAGAACGAGGACTATGCCCTCGATGCCGACAGGGCCGTCGCCATCTCCGCGACGACGCTGCGCTTCTGCATCGAGCAGCTTGCCAGCGAAACCTGAACGGTCCCGCGCTTCAATTTCCCCAGAAGCGAGGTCTCTCATTGACTCCGGCTGGACGCCGGTGGTAAACAGTGAGTAATCGTTAACCCAAGGAAATTTCCGTGACGATCTCGTTGACCGACATTGCCGAGCGTGCGGGCGTTTCCGTCAAGACGGTTTCCGGCGCGCTCCACGGCGGCTCGGCGCGGATGGCGGACGAGACGCGCCAGCGCATCAAGGAGATTGCCGAGGAGTTGGGTTACGTCACCAACCTCGCCGCCCGCAGCATGCGGCAGGGCTGGATGCCGCTGATCGGCGTTGTCGCCGACGAACTGATCACCTCTCCCTTTGCGACCGAAATCATCCGCGGCCTTGATGGTGCGGCTCGCGCCTCGGACATGGCCGTTTTCGCGATGACGCTTGGCGGCGGACGCGACGTGGCGTCGGTCATCGAGGAGGTGCGCCGCTTCCGCCCGCGGGCGATCGCCTATGCGGCCATGTATCACAAGACCGTTTCGCTTCCCGCCGAACTCGCCGGCACCGTCGGCGTGATGATCAATTGCCGCGAGGCGAACGACCGGGTGACGTCGCTGGTGCCCGACGAATTCGGTGCAGCGCACGAGATCACGAGCTATCTGATCGAGGCCGGGCGCCGGAATATCGCCTTCATCAATCTGCCGGGCCTGCTCGCCGGGGAATTGCGCGAGGCGGGCTTCCGCCAAGCGATAACCACAGCCGGGCTCGACGGCGACGGCGCCCGGGTGATGCCGGCGGTCCGCCGCGCGATCTACAGCGACAGGGCCCATAGTCTGGTCCTCTCGCACGTGACGGAGCTGATGGCCGGATCCGAGCCGCCCGATGCGATTCTATGCGGCAACGACCGCGTCGCGATGGAAGTCTACGCGGCGCTCCGCCGTGTCGGTGCGCAAATCCCGGACGACGTCGCGGTCGCAAGTTTCGACAACCAGGTGGATATCGCCTCGCGCCTCGATCCACCTCTGACCACGATGGCCCTGCCGCATCGTGCCATGGGCCGGCTCGCCGCAGACATCCTGCTTACCGCCGATGCCGTGCCGGGAGAGGTGCGGAAACTTCCGTTCCAGCTGGTGGAGCGGTCATCCGTTTGAAAACAGAAGCATGAAAACCCGTTGAGGAGGAGTGACTATGATGGGTAAACGTTTACTTTCGTTGCGTGATGGCGTCCGCCGCGCTCGGCGGCGTTGCCGAAGCGAAGACCGTCATCCACGTGATGCACCAGGGCGATCCCGGGTGGGTCGCCACCTATGGCGAGATCGCCAAGCGTTTCGAGGCCGCCAATCCGGATGTGGACGTCGAGCTGATCTATGCGCCGCACGACGCCTATAACGAGAAGTTCAGCGCCGCCGTCATGTCCAAGCAGTTGCCGGACGTCATGGAGCTCGACGCGCCCTTCCTCGCCAATTACGTCTGGTCCGGTTACCTGCAGCCGATCAAGCTGCTGGTCGATAAAGACGTCATCGACGATATGACCGAGTCCAACATTGCGCAGGGTACCTATCCGATCGACAAGGATCTCTACGCGGTCGGCCTGACCGACTCCTCGGTCGTCCTTTACGGCAACAAGAAATACCTCGAAGCGATCGGTGCCCGCATCCCGAAATCGGTCGACGACGCGTGGACCCGGGAAGAGTTCGAGGGCTATCTCGAAAAGCTCTCGACGCTCGAGGGCGTCAAATGGCCGATCGACACCTTCCGCGGCTACGGCATCAAAACCGAATGGATTACCTATGCTTATGGCCCGATCCTGCAATCGGCCGGTTGCGATCTGATCGACCGGAAGACCTGGAAGTCCGTCGGCACACTCGACGGCGATCCTTGCGTCGAGGCGCTGACGATGATGCAGAAATGGGTGACGAATGGATGGGTGGTACCGCAATCCTCCGGCACCAATCAGTTCTTTGCCGAAGGACACCCGGCCGCGCTCGCGCTCGGCGGCCACTGGTTCTATGCCGAGGCTGCGGCCTCGATGAAGGACGATATCGTCGTCATGCCGCTGCCGAAATTCGGACCGAAAGGCGCCAGCCCGAACGGCACCTGGATCTGGGGGATTACCACCGCCTCCGAGCATCCGGATATCGCCGGCAAGTTCATCAGTTTCATGCTGAAGGACAAGCTCTACCGCGACTATGCGAGAGAGGATTCCGGCTATCCGGGACTGAAGAGCTTCGCCGCAGACTCGCCGCTCTACGCCGCCGGCGGTCCGATGGCCGTCGCCTTCGAGCAGGCGTCGAAGACGGCGATCGCGCGGCCGCCGCATCCGGCCTATCCGGCGATCACCTCGGCCTTCATGGGAGCCGTAGACGAGATCTTCAACGGAGGTGACGCAAAGGCTGCGCTCTCCAAGGCGGCCGAGAAGATCGACGAGGACATCGAAGAAAACGACGGCTACCCGCCCTTCGACGAGCAGCAATAATTCCACACGGTCAACATTTGCCCCGCGGCGGCAACGCCGCGAGGCTGCCTGCCCCGCCTGCCTGCCGCCTTGGACGGCGGGTATTGCGACCTGATCAGGAGGAGATCATGACCCTGCAACAAACGGTCCGACCGGCCGTCATCGCGCGTTCGGCTTCGCGCCGCGACAACGGCCGGCTAATCCAGGAAATCGGCATGCTCGCGCCGGCGGTTATCCTGCTAACGATCTTCCTTGCCGTGCCGTTCCTCTTGTCCTTCTGGACGGCGATGACTAACCAGCCGCTCGTGCCACGGCCGACGCCGATCCGCTTTGTCGGGTTCAACAACTTCCTGCGCATCTTCCGGGACGAGCTCTTCTGGACTTCGCTCTGGAACGTCTCGCGCTTCACCTTCTGGATCCTGCCGGTGCAATGCGGCCTCGCTTTTGCGACAGCATTGCTGCTTCACCAGAAACTGCCCTTCCGCAACCTCTTTCGCGGCCTCTTCTTCCTGCCCGCGATCACCTCCATGGTCGTCGTCTGCGTGATCTGGGGAACGCTTTTCCAATACCCCAGCGGACCGTTCAACCAGATCATCGGCTTTCTCTCGGGTGGCCGCATCCAGCCAATCGACTGGCTCGGCGATCCGAACTGGGCGATGTTCTCAATCGTGCTTCTGTCGGCATGGCAGGCCTACGGCTTCCAGATGATCGTCTATCTCGCCGGGCTCCAGGGCATTCCCGACGAGCTCTATGATGCGGCGAGGATAGACGGCGCCAACGCGTTCCAGCGCTTCTGGCACGTGACCATGCCAGGCTTGAGGCCAACTCATGTCTTCGTGCTGGTCATCACCACCATCCAGGCCTTCAAGCTCTACACCCAGGTCGCGATTCTGACCCAGGGCGGCCCGAAGAGCAGCACGGAGACTGTGGTTCACTACATGGTGCGCTCCGGTTTCGAGGAGCAGAAGCTCGGCTACGCTTCGGCCGTTTCGGTCATTCTCTTCCTGATCGTTCTCGTCATCGCGCTCCTGCAGCGTCAACTCCTGAGGCGTTTCGATGTCTGAACTCGCAATCCCCACCCTAGAGGCGCAGGTCAAGAGCGAGCGTTCCGCGATCGGTTCGCTGCGCATGGTCCAGACGGCCTCGATCCTCGTTATTGCGCTCGTCATCGTGTCGCCGCTGTTCATGCTCTTAATCGCCAGCCTCAAGGACGACCGCTTCCAGATTCTGGCGGACATGGGAAGTTTCCGGGCTTTCTGGGTCTCGAACCCGACGCTTTCGAATTTTGCGGAAATCGGCAATCTGTCCGGCGAACTCGCCTTCGGCCGCTATCTCGTGAACTCGCTGATCATTCTGGCCTCAACGGTCGGCGCCGGCCTGATCGTCAACTCCATGGCTGGCTTCGTGCTCGCCTGGGGTTCGCTGCGTGGCCGCGCGCTGATCCTTTCACTGGTCATCGCGCTCTACGTGATCCCGCAGGAAAGCATCATCATGCCGCTCGTCATCATGGTGTCGCGGGCCGGCATGACCGACACCTTCGCGGTGCAGATCGTGCCCTGGATCGCGAGCCCCCTCTACATCTTCCTGTTCTATCAGTTCTTCGCCCAGCTCCCGAAGGAGCTCTTCGAAGCCGCTCAGATCGACGGCGCCTCGGTGTTCCGGATCTACCGCTCGATCTTCCTGCCGCTCAGCCTGCCGGCGCTCGCGACCGTCTCGATCTTGATGGGGATCGAGAGTTGGAACCAGTACCTCTGGCCGATCCTGGTGACGCAGACCGATTATGCCCGGCCGATCGCCGTCGCTATCGCCACCTTCTTCGGTCAGGACAGTATCTATTGGGATCGCGCGATGGCCGCCTCTGTCCTGATGATGATCCCGATCCTCGCTCTCTATCTCGCCTTCCAGCGCTGGTTCGTAAGTTCTTTTGTTGGCTCCGCCGTGAAAGGTTGATCAATGACAAGCAATGCAAATCCCTCTCCGGTTCCTGACGGCGACATCGAGACATTGAGCGCCGCTCTGCCGGGTGGAACAACGATCCACCTCTGGCTGAAGGCCGCGCAAGGGAAAGCGGCAGCGGAAATGACGGTCTCGGTCGCCGGCATTGAGGTCGGTCTGCTGACGGTCGACAATGCCGAGGAATACCAGTTGCGGACGCTTCACCTGGAAAACGGCGGGCAGACGGCGTTTCGTTATGACCCGACTACGACGGCTGTCTCGGTCGCCTACGCTTTCTGCGAACGCGACGTTCTCGAAAAGGGCATTCTCGTCCTCTATGTCGGCGAAGCGAACGCACCGCCGGCCGTGCCCGGCAGCTACCACTTCCGCCCTCCCTTCGGCTGGATGAACGATCCGAACGGCTTCGGCCGTTTCGGCGACAGGATCCACCTCTTCTACCAGCACTATCCCCACAGCCGCCGCTGGAACACCATGCATTGGGGCCACGCGGTATCCGATGACTGCGTGCGCTGGCGGCACCTGCCGATCTTCCTCTTCCCCTCGGCCGATCTTTCGGCACGCGCCGACGGCCAGGGCGGCGCCTTTTCCGGTTCGGCCATTCCGCTCGCCGGAGGGGAGCCCGGCATCCGCGTCTTCTTTACCGAGCAGGTGAAAGACCGGCAGCCCGAAGAACAGATCCAATTGACCGCCGTCTCACGCGACCAGATCGCGGCCGGTCCCGCCGAGGTCATCCTACCGGAGCGACCAGCCGGCCTCGATCTGACGCTCGACTTTCGCGACCCCTATGTCGTCAAAGGTCCCGACGGACGCTGGAAGATGCTTGTCGGCAGTCGCGACCGGGCAGGCGGCGTGATCCTTCTTTACGAGACCGTCGATCCCGAAGCCGCCTCGGGCTGGACGTTCGTCGGTATCCTGCATCGCGAGGACCGGTTCGGCATGACCGCCGCCGAATGCCCATGCCTCGTGCCCGTCGACGGGCCGGCCGACGATCCGGCGACGCGCTGGGCGCTGATTTTCGGACTCTTGACGAGCCGCGATCCGGCGACCGGCCGGCGCAACATGACGGTCGCGACCGTCGGCCGCTTCGATGGCCGGAGCTTCGTTCAGGAATTCGAGCAAGAGCTCGACTTCGGCACAGACGCCTATGCCTTCCAGGCTTTCGTGGATCAATCCGGGCCGGTCGGCATCGCCTGGCTCGCCAACTGGACGGAGATCTCCAAGAAAACCGATTTTCCAACGGCCATGACGCTCCCGCGCCGCGTCTTGCTCAGGGACGGTGCGTTGCTGACACCACCGGTCGACACAGTGGAAAGCCTGCGCCAGCAGCTCATAGACGACAAGCGACTGCTTTCCGGCGATATCGTCGAACTCGGCAACGGAGCGGCCGAAATCGTCATTGATCTCACCGCGCCCGGCGCTGCTTTCGACCTCGAATTCGATCATCCGGAAGCCGACCTCGGGTTGAGGCTGGATCAGGAGGGCTTAAGCATCCTCTACGATGTTCCGGATGGCAAATGGCTGCCCCGCTACATCGCCAGCGGCGCGCGCCCCTCGACGTTCCGCATCTTCCTGGACAAGGGCTCGATCGAGGTCTTCGCCGACGACGGCCGCTGGACGGGGACGAAGCGGCTGCCTGGTTTTGAAGGCGTCCGCTCGGCGCGCCTGACCGCTCCGCAAGGCAATGTCGCGGCTGCCAAAATCTGGCAGCTCGGGCTCTGAGAGAACAGGGAGGAATTCATGGCATCCGTCACCATCGAACAGGTTCGCAAGCAATACGGCGCCGTGCCGGTGATCCACGGCGTTTCCATGGACATCGAGGATGGCGAATTCGTCACCCTCGTCGGCCCCTCCGGTTGCGGCAAGTCGACGCTTTTGCGCATGCTGGCCGGGCTTGAGGACATCAGCGGCGGCGAGATCCGCATCGGCGGCCGCCTAGTGAACGACGTGGCGCCGAAGGAGCGCGACATCGCCATGGTCTTCCAGAGCTACGCGCTCTACCCGCACATGACCGTCGCGGAAAACATGGGCTTCGCGCTGAAGCTCAAGGGCGAGGACAAGGCGGCGATCGGCAAGCGCGTCAAGGAGGCGGCCGACATCCTGGCGCTCGGGCCGCTGCTCGACCGTCTGCCGAAGCAGCTTTCCGGCGGCCAGCGCCAGCGCGTCGCAATGGGGCGGGCAATCGTCCGGCATCCGCAGGTGTTCCTATTCGATGAGCCGCTTTCGAATCTCGACGCCAAGCTGCGCGTCACCATGCGCGCCGAAATCAAGGACCTGCACCAACGCCTGAAGACGACGACGGTCTATGTCACGCATGACCAGATCGAGGCGATGACGATGGCGGACCGGATCGTCGTGATGCGTGGCGGCGCCGTCGAGCAGATCGGCAAGCCGCTCGAACTTTACGATCGCCCCGCCAACACCTTCGTCGCCACCTTCATTGGCTCGCCCGCCATGAACCTTTTCGAAGGGTCGATCGTGGATGGGCAGTTCGTCACCGATGGCGGTGCCCGGTTGCCGCTGCCGGCCGGCTATTCGGGCGATGCAGTCAGGACCTTTGGCGTCCGGCCGGAGCATCTTGCCCCAAGCGAAAACGGTGTACGCGCAACCGTGGTCGTGGTGGAGCCGACCGGTTCGGAGACGCATGTCGTTGTGAAAATCGGATCGGCCGATACCAGCCTGGTGCTGCGCGACCGGATCGATCTCGAACCCGGCCAACAGATCGCCGTCGCTCCGGATTTGTCGAAGCTTCATCTGTTTTCAGCGTCGGGAACGCGCGTCAACTGATACTGTTCGCAGACCGCAAAGCCTCCGATCCGTCGTCTCGCGCTTGAGCGGCTTTCGCCGCTCCTCGCCCGCGCGCGAGCGCGGCCACCTGCTCCGCCACGAAAATGGCGTGATCGTTGACCTGCGGCAGGCCCATCAACTCCCCGAAGGTCCCGCGGGCGAGCGGTCCGGCGATGAAAAGCGTCTCCGTCTCCCGGCCCTCCCTGTCGAGGGCCCGGCTTGTCTCGCTACAGGCAAGGCCAAGCCCGACGGCATCCGACTGCAGGTACCCGTCGGTCGAAAGCGTTTCGAGCCAAAGCTGGCTTTTCAAGACAGATTTGTGTGCCGGTCCGGTGGTGATCACCACGGCATCGACTTTCCAGTGCTCGATCCCGGCTCCGTGGCGCCGCCGGAACGTCGCGGCGATCTCGTCGCCGTTTCTCTCGAGCCGATCGATCCGACCCGCCAGAATGCGGATGTCGCCCGACTGCAGTCCGGCTCTGACGATGGCATCGATCTGCGGCGCGATGCGAAAGCGGTGAACGTCCCAGAAGGGGCGCAGATGGCGTATCAGCCGCCGCCGTTCCGCGAGCGGCAGGCTACGCCAGATCTCTCCGCCTTGGCTGCGCAGCGCATCGAACACCGCATGCCAGGAAAAACCGTCCGCTTCAGCATCGGCGACCGCCCGCCGCACGCGCACCAGCAGTTCTGTCGCCGTTCGCGACGGCGTCGCCGTGAAGTCTCCGTACGGGTCCTGGGCTTGGGCCGGGTGCCCGCGCGAGCGGAGGCCGCGCCGGGAATAGGCGGTGATCGGCCCCGTCCGTCCGGTCGTGCGCAAGGAAGCGATGACGTCCGCCGCGGTGAGGCCGGTGCCTATGATCAGGACGTGGTCGTCGGGGCGAATCGCCGAAAGAGCGCCGGGCACAGTGGTGTCCGATACATAGCGCGGGTGCCCTCGCAATACGTCATCAATGCCCGCCGGGACCGCCGGGGCCGGATGGGTGGTGGCGATGACCAGTATGTCGGCCCGCAGCGTGGTGCCGGCGTCACCCCGGATTTCCCATTCTCCGCCACGCCGCTCCACGCTGATCACCCGCTGCCGGCAGTGGGCCATGTGGCCGTTGCCGAGGTGCGGCGCCACGGCATCGGCGACATAGCGGCCGAAAAGGCCGCGGCGCGGATAGAGTTGGCCGTCCGGCGCCAGTGCCCCGCTGTCGTCGTGCGGCTCTCCTCGAAGCTCCATCCAGCGGAGGAAATGATCGGGGTCGTCCGGATCGAGGCTCATGCGCCCGGCCGGCACATTGACCCGATGCGCCGGATCGTCGGTGTCATAAGCAAGGCCGCAGCCGAGACGCTCGCGCGGCTCGAAGACGGTGATCTGCCATGCTTCCATGCTCTTGTCGCGTGCGAGAGTTGCGGCGACAACCGCCCCGGTAAAACCGCCGCCAATGATAACGACCGTGGGGCACCCCCCGCTCACGATAGTCACCCCGCGTCCCTCCGCTTCGGTAACGGCATACGGCGATCTTCTTCGCCACGTGCCTCGGGAGGCTCGCCCCGTGCCAAGTATTTGTCAATGGTGCGCGCCGGAGAGGCTGTATCACGTCCTCGGGGCGCTATCGCTGGCACCTTGACGGGGCCATCCGGTCGTTGCCGCCTGCCGCTCGGAAAAGCTGAAAAGCAATCGGGAAGACTGCCTGAACGTGCACAGACCCGCTTGCCATCGGAGATGATTTGAGGGAAAATTTAGAGCTGGCCCTTGAGGCCTGGGCCATCTCCCGTGATAGGAGAATACCATGCCTCTTAAACTTCTGATTGCTGCGATAGCGCTTCTGGCACTTTCCGGATGCGCAAGCACCGGCACAGGTGATGTCAACACGACCTATGCGCAATGGCAGGGCCCTTATCCGGAGCCTGACTTCACCGCGACCGAAACGGGAAGCATTCGAATTGCCTACTAGGCTGGTCGTGGTCAACTACCCAGTACATCCGTCCTGAGGCACTCGGTCTCGGGATGGATCCCACGCCGACTATCCCCTTCATGAACTTGCATGATTGCTTCAACCAGGTACGATTTAAGGAAACATGCAGTGACGCTCAGTGCAGCCCGAACTCGCGCAGTAGGTCCTTACGGTATTGGACGAAGCCCACCTCGCTTCGATCGCGTGGCCGGGCGAGATCGATCTCGATGATCTTCGCGTTGCTGTCCTTGTTCTTCGGAAGGACCAGGACGCGATCTGCGAGGTAGACCGCTTCCTCGAGATCGTGCGTGACGAGAACCATCGTGACGTTCTCATCCCGCCATATACGCTCCAGCTCCTCCTGCATCGTCAGTTTTGTCATCGCGTCGAGCGCACCGAATGGCTCGTCAAGCAGCAGGATCTCGGGCTGGACCGTCAGCGCCCGCGCGATGCCGACCCTTTGCGCCATGCCGCCCGAGAGCTGCTTGGGATAGGCGTCCGCAAAATCACCGAGGCCCACGAGCGATATGTAATGGCGCGCTCGCTCCTTGGCGTGACAGGCATGACCACCCCTGACCTCCAGCCCGAAGGCGACGTTCTCGAGTACCGTCTGCCAGGGAAGCAGGCGTGGCTCCTGGAAGATAACGGCGCGTTCGTTGCCAACGCCGGTGATCGGCTCGTTGTCGATGAGCACTTTTCCGGCATCTGCGGCCTCGAGGCCCGCCAGGATGCGCAGCAATGTCGTCTTGCCCGATCCGCTGGCCCCGACGATTGCGAGGCACTCGCCCGAGCGGATATCCAGGTTCACGTTCCTCAAAACTCTGAGCGAACGTCCGCCGATCTGGAAGGATTTCGAGAGATCGCGGAGCGCGATCTCCCCTTTTCGCAAGCTCTCAACATCTCGCATGGCTGGACCTCAGTTTGCAGCAGTGCTGGCGGTGGTCTGGAGCAGAAGATCGGACGCCTTGTACTTGCCCTGAGGCAGGCTGCCCTCGCGCTCGAGAACGCCGATCCAGAAGTCCAGATCTCTTTCGGTCGCACGCGCGCCCGGCCGCAACCCGAAGCCGGTCCAGTGCTTGGCGAGTGCGCCATTCTCGCCGCGTTTTTCGAGAATTTCTGCAAGCAGCGCCCGTGCCTCTTCCGGATTCTCTCTCGACCAGTCGGCCGCGCGGGCAGACTGTTCGACAAAATTCTTGGCCGCTTCCGGGTGCTCCTCGACAAAGTCGCGACGGAGAACGGCAAAGCCGCCGGCAATCTCACCGAGCACGTCGGTATCGTCGAAGATTGCGCGTACGCCGCCATTGTCCACGACCTGGCCGTTGAACGTTGCCTGCCAGTATCCGACCGCTGCGATGTCGACCTGCTTCGAGCGCAACGTCTGCTCCAGCTGGGGGCCCGGGACGGTGACCAAGTTGGCGGCATTCTGCGGTAATCCCTTGCTGTGCAGCGCTTCCCGTATCGCATAGTCGAGGTGAGCGCCGAGCGTGTTCACCGCAATGGTCTTGCCGGCGATATCCTCGATGGATCTGATCGGGCTTTCTTCGAGCACATAGAAGATGCTCTTCACCTGCTCATTGATGCCGTTGGTCGGATAAGCGGCGACAAAATCGTTGCCGCTGGCGATCGAGTTGATGACGGCCGAGGTCGCCGCGGAGCCTATGTCGACGCTGCCGGATGCGAGCCCGAAGAGGGACTCCGGACCGCCGCTCGCATAGCCGACGTTCTCGAGCTTGATGCCTAGGCCGTCAAAGTAGCCAAGTTCGAACGCGAGCTCGTGCGCGGATATACTGCCGTGGCTCGCCAGGTAGCGCAGGGTCACCTGGTCGGGCGACTGCGCCGCCGCATATCCGGACAGGCCGATGGCAAACAGCGTGCCGAGACCGAGAGAGCGAATGGTGATGGTCATGTGTTCGTCTTTCCTGGTTGAAGTGGTTGATGTCGAAGCGCACCGACAAAAGCGCGTCACACGCCCGTTAAGCCTTTGTTTTCATGCATGTGGTTGTCCCGAAACCGCTGCACACTTGCGGGCGACATGCACTAGATCGAAACATCGCTCCAGCGGCACAGGCGGCGCTGCGCAAAGACAAGGGCGTAGTTGGCGATGAGCCCGAGCCCGGCGAGGATGAAAATCGCCGCGAACATCAGCGGTATCTGGAAATTGTACTGGGCGTTCATGACCTGGAAGCCGACCCCCTTGTTGGCGCCGATCATCTCAGAGGCGATCAGCAACAGAAGCGCGGTCGTGGCGCTCAGGCGCAGGCCGACGAAGATGGAGGGGATGGCGCCAGGCAGGACGACACACCGGAACACGGTCGGACGGGACGCTCCGTAGACGCGCGCCATTTCGATCAGCTTCGAATCGACTTCCTTGACCCCGCTGATCGTGTTCAGAAGCAGTGGGAACAATGTCGCCCAGAAGATCACGAAAACCTTGGACGCCTCACCGAGTCCGAGCAGCAGGATGAACACCGGATAAAGCGCGAGCGCCGATGTCTGCCTGAAGAGCTGAAGGATCGGGTCGAGCGCCTGCTCGATCGGGCGCACCTGCCCCATGAACAGGCCGAGCGGTATCGCCACCACCACGGCAGCCACGAATGCCAGGCCCGATCTTTGAAGGCTGATGGCGATATCGTCGAGCAAGGCCCCGCCGAAGAAGCCTCTCCACAGGGCAGAAAGGATCGCGTCGATCGGCGGGAAAACGGCCGGATTGACCCAACCGCTGCTGCTGGCAGCTTGCCAGAATACGAGAAAGGCAGCCAGAAGTCCGTAACGCGACAGCCAATGGCGAAGTCTCACGCTGGCCCGCTGAAGATATTCTTCGGCTTTCACGCCACCGGGGCCGCGGTTGGCGAGGATTGATCTGTCGACATCTTGCAAGCTCATCTGCCCGCCCTCCTTTGGCGTTTCATTCGGCGGCCTGAACGGCCCCGCGCGATTGCGTCCAGGGATTTTCCGGTCTGGGGAGGCCGAGGTTTTCACGAAGCGTGCGGCCTTCGTAGGCGGTCCTGAACAGGCCCCGTCGCTGCAGTTCGGGGATCACAAGGTCGACAAAGTCGTCGAGCGAACCAGGAAGCCACGGCGGCAGTATGTTGAACCCGTCCGCGGCTTCGTTGCGGAACCATTCCTCGAGCTGGTCGGCGACCTGTTCGACGCTGCCGACAACCGTGTAGTGGCCTCGCGCTGTCGCGATCCACTGGTAGAGCTGCCGGATCGTGAAACCGTGCTCGTCGGCAATCTTGCGGATCAGCGCCTGGCGGCTCTTCATGCCTTCCGTCTCTTGGCTGACGGGAAGCGGACCGTCGAGCGGATATCCCGTGAGATCGAGCGTTCCACCGGTCAATCCGTTGAGCAGCGCGACGCCGTCTTCAGGAACGATGAGCTCATTCAGCCGCTCGTACTTGCTGCGCGCTTCTTCTTCCGTGCGGCCGACAAAGGGCGCGACGCCCGGCATGATCAGCACGTGTTCAGGATTGCGTCCTGCGCGTCGGACGCGCGCCTTGATGTCCCGATAGAACTCCTGAGCAGAGCTGAGATTCTGATGGGCGGTGAAGATCACTTCCGCGGTCGCAGCGGCAAGCCCGCGTCCGTCTTCGGACTGTCCCGCCTGGACGACGACCGGGTGGCCCTGTATCGGGCGCGGCACGTTGAGCGGCCCCTTCACCGAGAAATGCTTGCCCCGGTGATTGACGTCGTGGACACGTCCGGCGTCGAAGAAGCGGCCAGTCGCCTTGTCACGGATGAATGCGTCGTCCTCCCAGCTATCCCAGAGGGCCTTCACCGTTTCTACATGCTCATGGGCGCGCTCGTAGCGCTCGGCATGTGTCGGCTGCGTCTCCCTGTTGAAGTTGCGCGCCGTCTCATTGCCCGCCGAGGTCACCACGTTCCACCCGGCGCGGCCGTTGGACAGAAGGTCTAGCGACGCGAATTTGCGGGCGAGCGTATAGGGCTCTTCGTAGGTGGTCGACGCGGTTGCGATGAAGCCAAGATGTGTCGTCAGCGGTGCGAGCGCAGCAAACAGCGTGACCGGCTCGAACCCTGCTATCTTGGCGTTCCCGCCCTCACGCCCGCCGAGCCCGACCGAGAGATTGTCCGCCAGAAAATAGGCGTCGAACAGGCCACGTTCGGCCGTCTGCGCAAGCTTCCTGTGGAACTCGAAACTTGTCGCCCCGTTTGCTGGAGCTTCCGGATGCCTCCAGGCGGCGATATGCTGGCCGCCGCCGGGCAGAAAAGCGCCGAGTTTGATCTTTCTCGTCATTGAACCTCTCCGAAATTGGGCCGTTCGGCCATGAATGGTGCTTGTTTCATGATGTTGTGCACCGGCTCGGCGCACTAAGCGGCGATGCTCCGCCGACCGGATTGCCCGAGGACCCGCGTCGCTTCGTCGACCGCCTGCCCGACCCGCGCATGGATCGCTTCCGAGATCAGGGCGCCGTCCGCAAAGTCCTTGTCCGACGCGTAGATTGCCGTCGGCATTGCCAGCGCTTCAAAGAAGCCGAACAGGGGGCGCAGCTGGTGCTCCACAATCAGCGAATGACGCTCGCCGCCGCCTGTAGCCGCAAGGATGACCGGCTTGCCACGCAGCAATGACGGATCGAAGAGGTCGAAGCAGTGCTTGAACAGTCCGGTGTAGCTGCCTTTGAAAGTCGGTGAGCCGACGACCAGCACGTCAGCCGTGATCGCCTGGTTGACGATGTAGCGCGCTTCGGGAGCGAGATCGTCCAACCGTCTGGCTTTTGGCAGAGAAGCCCCGAAGTCCTCGACGTCGAATGTCTGCGCCGAGGCTCCGACGCTCACTGCAAGCCGGTGGACGATATGATCGACGAACGTCCGGGTCTTGGACGGGCGCGTGATGTTTCCCGAGATTCCGACCACTCTTTTTTCCGGCATCGTTGACCTCCGTCGAAGCCGTTTCAGATGTGATCATCTAAATCTATAATTTCTATGAATTATAGCAACACGGTTCCCTTTCGCATCGCTGAAGGGGAAGAGTTTGCCCTGATACGGCGCCGGTCTGCGGCCATCTTGGCGGCAGGTGAATGACGAGCGTTAACGCTGGAATTCGCTTGGGCCCTCTCAAAGCGGCACTGCAATCGCTGGCCGACCAGTCTCAATGGACTGGCTCGACTTGGGCAAGGCCGGATACGAGCGACTCGTAGTCGGGACCACCGAGCACGGATTTGGCCTCCTGAGCTGTCGGCGGCTGGCACCCCCTCTGCCGGGCATGTCCCCCTTGTGGGCAGGGCTATCGCATATGAGTAAAGAGCACATGGAAGAAGTCTTTGTTCCAGTTGGCGCGGCGCATTTTGCTTGCGATGGGTTTGTCGAGGGGGTGAGCCACCAAGATGTTACGAGCAAGTCTGCGGATGGCAGCAAGGTTTTGCGGGGCGTTATCGTTGCGGCTGCGGGCATCGTCTTCGTGAAAGACGACGTCGAGGCTCCAGTGCAACTGAAGGCGCGCCCCTTCTCATAGCCGCGTCGCAGCGCCTTGCCGTCGACCGCCACGACGCCGCGCGGGCGAGCACTGAGGCCCAGCCCGTGGCGCAGCCCGCAACAAAAGCGCTGAGCGCCCGCGCCAGTTCGTCCGGGTCAAGGAGCCGGAAGATGCGGCTGAAGGTGTCGTGGCTCGGGCAGCCGTGCCGGAGGGTGACGATCTCCTTCATCTCCTCCTGCCGGCCCTCGACGAATTCGGCGATTTCCACGCAGGTCTTAGCGCCGCAGAGCGTCGCCGCCAGCGCCAGAAACAGAAGTTCGGCCAGATCATGCCGCGCATTGAGGTCGCGCGGATCGCGTACTTCCCGGAAAATCGACAGAACAGATGGCATCCAGGCCCCCTCGCAAAAGAGAAAGCCCCCCAAGAATCCATTCAAAGCTTCCTGGCAATACCCAAAATACTGATATGCGATTCCCCTGAGTACCAAGGGGAGAAAAAGTTATGTTATGTTTTGAGTCCGCGTGGTGTCGATTATGAGCCGCGGTGGGAAGGCTCCGGCAGGTGGGCGCCCCTAGACTCATCGCTTTTCGTGGCGCCCGCTACAGCCGACGCCAACTTCATGTTCGTCGGGCCGATAGAAACCGCTTCAAGCTCAAACCGGCCGGCAAAATGTAAGGCGGTATGGCGAGCGAATAGTGACCACAGTTTAATTCTAAAATATTTGGCTTAGCTCCGGCGTCCTTCAGCCTCTGCACGAATCTCTCCGATAGCTCTGGCAACACCACTTTGTCTCTTTTCGCCAGCACAATGTGAAGATCGAGATCAGGACCCGCCAAACGATGCGCGTAGTTCTCCATGTTAAGTGGACCCCAAGCCCTCCTTAGATCGCTCAGCTCAATCTCGGGCTCAAGGCTTTCACGTATCGACCGTGTCGCGCGACCGGTCCAAACCATATCCGCAAGACTCCCCGCCGTCAGAAACAATGAGGCTTTGGACACAGCCGGGTCGTGCGCCGCAATGATCCCCGCGACCCAGGAGCCCAAGCTCATCCCGAGAACCGAAATCTCTCGATAGCCTTCACTCTTCAACCACCGTATGAGCTTTCGCCCATCCCACACTGCCTGCCTAACAGACTGGATCGTTCGACCGAGATTAGCCCTGAGCATATAATCGGCGTGCACGGAGCCCGGACGTCGGCGCTCGAAATGATAAGGCATAGCAATCTCGACAACCGTGATGCCCCGGCGCGAGAAGAAGTCTGCAATCTGACGATTCCGACCGCTTGCATTCCAATGGTGAAATATCGCCAATGCCTGATCGAACGACCCGCTTTCTGTGATTTTCGCCCAGACTACATTGTTCTCTTCAGTGTCAGTAGACATGCCCGATGGAAATTTGAGCCATCGATCTTGCCTTTGAAACCCTTGATCGCTCCCACTCGGCTCATCGAAGAAGGTTGGATCTGCCACGGCCTGGTCCGCAAGAACAAAAAACTCTTGGATATTTGCTATGTTCTTCACGCCTGGAAAGGCGCGTTCTGCGTCAAGGGCGAAATCCGTCGTTTTCTTCCCCTCCTCACCGCGCCGCGCGCGCCGCTCATCCCAACGATCAAGCCAACTATGATACACTCTGGTTATTTCCTACCTTGCTCACCATTGCCCAAACCGGGGATCAAACAGGCCGTATATCGAAAGCAGCACTCCAACGGCAAGAAGGATCAAAAAACCAGCGAATGCGTCGATCAGCAGATAGCTCACAAAGAGTAACGCCACGACCGACGACATCCTCGACAAAGGAAAATGACACTGACGTCCGACACCTAAACGGATGGAACCGTACAGAAAAACAACACAGGTCGAGATAGCGACAAGTAGGCTGCTGTAATGTGTCGGCATTCTATAGCGAAACCCGTCGCTCACATTGTTGCGTACTTGGAAGGCTGAAAACATATCGCTGACCAACCAAGCCACAATGTTCTGGGGAATCTAATCCAAGTGCAACAATAACGTGTGAAGGGTAGGGCATTACGCGCATTCGCGCAAATGCGCCATGAAGACCTCGGCGGGCGTGCGGTAGCCGAGACACTTGCGCGGCAGCGCGTTCAGATGGTGAACGAGGGCGGCGAGCTGTTGCTGACTGACAGCGGATAGATCGGTGTCGCCGGGCATGAAGCGGCGGATGCGCTTGTTGGCGTTTTCCACGGCAACGCTGATTTTCGCAGCACGCTAACTGCCACGATCACTGGGGTGTACCGGCAACCCGTCGGAATTCGCGCTTTCCCGCGTGAGTTCCTTCTCCTGCCCACTCTGCGGCATCGAGACGCGGGAACGCGAACGATGATGCTTGCTCACGTATAGGAGCTTCACAGCTGAGGCGCTACTCCCGCGACCCCTCACGCACTCGCTCTTTGGCGGCATCGTGCGCTTGAAGTGCTGCATCGCCCGCCTTGTCCAGCATCTTCTGGCCCGTTGCCGCCGCTTCGCCGACTGCCGCATTCGTCCGCGCCGCGAGATTGCTGCGCACGTCGTCAGCGGCCTCACCCATGGCCTCGTCCTCCGCCTCTGTATGGGGCAGCGCAGCCCCTATCGCTGCGCCGACCGCAAAGGCTAGTGCGCCGCCGACCAGAGGCTGGTCGCGGAAATGCTTGAGGATCGCCGCATTGAGATGTGCGCCCTCCTCTTGCAGCGATCGGCCCGCATCCTGGGCGCGGCCTGCGAGCGATTTTCCGGTATCCGCAAGAGAGTCGGAGAGGCGGCTTGCGGTGGCACTCATCTGCCGCCATTTGCTGGATGCCCAACCGGAAGCCTCGTCAAACAAAGCACCGGCCTCGTTGCGCACTTCTTCGATCTGCCTTCCTGTTGCGTCGGCAAAACCCCGAAAGACATTGCCGCTTGGGTCTACGAAGTGGCCCGCCCGACGATCGGAAGTGTCCGTCAAGGCCCTGAAACGACTGCCGCTTTCATCCGTGAAGTGGCTATAGCGCTCTCCGAAGCTAACCTCTGCAGGTCCGACGCGCCTTACAGAACCCTTCACGGTCGCGAGCGGATAGTCGTCCGCACCCTCTTCGTCGTCCTTCAATGCGGGCGCGCGGGACCCTGGATTCGCGAGAAGCCAGGCGAGGCTTACCCCCATCAAAGCAACGGGGATCGGATTTGCCTTCAGCGCGACGCCGAGATTGCTGAGATATTCGGCTCCGCCGCTCGTCTTGGCGTATTCGAGCATCTCGTCCATCAGTTGTCCCGGGGACATGCGTTCCTGGATGGCGTGAAGCTTTTCTTCGATGCGTTGACGATCGGACTCGATTTCTCGCTGCAGTTCAGCAGACGAATGCGTGTGGGGAGAATCGTTCATCGCACTTGCTCCTTAAACACTTCCACGTCGCGCTGCAGAGAGGCTGTCGTCCTATCGAGCTTGAGGCTGCTGGCTTTCATCGTCGACAGGCCACGAGAAATCATTGCCCAGGAGAGCAACCCCACGACGACGCCGACAACGGCCGCCGATAATGCTTCGGCATTCGGTTCGGTCACGCCACGCGTCATGAGAAACGCGGCGAGTCCCTGGACCACCGCGCTCAACAGCACGCCAATGGCGCCAATCGCGAAGATCAAACCGACAAGAAGCGTCTCGAGGCTGGCTGTTGCACGGTCCAAAGTCTCGGATGCCTCCGTCTTTGCCAGATCGATTTCCTTGCGGAAAAGTCCTGATATGTCCGCCACCAAACCAGTCATCAATTCCGATAAGGGGCGGTTGTCCCGATGGTTAGTCATTGCGCTGAAGCTCCTCAAAATTCCATCCGCCTTCACTTGCCCGGTCACTTGATGACGGCAATGCGGAAGACGGTTGGGAAACGGTCCGGTGAGCGCGACGCTGGGCCGAGGCAGTCAGGAACCGACTGGCGGCCAGGCCTGCGATCGCCGCGATGCCGAGAAAGGCGAGCGGTTGCTTTCGCCCGAAGTCTTCGGCCATTCCCGCAATTTCGCCGAGGTCGCGACCCTCGACGTCGCGTGCGAAGCCGCGGAGCGATGTGCCAATCTGTTGCGCGTATTGGCCCAAGGCCCGTTGATCCGACTGCTGGAGCTCGGAGCCTACTTTCTCAACGGCCATCGCTACGCCGCTCAGTTGGCGCGCTACGACGTTCTTCTCGCGCTCGGCGGCACGGGTTGCAGCGTCTCGGGCTTTCTCCGCCTGATCATCCGCGAACTCTCGAATATCATCCAGATCTTCGCGCACCGCCTGTTGTAGGTTGCGATCTGTCGCGCCCTCGCCAGTTTCACTATTTTGCGCGCCATATGCATCGTCGACACCTTGCGAGGTCGTTATGGGCGCTCGCAACGGATCGCCAGGGGCGCGACCGCTTGGTTCGTTGTTCATGTTTCGGCTCCTCCCATGGAGTAACGGGATCAATTACGTATGCAATCAAACGAGCTATCAGGAACCTTGTTCCCTGCCAGATCGATTCTGAAGTATTGCAGATATTGCCAAGGCCGGTGTCGCCGTACCGGAGAGGAAAGCGCATGCAAAACTGCGGTTTACATTTGCGGCTAGCGCCCTAGTTCTCGCCTGTACCGACGTCGGCAGAGAGGCCGGCATGTCGCGGCGCGGTCGGCCGTTTCGCCAGCGACCGCCATCATCGCAGTCATGACCGATGCCCGCTGATTGCTCAAATCGGCTTCTTCGGCTGCACGCGTTAGCACCGCCGGGGAAAATGCCTTGTTCCGACGGTCCGTCATCCTCGTGCATATGGAGGCACCGTCGCCATTGTGGCTGCGGCAATGTTCACGCGCTGCGGGACCTCGCACCCGTCTCGGCCCCTCGCCTGTTCCGCTGCTGCAGGAACAAATCGCGGTTGAAACCAATTCATTTTGCAGTCGCCACCGACGGAATGCAAAAGTTTGGTTTGGAAGAAAGTATTTAGCGGACGGACAACTGACCGAGAGGGTGAGGGCCGGGCGCGCCGACCAGTTCGCGCGGCTTCCTCGAGAACGTTATCATGGGGGGAAATCGCGACCGCCTCATCCGACGGCTGAAGCAGGCTGACCGTTATCACAGGCTGCGGGTCGGCTACCCCGTGGTACCTGCGGGCGATGGGTCGGAACAGGAGGTCTTGATCCATTCCAAGGTGGTCGTGATCGACGGCCGATTTCTCCGCGTCGGCTCATCGAATTTCAATCACCGCTCCGAAAGCCTCGACACGGAATGCGACGTCGCGGTGGAAGCCGCGAACGAAGAACAAAGTGCTGCAATCGTAAGTGTTCGACCGTTGCCTCGATCACACACATGCGCTCTTGCCGTATCTCTGCGCCGCTTGCGGATGCGACGAGATAACGAGGTTCTCACTTTTCTCCGATCAGGCCTTTGATTTCCGCCAGCTTCTTCATGCAGCCCTGCTCATCGCCGGCTTCGGCCATCTTCCGGGCTTCCGCTGCGAGCTGGTTTGGCTTGTCAGCACTTTCACCGGTCCGTCTGCCGGTTACCTGCTCCTGATGAGGCGAAATCGCTTCTGTCTGGGCGCCGGTTGATCCTGTTATGTCAGTTCCAATGGCCTTCTTCTGTTTGCCGGGCATGACTTCTTCCTGGTGCTCCGTAACGGGCGCTCCAGACTTGCTGCCGGAAGCGCCCGTTTCTGCGGAAACAATAGCTGGCCCGAGCTTCTCCAGCTCTTGACGGCAATCCGCGACTGCCGGCGCAGCCAACAGGATGGGAAGGGCGGTGGCTGCCATGAGACGTATCAACATTTGTGCACCTCACTCGCTGTTTGACGCAATGCGTTTCCGTTGCTGAGCCAAACAAGGCTCTACGTGAAGAGTTCCCGTTAGACGGCTGACTTTCTTCCAAGATTGAGTGTGAGATCCGATAACACAGTTCCCGGTCAGGCAGATCGTCATCCTATGCTGCCGGACTCAGGCAACCGGTGCTTCCAGCAGCAAAGGGTGGAACAGCAAGGCGCGTTGATGCTGTATAAAACTCGAGGCCTGGCGCCACCGCACCATGCCGGTCAGCGTCCCACCCGGGCAGCCTGCTGAGTTCGGTATCGCTGCGCAAGCGGCCGCCGGAGTGAAGACGGCGATCGAGGCTGTCACTCCGGCGCGAGGCAACCTGCCACGATTGATCCCGCATCGAGCGCCGACAGAGGAACGACAGGCGGCCTGTCGCAGCCGGAGTCCCTCTCCGGTAGGAATGTCGTCGTACTGGTCCAGAGGAACCAAAATCCGCCATGGCAGTTCCTGCATCAGGCAAACAAAACGACTAGGAGATAGTCATGGATTGGAATCGCGTTGAAGGTAATTGGAAGCAAGTCAAAGGGAAGATCAAGGAACAATGGGGACGGCTTACCGACGACGATCTCGACGAGATCGCGGGCAGGCGCGAACAACTGGAGGGCAAGATCCAGGAACGCTACGGCATAGAAAAGGATCTTGTAAGACGAGATGTTGACGATTGGTACCGCCGTCAGACATGGCACTGACGACGCCGTCAATGCAGATTGTCGGGAACCCCGCCTCGGCGGGGTTTTCGTTGCGGCAAGAAAACCTCCACCTACGGTGGGGGATTGGATGAGTTCTACACTGTAATAGAGAGATCTCCGTGCTTGAGCCATTGGCGTGGTCAAGAACGATCAAACACGGAGGTTTTATGGATGAAGAGTCGCGATCACACGCGACGTGGGACTGCAAATATCATGTGGTCTTCGCGAGTAAGTACCGAACACGGGGACATGCGGCGTGAGTTGGGTGAGCTATTGCATCGGCTTGCGCGGCAAAAGGGTCGCCAGATCGAAGAAGGGCACCTTATGCCCGACCACGTGCAGATGCTGATCTCGATCCCGCCGAAGTATTCGGTGGCGCACATTGTCGGGCTTTCGTATGTACGCCGCAGTACCCACTGGGAGCTAATTGCGGCCGAACAGCATTGCGGCTTATAGGCTAGGTGACTGCACCTCCGACCATCAGCGCCAGAACAAGGAGCACTAGGAAAATCAAAACGGCGGCGAAAAACAGTATCTTGGCGATGCCTGCGGCCGCTGACGAAATGCTGGAGAACCCGAGGACGCCAGTTATCAATGAGACGACGAAGAAAATAAGAGCCCATTTTAGCATCGAAACGCCCTCTCCTCTTCAAAGATACCAGCTCTTGCAGCCGGAGCGCGACGGCCAACAGTGCGTATCAGCGGCTACTACGGTTCGGATCCTTGCCCGCGGCTTGGCTACTTCTTTTGATGTCGTCTTTCTTGCCCTGATCGCCTCCGCGATTTCCACCATGGGTGCCCTTTGAAGTCTTTGCGGTCTTGCCGTCCTTCACGTTTGTGGCCATCTCGCCCTCCTCGACAGGTTAAGGTCTTGCAACTCGACAGGTTAAGGTCTTGCAACGTAACCGCGAAATGGGGATAACGTTCCGCCATTCCTTGGTTGGCATAAGCAAGGAAAGCGCCTCGGGACACAGGATTGCACCCGTGGCCTCATGCTCAACGCTGCGTCGAAACGATGTTGTCGAGCCTTACCTTGCCGCCAATTACTCCGCGCGTCGCCCCTGCGGATGCTGGTCCCTCCTCGACAACGGTATAGAGCCTCTCGCTTCGAAAGGCGCTCGCCATGTCGGTCGTAACACCTTCAGCAGGCTTCGCGTCGATTTCGCGGAAATCAAGTTCCGCCTCAGCGGCAACGATACGGGCATCGCCGCTCGACCTTGCAACTACGATCAATTCGCCCTGATACGTGGCGTTCTGCCAGTTCGGGTCGGTGGGATCCGCCAGCGGCGACAGCCGATATATCTTCAGTTCTTCCTGCATGCCTTGCCTCAACGTCACATGGAGAGCCGTGTCGAACGACCGGCAAAACCGCGGTTTGCCGCGTCCAATCGCCGAGGATCGGAATTGTTCCGAACTGAAGCGGCCGGTGTTTACGATCCGCGCGATTCTCCTCGATGCCGAAACACTTCCAGAGGTTGGCCACATTGAGGAGGCGCAACAATGGTGACGGACTATCTTTGGCTATTTGTAACTGCGGGCCGGCTTCGCTCTTGGCACCGTGCTCGCCCATGCGGTCATGCGGCAGAAGCGACTTCCGCCAGCCGTTAAGGAGGCAGAACCGAATGGTCCGCAAGCTCTACAGAGAATCGCAGGAAGAAGCCGGATCCGGTCTTGCCGTTTAGGCGGAAGAACCAGGCGCTACTCGAATGGTCGGCACTGGAGAGGCTGGAATCGCGCTTAGTGGAACCTCTGCGCTGACCGGCGTTATCCGGAACGGAGGAAGTCCACAAAGCAGCTTGACGCTTTCTTTCAGGATTTCGACCGTTATCTTTTCGCCGGGACAGCGGTGACTCGAATCCGGCCGCCCTCCACCGTGTGGGATGAAGCGAAAGCCGCACTCGCGCCAAGTCAATTTTCGGTCGGCGCTGAAATTCATGGGTGACGGGAACAGTCTCGGGTCATGCGTCGTTCCGTAAAGGTCCAGCAAAAGCCAGCTGCCTTCCCGCAATGAATAGCCTAGCCAGTCATGGCTCCGCGTCAGGCGCGCGCCAACGAATGGGAAAAAGGGATAGAGGCGCCGTACCTCCTCGACGAAATCCTCGATCTCGTCATCATGCCCGTGGCCAAAGCGTTCCAGCCACTGCGGATTTTGGGCAAGCGCGAGAGCAAGAAAGACGATCCATCGGCTGATGGCTGCAATGGGACGCAGGAGATTGAGTAGTTCGATCGCAGCGACCTCCGGCGAAAGCTGTTCGCCGCCGACGTCCTGATAATCCGAACCGATCTGCCTTAGCGCGCATCCCTGGGGCACCTCGAGTGACCCGTCGCGTAGCGCCGCTATGATCCTTGCAAGCCAGCGCTCGATGCGACGCCGCGAAGCGAGCGCGAGCCACGCCGCCGGCCCCGGCCGACCCGTGCGGTCAATCATTCGTGCAAGCTGTCGAGCAAGCTCCGCGTCATCGTCGCGCCAGCGCGGCGGAATTCCTATCCAATCTGCGGAAGCTTTCGTGAGGATGAGATTCGCCGTTTCGCGCAGATCGCAATCCCCATCGCGTCCCTCGAAATGTATGAGCCAGTGCTGCCGGAACCGCTCCACGAGCGAGGCGACGGCGTCGTCGTCCATGGTGACATCGATGAACATGGCTTTGCGCCGCAGATGCGCCGCTCCGTCGAGCTGCTGAACGCTATCCTTGTCCTGCAGTAGGCGGAGCACGGTCCACGGCATCGCGCCGACACGCGTCACGTCCTCTGCGCCATAGAACAAGCGCGCAGCTTCCTCGCCGCGCATGCACACGACGGAACGAAGCATCAAACGGCCCTGAAAGATGTCCGTTCCGAGCTCGTCACAGCGGTTCGAGATGAACGTGTAACCTTCGCGAAACAGCGCCAGTGTGCTGTCGAACGACGATGTTTGCGGGATGGGCTTCACCTTCTGCCAGCCTCCTTCCGTGGCCGAACTCTTCGGCGCTGCGGATGTTCCTCCGCCTGAGATTCGGAACGGTTGCACAGTGTCGCCGGTCACACCGTCGGAACAAACGAGATACAAGCCGGTTGTTCTCCTGCGGTAGGAAGGAGCGATCATGTCCAAACTGCCTGAGAGCAATCCCGCGCAGGTGCGCGGCGATATCCAGCACGGACGGACGGGAGACAAGAAGCGCGGCTTCGATCCTTCAGCGGCACCGTTGGAAACGGACGACGAGGCGGCCGGCGTGCCCCTGACACCAGACGCGGCGGGGACAGCGAGAACCGGACAGCAGCCGGACGGGCGGACCGACACCTCCGCGGAGTACGGAGACGCCATGCGTCCCATCCCCGCTGCCGAGCCCCGCCAATCGCCGAACTATCGTTTGGTCCTCCTGATAGTGGGCATTGTCGTCATAGCCGGCGTGCTTGCTCTCGCGATCGGTGCCGGGTGATAGCGCGATCGAACGGCCCTGCGGAGAAAATGCTCCCGTTGCCGCACAACCATCTTTCAAGGCAAGCGAAGGAGTTTTCGAATGCCTGATCGCCACGACGACAGAAGCAATCCGCTATCGAGGCTGGCAGCCCAGGAAGAAGCCCTCTATCTGCGCCGTTCGTCGACACGTTTTCTCGAGTGCGCCATTCACCTCTGCGTGACGCACATGACGCTCAGCGAAGTGGCCGACCTGCTTGAGCAGGAGGCCAAACAGCTTCGGCAACACGGGTGACTTCGCTCTGGAAGAATCCGGCCAGCCGGGAGTAATCGAGCATAAGTATGGAAGTTTTCCGTCCGCAATTGCGCTATGTCCCGGAGTTGGATCATTTCGCTGTTTCAGTGCGTGAGACAAGCTAAAGAGCGCCGACCCGCGGGACGGTCTCGTTCATGTACGGACGCTGCCCTCGGCGAACGAGATAGACCTCTCGTTCGGGATTGGCTTCGATCACGAAGCCGGAACTGCGAAGCATCGCTTCCACGCCAGCCCTGTTCGGAATGAACCAATTTGTGGGATCGTCCGAGAAACGGTGTTCGACAAAGAACAGCTTGGGATAATCAGGGCGATCGAAGACCTGCCACTCCTGAAAGTCGTAGTCTGCCTCCACCGGCCCCACAGAATCCGCGCCCCGCTGCATGCACTGGAAGAGCATCTCCTCGCCGACGACGTGCTCGTAGAGAAGGTCGAGTGCCAACAGCGGATAGCGGAGATGGTAGAGAACGCCCATAAAGAGAACCAGATCGAATTTCTCGCGCAGTTGAGCAACGTCGTAAACGGACATCAGCCTGAATTCGATGTCGATCCCGTTCTGTGTGGCCGCGAATTTCGCTTGCCGCAAATAGTGAGGATCCGAATCGATGCCGAGCACGCGGCCGGCATTGCGGCGTTTCATTTCCTGCGCGTAGAAGCCCGCATTGCAACCGATATCGAGGACACTTCTACCTTCGAGATCATCCGGAACGATATGTTTGAAAGCCTTCCATTTGATCGCGGGATAATCTCCGAGAAAGTGATCGGGGGATGTCTCGACGCCCATGATCCGCATGTTGTGAAACCAGGGTCCCAGCGCTGCGACCTGATCCTCGATGGTCATGCAGTCTTGCATCTGCTGAGCCATGATCAAAGATCCTGAGAGAGGACAGGTTGTTGCGGACGTCGGCGAGCGCGACCTGGCCGGCGCACGGCCCGCTGCTTCGCGAGCGTGGTCTGGAACCAGGCAATCGTGTGTGATAGCCCGTCGTGCAGCGCAACTTTCGGTTGCCAGCCAAGCAGCGTTCTGGCCCGCGCGATATCCGGTCGGCGGCGCTGCGGGTCGTCCGGAGGCAAGGGCGCATGGACGATTGTCGAGGCGCTCGCGACCTTCGACAACACTAGCTCGGCCAGTTCGATAACCCTAAACTCCCCTGGGTTTCCAAGGTTTATGGGCACGCCCGGATTGGGCCGGAGATTCATTAGCTTGATCAATCCTTCAACGAGGTCGGACACATAGCAGAACGAACGCGTCTGCTCGCCGCTACCATAGATCGTGAGCGGCTCGTTTTTGAGGGCTTGAACAATGAAGTTCGAGACGATCCGGCCGTCATTGGGCTGCATATAGGGACCGTAGGTGTTGAAGATGCGAGCAACACGCACATCCACATTTCCGGCCCTCAGACTGTCAAAGCACAAAGCCTCGGCCGCGCGCTTGCCTTCGTCGTAGCACGCCCGCGGCCCGGTGCAGTTGACGTGCCCCCAGTAGTCCTCCTGCTGCGGATGCTCCTCAGGATCACCGTAGATCTCGCTCGTGGACGCCTGGAGGAAGACGGCTCCATGCCGCTCGGCGAGGCGCAGGAGGTTACCCGTCCCCGTCACGCTGGTCATCATCGTGTGGATTGGATCAGCCTGGTATGACGGCGGCGAGGCGGGGCATGCCAGGTTATAGATGTGGTCGAGCGGCTCATCTATCGCGATATCCTCGCAGACATCCTGCTCGATCACCGTGAAATAGGGGTTTCCCGTGAGATCGCTCACATTGGCAGGGGAACCGGTGAGATAGTTGTCGAGGCAGATCACCCGATGGCCGGCGTCCAGAAGTGCTGAACAAAGATGGGATCCGACAAAACCGGCCCCGCCGGCGACGAGGATAACCTTTCCTCGACTTGCTCGGTTTCTTCTTGCCATGGGCCGTTCTCCTTTCGGTGTTAGACCGGAAATCTCCGTTCGGAGTGTCTCGTGGCGAGATTGGTTCTGGGCGCGACGTTTTCGATTGCTTCCAAGAAGGTCGTGGCACGAGCCGCGGCGCTGTGCGCTTGTACGACGCGCTGATGAGCGCAATTCGCATACGCTTGGCGCTGTTGTTCGGTGAGGCTCGTCAGCGCCGCGACGACATCGCCACTGTCCTGTGCAATGACGGCAGCCTCTCCCGGCGGAAAGAAGCTCTCGATTCCTTCCCACCAATCGCTGATCACGGGCGTGTGGCACGCGGCCGCTTCGAAGAGCCGGACGCTCGGGGACCAACCGGCCGTGACCATGTCGGCGCGCGTTACGTTCAGGGTGAATCGCTGGCGGCTGTAGAATTCCGCGTGCTCGGAAGGGGGCAGATGCTCGATACGCACCACGTTTTTCGGCCAGCGGATCTCCGCCGGATAGCTTGGTCCGGCAACGACAAAGCGCATCTCCGGCAATTGCCGCGCGGGCTCGAACAACAGGCGCTCGAGAGTGGGCTGTCTATCACGGCTGAAGGTGCCGAGGTAGCCAAGGTCCCATTCCCTTGGCGCGCCGGTATTGCGATAAAGGTCGAGATCGACGGCGCAGTAGAGTGCGACTGGGCATCTCGCGGCAAACTCGCCTCGCAGCCGATCGAGCGTACTGCCACCGGAAAAGGAAAAGTAGAGATCGAAGAGCGGAATCTGCCGACGGGCGAGATATTCCTCGTCGCCACCGGCGAGCTTGGCGAGCGTCACGGGCGTGTCGATGTCGTAGAAGCACAAGCGCTTGGGGGAGAGATCGACAACGGTGTCGATGACTTCCACCCCTTCCGGCACATAAGACCCGATGACGACGGCATCAGCCCCGGCCAGCGTGCCAGCATGCCGCGCGAGCAGTTCGTCGATGCTCCTATAGAGGACGAGGTCGCAAAAGTCCGGCGCGACCACGTCGCGATGGCAGGCGTACCACGGTACGTCCCGCTCCAAGAAGGTCACTTTGTGCCCGGCTCCGTGGACGCTGCGAAGCAATGCCCGATAGGTGGTCGCATGGCCGTTGCCCCAGGACGAGGACAGCGAGAGGCCGAGAACGACGATATCGAGCGGACGGTTCATTCGGCGGCCTCCATCTGGCGTGCCCGATTCCGCAAAACACGGTCCAGCTCCTCGGCGCGGTGCGCGTAGGTGTGCTCGGCGAGCACGCGACCAAGCGCCCGCTCTCCGATCTTTTTGGCGCCGGCGGGCGTAAGCTTGCGCATGAGTTCGGCGACGTCCTGTCCATCTCTGGCGACCAGCACTTCCTCTCCGGGTGTCAGGAAGAGTTCGATGCCTTCCCATGCGTCGGTGATTAGGCAGGCGCCCGCCCCGGCCGCCTCGAAGACGCGGGTCGCCGGCGAGAAGCCATTCTCCGCCATGCTTGCGCGCGAAATGTTCAGAACGGCAGTCGGGGTCGCGTTGAAGGCGTTGTGGTCGGCGGTTGGAACGTGACCTATGTAGCTGACATTCTCGGGCAAGGGCTTGTCATCCCAGCCGGCTCCGCCGAGCAGGAATCGCCGATCTCCGACCTCGCCAGCGGGATCGAGAAAGAAGGTTTCCACCCGGGTCTCCCGATCGGGCAAGCGGTTGCCGAGAAAGGCAAGATCAGCAGCAAAACGCGGATCCGCGGGTACGGGATGATGAGTGTCAGGGTCGACGGCGTTGTAGATGGGGACGCAGTCCCGGGCACCGATGGAGCGATAGGACTCGACCACAGGATTGCCGCCGCCATAGGTCAACACGAGATCCAGCGAAGGAAGCGCAAGCCGGAGAGGATGATCGGGCGCGGCCCTCAACTCCGCAAGCGTGGCGGGTGCATCGACATCCCAGAAAATCTTGAGCGCAGCCGGATTTGCCGCCCCCATAATCTCCGCGAGCAGCAGGTCGTCCTCGAAGCCGACACCGCTTGCCTTGACAACGATATCGGCATCGACGGCTTCCGCCGCGGCACGCTTCAATGCAGCGACCGTCCCCTGATAGACCACAACCCTGCACCAGTCCGGCACATCGATATCGCGGTTTTTCTGCCGGTCGTAGACGTCCGGCTCATAAAAGGTGATTTGATATCCACGCGCGGCAAGCGCCCGGAGCAACCCGCGATAATAGGTCGCTGCACCGTTCCAATAGGCCGAAAGAAGGCTCGATCCATAAAAGGCGATCCTCATATCGCGACCTCCCTTGAAGTGATGCGATCGTCCTCGACTTTTTTCGGCCGGTAGGAAGCAACGATGTCGAGAAGTTCGTCGACGCGATGGCCGCAGGTATGGCGTGCCCGGATGGTTGCCAAGCCAGAGGCAGCCAGTTCCTGTGCGAAGGCTGGTTCTGAGAGCACCTGGCGCAGCAGGCGCGTCATTTCCTTGCCGTTGCCGGCAAAAAGGAAATCGGTGCCGGGGCGGAAAAGACCTTCCGCATCGGTCCATGGCGCCGAGATCAGCGGAATGCCGCAGGCAAGCGCTTCGAAGACCCGGATGGTCGGTATGCCCGGCAAGGCTTCGACATAGGGCCGCCGAGGAATATGCACTGTCGCCCGATGCACGGCGAACGCCTGGGGAACGGCGGCGTTCGCAAGCCAGCCGCCATAATCTATTCGCGCCGCACGCAGCGCCTTGAGCGCAGTGTCGGGATATCTCACGCCCCGCACGGTTGCCATAAGCTTCAGTTGTCGCGCGGGCTCGATGAGGAAGGACGAGATCTCGGCGCTGCGCTCATCATCGCCCCAATTACCGATCCAGACGAGATCGCCTTTTTTTTCGGCGTGCGGAATCGGATGGAACAGCGACGTGTCGGCAGCTTCATGCCAGGTGAAGACGTGTCTTCCCCAGCCCGCGCTGAGATAGCGTTCGCGAAGCGCCTCGCCGAAGGCCAGGACAAAGTCGTACCCGGAAAGGTCGAGCCGGGCGACAGCGCGTTTGGCGGTGACGGCACGATGATGCGTATCGTGAAAGGCGAGCGTGAAGCCGCCGCCTGCGTGACGGATGCGGCCGAGCCGGGCGACTAGGTCGGGATCGGACCATTCATGTACGACGACCAGATCGGCCTCGCTGACCGCGGCCTCGTGGTCGAAATCGGCGCCGTAGATCTCGACGCGCAGATCGGGAAAGTGCTTGCGGAACGCCGCAATCGGCCCGACACCCTGATCCGCGATCAGGTTAAGGCGGCTCCAGGAATCGCGCGGTTCGAGCGCCAACGCCTCGTGACCCCGTTGCAGCAGTTCCCGCATGACGCCACGAAGGAAGTGGGCGTTGCCGTGGTTCCAATCGGAAACAAGTGAATGGGTGTAGAAGAGAAATCGCATCGGTCACTCCGCAGCCGTCAATCGAGGAGACCTGCGCATGGCTTGCCGGTAGGCGGCAAGCACCGCGTCGCGTTGGGCTTCGATGGTAAATTCGCTCGCCCGTAAGCGTGCACGCTGCCCGAGCCCAGCCCTAAATCCCGCATCCGCCGCCAAAGTATTGACGATATTCGCGAGGGCAACCGGATCACCAGGATCGGCGAACACGGCGGCACCATCCCAAAGCTCACGATAGGTGCCGATGTCTGCAAGCACCAAGGCTGCGCCGGCGCATGCCGCCTCTAGTGCAACAAGCCCGAACGGTTCGTAGATCGACGGGGAGACGACGATCGCGGCTTTCGATATCAGCGCCAAGGCCCGATCGTGAGGGAGTTCCCCTTGATAATTGGCGTGATGGATTGCCAAACGCTCGCGGTTTGGGCCGTCGCATGCCCCGGCCATCAGTACCGGCCAGCGGATATGCGCGGCCGCCTGGTCCAGCACCGCGCCATTTTTGCCCTCGTCCCACCACCGGCCTGCGGCAAAAACAAAATTCTCCTTGGGCATGATCGGATACGAGTTTCGGCTGCCATTATGGACGACCTTGAGATTGTCGATCCGGCCATAGCAGCGCACGAGCCCCGCGGCATGGCTGGAGCTCGGGGCCAGAACCACGTCGGCGCGGTCGAAGCCCAGCCGGTTCAGCCGCTTCTGCCAGAGCCACTCGCGCGGCAAGCCAGAAGCACGCACAGCTTCGAACCAGGTGGCAACGCACGAATGCGAGACCACGACGACTGGCATTTGCGCGGGGAAACCCGCTGCCTGCGACGGCAGATTCAGATGCAGCAGATCGACCGAATGCCTGAGCGAAAGTTCGGTCAGTAGTTCCGCCACCACATCGAGCTCACTTTCTTCGCCGGCCATCCAGTCGAGCGGCACAGCAAACCATTCGAGCATGCCGATACGCGCAGCCTCGCTCCCCTGATGCGCGGAAGGCTCTGGGCCGAAGCCGACAAAAAGCGTTTCCACGCCGGCAGCTCGAATGGCGTCGGCGAGGTCCATCGCATAACGCCATACACCGCCTACCGCGTCGACACTCATGATGATCCGCCGCGGCAGCCGACCTCGGGTGCCGTCATGATCGAGAGCGCGAAGGGCGGAACCGGCGCGATCGCTCATGCGGTGATCCTCTTTGTTTGATGGCGGGCCCTGTGAACCCCGCCCCAATCTTTCAGAAGCCAGTCGTGCAGATCGCGCAGTCCCGCGCGCCATGCCGTGCGAGCCCTCCAGCCGACCGCATCGGCAAGCGCGCGCGTATCGGCAACGAAGAACAGTTGGTCTCCCGCCCGCCAGTCGTGCTCCTCTGTCGAGAGTGGACGGCCCACTAGGAGTTCGATCTCGCCAAGGACCTGGGAGATGCTGACGGCATTCTCAGGCCCGCCGCCAAGATTGAAGGCGCGCCCGCTGAAACGATCGATTGATTTGAGAAGTGCTCGGTAGGCGGCGACTGCATCTCTGACATGGAGGATGTCACGGACCTGCTTTCCATCGCCATAGATCGATATCGTCTCGCCCGCGAGTGCGCGAATGAGGAAATGCGCGACCCATCCCTGATCCTCAGTGCCGAACTGCCTTGGGCCGTAGATGCAACTCATCCGGAGCACGGCCGTCGGAAGTCCAAACGACCTTGCGTAGTCCAGCACGTATTGGTCCGCCACACCTTTCGAGCAACCATAGGGAGTGCAAAAGTCGAGCGGTTGCGCCTCACTGACGCCATGGTTGCGCACCGCTTCGTCGGTGGGCAGGTGTTGTTCCCCGACCTCGTTCAGCCGCAGTTGCGCCAGCACGCCATATACCTTGTTGCTGCTGGCGAAAATGACAGGCGCCTGGCACCCGGCCATGCGTGCGGCTTCGAGCACATTGAGCGTGCCGCGCGCATTCGTCTCGAAATCGTCGATGGGCCGCTGGAGGCTGGTCGTCACGGCCGTCTGCGCCGCCAGATGAAAGACAGCCTTGGCATCCTTGAGGACCGGCTCTATTGCTGTGAACTCGCGAATATCGGCGAGCACGGGATGGACGGCGCCGCGGTGATTGTCCACCAACCATTCGAGGTTTCGCTCGACGCCGGCGCGACTGAGATTGTCGAGAACTATCACTTCCTCGCCGTCCCGGAGGAAACTGTCAGCGAGATTGCAGCCGACAAAACCGGCGCCGCCCACCACGACGATTACTGCCGTTTTCTTGGAAAGGGCAGGTGCGGCCAAGCGAGCACGCCTGCTCTGAGAACCGACGCTCATAGCACCAACCCCCTGGCTTCCAGGTGCCGCTTCATCTCGGGGCCGCGGTCGATCGCGCCGACACTAGCGACCCATTGCGCGAAATCGGGGAGCGAATTTTCGAGTTGATGCGCGGGTTCGAAAGCGAGCAGATCCCGTGCCGCGGTAATGTCGGCGAAACAATTGCGGATATCGCCCGAGCGAGCCTTGTTCATGATCTCCGGCTTAAGCTCGGGTACTCCCATCGCGTCAGCGAGCAGCAAAGCGACATCGGCGATGGCATAGGCCTGACCGCTGCCGACATTGATGACGTGGCCGGCGGCAGGCGGCTGTTCGAGCGCTAACCGAAAGGCTCTCGCTACATCGCGGACGTGAACGAAATCCCGCCTTTGTCTGCCATCTTCGAACACCATCGGCGACTGTCCGTTGGCAAGCCGCGAGGCGAAGTTGGCAAGCACGCCGGTATAGGGGTTGGAAAGCGCCTGACCGGCGCCGTACACGTTGAACAGGCGAAGCGCCACTGCCTCCACGCCATAAGCCTCCCCGAAAATCAGCACCTGGCGTTCCTGCGCAAACTTCGTGAGCGCGTAGATGGACGCGAGATCGACCGGCTTCTGCTCATCCGTCGGAACCGGCCTGAGACGCTCCCCGTCGGGTCCGGTCGGATCCCATGAACCTGTCCTGATAGCGGCAGGAAACCGTCTGGCTCGAGCACAGCGCTCACCTGTCATCGTCTCGTAGAGTCCTTCGCCATAGACGCTCATCGACGAAGCGACGACGATACGTCGGATCGGCATGCCGATGATCGCCTCCAGCAGGACGGCCGTTCCGAAGTCGTTGACGCCCACGTAGCGGGCGATTTCATACATCGACTGACCGACCCCGACCTCAGCTGCAAGATGGACAACGCAGTCGACGTCCGTGAGCGCGCTTCTTACCGCGTCGGCATCGCGAACGTCCGCCCGTCGTAAGTCCACGTCCGGTGGCAACGTGACCTGTGCATCCGCGTGAACCTGCTCATTGAGCACGTCTAACACGCGCACGCTGTAGTTCCTTGAGAGGAGTTCCTCGACCACATGCCGGCCTATGAAGCCGCATCCGCCGGTAACAAGAATCTTTGTCATGACGTACCTGACGACGTTCAATGGGAGATAGTGACAAAGCTCCAACAAGCCTCGGTAGCAAAAGTTCCTTCATCCATGACTTCATCTTCTTTGATGTTCTTCATGAACGCTTGCAGCGGGACGTTGTCCGTCCCGAGCTACAAACCTTTCACTTGCGTGAGTGTTCCACGCGAACCCAGGAACAAAAGCTGCAACACCAAGTTAAGGGCGCGAAGGCTGCCGAACTGAGACAGGGCTTTCTGCCGGGGCTGTGGCGGGGTCCGCGGGACCTGAGATGCAATGCTCGGCGGCCGGGTAGGCCTTCATCGCGGGAGGGAACAGGATGAGCATCAGCGTATCCGGGCAGACGGACACGATGTCCGCCGCAACAATTACGGCACCCGGCGAGGTGCGGATCGAAACTCTTCCGCTACCACGGCCGGGCCGCGGCGAGGTCCGCATCCGCCTTGAAGGTTGCGGTGTTTGCGCCTCCAACCTCATTCCCTGGGCGGGGCCGGAATGGATGCGCTTTCCGACAGAACCGGGCGGACTGGGCCATGAGGGTTGGGGAATCATCGATGCGACCGGCGAGGACGTGCAGGGTTTCGAGCCGGGCGACCGGGTCGCCGCACTTTCCTATCATGCATATGCCACCCACGACGTTGCCGACCAGACCGCGATCGCACCCCTACCTGCGGCGCTTGCAGATCAGCCCTTTCCCGGCGAACCGCTCGGCTGCGCCTTCAACATTTTCCGGCGCAGCGCGATCAAGCCGGGGGAGACAGTGGCGATCGTAGGCGTCGGCTTTCTCGGAATTCTTCTGACCGAACTCGCGAGCGCCGCCGGCGCACGGGTTCTCGCCATCTCGCGCAGGCCGTCATCACTTGCTTCGGCAGAGCGCGCCGGCGCGAACCACACGATTGCAATGGACGATCATCGGCGGATTGTCGACGAGGTAAAGGAATTGACCTCGGGGGACTACTGCGATTGCGTTATCGAAGCCGTCGGCAAGCAATGGCCCCTCGATCTTGCGGCCGAACTCACCAAAGAGCGTGGGCGGCTGGTCATCGCGGGCTATCACCAGGACGGTCCGCGGCAGATCAACATGCAGCTCTGGAACTGGCGTGGCCTCGACGTGATCAATGCACATGAGCGCGACCCCTCCGTGTACATGCGCGGCATCCATGAGGCGATCGCGGCCACAGCCGCGGGGCGCATATCCCCCACGCAGCTCTTTACGCACAGATTCCCGCTCGACCGGCTCGGCATGGCGCTGGACATGGCCCGTGATCGGCCGGAAGGCTTCATCAAGGCGCTGGTGATTTTCGATGGGTAGCGTCACGCCGCTTTCGGCGAGCTCAGAACGCGCCGGCCGCCCCCGGGTCGGCTTCCTCGGCGTCGGCTGGATCGGTCGCGACCGCATGCGCGCGATCGTCGAATCTAGGACCGTCGAGCCTGCCGCAATCGTCGATCCTTCACCCGAAATGGCAGCGGCCGCAAGCGAACTGGCGCCTGAAGCAGCGGTTGTCAGCTCCCTTGATGCGTTGCTCGACGAGCGACTGGACGGAATCGTCATTGCCACGCCGAGCGCACTCCACGCCGCACAATCAATCATGGCGCTCGATCGAGGAATAGCTGTCTTCTGCCAGAAGCCACTCGGTCGCTCGCGTAACGAAGCAGCAGCGGTGATCGAGGCGGCAAGGCGCGCCGATAGACTGCTCGCGGTCGACCTGTCCTATCGCTACACGAGCGCCATGCAGAAGATCCGCAATCTGATTGTGTCCGGCGAGCTCGGAACGGTATTTGCGGTCGATCTTACCTTTCACAACGCCTTTGGCCCCGGCAAGCCTTGGTTTTACGACAAAGCGCTCTCCGGCGGAGGCTGTGTCATCGATCTTGGGGTCCACCTCATCGATCTTCTTCTCTGGACACTGGATTTTCCGGACGTCGTTCGCGTCGAAAGCAGCCTGTTTTCCAATGGGGCCCCTATTCGCCGTGACAGCGATAAAGTTGAGGACTATGCCGTAGCGACGATCGAATTATCATCCGGCGTCATCGGCCGGGTCGCATGCTCCTGGCGCCTGCACGCAGGATGGGAGGCCATAATTGCAGCGGACTTCTACGGCACCGAAGGCGGAGCAAGTCTCAGGAACGTGAACGGATCGTTTCTCGACTTCACCGCCGAGAGGCATCGCGGCACCGAGCGCGAGCTACTGGTGTCGCCTCCGGACCGCTGGGGCGGGCGCGCAGCGGCAGCCTGGGCACAGCGCCTTGCCGCCACCGAGGGCTTTGACCGCGAAAACGAAAATTTGATCACGGTCGCTGACGTGCTCGACAGAATCTACGGCCGATAGGTCATTTGCCGCCCCAATCGCGCAAGACGATCACTCCCTGCCCCCTTGTAAAAGGCGCAGCAGGAGGTTCGCGTAGCGTGACGCGACTGCCTCCAATCGCGGGATCTCCTCGGCGGTGGCTACCGACTTTGCCGAAATCCACAAGCCGAGCTGAAACGCCAGATAGCAAACCTCGAGGATCGCCTGCAGATCAGCATTCACGGCGCGCGAACATCCATCGGACACGGCCGCACGCAAATCGGCCGATTGCTGCACCGAAAACTCGAATTCGACGCTCGCTCCCGCGAGGTCCCAAGCAACATCCTGGCACCCAATCAGATCATGGGCGACGCTATGGTCGAGCGCGTCGGTCTTGAGAAATCCTCGTTCCCCTCGCGCGAGCCATTCCCAAGGATGCAGCCGGTTATCGGTGTCGACAGGCTGTACGAGGGCCTGCCAGCGCTCAGCGCCGCCGATCAAAATCTTCAGTCGCCATGCCGCCGCCGCGCCCAATGTCTTTTCGGTATTGACAATCGCCATCTCGCATAATTTCGAAAGCGGCGCCCCGGACGTCACTGGAAGCGGCAGGCGACGTGCCCGGAAGGCGAGGTAACGGCCAAGATGCTTGATGAACGTGGTCTGGCGGAATTCCGTTGGTGCGAGCGGTCTCGTCGCCTCCAGCCACTTCTCTACAAGGAAGCCGTGGCACAATCCTGCGACGGGCGGTGTAAAGCCGGCATCCGCGAGAAGGCGCGCCTTGACCAGCTTGCGCTGGCCCACGTGACCAAGCCCGACAAATTTGACGAGCCATATATCATCGGCGGTGTGGGCGAGGAATTTTCTACGTTCGAATCTCCTGTCGACCGGAGGCCAGGCACCGCGATCACCGCGAAGTGTTTTCCGCCAGGCGCCGGCGGAAATGTCTTCGAGCGGCCGTTCGAGCGGGCCGACGAGGTCACTGACCCAGGAGGCGAGACAACACGGGGCGGGGCCCTCAAGGAGGAGATCGTCGAGATCGACCACGTTACGCGCGCTTGCTGCCCAGCGTTTGCGGTGGAAACTGCTGGATTCCGGACCAAGCCCTCCCTTGTGGCCGGGAAAGAAGTGAACGCGCTTATCGTCGACGCCATGGTCCTCGAGCCAGTCCGCGACGCTTCCAAACGAACTGCCGGAAAGACCTGGCCCCTCGTCGACAATCGCAAAACGCACCGTCGGATCGCGTAGCAGCCGGTGCGAAAGCCGTGGCGCGACAGCAATGCGCTTCCGGAAAGGTGAGCCCGTCGGCCGAAGTGTGACCGGCCCGGCGGCACCGATGGCGGCGGCGACCATTGCGGAGAGGCTCGTTCCGATGCTTCGTATGCCGATCACGGTCGTGTTTGCCGCAAGCCCGGAGCGCATCGCAGCTTCGGCGTAACTTTCCGGATAGAGACCGTAAAAGCTGTAGCCTTCCGCCTCGCTGACGCAAAGTGAACACGGTACCCGCAGGTGAACTAGCAGTGCCGTGACACGCGCCGGTACCGCCAGGGGACCCCCCAGTCCCTGACGCCAGGACCGGAGGACGAGCCGTGCCAGGTCGAGGAGAAGGAGGCTGCCGATGTCGCGCCGCGCGGAGATGTCATCGGCCGTCATTTTTTCGAACTCGACGTCCGACAATCCCTGCACGAGTTCGCCGGCCTTGAGCAGGATCCCGACGAGCGCAGCATGTCGTTCGATCCCGGGCGGCTGATGTTCAAGCCCGCGCAACTGTGCGGCGATGGTCGCGCACAAAGCGTCGGCGCGTTCCAAACGCGTGACGGCACCGAATACAAGCATGACTCCATCCATTGCTTCACGTTTGCCTTCAACGCGCCGCAGCGTGATTTCGATCCACGGCGCGCAAGAATTGGAGAAGGAACCATTCCGTCGCGCGCTGGTTTGGCCAGCATTGTAGATACTGCGCAGGAGTAGCGGACTGATGCGATCGACATCAATTCGGGTCGGGCTGGTGGGAATCGGGAACTGCGCGTCCTCCCTCGTTCAAGGGCTGACGTTTTATCGTGACGCGAGGGAAGATGAACCCGCTCCAGGGCTGATGCATGTCAAGCTGGGCGGCTACCACGTCCATGACATCGAAGTCTCCGCTGCTTTTGATGTTGCCGCCGCAAAGGTCGGACGTGACGTGGCAGAAGCCATCTACGCTCCTCCAAACAACACTTTCCGCTTCGCCGATGTCGCTGCCAGCGGCATCGTTGTCAATCGCGGCAGAACACTCGACGGCATCGGGCGGTATCTGCGCGAGGAAATCGAGGAATCCGGCGCGCCCGAGGCTGATGTCGCGGAGGTTTTGCGGCAGACGGAAACGGACGTCCTGGTCTCCTACCTCCCCGTTGGCTCCGAGGTTGCGACACGCTGGTATGCGGAGCAGGCGCTTGCCGCCGGCTGCGGTTTTGTCAACTGCATTCCTGTATTCATCGCCTCCGACCGGTCGTGGCAGCGCAGATTCGCCGAGCGCGGCCTGCCGCTCATTGGCGACGACATAAAGAGCCAGGTCGGGGCAACCATCGTGCACCGGCTGCTCGCTAACCTCTTTCGCGAGCGGGGGGTGCGCATCGACCGGACCTATCAGCTGAATTTTGGCGGTAATACCGACTTTCTCAACATGCTGGAGCGCGAACGGTTGGAATCGAAGAAGATCTCGAAAACGCAATCGGTCGTCAGCCAGATGGACATTCCATTGGCCGCCAACGACATTCATGTAGGTCCCAGCGACCACGTGCCTTGGCTTGCCGACCGCAAGTTCGCCTACATCCGCGTCGAAGGTACGACATTCGGCAACGTCCCCCTCAACGTCGAACTGAAGCTCGAGGTGTGGGATTCACCCAATTCGGCTGGCGTGGTCATCGATGCGATCCGGTGTGCGAAACTAGCCATCGACCGCGGCATCAGCGGTCCGTTGATTGCCCCGTCGAGTTACTTCATGAAGTCTCCGCCACAGCAATTCACCGATGGCGAGGCGCGCAGGCGGCTGGAGGAGTTTATCGACGGAGATACCGACGCACTCCTGGGGGCGGCAGAGTGACGACCACGTTTCTGCTGGTGCGGCACGCTGCGCACGACAACGTTGGCAGCTTTCTTGCGGGACGATCGGCCGACGTTCCGCTCGGCAGCGCCGGCCGCGAACAGGCCACGCGCCTGGCAGCGCGTCTCGCGCGCGAGGACATCACCGCCGTCTATGCCAGCCCTCGCAAACGCACGCAAGAGACGGCCGCGGCCATCGCTGCCGCCTCGGGTGTGGGCGAGGTTAAGACAGTCGATGCGCTGGACGAGGTCGACTTCGGCATTTGGTCAGGCAAGACCTTCGAGGTCCTCAACTCGGACCCGCTCTGGCGCCAATGGAATTGCACACGGAGCTTGGTGCGCGCCCCTGGCGGTGAGACGATGCTGGACGTCCAGCAACGGATCATGGCGCTTGTCGAAAGGCTGTGCCCACAGAGCGGCGACGGGAAGGTCGTATTCGTGAGCCACGCCGACGTCATCAAGGCCTTGATCTGCCAAGTGCTCGGCGTATCGACTGACGCATGGGCGCGCTTCGATATCGCACCCGCCTCCGTCTCCGCCGTGGCGGCAGGTGTTTGGGGCGCGAAGGTCCTGCAATTGAACGAAACCCAGGACACGACACGATGATGCAACGGAAGAAGCATGGAGGGCACTCATGATAGAAGCGGCCATGATCTGGAACGAGCCCAACAACAAGTCACATTGGGATCCGGAGATCGATCCGGACTGGAGTCGCTTTGCACATATGGCCAAGCTTGCCGCCGATGCGATCCGAGACATCAATCCCGACCTCAGGCGGGTGCTTGGCGGAATTTCGCCGATCGATCCAGATTTCATGGATCTAATGAAGTCCTATGGCGTCCTCGACCACATCGATGCCGTGGCGGCGCATGGCTTTCCGCTGGACTGGAACCTTTGGCAAATCGACGAATGGCCACGGAAGGTCGAGGAATTGCGTGCCGTGACCGACCTGCCGATATGGATCAGTGAGGTTGGCGTTTCGACCTTCGGCGCCGAGGAGGTGCAGCTTTGGGGACTGCGGAGGACGGCTGCGTTGCTCAAAGGCAAGGTCGAGCGGATCCAGTGGTACAGCCTCTACGACCTGCCGCGCGCTTGGGGCGCGACCACGCGACACAAGGAGGCCGAGGGCTCGTCCTATTACCGCCATTTCCACATGGGTCTCTTGCGCGAGGACGGTATGCCCAAACTGGCACTTCAAGAGTTTGCCCGGCACACGCCTGAGATCGGACTCGTGCAATGGTTCCATTTCGAGGATCCCCGGCTTGACGACGCCGTTTCATGGATGAAGCGCCTCGGCGTCACGCACCTGCGCACCGGCCTATCCTGGGCCGACCGCTTCCAGCCTAACGCGCTGGCCTGGTTCGATCGCCAAATGGCAGCCCTCGAAGAATTCGATGTCACAATCACGTTCTGCTTTACCCCCGAGCACCGGGGCATGGCGCCGCACCATACAAGCGCGCCGATCGTGCCGGAGGAATTTGCCGATTTCTGCGCGGAGATGACGGCGCGTTATGCGCCCGGTTCATCATCGTTCGATGTCTTGCCCGAGTCGGCCGTTTCCGGGCAGATGCGGGAGACAAGTTTCCCGATCCAGCCCCGCGAATAGGTCACTCCCTGATAAAAGGCGAGCATCGTCGAGGCCCAGCGAATATAGATCGCCGGCCAATGCAATATCCTGGCAAGTCGAAACACGCGGTGGCTTTGTGCACTGACCAAGCGGCGCAACCAGTAGATCGCCATCCGCCGGGCATCGAGCCCGGCTCTCTGCGGGGCGATACGCTTTTTCGGCGTGACACCCGGACGCTGCCGGTTCAGGCGAAAGGCGAGACCTTCGCGTCTCTGCCTGAAGCCGGCAGCCTGTGTTCTGACCACGAATGCGCTGTCGACCTCCTGCAACTCGAGCCGCCCTTGATTACGGGCGCGATCGACGAGATCTCGGAGCAGAGGAGAGCGAACGACGACAACATTGGTACCACGACCGTCGGACGCGTAGGGTTCTACCCAGGCGTCGCCAAACGAGATGTCGGCGGTTTCGGCAACGACGTCATCGCAGAAATTGCATGCGGCGTTCTGGAAGAAGCCCGCCCCCCAGTCTCCGTCGGCTAGATGCCACCAGTCCTTGCTCCGGGTGTTTCCATCCTTCAGGACGAGGTGCGCCGTGTACCAGTTCGCTGGCCTCCCAGTGCCCTTCAGCCTGAAATCGATATCCGCGACAGCTTCGATTCTTTCCCCCAGCTGCCAGGCGATGCTCTCGACGAAGCGAGCGCTCTTCATGTGTCCGCAGAAGAGCCCGAGCGTGAAGGTAAGACGCTCGCGCAGTAGCGGATCCTGCAGGCACAAAAGATGCAGGGCTTTGATGAAGCAGGGGATTCCGACGATTGCGTAGCGACCGGGGCGACGTCTCATTTCATCGATGACTGCGGAGAGCTCCACCGGGTAGTAGCGTGACTTCGCGCCCGCGCGTATGTCCTCCGGGGTCCGCGATATGCGATAGTGAAACAGGGGCCCGGAGCCCTCGCATCGCGGAACCACATGCGCGACGCCGTCAACAAGGTTTTCTTCCAGAAGCGAGGCCGCCGTCCAGCTTGCCATACCGCCGGAACTGCCGTCGGTCCGAAAGCTGCATTCGCGGACGTATCCCACATAGGCGGCCTCGAAGCGCCCAATGCGCGGATCGCGATATCTTGCCGATGCGAACCGCTCTCGAGCGATGTCGTCTTCGTTCCAGGCATAGGGCGAAAACGGGCACAACTCGGCGAAGCTGCGCGGATGTCGGGATGCCGTCGGTTTGAACTGGCCATAACGATCCAGCCGCATCGCAGCGGCGCCGGCGGCAGATTGCGCCATACAGGCGCCGCAGCCTATGCATAGCCCCGATGCATCCATCTGTCCCGGCGTGAGCGAGGTGCGATCGCATGGCGTGCGGCGTTTAGAGGACATCGGTTAGATAGTTCCGCGATTGGCGGCGCAGTTCCGCAATTCGGTCAGCGATGGCTTTGTCCGGGATCTCGTCAAGAATGGCGTCGTAGCCCGCTTGAGACGTCTTCTGGGACACCACGTGTCGTTGCGCACCGACCAAGTGCGCGAGGTCGCGAATCTTGTTGGAACGGTAGTCAGACAGGGCGCAGGCAAACGGTTTGGCGTTAAGAAGTGCGAATACGCAGCCGTGGAAGAAGTTCGTGACGACAGCCTCGGCTTCGGCGATGAAGCCGGCGAACTCGTAGGGACCGCCATCGAGCCACTGTTCGTCCGCCCACTCGTTGCGATAGCCTATGCTGACGAGACGGAGCGAGCGCGATGCTGCCCAACGGCGAGCCTCCTGTTGAAACCAGGACGGAAAAGAGTGCCCGTAGATGGCAATATAGGTGCGGGGATCGAAAACGTTTCGACCAGTCGTGATGGTCTCGGGAAATTGCAGGCACGGATCGAGAACGAGTGCAGCCTTACGTCCAAGCGCCCTTTCGATAATCGTCCTCGAGTTCTCGTCGCGCACGGAAATGGCATGAAATCTCCGCAATTTATCCGCCCAGAAGCTCTCAAGCCCGTTGGCAGCGGGATGACTTCCGAAGGTTGCTGCGTAGGAAACAATCCTCTTTGCAGATAGCCCTTCCCCATAGAAGAGCGGAACACCGCCGTACCAGGGGTGGCGAAAGTTCCAGACTTCGTCGCTGCCGACGACGATTAGATCGCAATCTTCCGGGGCGAACGGCTCATCAAGCGCAAACGCTGAGCTGAGCGGAAATGATGCAAACGCTCTTAGGAACTTCCTGATCTTCAAGGCGTAAAGCGAGATGTCCGGTCGAGCAGTCCTTGCGGGCAGCAGCGGCTGTAGCGCGCACCGCCACTCGGCGCGACTGACCCGCTCGGAACGATGGTCGAGTACGACAGGTTTGGCGCCCAGAGAGCGAAGACCTTGCACGAGACAGAGTGCCTGCCAAAACGACCCATAGTTGATGCAGCTGTGAAATGTCAGGACTCCAAGCTTTGCCAATGGCGTCTACCTCTTGGTTCATCTAACCAGCCCCGCCGAGGGAGGTTCGACCGCAATCGCCGGTGCGTGGACCTCAGGGCGATGGGCCTCGGCCCAGTTCAGTCGAAGATCGTGCCCTTGGCACCCTCATATTCCCGGGCAAGCGTTTCAATCGCCGCCGATGCCTCATCGAAGCTCCAGCCCGCCTCTTCCGCTCTATGGGCGAGCGCGAGCAGCTCGTCCGTCATCTCCCCGCCGATTGCCGCAACAATGCTGTCCTGAGAGGTTGCAGCCAGATCGGAGACGGCTGGCCTGAGCGCTGCAATGCAGTCTGTCTGGCGTCCCGGGTAGTCGGAAGTTTGCCGAGGCCGGGAAATCGCTTGTGAGTCCTCCATCACGTTCTCCATTGCTGTTGGTATTCGATAGCAGTTGCGGGCAGAAACCGTCGAGTTCTCCATCGATCGGGACATGGGAACGAACGACAAACCGACGCGTGGGATGCTTGGTTCCCAAGAAAGATCTCGGCGGGGCGAAAACTGCTGTCTTGGCTTGCACGGCAGACCAAGCGGCGTCATGGGAGTTGTCGCCAAGGCCGTCGATCGTCGCCATTGGCAAAACCTCGCGGTGCACTTCGCGGCATTGCCCCCGCCGCAAGGAACAGCAGACGCTGCGACAGCGCTTGTCGATGCAGGAAAGGAATTTGCAGCAGAGGGAGACCCGTTACGTCGTATTCCCGCCTGCCTGGCCTGCCACGGGAGCCGAGATCGCATCGGCATTTCCATCGCTCGCCGGGCAACCGGCTCCCTATGTCGAGCAACAACTCCGTCTTTCCGCGATGGACGGCGCGGGGAACCGGATATGGCCGCTTGATGCGGGAGGTCGCAAGAAAGCTTTCCGACGCATAGTTCGCGACGGCTGACTTGCGGCCGGCACGTTCCATCGAATCCGCAAGGGCGGACAGGTCTGCCGGCAGGCGGTCCCGAATCGTGGGTAAGATGGCACCGAGGATATGCCATGCAACCTGGCGATCCGGCCCTTGCTGTTTCATGATGTCGTCCAACCGTGTATTGGCAACCCGGAGTGTCTTGTCGAAGACAGCGACACCGGAAGCGCCCATGATTTTTCCTCCTGTGTCTTCACGAGGGTCCAACCGCCATTGCTTTCTGACCGTTCCGCAGCGGACTGCGATGAATCGGGAACATTGTTGGACGGGAACGGTTCAGAGATTCCGGCTTACCGAGCGAGGAACCTGTGAATGGACGCCGGCACGGAATTCAGCAAGAAAACATTCTACGAAGAATGCGCCCGCATCCTTGGTGCGGAACATTCCTACAAACCTTGGCCGTACGGCAGGATCACGCGCTGGAACAACCGCGCGGCCGGCAACGGCCGCTTTCCCGGGTATGGCCTAATCCGGGTGTTCGGACCTCACCACATCCAGGTAGCGCTGCGCCGGCCGACCGAACTCAACCTTCTGTGCCGTTCCGCGGAAGAAGCCTTTGCAGCGTTGCGAACGGCACGCCTGAGCGAGCAGCGGTCATGATCTCCGCGGCCCTGAACCTTCCGGCATTGCGCCGGTTGGTACCTTCACGGAGGTAGACCATGACTGGACGGAAATTCTCCAAATACATCGAGGACTGGCCCGAGGAATCCCGCGAGGCGGCGCAGCTTGTCATCGATCAGCACGGTGAACCAAACGAAGCTACGGGCAGCCAGCTGGTGTGGCATCGGCCTGGGCCTTGGAAGCGGATCGTCGCGTCGAAGATATTCTACGAGCACAACTTTCCTGCTCCCCACAACGGCTCCGTGGAATCGGTCATCGACTACCGCGTTCCCCCGGAGAAATTTTCCGAGTTGGCCGCGTTCGACGGCAGTGTGATCGTCGAACGCACGGCGGGCGAAGTCTCGGCGCGATGCCACGACGAACAGGGAACGATAGCCGAGCCGCTCCGGCGTGCGAGCCGGATACTTTCGACCACTGGCTGCGGTCGCGAGCCGCCTCAAACGCGGCGACGGCGTCCTGGAGTCGAAAGATGCCGATCAACTCATCGCGGCGCACAAGGTGAGCGGGCAAGCGCAAACGGTTGAGCGGCGGGCGCTTGCCACATGCCACCGTCTTGCGCCTGCCCGTCGCGCCACTCCTATTCCCACGCACAAGGAACTTGGGCTCCCGACCGCCGTTTCCATGGTATGAGAATTGGAAACTACAAAGAGGATCAGGTCATGGCACGGGAAAGGCCGCTCGGTTCCGCCGTACCGCGCGGGGTCGTCGATACGAATAAAGGTACAGTCGGTGTTGCAGATCAGTCGGTCGAAGAGCAGGTCAGATCGCTACGCGAGCAGGTCAATGCTCTCAGCGCAGCGATTTCTGAACTGGGTATTTCCTCGGGGAGGGCCATCGCAAGCACGGCCCTGGACACCGGCCGCAGAGCTGGTGACATGGCAAGGGAACATCCCGCGTGGACGACCCTAGTTCTGCTCGGTCTCATTGGTCTGATCGTTGCAGGTACGGCCGGTCCGTATCGGTACACGCGGCGATCGTCGCGGATGGAAGACATGTTCGCCGACCTCGAAGATCGGCTGAGTGATCTCAGGGACCAATACTGGTCGAGTAGGTGGCGGCCCTGGTAGCCGCCGCGGCAGGTCTCCGCGACCACCGCGACGATGGCCGCAAAACGTCGGGTGTTGGGGAGAGCCGGGAAGCGCTGGACGCAGTCCGACGTTCTGGAAAGCAACCCGCAAGGGCAAAGACCGCGCAAGCGCGCTCGTTGCCCCCTTGCCTGTGGCCGCGCTCCACCAGGAGCGGCCCTGTTCCCTGCCTTTCGTCGGCCGTGGAATGGGATGCTGCGGTGAGGTTCGGCTGCCATTCGCGGAGCCAGAAAAGAGCGTGGACGAGGCGACGCGCCTGGAGAATGCCTTGAGGAGCACCAGAGCACAGCGCGCCCTTGTCATTCTGCATAATGCTCCGATCGCCGAAACAGTTACGGGTGAACCCAAGGAAATATATCCGTTTCTCGGTTCATCCCATTTGGCCGAAACCATCGACCGCTTCCAAGTGAGCGCGGTCGCCCGGGGGCGCTCCGGTGCTTAATGTCGCGGCGCATATCGAAAAGCCGACGGACAAACCCTGCGCCATTCTCGAGCTTTGACCGTACCACAGCGTTTCGGCCTGACGTAGCAAAATCCTATCACGGCCTCAAAACCACCTTTACGCAACCATCCTTCCTCTCGCCGAAGGTACTGTAGAGCGCCGGCCCCTCGTCGAGGCTGCCCCTATGGGTGATGACGAACGACGGGTCGATCTCCCCTTTTCGGATCCGATCGAGAAGCGACGGAAGATACCGTTGAACCGGCGTCTGGCCCATACGGAAGGTCAGTCCGCGGTTGATTGCCGATCCCATCGGTATTTTGTCGAGATATCCGCCATAGACACCCACAATAGAAACCGTTCCGAAGTTTCGGCAGCAATGGATCGCTTGCCGCAACACATGCGGGCGATCAGTAGCCATGAATGTGGCCACTTTCACGCGATCGACAAAGGAATCGAAGCTTGCCCAGCTATCGGCCTCGGTGCCGACCGCGTCGATGCAGGCGTCGGCTCCCCGACCATGGGTTATCTCCATGATCCGGTCATAGACATCCTCCTGCATGAAATCGAGGGTCATCGCGCCGGCCGTTTCGGCGAGCCTTAGCCGCTCCGGAACGGTATCCACGGCAATGACTCTTTCGGCGCCGAGCAGGAACGCCGAGCGGATCGCCATCTGACCGACAGGACCACATCCCCAGATTGCGATCGTGTCGGCCGGATTGATGTCGCAGAACTCGGCGGCCATGTAGCCGGTTGGAAAGATATCGGAAAGAAACAGCACCTGTTCGTCCGTGAGCTCATCCGGGATCTTGATCGGCCCCACATCCGCATAGGGCACGCGAAGATATTCAGCCTGTCCCCCACTGTAACCGCCGAGAAGGTGCGAATAGCCGAACAGGCCGGCAGGCGAATTGCCCCACAACTTCGTCGCCTTTTCCCGATCGGGATTGGTGCGTTCGCAGCCCGAATAGAAGCCGCGCTGACAGAAAAAACACTCACCGCAGGCGATGGTGAAAGGGACGACGACACGGTCGCCGACGCTCAATCTGGTCGCCCTCCTACCTACCTCGACGACCTCGCCCATCGTTTCATGACCGAGGACGTCGCGGTGCTCCATTGAGGGGATGAGGCCGTTAAAAATATGAACGTCGGAGCCGCAGATCGCGCAGGCCGTCACCTTGATGATGGCGTCGCGATCGTCCTCGATTTTCGGATCAGCCACGCGCTCGCATCGGATGTCGCCCTTGCCGTGCCAAGTCAAAGCCTTCATCTCGGGACTCCTCGGTATGAAACACGGGATTTCCCCGCGATCAGGGCGGCGACGGCGAAGCCGACGACTACCGCGGCCGCCACAGTTGCGACGGGAATCCTGCGGGAGGAGCGGAGGCCTCCGTCGATGCCACCGGCGATGGCCGGGGGCCTGAACAGGTTGCCGTTGCTGTTCTCCGCCCACGGCGCTTGCTTCAGGTAACGTGACGTAAGCTGCGCCAGCAGCCGCGTCGTCGTATTGGGTGCGAGAAAATGGACGAAGCGGGCGAGGTCTGCGACGAGGCCCACAGTGGTCGAAGCGCGTGGACGCTCCGCGAGACGGACGATGGCGCGAGCGGCACGACGCGCGTTGTAGACGGGCGGAGGAACGCTGAGTTTTCGGCCGGTGTAATTCGCGCCGTGGCCCACGCCAGGGGTATCCATGAATGTCGGATAGACATCACAAATATGGATATCGGGTTCATCGGCAAGCTCGGCACGGAGCGCTTCGGAGAAGCCTCTGAGGCCGAACTTGCTTGCGCTGTAAGCTGCCGCGAAGGGGGTGGAAGCAAAACCGCCAAGAGAGATCATATTGATGAAGGTGCCGTGGCGCTGCTTGAGAAAGATCGGAATGGCCGCATGTGCATCATTGATATGCCCGATCAGGTTGGTGCGAATGACCTGTTCATGGGCGGCAATCGGCGTATCGACGAAGCGACCAACGGCGCCGACACCGACATTGCTGAACCAGACGTCGATCTTGCCGAAACTCGTTGCCTTCTCTGCCAGCTCCTTGACGGCGTCCGCATCCGTCACATCTGTCGGCACGACCAAAACCTCGGTCCCCAATTCGCGGCAGGTCTTCGCCACACGCTGAAGCGCAGCGGCATCGCGCGCGGCGAGGACGAGTTTCGAACCACGTCGCGCGAACGCCTCGGCCGCGGCTTGCCCCACTCCGGACGAGGCGCCCGTGATGACCACCACCGCATCTCTCAAAGCTTTTTTCATATTGCATCTCCGTCTCTCCTGTTGCGAAGGAACCGGCAGATGCTGAAGATGTTCCGGCGTCGCCACGCGACGCCTGCACAGGCGCTGTAGGCTGTCAGCCGAGACCTGAATTGCGAAACTGTCACAGGAAAAGCTAGTTTGATTGATCGATAGCATGAGGCGGGGGCTGGCCCTTTTCCGGCGTCCCACCCAGCGGAAAAAGCACCCAGATCGTGGCGATCACCACCAGCACGAGTATTACCGCCGCTGTAACTGCTTTGGACATCATACCTCCGACGGTCACCCTGGTTCAGGGGGGTGAAGCGGAGACCAAAGGGGCAAGGGGTAACGGCTTCCCGCTTCTTCGAAAGGCATTCCAATCGTCGTGGATGACGATTGTTCCCTAAACAGGGAGATCAACGCCGTCTCCGATGTCGTTGAGGTTTGGAACAAGCCTTGCGAGCCAATTCCGGAGGATGAAATCGAAGCCTTCGCGCGGCGGCATGTCGCCGGGCCTTCATCCACCCCTCCGGATCGATGTTCCGCTCGACCGTATTATGCGGAATGCGTTATCGGCGGCCCTGTGGGCGGCGAGGGTCTCAGAGCCATGCCTAATTGTCCCTTCACGCACGGTTCCGGGCCTTCGGTTCTTCCGTAACGATCACTGAATATCGGAACCCGTCGCGGCAACCTATGACGGCAGCACTCGAGCAGTCAAAAGTCGTAGCGCATCCCGATTGTGTTGATCGGGGCCGCCGGTGGGACTTTGGTCTTACGTCCACAAGCCCTCCAAGAGCCACCGCCTCTCCCGACCCGCTATATTTACCGAATATGGCACCTGCCATCCATGGCCGCAACAGCCATGGAAGGTCCCAGAGCGACACCCCCCGCAAGACCGCTCGCTCTGGGAATTTTTTCTCACTGATCAGCGCGGTTCGCGAATAACTTGGGGCGCCTTCTGTCGCGTCACCTTCGCGGTCTTTGCCAGGCAGACAACTCATGGTCCTGAGTGGCGAGAGCGGTCGCGGGAGTTCTTCTTTGGATTGTCTGCTATTCCCTTCCTGAATCCCTGTTCATCAAGAATAGGAGCGCTTCCTGCCGCGGCAAGATCTGGAACCGTTTCATCGGTCAGGTGTTGACGTACAAGGAGGTCACCATGGCTCATGCAGAAAAGATGAGAACACTGATTGAGGATTGTCAGCGAGACATCGCCGCGTACCTGCCTCCGTACAGCGACATCGCTCCGGAAGAACTGCTTAACAGACTGATCACCCGCCTCAATGGCCTGCAAGCCAAGGAGGCGCTAAGCGACCACTGGCAGGATTCCGACGAGCCGAGTTCCTCGCGAGACCATATTGCCGTTGCTGCCGGATGCGGTGGTGCCCTCTCAACAGAATCTTGTCGCCTATCGGACGCGGGTTGCGGATCGCGCTCTGCACTTTCTCGCCGGCCGGCCGGTGAAACTCGTCCGGCACGTCAACGGCACGACCTTCTATCATAAGTGACCACTGCCACCGATCCCACCGGAGGTCCACCAGGTGCGCATTCAAAAGCGTGAGGGCGGCGAAGCCGTTCGCCTGTGGGTCCACGACCTGCCGGGCTTGCTGGGCCTTCTCGAAATCGGCGTCGTTGAGCTGCATCCTTGGGCCGCGACTGTCAACGATATCGAACAGCAGACACGCTGATATTCGATCTCGACCCTGGCGAAGGCGTCTCGTGGGCGTTTGTTGTGGAGACAGCCTTGCGGCTGCGGCATCTGCTCGATGCGGAGGGTTTCAAGGCCTGGCCGAAACGGACCGGCGGCAAGGCCGTTCATCTCATGGCGCCTCTGCAGGGACAGATGACCCACGATCCGGGGCACGCTTACGCCAAGCGCCCGGCACAGCAGTTCGCCAAAATCGACCCCGACCGTTACGTCACGTCGGCACAGCTTTCGCACCGGCCGGGCAAACTCTTCCTTGATTATCTCCGGAATGGCCGCGGCACCACCGCTGTTGGCGCCTACTCGCCGCGCGCGTGCCGGCTTCCAGTCGCGGCACCTGGCACCTGGAAAGATATTGAGCGGGGCTGAGACCGGACGCATTCACGATGAGCCGTCCGCCAACACATCGCCGCGGCCTGTGAGCTCATACGCGAAAATCCTTGAAAAGATTTGTCGTTCACCCGGAACAAACGGGAAAGGGATTCTGTTGACTCCTTGGTTTTTGGAGATGCGCCAGGAGTGAGCCATGGCAGTCCCGGGGCGAGCCCAATGGAAGGGCTATATTCGGTTTGGCGAGGTAACCGCGCCGGTGGCGCTCTACACCGCCACGTCGACATCCGAGCGCATCTCCTTTCACACCGTGAACCGAGAAACGGGAAATCGGGTGCGGCGCGAATTCGTCGACAGTGCGACCGGCAAGCCGGTGGAGAAGGAAGATCAGGTCAAGGGCTACGAACTCGACAACGACAGGTACGTGGTGCTCGAGCCGGAGGAAGTTGCCGCCGCGGTACCGGAGAGCGACAAGACCTTGCGTGTCCAGGCGTTTATTTCCTGCGATGACATCGATAAGGTCTATTTCGATCGACCTTATTATCTGACGCCGGACAAGATGGGGACGGAGGCTTACGCGCTGCTGCGCGACGGCATGCATAAGAAGAAGGTGGCCGCCATCGCCCAAACGGTTCTTTTCCGTCGGATGCGCACCGTGCTGGTCCGCACCCACGAGAAAGGTTTGATCGCGACGACCCTGAACTTCGATTACGAGGTCCGGAGCGCCAAAGAGGCCTTCAAGGAAATTCCCGAGATTAAGATCAAGGGCGAGATGCTCGACCTCGCCAAGCACATCATCGGCATCAAGAAGGGCACCTTCTCCGCCGACGAGTTCGACGATCGGTATGAGGCCGCGCTTGCCGAACTGATCAAGGCCAAGATGGAAGGCAAGACCCTGCCGAAGCGCGCTCCTCCGAAAGTTTCGAAACCCAACGAGTTGCTGGAGGCGCTGCGCCAGAGCGCCGGCATTAAGGCTGCGGCCGAACCGAAGAGACGCGCCAGCAAGGCCGCGCCCAAGGGAAGGTCGAAAGCAACACGATCAGCCGCCGCGAAGGCGAAGACGAAGACCGCCGCGAAGAGCGCACCCGCTCAACGTCGCCGGGCAAGCTAAGGGAGGTGAACGATGGCACCCCCACGTCCATATTGGAAAGGCTATCTCAAGCTCTCGCTCGTGACCTGCCCTGTTTCGATGATGCCGGCGACGAGTGAGTCGGAAAAGGTCCGCTTTCACACCCTGAACCGCAAGACGAATAATCGCGTGGTCTCCAGATACGTCGACGCTGAGACGGGCAAGGAAGTCGATGAAGAAGACGAGGCGAAGGGATACGAACGCGGCGAAAACGACTTCCTGGTCATAGAGGACGAGGAACTGGAGAGTGTCGCGCTCGAAAGCGCCCGGACAATCGACATCGAAAAGTTCGTGTCGAGGAACACGATCGAATGGGTCTGGCTGGAGAAGCCCCACTACCTGTCGCCGTCGGACGAGGTGGGCCATGAGGCGTTCAGCGTCGTCCGTGACGCGATGGAGGCGGAGAAGGTCGTCGGCATATCCCGGCTTGTCCTCGGCCGGCGCGAGCGAGCCGTGATGCTAGAGCCATGCGGCAAAGGCATCGTCGTCTGGACGCTCCGCTACGGCGACGAGGTGCGGAAGGCGGAAAACTATTTTGGCGACATCGGAGACGGCGACAATGACCCCAAACTGATGAGCCTGGTCACATCGCTGATCGAGGAGCGGAGCAAACCCTGGAACCCGGACATGGTCCAAGACCCGGTGCAGGAAAAGCTCAAGGCAATCATTGAGAGCAAGCGCAAATCGGCGAAGAAGGGCGCAAAACCAAAAGGCAAAGGCAAGGATGAAGAGCCTGCCTACACCGGCAACGTCATCGACCTCATGTCGGCGCTCAAGAAGAGCCTCGAAACGAAGTCGGGCGGTAAGAGTAGGCGCCGGATAAATTAGCGTGGTTAACAACTGACGCGCTGCAGCTGGAGCCGCCCATATAGGAAGGAGTTTCCGGGAATGGGTACTAGCGATCGCAACGGGGGGAGAATAGAACCGAGGGCTCTCATCGAGGCTGCCATCGGCGAAGTAGAAAGGCAGGCCGGCGAAGATAATTCCAAACTTCGCGTGCAGCGCGCCGGCGACAGACTCTCCGTCAATGGCGAAATCGATATGAATGCGCTCGTGATGGTGGTTGTCGGATCGATGGCGGGCGTACCGTAAGCCTGCGGTCAAGGCACGGGCGCAGCGAGAGTTTTCCATAGCTTCCCGTCTAGTTCGTGGCCCTAACTAGTGGACGATGGCCGAGCAACATCGAGAGGATGTGACCGGTCAATTCACGGCGAGATTGCATCTCCAGACTAGATGCGGTCGGAATGCGTGGCTACTGCATGTCGCCTTTAATCGTAGCCAATTAAAGGACAAGAACATGCAGCAATTCAAAGTGCTACAGCGTCCCTTGCGCGTCTGAAAAGACGCGCGGCGCTGTAGGTAACACTTCAGGACACCAGTCTTTTCATGACGTGCGCCGAAGGAGTTCTAGCGCATCCTCATGCACAGTGACTAAGAAAGATACAGCTCGGCGTGCGGTGCAGGTCTGTGCGCGACCGTCAGGCTCGTGGGAGTGGCGCCGCTATCTGTGACCGACACCACAGCGGGCGCTCACGCGGGGCAGAACCGACGCACCAAAAGTGTCAATGAAGTCGAGCTGGTTTCGACCCACATTGTGAAGGTAGATCTCGTTGAAACCAGCCGCAATATCCTCTTCGATCCAGGCGAGGTGCCGTTCGAGGTCAGAGGATATTCTAACGTAGGTGTCGAGATCTTCGGGCCGGACGTTTCTAGTCGCGGTCTCAATGTCACCGGGGGTGCGCAGCGTTTCGGATTGGAAGGCGCTAATCGCATTGCTCCTCCACTGCTCGAAGGCATTCTGTCTCGCTTTTCCGTCACTGCGCGCATAGGAGATGTGGACCTGCAGATAGAGCGGTTTGCCTTCGCCGCCACCGCGCCTAAATGCCTCGATCATCGCTGCGAGGTTATCGCGCGCCTGATTGACTGTGATGAGGCCGTCGGCCCATTCCCCTGCCCTTTCGGCCGTTTCCGGCGTCAAAGCCGCCGCAATCAGCGACGGAGCGTGTTCCGGTAGCGTATAAAGCCGCGCCTCGGACACGGTGATGGGTGTGTCTCGCGTTACCGTGTGCCCGGCCCAAAGTTCGCGAATGACATCGACGGCTTCCCGCAGCCTGGCGTTTCGTTCCGCCTTGTCGGGCCAGGCCCCGCCAACGACATATTCGTTGAGGGCCTCGCCGCTACCGAGCGCGAGCCAAGCGAGACGTCGCGGAAACATCTGGGCGAGCGTGGCACCGGCCTGGGCCGTTATCGCCGGGTGATAGCGCCAGCCACAAGGAACCGTGACCAGACCGAAGGATCGCTGCGTCGCCTGGAATGCTGCGCCAAGCCAAGCCCACGCAAAACCGCTTTGGCCCTGGCGCTCGCTCCAGGGGGCTAGGTGGTCGGAGGACATGAGGCAGTCAAATCCCGCGTGCTCCGCCGCCTGCACCCACTTTAGCAGGTCGCGGGGAGTGAATTGTTCATGCGACGCGTGATAGCCGATCTTCGCCATCTCAATTCTTCCTTCCCGAGTGTAACCATGTATAGCCGAAGCGATCGAGATCGATCGTTAGATGCGTACCGGTAAGCTCGACCTCACTGTCGCTGAGGATATCGGTCAGCTTTGCGTCGATGGCACCGGGCAATTCGAGTGTTGCCCGCCGGCGTTTTTCCGACAGGTTGTGGAGCACGACGAGCAGTTCAGTGCCGTCGGAGTAGGCTAGAGCGAACAGCGCAGGATCTCCCGCGGGTAGCAGAACCGGCCGGCCCACATGAAAGAGGTCGTGGCGTCTTCGCGTAAGGATCATCGTCTTGACGCAATTCAGAAGTGACCTCGGATCACTGCGCTGGAATTCAACGTTTATCCGCTTGTAGGAGAATGGTCCTTGGGAAACAGCCGGCTGCACAAGCTTAGTGTGGGCCGCGCTCGAAAACCCGGCGTTTGCCTCATCACTCCATTGCATGGGAACTCGCACGGGCTCACGGCCGGGGCGGGAAAGATCCTCGCCGAGGCCAATTTCGTCGCCGTACACAAAAACCGGGACGCCCGGCGACGACAGAAAAAGGCTGAAGGCGAGCTCGATTCGCGCCTGGTCTCCGTTGAGCATCGGCGCAAGGCGCCGCCTTATCCCTCGGCCATAGATCCGCATGTCCTCGTCGGGGGCAAACGCAGCGTAGGTTTCTTTCCGTACATCGTCCGACAGGCGCGCCACGTTGAGCTCGTCGAGATTGCGGAGGAAGTTTGCCCAGCCGCAGTGGGGTGGCGGTTCCGGCGCAACCGAGAGCGCCTGGCAGATGACATCGGCATTCTGCCGCGCAAGGCCCGCGAAAAAGGCGCCACTCAGGAGGAAATTGAACAGGAGGTCGAGCTTTCCCTCGCCGAAATATTCCCGAAGCCTCTCAGGGGCCAGGTCCGCCTCGCCTAACAGAAGTCCGCCCTGGCGTCGGGCATCGACCAGCGCACGCATTTCCCGAAGAAAACCGTGGGGGTCCCGTGGGTCCGCGCGTTCGATCCCCGTTTCGCCGATCACGAAAGGCGCGGCGTCGACCCGAAATCCATCGACGCCCAGCGAGAGCCAATAGTCGACGACCCGCAGCATTTCGTCGCGCACCGCCGTGTTGGCAATGTTTAGGTCCGGCTGGAAATGCCTGAATTTATGGAAGTAATAGGCCTGGGCGAGTTCGTCAAAGGTCCACACGCTGTCCTCCTCGCCGGGGAAAGCCGTTTGGTTGTCCGGATCAACTGGGGGCGGGCTCTCCGACCAGACGTAATAGTCGCGGTAGCGGGATCTGGTGTCCCGGCGCGCCGCCTGAAACCAAGGATGCTCATTCGAGGTGTGATTGGCGACGAGATCAACAATGACGCGAATACCTTGTTCGCCAGCAGCGTGTAGGAAGTCGAGGAAGTCGTCGAGTGTGCCGAGAGGCGCGTCGATGGACAAGTAGTCGCTGACATCATAGCCGTTGTCGGCGACCGGAGACTTGAAGAACGGCAAAAGCCAAACGCAGTTTATACCGAGCTCGTTCAAATAGGGCACACGCTCTCTGAGACCGACGAAGTCGCCAATGCCGTCACCGTTTCCGTCGGCGAACCTGCGAACGTCGATGCCGTAAATGACGGCATTCGCGAACCATAGTGGATCTTTCATCGGGGTCTCCTTCGTGAAGAAGTCCGCTCCGGATAGGCTGCGGTCGCCACCGCACTGCGCGCTCGCGTACCGCCGTCGAGACGAGTGAATTGGACGACCACAGGAACATCCGCATCGATAACAGCGCCGAACGGCTCGTCCAGCGGTGGTGCCTCGGGAAAGATCAGATCGTTGAAGCGGATGTGGCGGACCCTTTTGGCGGCGATCTCCAGTTCATAGGGTCCGACAGCAGGACGGTCCGCATAGTGGATATGAATGCGTATCCTTGCCGCGGTGTCGGAACAGTTGAGCACGGAGAGCTCGTCGCGGCTGGTGAATTCGGGTTCGGGGCCGTTGCTTTCGAGGGGAATGTGCCCCCCCGCCATTGCCCATCGCCTTTTGCCCAGTGCTTGCATCCACCCTCCTAACAGCCCAGTAGTCCACGCAGGTAAGGCGTCAGAAAGCGCCCCTCGGGGTCCATCTCCTGTCGAAGCGCAAGAAAAGGATCCCACATCGGGTAAAGGGGCCGGAGCTCGGCCGCCCGCAGGCTGTGCTTCTTCGCCCAATGCGGGCGGCCACTGTGTTCGCGAAAGATAGGTTCAAGGTCGAGAAAGAAGTCCCAATAGGGCAGAGATGCGTTCTGATGAAGCGATATGCTTACGGAGTCCCGTCCGTAGGCTTCACTCAGCCATGTGTCGTCTCCCTTGATGTAGCGGTAGAGCAGACGCCAGCCGACCAAACGACGCCATCGTTCCCTAAGCCGCGCACGCAATTTCCTGAGGCAAGCCGGTCCCGCCTCGGCAGGCAAGGAATACTCCATCTCCTCGAAACGGTAAGGCAGATCGCTGTGCTGCGGAATGACCTCGTGCGGCAATCCGATTTCATCCTTAGCCAACCGGGCGAAGGCGCCGTAGTCCTTTTCCTCGCCTGGCGGATTGATGCAACGGAGCTTCACCTCGTCGGAACGGGGATACCAATAGAAATCGAAGTTTCTGTTCTCCTGGGCAAGTCGCTCCAGTGCCTCCATGCAGGGCTCGAAGGCGAGACACCACTCCTGGCGGTGCAGGTCATGCAACGGTTCGAGCTGCAACGTGGCCCACGTCAGTATGCCGAGCGTCCCGAAGGAAACACGCAACGCCCTTACGAAGTCCGGCTCCTCCTCAACGTGGAACGTCCTGATCTCTCCTTTCGCCGTGACGAGGCGGCCACCGACCAGCATCATCGATAGATTATAAAGCTCTCGACCGGAACCATGCGTGCCGGTTCCGATCGCGCCACCGACAGTCTGGGTGGCCACATCGCCGAAGTTCGAGAGCGTCAATCCGGCCGCTTGCAGTTCCTTGCTCAAGTGGGTGAGTTCAGAACCGCTGCCGACCGTGGCTCGATGATGTCGCGCATCATACTCGCGCATGCCGCGGAGATTGGCTTGCGAAACAAGAATGTCATCGGTGACGAAAAGCTCGCTCGACGTATGGGCGGATCCGATCGGCCGGATCGTGCGGCCCTGTCTTGCCGCCGTGCGCACGAGTGCGGCGACATCCTCCTCGCTGCTCGGCACCGCCACGCGCGACGGTCGAAACCGCACCCCCCCCGACCAGTTGTGACAATCCTGGTCGAGGTTTTCCGAAGTGGCACTCCACTGTGTGTTCTGCATGTTATTCCTGGCAATAGGCGATGGTGCTCAAGAGCGCGTGATCAGGACGGCGGGAATCGAGCCTCGTTTGCTGCACGACAACCGGCGCATCGGAATCGATCACAGAAGCGTAGGGTGTATCTCGCGGCACGGGTTCCGGATCCTCGAGATCGTTGAAGCGCAGATGCAGCGTCCGACGCGGCGAGACGGCAAGCCGATATGGGCCAGCCGGTTCCCGGTCGGAAAAGAACAGCATGATCTCGATGTTGGCCGGCTTTTCGCCGACGTTCAAAATGCAGGCGCTTTCATGCGAGACGAGTGCCGGATCATCGCTCGTGCTCGACGACGGAATATATCCGTCGGCAATGGCCCATCGCCTGCTGCCCATGGCCTGCATCATCCTCAATCCTTCAAGCAGATACGGAAGTACGACCGAATCTCGAACCCAAGAACGCGAGCTTTGTTCCGAGCCAAAGCTCGCGTGCCTGCCGTCGTAGGCAATGCCCGGCGAGTTCGCGGTGTTCTTGCCCGGCATCTGCTGCGCCGCCTGCGGGCCTCAATCGGCCACCGGCTCGCCGAGGGGCGAGTGCTTGAGGTCTTATTCGGTCTTCTCGTGGCCCGAGTTTCCGGAGGGACGGCACGGAAGTTGCGGGCTTAATCTTCCGGTATCTTCGGCGGCATCAGCGGTTCGCAGCGATCGACCAGCGCCTGAACGACCACCGGCCCGTCGTCTCCGGACCTTCAGTTTAGTCGACTTGGTCGGGCGTGCGCTCTATGATCCTTACCGGAAATCCTTCCCCGACTACTACCGTGTCACGGCCAATGAGACGGCGTGTGCGCCAATCGGGGATCGAGCGCACCATGCATGGCTGGTCGCCACAGAACTCGCCGGCCGCATGCGGCTTCTCGACACTTCTCTGGCAGGCCAACGATCGATCGTACCCCTGCGGTGGAACCGCGAACAAACTAGGCCTTTCGCTCCTCGCTCAATCTGGCCCGCGGGAACGTGTCCCGAAACCAAAGGACGGTCATCCGATAAAATGGAAAGCTGACAGTCTTGCTGATCTTGCCGTCGCCCTCCACGTGATGGGTGTCTACTTCGTTGTCCATGCGGCAGATGCCTTCAATTGTTCGCCTGAAAAGCGCGGATTAAGGAAAAGATGCTTATTTCAGCGGGATGTTGCTAGCCCTTGAGGTTTCGCGGAACCAAGCTCACCGCCCGCATGTTCTTGTTTCATTCAAATGGGAGCGGGACCATGGCAAAGGTAAAGTATGAAATAGTAGAGCACGACGGCGGGTGGGCGTACAAAGTCGATGATGTCTTCTCTGAAACCTTCGGAAGCCACGCCGACGCTCTTGCCGCAGCGCAAATCGCGGCGGATCAGCATGAGCTCACCGGTTCGACCGAAAACATCGAATTCCAGGACGCCAATGGCCGCTGGCATGAGGAAGTCGCCTCAGGCCTCGATCGTCCACGTACTGAAGTCGTCGATATACCAGCGGTGCGTTACGCCGAACGCCGCAAACACGCACATCGCCGGCCATTCGGTATGCTTTTGCTGCTTGCTGGACTCGGCTTTGCGATAGGATACCTCCTTCGTCCTGCTGAACGCCGTTAGCCAAAAAAAACCGCCCATCCACTTAGCCGAAGATAATAGTTTGCACCGCGGCAAGCAGTGCCGCTGGCTAGTCCGACGGAGAAGGTGAAGAAGGCTTAACTGCTCTTTGCGCCGGCATTGAGGGTGGAGCCGTTTGGCAAGAGACGCGCCCCTGCAGGACCATCTCTAAACATGAGGGGCCGATCGCGGAGTCCCAGCTTTGGAGATTGAAGCACTTGGCGGGAGGCCAGGGAATGCACAAGGAACTGACCGCAGCCGCCATGCTCGTGCCCATCTTTCGCTCGTCATGAGATCACCTGCGGCATACGTCTCTGCCTAACCGGGAGTATTGCCTCTATCAGTGGTTGGTTGCCAGCGCGTACCAATGACGGGAAGATGATTTAGAGGAGGTACCGTGATGGGCGCCCACCATCGCTCTCTGCCGATCTCCCCCGAAGAGCTCAATGATCTTCAGGCCGTCCTCGAAGACGTTCTGCGAGAACTAAAGCTATTTCGGGAGAGTGAAGAAGCCGAAGCAGTCGCGAGGAGGCTAATTCAGCTCTACGAAAGCGGCGTGCGCGACGCCGCCTCGCTCCACACCGCCTTAACTACGCCGGACGGTCAGACATGATCAGTTCCGACTAGGAGTGCCGACGTGCAGATTCCGCTGTCATAGCTCGGCGGTATTAGTTGGCTTCGTTTTGTTCTCGAACCGTTTTGCCGCCGTTCATGCTTATTTCAGCCATTTATTCACGGCATTTGCATTTGGCGTTCAGGATCGATCCCCGAAACTAAGCCATGTTTCGAGTGTGTTCGCACTGATGAAGATGGTGACCGCGCTGGCGACCGTTGGCGTAGCAATTACCGTATGTGCGCGAGTCGCACTTGCCGAGGCCAGATTAGCGTCTGGAGCCAGGCTTTTATTCTTGAGGCGGGATAACCGCTCCGTCCGCAACCACGCTGTTCCGGCAGATAATATCAAGGGCAAATCACCCTGTTGAGAAGTTCGCACGCCCCGGCCCGAATTGTTGAGTTGGGAGACCTCGTGGCATTTGCGACTTCGGCTGTCGGCCAAGGCCTTGCTTCTAGCCAATCCCCCATTGTGAGGAGATGCCCGGCAGGGAAGAGGGAGTGTCACACCCACTCTCCATTCCTCGCCTCGGCAACATGATCCGGTTAAATGGAGCGCATGAGGCCGCCGTCGACCCGGATATTCTGGCCGGTGATATAGGCCGCCCCCTCCGAGGCGAGGAACGCAACGGTGGCGGCAATCTCGGCGCTCGTTCCATAGCGCTTCATAGGCACACTATCGCGACGCTCGTTCGTCGCCGGCAGGCTGTCGATCCAGCCGGGCAGAACGTTGTTCATCCGGATGTTCTCACCGGCATAGGTGTCGGCGAAAATCTTGGTGTATGCGGCAAGCCCCGCGCGGAAAACGGCCGACGTCGGGAACATGGCGCTTGGCTCGAACGCCCATGCCGTGGAAATATTGATGATCGCGCCGGACTTCTGCTGCTGCATCACGGGCGTGACGAGCCGCGTCGGCCGGATCACGTTCATCAGGTACGTGTCCATGCCGCGGTGCCAGTCCTCGTCGGTGATTTCGAGGATCGGCGCGCGCGGGCCATGGCCGGCGCTGTTGACCAGCACGTCGATGCGGCCCCACGTTGCAACCGCGAGATCGACGAGCTGCTTCAGGTCTTCATTCGATTGGTTCGAGCCCGTGACCCCTAGCCCGCCGAGCTCTTTTGCCAGCGCTTCGCCCTTGCCCGAGGAGGAGAGGATGGCAATCTTGTAGCCATCGGCCGCGAGCCGGCGTGCAGCCTCCGCTCCCATGCCGCTCCCGCCTGCCGTAACCAGCGCGACCTTCTCCATAGCCATTTCATTTCCTTTCAGGACGTTCATTCAAGAGTCCGGCAAATTTTGACATAAAGGGTGCGCGCCGACTAAACAGAAATACACGCACGAGCCTGTAGGAAAACTATTGGATGACGGGTGGAAAGAGCCCCTATAAATTCCCGCCGCTCAATGCGCTCAGGATGTTCGAAAGCTCTGCGCGTCATTTGAATTTCCGGCTCGCTGCGGAGGAACTCGGCGTCACCCAGGGCGCGGTTGCGCAACAGGTTCGGGCGCTGGAGGAGCATCTCGAAGTCAAGCTCTTCGACCGGCTCCCGCGCGGACTCGACCTCACCGATTCTGGTCGCCGCTACCTGAAGCCGGTTCAGCGGGCATTGTCCCTGATCTCAGATGCGACCGCAGAGCTGCGGCCCTCGAAGACGACACTTACCGTGAGCGTGACGCCGTCTTTCGCCACGAAGTGGCTGATCCCACGTCTCAATGGATTCTCAAAAACCAACGCGGACCTGGAAGTCCAGGTTGTTGCGGCCAATGCCTTCGCGAACTTCCAAAGCGATGGCGTGGACATCGCCGTGCGCCACACAAAGCCGCCTCTGGGAGCGGGGCTTCGTGGTGAACTGCTTTTTCCGATCACGCTTCTTGCCGTATGCAAGCCCACCCTCATGGACGACACTCCGATCCAAACTGCAGAAGACCTGACCCGCCATGTCTTGCTTCATGATGCGCATGGGATGTGGCCGGTTTTCCTGGAGCAGGCCGGCGTACACGCTGATGCCAAGAGCATCAAATCACTCAAATTCTCCCATACCTCACTCGCCATCGACGCGGCGATAGCCGGCCAAGGCGTAGCCCTTGCCAGCGATGCCCTCGTCCGCGACGACATCGCAGCCGGACGGCTCTTAAGTCCGCTCGGCATAAGATTGCGTGACGATCTCGGCTTCTACATCGTGCATCCCAGAGCACCGCGGAAGCCGGATCAGGTAAGAAGGCTTCGAGATTGGTTACTCGGTCAGGCCGAAAGGCGACAGTAACCGGGCGAAACCTGCCTGATCGATCAAGCGCCGCCGACCGCGTTTCGTATTCGATCTCTGGTAAAGGGCAGATCATAGAGACGCTTGCCGGTGGCGTTTCTGATCGCGTTGGCGACAGCCGCCGCCGCAGGTCCCTGGGCCGCCTCGCCGGTTCCGAGGAAGGGCTCGCCGGGGCGCTCGATAATATTGACTTCCACACTGTCCGGGACGCTGGCGAAACGAAGGATCGGATAACTCGACCAATCGGTGCTGGTGATTCTCGTCCTGTCGAATGCAACGGCCTCATAGAGCGTCCAGCTGATCGATTGGAGGATGCCGCCCTCCGTCTGGTTGCGGATGCCGTCCGGGTTGACGATTTCGCCGCTGTCGATGGCGGACACGACGCGTGCCACGCGTACGCGGCCGGTTTCCGGCTCGACTTCCGCTTCCATTGCAACCGCCAGATAGGCGGCCAGATTCTTGTAGCGGGCAAAGGCGAAGCCGCGTCCGCGATTCCTTGGCATTTGCGCCTTGTCCCAGCCGAAGCGCTCCGCAGCCAGTTCGATGACCGCACGCGCCCGCGGATCCTCCATGTGGCTGAGCCGGAATTCGACCGGATCGGCTTCGGCCATTAATGCCAGCTCGTCGATCGTGCTTTCGATCGCGAAGACATTGGCATAGCCACCCAGCGCCCGCAGCGCGGAAACCCGCAGCGGCATGTCGGGCAGGAAGTGCCAGAGCACGCGCTTGTTCGGAATCGTGTAGAGCGGATTGGCGTTTCGGTCGCCGTTACCGGAGGGACTAATTCTGAGCTCGGCCGGCTCCGGCTGGAAAGGTTGCGCCTTGTGGCGCGCTGCGAGCAGCGCCCCGGCCCCGCCGGGGCGCGTGGAGTGCGTGTTGCTCCAAAGATCATAGGCCCAGCTCGCGATCTTGCCTTGGTCGTCGAGTGTCGCACTGACTTTCATCAGCATCGCAGGGCCATACGGCTCCCAGCTGTGCTCCTGCTCGCGCATCCACTGAACGCGCACCGGCTTGCCGGGAATTTTGCTGGCGATGAGCGCGGCGTCGGCAGCCGCGTCGTCGGCACCATTGTGCCCATAACACCCCGACCCTTCCATGTGGATGACATGGACCTTTTCTTCGGGCATCGCCAGCATCTCGGCGATCGCCCCGCGGTCGGGAAAGACGCCTTGCGTGTGCGACCAGACATCCAATGTCCCATCCGCCTTCATGTGCGCGACGGCGCAGGAAGGTCCGATCGAGCCATGGATCTGATAGGGCCGCGTGTAGGTCGCCTCGAACACCTTGCCGTTTGACGACAGCACACCCGCCTCCGCGACGGTGCCTACCTCGCGTTCGAGCCCTTGAAGGACTGCCGGCAGGGTTGCCTGGTCAGGAAGGGTATCGCGTTCCTGCCATCGCGCTGCCGCCGCCAGAGCCCGCATGGCGCTCACCGCCTGGAACTCTTTCTCGCCGACGACGGCGAGAAAGTTGCCGTCGCGCACGACCGAAACGACGCCGGGCATCGCCTCAGCCGCGCCTTGATCGAGTTCCGCCAGCGTCGCTGCCGGGCTCGGCGGACGCACGACGCGCGCATGCAGCATGCCGTCCAGGCGCAGATCCTGCACATAGGCGGCCCGGCCCGTCACCTTCGCGGGGATATCGACGCGCGGGAGCGCCTTGCCCATCACGCGGAAAGTCCCGGGTTGCTTCAAGGCCGACTGCGGCTGCGCCTCCACGTGCAGCATCTGGCCGGAGACAAGCTCGCCATAGCTCACGCTTCTCCCATCCTTGGCCAGCACGGATTTGTTTTCGGCCCTGAGCTCAGCCGCCGCTACCCCGAAGCGCTTGGCGGCTTCCGCCAGAAGCAGCGCGCGCACCTGTGCCGCGGCGTTCCTGATGGCCGTGCCGCTGTTTTGCATCGACTGGCTGCCGGCCGTGAACCCCTCGTTTGGCGTGCGGCCCGTGTCCGCAGTGACAAACTCGATCTCCTGAGGGTCGACCTCCAGCTCCTCGGCAGCAACCTGCAGAAGGGCGGTGCGGATGCCTTGACCGAGCTCCGCCTTGCCGGTGAAGACCGTGACGGAATTGTCAGGGTCAACCCGTATCCAGGAATCAAGGAAACGATCGTCGTCCAGGCTGCCGGGTAGGGACGCGGGCGGAGCCGGCGGCGCCGGCGGCGCTGGCGCTTGGGCAAATGCGCGGCCGAGCGAAAAGCTGACCACGAGTCCGCCGGTGCCGGCGATCACGGTGCGGCGGGTGATTTCCTGCTGGAGAATACCCATCAGCCTGCCCTCCCTTTATCAGCTTTGGGCAGCGACGCAGCCTGCATCAATTCGCCCGCCCGCCGGATCGCTGCCAGGATCCGCATATGCGTGCCGCAACGACAGAGGTTCGTCGCCAGCGCCTCGCGGATCTCCGCATCGCTCGGCCGAGCGTTCCGGCGCAAGAGCGCATGCGCGCTCATCATCATGCCTGGAATGCAGTAGCCGCATTGCGCCGCCTGCAGCTCGATGAATGCCTGCTGCAACGGTCCCGGCTCCTCGATCGTGCCCAATCCCTCGATGGTGGTGATTTCGCGACCTTCCAGCAGCATGACCGGCACCATGCACGAAAGCACCGCCTCGCCATCCACCACCACGGTGCAAGAACCGCACTGGCCGAGTCCGCAGCCGTATTTGGCCCCGTTCAAGGCGAGGTCGTCGCGAAGGACGTAAAGCAGAGGCGTCGCCGGATCGACGTCGACCTGATGCGGCCTGCCATTGACTGTCAGCGAAATGCTCATCATCCCTCCTCGGCACCGACATTGTGCGGCGCCCTTTCGATGCCGTCCGACGGCCGGATGGTGACCTGGTGCGCGCCGGAACGGGTATTGGCGACCAGCTCCACGAGCCCGGCCCAAGGCTGCTCCTCGGAGAACCGCTCGCGCATATAGGCCAGAACGTCGGCCACCTGCTGGTCGCTGAGCAGATGCCGGAAGGGCGGCATCACCGCGCTCGCCTCGCCGTCGGCCGGCGGAAGGCCGAACAACACGACGTTGACTATATTTTGCGGGTTCGGCGCGTTGACGGCGGTGCTCAGATTGAAGTTCAGGCCGCCGAAGGGCTGGCGCCGCTGGCCTTCGTGACAGCTGGCGCAGGCGGCAAGGTAGATAGCTTCGCCGGGGCTGCCGCCGGAAGCGCTCACAGGAGAACTCTGGCTATCGCCCGCCTGTTCCCGGTAGTCTCCTTCGAACGTCTCGCGCAATTCCGCCGCTCTTTGCCCGCGTTCTGGCGTGGGATCGCCCATGATCGACGTGACATAGGTGGCGATCGCCATGATGTCGCTATCCGGAAGGCCGGAGAGATTGCCAGTGACCTCGGCCATCGGCCCACGCGACACGCCGTGGAATTCGTGCCAGCCGTTGCGAAGGTAAAAAGCAAGGCTTTGCTCGTCCCATGGTATCGGCGCCTTCGAATCCTTGTTGATGGCGTAAGCCTGCCAGCCCTCTGCCTCGCCGCCGCTAAAGTACTGGTCGCGATCTTCGGCGCCGAAGGCGTTTCGGGGAGTGTGGCAGGCGCCGCAGTGTCCGAGACCCTCGACAAGATAGCGCCCGCGCGTCCATGCCTCGCTCTGGCTGGTATCCGGTTCTAGCTCACCCCTGTCGAAGAAGGCGAGCTTCCAGGCGGCAAGCAGGGGCCGATACTCGAGAGGAAACTGAAGATCGTTCTGAGGCGCTTCGGCCTTTACCGCGGGGCGCGTCATCAGGAAGGCATAGAGGGCGCGATTGTCCTCTGCCGAGACCCGCGTGAAATGGTCGTAGGGGAATGCCGGATAGAGATGGCGGCCCGCCCGATCGACGCCTTCGTTCATGGCGCGCTGGAACGCCTCTTCGCTCCAGCCGCCGATGCCGGTCTCACGATCGGGCGTAATGTTGGTGGAGTAAATCGTCCCGAATGGCGTCGGCACGGCAAGGCCGCCTGAAAATGCGGGCTTGCCGGGCACGGTGTGGCAGGCGATGCAATTGCCAAGCGCCGCCAGTTGCGCTCCCTTCGCCACGAGTTCCGGAGCAAACGTCGCCTCTGCCGCCGCGGCGTCCTCGGGAATTTCGGAGCGCCACGCCAGAAAAAAGAACGCCCCTGCGGCCAGAACTATGGCCGCCACGCAAACGATCACCACCCGCAAGGCCCACATCGCAGATCTCCGCCGACCGTGGGAAACGCCGCACTTGCCGATGGGTTCCCCGAGGATGAAATGACGTCTGCGTGAACTCTGGAGCGAGCGTTCTTGGATTCTGGTCTCAGGCTAGGGCGAGAAACGATGTTGGGGAAGATTAACGAAGTTGGAGCGCGTCATCTGTCCTGGCCTCATAGCGGCTCGGCCTAGCAGAGCAATTTTGTGATTGTTCCCAACCGAGCGCGCGAAGATTCAGTGGAGGGGCGCCTGGACGCCCCCCCACCTGCCAATTACGATCGCCTTCCTGCTCGGACGGCACCTCAAAGCCGAAGATCCCAAAGGGAAAATTTAGCTTCCAGGAGCCCAGGCTCACCGTCCGGAAGGCCGATATCGCGGCGCATGCGATCCGACAGATGGGAAACCTGGTTCGTCGTCTGACGATGTCTCCAGGCAGTCAGGATCAGTGCACGCGCGGTCTTCCAGACGCCGAACTTCCGGCACAGGTCATCGATCGTTGCGGCAAGGGTATCAACAACTAAAAATTGTGCTTCACGCATGATTTTTCCGTCCCGGCACGACAACGCGGCCAGGTCCTCTCGAAGGTCAAATAGACGTGCGGATGCGGATGCGGAAATGCGAACAATCGCTCCGTCAGCCGGTCACGTCAGATCAAATGGGAAAGCGCCAATCGGCAGAAATCCGGGGCTTAGAGACCCTGGAAGCAAAATCGGCTCGCGCAAGATGTGCGATACATCATAGTGCTGTCAGCCGTCCCGCCAGGGAGGCGCACAATCACGAGAACAGGATTCATTTCACGCCTCCTCTGTTTTGAATTGCGAGTAGAGTGACCATACACGAGACCGGCCGATCTGCAAAGTCACAATTTCGGATTGCAGAAATCACGTCGGATTCGTTGCGAGAATGCAACACTTTTTCTCCTACGCCGCGCGTGCCGGCGGCCTGATCTCCCGGCTCCGGCGCGATATCGTCCGCGAGTGGTCGACCGCTCAGCGCCTTCTCATTGCCGAAGCGCTGTCCTCCGCGGAGAAATCATCCGTTATCAGCATCGTTCGTAAGAAGCGCATTGATTTCCGCAATTGTCGCTTCCGGTAACGGCCCCCTCTCCAGCGCCGTCAGATTTTCAAGCACCTGCGCCTCCGTTTTGAAGCCGGGTATCGGAAAGGTGCTGGGCGAACGGGCAAGGATCCAGCCGAGCGCACCTTGCGCCAGCGTCCTGCCTCCGCTCGCTAGCAATTCCCGCACCCGGGCGAGGCGGAGGAGATGGTCGGTACGCGGCCGGCCGTCCTCGAAGAACCGCACCCAGCTATGGCCGGCGGCGCGCACGTCGCTTGGCGGCAACTGCGTTTGCGGACCAAACTTGCCGGTCAGGAACCCCATTGCGAGCGGCGATCGATTGAGGCTGGCGAGATTATTGTCCTCGCACATCGCCAGCATGGCCGGCCCATCCGTGAAGACGTTCAGTTCCTGCTGAACCGCGACGAAATGCGGGAATTTCACCATGCGCTTCGCCGCGGCGGCGTTGTCCGTGCTCCAGCCCCAGAAGCGGATGGCACCTTTTTCCGCCAGCTTTTCAAGCATCTCGCCGGCCGCATCCGCCTGATCGTCCGGAAGCTCGCCGACATGGACTTGATAGAGATCGATATAGTCGGTCGCCAACCGCGCAAGCGAAGCCGCGCAGGCCCGTTCGATGTAGGCGGGGCTGACATCGGTGCTGACGAGTGCGCGCACGGCGCGATCATAGGTGTATCCGAACTTGGTCGCGATGATTGCGCTAGCCCGTCGCCTGCGGAGCGCTCGGCCGATCACCTCCTCGCTGTGCCCGGTTCCATAGGCATCGGCCGTATCGATCAGCGACGCGCCCATCTCAAGCCCGAGATGAATGGCGCGAATCGACTGCTCGTCGTCAATCTCGCCCCAGCCGTCCGGCTTGCCGCCGAGGGTGAAATGGCCTCCGATCGCCCAACAGCCCAACCCGATGGGTGCGGCCGACAGGCCGGAGCGGCCCAATGGCCTGCGGCTGACGGCAGAGATATCGCTGGCAAGCATGGCATTTCCTTTCCAGTCATGGAGCAATGCTGGCGACTATGCCACTGGTCGCGCGGCGATCAGAAGCTTCGATTCCGCAGGAGGTTTTTCAGCACTGAAAAACTGGCTTCGCAACGCGGCCGAGGCGATCACTCGGCGCGGCGGCTCGAGCAACTGGGAATACCGCGGCGCGGAATCGCCGGTTCGATCTATCCCGCTTTCAGCGCCAGACGTTTGCCGGTCGCGATCAGGCGTGCCGCCGCATAGGTCTGGGTGACGATCTCCGGAACGAGGTCGATGTCGGGGAGGCTACCCACGCCGAGCGGCCCGATCGCAAAGAGGTTCGGTGTGCGGCCGCCGCTGCCGAGCACCTCTCCGGTGGGGCTGACGGCAATTCCGAGTTCGAGCTCGTCCGGCATGGCCAATCCGCCGGCAAAAAGGCTCTGAAACAGCGGGGCCTGCAGGTCCGGCGCAGAGCACCGGCAGTCGATCACCTGGTCCGCCCGCAGCACTTCCTCCGCCGGCTGGCCGGACCAGCGGACTATCAGTCCTTCCGGCACGCGTCGCCCGGCCCATCCGCGGCGAAGCACAGTCCGCCCTTCGGCAAGCTCCTGCTGGAGACGAGCATGCACGGCCGCCGGCAGGCGGTTTCTATGGCTGTCGTAAATGGCGCGCAGATGCCTGTTGAACTGGCGCTTCTCCCGCGCAGGAAGTGCCTGCCAGAGCGAACGGGCGCGCCGGCGAAGTCCGTTCATCGCCGATTGCCAGCTCTGCCCCTTGGCCTCGGCATCGGTGCAGGCCTTGCGGACAAACCGAACGATCTCTCGGAGGGACGACGGCATCGGATCGACCGGGAAGCTCGGCGCGGCCGACAGGCGCGTATGCGTCTGCGGCAGGAAACCATGTCGCGAGAGCAGCGTGACCGTGCCTGCGTATCCCCCGTCGCGCATCTGGAACAACTGGTCCACGACGCGAATGCCGCTGCCGAGCAGAACCGCGTGGCGCGGATCGACGAGCCGGCGGGCTCTTACCACTGGCCGCTCGTCATCGGGAACCTCGACGTTGCGCGCCCTCACGCCGAAGCCCGTCGCGAGCACGACGACATCGCTCTCGTCGGTTCCGCCCTCGTGAACGAGCGTGAAGCGGCCTGTCGCAAGCTTGCGCAGGGCGCGGACCGGCTCGTGGGAAAACTTCACGGTGATATCGGACCTGCGCGCAAGAGCCTCGGAAAAGCGCTGATGGACATAGTCGCTGAAAATGCCCTTGGGCACGAAAATCTGCTGGAAGCCGGGGATCGCCGCCGGCACCGCCGCACGGAATTCGCCGTTGGTGCAAAGCCAAGCGTTGAAGTCGTCCGGCTGCCCGGCAGCAACCGACAGATCACGCACACGGCTGTTGAGGATCTCCATGCTCTGCGCCGAAGACAGGGCCTGGCCACCGCTGATCGACGGGTGGGGATCGTACATGGTCAAATGGAAGGAGACCCGGATCGATTTCATAAGGGCGATCGCCATCATGATGCCCGAAAACCCACGCCCGATGATAGCAATCTCGGGCCTCGACGACAGGTCGGCCGCCTCGGACGGCTTCGCTGCAAACAATCCGTGCACAGTCATGTGAGCTCCTTTGCGCCCCGGCCGCAGCCGGACCAGTCATGGGCAACCCCTACGCAGGACCTTGAGACACACAAATAGCTGCCGTTTGAATTTTCAGGGATGTTTGGACTAGATGCCGCACGCCTGCCAGGAAATCTCCGCTCCTTTTTGCCGGGCCTGGCACTTTGGCTCTTGGCCATCGTTATACGGCATAGTCTATCAAGTTAGTATTTTATGACAAAGGGGCCGATCATCAAGCATTTTTGTCAGCCACTTCTCTCAGGCGGCTACCGCCGGGAGAGAGCGGCGCCCTCTTTCCGATTGAAATCAAAACACGATTTCCCCTCGTCATCGGTGCGCCAAACAAGGGCAGCCGCCGTGGGAAGATAGGTCTCCTTTCTCGCAACGGGCCGATATTTGGCGGATGAAAGAATACGGTCCATGCTTCATACTATGAAAAAGGAGCGATGCGCGCGAAGCAAAGAAAGTTCAATGTCTACAAATTCTATAGAACTTCTTACCAAGGTGTAAGGTGATCGTTCAGTGATACCGGCCGATGTCGGGAGAACCTCGCGGAAAGTGAGACACGGCTTCCGCCCGCAGCGAAATTCTTGGAATCGGTCGCGATGGTCCTGGATTGATGCGATCCAGGACCTATTTGCGAGCCACGGAGGATCGATATGGGAACCATCTCGCAATTTGCCGAGAAGACGAGGCCGCCGGCGCAGCGCATCGAAAGCGAGGAGGAAGCCTTGTCGGTTGCAACAGCGCTGGCAAGCCGGTTTGCGGAACGTGCCAGCGAACGCGACCTGGAGCGCGTTCTTCCCCATGAGGAAGTCGATCAGCTTGCGCAATCCGGCCTGCTGGCGATCAGTGTTCCATCCGACTATGACGGGATCGATGTTTCGAACGCCGTGCTTGCCGAGGTTGCAGCGATCCTTTCCGAGGCCGACAGTTCGATCGGCCAGATTCCCCAGAACCATTTTTATGTCCTGGAGGCCCTCCGTCATGATGGGACGGAGGAGCAAAAGAAGTTCTTTTTCGGCCGTGCGCTCGCCGGCGACCGGTTCGCCAATACGCTTGCCGAAATCGGCACGAATTCCGTCGGCCATCACGACACGCGCCTTAGCGAAGATGGTGCCGGTTACCGCATAAACGGCCGCAAATATTATTCAACCGGTGTTCTCTTTGCCGATTGGATCGCCATTTTCGCGCTCGATCCCGCCGACCAGCTCACCATGTCCTTCGTCCCGCGCGGCGCCGACGGTGTCGAGATCATCGACGACTGGGACAGTTTCGGGCAGCGCGTCACCGGCAGCGGCACGACCGTTTTCCAGAACGTCTATGTAAACGCCGAATCCGTCGTCAGGCACCATCGCGGCTTCGCACGACCCGGCACCATCGGTGCCGTCGGCCAGATCATCCATGCCGGCGTTGACCTCGGCATCGCACGCGCCGCCTTCCGAGAAACCGTCAATTTCGTCCGCAACAAGGCCCAGCCCTGGATCGACAGCGGCGTCGAGAAGGCGTCAGAGGATCCTCTGACGATCGCCCGGATCGGCGAGATCGCCATCCGCCTGGAAGCGGCCGCGGCGGTGGTCGAACATGCAGGAAAAAAAGTCGACGTCGCCCAAATCGATCCGACCGAGCAACACGCAACCGAAGCGAGCCTCGCCGTCGCCACCGCCCAGGTCCTGACGACCGAGGTGGCGCTTGAGGCCAGCAACACGCTCTTCGAGCTTGCCGGCACCGCCTCGACGAAGGTCGCGCTCAATCTCGACCGCTATTGGCGCAATGCGCGCACCCACACGCTGCACGATCCGGTGCGCTGGAAATACCACGTCGTCGGCAACTACCACCTCAACAACGTCAAGCCGCCGCGAAATGGCTCGCTTTAACTGAATTTCGCTCTGTGGGGGGCCAGCCTTCAGCGGTGAGTTTCCCTTCTCGAGCCCTTCCCGTGAGTCACCCCTCCCCAACCCCTCCCCACAAGGGGGAGGGGCCGCCTCGGCCGCACCGTCTCCAGCCCATCTCCGTCTCCGCGCAAAGCTCAGACGTTGCGAGGACGCGATGGCATCGCGGCTGGCGCCAAAGCCTCTCCCCCTTGTGGGGAGGGGTTGGGAAGGGGATTTCGAAGCAAGTGCAGGCGCAGCAATTCAAAGTGCAACAGCGACCTTTGCGCGTCCGATTGGACGCATGGCGGTAAAAGCCTCAGCCGGCTTCGCTGCGAAGCGGCGCCACAGTCTCTACCGTCTCACCCTCTTCCTTCTCACCGGCGGCGAACTGTTCGAGCGTCATGTTGTCGAGGATTCCTGCCATGGCGTCGCGCACGACCACCATCGAGCGCCGCACGTGACAGATTTCCGGATCCCGACAGTCGTCGCAGGCCTCGAAGGCCGTGCGGCTGGCGCAGCGGATCGGCGCGAGCGGGCCGTCGAGGGTGCGGATCACCTGGCCGACGCGGATCTCGGCCGCCGGACGTGCCAGCGAATAACCGCCCCCGGGGCCCTTCTTGGAGCGAAGAAACCCGGCATTCCGGAGTTCCAGCATGATCGTGTCGAGGAATTTCTTCGGCAAATTGTTTCGCACGGCGATATCGGTGATGAAAGCCGTTTCCCCGGGCTGAAGCTGGGCAAGGTCAACCATTGCCTTCAGACCGTACTTTCCTTTTTTTGTCAGCATGAGACATCGCCTTCGGCAAAGATTCTTGCCGGCGGCTGCCCAGCACACCGGGCGTCGCGCCGGCTCATACGTTTACGGGGGCATGTTAGATATACGTTATATAGATCAGCTGCTTCACGGCGGCAAGAAATCATTGAGTTCGCAGATAGATTTACTGTGAAGCTCGCCATGGTCGTAACTCCGCTGGAGAGCTTCCAACGACAGTGGTGGCGACGAACGCCCGGAGGACGAAAAACCCCACCAGTGGTGGGGGTGCGGCAGCCGCCTCCACCCCGCTACTGAGGCTAGGAGAGCAGTGGGAAGATGTGTAACGACGCCCGTCCGCAACCGCGATGTTTCAGGAGGTTACAGAATTTTACCGTTTCAAGAGCCGCGAAGCGCTGGCTCTACCTCTTGCCAGCCGCACGCGTCGAAGGCGCCGAAAAGCAGCGCTGACGGCTGCTGCGGCTGACCGGCAGTCAGGCGGCCTGGATGGAGTCGTCGACGATGACGACCGGGCGGCCCATCGAGCAGGCCTCGACGCGGGCTTCGACGCGATAGACAGTTTTCAGCATCTCCGTCGTGATCACGTCGGGCGTCGGGCCGCTGGCGACCACCGATCCGTTGCTGATCACAATCGTGTCTTCGCAATAGCGCAGCGCGTGGTTGAGGTCGTGCAATGCGATCAGCACCGCCATCCCGGATTGCGCCGACAACCGTTTCATGAAGCCGAGCACCTCGATTTGGCGGAAGAGATCGAGCGCCGACGTCGGCTCGTCCATCAGCAGGACTTCCGGCTTGCGCACCAGCGCCTGCGCGATCGAGACGAGCTGGCGCTGCCCACCGGAAAGTTCGCCAAGACCGCGGAAGGCCAAGTCATCGATCCTGAGCGCCGCAAGCACCCGATCGATTTCCGCGAGCTCGCCGTCCTTGACCTTCCAGCCGGAAGATCCCTGCTTGGCCGAAAGCAGCACCGACTCGTAGACGGTCAACACTGCATTGGCCCCGGTATCCTGCGGCATATAACAGATCGCCTCTGGCCCCCTCGCCGTATCGGAGAGGTGGACGAGGCCGGGGCCGGCAGCAAGCCCGGCGATGCGCTTGAAGAGCGTCGATTTACCGGCGGCATTCGGGCCGATCACGGCGGTCAGGCCACCACCCCGCAACGTGCCCGTGTTCACGTCGGAGAGCACCACGCGCCGGCCGTATGTCGCTCCAACCTTTTCCAGCGTCAGGGCTACCATGACCGTCTCCTGTTGGTGAAAATCAGCACGAAGAAGAAGGGAACACCGACGAGCGCCGTGATGATGCCGATCGGCAGCACCGCGCCGGGGATGAGCATCTTGCTGACGACGGACGTCACCGAGAGCAGAAGCGCACCGCAAAGAACGGAAGCCGGCAGGAAGAAGCGCTGATCCTCGCCGACGAGCATACGGGCGATATGCGGCCCCACGAGACCGACAAAACCGATGGTGCCGACGAAGGAGACGGGGATTGCCGCAAGCAGGCTGACCGTCAGCATGGTTTCGAGCCGCAAGCGGCGCACATTGATGCCGAAGCTCGCCGCCTTGTCGTCGCCAAGTCTCAGCGCTGTCAGCGCCCAGGCGTGGCGCGCAAAGAGCGGCACGGCGACGAGGAGCACCGCGCCTGTGATCCACACCTTCGGCCAGGTCGCCTTGGTGAGGCTCCCCATGGTCCAGAATACGACGGCGGCGAGCGCCTGCTCGGAGGCCAGATATTCAAGCAGCGACAGAGCCGCGTTGAAGGTGAAGACGAGGGCGATGCCGATGAGCACGATCGTCTCGACGGTCACCCCGCGCATGGTCGAGGCGAAATGGATGAAGAGTGCCGCCACCATCGCCATCAGGAAGGCATTGATCGGCACCATGTATTGAACGGCGACGGGAAAGACCGCGACACCGGCAACGAGACCGAGCGCTGCGCCGAAGCCGGCGGCGGCGGAAATGCCGAGCGTGAACGGACTTGCCAGCGGATTGGCGAGGATCGTCTGCATCTGCGCACCCGCCACTGAGAGCGACGCACCGACGGTGATCGCCATCAGCGCGATCGGCATGCGGATGTCCCAGATCACCACGCGAAGCTGGTCGCCGACCGTCTCCGGCCGGAATAGGGCCGCGAGCACGTCGGCGAGCGGATAGTTCGCCGGCCCGAGCGCCATGTCGACCGCGACCGACACGAAGAGCGCCGTGACGAGACAGGAGATCAAGAGCAACCGACGAAGGACAAGCGCGCGGTAACGCCCGCGCCCCTCGACACCCGAAAATTCCCCTACCGCCGCAACCATCATTCACCCCCTTGCGGAAGCGAGACGAAATAACCCGGCCGATAGGCGACCGGCAGGAATTTCTCGTGGAACTCGCGGAACGTCCGCTCCGGATCGATGTCGGCAAAAAGCTTGGGGTGGAACCACTTGGCAAATTGCTGGATCGGCACGAACTCGTAGGGCGCACCGTAGAACTGGTGCCAGACGGCATGCACCCTGCCCTCTTTCACCGCCTTGAGCGTGGTGAAGCCCGGGCGCTGCATCAGGGCCGCCAGCCGTTCCCGGGCCGCGGCCGGATCGGCGCCGCGCCCGACATTGACGAACTGGTTGATGTCGGACTCGGCCGCCCAGTTGCTGCCGGTGACAATCACATGGTCCGGATCGGCGACGACGAGTTGTTCGGGATTGAGATCAACGAAGGTTGTTGTGGTCACATCCGAGCCGATATTATGGCCGCCCGCCTTTTCCACCATCTCACCGAAATTGGCAGGCCCAAAGGTCCTGCAGCAGGCGGTTCCACCGGTGATGCCGGGCGAGCGTTCGATGAAGACCTTCGGACGCGCGATCGCGCCGGCGGCCGCCAGGCGATCGGTCACCACCGCGATCTGCGCCTGACGCCACGCGATGAACTCCTTGGCCCGCGCCTCTGCGCCAAAAAGCGCGCCGAGAATTTCGACGGATTTCACGCTGTTCTTCGCCGGGTCGACGCGGAAGTCGAGAAAAACGACGGCGATGCCGGCGGCGGCCGCCTTTTCGATGAAGCCGGATTCCTCGACCGCCTGCTGCGCCTCGAGATTGAGCGTCAGCACATCCGGCTTCAGCGCGATCGCCGCTTCGAGGCTGAAATCGCCGCTCGGGATGTAGCCGAATAGCGGCAGGTCCGCGATCGCCGGAAAGCGCTCGAGATAGGCTGCGTAGGAATCCGGATCCTTTTTGATCAGGTCATCGCGCCAGCCGACGATCGTATCGAAGACGTGCTCGCCCTTCAGTGCCGCCGCCACATGTATCTGCCGCGCCTCGCCAAGCAGCACCCGCTTGGCCGGGAGTTCGAGCTCGACCCGGCGGCCGGTGACGTCGGTGATTTCCGCGGCCATGGCCGGCGCAGCACTGACTGCAAAGGCAACCAGTGCCGGGAGAAGTTTCTTGAAGAGCGACATATGCAAACCTCGTGACGGGAACGCCGGAGCCGTTGCCTCCGGCGCCCGATCCTTTATTGGCCGACGTTCAGCGAGACGAAGTAGCCGCCCTTGTAGGGAAGCGGCAGGAAACGCTCATGCAGTTCCTTGAACGTCGCCTCGGGATCGAGATCCTTGAAGAGGTCCGGATGCAACCACTTGGCGATCTGCTGGACGGCGACGAACTGATAGGGATTGTTGTAGAACTGGTGCCAGATGGCATGGACGTTGCCGTCCTTGACGGCTTTGACGCCGGTGAAGGCCGGACGCTTGGTCAGGTTCTCAAGCTTTCGGCGCGCTTCCGTCTCGTCGGCACCGTAGCCGACACCGACCCAGGCGCCGCCCGGCACGTAACCCTGCCAGTTGCCACCGGTTATGACGATCTGATCCGGGTTCGCGGCGATGATCTGCTCTGGATTGACCGTGCCGAACGTCCCCGGAATGATGTCCTTCGCCATGTTCACGCCGCCGGCGAGTTCGACCATCTTGCCGAAATTCTCATTGCCGAAGGACATGCAGCAATCGTCGGAATAACCGCCGGCGCGTTCGACGAAGACGAGCGGCCTTTTCGCGTCGGCCTTGGCGAGCACGTCGGTCACTTTGGCGATATTGTCGGCGCGGAACTTGATGAATTCCTCGGCCTTCTCCTCCCTGCCGATGAGCTTGCCCATGATGCGCATGCTCGGTTCGGTGTTTTCCATCGGCTTCTCGCGGAAATCGACGTAGACGAGCGGAATGCCGACCTTGCCGAGCTTTTCGATATACCCGGCTTCCTCTGTCGCCGTCTTGGCGTCGACATTCATCAGGATGACGTCCGGCTTCAATGCCACGGCCTGCTCGATGTCGAAGGTTCCGTCCTTCATGCCGCCGAAAGCCGGCAGCTTGGCAATGTCGGGATATTTGGCGAGATAGGCGGCATAGCTTTCGGGGTCGGCCTTGGCCAGGTCGTCGCGCCAGCCGACGACGCGTTTGAAAGGCTCTTCCCGGTCGAGCGCGGCGAGGAAATAGATCTGGCGCCCTTCGCCGAGAATCACGTGCTCGACCGGCACTTCGACCTCGACATCACGGCCCGTGACGTCTTTGATCTTGACCGTTTCAGCCAATGCCGGGGTCGTAAAAAGGACGCACGAAACCATGGCGGCGGTGGCCACCCTGTTGAAAAGCCTCATTGTTCTTCGCTCCGCTAGAAAATTGGGGCGATCTAATATTTCATGACTTTATCCGTCAACATTTATCTTTTAGAACGCTTCCAAAGCGGATGGGATGAGATCGATATGAGCGACGCGGCAGAGCGGCGGAACTTTAATCTTCGCGACGAAATCAAGGCCTATTGGTCCGAGCGCGCGGCAACCTTCGACCTTTCTCCCGGGCATGAAATTTTCTCCGAGGAGGAGCGCGCGGCCTGGCACCAGCTGATCCGGCGCCATCTCGGCGAAGGCGGAGACCGCATGGCGCTGGATCTCGCGAGCGGCACCGGCGTCGTCTCGCATCTGCTCGACGATCTCGGCTTCCGGGTGACCGGCCTCGACTGGGCCGAGCCCATGCTCGAGCGAGCACGCAACAAGGCACGCGAGCGCCGGCGCAAGATTTCGTTCCGCATGGGCGACGCCGAAAACACAATGGAACCGGACGAGCACTACGACGCGGTGGTCACCCGGCATCTGGTTTGGACGCTGGTCGATCCGGCCGTAGCGTTCGCAGAGTGGTTGCGCGTGCTGAAGCCGGGCGGCAGGTTGCTCGTCGTCGACGGTGACTTCGTCAACACGAATGCGCTGGAGCGGCTGTTCTCAAAGCTCAGTGCCTGGGGGCAGCGCGCCGGGCTTCTCAAAGCGGACTCGCCATCCGGTTCGCGCGCAATGATGGAGACCCACAGGAGCATCCTCTCGCGTGTCCACTTCTCGCAGGGCGCGCGAGCCGAAGAGGTGGCCAACCTCCTGCGCAAGGTCGGATTCGTCGACGTCGAGATCGATACCGACCTCAGCGAGATCCATCGGACGCAGGCGAGAAACTGGAATTTTTTCAGGGCGCTGGCACGCAAGAGCCAGCACCGCTACGCGATCCGCGCAAGTAAGCCCTCGAGCTGAAGGAAGACTGGCAATCTTACGGCTAAGCCGGATCGAACGTATCCGGACCCGATTGCGCAAGGCTTATCGTTCTTCAACCTGCTCGGCCAGGCGCTTCAGTCCGGCGATGTCGCAGAGCACGAGCTTCTGCCTGCCGCCCTGGACAAGACCCCGTCCTTCCCAGGCGCTCAGGATTCGCGAGACGGTGTGCAGCGTCGTGCCGGTCATTTCGGCGATATCCTGCCGCGAGATCGGAAAATCGATACGCACCCCGCTCTCCTCCCGGCGGCCGGCCTTGTCGGCAAGCCGCAACACCGCGTGCGCGACGCGCCGCTCGACTTCCTCGGTCGACATTTCCCGGATTCGGGTATGAGCTTCGTCCAGCCGTTGGCCGATTGTATGCATGGCGTTGACGGCGAGATGCGGGTTCATCTCGACGAAGACGTTCCAGAGCTCCGTCGGCCAGGCGAGCACCAGACTTTCGGTCGCCGACGTCGCGGTTCCCGGATAGTCGTTGCGCTGAAGGGCGCGGGCAAAGCCGAAGAGATCGCCGGGATTGACGACGCGAACGATGATCTGCTGGCCGTCCCGTGTGACCTGGGTCACCTTCAGGCGTCCATGCAGCAAGAGGTAGAAGAAATCAGCCGTCGCGCCCTGCTCGAACACCGCCTCGTTTTGCGGGACGCGCCGGACGGTCGCATGCGCCAGCAGCTGATCGAGCTCCTGGTCGCTCATCTTCTGAAACAATGGGAGTGATTTTACGAGGGTTCGGTCGAGCGCGGCCACGTCGTTCCTTGTCTTCTGCCGTTCCGATATGGCGGCTGCTATACCATAGAGCACAGGAGCAAAAAAGGACCGACCGGCGCCCTTGTCATCCGCGCAGGCCCCAAGGGCCGGCCCGGACGGCATGTGCGCTGTCATACCGCACCCTCGCGACGTCGTTCGAAGGCATAGAGCAAACGGGCGTACCAGCGATCGTCGCGCACGAGGCGGAAGCCGAGATTGTCCGGCGGAACGCCAACGGCACAGCCGCCGCTTTTCGGCTCGCGCACAAAGAAACTTATGGATGCGCGGTGCTTGCCGTCGACGACATAGATGCCGCAGGCCGGCTGTTCTTTCAGCACATCGCCGCGATCGCCAATCGTCACCCGGCGATGGCAGGTCCTGGTCCATTCCCAGACATTGCCGCCGACATCCGCCACGCCGAATTCGTTCTCGCCGAACGTGCCGCGCGGCTGGGGCCGCGGATCGGGCGACTTCTCACGGCTTGCCTCACGCTCGTAGTCGGCGAGCCAGCGGAGCGCCGGGTTATCGCTTTCGGCATCGATCCCCAACGCATCGTCGGGAAATTTGCTGCCGGCGGCGAAGGCCCATTGCTCGTCGGTCGGAAGTCGCCAGACCTCCCCTGTCTGCGCCGTAAGCCACTTCGCGTAGTTCTCTGCATCGCTGTAGTTGACGCCTGTGACCGGGACATCGTCACCGCTGTCTCCGGCTTCCGGCGCCTCGCAGGCGCCGTCCTCGACGCAACGGCGATAGTCACCGCGGCTCACCTGGAACTTGGTGATTGCGAACGGCGCCCTGAGCGCGGCATCGACCAGAGGCGCATCGACGGCCAAGCCCCGCTTCAGGAAGTGCCCTTCGGCGCGATAACGCATCTGTCTTGGTTCTATGACGACGGTCTCCGGCCCTTTGATTACAACGCCGGAGACCGGCCCCACCGGATCGAACAGGCCGAGTTTGGCCGACAATGTGACACCGAGCGCGACGAGCAGGGCCGCCGGCACGGTCAGCGAGAGGATTGACGGCGAAGTTTTCCGGTTCTTCTTGCTCATGGCTTGTTTCCGGATGGGACATTGTCGCGGCCGACGCGGGGAGATTTGACGCCCCGCGGCGGCGCTTCGTAAGTATCAGCTTACATCGATGCCGGCTTGACCACCGACGTCATCAGATCGTCGTCCCATTCGCCGGTCACCTTGAAATGGCCGGCCGCGCCGAGTTCGAACGCTTCGATCAGATTGTGGTTGACATAGGCATAGATGCCGGGCTGCCGGAATGTGTAAAAGGCGGCGCCCGCCGTGCCACCGGGGATGAGCCATGTCTCCAGATCGAGCTCCGGCGGGTTGCGGAACTTGCCGGTCGCCCAGACGTAGTCACCATGTCCGCCGATCAGGTGCGGCCGCGTATCGCGGTTCGCCTGCGAATGGATGATCAGCACCTTTTCGCCAACGGCGGCGGTCAGCGCGTTGTCGCCGGTAAGCGCCCCGACCGCACCGTTGAAGACGACGTGCGTCGGGGTCAGCGTGCGCATGGCCTTGACCGTATCCTCGTAGGCATCGCCGGGGGTTTCGTATTTCTTGTAGTTGCCGGCCTCGTCGCGCGGCACGTAGAAGTCCTGCTCGCCGACGTAGTAGACGCGGTCGTAGGTGAGCGGCTGGCCCTTTTCGTCCTTGAGGCCTTCGCGCGGCAGCACCATGATTGCGCCGTTCATGCCCGAGGTGACGTGCCAGGGCACCATGCCTTCCGGCGCGCAATGGTAGACGAACACGCCCGGCTTGGTTGCCTTGAAGCGCAGAACCGCCTCCTCGCCGGGATTGACTTTCGTCAGGCCGCCGCCGCCGAGCGCACCGGTCGCGGCGTGAAAGTCGATATTGTGCAACAGCGTGTTGGTGTCCGGGTTGATCAACGTGAGTTCGACATAATCGCCCTCGTGCACGACCATCAGCGGGCCCGGCACCGAGCCATTGAAGGTCATCGCGTTGATTTCCGTTCCGTCGCCATCGATCACGAGCTTCTTTTCTTGAATGGTCATCGTGAATTCGACGATGCGGGGACCGGTTTTGGCCACCTGGTCATGCGCGTGGACGAACGGCGGGGTAACGAGGTCCACCTTCACGCGCGGCAAGGTCGAGATATCGACCGGCGGAGTGGACGCCGCGGCTGCGGGCGCCGCCTGCGCCGTCGCGGTCTGCAAGAGTGGCGTCAAGGCGCCTGCGAAAGCCGCGCCGGCGAGAACCGTCCTGCGAGTCATCTGAAGCTGTTCACTCATCATCGCTCTCCTTGGGCATGGTCACGACGCCGGGATTGGCTGTCGAAAGATCAAGCCGATATTCAACGTGTTACGGTTGCCATTGCCCCCACGGCCGGCTCACCGTTTGCTTTGACCGCTGCTTTTTCAGCGTTCCTATTCCAAGTAGAACCAGATCTCGCCGGCATCTTTGTCTTGGAACAAACGTTTCCCACCGCCTTGCGTATTTTGGAAAAATCACGTGCGCACTTTGTCGCACCTTCACCAATACTTGCGTTTCAGCAAAGCTCGCCAATACTTGCGTTTTCGCAAAGAATGGCCCTCCCCCCATGGTACTCGGTGCCATCTCGATATCGGTCGGGATCCCGCAGACAGGATCGGACATGTTTCATATGCGCAGCAAATCGCCGCCTCGAGGCGGCATACCGCGCGGGCTTGCCACCACCGGGCCCGTTCTCTTCTCCTATGGCTTCAGGCCGTTCTTTCTCGGGGCGGGTCTCTGGGCTATCGCCGCGATGGCCGCATGGATCGCAGCGCTGAGCACGGGCATCGATGTCGCCGGGAGCTATGGTGCCGCGCACTGGCATGCCCATGAAATGTTGTTCGGCTTCTCATCCGCCGTACTTGCGGGCTTTCTTCTGACCGCGGTGCCGAACTGGACCGGAAGGCTTCCCGTGTCGGGCCTGCCGCTCGCCGGGCTCTTCGGTCTCTGGGTCGCGGGCCGGTTGGCGCTGCTCTCGACGGATTTCCTCGGCCTGACGCTAGCAGCCGTGATCGAAGCACTGTTTCTTCCAACGCTACTGGCGATCTGCGCCCGTGAAGTGATCGCGGGTCGGAAATGGAAGGACCTGAAGGTCGTCGGCGGACTGGTGCTCCTGTCCTGTGCCAACGTGCATTTCCACCTCGCGGCGCTCGCGGATGCCAATGTCAACACGGCGGCAAGGCTGGCTATCGGGGCCTATGTCATGCTGATCATGATCGTCGGAGGACGGATTCTGCCGAGCTTTACGCGCAACTGGCTGAACAAGTTCGGACGCAGCGATCTTCCGACCCCTTATAATCGCTTCGACACGGTCGCCATCCTGACGGGCATTGCCGCGCTCGCTTCCTGGGTGCTGGCGCCGGAACATGTGGTCACCGCCGCAATCGCGACGTCCGCATCCTTCCTTCATATCGCCCGCCTGCTTCGCTGGCGCGGCTGGACGACCTATCGCGAGCGGCTGCTAATCGTGTTGCACGTCGCCTACGCCTTCGTGCCGCTGGGATTCGCCGGAATTGCCGCAGGCGCGCTCGGGGCACTCGGGCACTATCCGGTGATGCACATCCTGACCGTCGGCGTCATGGCGTGCATGATGCTGGCTGTGATGACCCGCGCGAGCCGGGGACACACTGGCCGGCCGTTGACCGCGTCGCCCATCACCAGCGCGTCCTACGTCGCGATCATCGGAGCGGCGCTGGTGCGGCCTTTCGCGGAAATCGTGCCGACCCATTACCACGTGCTCGCCGCCGCCTCGGGCGCCTTGTGGATAGGCGCATTCACGCTGTTCTGCCTGGAATACGGGCCGATGCTGGTGCGCAACCGCCGCTCTCCGCGCGGCGCGGCCTGAGATCCGCTCGTGTCGAACTTTGTAACTCTTGCCGACGGCAGGCGCCCCGCCGGCCTTATCTATTGCTTCAGTCGCAAGATCGCCTTGCGCGCTTCCTCAGCCAGGGCGTGGTCCGGATGGCGGCGAATGAATCGTTCATAGGCCTCGACCGTGTTCTTCGCCTTCACCCGTTCGAACTCCGACCTGACGGCCACCTCAGGATCCGGAGGTTCCTGCATCTCTACCCCGCCGATTTTCGTTGCGCCTGGAACAGTAGTCGACAAGCCCATCACGAGGATGGCGAATCCGACCGATTTCAATAATCCGCGCATGGCCACAAAAATGTCTCCAATTTTAACGATCCGCTTATGAGAATCGTATCTCGCGGCGGCTATTGTCCCGGACGCGAGCTTCCGGGCTCTACAGCGCCGCGCGGCTTATCAGACGCGCAAAGGACGCTGTAGCACTTTGAATTGCTGCCTGTTTCCTTAAATCGGCGACGATTTAAGGAAACATGAAGCGGGCGCCATCACGTCAAGATCGGGAATTTGCATGAGCGGAACGGGCAAATCCATCAAAATTATGAAGCCAACCGGGAACGGCCTGATTGATGGGGTGCTCTCGAATTTGGCCTGGGGCAGCACGATCACCTATGCCTTTCCCACAGCCGCCGGCAGCTACAGCTACAGCGGAGAAAAGAACAGCGGCTTTGCCGCCGTGTCGGCCGCGCAGCAAAACGCCGCACTCTTCGCGATGGAGCAATCCTTCGGTTCGGCCGCCAATGACGGCTTTTCGATCGAGGGCTTCACCAACGCCAGCTTCGCGCTCGGCAGCGCCAACACCGCATCGGTTCGATTTGCGCAATCGAGCCTGCCGAAGACGGCCTACGCCTATTACCCGGGTACCTATGCCGAGGCCGGCGACATCTGGTTCGGCACCGCCTATGCCGGCACCGTCAACGACTATCGCACGCCCGTCGCCGGGAACTACGCCTGGCATACGCTGCTGCATGAGCTTGGTCATGCACTCGGCCTGTCGCACGGACATGAGGCCGACGACTTCGGGGCGCTGCCCGCGCAATACAATTCGATCGAATTTTCGGTCATGACCTACAGCGGCTTCATCGGCTCCGGCAACGCCTACTGGTACGAGCGCTACGGCGCTCCGCAGACCTTCATGATGGCCGACATCGCCGCGCTGCAGGAGATGTACGGCGCCGACTTCACGACCAACAGCGGCAATACCGTCTACAAATGGACACCGGGCAGCGGCGCCACGCTGGTCAACGGCGCGACCGCCATCGCCCCGGGCGCCAACCGGATTTTCGCAACCGTCTGGGATGGCGGCGGCAATGACACCTACGACCTCTCGGCCTACAAAACCGGGCTCAAGATCGACTTGCGCCCAGGCCAAGCCTCGACCTTCAGCGCCGACCAGCTCGCCTATCTCGGCGGCGGCCCGAACGACGGTTTCGCGCGCGGCAATATCTTCAATGCCCTGCTTTACCATGGCGATACGCGCTCGCTGATCGAAAACGTTCTGGGCGGATCGGCCAACGATTCGATCATCGGCAACCAGGCCGCCAACACGCTGCGCGGCAATGCCGGCAACGACGCGCTGAGCGGCGACCGCGGCAACGACTTGCTCGACGGCGGCGTCGGCAATGACAGCCTGTTTGGCGGGACCGGAGCGGACAGACTGAGCGGGGGGACCGGAGCCGACAGGTTTCTCTTCAAGTCGCTTGCGGAAACGACCGTCGCCACCACCGGCCGTGACACGATCTACGATTTTGTCGCCTCGCAACTGGACAGGATTGACCTTTCAGCGATCGACGCCAATACGACGACCACAGGCAACCAGGCATTTGTCTTCGTTGGAACAGCCGCGTTTTCCGGCGGCAAGGGCCAGCTGCGCTACGACCGCGCGGCCTCCGATACCTATATCTATGGCGACGTCAACGGCGACAGGAAGGCCGATTTTGCCATTCACCTCGATGATGCCATTGCCATGCAGAAGGGTTACTTCATTCTCTGAGCGGGATCGCCCCTTCGATGAAGCGCTGGCGCCACCTCTCATCGCCCCGTTTGGCTCTCTAGAGCGCCGCGCGTCCGATCGGGCGCGCAAAGATTGCTGTAGCACTTTGAATTACTGCATGTTTTGTCCTTGAATCGATCCCGATTTAAGGAATCATGCAGTAGCCGTGGCCATCCTGTCCGGCGTCCAAGGCGGCTCGTAGGTCAGTCGCACCTCGGCATATTCGACGCCGGGGACGTACCAGACGCAGTGCTGCACCGCCTCTTTGAGGAAGGCCGCCGCCGGGCAGCCCTTGACGGTTGTCGTCATGGTGACGCGCACGACGCCGCCCTCCAGCACGTCGATGTCATAGATCAGACCGAGGTCGACGACGTTCGATCCCAGTTCCGGATCGATGACGATCCGCAGTGCGCCGCGGACCCGCTCGACCAAATCCTCCGTATCAGGCGCCGACATGATGAGCTGGCTTTCCTGCGCGAATGAGAATGCGATAGACCTCGCCGGTCACGTCGAAGTTTCCTGCCCAGCGATGACCGCGCTTCGCAAGTTCCGGATAGAGAAACAGCGGCTCACGCGAGAGCAGGGCGAAAAGCACTTCGCCGACTTCCATCTTCTCGAGCGCGGCGAGGATGCGCACCATCGGCTCCGGCGGATCGAGGTCGGTCAGGTTGAGCTGGCGTATCGGATCCGGCCATCCGTCCAGATCCATGTCCCCGGCCGACATGCGGATGTCGTCGACCTGTCCTTCTGGGGTAAACAGCACCGCCCAGTCGCCGTTGCCGAGAGCCTCCTCCTGGTGGGAAAACCCGCGTCCCGCCATGACGCTGAAAAGCGGCACCGGCCGGAACGAGGCTATGAGCTTCAGAGCCTGTCCGGGAGCGAGGTTGTCGACAGCGTTCATGATCACCTGAAAAGGATCTCCGCCGCCGCGTAGTATCGGCCGGACGTCAAGTTCATGGGGTTTAATGGTCATGGTTGTCTCCACAACTGAAAGGATGGCAGGAAAAGGTGCGGGCGCACTGCACCTGTCGGCAAACGGAGAGCGGCGGGTACGTTCGAAAGCCGGCGCGCACGGGTGAACTCAAGAACGAGCATCAAGATTGCGACCAATTGGCAAAAGCTGGCAAGCCGGAAAAGCGGCTCCGCACCGACCGAGAGGCTGAGGGTTGCGATAAGCACCGATGCGTAGAACGCGCGAAACCAGCCGAGCGCCCGCCTCTCGACGACCAGATCCTGGACGCGCGGCGTCGGAGTGCGGCCGAGCGCCGGGCCATAGCATTCGAGCCAGGTCATGAAGGGAATGATCTTGTAAAGCTGCGCAAGACCCATGCCCGTCAGCCATCCGAAAGCTACGAGATAAACGAGCGAACCGATGCCATGTTCCATGCGGCCGGTCACGAGCAGTCCCACGAAAAGAACGGTCGCGGCGGCAAGTGCGCAAAAGGCGCCGATGCCGGCGCGGGAGTTGAGCTCGATTTCCCGCCTCCGTCGCTCCCGGTAGATCCGGAGGATGTCGCGTGCATAGACTACGACGGCGAGCACGCCAAGAAAGGTGGCAAACAGCAACAGGGCGACACGGCCGAACGAGCCCGCCAGAATAAGCGGAACGACGCCGGCTACCAGCCCCAGCGCGCCGCTGCCGGATAGCCAGACGACCCTGGTGCTGCGACGCTCGGCATCGGGCGAAAGCATGAACATGGTCAAGAGCCGATAGCTGACACCCATCGTTGTAAACGTCAGCCAACCGCCAAGGCCGAGTATGGCATGCAGCGAGACCCCTTCCAATGTGAGAGCGATCGCGGCATTGGCCGTGCTCGCTCCACCGAGAACAAAGGCATAGGTTCCGCCGAGCAGCACCGTTACCACCAGTGCGCCGAGACCGACGACGACGAACCGCGCAGTGAGCGGTAGCGGACGCGCGCGCCACAGCGTCACCGCGAACGGGGTCCCGACGCAGGCAAAGCCGGCTATCGTCAGAACTGCCGCCACCGGCAGCACGACAGACGGCAGATCGATACTGCCGGAAAGACCCACGAAACCGAGGACGAGGCCGCCGATGCCGGCTACAAGAAGCACGAGCGCGGGAAAGGCGAGATGGGCGCAGCAAAGCGGGCGGCCGACGAGGACCGGTACGAATTGCAGAAGCGCACCCGCCATCAGCAGGCTCAGCCAGCCGAGCGCGATCGTATGCACCAGCGCCAACGTCTCTGGCGCCTCAATCGCAGCCGCCGGATATCCGTAGCCGAGGACCATCATCGCCTCGCCAATCAAGAGAAAGGCGAGTGCGACCGCAAAATAGGACATGGTCCAGCGGGAAAGCGTGGCCCCGAACATCTCGATTCACCTGGTTGACCGGGTCACGTGAACCTACAGCGCCGCGCGTCTTATCAGACGCGCAAAGGACGCTGTAGCACTTTGAATTGCTGCATGTTTTTCTCCTTAAATCGGCTACGATTTAAGGAAACATGCAGTAGCGGGGGCACGTGATCGGTTCTGATAAGGAGCGGAAAGCGGCCGCCGCTCAATGACCACCACAGCAGCAGTCGCAGCCGGAGGCCTCATGGCGCCCGATTTCGACGCGCCATACGTCAGGTCCCTGTTCCAGATATTCCCAGAAGAATTCGCCCGGATATCTCGCTTCCAGCTGATAGTGGAGCGGTCGCGGGTCGTGGTCATTGATGAGGATGAGAGAGCCGCGCGCGGCGAGAGCATTCAGCATGCCGAAAATTTTCGGGTGGCGCTCCACCGGTGGAATGGTCCGGACGTCGATGAAGGGCTTTGATTCCGTTTCTGCAGTTGTCATGAGGGATCCGTTCGCCGCCGCCGACATTGTTCTGTTCTCCGCGGCAAGGCAGCGTGATCGCCCCGGATTTGAGAAAACTAGTCGGCGCGGCAACGCGACATTTTGTCGAAGCGCAAACAAATTCCGGATTAACCGACATGCCCGTTACTTGGCTTTTCGCAAAGAACCGCCCGGCATCGCGCCCTACTGTCGGCTCATGAATTCTGGCATGACCACAGGAGCCGCCATGCACGCCTCGATCCTTCAGAAATACGGCGAAATGCGCCTGCCGCGTTACACAAGCTATCCGACCGCGCCGCGTTTTGCGGACACGATCGACCACGAGACTTATTCCGAATGGTTGGCGGCGATACCGCGCGAGCAAGACGTCTCGCTCTATCTGCACATCCCCTTCTGCCGTTCGATGTGCTGGTATTGCGGCTGTCACACGACGATCACCCGGCAGGACGAGCCGATCCTCGACTATCTCGCGGTCTTGAAGGACGAGATCCGGATGGTGGCGGGCCGCACGCGGCAGCCTCTTCCAATCGGCGAAGTGCATTTCGGTGGCGGCACGCCGACGATCATCGAGCCGGAGGAATTCCTCGCGCTGATGAATTTGTTGCGCGAGCAATTCTCCTTCGCCGGCTCAACCGGCATCGCAGTCGAGATTGATCCGCGCCGGCTGACGGTGGGGATGGCGGAGGCGCTTGGCGCCGGCGGCGTCACCCGCGCCAGTCTCGGCGTGCAAAGCTTCGACCCGGTCGTCCAGAAAGCCATCAACCGCATCCAGAGCGAGGCGCAGACGGCAGACGCGGTTCATCATCTGCGCCGCTCCGGCGTCGGGAACATCAATTTCGACCTGATCTACGGCCTGCCGCATCAAACTGTCGAGTCCTGCGTCGCGACCGCGAAGGCGGCTTTGGCGATGCGGCCGGAGCGCTTTGCCGTTTTCGGCTACGCACACATCCCCTCGTTCAAGAAGCACCAGCGCATGATCGACGAGAACGCGCTGCCGGACGGCGCCGCCCGCAGTGCCCAGGCGATGGCGATAAGCGAGACGCTCGCTGCCGCCGGCTACCGGCAGATCGGCCTCGACCACTTCGCCCTGCCGCACGACGACCTCGTAAAGGCTCAAGAGGCCGGAAAGCTGCGGCGCAATTTTCAGGGCTACACGACCGACAATTGCGAGACGCTCATCGGTTTCGGTGCGTCCGCCATCGGCCGTTCACAGGAAGGCTATGCGCAGAACGAAGTGGCGCCCGGCCTCTACGCCCGCCACATCGCGTCCGGTCGTCTGGCGACGGCAAAGGGATATCGCCTTACCGGCGAAGACCGCATGCGGGCCGAGATCATCGAAAGGCTGATGTGCGACTTCAGTGCCGACATTGCCGCGATCGCCGCGGCCCACGGTTTCGACGCTCGTCCGCTTATCGACCGGAACGCCAAGCTCGCAGCGCTCGCCGATGACGGCGTGCTGGACATCGCCGGCGGCGTCATTCAGGTACGGCAGGATCACCGCTTCGTCATCCGCGCCGTCGCCGCCGCCTTCGACGCCTATCTCGAACAGTCGCAAAGGATACACAGCAAAGCTGCGTGAGGAACAAGTACGGCAAACGAAAAGCCCGGCGCGAATGCCGGGCTTTTTCGCACTCCTCTGTCGCCTTACCCAGCAAGCCCGCGATAGATGGCGGGAAGTGCGGCCGGTAGCCGGGCGATGTTGCCGACCATGGCATAGCCGTTCTGGCCGAACATCGTCGGCACATAGGATCGCGCCTCGCGGTCAACGGTGACGGCAAAGGTACTGATCCCGCTTCGGCGCGCCTCCGACACGGCACGCCGGCTGTCTTCCAGCGCGAAGCGTCCCTCGTAGTGGTCGACGTCGTTCGGCTTGCCGTCGGTCAGCACCAGAAGCAGCTTCTTGCGGTTCGGCTGCTTGCGGAGCTCGGCCGACGCATGCCGGATCGCTGCGCCGATGCGGGTGTAATAACCGGGCTTGAGCGCGGCGATCCGCGCTTCGACAAGACCGCTCATCGGCTCGTCGAAAGCCTTGACGGTCTCCACCCGCACCCAGTCGCGCCGGCGCGACGTGAAGGTCAGGATCGAATGGTTGTCGCCGCAAGCCGCCAGCCCGTGGGCCAGGATCGTCAGCGCCTCCTTCTCGACATCGAGAACGCGGTGATTGTCCGACCAGGAATCGGTCGACAGGGACACATCGACAAGGATGGTGACGGCGAGATCGTGCGCCTGCGGCCGGCTCATCAGGTGAATGCGGTCGCTTCCCTGCCCGCCGGCCGCAAGATCGGTGCGTGCACGAACCACGGCGTCGAGATCGAGGTCGGCGCCGTCGATCTGCGCGCGCAGGACCTCGTGGCGCGGACGCAGCACCTCGAACTGGCGCCGCACGCGACGAATGAGGCTTTGCGTCTCCGAGGTCAACTCGGCGCGGTCGCCGAGTGCGGAAGCGGGGGAAGCCAATACACGGCAATGGTCCTTGAGATAGGTGCCGGTACGGTAGTTCCACTCCGGATAAGTATGTTCGGCCGTCAACGGTGTGACGTCGACCGACTCGGGCGGCAGGTCCAGATCGAACCGGAAGCGTGCGGACGGGCGCCCCTTGCGTTCGCCAAGCGTCATCTCGTCCAGTTCTTCCGCAGCCTTCGCATCGTGGTCGTCGCTGTCGTCGGCCGGCCGGTCGACGTTGACCATCTCCGCCATCGCAAGGATCTTCTCGAAGCGGTTGAGAATGAACGGGCTGCGGTCGCCCTTGCGGTTCTCGGGGTTCTCGCGGGTCGCGACATGGCGCTCGGTCTCGACCGCGGACGGCGCCGCCCCGCCCTGCGCCGGCTCATCGTCCTCGCGTCGCGTTTCGGTCTCGGCGCGCACCAGCGCATCCGGCCAGAGCGGGAGAGGCAGCATCGGCAGATAACCGGGCGGCGCCCGATGCGGGAAGATAACCGGCAAATTCTTGTCCGACTCGCCAGCGGCCTTCCGCAACATGCCGAGAATGCGGTTTTCGACATGCTTCTCCACGGATGGCAGCGCGCCTCGGGTCCGCTCTGCAAGGACGGCTGCCGCGAGCCGACGGTAACGCGCGCGCATGCCCGGGAATGTGTCCAACACGGCGGTAACCGTCACTTCCGCACGGGCGAGTGCGGCAAGGTCGCGGCGGAGGAGATCGGCCTCCGCCAGCGGCTCCAGCGACATCGTTGCCATATAGGCGACAAGCCAGAAATAGAGATCGCGATTGAGATTCTTGTCCGGGAAAAGATCGATTTCCGCCGGCAGCATCAGCGATGCGTGATCGCGCCCGGGCTGCGTGAGCTTCTCTTCCCCGAGGCCAACGCGCTGGCGCCATTTGAGCCTGTGGGCCGAGGTGCGCCCGCGCGCCGGGGCGATCTGCACTGCGCTCTCGCCGCCGTGCCCGCGGAACGAGATTGCGAGGACCGGCAGGAGATCGGCAAGGCGTACCACGTGCTCCGGGTGGCGCCGCCAGGTACGCGTGTTGCCGATGAAGCGGTGCCAGGCACGGCCCACCGTTTCTTCCAGTTCGAGGAAATCGAGCATCGCCAGGACCTCAGGCTATCAGAGAATCGGCCACTTCCAAGAGGGCTGCCCTGACGTCGGGCTCGTCGGTCAGGGGCTCGATCATGGCGGCGCGAACAGCTTCCTTCGCCGGCGTCCCGGCGTCGATCAGGCAGGCGCAGTAGACGAGCAGGCGCGTCGAAACGCCCTCTTCGAGATCATGACCCTTGAGCGCTCTCAGGCGCGCGGCGAGATCGACGAGCCGGGCCACTTGCGCTTCCGCAAGACCGCTTTCCGCCGAGACGACGGCGATTTCCTGCGCCTTCGGCAGGAAGTCGAACTCGATCGCGACGAAGCGTTGCCGCGTGCTGGGCTTCAGGCTCTTGAGAAGATTCTGGTAGCCGGGATTGTAGGAGACGACCAGCATGAAACCGGGCGGCGCCTCGAGCATCTCGCCGGTGCGCTCAAGCGGGAGCATGCGGCGATCGTCGGTCAGCGGATGCAGGACGACAGCGACGTCCTTGCGCGCCTCGACGATTTCGTCGAGGTAGCAAACGCCGCCCTCGCGCACCGCGCGCGTCAGCGGCCCGTCGACCCAGACGGTGTCGCCGCCCTTCAGGAGATAGCGGCCCGTGAGATCCGCGGCGGCAAGATCGTCATGGCAGGAAACGGTCGAAAGCGGCAGGCCGAGTCTCGCGGCCATGTGGCTGACAAAACGCGTCTTGCCGCAGCCGGTCGGGCCTTTCAGCAAGAGCGGCAACTGCCTGACCCAGGCGGTTTCGAACAGTGCGCATTCGTTGCCGAGCGGACTGTAGTGGGGAATGTCGGCGGTCGGGCGGGGTGCGTTCGGCAGAACAAGGTTCATTTTGGTCTCCGTGACAAACGGTCGAAGCAGATGGAATGACCGACCCCGACGCGGACGGCGGGGCCGGTTTTAAGGCGATCATTCGGCGGGCTGGATCGAAGGGCTAAGCCGTGCGCTGCGCTCGCGGCCTGGAACCAGTACGGCCCAGATGAACATCAGCGCCGAGACGAGGACGACCGCACCGGAGCCGAGGCGGATCCAGTAGAACAGCGCCAACTGGTCCTGTACGTCCATGTAGCTTTCGCCAAGCACGCGCTGCAGGTGGACCTGGAGGACGCCTGCGAAGGTGAGGGCGAAGGTCATCACCGACATGGCGGTGCACATGGCCCAGAAGCTGACGATCGAGAGCCACTGGTTGTAGGGCTGGCGACCGCGGATTTCCGGGATGGCATAAGCCATCACCGCCAGGTTCAGCATCACATAGGCGCCGAAGAAGGCGAGATGGCCGTGGGCCGCAGTCACCTGCGTGCCATGGGTGTAGTAGTTCACGGAGGACAGCGTGTGCAGGAAGCCCCAGACGCCGGCGCCGAAGAAGGCCATGACAGAGCAGCCGATCGACCAGAGAAGAGCTGCGCGGTTCGGGTGCTTGCGCCCGGCCTTCCAGGTCATCACGAAGGTGAAGATCACCATGGTGAAGAACGGTGCGACTTCAAGCGTCGAGAAGAGCGAGCCGATCCACTGCCAGTAACCCGGCGCGCCGATCCAGTAGTAGTGGTGCCCGGTGCCGAGGATGCCGGAGAAGAGCGCCAGGCCGACGATGACATAGAGCCACTTCTCGACGACCTCGCGGTCGATGCCGTTGAGCTTGATCATCAGGAAGGCGAGCACCGATGCCATGATCAGTTCCCAAACACCTTCGACCCACAGGTGGACGACGTACCACCAGTACATCTTGTCGAGCGCCAGGTTCATCGGGTTGTAGAAGGCGAACAGGAAGAAGATCGCCACGCCCCACAGGCCGAAGATCAGGATGTTGGTCACCGTTGTCTTGCGGCCTTTGAGAACGGTAAGCGTGATGTTGTAGAGGAACATCAGCGCCACCACGACGATGCCGACCTTGATCGCGAAGGGCTGCTCGAGAAACTCGCGGCCCTCGTGAATATGCAGCAGGTATCCGACCACCGCGACGGCCGCCGCGATCAGGAAGAGCCAGAACTGGGCGACAGCAATCTTGGTGCTGTAAAGCTCCGTTTCCGCTTCCTCTGGCAGAAGATAGTAGGTAGCGCCCATGAAGCCCATCAGCAGCCAGACGATTAGCGCATTGGTGTGCACCATGCGCACGATGTTGAACGGCAGGAGCTCGGAGAGCGTGTTAGGCAGGACGTAGATGGTGCCGGCGAGAACACCGAACAGCACCTGGGCGATAAACAGGCCGAGTGCACCATAAAAATAGAGCATCGCGACCTTCTGGGTCTGGTATTTCATGGTTCTTTACTCCAATCGCAACGCTTAGCCGGCTTCGTTCGGCGGCCAGTTCTGGGTCTTGATGCGGCTCGTCCACTCCAGGAAGTCGGCGAGATCGTTGAGCTCCTGTTCGGTGAGATTGAATTGCGGCATCTGCCGGCGCCCTTCGACGCCGGAGGGTTGCGCCGCCATCCACGCCTTAAGCGTCTCGCGCGCGCCTTCCGGATCCTTGTCGCCGCCCCAGCGCTTCCAAACATTGCCGAGCTCGGGCGCGAAATAGGCGCCTTCGCCGAGAAGCGTGTGGCAGTTGATACAGGAGTTCTTTTCCCAGACGTGCTTGCCGCGCCCGACTGAGTCCGTCAGCGTCGTCTCGTCCGTCGAGCTCGTCTTCATGTAATAGTGGCTATGGGCCGTCAGCCCGACGAATATTGCAAAGAAGAAGAAGGACCCGCCGTAGAAGACGTTTCGGGCCCCGGTCTTGGTGAGGCGTTCTGCCATCACGTGGTCCTTTCGATTTCAGATGGCCGCGAAAGCGTGGCCGGCTTGATCTGATCCCCTCCCCGTTTGGCGCCCGCCTGCAGCGGTGCCGACGAATGTCCGGGGCACGATCCATGTCTATGGATTTCCCGCGCGCGTTCTTTGCGTTTCGGCAAACAAGGAGAGCGGTTTCAAACGGATGGCATGCCGGTGGCGAAAAGCTTCGCCGCCGCCAGCAGCGCAAGGATCAGCGGCCAGACCAAAAGCCCGCGCCGCATGCCGGCCGGACCGCAGCGCAGGCCCATGAAATCCAGGATGATCAGCCTGGCTTTGATGAACGCCAGGACGAGGACGGCGAAAACGACGATAGAGGCGCGGCCTTGAAAGGCGACCGCCGACATGCCCGAAAGGACGATGGCAACGAGCACGATCCAGGTCCGACCGAGTTGGTTTCGAGTGCGGTCCGTCATGACGTCATACCAAATAGATGATCGGGAACATCACGATCCAGATGAGATCGATGACATGCCAGAGGGTTGTTATCAGGGCTACATCGCCGGGCGTCGGGCGCCAGGCGACGAGAAGCAGGATCAGGCCGCCGAACACCACATGCAGCAGGTGGAAGCCAGTGATCAGGAAATAGAGCTCGAAGAAGGCACCAAACCGGGCAATGTCGCCGCTTGCGAGTTCGCCGCTATATTCCGTGAGTTTGACCGCGACGAAGACGAAGCCGAGCAGGGCGGCCATGACGAGGGCACGCCGGCGCTCCCCGGACAGAGCGGCCTTGCGCGCGGCGAGCGCGGCCTGCCAGCCGCTCGTCAAGAGCACCAGCGTATTGATGCCCGCGAGCAAGGGGTTGAGTTCGTTTCGCCCGGCAGCAAAAGCGTCGGCCTGCAGGAAGCCGGTGACGAGAAAGGCCACGAGCAGAATGCCGAAGGCCGCGAGCTCGCTCCAGACCAGAATCCAGAGCAGAAGCTCGTCCGCGGGCGCTTCCTCGTCCGCCTCGATGTCAGATATTGCGCATGCATCCATGCCGCATCTCCCTTGATCGGAAATAAACGGCACTTAGGCCAGCCGCCGAAGCGGCGTCTTTGACATTGCGCAAGGAAGCCGCGCTTAAGACCCGATATCGGCAAGGGCAACCAGGAGTTCTTCGATGACAGACGCACAGATCGGCCTTTCGGTCGCAACCCCCATCATCATCGTTTTCGCCCTCGTCCTCCACCGCATGGGCGTGTTGCAGCGCACCGGCACGGTCTCGGCCGTCCTGTTCTCGATCGCGATTGCCGTGGTGCTCTTTCTCGACCGCTAGCGCATGGTTCGTAATCAATCGGAAACTTGCGATATGTCAAAGAAGCGAGCCTGCTCGCTGACTAAACGGTTGCGTCAGGATCAATCGATTGGAGTCCGGCTGATGGCTGGAAAGGAAACGATGCAACGAAGCCGCATGCTGGAGAACGGCTATGACGCGCTCCTGGAATTATGTGATCGGCTGGAGGCAATCGCCGACGCCTTGCCGAACGCAATCGATGTGAGGCGCTACGATGAGGTCGCGAACACGCTTGTGCCGACGCTTGGCAGCCTGCACGAACTGGAGGAACAAGTCCTCTTTCGGCAACTTCGCTCGCAAGCGGACGGTCGCAACGTCACGACGTTGATCGAACGTCTTCGCGAAGAGCACGACCATGATGAGAAAGCGGCGGCGGAAGTCGCCGATGCCCTGCGCGAGCTTCTTCACGGTCGCTGCCGACTAAGCTGGGACGCGATCGGCTATATGCTCCGTGCCCTCTTCCAGAGCCTCCGCCGCCATGTCGCGACGGAGCGTCTGCTACTTGCCGAATGCCGTCGGGGTGCCTCTCATGCGTGAATTTTCGCTGGCCTTCGCGGTCTTTCTTGCGCTGCACATGGTGCCCGCCATGCCTAAACTTCGCGAGCGGCTCATTCAGCGGCTGGGCCGCAAGGGTTATTTCGCCGGCTATTCGCTGCTGTCGATCATGGCGCTCGTCTGGGTCTTCCACGCGGCGCTGACGCTCGATTTCATACCGCTCTGGGACCCGGCGCCTTGGCAGGCCTGGGTGACCTTCGTGCTCGCACCCCTCGGCATATTTCTTGTTCTTGCGGGCCTCTTCAGCGAGAACCCGCTTTCCGTCTCGATCTTTCAAGGCACCGGACGGACTGGAGCGATCGTCGGCATCACGCGACATCCGGTGCTCTGGGGATTCCTCATCTGGGCGGCGGGACACGTCGTGCCAAACGGCGATTTTCGCTCGCTCGTGCTTTTCGGCGGCTTCGCACTTTTTGCCGCGGGAGGCTTCCTGATGGTCGAGCGGCGCGCGCGCCGTCGCCTCAGCGACAAGTGGCCGAGCGCTGCCGCCGGCACGTCGATCTGGCCCTTCGCCGCCATCCTGAGCCGCCGCGCTCGCTTCCGGCTCGATCCGGTCCTGGTGCTGTCAGCCTTCGCCACGGCAGCCATCACGCTATGGCTGCTCGCCGGCGGCCACTACGCCCTCTTCGGTGCCGATCCACTGCTGCAAGCCTTTGCGATGTTTTGACCAACTGCCGGGACGTTTTTCCTGACCCGGCTCTATCCCTGCCAGGCTTCAGCGAGCGGCGCGATCGGCAGCGCCAGAAGGTCGATGGCGCGCGCGGCAAGGTGATCGACGATCGCCTCGACGCTTTTCGGGCGGTGATAGAATCCCGGCACCGGCGGCATGACGATCGCCCCCATTTCGGTGACGGCGCACATGTTGCGCAGGTGCCCGAGGTGGAGCGGCGTCTCGCGCGTCATCAGCACCAGCCGCCGGCGCTCCTTCAGATGGACGTCCGCAGCTCTGACCAGAAGATTGTCCGCAAGGCCGCTGGAGATCGCCGCCAGCGTGCGCATCGAACAGGGAGAGACGATCATGCCAGCTGTCGGGAAGGATCCGCTGGCAATCGCCGCGCCGATGTTGTCGTGCTCGTAGACCCGATCGGCCTTTTCGAGCAAGCGCAAGAGCGCGTCCGGGCCAACCTCGTGGCTCAGCGTGCGATGCGCCGCCGGCGACATGACCAGATGCATTTCGACTTCGTCGATCCGCGCAAGCCGCTCGGCAATGCGCAACGGGATCGCGCCCCCCGATGCGCCGGTTACGCCGACGACTATCCTCAATCTTGCCATCGGCTCTCTCCTAGACCCAGTTCGCCCCACATCCGATCGACATCGGCCCTCACCTCTGGCGACATGTCGAGCACCCGCCCCCATTCGCGGTCGGTCTCCGCGCCGATCTTGTTGGTCGCGTCGAGCCCGAGCTTGCCGCCGAGGCCGGAGCGCGGCGAGGCGAAATCGAGATAGTCGATCGGCGTGTCGGCGACGATGGTGACGTCGCGACTCGCATCGAAACGCGTGGAAAGCGCCCAGACGACATCCGGCCAGTTGCGCACATTGATATCCGGGTCGACGACGATGATGAGCTTCACATAGCTGAACTGCGGCAGCATCGACCAGAGCCCCATCATCAGCCGTTTCGCCTGGCCCGGATAACGCTTGTCGATAGCGACGACCATCGCCCGGTAGGAGCAGGCTTCCGGCGGTAACCACAAATCGGCGATTTCTGGAAACTGCTTCTTCACGAGCGGCACGAACAGCAAGTTCATCGCTTCGCCAAGACGCGACGGTTCGTCGGGCGGTCGCCCGGTGTAGGTGGAGAGATAGATCGGCTTTCGGCGCATCGTGATCGCCGAAAGCGTCATGACCGGGAAACGGTCGACGGAATTGTAATAGCCGGTATGGTCGCCATAGGGCCCTTCATCCGCCGTCTCGGCGGCAGACACCATGCCTTCGAGCACGATCTCGGCGGTCGTCGGCACCGGCAACGGCACCGTGCGGCCTGTCGTAACCGGCGTTCGACGCCGGCGAATGAGCCCTGAAAAATTGAGTTCGCTCAGCCCGTCCGGCAATGGCATCACCGACGCGAGGATGGTGGCCGGATCCGCTCCGATCGCGGCGGCGACAGGCATATCCCGGCCCTGTCTCTGCCAGAGGCGATGATGGCGCGCACCACCGCGATGGGCGAGCCAGCGCACGATCGCCCGATCTCTGCCCAGAACCTGCATGCGGTAGATGCCGACATTGATGTCGGTCGGATCGTCCGGCGCCATCGTGATCACCAGCGGCCAGGTAATGAGCGGCGCCGGCTCGCCCGGCCAGCACCACTGGATCGGCAATTTTCCGAGATCGACATCCGGACCGCTCCAGACGGCCTCCTGGCACGGCGCACGGCTATGATGCTTCGGCCGCATCGAGAGCGCAGACCGCAGCAAGGGCAGTTTCTCCCAGGCGTCGCGCAGCGATCCCGGCGCGCGAGGATCACGCAGTTCCGCGAGTTCCTCGGCAAGGAAAGGCAATCCGCCCGGCTCTAGGCCGAAGCCGCGCTCGATCCGCGCTTGCGCGCCGAAAAGATTGGCGAGCAGCGGAATCTCGTGCACGCGGCCGGAAGCATCGACCGGCTTTTCGAACAAGAGCGCCGGTCCGCCCGACGCAAGCACGCGCCGGTGGATCTCGGTCACTTCATGGACGAGCGAAACAGGCCGCGAAATCCGCTTCAGTTCGCCGTCGCGTTCGAGCGCCGAAGCAAAATCCTGTAGCGAGGCGAAGTGCGATGCGGTGCGGAAGGCTTTGTTCATGCCGCCTCTTTGTGCCGGTGATTTCCGCCTGTCTTTGATGTGGGACAAACACAAGGGATGGCCGCCGGCTAACATTAAGCGGACATTCACATTTTGCAGGCCCCACATGACCGTACCCCCAGCGATGGCCGTTCCGCTCCGGCTCATCCCCGTTCCCGCCATCGAGCGCGCAACAAGGCTCGTCTTCTCCCACGTCATGATGCGGCATCCCGGCCTTTTCGATCGCCTGGGCGAGCACGCGGGCAAGCGATACGGCTTTTTCCCGTCCGACCTGCCGGTCGGCTTCCTGGTCGAGCCTGCCAAGAACCGCATATCCGTGCACCGCAAACCCGACCTGCCTGCGACAGACGCTGCGGTCACCGGCGGCTTCGTCCTTCTGCTCGGACTGCTCGAAGGCCGCCTCGACGGTGATGCGGTGTTCTTCTCGCGCGACCTGACGGTGACCGGCGACATGGAAGCGATGCTGGCGCTGCGCAACGCGCTCGACGACTGCAACATCGACCTGCCCACTGATATCGGAAGCCTTGCGGGCCCCTTCGCGCCGCTCGTCCGGCGGACCGCCGTGGAGATCAGAAGCCGCGTCCTGCCCAAGGAGGCCGGCCAATGGAACTGATCTGCCCGGCCGGAACGCCAGCCGCCTTCCGCGAGGCCGTCGATGCTGGAGCTGATGCCGTCTATTGCGGTTTTCGTGACGAGACCAATGCCCGCAATTTCCCGGGGCTGAACTTCTCCCGCGACGAGCTGAAGGCGGCGATCGCCTATGCCCGCCAGCACGGAACGATGACCTTCGTCGCCATCAACACCTTCATGCGCGCCGGTCGCGAAAAGCTTTGGCACGAGGCGGTGGACGATGCCGTGCGCCTCGGCGGCGACGCCGTCATCCTCGCCGATTTTGGCCTGATGGCCTATACCGCCGAGCGCTACCCCGAGCAGCGCTTGCACGTATCGGTGCAGGCTTCCGCCGCCAATGCGGACGCGGTCAATTTCCTGGTTGAGACGTTCCGGGCAAAACGCGTCGTGCTGCCGCGCATTCTCACGATCCCCGACATCGCGCGCCTAGCAAAACAGATCCGCTGCGAGATCGAGGTTTTCGTCTTCGGCGGGCTTTGCGTGATGGCGGAGGGGCGTTGTTCGCTCTCATCTTATGCCACCGGCAAGTCGCCGAACATGAACGGCGTCTGTTCCCCGGCGAGCCATGTGCGCTACCGCGAGGATGGGCGCGAACTCGTCTCGGAACTCGGCGAATATACGATCAATCGCTTTCCCGCCGGCGAGGCAGCCGGCTACCCGACGCTTTGCAAGGGACGCTTCAACGTCGCGGACGAGCGCGGCTACGCCTTCGAGGACCCGGTTTCGCTCGACGTCATGGACCACGTCGACCTTTTGCGCGAGGCGGGCGTCAGCGCGCTGAAGATCGAGGGACGCCAGCGCGGCAAGGCCTACGTGGCGGAGGTCGTTTCGGTGATGCGCCGCGCGCTCGCCGCGAATGCCGCCGACCGCCCCGCCCTCATCTCGCGCCTCAGACTCTTGAGCGAAGGCCAGCGGACGACGTCCGGCGCCTATGAAAAGCGTTGGAGGTAGATCATGGCTGCCACAACGCTTCCAAGCCTTAGCCTCGGCCCGGTCCTCTACTTGTGGGACGGACCCAAATGGCGCGATTTCTATTTCCGCATCGCGGACGAGGCCCCGGTCGCGCATGTCGTCATCGGCGAGACGGTCTGCTCGAAACGGCTGCATTTCATCGAGCCGCATGTCGGCGAAGTGGTCGAGCGGCTGGAACGCGCGGGCAAGACCGTCAGCCTCACCTCGCTGGCGCTCGTCACGCTCGAGCGCGAAAGCCAGATCGTGCGGGCTCTCGCGCGCGACAGCACGCACCCGGTCGAAGCCAACGACCTGTCGGCGCTCGGGTTGCTGGCCGGCAAACCGCACTCCGTCGGCCCGTTGATCAACGTCTATAACGGCGCCACCGCGCGGCTTCTCGCCTCACGCGGCGCGACGAGCATCTGCCTGCCGCCGGAACTGCCCATGGCGTCGGTGCGCGAGATCGTTCGCGATGCGCCCGGCGTGGCCTTCGAGATTTTCGCGTTCGGGCGCATTCCGCTGGCGATCTCCGCTCGCTGCGCGCACGCCCGGTCCAAGGGGTTGGTCAAGGACAATTGTCAGTTCATCTGCGGCGACGACCCGGATGGCCTGGTGGTCGAAACGCTCGACCGACAGCCCTTTCTTGCCCTGAACGGCGTGCAGACCATGTCGCACACATGCCAGGCGCTGATCCAGGAACTGCCGGAATTGGCGGCCGCCGGCATTTCGCGGATCCGGCTTTCGCCGCAGGACTGCGACATGGTTTCTGTTGCCCGAACCTTTGACGACGCGATCGCCGGCAGGTCCGCACCGGCCGATGCCATCGCCCGTCTTGAAGCCGCCTATCCCGGCACAAGCCTTTCCAACGGGTTCCATTACGCCCAGCAAGGCGCCGCCTGGATTGCTGGCCACGCATCAACCTAGAGCGGGATGGGAAAGCGTGGGCGGGTCTCCGCCCGCATCCCGCTCTCCATTAGCCGGAGTCTCGCCATGGTCCGTGAAATCGACGTTCTCGCAGATGAAACCACAGGTGACGAAAATCTCGTGACGGTCATCAGCCAGATCCGCAGGCTGATCGATGGTGCTTCACTCGAATGCGGCTGCCGCGCCCGCGTTGACGACTTGCTGCTTCGCTTCGAAAGCCTGACGGCAAGGCAACGCGAAAAACGCATGCTCGACCAGGCCCGGCGCCAACGGCGCCGCATCGCCACGATCATGGAACTGCTTCACGAGCTGGACGAGATCGGCTATGGGGATGCCGACCGAAGCGTGCTGGTCGAAGCGCGGCTGCTTTTCGAGGATATTGCAGAAGCCGCGCTGCAAGGGGCGCGGCTGCTGAATGTCGCCGCCTCACCGGGTTCGAAGGCGGGTGTGCGATGAACACTGTTAGCCTTTCGGGAGCGCGCGATCTGGAGATGGTGAATGAACCTTCCGTTGCGTATCCTTTGCCTGTGCCTTGGCTGGCTGATGGTCGGGTTCGCCATCGCAGGCGTTTTCCTGCCGGTATTGCCCACCACACCTTTCCTGCTCTTGGCGGCGGGCCTGTTCGCCCGTGCGTCTCCCCGGCTTGAGCACTGGCTCGTCGAGCATCCCGTATTTGGCCCTTCGCTGCGCCTCTGGCGGGAAAAGGGTGCGATCGCGCTGGGAGCGAAGTTCACCGCCGTTGCCCTGATCGCCGCAAGCTTCGGTCTCTTTCTTTTCAGCAAACCGGATGCGATGCTTGCGGCCATCGTCGCGGCCGTGATGGCGCTCCCCGTCGCCTTCATCCTGACGCGCCCGAGCAATTGACGCGCCGGTCCGCTGCAGAAAATCAAAGTTCTCTAGCGACCCTTTGCGCATCCAGTTAGACGCGCGGCGCTGTAACGTTCAGAAGTTGCTCGCGTGCAGTTCCTTCATCGCCTGCCGGAGGTCGTCGATCGGGGTTGAACTCGTGGTGGTTTCGCCTTCCAGTTCCGGCGGCACCTTCCAGCCCGGATCGATGCCCTGCATGTTCGGCAGCTCATGCGCGATGCCCTTGTGGCAATCGATGCAGGTCGCCCGGCCCGGCAGCAGATAGCGAGTGTGGATGGTCGCCGCCCGTTCCGTCTGCTTCTGCAGGTCCATAGCCACCGACGAATGGCAATTGCGGCATTCGAGACTGTCGTTTGCCTTCAGCCGCGCCCATTCATGCTGGGCGAGTTCCAGCCGGTGCTCGAGAAATTTCGGGCGGGTATTGATCGTTCCGAAGATCTTGCCCCAGACCTCCTTCGACGCCTGCATCTTGCGGGCGATCTTGTCCGTCCAGTCATGGGGCACATGGCAGTCCGGACAGGTGGCCCTGACGCCGGAGCGGTTGGAGAAATGGATCGTCCGCGTCAGCTCCTGATAGACGTTGTCGCGCATCTCGTGGCAGGAGGTGCAGAAGGTCTCGGTGTTGGTAAGCTCGAGCGCGGTGTTAAACGCGCCCCAGAACATCACGCCGCCGACGAAGCCGCCGAGCGTCAGGAAGCCGAGGCTCAACGTTCCGGCCGGCGTGCTGACGGCGCGCCACGCCCAAAGGACGAGTTTCCTGATCCATGCCATGGCGTCACTCGCTCCCCGCCGGCTTGACGCCCAGCTCGCTCATATCCTTGAAAGTGTTGCCGACGAGCGGCTTGACGTTCGCCTGCGGCACGTGGCAGGCGGTGCAGAAATAACGCCGCGGCGACACGTCCGCGAGCATCTGGCCGTCGCGCGTCATGTAATGCGTGACGCTGATCATCGGTGCGCCCGACTCCTCGGTCAGCTCGCGCTTGTGGCAGGAGAGGCAGCGGTTCGTGTTGACGGAGAGCTGATATCCCTCGATCGAATGCGGAATCACCGGCGGCTGGTCGGGATAGTTACGCTCCTTGCGGACGTCGTCGACCACCCATTTCGGTATCGGGGGCGCCCCCGGCTCGGTCATCTCCTGCGGCGGACCAGAGAGTTCCGGCACCCTTTTTCCGGGCGCCATCTGGGCGACCGCCGCGCTGCTGACGAACAGCACTGTGAGCAGCGCACCAAACATCCATCCTGGGCTTCGCATCACGCGACAGAAACGAGCTTGACCGCGCATTTTTTGAAATCCGTCTGTTTGGAGATGGGATCGGTAGCGTCGAGCGTTACCTTGTTGATGAGCTTGCTGGCGTCGAACCACGGAACGAAGATGACGCCCGGAGGCATGCGGTTGCGGCCGCGTGTTTCGACGCGGGCGAGGATTTCGCCGCGCCGGGAAACGATCCTGACCTCGGCACCCTGATTGAGGCCGCGCTTGCGGGCATCGTCCGCATTCACGAAACAAACCGCGCCAGGGAAGGCCCGGTACAGCTCCGGCACCCGCATCGTCATCGAACCGGAATGCCAGTGCTCGAGCACGCGGCCCGTGACCAGCCAGACGTCGTATTCGTCATCGGGCGGCTCGGCCGGAGGCTCGTAGGGAACGGCGAGGATCACCGCCCTGCCGTCCGGGCGGCCGTAGAACTTCACGCCCTCGCCCGGTTTTACATAGGGATCGTAGCCCTCCCGGTAGCGCCAGAGCGTCTCCTTGCCATCGACGACCGGCCAGCGCAGGCCGCGTTCCTCGTGGTAGCGGTCATAGGGCGCGAGATCGTGTCCATGCCCGCGCCCGAAGGAGGCGTATTCCTCAAACAGGCCCTTCTGGATGTAGAAGCCGAAGGCCTCGGCCTCCCGGTTCGCGTAGTCCTTGTTGATCTCGGTCGCGGGGAAACGGTCGACATTGCCGTTCTTGAAGAGCACGTCGTAGAGCGTCTTGCCGCGATAGCCCGGATTGGCGTCGAGAATCTCCGCGGGCCACACCTCGTCGGTGGTGAAGCGTTTGGAGAACTCCACCATCTGCCAGAGATCGGAACGCGCCTCGCTGGGCGCGTCGACGAGCTGGTGCCAGACATGGGTGCGCCGCTCGGCATTGCCATAGGCGCCCTCCTTCTCCACCCACATCGCAGCCGGCAGAATGAGGTCGGCGCTCATCGCCGTGATCGTCGGATAGACATCCGACACGACGATGAAATTCTCCGGATTGCGATAGCCCTGATAGGTCTCGTTGCTGGTGTTGGGCGCCGCCTGGATGTTGTTGTTGACCTGCACCCAATAGAAATTGAGCTTGCCGTCTTTCAGCATACGGTCCTGCTCGACCGCATGGTATCCCGGCTTTTCCGGAATGAGGCCATGCGGCACACGCCAGATTTCCTCGGCGTGTTCGCGATGTTCCGGGTTGGTCACGGTCATATCGGCCGGCAGGCGATGGGCAAAAGTGCCGACCTCACGGGCCGTGCCGCAGGCAGAAGGCTGCCCGGTCAGCGAGAACGGGCTGTTGCCCGGCTCCGAAATCTTCCCCGTCAGGAGGTGGAGATTGTAGACCATGTGGTTGACCCAGACGCCGCGCACATGCTGGTTGAATCCCATGGTCCAGAGCGACATCACCTTGCGGTTGGGGTCGGCGTAGAGTTCGGCCAGTTGCTCCAGGAAGCCGGCATCGACGCCCGTCAGTTCGGCGGTCTTTTCCAGCGTATAGTCCGAGACGAACGTCTTGAAGTCCTCGAAAGTGCTCGGCGTCATCTTGGCGGCGTCCTTGGCGTTCACCGCCTTGACCTCGAGCGGATTGTCCGGCCTCAGGCCATAGCCGATGTCGGTCGCGCCGACCATGAAGGTCGTGTGCTTGTCGACGAACTCCTGATTGACGCGCCCCGTCTGAATGATGTGGTTGGCGATGTAGTTGAGGATCGCGAGGTCCGTTCCCGGCGTGAAGATGATCGGGATGTCGGCGAGATCCATGCTGCGATGGGTGAAGGTCGAGAGCACCGCGACGCGCACATGCGGCTGGCCGAGCCGTCGGTCCGCGAGCCGCGTCCAGAGGATCGGGTGCATCTCCGCCATGTTCGAGCCCCAGAGCACAAAGGCATCGGCATGCTCGAAGTCGTCGTAGCATCCCATCGGCTCGTCCATGCCGAAGGTGCGCATGAAGGCGTAGGCCGCCGACGCCATGCAATGGCGGGCATTGGGGTCGAGATTGTTGGAGCGGAAGCCGGCGCGCATCAGTTTCGTCGCCGCATAGCCCTCGAAGATCGTCCATTGCCCGGAGCCGAACATGCCGACCGCCGTCGGCCCCTTTGCCTTCAGGACTTTTTTCAGCTGCTCCGCCATCACGTCGAAGGCTTCGTCCCAGCTTACCGGCTCGAATTCGCCGTCCTTGGCAAAGGCGCCGTTGCGCTTGCGCATAAGCGGCGTCTTCAACCGGTCGGCGCCGTACATGATCTTCGAAAGGAAGTAGCCCTTGATGCAGTTGAGGCCGCGATTGACCTCCGCCTGCATGTCGCCATGGGTGGCGACGACCTGCCCTTCCTTGACGCCCACCATCACGCCGCAGCCGGTGCCGCAGAAGCGGCACGGCGCCTTCGACCATTTTATCTGCAGCGCTTCGACACCGCCCGGCACCGGCTGTGCGGCAGCGGGAAGCGCGATGCCCGCGGTCGCCGCCGCTATGCCGGCCGCATGGGCCTTGAGGATGTCACGCCGCGTCAGTTCGCCGGTCATTGCCGATCGTCTCCTCTTTCTCGACATGCTCGAACACCATGTTGACCGCGACCACGCCCTCGAGCGCGGAAATCTGCGACAGGCATTCGCCGAGCATGCCCGTGCTCGCTCCTTCGATGACCACCACGATCTTGCCGCCCTGGTGGCCGTGAACCTCGACATTGCTCATTCGGGAAAGCGCCGCCAGAACCTTGTCCGCCATCGCCGGAACGGCGACGATAACGGCGCTCGAGATATGATATTCGCTCGGTTTGTCAGGCATTGGCGCCCTCCTGGTGCCGTGCAGAAATGTGAACGGCGCCGACCGGACAGATGCCGACGCAGGCGCCGCAACCGCTGCAGGCGTCTTCATCGACGACCGGGAGAAAAGGCCCGCCGATCCGCGGCTGGAAGCGGATCGCCAGTTCCGGACAGCTGTCGCGGCAGGACTGACAGGCGACATTGTTCTTCGCCAGGCAATGACCGGCGATCGCCGCCACATGCGGAAAGCGCGTTACGTCGGCAAGCTGAAAGACCGGCTCCAGACAAGCGCTCCGGCACTCACCGCAGAAGGTGCATTCGCCGACGGAAAAATCGAGCGACGGCCGGTTGCCGGAAAGGCTGATGATATGCGTCGGGCACGCCTCCACGCAGCGGCCGCAACCGGTGCAGGCGGCGAGGCTCTCGGGGGTCACGCCCGGCGGACAGATCCGTTCGGGCTCAGGTGCGCCACGTCCGAAGAGCAGGTCTCGTCTCGAAATCGTCGCAACCGCCATGACGTACCTCAATGCGGCGCCGGCGGCGGACCGGGCGGTCCGAAGACGAGCTGAAACATCCACACAAGGAAGCCATAGCCGCCGACAACAGCGACGGCGAGCAGCGGCCAGATGCCGAAGGCCAGCACCAGAAATGTCAGAAGTTCGCGTCGTCGGGATGGCGGCGGCGCCGTCACCTGCTGCGGAGATAACTCTGACACGATAACATCCCCATGTTAGTGACACTCGCCAGCATAGTAACAATCCTTCACGGGAAAGAAAGCGAAATATACTAGACTTTGGCTCTCAAGAATAGAAATAACATCTGTCAATTCAATGGGATATTGTTATCCGGGCAAATGTTGGGCTTTCTTCGGAGTGAGCGCCCGCAGCAATTCGCATTTTCGAAACAAAGCACATTCTACAACGCCAGCGCGTGGAGATGTCGGCGGCGGCGCCGAAGAAAAAAGGCCGTGCGGCGTTCGCGCCGCACCGGCCTCTATCATTCTGTCGATGGATGTCGCCCGCTATCGCGGGGGCCGCCGCTTACAGTGCCAGCGCCGTGAAGGCGGCGTCGAGACGCTCCTGCGCCTTCTTCGGGTTCTTCGCCCCTTTCGCCGCGTCGAGATTGGCGGGGCTGTCGCCGACCTGCACGACGCCCACCATGCCCATGCCGTAATGCGGCGTGCACTTCACGCCATAGACGCCCGGAGTCGTGAACGTGACCTTGTAGTTCTCGTTGAGCTTGCTCTTCAGCACTTCCGCGCCATCCGGCAGCATGCCCTTGATCGTCTCGACATTGTGACCCTTGTCGGTCGGGACGAAGGTCACGGTGTCGCCGGTGGCGATCTTCAGCGAAGCCGGCTCAAAGACCATCACGCCGTCCTTGCCCTTGTTAAGCATGTGCACTTCAAAGTCTGCAGCAAACGCCGGGGTGGCGATCAGCATTGCCACCGCAGCGAGGCCAAGGCCCTTTTTCATCATTGTCAGCATTTCATCTTCTCCGTTGAACCCCGGGCCCTTGCCCATGGTTGTCGCCCCGGAAATAGGCCGATGCCGACCTCTCGACTTTGACGCGCGTCAAACAACGCGCAACATGACAACCGATTGCCGCAGCCGGCCTGCTCCCCGCGTGCACGCGAACCACGAGCTGCGATCGTCGACGGCATCGCAACTCTTTCGCCCTCACATCTGCGCCGCCAACGCGATTTCGACGGCAGCCCCATCGTCGCGGAGCCTTGACAGATTACGTCTATCGGATTAAGACTGACGAAATTCAGAAATCGTCACTCGTAATTCGTGGAATGAAATGAGCGAACTCGCAGACACCGGCGTCGACGCGACCAGGCAGGAAAACGTGACGCGGATCCTCGATTCCGCCGAGCGGCTGTTCCGGCATTACGGCTACAGCAAGACGAATGTCGCCGACATCGCCCGCGACCTCGAAATGTCGCCCGCCAATATCTATCGCTTCTTCGCTTCGAAGACGGAGATCCACCAGGCGCTTTGTGCGCGCATGCTGGCGGCGAGCTACCAGCAGGCCCATGAGATTGCCCACCTCCCGTTAAGCGCCTCGGAGCGCCTCCGGCGCTATGCGCATGCGCAACACAAGATGACGGTCGAGACCATGCTCGACCAGCAGAAGGTCCACGAGATGGTCGTCGTGGCCATCGAGCGGGAATGGCACGTCATCGAAAAGCACATCGATCGAATCGACCAGCTCCTGGCAGAGATCATCCGCGAGGGCATCGCGACCGGCGAATTCGTCGAGCAGGACCCGGAGGTCGCCGCCCGATGCTTCGACGCCAGCGTGATAACCCTCTGTCACCCGCAGATCGTCGCCCAATGTCTCGCGAAGCAAAACCGCGCGACGCCCGACGAGCTGGTCGAATTCGCGATCAGAGCACTGAAGAAATAATCGAGCCAGAAATTTTCGAGCCGCATGGCGGCAGACAGGATCAGGAGTGCCAGAGATGTTTTCACCAAAGGCCCTCGAACAGAGAACCCCGGTCGTCGCCAAGCTCGCGGCCGCGCTTGCCATTACCGTCGCCCTCTCCGCCTGCTCGGAAGAGAAGGTGGAGACCAAGGAAGTCATCCGGCCGGTCAAGATCGTCGAGATCGCGGCGGCCGGCAATGTACGCGAACTCGACTATTCCGGTTCGGTGAAGGCGCGCACGGAGATGAATCTCGGCTTCCGCGTCGGCGGCAAGATCACCGAAAGGCTTGTCAATATCGGCGACCGAGTGAAGCCGGGCGACCTGCTCGCCCGCATCGATCCGACCGATTATGAACTCGCCGTGAAAAGCGCCGTGGCAAATCTCGCCGCCGCTGAAAAGCAGGTGGAAACGACAGCGCTCACCAAGATGCGGGCGGAGCAGCTCTTCACCCGCGAATTCTCATCCAAGGCTGAGCTCGATCAGGCGACGCTTCTTTACGATCAGGCGGTCTCCACGCGGGATGCCGCCGCCTCCTCGCTCGACCAGGCGAAGAACCAGGTCATCTACACGGACCTGAAGTCGGACCAGAACGGCATCGTCACCGCGATCAATGCCGATATCGGTCAGGTCGTCGGCACCGGCACACCGGTGGTGACCGTCGCCGTCGATGGCGAGAAAGAAGTGCAGATCGCCGTGCCCGAGATGGATATACCGCAATTCAAGCCGGGCAACACGGTCAAGGCGCGCTTCTGGTCAGACGAAGCACTCGTGCTCGACGGTCATGTACGCGAGGTTTCGGGCAGCGCCGACCAGCAGTCGCGGACTTTCTCCGTGCGCGTCAGCCTGCCGGCCGACCCGCGCGTGCTGCTCGGCATGACGGCCATGATCGAGGCGGTCGCCGCCAATGCTGAGCCGTCAGTCTCCATCCCGTTGAGCGCGCTTGCCGAAAAGGACGGCCGGAAGCTCGTCTGGGTGGTTGATCGTGACAGCTCGACGGTGCATGCGCGCGACGTCAAGCTCGCCGAATTCACCGGCGATGGCGTTCGCGTCGCCGAAGGGCTTGAGCAGGGCGATCTCGTCGTTGCCGCCGGCACGCAATTCATGACGGAAGACCTGAAGGTGAAGCTGCCAGCCGCCGACCAACAGTCAGCGCTTGCCGAAACGGACGAAGTGCTTCGCTAACCCTCCATTTATCGATAGAACGGAACGACGGCCATGCATGCCTCCACTGAGGACAGGAAACCGTTCAACCTCTCGCGCTGGGCAATCGGCCACCCGAGCATCGCGCGCTTCCTCTTCGCGCTGATCATCATCACCGGCGCCCTCGGCCTCGTACGCATGGGCCAGCGCGAAGATCCGGAATTCACCTTCCGCATCATGGTTATCCAAGCCGTCTGGCCGGGCGCATCGATCGAAGAGATGCAGGACCAGGTCGTCAACAAGATCGAGCGCAAGCTGCAGGAAACGCCGCATCTCGATTTCGTCCGCTCCTACACGCGCGCCGGCAGCGCCATCATCACGCTGCAGGTCGAAGGCGACACCAACGCTGAAGAGGTGGCCGACGCTTTCTACCAGGTACGCAAGAAAGTCGGCGATATCGACAACGAACTGCCGGAAGGCCTGCTCGGCCCCTATTTCAACGACGAGTTCGGCGATACCTTCATCACGCTTCATTCGATCAGCGGCGACGGCTACAGCTATCCCGAGCTCAAGAAGTTCGCGATCCAGGGCCGCGACATGCTCTTGACGACGCCCGGCGTCGAAAAGGTGTCGATCATCGGCGACCAGCCGGAGAAGATCTATATCGACGTCTCCTCCAAGGCGCTCGCGGAACGCGGGCTGACGCTCAATGATCTGCGCAGCGCTATTGTCGGCCAGAACAATGTCGATCTCGCCGGCTCCGTCGATACCGGCACGCGCTCCGTCCGCATTTCCGTCGAAGGCGGCGTCGACCGCGCCGAGGATATCCGTCAGCTGAGATTGCGCGCCGGCAACCAGGTCATCCGGCTCGGCGACATCGCCAGCGTCACCTCGGGTCTGGAGGACCCCTACTCACGCAAGTTCCGCTTCAACGGTCACGACGGCGTCCAGATCGGCGTGGTTATGGCGAAAGGCTTCAATGTCACCGACGTCGGCAAGGCGGTGGAAGCGACCTATGAACGGTTCGAATCCTCCCTTCCCTATGGCGTGTCGGTCGATCAGATCGCCAACCAGCCGGAAGTGGTGACCGACGCTATCAGCGAGTTCATGCATGCACTCGTCGAGGCGTTGATCATCGTTCTCGTCGTCTCCTTCCTGTCGATCGGCTGGCGCTCGGGCCTGGTGATCGCGATCGCCATACCGCTGGTGCTCGCCGCCACCTTCGCGATCATGTACGAATTCGGCATCGACCTGCAGCGCATCTCGCTCGGGGCGCTGATCATCGCGCTTGGCCTGCTAGTCGACGACGCGATGATCGTGGTCGAAATGATGGAGCGCAAGCTCGAGGAAGGCCTCGTGAAAATCGAGGCGGCGAGCTTCGCCTATTCCTCGACCGCTTTCCCCATGCTGACCGGCACGCTGATCACGACCGCGGGCTTCATCCCGGTCGGCTTCGCCGAATCGACCGCTGGCGAATATGTGCGCTCGCTCTTCTATGTCGTCGGCATCGCGCTGGTGGTCTCCTGGTTCGTAGCCGTCTATTTCACACCCTGGCTCGGCTACATGATTTTGAAGCAGCGCCATCATGCGGGCACCCATCATGACGTCTTCGATACCCGTTTCTACCGGCGCTTGAGGAGCACCGTCGCGTGGGCCGTGCGCCATCGGGTCATCGTGCTCGTCATGACGCTTGCGACCTTCATGGCAAGCCTCTGGGCGTTCCAGTTCATCCCGAAGAACTTCTTCCCGCAGTCGTCGCGACCGGAAATTCTGGTCGATCTGTGGCTGCCGGAAGGAACCAGCATCAAGGAGGTCGAGAAGCAGGCGAAGGCGCTCGAAGCACGGATGATGGGCGACGAGGACAAGCGCTTCATCGCCACCTATATCGGCGAGGGCGCGCCGCGCTTCTTCCTGCCGCTCGACCAGCAGCTTCGCAATCCGAACTTCGCCCAGCTCCTCGTCATGGCCAAGGACGAGCCGGCCCGCGAACGGCTGATTGCAAAGCTGCGCACGGTTCTCGCCGAAGACTTCCCGTCGATCCGCGCCAAGGTGGACCGGCTGTTCCTCGGCCCGCCGACCGGCTGGCCGGTGCAGTTGCGCGTGATGGGCCCGGACCGCGCAGAGGTGCGCCGCATCGCCGATGAGGTGAAGGCGAAGTTCAACGAAAATCCCCTGCTCGGCGCCGTCCACGACGACTGGCTGGAGCCGGTGCCGGCGATGAAGCTGGTGATCGATCAGGACCGCGCCCGGGCGCTGGGCGTCACCTCGCAGCGCATCCGCCAGATGCTGCAGGCATCCATGTCTGGCGTGCCGCTCGACAATTTCCGCGACGGCGAGGAAACCGTCTCGATCGTCGCGCGTGAGCCGGACAGCAATCGCCAGCTGCTTTCGGCCGTCAACTCGGTCTATGTCCCGACCGATTTCGGCGGTTTCGTCCCCGTCTCACAGGTTGCCAAGGTCGTGCCGGTCATGGAGCAGGGCATCGAATGGCGCCGTGACCGCCTGCCGACGATCACGGTCCGCGGCACGCTGCCTGATGGCGTGCAGTCGAACGACGTGACGATGAAGCTCTATGATGAGCTCAAGGACCTGCGTGAGGGTCTTGCACCCGGCTACAAGGTCGAGATCCAGGGCGGCGCCGAAGACAGCGCCGAAAGCCAGGCCTCGATCGCCGCCAAGGCGCCGATCATGCTAGTCGTCATCGTTATACTGCTGATGGCGCAGCTCCAGCACTTCGGCAAGGCGATGCTGGTGCTCGCGACCGGTCCGCTCGGCATCATCGGTGCGGCCGCCGCGCTACTCATCAGCGGCGCCCCCTTCGGCTTCGTCGCCATCCTCGGCGTCATCGCTCTGCTCGGCATCATCATCCGCAACTCGATCATCCTTGTCGACCAGATCGATCAGGACATCGCGGCCGGCATGGAGCGCTTGGAGGCCATCATCGGCGCGGCGGTTCGCCGCTTCCGGCCGATCATGCTCACCGCGCTGACCGCCGTGCTGGCGCTGATCCCGATCTCGCGCGGCGTGTTCTGGGGTCCGCTCGCCTATGCCATGATGGGCGGTATCCTGGTTGCGACGGTGCTGACGATCCTGGTGCTTCCCGCCGGCTACGCGCTGTTCTTCGGCCGGGAGCCGAAGACGCAGAAGAGCGAGCCGCAAGCCGCCGAGCAGCGTACCGAAGATGATGCTGAGGAAGAGCGCTATCCCGCGCCGATCGCGGCAGAGTGAGCTCTGTGTCGCGTGGACTCTCCGGGCCAATTCATGCCTCGCAGGCCAATGGCTACGGGCCGACTTAAGAAGATGCGCTCAAGGAGGGATGCGGACGCTACCCCCTCTGGCCTGCCGCGATCATCGCGCTTGCCTGAGGCGCAAGCAACTGTCCGCGCGACCTGTGGCGCCGCCCCCGGCGCATCACCATCAACCCAGATCGTGACGCTCCTGAAGACCATAGACCGGCGTCGCATCAATCGTCGAGGCGGAAGCCCACCTTCATCACGACCTGATAATGCGCCACTTCCCCGTTGACGATCTGTCCCCGGATCTGGTCGACCTCGAACCAGTCGAGATTGCGCATGGTTTTTGAGGCGCGCGAAATCGCGGCTTCGATGGCGTCGGTAACCGAGGCCGTTGAACTTCCGATCAACTCTATCTTCTTGTAGACGTGCCCGCTCACAGTAACCTCCTCGGGTTCTGATTGATCCTACAGCGCCGTGCGTCTTTTCAGACGCACAAAGGTCGCTGTAACACTCGGAATTTGCGGCATGTTTTTGCCCTTAAATCGGCTCCGATTTAAGGACACATGCAGCAGTCCGAACATCGCCCTCAGGCAGCGAAGAGTGCAACGGCGCGCTTGCACCGCCAATCATCGAGGACGATAGGACCAGCATGCGCCCGTTGGGTCGCGATTGCCAGCGGGCGCGGTCGGAATTTGCCGACCCTAAGCGTGATGCTCGCCTGGGTAAGCACTTCTCGACCCGCATAGTTTGCGCGACTCGGTCAGCGCAGGAACCGGCGCAAACGGCGCCGATCACGAAGAGTGCCACAAACTGGGGCATTTGGTCGACGGGCCATGCGAGCGCTACCGCCTTATATTGAAGCCTGCGTCAGTGTAGAACGGCTGTAAAAATCGACGCTTCCAAAGAAGCGATCGCGGATTTCGCGGATCGGAGAGCGCCTAAATCACCCACAAATCCGCATGTTGCGGGATTTCTTGAATTGGATCCGATTTGAGCGTAAAATTACCACAGCAATTCAAAGCGTTACAGCGACCGTGCGAGCTGAGGCAGCGGAGCTGAAACGTAAGGCGCACGCGAGGGTGACGCTTTGGTCAAGCTTCATACGTGGAGGTTGTCATGCCAAACACTCTCATTGCGGGAAGAAGGGCCCAGGACTGGGCCAACCTGATCCTGGCGGTGTGCTTGTTCCTCTCTCCCTGGGTCATCGGTTTTGCGGCTGAGGCCGTGCCGACCTGGAACGCCTGGATCGCCGGCATCGTGCTTGGTGCGCTGGCGATTGCGGCGCTCTCGGCCTTCGCAGAATGGGAGGAATGGGTGAACATGGTGATCGGCCTCTGGCTGATCGTTTCTCCCTGGCTGCTCGGGTTCATGGCAAACATGAACGCGATGTGGACACACGTCATCCTTGGCGTGCTCGTCGCGGCATTGTCGGCCTGGGCTGTCTGGGACTATCGCCACCCGCAGTCGCATGCCTAGATCATTTCAGAGTTTATTGAAACATTGAAATGATCTAACACTTTGAACTCACGCAATTCGGAACGGGGACTGCTACACTTTCCTTGGAATTGCGTGAGAGCGCCGCGCGTTCAAAGGAGCGCGCGGGAGCGCCCGTATTTTTCGATTGAACGTAACCTTCCCGCTTCCGGCCGGTCGCCGGAAGCGGGATTGTTTTGTCGTCAACCTACCGCGCGTTGTTCCTCTTCCGAAAGCGCGTCCGCCACATCCAGTTCGCGCCGCTCTGTTTCGGTTTCGATGGCAACATCAAGCACCTTCTGCAGATTGGCGGCATGGCGGAAGGTGGGTTCGACGGTCTGACGGGCTGCGACCGCCTCGGCGAAGCGCTGGTAATTGGTCGGCACCGTCCCGGCGTCGAGCTCGCGCCAGATCGCCTTTTCGACATCGGGGCCGAGGCAGGCCTTGAGGAGCGAGCCGTCCGGCGTATGCATCACTTCCAGCGCGCCCTTGTCGCCGTGTAGCCGCAGCCTCAACTCGTTGAGATGACCCGTCGCCCAGCGGCTGGCATGGATCACGCCCATGGCGCCGTTCTCGAACTCCGCCGTCATCGCGAAGCTGTCGTTCGCATCAAGGTCGTATTCGCCGATGCGGTTGTCGGGTGCCTTGTCGAACGCCTTCAGCCGGGCAAAGACCCGCTCGACCGCACTGCCGGCGCCATAGCCGGCAAAGTCGAGGATATGGATTCCGACATCGCCAAGCACGCCATTGGAGCCGTGCTTGGTCGATAGCCGCCACAACCATTTCGATTCGCTCGCCCAGTCGCCCCACGCCTTCGACACCAGCCAGCTCTGCAAATAGGACGCCTCGAGGTGACGCACCCTGCCGATTTCGCCCGCAAGCACCAGTTCGCGTGCCCGCTGAAGCGGCGCGACATTGCGGTAGGTGAGGTTCACCATATTGACCACACCGGCGCGCTCCGCTGCGTTGGCCATTTCGGCGGCCTTGTCGTAGTTTTCCGCCAGTGGCTTTTCGCATAGCACGTGCTTGCCGGCGGCGATCAGGGCCAGCGTCGTCGGATGATGGGCCTTGTCCGGCGTGACGTTGGTCGCCGCGTCGAATTCGCCCCAGGCGATCGCGTCTTCAAGCGACGTGAACACGCGGGTAATGCCGTGCGTGTCGGCAAAGGCGCGCGCCCGCGACGGGTCGACGTCGACTGCAGCGACAAGCTTGACGCCATCGATCTTGGCAAAGGCTAGCGCATGGCTGTTGGCCATGCCGCCGGTTCCGAGAATAAGCAAACGCATGATGGACCTCATCGATATCCTGCTTCGCCGGCCTGGTGGAGCTTCGGCCCCCGCTCGACGATCGGCTCCAGCGCCTTCTCCACCGGCACGTTCGGCGCATCATGGATCGCCTTATACGTGCCCTGCGGATTGTGCGCCCATTTCACCGCGTTGCGCAGCACCGTCTGCACCGTCGCATCGTGATAGGTCGGATAGGTTTCGTGACCGGGACGGAAATAGAAGATGTTGCCGGCGCCGCGCCGCCAGGTCAGCCCCGAGCGGAACACCTCGCCGCCGGCAAACCAGGAGATGAACACCGTCTCCAGCGGCTCCGGCACGGAAAACTGCTCACCATACATCTCCTCGTTTTCCAGCACGAAATTCTCGCCGAGACCGGCGGCGATCGGATGGCGCGGATTGACGACCCAGACGCGCTCGCGCTCGCCCGCCTCGCGCCATTTGAGCGCGCAGGGCGTGCCCATCAGCCGCTTGAACACCTTGGAGAAATGGCCAGAATGAAGCACGATCAGCCCCATGCCTTCCCACACGCGCTTGGCCACCCGCTCGACGACGCGGTCGTCGACGGCGCCGTGGTCCTTGTGGCCCCACCAGACGAGAACGTCGGTCGAAGCCAGTCGTTCTTCGCTCAATCCGTGCTCCGGCTCTTGCAGGGTCGCCGTCGTCGCGGCAATCGCCGCTTCCTCGTTCAGCGCCGCCGCGATCGTGTTGTGCATGCCGTTCGGGTAAATCTCCCGAACCACCGCATTCTTCTGCTCGTGGATGTTCTCACCCCACACGATGGTGTTGATAGCCAAGGTCATTCTCCTCGTGGTTACGGCATCCGGTGCCGGTGCCTTTGTCTGGTGGTTGGCTTGCGGAGGTGTTACGCCGCGCCGCGCAATTCCGTGCGGCCGATCGCGCGTCCTGCCGCATCGAAGCGGTGAATGTGGCCGGCGGCCGGGGAAATCTGCACGGTTTGTCCGGGCTGATGCCTCGAGATCCCTTTTTCCCGGACGATCAGCGGCTCGCCGGCGCCGATGTCAATATAAACATAGCTGTCGGAACCGAGCATCTCGGCGTGGACGATCGTTCCGCTCCATTGCCCGGCGCCCTCGACGATCTCCAAATGTTCCGCCCTGATGCCGATCGTTTGCGCCTTGTAGGGTTCCGCGAATGCGCCGGAAAGGAAGTTCATTTTCGGCGAGCCGATGAAGCCGGCGACAAAAATCGAATTCGGGCTTTCATAGAGTTCGAGAGGCGTGCCGATCTGTTCCACAAGCCCGTCCCTCAAGACGCAGATCCGGTCGGCGAGCGTCATCGCCTCCACCTGGTCGTGGGTCACGTAGATCATCGTTGTGTTGTGCATGCTGCGATGAAGTTTTGCGATCTCGATGCGAGTCGCCACACGCAGCGCCGCATCGAGATTGGAAAGCGGTTCGTCGAAGAGGAAGACCTTCGGGTCGCGCACGATCGCACGGCCGATCGCCACGCGCTGCCGCTGCCCGCCGGAGAGCTGGCGGGGCAGACGCTTGAGATAGGGGGTAAGCTGCGGCATTTCGGCCGCCGCGTCGACCCTTTTTCTGCATTGTTCCTTGTCCTTGCCAGCGAGCTGCATGCCGAAGGCCATATTGTCGAAGACTGTCATATGCGGATAAAGCGCATAAGACTGAAACACCATGGCGATACCGCGGCGGGACGGGGCGAGTTGATTGACGATCTGCCCGTCGAACGCAAGCGTTCCGGAGGTGATTTCCTCCAGGCCCGAAATCAGCCGCAGCAGCGTGGACTTGCCGCAGCCGGACGGCCCGACGAAGACCATGAATTCGCCCGCCCGAATATCCATGCTAACGCCCTTGATGACCTCGAAGGAGCCAAAGGACTTGCGAATGTCCCGCAATTGAAGCTCTGCCATGCTTTTCTCCTAAATCGAGCGGGATGCGGGCGGAAAACCGCGTACACTTTTCCTCATCCCGCTCTAGCCTTTGACGCCACCGGCCGTGAGGCCGGAAATGATCCGCCGCTGAAAAATCAGGACGAGGATCACGAGCGGCACCGTGACGATCACGGACGCCGCCATGATGTTGCCCCAGGGGACTTCGAACTGGCTGCCGCCCGAGAGCAGCGCGATCGCAACCGGCACCGTTCGCTGCGTGTCCGACGAAGTGAACGTCAGCGCGAACAGGAACTCGTTCCAGGACGCGATGAATGCAAGCAGCCCGGTCGTCACCAGCGCTGGCCACATCAGCGGCATGAACACGCGGGTGATGATCACCGAAGGCGAGGCACCGTCGACGATCGCCGCCTCCTCGATTTCGACCGGCAGATCGCGCATGAAGGTGGTGAGCACCCACACCGTGAACGGCAGCATGAAGATCATGTAGGAAAAAATGAGCGCCAGCGGCGTGTTGAAGATGCCGATCAAGCGCACGAGTTCGAACAGGCCGGCAAGCACGGCGATCTGCGGGAACATCGACACCGACAGGATGGCGAGGAGAAGCAGTCCGCGCCCCCGGAAGCGGACACGTGCGAGCGCAAAGGCCGCGGTGATCGCCAGCAGCAGCGACACGGCGACGACCAAGGTCGCGACGAGCAGCGAATTGCCAAGATTCCTCAGGAAGCTGCCATGCGTGAGGATTTCCCGGTAATTGGCAAGCTCAAGCGTCGACGGCCAATAATCGACGCGGAAGAGATCCGTGCCGGATTTGAAGCTCGTCAGGATCGCGTAGTAGAACGGGAACACCGCGACAACGACAATGACGGCAACGAGCGTATAGAACGCGGTTCGTTTTGCGAGCGTCATGAGCATCAGCGTTCCCCTTCCAGGTTGACGCGCCCGAACCACATGTAGAGCACGGTGATCGCCGCGATGATGAGGAACAGCATGGTCGAGGCGGCGGCGCCATAGGCAAACTTGTCGAAATCGAAAAGGTTCTCACGGGCGAGCACCGACATCGTCTTCGTTTGCGTGTTGTTCGGCGTCAGCACGTAGATCAGGTCGAAAATGCGCAGCGCGTCCAGCATGCGGAAAATGACCGCGACCATCAGCGCCGGCCGTATCAGCGGCAGGGTGATGCGCCAGAAAACCTTGACCGGGTGAACGCCGTCGATTTTCGTGGCCTCGTAGATATCGCCCGGCACCATCTGCAGGCCGGCGAGGATCAGGAGCGCCATGAACGGCGTCGTCTTCCAGACGTCGACGATCAGCACCGCGATCATTGCGGTCTCGGGGCTCGCGGTCCAGGCGATCTTCTGGCTGATCAGGCCGAGGCCGAGCAGGATGTCGTTCAGGATGCCGAACTGATCGTTGAGCATCCATGCCCACATCTTCGCGGAGATGATGGTCGGGATCGCCCACGGAATGAGGATCGCGGCGCGCACGAGGCCGCGTCCGGGAAACCGCGCATTGAGCACCAGCGCCACGATCAGGCCCAGCGCCGTTTCGATGCTGACCGAGATCACCGTGAACCTCAGCGTATTCCACACCGCGTTCCACCAAGCGGGGTCGGCGAGCAGACCCCTGTAGATCGTGCGCCCGCTCTTCAGCGTCACCCAGGAGAGATAGTTCTGCAGGCCGACGAACTCGGCAGCCGAAAGATTGGTCAGCGAGGCGTTGGTGAAGCTGAAATAGATGGTGCGGACGAGCGGCCAGCCGGCGACCATGGCCAGCACCAGGAAAGTCGGCGTCAGGAAAATCCAGGCCGAACGCAGACGCTGCGCCTGGAGATCGGAGCCTATCCTCTTGCCCGCGATCGCAGACGGCGGCCCCGCGACAGTAACTTCGGTCATGACATGAGCTCACTGGTTGGCGTCCAGCTCTGGGCGGAACGTTCGACCTGCTGCATGGTTCCCTCGATCTCAGGATCCGGGAACCGCTCCATATTCAAAGGCTTGAAATACTCTTCAGAGTCCCGAAGAGCCTGCGATGCTATTTTCGACGGCAGCCGGCGACGGCTGCCATCCTCCTTTGTACATGTCGTTATCCCAAAACCGCTCCACACTTTTGGGCCGCATGCATCGAGATCCTGGGGCTTACCAGCCGTTTCCCTGGAGCTCGGTCAGGTCGACTTCGAGCAGCTCGAGGTTTTCGGCGGCGGTGCCGTTGCCCGAAAGCGTGTTGTGTACGGCGCTCCAGAACTTCGAGGAAACCTCGTTGTACTTCACCTTCGCCACGGCCGAGGGCCGCGGCACGGCATCCTGGAAGATCGGTTTCCAGTTCGGCATGAAGGGCTGCGCGGCGGCGACCTCCTTGTCGTCATAAAGTGCGGCGATCGTCGGCAGGTTCGACAGCTCTATGGCGCGCGCCTTCTGAACTTCCGGCGAGCCCAAGAACTTGACGAAGGCGATCGACGCTTCCTGTTCGTCCGAATATTTCGAAACCGCGAGGTTCCATCCGCCGAGCGTCGAAGAGGGCTGATCGCCGTCTGTCGCCGTCGGCAGCGGTTTCACCTCGAACTTGCCCTTGACCGCGCTGTCGTCGCCGTTTCCGAGCGCATAGGCGTACGGCCAGTTGCGCATGAACACGGCATTGCCCGTCTGCCAGACCCCGCGCGACTCCTCCTCCTGATAGGCGAGCACACCATTCGGAGAAATCGTGCCGATCCAACCCTTGACCCGTTCGAGGGCGGCGGCTGCCTTTTCGTTGTTGACGGAGATCGTGCCGTCGGGCTCGACAATCTGGCCGCCGCCGGAGGACTTGATCCATTCGAGCGCGTTGCAGGTCAGGCCCTCATAGGCGTTGCCCTGGAAGACAAAGCCCCAGATGTCGGGATTGCCGGCCGCGCGCTCCTTGTCCTGAATTTCCTTCGCCGTGGCGGCGAGCTCATCCCAGGTCTCGGGCGGCTTCTTGCCGTATTTGTCGAGGAGATCCTTGCGGTAGTAGAGCGCTGGCGCGTCGGTGTAGAACGGCAGCGCGACCAGCTTGCCGTTGACGGTCTGCGATTGAATGATCGAGGGGAAGTGGGCGCCGGCCACGTCCTCGGTGGCCTCGGTCAGGTCGACAAATTGATCGGCAAGCTGCGGCGCCCAGATGACGTCGGTCTGATAGACGTCGACATCCTTGTTTCCGGCGGCGAGCCAGAGGCGGTACTGGCTGAACTGCTCGCTGCTGGACGGCGGCATCGTCACCAGATTGACCTTGTGACCGGTGTCCTTTTCGAACTTGGCGATCTGCTCGCGCAGAAAGCTCAGGTTCTTGCCGGTCGAATTGGCCGCCATGGATATCTCGGCGGCAGCGGCCGGATTGGCAGCACCCGCGATGGCAGCGCAAAAAATCAGCGTCCTTACGAAAGGTTTCATGTTTTCTAGCTCCTCCAAGCTCCCCCGGTTTCGCAAAATCCCCTAAATTCGAAAACGGTTTGGCTGGCGAGCAAGCTGGCAGAAGCCCAAATCTCTGTCAAGATGTGCTCAAGACTGGAGTCACAACGAAAGCGAGCATGACTTATAGCATTGTTTTTCAATGATAAATGCCATGTTTTAGCCTGTGGATCGTTGCGGCTGCAGGATTCCCCGGGATATCGATCGGGCGTGAATTTGCCGAAAATTTAAAACGATTTGGCTGTCTGCGATTCCCACGCCGTTTGGTTGGTGCGCAACCCGTTGCCCTCACGAACGGTTGTTACTACCGGCAAACAGGGTATAGTCCCACACAAATGCTATGGCGCCGCATAAGACGTGCAAGGTCGCCTGGGCAGATTAGTGTCTGCATGATTTCGAATCGGCTCCGATTTGAGAACCATGCAGTGGGGGCGTGCAGGGACTACGATCGGTCACATGAAGCTCAAGGAGTTCGCCAAGCAGTTGGGACTGTCCCCGACGACGGTTAGCCGCGCTTTGAGCGGCTATCCCGAGGTCAGCGAGAAGACCCGCAAGCGCGTCGCTGAAGAAGCGGTGCGTCTTGGCTACCGACCAAACGTCAACGCCGTGCGCCTCGTTACGGGACGCGCCGGCGCGATCGGCGTGGTGATGGGCCGCAACGGCGAATTCCAGTTCTCGGAATATATGAGCGGGATGGCCGAGCGGCTGGATAGCGAAGACATCGACATCCTCGTGACGCCGATCGCCGAGCAGGGAGGCAAGGACGAGAGCCAGCTCTATAGCCGGCTAGCAACCAGCGGTCGGGTCGATGCCGTGATCATCCATTCGCCGATGCCCAAGGACGAGCGCATCGCGCTCCTGCACAGGCTGGGAATGCCCTTCCTTGTCCATGGCCGCTCCGAGACCGACGTTCCGCACGCCTGGCTCGACATCGACAACGAGGGCGCCGTCCGGCGCGCAACCTCGCATCTCATCGATCTCGGCCACCGGCGCATCGCGATGATCAACGGCCGCGCCGGCCTGACCTTTTCACTCCATCGCGACCAGGGCTATCGCAAGGCGCTCGAGCAACGCGGGATCCCGTTCGATCCGCGCCTCGTCGCCCATGGCCATTTCACCGACGAACTCGGCTTCCGCTTCGCCCGCTCCTTCCTCGAACAATCGCCGCCGCCGACAGCATTCGTGGTGGGCTCGATGATGACGGCGCTCGGCGTCTACCGCGCCGTGCGCTCCTTCGGCCTCGTGGTCGGCCGGGACATTTCCGTCATCGCCCATGACGACGTCTTCCCCTACCTCACCGCCGACAACATGGTCCCCTCGCTTTCGACCACCCGCTCGTCGCTGCGCGCCGCCGGCGCACGCTCGGCCGACCTCGTCCTGCAACTCCTGTCGGGCAGGCCGGCGACCGAGATCCACGAGCTCTGGCCGGTCGAGCTCATTCTCCGCGAGTCCACCGGCCCGGTGCCGCACTCAGACGCAATTCCGGACAAAGCAGGCTAAACATCGGTCGGCAGACGTCGACCGCGCCGGGCCGACACGCCCTTGCGCCCTGCCGTTTGGCAGGCCAAGACTGCGCGCAAAGATTCGAAGTCAGACAGGCAGATGAAGACCAGAGAGATCGCGATCATCGGCGGTGGGCCGGCAGGCCTCATGGCGGCGGAGGTGTTGTCCGGCCTCGGCCATTCGGTGACGATCTATGACAGCATGCCGACGGTCGCGCGCAAGTTCCTGCTTGCCGGAAAATCCGGCCTCAATATCACGCACGCCGAGGATTATGCGCTTTTCAGGACGCGCTTCGGCGCCGCCTCGGACCGGCTGTGCCCTGCCCTCGACGCCTTCACGCCGGATGACGTGCGGGACTGGGCAGCCCGGCTCGGCACGGAAACCTTTGTCGGCTCCTCGGGTCGGGTCTTTCCGAAGACCATGAAGGCTTCGCCGCTCTTACGCGCCTGGCTGCGCAAGCTGGAAGCGCAGGGCGCCAGGCTTCACACCCGTCATCGCTGGTCGGGTTTTGTTGATGGGGGCTATGCCTTCGAGACGCCGGAGGGACAAACAGTCGTCCATTGCGATGCTACCTTGCTGGCGCTTGGCGGGGCGAGCTGGCCGCGGCTCGGCTCCGATGCCGGCTGGCTGGCCTTACTGCGCGACCACGGTGTCGCGGTCAGCGATTTTCGGCCCGCCAATTGCGGCTTCGACGTCGCCTGGAGCGAGAGCTTTCGTGACCGGTTCGCCGGCGAACCGCTGAAATCGGTGACGGCTTCGTCCGATGCCGGCGTCTTTCCGGGCGAGTTCGTCGTGACACGGCACGGCATCGAGGGCAGCCTCGTCTATGCCCATGCCTCGAGCTTGCGCGACCGGCTCGAGCACGACAGCGAAGCCACACTCGTGCTCGACCTCGTGCCCGGACGAACAGTGGAACGCCTTGCCCGCGACCTTGAGCGGCAGCAAGGCAAGGCAAGCTTTTCCAACCGTCTTCGCAAGGCCGCAGGTCTTGCCCGCGTCAAGGCCGCATTGGTGCGAGAGCTGGCACCGGCAGCCCTTCAAGCCGATCCGCATGGTCTCGCAAGCCTGATCAAAGCCTTGCCGATCCCGGTTCTAAGACCCCGGCCGATCGCGGAGGCGATTTCCTCGGCGGGCGGCGTCAGCCTCGGCAGCATCACTGACGACTACATGCTGAAGGCGCTTCCGGGGGTTTTCGTCGCCGGCGAAATGCTCGACTGGGAGGCGCCGACCGGCGGCTATCTGCTGACTGCCTGCCTTGCCACGGGACGCGCTGCGGCGCGCGGGATCGCGACTTGGCTGCAGCGGTAACAGAATTCGCTCAAGCCGTCTCTTCGCGGAGTTCTTCGACGCCAGCCTCTCGAGCCGGCGGTCTGCCATAGGCGCGCAGAAAGGTGCGTACGGCCGCCCGCGCAGACTTCTCGAGTTCGTCGTCCGTCGGCGTTCCGCCGAAGAAGCTGATCATCTGCAGATCGGCATTGACCAAAGCGAGGAACTGTTTGGCGGCGAGGTCGAAGTCGTCGATGTCCAGCCGCGCGACATGGGAAAGCCGGGCAAAGAGCGCCGCCAAGGCGGTGCCGATCTTGCCGGGTCCCTGCTGGCGCCAGATCTCGAAGAGATGCGGATAACGCTCGCCTTCCGTCTGCACCAGCTTACGGATGAACTTTCCGTCGTGATTGCAAACGCAGTTCCTGTTGAGGCGAACGGCAAAGGCGGTCAGGTCGTCTTCGAGGTTGTGGCCGTTGTCGGGAAAAGTTGCCAGGATCGAAAAAAGCGCGGCATTGGCGCGGTCCAGGATATCCTGAACGACCGCCATGAACAGCGTCTCTTTTTCGCGGTAGTGGTTGTAGACGGTCTGCCGCGAGACGCAGGCTTCCATCGCGATTTCGTCGATGCTCGCGCCGGCAAAACCTTTACGGCAAAATACTTCGGCAGCAGCGTCCAATATCGAAACGCGTTTGGCGCATTGGCCTTTCTGAGTGGGGCCGCCCGGCTTCGGTTGCGGCACTTTTGGTTTTTTCATGCCATGAAAATAAGACGTGTTGACGGATTAGACAATGGTGTCTATTTTGACACGCGTGTCCAATTTGTTAGACACGAGCAGTCGCGGGCAAATGCGATCCTCCCAAGCCGCATCCATGCCTATCCGGCGGCCGCTTTTCCGTTTCAACCTTTAGCGACAGCGATGGGCCGGCAGGTGCATCCGGCTCTGCCTTCGCGGTTTCTGAAAGATCATCATCATGACGGCCTCATTTCTACGCACTGCCATTATTCTTGGACTTTTATCGGCCATCGGGCCGTTTGCGATCGACATGTACCTTCCGGCCCTGCCCTCGATCGGCAAGGATCTCGGCGCTGAAAACAACATCGTGCAACTGAGCCTTCTCTCCTTCTTCATCTCCTTCGCGTTGTTCCAGCTCGTCTATGGGCCGCTTTCGGACATCTGGGGCCGCAAGGCGCCGCTCTATCTCGGCATCGGGCTTTTTGCGCTCGCGAGCATCGGCTGCGCCGTCGCAAGCGACATCGAAACCCTCATTGCCTTCCGCTTCCTTCAGGGCATCGGCGGTGCCGCCGGCATGGTCATTCCGCGCGCGGTCGTGCGCGACATGCACACCGGCGTCCAGGCGGCGCGGTTGATGTCGCTGCTCATGCTTGTCTTCAGCATTTCGCCGATCCTCGCACCGCTGACTGGCAGCGCTGTGATCGAATTCTACGGCTGGCGCGGCGTCTTCTATGCGGTGATGATTGCCGCCGTGATCGGGCTGGTCCTGCTTTCGACGCAGCTCATGGAGACGCGGCCGAAGGAACACCGCTCGGATAGCACCATCGGCAGCGCAATCGCCGCCTACCGGCTGCTTCTTTCCGACCGCAACTTCCTGACGCTGACCTTCATCGGCGGCCTCGGCATCTCGAGCTTCCTCGTCTATCTCGCGAACTCGCCCTTCGTCCTGATCGACCACTATGGCCTGACGCCGACGCAATACAGCTTCGCCTTCTCGATCAACGCCGTCTCGTTCTTCGCCGTGTCGCAGGCGACCGGCTGGCTCGGCGAACGTTTCGGCCTCGTCCGGCTGATGCGGATGGCGGTGACGATGTTCGCGTTGACCATGGTCAGCATGTTCGTCGTCATGAGCCTCGGCATCAATCAGCTGCCGGTCATGGCGGCCTTCCTCTTCGTCGGCTACGGCGTCCTCGGTCTCGTCATCCCGACGTCGTCGGTGCTGGCGCTCGAGGACCACGGCGAGATTGCCGGCACCGCTTCGGCGCTGATGGGAACGCTGCATTTCGTGACCTCTGCCGTGGCGATGGTCATCACCAGCATCTTCTTCGACGGCACCGCCCTGCCGATGGTGGCCGGCATCGCGCTCTGCGCGCTTGGAGCGTTCCTCGTTACCCAGGCAACGATCGGCCGTCGCCGTCGGATCGTTGCCGCGGAATAGCCAATTCCCCGCGCGTTCGAAAAGGATGCGCGGGCTGACTGGCCGGCCCGCGTTCGCAAACGGGCCGATGACCGCTTTGTGAAGCTGCTCCCGTCGATTACGTGCTAACGTCGATCGACGGGCGCGGCGCAATCCCAAAGTCGAAGCACCGGGGCCGCGCAACACAAGCGTGAAAGGAGCCCGCCATGCTTCCAACGCGACGTTCACTGCTGACCGCTTTTCTGGCGATCCCGGCCTTGCCCATCGTCAACCTTCGCCAGGCCGCCGCGCAACGGCGCCCTTTGCCGCCGACGCCCGCCTGCGGCAATGATCGCGACCTGACCCTCGCGCGCACAGCCGGTCCCTTCTACAAACCCGACGCTCCCTTGCGTCACGAACTCTTTGCCGACTCCCCCGATGGTGAGCGCATTACGCTCGCCGGCTATGTCCTCGACGCCGACTGCCGGCCACTCGCCAACAGCCTCGTCGAGATCTGGCATGCCGATGAAACCGGCGCCTACGACACGAGCGGTTTCAGGCTGCGCGCGCACCAGTTCACGGATGCAAACGGCCGCTGGTGGTTCGGCACCATCGTGCCCGCGCGCTACAGCGGCAGGACCCGGCACTATCATCTCCGCGTACAGCGCCGTGGCGGCAGGCTGCTTACGACGCAGCTCTTCTTTCCGAACGAACCGGCCAATGCGCGCGACGGCCTCTATTCGGATGCGCTGCTGCTCGATATCCGCAACACCGCCGACGGCAAATTCGGCCGCTTTGATTTCGTCGTCTGAGGCAATGCGAGGCCGCTCTCCGCAGCGGCCCCGACGGGGTCGGGCTCTCAATGTTCGTTCGCATGCGTTCCATGGGCCGTGATCACGCTCTGGGCTTCCTTGCCGTAAAGCTCCTCGAAATGATCGAAGCCCTTGGAAAAGTAGCCGATCCCCTGTGTGGCGGATCTGAGCGAGCGCGCCAGATCATCAAGCGCGGCGCCCGGAATGAGGGCGCGGAAGATATCCCATCCCTTCGCCCCCTCGTCCCGGTCGAAACCGAGAACCTGACCTTTGAGCGTCGAAACGACCGGCACGAGACTGCCGGAATAGATGGAGGGGATATGGATCTCCACCCGGAAGATCGGCTGCATCAGCACGGCCGAGGCCTGTGAGAGGGCTTGGCGAACGCCCATCTTTCCCGCCGTGCGGAACGCGTATTCCGAACTGTCGACCGAGTGGTGCTGGCCGTCGGTCAGCATGACGCCGACGTCGATGACCTTGAAGCCGAGCGGGCCCTTGTCCATCGCCTCCCGCGCCCCTGCTTCGACCGCCGGTATGAAGTTTCTCGGAACGGCGCCGCCCTTGACGGTTTCGGCAAAGGTGAATCCGCCGCCGCGTTCATTGGGATGCACGCTGAGCTTCACGTCCGCAAACTGGCCGGCGCCGCCGGTCTGCTTGCGATGACGATAATGCACGTCCGACGACTTCGAGATCGTCTCGCGATAGATCGGGCTCGGCGGTTGCTCACTGACCTCGACATGAAAGACGTCGGAGAGCGTCCGGCACAGGTCGCGCAGGTGCACCGGCCCCTGAGCGCAGACCAATTGCGCGCCGGTCCCCTCCTCCTGCATGACCTTCAGGCCGCGATCGGTTTCGGAAAGCTTGGCAAGCGTTTCGGAAAGCTTGGTCTCGTCGCGCTCGCTTTCCGGCACCAGGATCCGTTCCATCATCGGCGTCGGCGGAGTCGTCCATGCCGGCGGCGCCACCGTGGCATTGGCCGTCAACAGCGACGGCACGACGAGATGATCGGATTTCACGGCGGCAAAGACCTGACCGGGCGCCGGTGTGGCCGATGCCAGGGGCCGACCGTTCGCCGGATCCTGCAAAGCCCCGAGGCCGGCCCCGCCGAGCATGGCTCCCTGTTTCACGCCGTTCTCAAGGGCGCGAACAAACACGGTCTTACCGACACTTGGGCGATGATGGGCGTGAAAACTGACGGCGGCGAGTGTCGCATCGGCGATGCCACTGTCCGCAGCAAGGCGTTTTCTAAGCGCCTCCACCCGCGGCGCGTCGTGACGGAGCGCCTTCATCAGCCGCAGGATGCCATTGCTGTGGCTTGCGGCACCGACCAGCACCGGGACGATCTTGTTCTCGCTCAGGACCCGCGTCGAGATGGCATAGATTGCGTCGCTCGCCGGCTCGCGGTCCTCGATGAGTTCTTCCAGCAGCCAATCATCGAATTCGGAAAGATGCTCCAGCAATTCGGTCCGCGCCTCATGTTCGCGCTCGATGACGCTTTCAGGTAGCTCGAAAAGCGCTGACGTCTGGCCTTCGCGGTAGCGCCAGGCGCGCTCGGAAATCAGATCGCAACTGCCGATGATCTTTTCACCGTCACGGATCGGGATCTGCCTGAGGACGAAAGGGTGGTTGGAATAGTCCTGCAGAGCGGCGACCACGTCTCTCAGCCGTCCCCTCGGCTCGTCCATGCGGTTGACGAAAAGGATGCAGGGCGTTCCCGATGCCTCGATCGCCTTAAGATAGGGCGCCGCGAGCACGGCCTCCTCCGGTGCCGGCGAAACGCAGAGGACACAGGCATCGCTGGCGAGCAACGCATCCTGCGCATGCGCCAGCGCCTCGTTGGTTCCGGGTGTGTCCAGCGCACACCACTCTTCGTTTCCGAATTCGAACTCCGTCAGGCTCAAGCCATAAGGAGAGGCGGATTTTCTTGGCTGGCCTTCGAGCAGACTAAGCTTTTCCACGAGCGTGGATTTTCCGGTCTGCGAAGGCCCAAGTACCGTGAAGCAGCGCATCTGCGATCCTCCTATCACGATGACACGTTTTCTACAGCGCCGCGCGTCTTTTCAGACGCGCAAAGGACGCTGTAGCACTTTGAATCGCTGCATGTTTTTATCCTTAAATCGGATACGATTTAAGGAAACATGCAGTAGTGCGGGATGAGGAAATGTGTGCGCGGTTTTCCGCCCGCATCCCGTTCGTGATCTAAAGCGCCGTGGGTCTCCTTAATTTGGCTTCGACTTAAGAAAACATGCAGCGGGCCAAGATACCGCGCTCAGGGACGCTCCTCGGGCTTGCGCCCTTCCCCCCGCGAGGTCGAGGCTTGACCAAGGGTGCACCCGTGCCCGTCGCTGCGCAAGGCTGAGATTGACGATCTTAGGAAAAGGTCGCGGACCCGAACAACGAAAAGCCGCGTCAAGCACCGCGGCGCCCGCATTCACTCTTTGTCGCGCCGTCTATCCGATGGCACTCGGCGCGAATTCCGCGACCAGTTCGTGACGATCGCCCGGATAGGTCAGCCGAACGCTGGTGACCGGCGCACCGCCGCTCCAGGTCCGACGTTCGATGACGAGGCAGGGCGAACCGACCGCGACGTCGAGGGCCTGCGCGGCCTGACGGCTCGCTGCCACCGCCCGGATGCGATGCTCGGCGGTGCTCCACGGCACCTTGCCGAGCAGCCAGGAACCGGGTGCGACGGAATCGAACGGTTCGGCTTCCGCCTCGGGCACCGCCGAAAGATTGATCAGACGTTCCTCAAGGCAAAAGGGCCGGCCACTCGCCAGATGCCGGCAGGTGATGTCGAGCAGCCGCGATGAGGCCGGCAAGTCTATGCGTCCCGTGTCACCGGCACCGGCCTTGCGAACATGCCGCTCGTCGAGGCGATAGCCGTATTCGAGGCCGCGCGATTGCACCTCGAGTTTGACGTCGTGGATTTCCATGACCGCGGACTGGACATGCGGAAAGGTGACGTAACTGCCGGATTTGCGACGCCGCTCGATCAACCCTTTCTTGACGAGCTCGGTCAGCGCCTTGTTCACGGTCATGCGCGAGCAGCCATATTGATCCGTCAGCTCGTGCTCGAAAGGGATACGATGCCCCGGCGGCCAGTCGCCGGACAGAATATGCCCCTCGACGTCACTCAGAATCCGCTGGTGCAGGGAGAGCGGCTGCTCTGGACGGTTTTCCTCGTGGGAAGAACGATCGGTGGGAATGGCGGGATCCTCGGCTGGTGACTGACCCCGTACCTTAAACATTTCCTGCCGCGGCAACAGTCCCGGTGAAAAGGCACGCCGGTTTTCCACGGCGGATGCTGCGCGATCAAGATGTTACGATGGCCCGGTCGAGTGGAGAACCCCCGCCGGAATGGCCGCCGGCCGCACGGACGCGATGGCGTCTTCGCAAGCCGAGATGCGGACGGAGCGCCACGTCACGTCCTCGCCCAACCCTTGTAGCAGAGTCCCTTTTAAAAGAAGAGATGCCAAGGCGTCAGGAATGCACGGGCCCCTTCCTGTTCCTGCTCCCGTTCGCGCTCCGCCGAAACATCGCCACGGACGACATTGGAAGCGGCCTTTTCGTTGCGTATTACCGACTTCGACACGGGCGGCTCGAAATAGCCAAGCGTCATTCCACCGAGATAGAACATGCGGCGCCCTTCCCTGCTCACGTTTTCGGACACAGTCGTGCCACAATCAGGCAGCGTGTCAATAGTCTACTAATTTTATGTTCTAACAGACTTATTCTCCGCCCGCCGATCAACCCCGCTCGCGGCAAGCTTCATGTCGCGCGAATCATGATTGAGTTCGCAGACTGATGGCACCGACGCGCGATCGAGCTTCACGCCTCCGGATCGATCCCATCCGTCTCCGATCGCGAGCACCGATCAGGACCCGAACAAATTCAAAGTGTTACATCGACCTGGCGGCGGTGGCCAAAGTACACGACAGCAGCGCATTGCTGCCTTGTCGATCGCGGCACAACGGGTCCCCCTTCCCTTGTATCTTTCAGTTGCCGGTAGGAACGCAATCGGCGAGGTTGAAGGCGGCCGTTCATCACAGCTCAACTGAGTCTATGAGGGGCAAAAGCATGCATCAACGTCGCTCAACTGGCTCCCTTGCGTCGGCAAGGAGTGATCGGCCGATTCACCGCGAGCAGGACCTCTTCGCGGTCAGCATTTTTCTGCAGCCGGCCGGCTGCTGTCGCGGGACAACGGCCCCCTGCCCATTGCCCCGATCGGACGCGCTCTCATGGGGGAACCTTGTCATGGCTTGTGACCGCTACGGTGCTCGGCCTATTGCCGTATCAATTGACGCCCCCGGAGACTCGCAGCCAAGTCGCCGGCACGGCGGCGGCGGCCCCGGTTGTCCGCGGACAACCGAATCGAGGGCCGCTCACAAAAGTTGTCCACGGACAACTGTTAAACAGAGAAATTCATAAAACTGCGACGTCCCCGCGGGATAAACGCGGTTTTTGTTAAGCGTTTGTAAATTGGCAACGAATCGGCGCATAGTATAACTGCGCAGATAGGGCCTTATTGTCGAATTTTGCGCAGTTTTTCGGAGAGGGTGATGTTGCAACAGAGAATCCAGGGTCTTGAGGAGCAGGAGCATTTGCCCTCCCTGCTGTCCGCCGACGCTCAGGAGCTTGCTCACCAGTTGCAGGAACATCAGAAAAAGATCTTCTCCCCGACGGCACAAAAAACGATGCGGCTGTTCACTCCGGCCGAGGCGGCGGCCTTCATCGGAATCGGTGAAGGCTACCTGCGCCAGATCGCGTCAGAAGGCCATGGGCCACAGCCGCTGTCAAACGGCCGGCGCATGTATGGCGTCGAGGACATCGATCGCATCCGCCGCGTGCTCGACGAGGGCGCCAAGACCGGAAAATACATCCCTCACCGCCGACCGGGCGAAAAGCTCCAGGTCATTTCGGTCATGAATTTCAAGGGCGGCTCGGGCAAGACGACGACATCGGCCCATCTCTCCCAATATCTGGCGCTCCGCGGCTATCGCGTGCTGGCGATCGATCTCGATCCGCAGGCCTCGCTCTCCGCCCTCTTTGGCCACCAGCCGGAGCTCGACGTCGGCGAGGCGGAAACCCTTTATGGCGCGATCCGCTACGAGAACCCCCGCCCCATCGCCGACATTGTCCGCTCGACCTACACAACCAATCTCCACCTGATACCGGGCAATCTCGAACTTATGGAGTTCGAACACGAGACGCCGAAGGCGATGATCGGCGGCTCAGCCGAAACCTTGTTCTTCGCGCGAATCGGCGAGGCGCTTTCCGAGATCGAGAGTTTCTACGATATCGTCGTCATCGACTGCCCGCCGCAGCTCGGCTTTCTGACCATGTCGGCGCTCTGCGCCGCCACTTCGGTACTCATTACCGTGCATCCGCAGATGCTCGACGTAATGTCGATGTCGCAGTTCCTGTCGATGACCAGCGACCTCATGACTGTGGTTGAAAAGGCGGGCGGCCGCACGAGCTACGACTGGATGCGCTATCTGGTCACCCGTTTCGAGCCGAACGACGGACCGCAAAGCCAGATGACCGGCTTCATGCGGGCGATCTTCGGCAATCGCATGCTCCAGAACGCCATGGTGAAGTCGACCGCCATATCGGACGCGGGCGTCACCAAGCAGACGCTCTACGAGGTGGAACGCTCGCAATTCATCCGCGGCACCTACGACCGGGCGATGGATTCTCTCTCGCTCGTCAACTCAGAGATAGAAGAGATGATCCGCAAGGTCTGGGGAAGGAAGTAATCGATGGCGCGCAAGAACCTGATCGGCATTTCCGACAGTCCGACGGCTCCGCTCGACGGAGAGCGGCCGGCCGTTGAGCGCCCGATCGCTGGGCTCGCGCAGGGCCATCGGCCAAACGGCCTCGTCGGCGGGATCACCAGGTCGCTTTCGAACATCACGCAGAAGGTTGAGCGCGCCGAGGAACTGGAGCGCCAGCTTGCCGAAGGGCAATCGATCGTCGATCTGGACCCTTCGCTGATCGATGCCTCCTTCGTCGTTGATCGGCTGGGTGTTACGGCCGAGGCACAAGCTGCGCTCGTGCAGCAGATCCGCGACCACGGACAACAGGTGCCGATCCTCGTCAGACCGCATCCGACGGCCAAGGACCGCTACCAGGTCGCCTATGGTCACCGGCGGCTTGCGGCGCTCCGCGAGATTGGCGGCAAGGTCAAGGCGGTTATTCGCAATCTCAGCGACGAACAGCTTGTGGTATCCCAGGGGCAGGAGAACAACGCCCGCACGGATCTCTCCTTCATCGAGCGCGCGCTGTTTGCGACCCGGCTCGAAGATCGCGGTTTCTCCCGCGAGATCATCATGTCGTCGCTTGGCGTCGACAAGGCGGCGCTCTCGAAGATGATCACGATTGTACGTCGGCTCCCGGTTGAAGTGATCGAGGCGGTCGGTGCCGCGCCCGCTTTCGGGCGCCGACGGTGGATGGAGCTGGCCGATCTTATCGATCTCGACAGCAACCGGTCGCGAGCGCTCGAATTTGTCGGAAAGACCGAGTTTCCGGCTTGCGAGAGCGATCAGCGCTTCGAAAAGCTGTTCAGCTTCCTCGATACGGCCAAGGAGCGCGCAAAGGCGGAAGCCTGGACCGCGCCTGACCGCACACGTCCCGTACGCATCCGCGAGACGGAGTCAGAAACGACTCTCGCCTTCAGCAGGAAGGTCGCGCCGGGTTTTGCCGATTTCGTGAGGCAGAGGCTGCAATCTCTGTACCTCGAATACCAACAGGAAACAGGAGATTAAACAGAGCAAAAGAAAAAGGCTTCCGAACGACTAGCGCTGCGGAAACCCTTCTCTCGTGTAGCGACCTGAGAATCCCATTTCCGCGAATCAGTGTCAAGAGTTTTTGACGTCGTTTCGGCGAACGGTTTTCTTTTGCCTTGGATAAGGTGAAGAAAAATGGAACGTGGAAGTGTGACGACGCCCTTTGGGCGGCGGCCGATGACGCTTGGCATGCTCGCAAGCCAAATCACCGCCAGCCGCACCCGGGCGGAGCGATCGGTCGACAAATGGAAATTGTTTCGCTGGCTCTGCGAAGCGAAGACCGTGATTGGCGTCTCCGATCGCTCACTGGCGGTGCTGAATGCGCTGCTCAGCTTTCATCCGGGAACCGAACTATCCGGGGAGGCCGGCCTTGTCGTTTTTCCGTCCAATGCACAGCTTTCGCTTCGAGCGCATGGCATGGCCGGAACGACCTTGCGGCGCCACCTCGCCGCTCTCGTCGAAGCAGGCTTGATCCTTCGACGCGACAGCCCGAACGGCAAGCGCTACGCCCGGCGAAGCCACAGCGGTGCCGTCGGAGAAGCCTTCGGGTTCGATCTTTCTCCGCTGGTCGCACGTGCGGCCGAAATCGAAACCACCGCCGCGGAGCTCGCCGCTGAACGGCAGCATCTGCGCATCATGCGTGAGCGATTGAGCCTCTGCCGGCGCGATGTTGCCAAGTTGCTGGATCTCATCCGCGAGAGCGCCCCGCAAAGCGACGGGCACGACTATGAGCGGATGTTCGAACTGCTCATCGCGCAGATTCCCCGCAAGCCCTCAGCCTCCGACATCGAAGCCGTTCTCGACTCGATGGACCGTCTTCGTCGCGATCTTACCAACCAGTTGGAAAAATTGCTGAATTCCCAGAAAACGGACACCAATGATCACCGGAATGGATGCCACATACAGAATTCACATCCAGACTCCCTTTCTGAATCTGAACGTGGCTTGGGAAAAGGGGGGGAACCGTTTTTGCGAAAGGCAGCTGACACAAAGGCTGCAGAGCCGTTGACCAAACATCAACCGAAACCGGCGTCACGCAGCACATCATCGCTTTCCGCCGCCGATCGCTCGAGTAGGCTGCCGCAACGACCGTGCCGCGAAATCCCGCTGACGGCCGTCCTCCAAGCCTGCCCGCAGATCGCCGATTATGGGCCTTCTGGCCGGATTTTGAGTTGGAGGGATCTGATGACGGCGGCGATCGTCGTCCGCTCCATGCTCAATGTCAGCGCCGATGCCTATGACGAGGCCTGCTCCGTCCTTGGCTGCGAGAACGCGGCGACCATCATCGCCTGCATCCTGGAAAGAGCCGAACAGATCACATCGCCGGGCGGCTACTTGCGTGAACTGACCAGACGAGCGCAACGGCGGGAATTTTCGCTTGCCCCAATGGTCCTGGCGTTGAGTCGTGCAAAAGGACGTGGAGGAGTGGTCCTTGCGAGCTAGGACAGGCGGCGGCGTCGGGAGAGAGCGACCGACTCATCGGCCCGTGCAGCGAAGAGATAGGGCAGGGGCGGTGTCACTGTCCTAAGACCGCGTCATACCGAACCATTGCCTTGAAGAGCAAAATATCCGACACTTCTCGGCGTGAGGGGATTCGCCTGGATATGCGTTCTTGGCAGCGTCTGGTGGCGATTTCTTAACAATTCTGCTGCTATCGTAACGTATTGGCAAAAAAGACTTTAATTGCACGTTGCGGAAGCTATCTCACTTATAATTTCCGACACCTCGGACACCTAGAAAACAGGCGCCATCCCGCTTCGTCGGCAACCGGCTGAGAGCAAGACTGGCGACCCTCCACAAGCCGACAAATTTCCGAGGTTGACAGCTGTCAACAGTTGTGGCGGCTCGGCCCTCCATGTGCTTCGCCACGCGACAATCAGCGTGGCACAGCTTAAGCTCTGAGGCCCCATGCCTCTTTGGCGGATTTCCACGCCCCTGCGCGCAAACCTCGACAGCACCGCTGTCGCGTCAGACCCGCAAAGACGGACTTTGAACCGCTGCAATGACTTGCCCCCGCAATCAGCTACGACCTGTGGAAACACGCAGGAGAGCGATTCCAGGAAATGTGCGTAAAGGCTTTCCATCCAGGCATTGCGTCTTCAAAGAACCGGGGTGCTTCCCCGTTTCAGTGAAAGCGCTCTGAAGTCACCGAAGCCTCTCACTCGTGCCAGTGCTCTGCCACCCACGGCGTCGGGCGGATATAGTGGCGAAGATAGCTGAGCGTGCCTTTCTGCCGTCGGCCTGGTGCAAACAGGCCGCGGATATGGCCGAGCGGTGTCGCCGGACGACCCTTGTAGCCGAACTGGCCGTCGATCGCATGTTGCGGCAGCAGGTTGCGGGGGAAAAGCACCACACGGCCGTCGGCGGGCAGCCGCGGTGCCAGGAAATAGTTGAGCGGGAAGGGCCAGCGGCAATCCTGCCGAAAATGCAGAACCCAGCGCCGCGGAAAGAGTTTGGCGCCGCCTGGCGCATTGCGTGTGACGAAGCGCTGTTCGAAGCTGTATTCATCAGCCACGCCCTGCGGATCGGCGCGGAACCTCTCCTGCAGCGGAACGACCTTGCCGACCGGAAACCGGAACAACGACGTCTGTCCGAGACGTTCAAAGGGCGTCGTTTGATTACGGGCCAGAACCACGTCATCCGGCCCGCCAAACTCGAAGAAGGAATCGAGCGATCCGACGATCACCAGATCGAGGTCGAGGAAGAGCACCGGGCCGGCGAGATTGCCGAGCTTCGGACCCCAGAGCCGCGCCTTCGGCCAGATGCCTTTGGTGTTGACCGGCATCGCAACGTCGAGCGGTGGCAGATCTTCGCAGAGGATCTCGGGACGCAGACCACTGCGGTTATCGGTGAAACAGGTGAAGGTGAAAGGCGGCGTGATGTTGCGTGCCACCATGGCGTAAAGCCGGTTGATAAAGGGCGGACCGTACTTCGTGCCCCAGTTGATGCATATAACCTGCTTGACGCCGCCACTTGCCGCCAGAACGCTTGCCATGGGTTCTCCATTCTTGCCGCCTTGCCGAGAGCTCGTTCCGCAATAGCCGATTTTATTCATCGGTCTCAAAGCTGCGACCTCGAACTTCGACAGTCGGGGAATTGCTTTCGACTTCCCATCCTGCTGGTGCGCTCTCACGCATTCAGTAAGGCACGGTCACGAAATGCCGATTGGACGCTTGCCTGCGTGACACCGCCTCGAATAAGAACTGCAGCGAGGCCGCAAGCTACCGATCATTCCTGACTCGCAGCCGGCATTTTCGATCGTGGCCGACTTCATATCGATGACAGTTGACAGCTGTCAACGGCGCGGCAGCGGCACGATCGCCTCACCCTTCTTTCGCATCGCGCTCGGTGAGTCTGTGCCGATAAGACGCCGAGCCGACGGGAGAATGACGCCTGCCTTTGATGCACGTGTTGACAGCTGTCAACTGCAGTACGAGGTCGTTGAAGCGACGCGATAGGCGTCGCAGGCGGGCGGCCACATTTCCATATGAGCGCTTCGACCCGGATAATAGCAGGGGAGAAAGGCTGCAAACCCTGTGACGGAAAGAAATCGCGTGTTACCTTCCGTTTCGTCGATAACGCTTCGTCTTTAAAATGAGATACGAGACCCCGGATCCGCTCCATCCAACGCTGCTGCCGGCCCTGATTGCAGCCGAAGACAGCCTTGCGCGTCTCGACGAGCGGGCCGGCCGGCACCCAGTTTCGGAGGGGTTTCGCGAACGCGGGCAGTTCTTTGATGCCGCCGCGGCGCTCTGGGTCGCCGGTGAACTCGTGCATGTCGAGGACCTCGTGCTGCACGATGCGCATATGGATGCCCGCGCACCGTCCCATGAGCTGACCATCGCCCATGCGGTGCTGCGCGCCCGCCGCCGGCTGGATCTTGCCGAGCCGGACTGGGCGCTGACAAGCGCCGGACTGAACGTGCTGAGAGGCGAGGGCGGGGCGGTTGAGCAGCAGAACCATCGTCAGGAGTTATCGGCCGAAGCGGATCGTGATACGGCGCTTTCGGACACAGAAAGCGAAGCGGATGAAAATCCGCTCGCCGCCGAATTTGCGGAACTCGATGCGGCGATGGCGCGATCGCGACGGTTGCTCGACATGCACGCAAGCGGCCTCGACGATGTCGAGCCGGTGGTGTCGCCAGCCGCGAAGGCGGGCGTCGAACCCATGGGGCAACTCGGATTGCTGTTCGAGGAGGATTGGGACGAAGAACGGCGGCTCGATGCCTGGCGCGCCGTGCTTTCGACGGCCGATCAGTTGCCGGCTTCTCTTGGAGCGGCAATTCTCTTCGACGCCTGGGACCGCATCGAGCCGCTCAGGCGGCAGCACTGGCTCGGCTCGCTGCTCGTCGGGGTCTACCTGCGTTTTCGCGGAAAAGTGTCCTCGCATGTGCTGGCGTTCAACACCGGTCTGAAGACGATCCGCCACGAACGTCGCCGGTCGAAGGACAGGCTGACGCGGCTCCTTGCCTTCCTCGAGGCGATGACGGTGACGGCCGGTCTCGGCATGAAGGAACTCGACCGACTTTCCCTGGCAAAAACGCAAATGGAAATGCGAGTCAGAGACCGCCGTTCGAGCAGCAATCTTCCAGGCCTCATCGATCTTGTGCTGTCGCGTCCGATCGTCTCGACGGCGCTGATCGCCCGCCATGTCGGCGTCACGCCGCGCAGCGCGCTCAATCTGGTCCGTGAACTCGGCGTGCGCGAGATGACGGGCAGGGGACGTTATCGTGGCTGGGGCGTGCTTTAAACCTGCTTTTTTTCAATGAGTTAGCACCTTTCACGCTTCCCGGCCCGGCGACCACTATTGCCGGCGCAGGTTGATGTCGCTGGTGACGATGCTTTCGCCAGAGTTCGGGTCGACATCGGTCGTTACCAGTCTCATGCCGTTCTGTCCGACCTTCTGCACGGTCAGGTTTGCGCTGCGGTCGCCGTTTACCAGCCTCGGCCAGCGGATCGTGAGGTTGATCGCATTGCCCCGCCGGCTTCCGGTCAGGCCAGCCGGTCTTCCGCTCGGCCCGACATAGGTGCCGCTATAGTTTGCCCCATCGAACTTCAAGTCGGCGCCGACGGCGCGTGACACGACAATCAGACTGCGACAGGTTCCCTTCATCGACAGGGCCTGGCCGCTGGCTTCAGAATCGAAGACGCAGGACACGTTCATCGGCAAGCGGTTGATCCGGATTTTCACCATGCCGCCGCCGGTCCATTTTCCTTCGAGCGATCCGAGAAATGCCATCTCGTCGGCCTGTGCTGCTCCAACAGCAAAAAACAGGCTGCCTGCGGCCAGCAGACGCTGGATCATGGAACCTCCTCCCTACAACGCCGTGTGTCTTTTCAGACTTACAAGGTCGCTGTAATGCTTTGAATTGCTGCATGTTTTAAATCGGCTACGATTTGAGGAAACATGCAGTAGGGATTGGATTCGGCGAAGCCAAGGCGCTCACCGATCGCTCGTTGAACGCCCCAACCCCCATGAGGTTCCTTTCCGGCGCCGCTGTCAACCACGAAGCGGCTGACGGCGGCGTTGGCGCCGCTCAATCCTCCTCGACGAAGACTTCCTCGCGCTTGGCCTTGACGGCCGGCAGGAAGACAACGACGAGCACGATTGCCGCGATCAGCAACAGCACGGCGCTGATTGGCCGGGTGATGAAGGTCGTCGGGTCGCCGCGCGACAGGATCATGGCGCGCCTCAGGTTCTCTTCGAGAAGCGGCCCGAGTACGAAGCCCAGCAGGAGCGGTGCCGGCTCGCAGCGCAGCTTCAGGAGCAGGTAACCGACGAGGCCGAAGAAGGCGACCGCGTAAAGGTCGTAGACGTTGGAATTGACGCTGTAGACCCCGATCGAGCAGAAAGCCATGATGATCGGAAAGAGCACGAAATAGGGGATCTTGAGGAGCTTCACCCAGAGCCCGATCAGCGGCAGGTTCAAGACCACCAGCATCAGGTTGCCGATCCACATTGAGGCGATGATGCCCCAGAAGAGTGCGGGCTGTTCCACCGCCACGTTCGGGCCGGGCACGATGCCCTGGATGATCATCGCGCCGATCATCAGCGCCATCACCGGGTTTGCCGGAATGCCGAGTGTCAGCAGCGGAATGAAGGACGTCTGCGCGCCGGCATTGTTGGCGCTCTCCGGTCCCGCGACACCGGCAATGGCGCCGCGGCCGAATTCCTCCGGCCGATCCGAGATGCGCTTTTCCACCGTATACGAGGCAAAGGCGGCGAGGATCGCGCCGCCGCCCGGCAGAATGCCGAGCGCCGAACCGATCACGGTGCCGCGCACAACCGGCGCGAGCATGCGCTTGAAGTCATCGCGCGTCGGCATCAGGTCGCTGACCTTCGCCATCAGCACTTCTCGGGTCTTCTCGCTTTCAAGATTACGCAGGATTTCGGCGATGCCGAAGACGCCGACGGCAACCGCGACGAAATTGAGACCGTCGGCATATTCGCGAATGCCGAGGGTGAAGCGCGGCGTGCCGGTATAGATGTCGGTGCCGACGAGGCCGAGAAGCAGGCCGAGCGCGACCATCGCCAGCGCCTTGACGATCGAGCCGTGCGCCAGCGCGACCGAGGAGACGAGGCCGACGATCATCAGCGAGAAATATTCGGCCGCGCCGAACTCCAGCGCGATTTCGGTGAGTGGCGGCGCGAAGATCGCCACGAGAAAGGTCGAAACGGTTCCGGCAAAGAACGAGCCGAGTGCGGCAATCGCGAGCGCCGCACCGGCGCGGCCGTTGCGTGCCATCTGGTAGCCATCGATCGCGGTGACCGCGGAGGAGGATTCGCCCGGCATGTTGATCAAGATTGCCGTGGTCGAACCGCCGTATTGTGCGCCGTAATAGATGCCGGCGAGCATGATCAGCGAGGAGACCGGCTCGAGCTGGAAGGTGATAGGCAGCAGCATGGCGATCGTCGCCGTCGCGCCGATGCCGGGCAGCACGCCGATCAGCGTGCCGAGCATAACGCCGATCAGGCAGAAAAGAAGGTTGGCCGGCGAGGCGGCGGTGCTAAAGCCGAGGGCAAGATTGCTGAAAAGATCCATGACCGCCTCCTAAAACCGGACCCAGGGGCCGAAGCGTTCGAAGGGCAGTTTGAGCCCATAGCTGAACACTGCGACCGAGAAGACGGCCAGCACCAGGGAGATGGCGATCGCCCAATGCGGCCTCATGCGGTGCGAGGCAAAACAAGCGATGAGCGCCGTGAAGAAGATCGCCGGCGCAAAGCCCAGCCCTCGCACCGTCAGTCCGAAAAAGATCGGCGCAGGCAGGATGAGGAACATGCCGCGGATTGCGATCGCCCCCATCGGTTCGCCTTGCACCCGCGCCGACTGCACGAGGATGACGGCGCCGAGCAGCGTCAACACGCAGGCGAGCATGAGCGGGAAGTAACCGGGGCCCATGCGAAAGGCGGTGCCGAGATCGAGGCTGAGCGACTGCCAGACGAAGAACAACCCGACGGCCGTCAGAATGCCGCCGCACAGGGCATTGGTCGTGTCGAATGTGATGGATTTCATCGTGTCCCCACTTTGTTCGGGAGCCATTGAACCGCGCTCCCTCCTTTGGCGAATGTGCTCGCGTCTTGTTATCCGGGCAAGGGGCACCGGATCTTCATCGAGTTGACAGCTGTCAACGTTCGGTCTCGGCGCTGACGCGGGATGAGTGCGCCTTTAGCCGGCATCCTGCCCGTCGTTGAAGCGATCACGTCTGTCGGTTTGACGGCGCTCGTTCACGTGATCGCAGACCGGTCGCCGCCGCCGCTCTGTCTTGCGACAGGTGATGGCGGCGGCGGGTTCCGTCACACGATCAGTCGGCGTACTGACCGGCGGCCTCGATCACCGGCTTCCAGCGGGCGATCTCGCTTTCGAGCTTGGCCTTCAGCGCCGCCGGCGTCGCGTCTGCCTCGCTCGACGGTTCGGTGCCGAGCTCGGCAAAGCGAGCGACGACGTTCTGATCCTTGAGCGCCAGCTGCAGCGACTTCGACAGGCGCTCGTTCACTTCGGCAGGCGTACCCTTCGGCGTGTAGATCCCATGCCAGATGCCGACCTGGAAATCGGCAAGGCCGCTCTCGACCGCGGTCGGCAGATCGGGGAAGATCTTGAGACGGGCGGGGGAGGTGACGGCATAGGCCTTGATCGTGCCGCCCTGGATCTGCTTCGTGGTATTGGTCGTCTGGTCGCACATGATGTCGACCTGGCCGCCGAGCAGGTCAGTCATCGCCGGGCCGGTGCCCTTGTACGGCACGGTGGTGAGCGGTGTCTCGATCGCGCTCATGAACATCATGCCGCAAAGATGCGATGCCGCGCCGATGCCGGCATTGGCGACCGTCACCGTGTCCTTGTTGGCCTTGACGTAGTCGATCAGCCCCTTGAGATCGGTCGGCTCGAAATCCTTGCGGGCGACGATCGTCATCGGCACTTCGGTGACGAGGCCGACATATTCGAAGGCGTTCAGCGTGTCGTAGGCGAGCTTGCGATAGAGCGTGGCGCTGGTCGCCATGCCGATATGGTGGAGCAGGACCGTATAGCCGTCCGGATCAGCCTGGGCGACGCGGCCTGCGCCAAGCGTGCCGCCGGCGCCGCCGACATTCTCGACGATGATCTGCTGGCCGAGATCCTTAGACATGGATTCGGCGACGAGACGGGCGACCGTGTCGGTTGGGCCACCGGCCGAGAACGGCACGACCATCGTGATCGAGCGGTCCGGATAGTCTTGGGCATTGGCCGAGGCGGCAAAAAGGGAAACGGCGGCGACAGCGCCCACAAGCGCTTGCAGAATTTTCATCTTTTCCTCCCGATGAAATTATGGACCAGCCGGCATAGTTCCTCCCGTGCCGATACTGGATCGCCTATTTGCAGACGGGATTTTACCACAGACAACTGCCGCTCGCGGTCACTTTGCCGATTTCCGCGCCTGATGCGCGTGATATGGGTGGATTTGGAAACAAAGGCGCCGGGTGACGGGTGGATTTCCACCCATCGCCTTGCTCAAGCCTCGAGGCCGGTCCGCTGCCGGAGATATCGGATCTCGGCTTCGGTCAGCGGCCGGACTTCACCCTTCGCGAGGTCGCCGAGCTTTATCTCGCCGATGGAGACGCGCACGAGCCGCAGGCATTCGAAGCCGAGCACGTTCAGCATGCGGCGGATCTGCCGGTTGCGCCCCTCCTGCAACTCGACCTCGATCCAGCTGTTGCGTTCGCCGCTTCGCAGCCGCTCAACGCTCGTAGCCTGCAGCCGCTCACCGCCCTCGGTGACGCCCTCCACCATTCCGGCAACCGCGTCATCGTCGAAGATGCCGTTCACCTGCACATGGTAGACCTTGCCAAGATGCGTCTCCGGGTCGAGCAGGCGCTGCGCCAGCACCGTATCGTTGGTGAAGAGCAGCAGGCCTTCGCTCGCCTTGTCCAGCCTGCCGACTGGCGAGAGAAACCGCGCGTCGGCGTCGCCGAGGCAACTATAGACCGTCGGCCGCCCCTCCGGGTCATCGCGTGTGGTGACAAGCCCGCGCGGCTTGTTCAGCATCAGGTAGATCTTTGCTTCCGCCGCGACCGTGACGCCGTCGACGGCAATCCTGTCGGCTCCGATGTCGACCCAGCGCGAAAGATCCGTCGTCCTTCGACCGCCGACGCTGACCCGGCCCTCGGCGATCAGCTTTTCGGCCTGCGTGCGGGAACAATAGCCGAGTTTGGAGAGCGCACGCGCGAGCGTCACGCGCTTGCCGGCCTCGGCTTTCGTTTCGCTGCCAGGTCTCTTCGGTGAGGGGCGCGGCTGTTTCACGACTTCCAGTCTCCAAGAGTATTGGGCCACGGTCCATCTGGCACAATCGGCGCCGCTCGGCCAGTTGAAAACCTATTGATTGCTATGGCTTTGATGCAAGGATGAAGAGTGGTAGTCTCGCTTACGACTTGTACGACAGGGCCCGTTCTCGGAACGATCAACCGCTTCGTCGAGAAAGGGGCGTATTCCTTGATGGGCGATTTGGGAGGCGTTGTCATGATCAAGTCAATCCTGCGGGGCGCGACCGCCCTGGCGGCAATCTCGCTGCTGCACATCGGCGGCGGCTCCTTCTTTCCAACGAACGCTTTGGCCCAGCAGACCGCTGCTGCTCCCGCGGCGCCGGCCGAGACCGCGCCAGAACCGCTGACGGATGACGAGCTTGAGGTGCTGGTTGCCCGCATCGCGCTCTATCCGGACGAACTGGTGGCGCTGATTTCGGCGGCGTCGCTCTATCCCTTGCAGATCGTCGAGGCCGAACGGTTTCTCGAGGCGCGTGAAAAGAATTCCGACCTGAAGCCGAAAGACAGCTGGGACGGCAGCGTTGTCTCGCTGCTGAACTATCCCGAGGTCGTCAAGATGATGAGCGAAGACCTCGAATGGACGCAGTCCTTCGGCGAGGCGATCGCCAATCAGCAGAAGGATGTGCTGATCGCCATCCAGCAGTTGCGCGACGAGGCGGTGGCCAAGGACATCA
>NZ_SRXN01000090.1 GCF_004827385.1 Ensifer sp. MPMI2T
GAGGCAATGATCGAGCGGAAGCGGCGAGCTGTTCGTGTGGACTCTTGAATATTCCGAGGATGCCGAACGCGATTTCGAGTTGATTTTCGATCATCTCTTCGACGCCTATGTCGAACTCGGAGACTCGACTGACGAGGCTTTGGAGCGTGCCGCTGAACGGATCCGTAAATTGCGTGTCGAACTCGATCGTCTCATCGATACGCCTTATATCGGGACATTGCGGGCCGATATTTATCCCGGGATCCGGTTTCTTCGGCAGGACAAGGCGGCTATTTGGTTTTTGCCGGTAGAAAGTAGTCGCACGATCATTATTGTTGCAATTTTTCACGGCGCGCAGGACCATATCAGACATATGCTCGCACGCATGCTTGCGGGATAAGGTCCCGACAGCCCTGGCCGCCTCGACCTAAAGCTTGTCGCGTTTAATTGGCCTCATATCCGGCAGCCTTGAAGTAGTTACGGCATTCTGTGACGAACAACAGGCTGCAGATGTCGCCGAGTGCCTGGGCGATGGCGTCGAAACTTCGGGCGGCCCGCTTTCGCAATATTGTCTTGAGTTTGGAGAAGGCCATCTCGATTGATGGTGTGGATGGCTCCTGCTCCCGGCGTCGCATTGCGCCATAGTCGGGCTGTCATTGTCCCGCTTACAGGAGCCATCCATGTCCGAGCTTGCCACAGTTGGTATCGACCTCGCAAAGAGCGTCTTCCAGATCCATGGTGTAGACGAGAACGGTCGGGTTCTCGTGCGCCGTCAGCTTCGCCGCAGCCAGTTGCTCGCGTTTTTCCAGAAGCGTCCGCGATGCCTGATCGGCATGGAAGCTTGTGCAGGTTCACACGACTGGGGACGCAGGCTTCAGGAGATGCCACCGTCCTATGTGAAGCCTTACGTGAAGCGCGGGAAGACGGATGCCGCGGACGCGGCCGCCATTTGTGAAGCCGTGACGCGCCCCTCCATGCGGTTTGTCGCCATCAAGAGCGAAGCCTGCTCATCGCTTCTGGTTCTTCATCGCACGCGAGACTTTCTGATTCGCCAGCGCACGCAGATCGGCAACGCGATCCGAGCCCACATGACGGAGTTCGGGATTATAGCGGCGAAGGGCGCGCAGAATGTGGATCAATTGCAGGAACAACTGGATCAGCTGCCGGAAGTGGCTCGGATGCCAGTGAGTTTACTCTTCGATCAATTGGCCGAGACGAACAAGCGGATCGAGCGGTTGAGCGACGAGATCGAAGAGACCTACGAGCAAAGCGAGACAAGCCAGCGTCTGGCGACGATCCCAGGTGTGGGGATGCTGTCGGCGACGATCATCGCGGCGACGACGCCGGATGTCGACAATTTCGACTGCGCGAGAGACTATGCCGCCTGGCTCGGCTTCACGCCCAAACCGCACTCCACCGGAGGCAAGCAGCGGATGGGGCGGATCTCGAAGATGGGCAACCGTTATATCCGACGCTTGCTGTATCTGGGCGCCATGGCGCAGATCATGCTCAGACGTCGACTCAAGCGCGCGCCAGGATCGGACTGGCTATCGAGCATGCTGATGCGGAAGAAGACGAAAGTCGTCGCCATCGCCTTGGCGCATCGCATGGCAAGAACAATCTTCGCCGTCCTCAGGGGCGGGTCTCGCTACGAGCCGCAAGTCGCCTGACAGGCTCTCGGAATGGTCAGGGCAAAGTGAGGTGATGGCGAACAAACGGAGACGAAGAACCAGGACACCCCGATCAATCCGAAGCGCCTCGAGCGGCGCTCGATTGAGTGGGACCTGTTCTCCAAGCGGATATTCATCAGGGCGCGCAGCGATTCCGTTGCACATTCAGACGCCGTATACATGGCCGCAACCGACCTGTTCACCAAATCCGATCCGACACCCTTGACCCGCAGGAGCCATCAATACATGGTCAGTTTCGTATTGGTTGACGTCTCATCGATGATGCGTGAGCGCAGGAGGTCCATCCCCGCTCTTCCGTACATAGAACGCTTAATGAGCTTTAGCTTGTTGATCTTGCCTTCAACCGGGCCGGTACTCCAAGGCATCGTCAAGGCCGCTCGAACCGCCTCTACGTCGCGACGAATTCCACGCGCGAACGACGACATCGGCCCGGCAATTGCATCGTTTAGCCATGGCTTCAGCGCAGCAATTTCCCGATTGCAGATCATGGATTGGAAGCGCCGCGCCAGACCGGCGGCAACAGCAACTTCAGGTGAGGCGGAGGAAATAGCATCCACAAAGGCTCGCTCGTTCGGCGGAAGTGTATCCACTTCGGCGGTGAGGAGGCGAACCGTTTGTCGGGATGAAGGCGCACGCCATGAAGATTTGCGCGAGGCACGAGACAATGCTGGTGCGGGTATGCCGTCGCGTAGTCTTACCTTCACCCATTCGCGAAAGGCCTTTACACTCCCGCGATACCCTCGATCGCACACCTCGCTGTAGAGCCGGGTTGCGTTCCGGCAACCTTCAAGCCAGCGTCGACGGACGTAGTCAATATGGGCATCGGCTGGATTCTCCGTGAAGACCTTGCGTTCCCATGTCCCAGGTTGGTTGTCTTTGAGCCATTTCCGTATGGTTTTGAGGTCGACCCCAAGCTCACGCTTGATCGCCAGTTGGCTCCAGCCCATGCCATTCAGTCGGATGACCTCCTCAAAAAGGGTACGCCGGTCTTGATGCCGATTGTGCAGTTGCCGTGCTGCGCGTCTATGGAGCGGCTCTGCTTTCACGCGCTCGCCGCGCATTCGATCGTCCGTATCGATCTGTGCCATAAGAGACTTTCCAATATCCCGAATAAGGCGGTATCGCTGCTCCACGACATTTTGCAAGGCATCGGAACAGTTGCGCAGGAGATGCCAACGATCGGCGACCTGCTGCGCTTTCGGCGCTCCCTCCCGGGCTCCACGCGCGTAAGCGCCCGCCCTGTCCCGGGCGATGACCTCAACACCGGGATGGTCCGCAAGCCATCCTGAGAGCGTGTCCTTCTCGCGGTCGGGCAGCAGATCAACGACGTTGTTCGTTTCGAGATCAACCAGAATCGTTCCATAACGTTGTCCGCGGCGCCAGGCCCAATCGTCGACGCCCAGGACACGTGGCGCCTCGCAATTGTCCGGAAGTCGTGTCCGCGCAATCCGCAAAATGGTGTCGGCGCTCACAGGCATGCCAAGGCGGGCGACGAGCCTCATGCCTGCCTCTCCCCCTAATGCCATGCCGATGCTGCGATGGACGTCTCCGAGGCGTCTGGTGCGCCGACAATACCGCCAGGTCACATCACCGACGTTTTCGGCGAATATGCGCCTCCGGCACCTGTCGTTGCTGCAACGCAAGCGCCGGACATTCAGGGTTATCGTGACCATACGCCCTTGCCATGGCAGGTCGGCGAGCCGTCGTTGGTAACGACTATGGATGCGGTTCGAAGCTTTGCGGCAATCCGGACATTTGGCTCCTGTCGATCGGAAGCGACAATCGATCGATATTGCCTCTTTCGATTGATGAACGTGATCGACCACCAGAGACGGCGGGATCAACGATAGAATGCGCTTCGCCATTTCGATGCTCCGGCTGATTCGTGTGTCGAATCAACAGGATTCAGAAAGTTGCACCGAAATTGCGGAAGAACCCACTTTTGGGAAAATTTGCGGCGGCATTGACAATAGCGCCTCGCCCATTTGCAAACAGTCTTTATGCAGACACCGAAGACGGCGGCCACGGCCGTCGGCCTCTGTCCTTCGACAACGACGCTGTGCGCGATTACTCGATTGCGCAGCGTGAGCCGAGCATTCCCACGGACGTTCATTGTCCCGGAGAATCATTGAAGCGTCGACAACCTCAGTTTTCCCGGCACGGGGCGCATGGACGATCTTTTGAAAGCTCACACCTTAGTAGTTTCCGCCGACATAAGAGCAACAGCGTTTGCGAGCGCCCGTCTGCACGTCGAGATCCGAGAAATTGGCGAAATTGCTTATTCTTATCCGGGAATCCGCACGCCTCGCCCTCAGCAATAGTCCCTTTCTGTGTACCAAAACTTACTAATGTCGACCACAGGTTATTTGATGCCATCCGGGACTTGAACGTATGGCCCGCCCCGTCCGCAAGGGATTTTTTGAAAAATAGCTCTGGTCAGTCTGCGTCAACGTATCCGGTCGCGGGATCGTGTCCCGGCCAAGATGGAGATCCGCGCAGCCTGGTCCTCATAATCACAGCGGTCTCGATCGACCGTTCAATTTGCCAGGCTTCCAGGCTGCCGCTCGACTGTCAGGCCATCTTCTTCTCACCACCCGCAGATTATCGCGACGATCGGCATAGAGGCCGACGACCTTTGCGCTCTATGCCGCCGCGATCGCCGGATCGAAGCCACGATCTTTGTGCAGCACCGCCCAGATGATGCGCGCAAGCTTGGCCGCCAGCGCGACGACGACGATGTTCTTGTGCGCCCGTTCCGACAGGCGACGAGCCCATCGGCCCAGCGACGTATCCTGAGCCATGATGCGCGGCAGTGCCGCGCGAGCGCCATGGATCAGGTTTGCGCGCAGGTAGCGGTTGCCGCGCTTCGATATGCCCAGCAGCCTGGGCTTGCCCCCGGTGGCGCCTGCCGGGGTGTGAGGCCCAGCCAGGCGGCAAGGTCACGACCGCGCCCGAAGCTTGCTGCGTCGCCGACCGCGGCAACAAGCGCGGTGGCGTTGATGACCCCGATACCCGGGATCGTCGACAGGCGACGGGCCGTGTCGTCGTCACGCGCCATGCGCACGAACTCAGCATCGAAGGCGGCAATCCGTTCATCAAGGCTGCGCCACTCGGCGCGCAAGTCCTCGATCAGAAGCCGCATGCGCGACGACAGCCGGGAATCGTCCTCATCGGCGAAAACCCCAAGCACATCTTCCAGCTTGCGCCGACCCTGAGCAACGACGATGCCGCGCTCCAGCAACAATGCGTGCAGGTGATTGATCAGCGCCGTGCGCTCCGCCACCAGGCGCGAACGCGCCCGATGCAGCGCCTGGATGTCCGATTGCGCCTCGCTCTTCACCGGCACAAACCGCATCGTCGGTCGTGTTGCGGCTTCAGCGATCGCCTCGGCATCGTGGTCGTCGTTCTTGTTCGCCTTCACATAGGGTCGCACATATTCCGGCGACATCAGCCGGATCGTGTGACCCCTGGCACCAAGGACCCGCCCAAGGTGATGCGCGCCGCAGCAGGCTTCCATCGCCACGATGCAAGGCTCCATCCTGCCGACGAAGTCCGCCACACCGTCACGACGAAGGCGACGGCGCAGAACCACGGCGCCGGTTTCGTCGAGCCCGACGAGGCTGCAGACGTTCTTGCCAAGATCAATTCCGAGCACAAATATCGACATCGGTCCGTTCCTCTCTCGTTCCAAACAGAGCAATCCTAACGGATCGCTCCAGAGAGGGACGGGCCATCCCATAATCACACGGCTCCCGTCTAGAAAGTCGAGGGTGGCTCTTATACCGACCCTCATTGATGCTGACTCTCGGGATTCCCAAGGGCGGACGAATCTGAATCGATAGCGCAAACAGGAGGTTTGCGAGGGGTTCAGCGATTTCGTTGCGGTCAGACTTTGACGGGGACGGGCTGCGTCTTCTGGCACGGCAGACAAAGGATGCCAGCCAGGCGCGTCGGCTGTTGGCGCTGGCGTCGATTTACGATGGTGGCTCT
>NZ_SRXN01000091.1 GCF_004827385.1 Ensifer sp. MPMI2T
TTCGCGCCAGCCTCCTGCTCCTTCAGCACCGCAATAATCTGCTCTTCCGTAAATCTCTGCTTCTTCATGGGTCCGTCCTTAATCAGGCCGGACTCTAATCCAATCTGGAGGAAATTACCCGTGGCAGCTCAGAGCCCATAGCATTTACCGGCCCGTCCCCGGACCTGTACAATCTCACATCCGGTCGCCGCTTGTTACGGCTGCACCACTAACCCGCTTTCGACGGGAACGGGCTCAGGAGGACGGGACCAATCTCAAGGTCGGCGGGTAAAGCCAAACGGAATCCCGGTCCGTCCACCTGGATCCGTCAGGGCTGTTCAAGCCCTGAGGATTAGAACTTATACCTATTGGCTGGTTTGATGGCTTAAGCGTTTTTCATCATCGCGCCCTCGATGACGACGCCAGAACTCACGTATTTCCAAAGTGCAACCAGCAACTTGCGAGCCAAAGCCACGATCATCGGCTGTTTGAGACGGCCGCTGTTGCGGGCAATGCGCTCCTTGAACCAGAGGGCCAGCGCCGAATTTGGTTGGTGACGCAGCCACAACCAGGCAAGCTCGACCATCGTCGCTCGTAAACGCGGATTTCCTGCCTTCGAGACACCTTGCTCACGATTAACGTTGCCGCTTTGCCAAGGCGAGGGAGCTAGTCCCGCGTAGGCAGCGACCTGGCGCCGATTGTCGAAGTGTCTGAACAGACCTTCCGAGTAGAGGATCGTCGCGAACTCGGGACCTATTCCCCGGATTCCTAAGAGCGCGGCGGCTCTTGGCGGTGTCTCGGCTGTCTCGCGAGCGATCAAAGCATCCCGTTCTGCTTCCACAGCTTTGATTTGTGTAAGTAGCAATTCAAGGCGATCGAGTTCTCGGCAGATTTCGGCTTTCAGGTGCCTTGATAGCATCCGGCCATCGCCAGTACGAGCTTCGTCCAGTCGCTGACGGCGATCGCGACGCAAAGGTTCGTAATCTCGTATTCCTTGCGTAAACAGCAGCCCCTTTATGCGATTGACGTGGAAAACACGCTCCGCAATCAGGGTTTTTCGCTCCCGTCCAAGCCTGCGGATGTCTTCCTCATCCGGCGTAAGCAACTTGACCATTGAACAAGCACGCGGCTCGCCGCGTTTCCAGGCCATCAAGGCACGTATCAATGTTTCGCCATCGATGCGGTCCGTCTTTGCGCGGCGATGACGGCGCGGCATGGCAATGGATGCGGCTTCCACAATGTGGCTCTCGATCCAGGCTTCCTTGCTGAGCACTCGCCCCAGCCAGAAGCCATCAAGTCCGGCCTCCTGGATCACCACCAGCGGATAAAGCTTGCCCTTACGCCGCTGGGCTTTTTGGCGAAGGGTGGCAAAACACGAGAACAAGCTGGCGACATCGCCTCCGGTAATCGTATGGCGAGACATCTTTTCACTTCCCGGCGATAGAGCTGTCACGAGCCACGTCGATTTGCTCAATTCCAACGAGACGAAAATTGCGCCAAGATCGATGGGGGTAGCGGTCTGTGCTTGAGCTTGATCTGCTGTTACCGGCATGATTGGCCTCCAGAGAGTTTTCTAGCGACCTCACTCTGCCACGGTGCAGGCCGCTATCCACCCCTGATGGGATCTCAAGGCGAGGGATTCACGTGGGATTCCCCAACACCGCATTGGCCAGCGCCGATCGTCTCGAATGGGTGGGGAGCGGAAATTCGTTGCCACAGTGCCTAAAGGTTGCCGCTGCGGCAACAAACGGACATTACACCCTAATTTTCCGACTGGTAGAGTTCGATCACCGACTTAGCCCCTGGAATGCTCCGCTTTTGGTTCTGTTCCGGCCGCAGCAATTACCCGAGTTGGGTCGAGGGTTATTGCAGAGCCGCTCGGAAGGCCGGCACGCGCAAGATCAGCGGCGGCCTGGTCGAGAATGGAAGGATCGCGGAAGTTCCAGGCCCGACGCCACGACTGGACCGTCGCAGTCGGAGCTGCCTTCAGCATTTTCGCGACGGCAGCTCGGGCCTCTGCATCGCGTCCAAGTCGCATGTAAGCAATGGCTAGTAGTAATGGTGCATCGGCGAACTCCGCAGCCTTCAGCACCTCAAGTGCATCTTCGTTCTTACCAACCACGACAAAGGTGGCACCTCGCACGTAGTTAAAGAACCAGGACAATCCGGGGTCGCGCGCGGCCGCGGCGTCGGTAAGTTCCAGCGCCTTTTCCGGCTGACCGGCCGACAGGAAAATGTTTCCCGCGTCCGTGAGGGTGAAGGCATTGTATGGTGCTGCCGCTATTTCGTCCCTACCAGCGCGGTCGTCAACGTGATTTCAAGCGCATCAAGCCAGTTTTCGTGAAAATGAATTCCGGTGGATGGCAGCCGCTCCGGCCCTTTTAGAGCGGTTCCGGCTTTGACTGAATCGGGGGATTCCGTTTTAGTCCGTTTTGTGATTCAAGATGCTGGCTGGAGCGGAGGCCAGCATCTGATGACGCGACCTCTTTCGAATGATCTTCGTGAACGTGTTGTTGGCGCCATCGAGGCCGGCGAAAGCTGCCGATCAGTGGCGGCTCGTTTCGGCATTGCCGTGTCCTCGGCGGTGAAGTGGTCTCAGCGCTACCGTTCGAGCGGGTCCGTGGCACCCGGCAAGATGGGCGGCCACCGCAAGCATGTGCTGGAGCCGCACCGTGCGTTCATCGCGGAGCGGATCAACCAGACGCCGCATTTGTCGCTGCATAGGCTGAAGGAAGAGCTGGCGGCGCGCGGCGTGAAGGTATCGCACGATACGGTGTGGCGGTTCCTGCGCCGCGAGGGGCTGCGGTTCAAAAAAAACACTGTTCGCCCTTGAGCAGGCCCGTGCCGATATTGCCCGCCGGGGGCAACGCTGGCGCTCCTGGCAGCCCGGTCTCGATCCGAGACGGCTGGTGTTCATTGACGAAACCTGGATCAAGACCAACATGGCGCCGCTGCGGGGCTGGGGGCCGCGAGGCAAGCGTCTGCGCGGCTTTGCCCCGCACGGCCACTGGCGCACGCTGACCTTTCTCGGCGCTTTGCGCCACGACAGGCTGACCGCGCCTTGCGTCTTCGACGGACCGATCAACGGTCAGTGTTTCCGCGCCTATGTTGAGCAACTGCTCGTGCCCGTGCTCGAACCCGGCGACATCGTCATCATGGACAATCTCGGCTCCCATAAGTCGGACGCCGTCCGGCAGGCGATCCGAGCCGCCGGCGCAAGGCTCTGGTATCTACCCCCATACTCGCCCGATCTTAATCCGATCGAGCAAGCCTTCGCCAAAATCAAACACTGGATGCGGGCGGCTCAAAAGCGAACCGTCGAGGAGACATGGCAACACCTCGGCAGCCTCGTCTCCTCAGTCCAACCCGACGAATGCAGCAACTACTTCGCCAATGCCGGATATGCTTCCGTCAAAACCTGAAACGCTCTAGCAAGCCGCCTCCACCTCAATGCCGCCGCGATGAGCGGTTAAGCTCCGCCAGCTTGAAGATCTGCGATGGGTCCAGATTTCGCCTTCATGAGCGTCGTGGTTGGGTGGAAAGTTCACGTTACCGCCGTCGATGTGAACGCCCAGGAAGCGCTACGAGCGGACCTCCATCTTCGCATCGGCTCCGACTCCCGCTTTAGCTGGGGAGCGCCAAATCCAGCACCCACGCGTCGGTTAGTTTATGCACCGGGCGCCGACAGCCTTGCTGCGCCATTCCAAGTTCGGTTGAACAAGCTCCTGACTGTCGCAAAAGAGTTGGAGGTGTGTGCGACAGGTCACAGTTCGAAATGCTAGGAGTGCTCATCGGGAAGGGGCAAGCAATTAAGCAGGAGACTTCTCGATGAGCAGAACTGCCATGAACGCCCTAGGACAGCCGCTTTATTACAGCGGAAGTTCGACGGCATGGTTTTCCGCAGCCGGATCTGGACCGAACCTCTACGGCACGCCCGGCAACGATTCCATGTGGGGCGACAGTTCCGTCAACGTGACAATGATCGGCGGCAAAGGCGACGACGTCTACTACCTTTATGCGTCTATCAACCGTGCCTCTGAGGCGCCCGGCGAAGGCGTCGACACCATAAACACGTGGATGAGCTACAGCTTGCCGGAGAACTTCGAGAATCTGGCCGTCACCGGCGACGACCGGTACGCGTTCGGCAACAGCGCCGACAATATCATCACCGGTGGTTCGGGCAGCCAGACCATCGGCGGTCGCGCAGGCAATGACGTCCTGACCGGAGCCGGTGGATCCGACACCTTCGTGTTTGCGCATGGCAATGGCAGCGACCTCATCACCGATTTCAGATCCGACGACATTGTTCGCCTCGATGGCTACGGGTTCACCTCATTCCAACAGGTCCTGGCCAATGTCGCCCAGGAGGGGGCCCATCTCCGGCTTCATCTCGCCGACGGCGAAAGCCTGGTCTTCGCCAATACCACCGCCGACCAGTTGCAGGAGAGCCAGTTCTGGTTGAACGTGGACCGTTCCGCCTTCAACCAGACTTTCTCGGACGATTTCAACGCGCTTCAGCTCCGCA
>NZ_SRXN01000092.1 GCF_004827385.1 Ensifer sp. MPMI2T
TCGCGAAACGTCGCCCACGATGCTCACGCCATTCTCATCATGGACCAGGCAGGATGGTACATGTCCAACAATCTGATGGTCCCCGAAAACATCACCATTCTGCCCCTGCCGCCAAAATCGCCCGAACGGCGCGCGTGGAAGACGTAGAGGCGCGCTGCCGCGATCCCGATTGACGCCGAGGCGAAGCCGACTGCAGGCGGCATGGCCGGCGAGCTGATGACCGAAAACCCAAAGACGACACCGGCAGCAGCAATGCCTCCGAGCAGGAAGCCGAGGATATCCATCGGCGGTGGGTTTCGCCGTTCCATCTTGGGAAGGTAAACGCCGGAGAGAACATAACCGACGATGCCGACAGGCACGTTGATCAGGAAGATCCAGTGCCAGGAGAAGTACGTGGTGATGAAGCCACCGAGCGGCGGTCCTGCCAGAGGTCCGACGAGCGCCGGCATCGTGAGCATCGCCATGGTGGAGACGAGTTTGCTGCGCGGAGTGCCGCGGACGAGCACGAGACGTGCGACCGGCGTCATCATGGCGCCACCCATTCCCTGCAGGAAACGCGACAGGACGAGTGCAACGAGGCTATTGGCGATCGCGCAGAGCACCGAACCGAGCATGAAGACGAGGATCGCCGCCCGAAAGATGCGCTTGGCGCCGAAGCGATCCGCCATCCAGCCACTCAAAGGGATGAAGATCGCGAGCGCCACCATATAGGAGGTCAGCGCCAGCTTCAGCGTAATCGACCCGACGCCGATGTCGCGGGCGATCGCGGGCAGCGATGTCGAAATGATGGTCGAATCCATCTCCTCCATGAACAGGGCGATGGTAAGGATCATCGGAACGATGCGGTTCATGAAAGAATTGCCTTGGGCTGGTCAGGCGCAACGCGAGGATCGTCCAGACGTCCTCAGCAAAAGCGATAAGCAGTTGCGTGCGTGACAGGAAGATCCTCCAATGCACGCACTATCATCGGCCGAATGCGGCCCCAAAAGTCGATCGACAGCGACGGGACGCATAAAGCATTGTGCCGACATTTCGACTTTCTCCGCACGCTTGTTGTTGGTCCGTGACGCCTATGTAAAAGATTCAAAGCAATAGCCGTCCAAAGGAAAAACTCGTTTAAATACAACGCAAACCGATCGAACCGGCTGTCTCGCATGTCCGACATCGCCCTACATCGGACAAACCCATGCGACATTGACGTGTTGCACAAGGCGTCGGCAGAAGTGGACCGGTAACCTATTCATGGACCACGCCTGGTGTTGAGACGAAACATCCTCGCCCGTCCCGGGGGCCGAATCTAGTCACGAGAGGGCGGAGACGATAACCGGCTGAGGGACTGGTGCTACCATCCGGAAAATCTGAACAAGGAGAATGTTGCTCTGTTGGCATGTCTATTGCTTAGCGTTCGCCGAACCAGTGCGATCAAAGTTGCGAGTGTCATGTTTATGTCTCCTTTGTCTTCTGTGAAAACAGGTCTTGTCACCCGTCTCCGCTCGGCGTGGGGGTGGACCTTTCGAGCTACTGCACTCGGATCCTGTCTTCTTGCCTCTACAACGATGGGGCAAGACAATCTGCTCGATGAGGCGAGATCGCTATTCAGCGCCATTCCCAAGGACCCGCCGGCCCTGGATCACAATCCCGCGTCACCCGAGAAGCTCGAGTTGGGCAAGATGCTGTATTTCGAACCGAGACTTTCGAAAACACACAACATCAGCTGCAACTCCTGCCATCAGATCGGGCGCAGCGGCGCTGACGGGCGACCCACCTCTATAGGCTATAGCGGGCAGCGTGGCGGCCGCAACGCGCCGACTGTACTCAACTCCGTCTTTAGCACTGCTCAGTTTTGGGACGGCCGGGCGGCTGACCTGAAGGAGCAGGCCGGTGGACCCATCGCCAACCCGATCGAGATGGGAACACCCCCGGAGCACGCCGTCGAGGAGCTCAAGGGCATTCCCGGCTATGTGGAGGCGTTCGGCAAAGCCTTCCCGGATGAAGCCGATCCCGTCACTTACGACAATATCGAAAAAGCCATCGCCGTTTTCGAGGCAACACTAACCACGCCCGACGCGCCGTTCGACCAGTACCTCAAGGGTGATGAGAACGCGCTCACCGCTGAAGCGAAGGAAGGCCTCAGGCTTTTCGTCGACAAGGGATGCTCCTCCTGCCACAACGGAATAAATGTGGGCGGCGGCATCTACGCTCCATTTGGCGTGGTCGAGAAGCCCGGCTCGGAGTTCCTGCCGCCCAACGACAAGGGCCGCCTTCACGTAACAGGGAATTTGGACGATGCCTACGTCTTCAAGGTCCCGACCCTGAGGAACATCACGCTCACTTCCCCTTACTTCCACAGCGGCCATGCGTGGGACCTCAAGCAGGCCGTAGCCGTGATGGGTGCGACCCAGCTCGGTATCGAACTTGGCGCTGAGGACGTTGCGAAGATCGTCGCCTTCTTGCGAACACTCACCGGGGTCCAGCCGCAGGTGACCTATCCGACCCTACCGCCGAGCATTCCCACGACTCCCCGGCCGGCTCCGTGAGTAGACTGCTCACGTCGGCACGCCGTTCCAGAGCGCATCTCCAGTCCGCCCGAAATGTACACTCGACCAATAGTGCTCGGACACGTACGGTCTACGGCTAAATCCTACAGCGCCGCGCGTCTTTTCAGACGCGCAAAGGACGCTGTAGCGCTTTGAATTGCTGCATGTTCTTTTCCTTTAATCGGCTACGATTAAAGGCGGCATGCAGTAGGAATGGCCGTATGCCATCTGGGTGAGGTGATCACGCCGCAAGGCGGCGTCGGCGCTATTCGCTACGAATAGGGCGGCTGGTCGCGGCGCGAACCGCAGACGGGAAGAAGCGGCCGCCGCCGTCATCGCCACGATTCCTTCGGCAGTTCGAGCGGTGTGGCGTTCCAGTTGGGCGGGGTCTGCCCCAGAATGTTGCGAACGAAGAAGTCCAGGAGTTTTCGCTGGCTGAAGGCGCCAGGAGCACCGTGGTCGGCACCTGGCACATAGACCATTTCGAAATCCTTCCCCGCTTTGATGAGCCGATCGGCAAGCTGGAAGGTGGAGGACGGATCGACATTGTGGTCCATTTCGCCGACGACGAGCATCAGCCTGCCCTGAAGTCTGTAAGCATTGTCGACGTCGGAGGATTGCTGATATTCAATGCCGACCGGCCACCCCATCCACTGTTCGTTCCACCAAATTTTGTCCATCCGGTTGTCGTAGCAACCGCTGTTGGCGACCGCTACTTTGTAGAAATCAGGATGAAATAGCAGCGCGCCCACTGCGTTTTGGCCGCCGGCGGATGTGCCGAAAATGCCTACATTGGAGATGTCGCACCACGGAAACTTCGCGGCCGCCGCCTTATGCCACAGGATACGATCGGGAAAGCCCGCGTCCTTCAGGTTTTTCCAGGCGACATCATGGAAGGCGCGCGAGCGGTTAACCGATCCACCGACTTCCTCATAAGCTGCCAACCCTCCGATGAACTGCACGCGCTTGTCCGTCGCCGAAATCATTTCCTCGGTGAGCGCTCGCCGGATCGAATGAGGGTCGCGGTTCCAAGACGGGAGCGAGTTCCAGACGGTCACCTGCCTTTCGTGATCATCGCTGACCGTGAAGCCCGATAGCTGCGCAAAGCTCATGTCGTCGTCGCGGTGATGCTGCAAAAGGATCGGCGAAACGCGGGCGAGAGCCAGCCTCTTGCGGACGATGATTTCGGTCGTGCCGAACCGGGCTGCGATATCGGCAATGTCTTTTCCCTGTTTGGCTAGTGCGTCAAATGCCTCGTACTGGTCAACTGGGTGCATTTCCTCGCGCATGACGTTCTCTGCGAGGCTGATTGCCGTGGCGATCTCCCCTTCGCGTTCCTTGCACTCGATAGGGTGATCCTTGGCGATCTCTCCCGCCTCGGCCAACAGCTTGAGCGCCGCCAATCGACGGCCGCCGGCGACCACGAAATAGCGGCCCTTCTTTTCGCCCTTGCGAACAACGATGTTCTGCAACAGTCGGTAACCGTCGGCTCGAATGTTCGCAGCCAGCGCTTCAATGCCCTCGGCGCTGTAGGTCTTGCGACGTTCCTCGGATCGGCGTCCAGCTTGTTCAATGCAACGGTGATGATGTCAGTCATGGTGGTTCCCTTTTTTCCAATTCCCGCGAAGCGGCCTCATGCCCGAAGGGGCAGGAGCCCCGCTCCTGCTCCCGAGCTCGTGCGGAACAGCGGGGGAGAGGGGGGCCAAGGGGACAAATCGGAGGGGACTCCCCACCTTTTGCAAGCTGATTTTCTGGTTTCCTCAACCATCTCCTTACTCCCTTCAATTCGCGGCTTGCAGCGCTGCGCTGCAACCCCTGCCTCGC
>NZ_SRXN01000093.1 GCF_004827385.1 Ensifer sp. MPMI2T
CGATTTGGCACGGGTTTTGAACCGTTTCTCGTGCAGGCGGCTTGAAGCTGCCGCGGCATTCGTGTTGCGGGCAACCGCGATGGTTTGAACAACGAAGGAAAGCAACATGGCAGGTCTGCGTCAAATCGCGTTTTACGGCAAGGGCGGCATCGGCAAGTCCACCACCTCGCAAAACACGCTCGCCGCCCTTGTCGACCTCGGGCAGAAGATTCTCATCGTCGGCTGCGACCCCAAGGCCGACTCCACCCGGCTCATCCTCAACGCGAAGGCGCAGGACACCGTCCTGCATCTGGCGGCGAAGGAGGGATCGGTGGAAGACCTCGAGGTCGAGGACGTGCTCAAGGTCGGCTACAAGGGCATCAAATGCGTCGAGTCCGGCGGCCCCGAACCGGGCGTCGGCTGCGCCGGCCGCGGCGTCATCACCTCGATCAACTTCCTGGAGGAAAATGGCGCCTATGACGATGTCGACTACGTCTCCTACGACGTGCTGGGCGACGTGGTGTGCGGCGGCTTCGCGATGCCGATCCGCGAAAACAAGGCCCAGGAGATCTACATCGTCATGTCCGGCGAGATGATGGCGCTCTATGCCGCCAACAACATCGCCAAGGGAATCCTCAAATATGCCCATTCGGGCGGCGTGCGGCTCGGCGGGCTGATTTGCAATGAGCGCCAGACGGACCGCGAGCTCGATCTCGCCGAGGCGCTGGCGGCCAAGCTCAATTCCAAGCTCATCCACTTCGTGCCGCGCGACAACATCGTCCAGCACGCCGAGCTCAGGAAGATGACGGTGATCCAGTATGCACCGAACTCCAAACAGGCGGCGGAATATCGCGCGCTGGCCGAAAAGATCCATGCCAATTCGGGCCAGGGCACCGTCCCGACCCCGATCACCATGGAGGAGCTGGAAGACATGCTGCTCGATTTCGGAGTGATGAAGACCGACGAACAGATGCTTGCCGAACTTCAGGCCAAGGAAGCGGCGGCAACCGCTGCCCAGTGACTGCCGCAGACGCTGCCGCGACCTTGATCCAGAAACATTCCACCAACGGTGCCTCTTCTTGGAGGACACGCGAAAAGGGGGCAGGCCCAATGAGCCTCGATTACGAGAATGACAGTGCGCTTCATCAGGAGCTGATCACGCAAGTGCTGTCGCAGTACCCACACAAGGCGGCCAAGCGTCGCCAAAAGCACCTCAGTGTCGCATCGGACCGGGAGGCGGTCGGCGAGGAGGGCGAGAGCCTCTCCGAATGCGACGTGAAGTCGAACATCAAGTCCATTCCAGGCGTGATGACGATCCGCGGCTGCGCCTATGCTGGCTCGAAAGGCGTGGTCTGGGGCCCGGTGAAGGATATGGTCCACATCTCGCACGGCCCCGTTGGCTGCGGTCAGTATTCCTGGTCGCAGCGCCGCAACTACTATGTCGGCACCACGGGTGTCGACACCTTCGTGACGATGCAGTTCACCTCCGACTTTCAGGAGAAGGACATCGTCTTCGGTGGCGACAAGAAGCTGGAACAGGTCATCGACGAGATCGAGGAGCTGTTTCCCCTCAACAACGGCGTCACCATCCAGTCCGAATGTCCGATCGGCCTGATTGGTGACGACATCGAAGCCGTGTCGCGCAAGAAGGCCAAGGAATACGAAACAACAATCGTGCCGGTGCGCTGCGAAGGCTTTCGCGGCGTCTCCCAGTCGCTCGGCCATCACATCGCCAACGACGCCATCCGCGACTGGGTGTTCGACAAGACGGACGTCGAGTTCGAAACCGGTCCATACGATGTCAACGTGATCGGCGATTACAACATCGGCGGCGACGCCTGGGCCTCGCGCATCCTGCTCGAGGAGATCGGGCTGCGCGTGGTCGGCAACTGGTCGGGCGACGCCACGCTCGCGGAGGTGGAGCGTGCCCCAAAGGCCAAGCTCAACCTCATCCACTGCTACCGGTCGATGAACTACATCTGCCGGCACATGGAGGAAAAATACGCCATCCCCTGGATGGAATATAATTTCTTCGGCCCATCCCAGATCGAAGCCTCTCTGCGCAAGATAGCCAGGCATTTCGGCCCGACGATCGAAGAAAGGGCCGAGAGGGTCATCGCCAAGTACCGGCCCCTGGTCGATGCTGTGATCGACAAGTACTGGCCGCGCCTCCAGGGCAAGAGAGTGATGCTCTATGTCGGTGGTTTGCGCCCCCGTCACGTCATCACCGCCTATGAAGACCTCGGCATGCAGATCGTCGGCACCGGCTACGAATTCGCCCACAACGACGACTATCAGCGCACCGGTCATTACGTGAAGACGGGCACGCTGATCTATGACGACGTGACCAGTTACGAACTGGACACGTTCATCGAGAGGATCCGCCCCGATCTGGTCGGCTCCGGCATCAAGGAGAAGTACCCGGTGCAGAAGATGGGCATCCCCTTCCGCCAGATGCACTCCTGGGACTATTCCGGCCCGTATCACGGCTATGACGGTTTCGCCATCTTCGCCCGCGACATGGATCTGGCCATCAACAATCCGGTCTGGGATCTCTACGACGCGCCTTGGAAGAAAATGACAGTGCCGACGGCCGCAGTTGCAGCCGAATAATCGTCCGGTCTTCCGCGGGACGAGGACCGCGGGAAGACCTGCAACGTCTCGACCATCTCTGTGCCCTAGAGGCCAGATCAAAAAGGGTGAACACTATGCCGCAATCGGCTGAGAAGATTCTCGACCATGCTCCGCTGTTCCGCGAGCCGGAATACAGGCAGATGCTGGCGGAGAAGAAGCTGAATTTCGAATGTCCGCACCCGGAACGGATCATTGCGGACCAGCGCAACTACACCAAGGGCTGGGAGTATCGCGAAAAAAACCTCGCCCGCGAGGCGCTCGTCGTCAACCCCGCCAAGGCCTGTCAACCGTTGGGGGCGGTGTTCGCAGCCGCCGGCTTCGAGCGGACGATGTCGTTCGTCCATGGCAGTCAGGGCTGCGTTGCCTATTATCGCTCGCATTTGTCGCGCCACTTCAAGGAGCCGGCTTCGGCGGTTTCGTCCTCGATGACGGAGGATGCGGCCGTGTTCGGCGGCCTGAAGAACATGGTCGACGGGCTCGCCAATACCTACGCGCTCTACGATCCGAAGATGATTGCCGTCTCCACCACCTGTATGGCCGAGGTCATTGGCGACGACCTGCATGGCTTCATTGAGAACGCGAAGAGCGAAGGCGCAGTCCCGCCCGAATTTGACGTGCCATTCGCTCACACGCCCGCCTTCGTCGGCAGCCACGTCGACGGCTATGACAGCATGGTCAAGGGCATCCTGGAGCACTTCTGGAAAGGCAAGGAGCGCACGAAAGCGGCTGGCACGATCAACATCATCCCGGGCTTCGACGGCTTTTGCGTCGGCAACAATCGCGAGCTCAAGCGCCTGCTCACCCTCATGGGCGTGTCCTACACCTTCATTCAGGATGCCTCCGACCAGTTCGATACGCCGTCCGATGGCGAATACCGCATGTATGACGGCGGCACGACGATCAAGGAGCTGAGGGCGGCACTCAATGCCGAGGCGACGCTGTCGCTGCAGCACTACAACAGCCGCAAGACGCTCGAATATTGCCACGAGGTCGAACAGGCCACCGCCTCCTTCCATTACCCGCTCGGGATCCAGGCCACCGACGCGTTCCTGATGAAGGTGTCGGAGATTACCGGCCGGGAAATCCCCGAGGCGATACGCCTGGAACGCGGCCGGCTGGTCGACGCCATGGCGGACAGCCAGTCCTGGCTGCACGGCAAGACATACGCAATCTACGGCGATCCCGACTTCGTCTACGCCATGGCCCGCTTCGTCATGGAGACCGGTGGCGAGCCGATCCATTGCCTCGCCACCAACGGCACGGCGGCCTGGGAAGCCGAGATGAGGGACCTGTTCGCCTCTTCTCCCTTCGGCAAGCAGGCAAAGGTCTGGGCGGGAAAGGATCTCTGGGCCATGCGCTCGCTGCTCTTCACCGAGCCGGTGGACCTGCTGATCGGCAATTCCTATGGCAAGTATCTCGAGCGCGATACCGGCACGCCGCTGATCCGGCTGATGTTTCCGATCTTCGACCGCCACCATCACCACCGCTTTGCGCTCATGGGCTACCAGGGCGGCCTGCGCCTGCTGACGACGATCCTCGACAAGATCTTCGACAGGCTCGATCGCGAAACGATGCAGACGGGCGTCACCGACTATTCTTACGACCTAACCCGCTAACAGCGGCGGTCGGCAAAACGCCGGCC
>NZ_SRXN01000094.1 GCF_004827385.1 Ensifer sp. MPMI2T
GCCCGCCTCGTGCTCCTTCAGAATGCCGATAATCTGTTCGTCCGTGAAACGGTTGCGCTTCATTCCCTGGTCCTCTCAATGGGCCAGAGCTTACTTCAAAATGGATTATTTCAACGGGGCAAGGTCACCATCAATACGCCAAGGGCATGCGAGATTTGCTCGCATATCGCTCGAAAACTCGTGTCTCGACTGGAATCAGGCGTCTAACCTCTTCAGCCCCCAAATACGCATGAGTTCATTCGGGCCCGAGATACCGGCATCGAGAACGTAGGGATCATTGGCGCGGCTCCTCTTTCTCTGCGAGGCACTTACCGGCAACCCATGCCCAAAGCCCTCCAGGAGGTAGAATAACACTTGGTGCGTGCTCTTTCCGGGCCAGCGCACGAGCGTTCCCCATTGCTTTGTCTGTAATCGACCATTCGTAGACTCTAGCCTCAGGACGTTCAGCCACTGTGAAACACACGCTTCGGCGTTGCCGGGATTTACGACCCTGTCGCGAGTGCCTTGCCAAATGGAGATCGGCGGCCAACTCTTCTGTTCCGGGGAAGTTACCCGCACGAGCTCACCCCATTCCTCAGACGATCGGGAACTACCGGATCTCATCGCGCGCGTGGCCGAAACCGCATCTCTTGCTGCGCCATACGGCACTCCAGCAAATATCGCCGCACCAGCGAAGAGTTTAGGGTAGATCGCCAGCAAAGCTGCTGTCAGGGCACCGCCCGCTGAAAGCCCTGCCACGTAGACACGAGACCGATCAACACGGTGGCGCCTGCATGCGTGCTCAATCATTTGCCGGATCGACATAACCTCGCCCCGGTCGCGGGCGACTGCACTTGGACGAAACCAGTTGAAACAGCGCTGCGTGTTGTTCGTTTCCCGTTGCTGGGGATAGAGAAGAAGGAAACCCCTTTGCGCGGCGAGCCGGGAAAATCCGCTGGCAGCATCCAGGTTTTCAGGGGTCTGACGACAGCCATGAAGGATAACAACGAGTGCAGGTTTAGGAGGGAGCCGCCGGGGCACGAATAGCTTCATTGAGAGGCGTCCGGGATTGCTGCCGAAATCTCCGACAGCCATGAGAGCCGGCTTGGGAGCTAAAGCGCGCCGCCGCTTGGCTCCGGCTTTTTGCCGCAGCAGGGCGGTATTAGCGAGGCGACGAAACTTCTTTTGGGCCCGCAGTAGTCGCGACAGGGACTTTGGCATGTTCAATGTCATTTGCACGTCCTATGAAAAGCCTTCGACGCGACAGTCGCCACCGTCGAAAGACAAATACCTCGCGCTGTTGAGGATGCTCGGGGCCTGCGACGCCGTCTTGAGATTTGACTTCGCAAGCGACTCCCCCTCCGACCAACCTCAATAAAACGGGCCGCCCCTCGACCGGTTCCTTGTTAAAGATTGGAACCCGGCGGTGACGTCTGAAACGATCGGCGTGCTTCGTCGAACCTTAGGCGGCTGGCATGCGACATGGAAGGCAACATCAAAATCGGAGGAATTTTTTATTCTGCATGGCTGGGAGAAAGGTAGATGCTGATAACACGGCAGTCGCCCCGTTGCAGCAGAACTGCTATTACCGGTCGTAGGGTAATCGGCATATGCGCCGCGCGCCGCCGATCGGTTACACGCGCGGGAGCGCACACGAGAAATAGAGGGAAACAAAGGCTTTGAGTTTAGAAGGTCACCTCCATGACCAAAAATCCATACGGTCGGTTACCGGGAAAACCGCTGAATGGAGCGAATTGGCCAAGGATTGCGTGGCATTTGCCAATGCGGCGGGGGGCATACTCAGCATCGGAATTGAGGACGGTCAGAATCTGCCGCCCTCCGAACAACGAATTCCGCCGAATCTTCCGGATCTGCTGCGACGCAAGCTCGCGGAGAGGACCGTCAACATTACGGCGTTACCGAATGTTGTAACGGCAGCAAACGGCGGTGAATACATCGAACTCACTGTTCCACGGTCAACCGCCGTCGCCTCTACTACGGATGGCCGGTACTACCTTCGCGTGGCAGACCAGAGCAAACCGGTAACTGGTGACGACGTCTTGCGCCTGGCGTCCGAACGCGCAGCGTTACCATGGGAAACCCAGACCTCTTTGGGCGTGCCTCGATCCGACGCTGACGCCTCGAAGTTCCATGCCGTAGTAGCGGCACTGCGCGCCTCAGACCGGGTTAAATCGTCGGTAAAGGAGAAAACTCCCGACGAGTTGCTGGATCATTACCAAATGGCTCAGGGGCCGTATCTCACGAATCTCGGCATCCTATGTGTGGGACAGCAGTTTCGGCGAGCCCAGTTGACGACTGCCCCGGTGGCGCAGTTCATTAAATACGACGAGCATGGGCAAAAGGTAAACAAGCTCGTCTGGGATGACCACCTTCTCAATCCCATGGAACTTATTGAAGCGGTTTGGCAGGAGGTGCCTGATTTCAAAGAGTCCTACGAGCTGCCCGACGGACTCTTTCGCCAAAATGTGCCGGCCTTTGACGAAGTGGTGGTCCGCGAACTGCTGGTCAATGCCCTAGTTCACCGGCCCTATACCCAACGTGGCGACATATTCCTGAACTTGCATCCGGACCGACTGGAGGTCGTGAATCCGGGTCTGCTCCCTCTTGGGGTCACGCCACAGAATGTGCTGCACACCACCGTGCGTCGCAATGAGCATTTGGCCCGTCTTTTCCACGATCTGAGGCTGATGGAGCGAGAGGGTAGCGGTTACGATAAGATTTTCGAGGTGCTGTTATCTCAGGGTCGCCCAGCGCCGGAACTGGTCGAGGGGCATGATCGAGTGCAAGTCACCATACGCCGGCGTATTCTGAAGCCGGAGATTATCGACTTCATCGCTAAGGCAGACGACACTTTTCAACTCACGCAACGCGAGCGCATTGCCCTCGGCCTGCTTGCCCAATATGATGCACTGACCGCGCGGGAGCTTGCCGCGCAACTTGAGCTTCCCTCAATCGAGGCGCTACAGCCGTGGGTTAAGCGCTTGTTGGAATGGCGACTGGTGCAAAGCACCGGGCGCACACAAGCCACACGCTATTTTGTAGATGCAGCTCTGTTGCGCAGCCACGATTTCATCGGTGGAACGACCCTGAAACGGATCGAACCGCACAGGTTGCTCGCCCTTATCATTGAAGACGTGGGCCGATACCCGCAATCAAAGATCGGAGACATACACAAACGGGTTGGCTTGGAAATCCCGCGATCCCGAATTCGAAGAAGTGTCGAACAGTTAGTTAGGGACGGCAAATTGAAGCCGGAGGGTGTTCGGAGTGGTACACGCTACAGCCTCCCATAGTTTGGCGCAAATCGATGGCTATCGAGCGATCGCGAGCCAAAATCTTGCGCCAAATCGATAGGCCGATCACAATAACCCTTTGAAAAACTGTCCCTTTCTTGTTTGGCTCGCTCAATCTCTTGCACCAAGAGCTGAACCAAACGCTGGCAAAGCCCTCAGGGAAAATCTCAGCTAGCTCGGTCGACGATCATGCGATCGGCGATGGAGTTAAGAAACGACGGGGAGTCTTGAAGAACGTAAGTGTTTCCCGTTCCAGTGGATACATTATGCGATCTTGTAGCACAGAACGCGAACATCCTCGCAACAGGCGTGTACACGGCTCGTGAAGAACGGTTCCCGACCCAAAGCTGCCCAACGTCCACTTGATGCGGAAGGACAGCAAATGGGCGGGAGAGCGGACGCACATAAGACCGGTCTAGTCAGAGAAAATGCCCTGGATTCAAGGCTCGCCTGATGACGTGAACTTTCATCGGCGGCTCGAAAATCAAAGTTCCTTCTGCGCGGCAGGTAGATGTCAGGATGGCGCTGTTGGAGGCGAGACACTCGATTGCTTCCAAGTTCCAGATCGACTGCGACAAGGCGGTCCAGGAAATGCTCGGGAGAGTGAAATGCCGCCGGGCTGCGGCTTTGGTTCGTGCGCAGGTCGATCATCGTCGGATGGATGATGCCTTCGACCGGCATTCAGTATGTCTTCCCTGCGTTTGCGGTCACCCTTCTTATTGGTGCGCTATTCGCGGTCAAGACCAAGGAGCGCGTGCTCGTGGAACTGTCGCCGTAAGCGGCGCTCGGTTGATGATCGGGACTGAATTCCGGACCTGGCGGGAAACCGGCGGATCAACTCGTTAGTAGCCTCTCCCGACGAGACAGGGCTGACACCCCATCGTGGGTGTCTGCGTCTGCCTCGGAGGCCAATTCGCCAAGGGGACCGGCGGTTCTGGATGCAGCCGGTCCC
>NZ_SRXN01000095.1 GCF_004827385.1 Ensifer sp. MPMI2T
TACGACTGGCGATGCATTTCGCAAAAGCGATTCCCCTGCGGATCACCGAACTTCCCCAGCCCATATTTCCCGCGTTCACCGAGGCTGTCCAGTGGCCCGCGCCTCACAACAGTGATCCGGCCAGTCTGTGGATGCGCGAGCTAATTCTACAGGAGGCGTGTCGCATTAACTGCGAAAGCGTGCCTCTAAAGCCAGCGGCTCACCTCGCCAACTTTGATCCCGTAACTGCATGATCAGCTCAGGTCGAGCAGTTTGGCTGCCGCTTGCGGCCGACCAGAAGGGCTCGCACGGCTGAGCGTCCGTCCCCTCGGCGTGCACGGACCACTTCCAGCCCATGCGCAGCAACTAGATCTTCACGCAGACGCGAGACCATCTCATTCAGTGTGATATTTTTCGATGCCTTGATCATATCGACGCATGGGCATAAGGCGAGATTCCACGCTCGCAATCCAGTCAATCGCGGTCGGAACGCCAATCCCAAACCGCCTCGCAGCCCCCCGACAGCCCGTTCCCTGCCGTCTTCGATACTTGGCTCCGAAGATCTGAACCGCGCCGGGTTTGCCGGATGCCCCAACTTCTGAGAAAGTGGAGTCGATATGAGCAAGACAACGAACAAATTTCACCTGAAGTCCGCGCCCGTGCGGTGCGGATGTTTTTCTATCACCAAGGCGATTATTCCTCGCGGTGTGCACCGGTTTCCTCGATCGCCGCCAAGATCGGCTGCACGGCGCAGACGCTCAATGAATGGGTGAAGAAGGCCGAAGTGGACGATGGTTCCCGGCCCGGACTTCCAAGCGACGTCGCCGAAAAGATGAAGGCTCTCGAGCCGGAGAACCGGAAGCTTCGTCAGGCCAATGAGATCTTGCGCAAGGCGTCTGCTTATTTCGCGATGGCGGAGCTCGACCGCCCATTGAAACGATGATTTCGTTCATCGATGAGCACCGTGCGGTGTTCGGGGTCGAGCCGATCTGCAGACTGTTGCCGATTGCCCCATCCACCTACTATGAGAGCATCGCAAAACGTGACGACTTGGACCGCCTGTCGGTCCGCGCCCGCAGCGACATCGCCTTGAAGACCGAGATACGCCGTGTTTTCGAAGTGAACTTCCGGGTCTATGGCGTGCGGAAGGTCTGGCGGCAGTTGAAGCGGGAGGGCTTCGACGTTGCCCGCTGCACCGTCGCTCGGCTTATGAGGTCGATGGGCCTTCAGGGCATCATCCGCGGCAAGCCGATTCGCACGACGGTCCCCGACAAGACGGCTCCGAGCCCGCTCGACCGGGTGAACCGCCAGTTCAAGGCTCCCGCGCCGAACAGGCTCTGGGTTTCGGATTTCACCTATGTCGCCACCTGGTAGGGATTCGTCTACGTGGCGTTCGTCATCGACGCCTTCGCCCGCCGCATTGTCGGCTGGCGGGTGAGCCGGACGGCGCAGGCCGGTTTGTCCGTCGATGCCCTGGAGCAGGCCCTTCATGAGCGGCGTCCTCTATCGACGGCTCCTCAAGTCCATCGGCAAAATCCCGCCAGCTGAAGCCAAGGAACGCTATTACCCCATGCTGGACGAACCAGCAAAGGTCGCACAACTTAAACCCAACAGCCTCCGGCAAACCGGGCGCGGTTCAATCGTCACTGAGCGCTCATGCATCCATTGCCTCCTGATTCGAAGAACTGAACTGAGGCTGCGGACACGGAGATGTCTCAATTGAGTTGCTCACTTTGGAGTCGAGCTGTATCACACGCGTGCCTCGACGAAGGCCATATTCGATATAGCAGCTCCCCGGTAAATCATTCGGTGAAAAATACCCACCAGGGTAGGTGTGTTGAGTATTGACCCCGAGAAGAAAAGAGCCAAAAGCGGACACCGTGGATATTTACGTCGGCGTGGCATTCGCCAGAGGCGGGTATGGCAGAATATGTCCCAAGCGGTCCTCGGATAAGCCATCGCGGTGACGTTTCAGCAGGTGCAAAAATACGAAAAAGGCCCGAACCGCGTGGGTGCGGACCCGACTTCAGCAGATATCCAAAGCTCTGGAAGCGCATCCTTCCTATTTTCTTGAGGACATACCTGACGACACTCAGTCGATGGGGCAGGGTGCCCCCTAATCAAGTCTATATCCCGCCGGAGGTGATTGAGTTCGCTACAACCGAGGAAGGAGTCGAGCTCATTCGAGCGTTTTCTCGCGTCGGCGATCTCAACGTGCGCTGTCGGATCGTATGACTGCTCAATCTCTCGGCAAACACGACTGGTAATGCGTGAATTCGCCCTTGCCTGAGGCGAATTCAGACAGCCCTCATCGAAGGAAATCAACCATAAGTGATATCGCCATGGGACGCTTGCATTGACTCCGTAGCTCATTGAGTTCAAATCATACAGTGGCTAAGGGAGGAAATCACAGTGGCTGACGAGAGTAACACAGGACGAGTTGCCGCGGCTGAGGCGGCTGCCGAAACGAAAGCAGCAGCTAGCAAAAAGAAGAGTGCGCCGAGGCGTCAAAAAACGGCTGCCGAACAAGTTGCGGCATCAAAGACAACTGCTAAGCCTAAGAGATATAGCGAGACAGAAAGAACTGAAAAGCTCAATCTGATCGAGACCGAAGTGGCTCAAGGCAATAGCACGCTAAAGGACGCGATCAAGAACGCCGGCATATCCGAGCAAACCTACTATGTCTGGAAGAAATCTGCTAAGCCTGCCGATCGAAAAGCTGATGCGTCTGTGGTGGCCGGCGATGAGTTTGCTGATCTCATTCAACTCGAAAAGGAAAATCTGAGGCTTCGCCACCTTTTGTCGGAAAAACTGCGTGCGGAAAACGCCGAACTGCGCAAGAGACTTGCGCTGGATTAGCTGAAGAGGGACTCCAAAGGCCGTGATTAGGCGCCTTGTCAGCTTGCGAAAGGACGGCGTGCCTGGCCGTTCGGCCACTTGAATCGAGTCCAAAGGGGCGGTATTTGACCGAAGGGTAAAGGAATGTCTGGCGCGCTTTGGCGCCGTCGTGGATTGTTTGCGAGATACATATGAAAACACCACAACGGAGGTTTATTGTCGAATTCAAGCCGGCACGGCGGCGATCAAAGGAACGAACGAATTCAGTCTGGGGAAACACGGACCTCAAGGCTTTGACCCGCGAAGTGGAAGAGATGGCTCCGCATTTGTTCAGCTTAACGGAAGAGCCCGTATCCCCTAATCCAGTCTACGGTCCGCCGGCCAGCCCGAATGCAGAGTTTCTCATCGCAGACAAAGAGAATGTCGAGCTTGGGCGGGCAGCCGTAACACCGGCGGAAAATTCGGAGATCGCGTTGTCGGGGCTACACAATTCAAGTCCTTCGGCAGTCGACGCGACTGAGCAGTTGCAGGAGACGCCACCGGTCTCCAACACCCGAACAAACTCCAAACAGCGCATTCCGCAAAAGCTCCCCGAGCGGTTGTCACTGGACTTCGGTGAGAATATAGAACGGCCGATTTCTCGCGATGAACTGGCCACTCTTGAAGCTGAAAACAAGCGCCTGAAAAGGCTGCTCGCTGAACGGATCCTTGCCCAAAACTTGCAACTCAAGAGGATGCTTGATCGGTTCAATCTCAATTGACGATGCCACGTCCACGCGAAAGTCTTTTGACCGGCAGGAATCTATTGAGAGCCGGGACGGGCCCTCGGGCATCGCTACAGGTCACTCAGCAAAAGCGGTGCCAATCAGAAAGACCATGCTACTTCAGTACCTTGTCTTAGCGCGCGGTCCTATTTGTTTGCAGCGGCACACGTCTGTCGGAATCGTAACAATGGACAAGCGGCAGGCGCTCGAGTTCGAGTGGCGGCAGGCAAAACTTTTAGGCTTGCTCACATACCGATTGATATCGATAAAAATGCACAAACGCGACGCAGACTTTCTGCTCTGAACCAGCCTATCGCGGCAGTTTATGTTCCATAATGTGTCTTATCTGACAAATGTGTGTAGCCGGGTACATTCTAATTTGAAGTGCGACATGGCAATAAAAACAATGGCTTGACCCTTGGAGATTTTTGCATGTCGCAATGCTATTTGCAGCTCACCCTTCCCGACCGTCGACGTTTGCATCAGCTTCTA
>NZ_SRXN01000096.1 GCF_004827385.1 Ensifer sp. MPMI2T
TGGTTGCGGGGGCAGGATTTGAACCTGCGGCCTTCAGGTTATGAGCCTGACGAGCTACCGGGCTGCTCCACCCCGCGTTAAAAGTGTCGCTGTTTGCGGCGTGTTTGTTTCGGCTTTGGCCGAGGTTTGAAGAGAAGATGTTTTTCTTGCGTTTTGCAGACCTGGCAGCGACCTACTCTCCCGCGTCTTAAGACGAAGTACCATCGGCGCTGGGGCGTTTCACGGCCGTGTTCGGAATGGGAACGGGTGCAGCCACCCCGCCAGAACCACCAGGTCGGCAAAGCGCAAGCTTTGCTCCCCGCAGGGGAGCAAACTGTTATCGAGAAGCTGGTGAGGCTTGCGCCTCTTTTTTTGAACACGTCATTGTCTGTCGCTCTCGGCCGAAGGCCGCAAGCGCAGAGCGCGTCGCGCCTTTTGGCGCGGCCCGTCCGGAGCGCTTTCGCGCGTCAGGACAAAGAATTGCGATGCTCATCTTCGATGAGCATGAGCAATGGGAACGATCAAGCCGATCGAACGATTAGTACCGGTAAGCTTCATGCGTTGCCGCACTTCCACACCCGGCCTATCAACGTGGTCGTCTTCCACGGTTCTCAAGGGAATACTCGTTTTCAGGTGGGTTTCCCGCTTAGATGCCTTCAGCGGTTATCCCTTCCATATATAGCTACCCTGCTATGCCCTTGGCAGGACAACAGGTCCACCAGAGATATGTCCATCCCGGTCCTCTCGTACTAGGGACAGATCCTGTCAATATTCCTACACCCACGGCAGATAGGGACCGAACTGTCTCACGACGTTCTGAACCCAGCTCACGTACCGCTTTAATTGGCGAACAGCCAAACCCTTGGGACCTGCTCCAGCCCCAGGATGCGATGAGCCGACATCGAGGTGCCAAACAACCCCGTCGATATGGACTCTTGGGGGTCATCAGCCTGTTATCCCCGGCGTACCTTTTATCCGTTGAGCGATGGCCCTTCCACGCGGGACCACCGGATCACTATGACCGACTTTCGTCTCTGCTCGACTTGTCAGTCTCGCAGTCAGGCGGGCTTATGCCATTGCACTCGACGAGCGATTTCCGACCGCTCTGAGCCCACCATCGCGCGCCTCCGTTACTCTTTCGGAGGCGACCGCCCCAGTCAAACTACCCACCATACACTGTCCCGGATCCGGATGACGGACCGCGGTTAGACATCCATGACGATAAGGGTGGTATTTCAAGGACGGCTCCACAGGAACTGGCGTCCCTGCTTCAAAGCCTACCACCTATCCTACACATGCCGACACGAATGCCAGTGTAAAGCTATAGTAAAGGTGCACGGGGTCTTTCCGTCTGACCGCAGGAACCCCGCATCTTCACGGGGAATTCAATTTCACTGAGTCTGCGTTGGAGACAGCGGGGAAGTCGTTACGCCATTCGTGCAGGTCGGAACTTACCCGACAAGGAATTTCGCTACCTTAGGACCGTTATAGTTACGGCCGCCGTTTACTGGGGCTTCGATTCAGAGCTTGCACCCCTCCTCTTAACCTTCCAGCACCGGGCAGGCGTCAGACCCTATACGTCGTCTTGCGACTTCGCAGAGCCCTGTGTTTTTGATAAACAGTCGCTACCCCCTGGTCTGTGCCACCCCATCATGGTTGCCCATAATGAGGTCACGCTTCTTCCGAAGTTACGCGTGCAATTTGCCGAGTTCCTTCAACGCAGTTCTCTCAAGCGCCTTGGTATACTCTACCTGACCACCTGTGTCGGTTTCGGGTACGGTCTATACGGTGGAGCTATTTCCCGGGACCGCGTCCAAGCCTGGACAATCCAATAAGTCCAGACAAGTTAAGCGATCCGTCACTACCACCAGGCCCACGAATATTAACGTGGTTCCCATCGACTACGCGTGTCCGCCTCGTCTTAGGGGCCGGCTAACCCTGCTCAGATTAACTTTAAGCAGGAACCCTTGGTCTTTCGGCGAGAGGGTCTCTCACCCTCTTTATCGTTACTCATGTCAACATTCGCACTTCCGATACCTCCAGGACCCCTCACGGGTATCCCTTCACTGGCTTACGGAACGCTCCGCTACCACGTATCTTGCGATACATCCTCAGCTTCGGTGCATGGCTTTAGCCCCGTTACATTTTCGGCGCAAAGACCCTTATTTAGACCAGTGAGCTGTTACGCTTTCTTTAAATGATGGCTGCTTCTAAGCCAACATCCTGGTTGTTTTGGGATCCTCACATCCTTTCCCACTTAGCCATGACTTGGGGACCTTAGCTGGAGGTCAGGGTTGTTGCCCTTTTCACGACGGACGTTAGCACCCGCCGTGTGTCTGCCGACTAGTACTCCCCGGTATTCGGAGTTTGGTTAGGATCAGTAAGACGGTGAGTCCCCATAGCCCATCCAGTGCTCTACCCCCGGGGGTATTCGGTCGACGCTCTACCTAAATAGATTTCGCGGAGAACCAGCTATTTCCGAGTTTGATTGGCCTTTCACCCCTAGCCACAAGTCATCCCAATCTATTGCAACAGATGCGGGTTCGGTCCTCCAGTTGGTGTTACCCAACCTTCAACCTGCTCATGGCTAGATCACTCGGTTTCGGGTCTAATGCGACGAACTGAACGCCCTGTTCAGACTCGCTTTCGCTGCGCCTTCACCTATCGGCTTAAGCTTGCTCGTCACACTAAGTCGTTGACCCATTATACAAAAGGTACGCCGTCACCCTTGCGGGCTCCGACTGTTTGTAGGCATCCGGTTTCAGGTTCTATTTCACTCCCCTTGTCGGGGTGCTTTTCACCTTTCCCTCACGGTACTTGTTCGCTATCGGTCATGCACGAGTACTTAGGCTTGGAGAGTGGTCTCCCCATGTTCAGACAGGATTTCTCGTGTCCCGCCTTACTCAAGGACAATGAGTGTTCTACGTGTAAGGGGCTATCACCCTCTACGGCCGACCTTTCCAGGTCGTTCCACTTCATTCCTCATTGCCACTGGCCTGGTCCGCGTTCGCTCGCCACTACTTGCGGAGTCTCGGTTGATGTCCTTTCCTGCAGGTACTTAGATGTTTCAGTTCCCTGCGTTCGCTTCTTATCCCTATGTATTCAGGATAAGATACCTTTAAACAATGCTTGGAAACCACTTTGGTTTCTTGACGCCGGATAACCGGCGACGGCCTCTGGCCTTGCGAAGCTTCGCTTCGATACCAGTTGCCAACCAAAATGATTTTCCAAGCATTTAAGGTGGGTTGCCCCATTCGGAGATCCATGGATCAAAGCTCATTCGCAGCTCCCCACGGCTTATCGCAGCGTATCACGTCCTTCATCGCCTGTGCATGCCAAGGCATCCACCAAATGCCCTTTTGACACTTGATCGTTCTCATTGCCAATGCTCATCCTTAGTTGGATTTGGCAAACCTTATCCACCCGGCTTTCGCCTCGTGGGGTGCCAAATCTGGCCATCCGCACACCTTTCAGTGTGCCGCACCGCCAGCCAACAGCTCGGTTACCTTTTACAACCGAGCCAATCAGATGCCATCGACGTGTTCGATATGGTCCTCACTGAAGTCACGCCGAGCGACTTCGAGGCCATATCTTAAGACCAGCTTCTCGAGATCTGTCCGGTGATGCGCGGTCAGGCAACATCAATCCAGCATAACCGTCAGACGAAGGCGAACCTCCGAACAACGATCGTGCCTCAGGACAAGCCGATCCAATGGATCAGCATCCAGACATATCTTCTCTTCACAATGTAAGCAGAACAGGCATCAGCTCTGACGAGCGATGCAAACCTATTTTTTCTCTCAAGGATATCCGCGAGCCTCAACACCAATCGAATGGTGGAGCTGAGCGGGATCGAACCGCTGACCCCCTGCTTGCAAAGCAGGTGCTCTCCCAGCTGAGCTACAGCCCCATCTTTCGATTAGCCGGCAAAGCCAGCAAGAACTCGCGAACAGTCGATCGCAGCACCTTGGGCCCGG
>NZ_SRXN01000097.1 GCF_004827385.1 Ensifer sp. MPMI2T
AACCGCGTCTTCAAATCCTACGAGGACATCGTCGACCACTGCTGTCACGCATGGCGAACACTGCAGGACCGACCCTGGAAGATCATGTCCATCGGTCGGCGGCAATGGGCCCATGGGTTCTGATCAACGAGGGTTGGTATTAGTATCGGAGTCACCTTAGCAATTTCGTTGTAGTTATCTTCCGCGAGTTCTTCGGCAAAATAAACGTGTGACCTCGTATTCCTGTGATCGAGCATATCAAGCCGGATATCTTCATCATGAAGCTAGCCGACACAAACGCTTCCTTGAGACTTTCGCGTGGTGTTTTCGGACCGACCCATTCGTATCCAATCGCGCGCTTAAGTGTATTCCACATGAGTTCGTTGGCGATCTCAAAGCGATGAATTGTGCCTTCCCTTGTCTTTGCGAAGCTTGACCGGTTCACCCGCAAGCTCGGCTTGCTTCGGTCCCCGGTGGCAAACCGAGCGATCTGGTGTTCTGCAGCGACACTCGTCAGCTGATCGACAGGTAAGCCTGCTAAGGGCAGAACGCTTCCATGTTGACGTTGCTCCGGACTTATCTGGTCAACGAAATGGCAGGAAGCTTCGCAGCAGTATCGATCTATTTGCCGCCCGGGGGATTCGTGTGAATCTGTACCGGCTCGAGTCGGGGTCGGGAGCCGCAGTGCACTTGGACTGGCTCTCGAATGATGATTGCGCTGCGAACCAACCTGCTTCGCGGCCTTGAGAAGCAGCGGGCGTATTCTATGTTCTGACGACGGAGAAAGGTATTGATGAACACAGGACAGGCACAGCGGAGTGCAGGCTCTTCCCCGGACGCTTCTGAGGGGGAGCAGGAAAGTTGCTTCCGCGCCTTCTCCCGAGCCGTGGCGGATTGGGTCGAAGTCTTGACACGGTATCGGACCTCCGCCTCCTCGCGCGAGCAGATCCTGGAAAACTGGGTTGCCGAAGAGGGGCAGGGCGAAGCCGAGAATCGGCAACAGGGGGCCTCACGAATTAGGGTTTCGGACGACAGGGTAGATCTGTCATCCCTCTCCCTGACCGCTTTGCCCGCCGCGCTGCCGCCAAGGCTGCTGGAACTCCGCGCCATGCACAACGAGCTAAGCAGCCTGCCCGCTGGGCTCCCACCCGGTCTCCAGCATCTTCTCATCAGCCACAACCGGTTGACCAGTTTGCCGGACGCTCTTCCGGCGAGCCTCGTTAGCTTGGAGGTGAGCAATAACAGGTTGGCCAGTCTGCCGGCCAACCTCCCGGCGGGGCTCGTGATCCTGAACGCAAACAACAACCGATTAAGTAGCCTGCCCGACTCTCTCCCGAGCAGGCTCGCCGAGCTCGCGATTAGCGGCAATCAGCTGACCGATCTCCCCGGGTCCCTCCCATCCGGGCTCATTGAGCTCGATGTCAGCAGAAATCAATTGACCAACCTCCCCGAACTCCTTCCGAGCGCGCTACAATCGCTCTATCTCGGCGGTAACCGGCTGACCAGCCTGCCTGAGGATCTTCTCTTATCGAGTTTTAGCTACCCCTTTTTACAGCACATCGAGCTCGGGGATAACCCACTGCCGGCTAACCTGACGGGGGCTGAAGCGTCACTGCAGCTTGAGCAGCTGCCTCTGTACGAGGCTGCCGCGCACTGGCTCGGGGATGACCCGGCGGCACTGGCCGAATGGCAGCACTTTGCGCATGAGCCAGGCGCCCAGGACTACGCACGGTTCCTAGAGAGGCTACGAGGGACCGTGAACTATGGCAATGACGAGTTCCGGCAGGCAGTGGCTGATGATCTGCGGCAGGCGGCGGCCCATCCGAGATTGCGTGAGCAGTTTTTCACACAGGCTTCCGAGGCCAACGCGAGCTGCGAGGATCGTGTTACTTTGCACTGGAACGGTATGCAGACCGCGCGCCTTAACGCTGACGTCGAGGATGGGGTATATGACAATCGGCTTGGTGAACTGATCCAGCGCGGCCGGGTTGCGTTCCGCTTGGAGGCGCTGGACGGGATCGCGCGCGACAGGGTCAACTCGCTCCTCAGCGACGACCCGAACGTAGACGAAGTCGAAGTCTACCTGGCCTATCAACATCTGCTGCGCGAGCCGCTCGAGCTGAGTCACGTCGCCCCTAACATGCGCTTCCTGGCGGTCTCTCACGTAAGCGAGGACGATGCGGCGCAGGCGCTGGAGCTGGTCCGTGAGCGGGAAGTGAACCAGTTCACCGACTACATGGCAACCCGCTGGCAACCCTGGGAGACGGTGCTGAGGCGCATCGCTCCGGACGAACATGCAGCGATGCAAGACCGGCTCGTCGAAGCCATGGGCGAAGAGTTTCAAACCCGCTTGGATCAGCGACTGTCCGAGCATGGCCTGCTAGGCGACCCGGATGCCGAGCGGGTGCTCGGAGCCCAAGTCCGAAACCAAATCGCTGGCGAGATCAAACGCGAGGTCATGCACCGGCTGCTCGCAGACCGTGGCCTCGAACAATGACACTTACCAAGACTCGGCCGACCGGTTGATCGCCTTGTCGATCACCCAGGGCGGGGGCGGTCATGAAACCAGCGTGACGACACACCCTTTTCCTTTAATCCGTGAGGGCCTGATCAGTCCTGGCGGATCCAGGTGAACGGACCGCGGATTCCTATGGCTTCAACAGCCGACCAAAAGAATGGCTCCGTTCTCCTGAGCCTGTGCCCGCCGCAAGCGGGATATTGGTGCGGCCGCCTCGAGCGGCGACCGAATGTGAGGTTGATCAGGCTCAGACTTGGATACCGAACTGCAAAGGCGGAACATTCACTTGACCGTAAAATCCCCATGTGAGGGAATCGGGAGGGTTCTGTGAGGTCGCTGGGATGCGCTTGCGGCCTGACGCTGTGCGCGACCTCATTGAAGATGCTATGGGTGAGCGGCGATGACGAGGCAATATCGTTGCTCAAAACAACGATGGAGAGCGCCATGCCGCAACCGAACGACCTGGGTAGATGCCTCGCCCCCTTGGATCAGAACGGCACGCTGATCGTGGTCATCGAGATGAGTCAGTCGAGCTGGCTCGTCGCTGGCATTGTTCCGGGGGTCGAGCGCCATCCGATGAAGAAAATGGAGCCGGACGAGACAGCGTTGCTTCGCTGCTGCGGCGCTGGCAAGACGAGGCGACCAAGGCGGGCCGTGTTATTGCCCGGACGACGGTCGCCTATGAGGCCGGCCGCGATGGCTTCTGGCTCGCGCGTTGCCTGCGCGCCCACGACATCGAGGCCCACGTCATCCATCCGACGAGCGTGGCTGTATCGCGCGAGCATCGGAGAGCGAAGACGGATCGGCTCGATACGGAGCTGCTCAAGCGTGCCTTTCTGGGCTGGTTGCGCGGCGAACGAGACCACTGCAGCATGGCAGCGATCCCGACACTTGAGGAAGAAGATACCCGGCGGCCAACCCGCGAGCGCGAAAGCCTCATCGGCGAACGCACCCGCATTGTGAACCGCATGAAAGGCACCTTGGCTCGGCTCGGCATCCGCGGCTTCAAACCGACTTTGCGTAAAGCACCGGAGCAGATTGAAACCTTGCGAACACCAGAAGGCGCGCCGCTGCGCCGAACACGCTCGCAGAGCCGAGCCGCGAAATGGCGCGCCTGCGCTTTGTCGCGGATCAGATTCGGGAGATCGAAGCGACACGCGTGGAGCGGCTGAAGCAGCGCCCGGAGGAAGGATCGCATGCGATGGTGCGCTTGCTCGCGCGCGTCATTGGCGTCGGCATCGAAACCGCGGACATGCTCGTGCACGAGGTGCTGTCCCGCAACCTGCGGGATCGACGCGCGGTGGCCCGCTACGCGGGTCTCACCGGAGCGCCGGACGAAAGCGGCAGCAGGCGACGGGAAAAGGGGCTTGCCCGCGCCGGCAACGCCCGTGTACGGCGCGGCATGATCCAGCTGGCCTGGCGCTTCCTCGTGCATCAGAGGGACAG
>NZ_SRXN01000098.1 GCF_004827385.1 Ensifer sp. MPMI2T
GCGCCGACCCGCCTTCGGCGCCAGGGAATCGGCGGCGGCGATTTCTTCGGCGGGAGCATCAACGGGCCGGCACAGCGCACAATGGGAAGAGGCGTCGGTTTTGCGCCGCAAGTTCCTCTTTCGCGCCGGGAAGTGGTGATTTCAACGGCCTTGTGCAGCACTCTCAATCCGTCAGCTTGTCGAAAGCTAAGCCTAATAGAATAGTTCCCCGCTGGCTTGAGCTGTTCGGAACAGGCAAAGGAGATGGGATGGCCCCCTTTAACAATATCAATCCATCCCGCGTCTCGGATGTCGCTCGCACAGACGACGCAGGGCTGCAACAGCGGCAGACCGAGCAGGCGAGCTTTCAGGAGCATTTGAACGCATTGCAGCCGGGCCAGCATTGGCAAGCCGTTCCAAACAGCCGTCTTGCCCGGCGGCGTGCCGGCTCACACGCAGATGCGATCGGGTCGAGGGTACTCGAAGAGGAGGGTGCCGGGGAAGGCGGTTCGCGCCTGTCCATTGCTCCACCAGCTCACTCACCTGTGCAAAGCTTCGACCAGGACGAGCTCTTTGCCGCCGCCGACCGCGCCGGGCAATTGCCGGCTGCAAGTTTCGCTTCGGCGCAGTTCTGGCAGGAGGAGGAGCGGGTGGCTCACTCACCTGCGCAAAGCGTCAATCAGGAAGAGCTTCCGCGGAGCCACGCAGCGATTGGGGGCGATTACGAAGGTTCGAGCTTCATGGCGCCGCCGCGGGCCAATCCGCCGGACACGGGATTTGGAAGTGCGCCCGATGGCGTGAACTTCCCTCACGTCGTCGTCGCAGACCCGTATCGGCCTGCGATCGATCACCGGGGTGATTTGACCGGCACGCGCTACACATTGCCGGCCGAGGCGCCGCACCAAGCTGCCGTCGTTCAACAAACTCGCGGCCGCAAGCGCCCCCGCGAGAACCCGGACGAGGAGCTTTTTGCCGCCTACGATCGGCAGGCAGCTAACACACCCAAGCTGAGTAAAAGTTCGATCAGGCGCGACATAACGGCGCTGCGCAAGTTCAGCAACTGGCTTGAGGAGAGCCACCGGACGCAGATCGCCGGCCGGGTTGAGGACCGGCACTTGGACAGTCTGGCGAAAGACTTTGCCGCTAACAATACCGCACTACTACGTCAGCTTAACGTGGCGTTGGGAAGGCTTCGGCAAGCCTCCGCCGGACAGCCTGTAAAAACCGCTCGCACTGTTCTATCCGGCACGAAGGACGAGAAACTCCTGGCCGGATACCAGACAAAAGCCGTGGCTGGCGGCTTTAACGAAAATACCGCGAGGGGCGACATAGCGGCGCTGCGCAAGTTCAGCAAATGGCTTGATGAAAACCACCGGACGCAGATCGCCGGCCGGGTTGAGGACCGGCACTTGGACAGTCTGGCGAAAGACTTTGCCGCTAACAATACCGCACTACTACGTCAGCTTAACGTGGCGTTGGGAAGGCTTCGGCAAGCCTCCGCCGGACAGCCCGTGGCAGCTGCTTCGAGTGCTCGACCTGGGACGAAGGACGATGAGGAACTCCTGGCCAAATACCAGACAAAAGGCGCGGCTGCCGGCCTCAAAGAAGGAACTATGAAGGGTGATCTAGCGACGCTGCGCAAGTTCAGCAAATGGCTTGATGAAAACCACCGGACGCAGATCGCCGGCCGGGTTGAGGACCGGCAGTTGGACAGTCTGGCGAAAGACTTCGCGGGCAACAATGTCGTAGTACTGAGTGAAATTAACGTGGCATTGAAGAGGCTCCGGCAAGCGTCCGTCGGACAGCCCGTGGCAGCTGCTTATTTACCTGGAACGAAGGAAGATGAGGAACTCCTGGCCAAATACCAGACACAAGTCGTGGGGTCCGGCCTCAAAGAAGGAACTATGAAGGGTGATCTAGCGAGGCTGCGCAAGTTCAGCAAATGGCTTGGAGAGAACTACCGGACGCAGATCGCCGGCCGGATTGAGGACCGGCAGTTGGACAGACTTGCGGCAGACTTCGCGGGCAAGGACATGACGCTGCTCAGCCATGTTAACGCGGCATTGAAGAGGCTCCGGCAAGCCTCTGCCGGACAGCCTGTAACAACCGCTCGCACTGTTCTATCCGGCACGAAGGACGAGAAACTCCTGGCCGGATACCAGACAAAGGCCGTGGCTGGCGGCTTTAACGAAAATACCGCGAGAGGCGACATAACGGCGCTGCGCAAGTTCAGCAAATGGCTTGAAGAGAACCACCGGACGCAGATCGCCGGCCGGATTGAGGACCGGCAGTTGGACACACTTGCGGCAGACTTCGCGGGCAACGACGTGACGCTGCTCAGCCAAGTTAACACGGCATTGCGAAGGCTTAGGCAAGCCTCCGCCGGACAGCCTGTGATAGCCGCTTCGAAGGTTCGATCTGGCACGAAGGACGATGAGAAACTCTTCGCCAAATACCAGACAAAAGCCGAGGCGTCCGGCCTCAAAGAACATGCAATGAAGAGCGACATGGCGGCGCTGCGCAAGTTCAGCAAATGGCTTGAAGAGAACCACCGGACGCAGATCGCCGCCCGGCTTGATGATCCTGGGTTGGATGCACTGGCGAACGACTTTGCGGGCAACAACGCCATACTACGCAGCGACATTAACGTGGCGTTGGAAAGGCTCCGGCAAGCCTCTGCTGGACAGCCGGTGACAACAGTTAAAACGCGCCCTGCCAACGAAGGTAACCGGCTGATTGACGATGCATGTAAGGCAGCTGCAAGCCTTTTAGGTAAAGGCACACTAAGTGGTTATCGGAGTGTTTTGTTCCGTTTCGACGACTGGCTCTGTCAAAAGTTCGGAAAGGGCATTACCCAGATTGAACCCGCGGTGCTGAGCCGGGCGGTTGAAGAGTACAAGAAGAACGTAGGCCGCGGCTTCGGCCCAGCCTGGGCCTTTCTGCAGAGATACCGGCAAATGGTCGCAGCGAACAATGCGCTGGGCTTGGCAGCCCATGGACAAGCGGCCCCGCACCAGCAGGCAGGCGGCTCGGCCATAGGAACCCAGAGCGCCTCACCCGTCGCCTTCTCGCCCATCGCCATGTCCCCGGGCGACCCGGCCTGGGACGTGCTGCGAGCCCTCAATCAAGAAGAGGCCACACAGCCTGGCGCGCCAATGGCTACCAATGCGCCGCAGCTCCATCAGACGACATCGCTCCCGCCAGAGGTGGCCCCCGCGCCCGCCCCATCCTCGCCTGCTCAAAGTGCCGGCTCGTCCTCGACCTTCGCCGGCCTTGCGCCGCTGTCGCCTGCACCTTATCGGCGTTCGGATTTTGATCTGAATGCGCTCACGCCCGAGCAGTTGGCCGAAGATGCTGACGGTGGCGGCTCGGGCCATTGGACCGCAGATGCCGGCTCGGCAATTGCGCCGCCCGGCTCGTCACTGAGATCGTCGCAGATCTATGCCGGTCTCAATGACCTCGTCGACTTGGAGGACGATGCTCGCTCTGCGCCACAGCCGGACGCTGCCAGGTCGAGATCGATTGCCGGGCCATCGTCGTCATCGAGCGTACATGGCGAAGGTTCCGCGGCGTTGAGCGCTGCACATGGCAGGCACCCGGATCTCAGGCCACAGCTTCGGGTAGGGCCCGCCGCCTCGCAGGAAAGCTACGAGCAGTCGCAGCTTTGGCGCGATGTGGACGAAGCCGAAGGGCGGGGACCTGCCGGTTGGGAGCGCCCCTGGTCAGAGTGGTCGCCGCAGTCGGGTCAGGATATGGGGCCAACTCGGCCGTCCGCATCAGCTCGCTCGTCAGATATCTACCGCGGTCTTGACTCCCTGGTCGATTTGCCGTCC
>NZ_SRXN01000099.1 GCF_004827385.1 Ensifer sp. MPMI2T
ATTTTAGAGGAATACGCATATATCGTGCCAAAGGTGAAATCGTTCTCAATCAATACGATAGCAATCCTGCTATGTCACTTATCCGACATCACCAAACATTCGTGCTGCACACCGCTGCACACCCCACTGGGGCTCGTCAGGACGTAGCAGGTCGAGGGCGGCAGGGGTCTCCAGCTTGCCCACCGCCGAACGGGCAAGACAGCCCTCTGCACGCGGCCGGCGGTGCTGGTGGGGCATCGTCAACTTAACGGAATGTGGAACTCATGTGCGATGACAGGCCATGACAGACCCTGATCCACTCTATCGCCGCCATCGCTTTCCCGCTGAAATCATTGCCCACGCCGTGTGGCTCTATTTCCGCTTCCCTCTCAGCCTGCGAATGGTCGAGGACATCCTGGCGGCTCGTGGCATCATTGTCTCGCATCAAACGATCCGGCTTTGGGCAGAGAAATTCGCGGGCCTTTGCAAACGAGATCCGCAGGCGTTCAACAGGCAAGCTTGGCGACAAGTGGCACATCGACGAAGCCGTCGTGTCAATGGTGCGTGAGCATTACGTGGATTTCGGACCAACGTTGGCGGCCGAGAAGCTGCTCGAACGCCACCGGATTGCCGTCAGCAAGGAGACGCTGCGTCAGTGGATGATCGAAGCGGGCATCTGGGTGTCGCGGCGCGAGCGCAAGAAGCGGGTCTTCCAGCCGCGCGGCCGGCGCGATTGTTTCGGTGAGCTGGTCCAGATCGCCGGCTCGCTTCATTGGTGGTTGTCTTCTCTATTCGGCGTTGTGAGGTCAAGCACCTTCTGGCTGTCCGTAGCTATGGTGATCGATGTCTTCGCAGTATCGCGCTTCTCTCCGGGCTCGGCCTGCGTGGCCCTCCCATTATGGGACCAGAAGAATGAGGCGGAACAATCTAATCGGCGACCTGATCGCAAGACGACCGTACCAAGACAACCACGCGAACTCACCCCATCCGTCGTCCTGCGAAGGACATCTTTCCACCGGCGGCGGAATCTTCCTTTGGTTCTCGTCACCTTGGTTGCTAATTACGCAGCAACAGGCAAGCTCCCCCGTGCCCAGCAGAATTCGGTTCCGTCACTCCACATGCGGTGCATGATCACCGCAAGCCGTCGCGCCAACGCGACAACCGCCTTTTGCCTGCCGCGGCGTCTGGCGATATTCATCGCCCACGCTTTTAGCCACGACCATTTCCTGACGTTCACAAGCAGGACTTGCGCTGCTTCGTAAAGCAGGGACCGCATCATCGCGTCACCACAACAGGATACTCGCCCGACCCGTTTGCTTTCACCAGACTCGTTCAGTCTCGGCGTCAGCCCGAGGACAGAACCGACCGCCTTTGAATGTGCAAACCGACCAGGGATATCGATGGTTGCCAGCGGCTCGGGCAGCTGCTCGCGAACGATCTCAGCATCGGTCCCGTAAGAGATGATCATGTACGGTCGACGAAGCGGTACGGACCCTTAGGGTAGCTCGGGCCGGCAAGGGGCATCGAGGGGAGGTGCGAGGACATCTTCGACGTGCATAGGCCTGCTCCCAGAGCTGAGCGACCGGCCCCAGCAGGCACCGGTCGGCGATTGCTCAATATCGTTTTCAACACTTTTCCCAGCATGGGTCCGGCGCTCGGCGGCGCACCATCAATGCCAAGCCGCGGGCACTTGCGCTCTCAGGCGTCCCTAAGATCCCTGAGTGTCTTCTCCACGGCGTCTTTGACCGGTTTGGAAATGTCGATCACCGCCCTAGTGGTGAACGCCCAAAGATCATTGGCCTGCTTGACACCCATTTCGACGCGCTTTCGTAGGAATGTCGTCTGCAGCTCAATCGCCTCGGACAGCGACTTCGCTCCGGCCAGAGCTTGAAGATGCGAAAAATCGGCTTCGGTATTGGCGCGCAACCCGGCGATCGTCGTCAGCCACAGCTCGTTGCCGACCAACATGGCGGTTTCGAAGGTCCCCTTGAGTGCTTTCTGGGTCTCTTCAGCACCGGACTGAAATTTCGCAAACGCCTCTTTCGATTGCTCGACGCCCTTTTCGGCGACCGCGTAGACCTGATCGGTGGCCTTGATGGGGTCAAGTGCCGAGAATTCGACGGTTTCAGCGGTTTGGCTGAGCTTGTCTGCGATCTTTGACATTTCCTGATCCTTCTGGTTAGCGATGGTTTATTGTCTACGATGCATCTTTTGTCTGCTCAGTTGCCCTTTGTCGGGGAACCGGTAGAGGGCTGCAGAGTTGCCATCCTCGCTGTTGACAGACACGGCAAACGCGCCTGTGCAGTCTAGGCTCGACCATTCCTTCGCGAGTACGGCCCCCTCCTTCTCCTGCATCCGGAATGTACTGCTGGAGTATGGCGGGTGCCCCGGCAAATGGAATTGCGGTAACATTTCGGCAATTCTCCGCACGACTATCGTCGGTCCGTGACGCGTTTGCGGATAACAGAAAGCAACATTCGTGCCAAATGAAAAAATCATTTAGATACAAGGCACATCATTCCAGCCAACGACGCCGTAGCCTGACACTTGTCGATCGTCGAACAATGCGAAATGACGTTGATGGCCGGGCAGCTAAGCCGTTCCTGGAACTCACGCTCAATCTGCCGAAAAAAGCTTGTGGTGCTCCAAGCGCACTTCGTTGTGCTGGGCTTTCAACTATCTACTCGTGGCCAAATGCGCCCTCCCCTGCTGCAGTGTTGGTGACCTACCCGACACGATATTGTGCGAAGTGCGCCGGGCAGTCTGAAGTGCAAACAACGGAAAAGTCCTGCGGAACTGTTTTTTGAATTCTTTCCCGGCAGTTGGCAAGTTTCTCGCATCTCTCGTGCCGGCGGCAGGAGCTGCCGTCGGGCAGCACCAAGTGCTCGCTTGAGCGCAAGAAATGGAGACCGAAATGAAGACCGATATGGCAGCCTACAGTGTAACCGAAGTAACTCCGGAAGAAGCATCTGCGATGTCGGGAGGTCTTTGGCCGTTTGAGGTAGTAATCTTTATAGCTGTAATTTTCACGGTGCTGATTGGACATGAGGATGACTGATCGGCCTGAAGCAACAAACACCGCGCAAGCTGGCAGGTGACGCCGGTAGGTCTGCACTGATTGTCTGTGACCGGCGCTTGAGCTATTGGGCGAACGTGTCCGTACAGTCGGGCATACCGTGAGAATGAGGCCGGCTACCTACTTGGGGACCACGGCAAAGATAATAAGACAGATGCGGCGGATGGCTGAGCGGTCTGCGAAAGGGTGGCGCGGCCGACGATGCGGTTTGTCCCGATCAAGACGTGCCGGAAGCTGCAGTCGGCTTCATTCCGATGGGTGTCTTTGGACGAACCGATGAGGGACGCAGCTGTGACAGGGGCTCGGCCCAAGTCGATGGTTCCAGGGGCAACCTCGAACAAGCGCCCTGGCACCATCGACTTGCATCTGAGCAATGGCGTTCGCGTTGAACGGAATCGCTCACTGTTCGGTACATTCTATTTCCAAGTGCGACATGCCAATAAAAAAACAACCGTGCCCGGGTCTGAAAACACGGCGCAATCTCCGCGTGATCCCGCTAGAGTAATTCTCAATTGGGCCGGCTCGTCAGGCCAGCCCGACTAGTCTAATACCAACCCTCATTGATCAGAACCCATGGGCCCATTGCCGCCGACCGATGGACATGATCTTCCAGGGTCGGTCCTGCAGTGTTCGCCATGCGTGACAGCAGTGGTCGACGATGTCCTCGTAGGA
>NZ_SRXN01000009.1 GCF_004827385.1 Ensifer sp. MPMI2T
GCGAACTGCCGATCTTCGGCGTCTGCCTCGGCCTTCAGGCGCTCGCCGAGGCCTATGGCGGCGACCTCAGGCAACTGGCGATCCCCATGCACGGCAAGCCGTCGCGCATCCGCGTGCTGGAACCCGGCATCGTCTTCTCCGGCCTGGGCAAAGAGGTGACCGTTGGACGCTATCATTCGATCTTTGCCGATCCTTCCAGCCTGCCGCGCGAGTTCATGATCACGGCAGAGAGCGAGGACGGCACGATCATGGGCATCGAGCACATGAAAGAGCCGGTGGCGGCGGTGCAGTTCCATCCGGAATCGATCATGACGCTCGGCGGCGATGCCGGCATGCGGATGATCGAGAACGTGGTCGCGCATCTCGCCAAGCGGGCGAAGACCAAGGCCGCCTGACGGCGTCTGAATTGGCGCTGACGCAAGTCTGCGCCTCACGGCCCTTTGACAAGCCGTGCATTATGACCCATATGGTCTTCAGAACCCGCCTGCGCGAAAATTCGCGCGGGCGGTTTTGCGTTTGAATGGGCTTGCATTTGCAACTCGTTTGCATCTGCACGAGGAATGAAGATGACCGCGTCTGGTAACGGAACGATCCTGAGGCTGGCTTTTTGGGGGATGCCGCTTTCTGTCGGTGTCATGGGGCTGAAGATGCTCGCCTGGTGGGTGACCGGTTCGGTCGCTCTGCTTTCCGACGGGCTGGAATCCATCGTGAACGTGGTTGCCGCGGTGATCGCTTATGTGGTGATTGGCTATGCCGCCAAACCGGCGGACGCCGGCCATCCGTTCGGGCACCACAAGGCCGAGTATTTCTCCGCGGTCATCGAAGGCGTGCTGATTGCCGTGGCGGCGCTTCTGATCATATGGGAAGCCGTACCGGAGATGATGGCGCCGGAGCTCTTGAACGCCCCCGCGCTCGGCCTTGCGATCAACTTTGCCGCCAGCGTCATCAATGCGATCTGGGCTTACGTGCTGATCCGAGCCGGTACCCGTTATCGCTCGCCGGCGCTGAGCGCAGACGGGCATCATATTCTCTCCGACGTCGTAACCTCGGCAGGCGTGCTCGTTGGCCTTCTTCTTGCCATTGCCACCGGTTACGCCATTCTCGATCCGCTGCTGGCAGTGATCGTCGCCGGCAACATCCTGTTCCAGGGCTGGAAGGTCATCTCGCGTTCGGTCGACGGCCTGATGGACAAGGCCGTGCCGGCGGAGGAGGAAGAGGCGATCAAGCAGGCAATCGCGGCAAATGCCGGCGGTTCTCTCGGCGTTCACGATTTGAAGACGCGACAGGCCGGTCCGGTGATCTTCGTGGATTTCCACATGGTCGTACCCGAAGCGATGCCCGTCGGCGACGCCCATGACATTTGCGACCGGGTCGAGGACGCGATTCGCGTCGTTCATCCGGGCGCGAGAATAGCCATTCATGTCGAGCCGGAAGGCGAGAAGGCGCACGGCGTGCGCGTGAAGACCAGAGCGGGATGAGGAAAAGTGTGTGCGGTTTTCCGCCCGCATCCCGCTCTTACTATTTAGAATCGATCACGGCCAGGATTTGGGTCGTACCGACTCAAATCCTCGTGATCTAGTGGAGCAGTAAGGAAATGACAAAAACGGACGTATCGGGACTTTCACAACTGGGCGCAAAGGTCGACCTGCCGCAAAGCCCGGATGAGGCGGTGCTGGAAAGGGTGCCGAGCGGCCATGCGGGCACGGACTTCGTCGTCCGCTTCACAGCACCGGAGTTCACCTCGCTTTGTCCGATGACGGGACAGCCGGATTTCGCACATATCGTCATCGACTATGTGCCGGATGGCTGGCTCGTGGAGTCGAAGTCGCTCAAGCTGTTCCTGCACTCCTTCCGCAACCATGGCGCTTTCCACGAGGATTGCACCATCGACATCGCCAAGAGACTGGTGTCGCTGCTTTCGCCGAAGTGGCTGAGGATCGGCGCCTATTGGTATCCGCGCGGCGGCATTCCGATCGACGTTTTTTGGCAGACCGGCAAGCCGCCGGAGGGCGTCTGGCTGCCGGACCAGGGTGTGCCGACCTATCGCGGTCGCGGGTGATTCCTAAAGCGCGTCGCATTCAATTGGAGCTATGCGACGCGCTTTAAGTCTTTGTTTGCATGCATTTCGTTGTCCCGATACCGCTGCACGCTTTCAGGCGACATGCATTAGAGGGACTTCGAAAGGCCGATCTTCTCCAGATCGGTCTCCAGAACAGGGTCGAAAGCGACCTTCTTCCAAAGCTGTCGATATCCAAGGTTCTGATAGAGCCGAAGGGCACGCTCGTTTGCTGCGGCGACGTGGATCTGCGCCTGGGTGTATCCCCGCTCAGCGATTTGCGCTTCAAGCGCAGCTATCAGGGCCGAGCCGGCACCCCGTCCTTCAAAGGCGGGGGCTACCCATATGTCGCTGATCGTATCGTCTTCGTGCTCGCAAGCACCGAGGCCGGCGGGTTCCCCAGCGATTTCGGCGATCAACACACGTGAACTAAGCTCCCTCAGGAATGGAAGGAACGGATTGCGGCGCTCGATCTTTGCTGCAACGCTCGCCGGCACAAGCGGCTTTATTCCCTTGCACCACGCGGATAGACCGATCTGAGCAAGAGCTTCCAGCTCGTGCGGCATGGCGGACCGGATTACCGGCATTTCGGATTTCCCTCATAAAACGATTAGGGTCGGTTTGGCTGGAGCGCGAGCCACATGCCCTGCGCACCTTCATGACGCACTGATCTTATTGGCCTTTCGCGCGCTGTCCAAACGGTGTTTGCGCCTCCAACATTTACCATGGCGGCAGCGCCTAGCATTCGAAGCCGGTGTTCGAGCGCCTGTTTGCATTGTCTTCGCCGTCGAGTCGCATTATCTGACTTTGAAGACATTTCATGAGGAGTCCGAAGAATGCGGAACGACGACGAACAGGAAGAAAAAAAGACCGAATTGCCGCTCGGCAAGGAAACGGAGGCGAACCTTTTCAAGTCGCGTTCGATTTTCATCTACGGGACGATCACCCAGGAACTGGCGCAGAAGGTTTGCTCGCAGCTCGTGGCGCTCGCTTCCGCCAGTGATGACGATATCCGCATTTTCGTCAATTCTCCCGGCGGGCACGTCGAGTCCGGCGACAGCATTCACGACATGATCAAGTTCGTGAAGCCGAACGTCTGGACGATCGGCACCGGTTGGGTCGCCTCCGCCGGCGCTCTGATCTATGTCGGTCCGCCGAAGGAACGGCGCCTTTGCCTGCCGAACACGCGCTTCCTGTTGCACCAACCGTCCGGCGGCACACGCGGCATGGCCTCGGATATCGAGATCCAGGCACGAGAAATCCTCAAGATGAACGAGCGCCTGAACAAGATCTTCTCCGCAGCAACCGGTCAGCCGGTCGAGAAGATCGCCAAGGATACCGACCGCGACTACTGGCTCGGAGCGGAAGAAGCGAAGGAATACGGGCTCGTTTCGCGGATCATCACGTCGATCGCGGACATTTGATATCGGCGGATCCGCATCGCCCCTTCGTCGGCCTGCCACGAGGCAGTGCTTCGATCCGAAAATTCCCTCTCCCCACCTGCGGGAGAGGGTTCGGGTGAGGCCATTCAAGGCAGAAGCAATCTTTGTGCCTTGCGCATCCGCTCCCTTGCCCCGCCGTGTCAAGCCGTGTATAGGCTTTCCCCATGACACAGGCCAAGGCACACAAGATCGCAGCGATCTTCCCCGGACACGATGACAATCGTGCGCCGTCTCATGCCTTCGCCTCGCTTCTTCTTCTCGGCCTTATTCGCGGTTGCCGGGTTCGCTGAGGAGCGCCCGGCGGCCGAAAAGCCTAGCCGGCAGATGCTCCTCGAATCCCAAGAGAGCTGAAACAAAAAGGCGCGGGCCCCGCGGCGTTAGCGATCGAAATATCTCCGATGATCGGCTATTGCATGTGGCAAGCCACGCCCCAGTGACGAAGAGAAGCTGCACATGATCCTGAAATCGCATTCCATCAAGACCGGCATGCCTGAGGCGGCGGCGAAATATCAGCCTTACCCGCAGATCGCGCTGATGGACCGGACCTGGCCGTCCAAGACCATCACGCAAGCGCCGATCTGGTGCTCTGTGGATCTGCGCGACGGCAACCAGGCGCTGGTCGATCCGATGGGGCACGACCGCAAGGCACGCATGTTCCATCTGCTGGTCGACATGGGCTTCAAGGAAATCGAGATAGGCTTCCCGTCCGCCTCGCAGACCGACTTCGACTTCGCGCGCTGGTGCGTGGAGGAGGGCAATGTCCCCACCGACGTATCCTTGCAGGTCCTGGTGCAATGCCGGCCGGAACTGATCACCCGCACGTTCGAGGCACTCCGCGGTGCCCATCAACCGATCGTTCATTTCTATAACTCGACCAGCGAGTTGCAGCGCCGCGTGGTGTTCGGCAAGGACGTCGCCGGCATCAAGCAGATCGCGACCGATGCCGCCAAGATGATCACCGATATGGCGGCGAAGGCCGGCGGTGGCTATCGCTTCGAATATTCGCCGGAAAGCTTCACGGGCACCGAGCTCGAAGTGGCGATGGAGATCTGCAACGCCGTTACTGAAATCGTCAGGCCGACGCCGGACAATAAGCTGATCATCAATCTGCCCTCGACCGTCGAGATGGCGACACCGAACATCTATGCCGACCAGATCGAGTGGATGTGCCGCAATCTCGACAACCGCGAGAATCTGATTATCTCGCTGCATCCGCACAACGACCGCGGCACGGGCATCGCCGCCACCGAGCTGGGCCTGATGGCAGGCGCCGACCGCGTCGAGGGAACGCTCTTCGGTAATGGCGAGCGCACCGGCAACGTCGATGTGGTGACGCTGGCCTTGAATATGTTCACGCAGGGCGTCGATCCCAAGCTCGACTGCTCGGACATCGAGCGGATCAAGGAAGTCTACGAATATTCGAACCAGATGGTCATTCCCGAGCGCCATCCTTACGTCGGCGAACTCGTCTACACGGCTTTCTCCGGCTCGCACCAAGACGCGATCAACAAGGGCATGAAGGCGATCAAGCAGGCCAACAAGCCGCTCTGGGAAGTGCCGTACCTGCCGATCGATCCGCGCGACGTCGGCCGCAGCTACGAGGCGATCATCCGCATCAACTCCCAGTCCGGCAAGGGCGGCATCGCCTATATCCTGCAGGAAGACTACGGCATCAATCTGCCGCGCAACCTGCAGGTCGACTTCCGCGAGGATATCCAGCGCATCACCGACGAAGAGGGCAAGGAACTGCCGTCGAAGCGCATCCATGCCCGTTTCCTCGAGCGCTATGTTGAGCAGCCCCACGCGCGGCTGAAATTCGTCGACCACCACACCTATCCGGTCGGCGAGCACAAGGGCGTGCGTGTCGTTGCCGCGGAAATCACCGACAGGGGTGAGGCCAAGCGGATCGAGGGCAAGGGCACGGGCCCGATCGACGGCTTCATCAATGCGCTGTCGATCTATCTCGGCATCGAGCTTTCGGTGGCCGACTATTCGGAGCACTCGCTGCAGCATGGTTCGAATGCCGCGGCCATTGCCTATGTCGAGGTCGAGCATCCCGGCGGCACGCTGTTCGGCGTGGGCATCAACACCAATATCGTCGCCGCCTCGCTGGAAGCGATTGTCTCGGCAGCCAACCGGGTGCTGGAGATGAAGGCGGTATAAGGACCCGCAACATCAGTCTGTGCAAAAAAGCCGCGCCGGTTCTTCGAACCGCGCGGCTTTTTCATTTTGCAAACCCGCGCAACAGTCAGATGCTCGCCGCCACGGCTTCTGCGAGCTCGCGCAGCCCGGCATCCGCGGACGGGCCGACGACCACCAGGGATGCATCGCCTTTCTGCCAGGAGACCAGTCCGAGATTGTCGCGGATATCCTCGCGGAATTGATCCGTTTGCGGCTTGTCGCCACGCTTTAGGAAGCAGATCGCGTAGATATCGCCCTCGCGATCGCGGTAGACGAGCTGGCCGACCGGCTTGCCGTCAGCCACCAGCAGCCTTGCACCCTCGAAGGTGAGGCCCTTGCTTGCGAGATCCGGGATCTTGAAGCCGATGCCGACGCTGGAGGCGAGCCAGGTCTCGATCTTCGGCCCGTCCGACGCGGGCGCCTCGACAAGATGCTCCTTCTGCCGGGAATAGATGCGATGATAGTCGGCGATCTCATCGATCCACGGGCGCGCGGGGGCGGCGCTTTCAGGTTCGGCGACGTAATGCGCGCTGCCGGCGAGGTAACCCGCAGTGCCGCCGAGAAGCAATAGCGCCATGGCCGCGGCGAGCGCCCGCGGCCAAACGCGAACCGTCCGCGCCGGCAGGTTTGCCGTCGCGACGCGCTCGGATCTCGGATTGATGCCGGATCCCTGCTTGATCTGGCGCACCAGCGCCAGCGGCACCGGGTCATGGAGAAAGTCTTCGAAGGCCTTGTTGCCAAAGGCACTGCCGGCCTTCAGCTTATCGAGCATGACTTTGGCGTCCTCGTCACGGGCCAGCAAAGCGTCGAGTTCGGCTCTCTCGGCGTCGCCGAGTTCGCCGTCGATATAGGCGGACAACCGAACTTCAAGCGCTTGACCTGTCGTCTGCTGCAATGGTCAGGCCCTCCTTTCGGTATTCTCGGACAGCATGGTGGCGAGTCGCAGGCGGGCGGTGGACAGCCTGCTCATCACGGTGCCGATCGGAACGCCGAGGATATCTGCGGTCTCGCGGTAGCTGTGACCTTCGACATTGATAAGCAGGAAGACGCTGGCAAGACCTTCTGGCATGGACAGGATCATCTTCTGCAGCTGGTTGGCATAGACCGCCTTTTCGGCGACAGCCTCCACACGCAACTCGCTCTGGTCGAATATATCGACGGCTCCGCCGCCGGCGCGGACCTTGCGCTTGCGGACCTCATCGACCCAGAGATTGCGTGTCATGGCATAGACCCAGCTCTCCAGCCGGCCTTCCCCGTTCCATAAGTGGCTGCGTGCGATGGCCCGCTCGCAAGCCTCCTGAACGAGGTCATCGGCATCATTGGCGTTGCGCGTCAGCGTCAGCGCAAAGCGGCGCAACTTGGGCAGCAGGCCGACCAAATCCCGTCTGAAGTCTTTCGTCTCTGCCGCTGGGCGCATTGCTCTTCCAATGAGACGTACCGGATCGGGCATCTATTCGCGGTGCGAAATGCACTACCCAATGATATGAAACATTTGATCCGAAGTCTGCAAGGGAAGAGCCGGAACGGAAACAGGTTTTTGCGTTCCGGCATGAGTTTCCCATTGCCTCGTGGCCGCAGCCTGCGGCGGAAAAGGCTATCCTGCCCGCCTACAGCGCCGCGCGTTTTATCAGACACGCAAAGGACGCTGCGGCTTGTCAGTAGTGATGACGGATGCCGCCGAGGGATTGAAGCAGAGCTCTGTAGGCCCAGGTGTTTTCGCCGCCGCGATCACGAATCTCGACGAGCTGCACCCTGGCCTCGTCGATCCGGCCCTGCTCGACCAGGGCCTGGCCGAGATAGGACCGGGCGAGAATGTAGTTCTCGTCCGCCTGAAGGGCGCGCTTGTAGTATTGCATGCCGAGCTCCATGCGCCCGGCCTTGCGATTGGCGTAGCCAAGATAGTTGAGCACGCGGGCACTGCGTTGGTCGCTTACGGCTTCGAGCACCTTGATCGCGTCGTCGTACTGGCCGGCATAGGCAAGCTCACGCGCGGCTTCGAACAGGACGTCGTCGCTGAGGCCGCTTTTCTTCGCGTTGACGCACTGGCCCTTGCGCGTATCCCAGATTTTGCCGTTCTTGCATTGGGTGCTTGTCTTGGTCTTGCGCGGCGGTTCGCTGGTGTCGCCGACGGCCATGGCCGACTGGCCTGCGATCGAAGCCATAAATGCAGCAAGGACAAAGAAAGTCGTCTTCCGGAACATCGTGCTTGTCTCCCTGGAACGTCGCGCAGCGCGGCCGGCAACCGACTGACACACGCGCGTCCCGCCGGCTGCCGAACCTGAACCGCAATATGACGCACCGACGTGGCAAATTATTCGGCCGCCAGCGGAATTTTCCTGAAAGGCTTTCGACGTTGCGGGCAGACCGAGCCTAATGCATGTCGCCCAAAAGTGTGCAGCGGTTTTGGGGCAACGACATGCACAAAACAAAGATCTAAAGCGCGTCGCGTGAATACGTTTTGGACGCGACGCGCTTTAGAAAAGGGTAGTTTCTGCGAGTTCCACTCCGGTCCCGTCGGCATTGAGCATGTAGCGCTCGCGGCTGAGATGCCAGTTGCCGGGCTCGCCCGCTATCGAGAAGAGATTGTAGGCGGCTGCCGGCTTGCTGCCGCCCGGCCCCTGTGACGCCGAGGCAATGCCAACGACCGGCACCGGAGCGGTCTGTCCCTTCAGGTAGTAAACCGTGTTGAGATGGGTATGGCCATGCAATACCAGTTCGGCGCCGCCGGACGAAATGGTCGCTGCGAAACGGCGAATGCCGATCATGCGCTTGTGCATCGAGGTCGCGCCACGGATCGGCGGATGATGGATCAGCACAACCCGGAAGAGGCCGGCGTCGCCCGCCGCCTTCAACAGGTCGACGGTCGCGCGCGCCTGTCGCTGACCGAAGTAGCCGCTCGCGGCGAAGGGTGGTGTGGCGACAGCGGTCGAGCAGCCGATGAGGGCCACGGGGCCGCGCACGCGCACATAGGGAAAGCAATGATGGTCCCGGATCCAGCCCAGCGGACTCTCGTCGCTGCGCATGTAGGGATACCAGGCGCGTGTCGTCTTCTCGTAGGCACCCGGCACATAGGCGTCGTGGTTGCCCGGCACGACGGAGATGTCCCCGGGATCGCCTGCCTCCGCAAGCCACGCGGTCACGGCCGCGATCTCCAGGGAGGAGGCGAGGTTCACCAGGTCACCGGTGATCGCCAGGTGGTCCGGCTTGCGCCTCTGGATATCCCCCATCAGACAATCCAGTGTCCCGACGAAAAGATGGCGTGCTCGGTTCCTGTGCCAGTTGACGAAACCGGTTATCCGCTTGGAAGCAAGTTCCCTCAGGGACAGGTCCGGCAGAGGTCCGAGATGAACGTCCGAAATATGCGCAAGTTTGAACATCGCCCTCGTGTAGCGCATATTCCGTCGGAGTGGAATCACCAGATTGTAACGATTTAGGGTGAAAGCCGCGGCCCGCAAGGAGACGTCTTTGAAACAACAGCGACCGGCGGAAATGCGCAGCTGGCGAATTCGCCTGCTGACGCGGTTCGCGCATGCCTATTTTGCACTCTCGCGCGGCATGACGCTTGGCGTGCGCGCCGCCTGCTTCGACGACGAAGGGCGGATCTTCCTCGTCAGGCATTCCTACCTTCCCGGCTGGCACCTGCCGGGCGGGGGTCTCGATCGCCATGAGACTGCAGTGGAGGGGCTCGCCCGTGAACTCAGGGAAGAAGGCAATCTGGAGCTCACGTCACCGCCGCTGCTGGTGCAGGTCTACTACAACCGGGGCACCAGCAAGCGCGATCATGTCATCTTCTTTCGTTGCGACAATGTCCGCCAGCAAAAGCCGAAGGTTCCCGACCTGGAGATAGTCGCCGCCGGCTTCTTCGCGCTCGACGATCTGCCGAAGGACACGACCGCCGCGACGCGCCGGCGAATTGCCGAACTTGCCGGAACGGAGGCGCCGGACACGGTCTGGTAGGCGTCAGCGGCTGCCGGCGGCGAGGCGCCTCGCAGTCTCATTTGGACGTGCTGCGCGATTGAGGCGATCGCGACCGTGCGGCGTCGCAAGGTCCACCACCGGGCCCGCCGGCACGATGCCTGTCGGGTTGATCATTGTGTGGCTGCGGTAATAGTGCTCCTTGATATGGTGCATGTTGACTGTGTCGGCGACGCCCGGGACCTGGTAGAGGTCACGCAGGTATCCGTAGAGGTTCGGGTAGTCGGCAATGCGCCGGATGTTGCATTTGAAGTGGCCGACATAGACCGGATCGAACCGGACCAGCGTCGTGAACAGGCGCCAGTCGGCCTCGGTGATCCGATCTCCCATAAGATAACGCTGCGAGGCGAGACGGACTTCCAGCTCGTCCAACATGGCGAACAGGGCCTTGACACTCTCGTCATAGGCCTGCTGGCTGGTGGCGAATCCCGCTTTGTAGACGCCGTTGTTTACCGCGTCATAGATGCGTGCGTTGAGCTGATCGATCTCGTCGCGCAGGTCCGCCGGGCAGAAATCCTCAGTCGAGCCGGTCAGATGATTGAAGGCCGAATTGAACATGCGGATGATTTCGGCCGATTCATTCGAGACGATGGTGTTCTTCTTCTTGTCCCAAAGCACGGGCACCGTCACGCGGCCGGAATAGGTGGGATCGGCGCGTACATAAATCTGCCAAAGCGCGTCGGAACCGAAGAGCTGGTCCACGGTGCCCCCGTTCTCGCCCTTGAACTCCCAGCCGTTGGACAGCATCAGCGGATCGACGACAGAAACCGAAATGATGTCGTCAAGCTTCTTGAGCTTGCGGAAAATCAGCGTGCGATGCGCCCAGGGGCATGCAAGTGAGACATAGAGGTGGTAGCGGTCCGGCTCGGCCGCAAAGCCGCCTTTGCCGGATGGCCCCGGCGATCCGTCGACGGTGATCCAGTTGCGAAACTGCGACTCGCTCCGCTTGAAATGGCCCTTCGACGTCTCGGTGTCGTACCAGACGTCCTGCCAAACTCCGTTGACCAGCCTGCCCATGCATGAGCTCCTTCATGTTTCCTCTTACCACTGATAGATAACGCAGCAGCGGGGCGGTGATAGGTGTCAAATCCTGAACACTGCGTTTTGCGCTTTGACAGGCGGCAATTTTCTGCTATCGCGATCAAACAATTTTTTCGTGTTCGGAACGACCGTAACCATGATCCTGTCGGGAAGCCTGCGACGACGCTGATGCTGCCAACGCCCCTTCGGGGCGCGCGCCATCTCTTTTGTCCGTCCGCATGCTTGGTTCTCGATATCCATGAAAAAGCACGACATCGTCTATCTGACTGAAGACGCGTCACACGACGCAGCCATCGAAATCATCAACGAAGAAGCCTTTGGTCCCGGCCGGTTTGTGCGCGCCGCTGCCCGGATTCGCGAGCAGGGTCCTCATGATCGTTCGCTGTCCTTCATCTGCACCGACAATGGCGAGACGATCGCCTCCGTGCGGATGACGCCAGTGATGGCCGGGTCGGTGAGGGGACACCTGCTTGGGCCGCTCGCCGTACGGCCCTCGCACAAGAACCGGGGCATTGGTCGCGAACTGGTGCGCATTGCCGTCGAAGCGGCGCGGCGGAAAGGCTCCGAGGCGGTGATCCTTGTTGGTGACCCGCCCTATTACCAGCCGCTCGGCTTCGAGAAAGTGTACTACGGTGCACTCGAATTTCCAGGGCCTGTGGACCCGGCAAGGGTTCTGGTGGTGCCGATGACGGCGGATGTCCACGCGCGGCTCAGCGGCGCGATCTGCTGGCGGGACGACAGCATTGCGCCTGCGGTCGAACACGCCGTAGAAGCGCGGCCCGAGGGTGCGGCCGCCTGATTGGCATCGTTCCTTTATCTGTGCGCAGTCAGTCCGCCTTGAGCGCGAAAACGTCGAGCTGGTGATCTCCCACACCCTGTTCATGCAGCGACCAGCCAAGCCTCTGGTAGAAAGGCCTTTTTGCCGGGACGGCGCAGAGATAGATGGTGTTGGAGCCCGCTGCGAAAGCGGCGCGTGCGGCGTGGCCGACAATGGTGCCGCCGATGCCCTGCCGCCGGAACGGTGGGTCCACCCAAACAGCGGCCACCCAGGGCGTGAATTGCGGCCGTTCCTCCATGTCGGAAGCGATGACAGAAGCCGTGCCGATGAAGGTCGGACCCCGATGAGCGACGAAGGCAGCGGGCATCAGTCCGCCTCCGAGACTCTCTTCGACCAGGTCGGCAATATGCTCCAACGGGGCTCCCTTCGGCTTCCACCAGGCCCGCCAGACGCGATCGGCGACGTCCGCTGCAAAGTGCGGCACGGCGCGCAGATCCGCAATCGTTATCTCGCCCTCGCTCACCGCCCCTCGCGATACCAGGTGGAAGAGATCAGGAAGAGCAGGGCGGCGAGCCCGAAGAGACCGCCGAACAGGGACAGGGAGTTGATGCCCTTCAGCACCGTCTCGTCCGTCATGCGCAGCGACAGGCGCTCGTCGTCGGCGACCCGGACCGCGCCACGCACCGGCAGGATCGAGGGAAGATCGACCGGGCCGTCCGCGTCCGCCAGCCGCCGCACGAGCCCCTTGGTTTTTTCGGCCCAGGGACGGAGCTTCTCCTCGGTGGAGATTGCCGCCTTGAATTCCGGTGCATCGACATTGCCGACATGGACGAGCGTCGTGAGCTCGTCATTGGCCACCTCGAAGAGGCCGGTCTCCGTCGTTTTGACTTCGGCCTTGTAGAGGCCCGGTTCGCGCTCGGCCAGAGTGATCTCGTCGGTCTTGCCCGATGGATAGGTGAGCGTCGCTTGCCCGGGATCGCCTTCGATCGTCTGCCGGGTAATTTCCAGCGTGCGGCCGGAGGCGCGTGCCGTCAACGCCTCTTCTTCGAGCGCCGGTTCCTGCATCAGCCAATGGGCCGTGCGCCGATAGAGCGAAACATGCGGCCCGCCGCCCTCAAAGCCGCGCGCCCACAGCCACCCCTGGTCGGACAAGAGCATCGCGACACGCCCCTTGCCGACGCGGTTGAGGACAAGCAACGGCTTACCGTCGGCCGCTTCCATCACCGTCTGCCCAAGCGGACGGTCCACGTCGACGGCGCGGAACCACCGGCCCCAGCTCGGCGGCTCGTTCGACGCGCCTTCGAGACCGCGCGTGACCGGATGCTTTTTTCCCTCTTCCGAGAGGCGGGGGAAGTAGGCCTTTTCATTCATGACGCCGGTGGGGGTCGCGGGCAGCACTGCTGAAAGCGGCGTGGCGGCAATCGAGTCGTCGCCGGCGTGTTCCGGGCCGGCGGCGATCAACAAGGCGCCGCCATTCTGCACATATTGCGCGATGTTGTCGTAGTAGAGGATCGGCAGCACGCCGCGATGCTGGTAGCGGTCGAAGATGATCAGATCGAACTCGCTGATCTTGTCGACGAAGAGCTCGCGCGTCGGAAAGGCGATCAGCGAAAGTTCGTTGATCGGGGTGCCATCCTGCTTTTCCGGGGGACGCAGAATGGTGAAATGGACGAGATCCACTGCTGCGTCGGACTTCAGAAGATTACGCCAGGCGCGCTCGCCCGCATGCGGCTCGCCGGAAACGAGGAGCACGCGCAGGTTTTCGCGAATGCCGTCGAGCACGTGGACGGCGCGGTTGTTGACCTCCGTCACTTCGCCGGCGAGCGGGTTCACCGCGAATTCGAGGATGTTGTTGCCGCCGCGCGGCACGGTGAAGCTGAAGGGCACGTCTGTGCCCGGCTCGGCATGCTCTGTCGCGATCTCGTTGCCATTGAGGCGGATGGTCACTTCGGCGCCACCGCCCGGAGCGGCTCCGTCATCGACGACTCGGAAGGTCATCTTCTGCTGCTCGCCGACGATGCCGAAGCGCGGTGCGCTGACGATTTCGATACGCCGATCGAATTCATTCGGCTTGCCGGTGATCAGGCCGTGGATGGGCGCATCGAAGCCGAGCTTCTGATTGACTTCGGGAACGTCGTGGATTTGCCCGTCGGTGATGAAGACGGCGCCGCCGACCCGCGCCGGCGGTACGTCGGCAAGCGCTGTCGCCAATGCGCCGAAGAGCTTCGTCGACGGGGCCTCGGTTTCGGCGCTATCCGTGGCCTCAACGATGCGGGTCTCAATCTGCGGAAAGCGGGAGAGGCGATCCTTGAGGTCGGCAAGCGCCCTGTCGGTCTGTTCGCGGCGACCACCGTTGTCCTGACTTTGGCTGCGGTCGACGACGACTGCAACGATGGTCGAAAGAGGCTCGCGCTCCTCCTGGAAAACCGATGGATTGGCGATCGCCAGGCAGAACGCCGCCAGCGCCGCCGTCCTCAACCAGGCACCGCGAACGCGACGCCACAGGCCGAGCGCCGCGAGCGCGACCGCCGAAAGGATCAACGCCGCGAGATAAGGCCAGGGAAGAAATGGTGCAAAGTCGACGGTCATCGAACAGTCCTCACTGACCGAGCCGCTCGAGCAGGGCGGGTACGTGCACCTGGTCGGCCTTGTAGTTGCCGGTCAGCATATACATCATGATATTGACGCCGGAGCGGAAAGCGTATTCGCGCTGCATCTCGTCCGGCGGAACCGTTGGCAGCAGCGCCACGCCATTCGTATCCACGGCCCAGGCACCGGCAAAGTCATTGCCGGTGATCATGATCGGCGTGACGCCGTCACCGGACCGGGCCGGGCGGTCGCTTGCCTCTTCGCGGTTGTCGAGTTGCGCCTCGATCCAGAGAGGGCTGCCGGTGTAGCGCCCCGGAAAATTCGTGAGCAGATAGAAGGCTTTGGTCAGCACATGGTCGGCCGGAACGGGTTCCAGCGGCGGAATATCGAGATTGGCCAGAATCGCCTGCAGCCGTTCCGTGTTCGGGCTCGTCCCGTTCGACGAGGCCCCGAGCGAGGAAAACTGGTCGCGGGTGTCGAAGAGTACCGTGCCGCCTGCGCGCATGTAGGCGTCGATACGGCTTACAGCCTGCGGGCTCGGCATCGGCGCATTGGCGGAGATCGGCCAATAGATGATCGGGTAGAGGCTGAGTTCGTCTTTGGAAATGTCCAGCCCGACAGGTGCGCCCGGCTCCAGCGTCGTGCGATAGGTCAGGAAATCGGTGAGGCCCGTGAGACCGCGCTCGGAGAGGCGATCGACGTCGTCTTCCCCGGTAACGACATAGGCGAGATGGGTCGTATCGAGGCGTTCGAGGATGCGTTGGTCGTCCGCACGCGCATCATCCGCAAACGCTTGTGCAGGCAGGAGGACAAGGGTACCGCAAAGCACGAAGAGGACTGCGGTGGCGCTCCTTGCCATCCGCATCCGCGAAAAGGCTCCGCCCATGAATAGAACGACGACCGCATCGGTAAGGAGCAGAAGCAGTGCCAGCGTCAAGAGAGCAGGCTTCAGCGACCAGCTTTCCTCGCCGGTCAGCCGTTCTGAGCTGTGCGGGCCTGCCGCTGCCATGTCGATCCGCTTGAGTTCCGCGTCGCGCGGAAGCAGGTTCAACGCCGTGAAACCATCTTCGGAGCCATAGAGCCCCGGCGGGTTTTCCGAAGTTGCAAGCGGCGCCTTGCCGGGAGCGACGTTAAGCGGCCGCGCGTTGCCGGTTTCGGCAACAAGGACACCGTCGGCGTTCAGCAGCCGGTAGGGCGCCAGCGTCTGTGCCTGCGCCTTGCCTTCGCTCGCGACGCCGCCGCTGCGCGCGAGCTGCACGCTACGGCGGAGCATTTCGACGAAATGCCCGGAAATTGGCAGGTTCGACCAGGTTGCCTCAGCGCTGACATGGAAGAGAATGATGCGTCCCGATCCCTGGGCGGCCGTCGTCACCAGGGGCGTTCCGTCTGCAAGATTTGCCCAGGTCCGCTCGGCCAGATCAGCCGTTGGTTCGGCGAGGACCTGCCGCTTGACGAGAATGTCGGCAGGACGTGGCATGCCGGCAAAGGGGCCGTTGGCGGGATAGTCGGCGAGCGGCTGCGGCTCCGACCAGGTCAGCGCCCCGCCAAGCGCCCGCTCGCCCTGTCTCAGCGTCACGGGGACAAGCGGATCGTCGGCCGGTGCCGCCGCAAGCCGCGGGCCGGCAAAGCGGATCAGCGTACCGCCGTTGTCGATCCACTTCTTCATGAGCGGGTACATCTCTTCCGGCAGGCGGCCGATATCGGCCATGATCAGGACCGAGGGCCGTTGATCGAGAAGTTCCGGAATGGCAACGGCAAGATCGGTCTCGCGCGGTTCGACGAGATCGGCATAGGGAGCCAGCGCCCTGTTGATGTAATAGAGCGGCGACAGCAGTGGCTGGGAGAGATCGCGAGCCTCGCCGCTCAAGAGAGCGACGCGGCGGCGGCGGAAACCATCGTCGAGCAGGTGGACGCTGCCTGCAGTCGCGGCGCCTTCGATGCCGATGCGGGCGAAATCGTTGCGCAGCTCGAAGGGCGCGGCGATCGTACCCTTCGCAACCCCTTCACCGGGCGCGAAGTCGATCGCGCCATCGGCGATGGCACGGCCACGCGCATCGTAAGCGATGATCGACACAGAACGGCGACCATCGGTTTTCAACCGGCTCGCGGTCACCGACATGCCGGCGTTTTCGTTGCTGCTGTTGGTGAGCGCTATCGCTTGACTGCCGTCGGCCTCGATCACCCGGAGGCTGGCCGCGCCAATTCCGGCGATCGCCTCCATCGTCTTTCCGTCCGCCGCCTCGATGCCGTCCGTGACGAAGGCGAGCGTGCCGGGTGCGGCGTCTTTGAAAGCCGTCCGCATTGCCGCGATCGCGGAGCTGCGATCGGCTGGAAGCGGTTCGGGCGATGCGGCAGCCAGGCGGTTGCGCGCAGCCCCGGCCGATCCCGGCGTCGCATTATGCTGCCGATCGCCGGTGAAGACGATCGAGACGGCAAGGTCTCTCGACTCCGCGTCGTCGATCAGCGCCGAGGCAGCCTCGATCCTTCGCTCCCAATCGGGCGCGGTCGCCCAGCTGTTGTCGATCAAAAGCGCGAGCGGGCCGGAGGACGCGAGTGTGTTGCTGCGCGGATTGAAGACCGGATCGGCGATCGCGAAAATGACGGCGGTCGCCATCAGCATCCTGAGAAGCGTCAGCCACCAAGGGCTTTTCGACGGAGTCTCCTCGCGCTTCAGAACCGAGGCGAGAATGCGCAGCGGCGGAAAGACCTCGGCCGCTGGCCGCGGCGGCGTCATCCGCAAAAGCCACCAGATCACCGGCAGGGCGACAAGCGCGGCCAACATGGCGGGATTGGCGAAGACGAAGGAAAGGCCGCCGATCATAGCAGACCTCCATGCGTTGCACGTCCAGGCATTCCGGAAAGATACATGTGCACGGCAACCAGCGCCTCGGAAGCGGGACGGTCGGTCCTATGCGGGATGAAGGTCCAGCCGAGGTGCCTGAGGCTCGAGCCCAAGCTGTCGCGGCGGGCGAGGTAGGCGCGCTGATAATCCTCCTGCAGAACCTCGGCGCGTCCGGCGGTGAGCTTTTCGCCGGTCTCGGGGTCGGTGAATTCCGTTCGCCCCGCATAGGGGAAGACCTCTTCCGCCGGGTCGGCGATCTCAACCATATGTCCGCGGAAGCCGCGGCGTGCGAGCGGGGCAAGACGCTCCATCACCTTGTCGGCAGGGTCGAGAAAATCGCCGATCAGCACAAGATCGCTGGCATTGCGGATCATGTTGGTCTCGGGCAGACCCTCAGAAAGCGAGCTCAGCATGATCGCGGTTGCCAATCGTTCGGCGGCATTGCGCGCCGAGACCGGCTCCATGACGCCGGGGCAGCCGATCCGTTCGCCGGAGCGGGCAAGAATTTCGGCAAGCGCCAGCATCAGCACGAGTGCACGGCTTTCCTTGGAGACCGCACCGAGCGTCGACTTGTACATCATCGAGGGCGATAGGTCTGCCCAAAGCCAGATCGTATGGGCTGCCTCCCATTCGCGGTCCCGGACATAGGTATGGTCGTCGCGGGCGGAGCGGCGCCAGTCGATGCGCGACAGGCTTTCGCCCTCGCTGTAGGGGCGGAACTGCCAGAAATTTTCGCCGATACCCCGCTTGCGTCTGCCATGCCAGCCGGAGATCACCGTGTTGGCAATCCTGCGCGCCTCGACGAGGCAGTCCGGAACGAGCATTGCGCGCTGCTGGGCGCGCGACAGGACTTCGCCGGAAGGGGTACGCGCGACAATGTGCCCGATGGAGGCCATACACTAACCCTTAACCCTTGGCTCGTTTCACCAGGCCGGCGATAACGTCGCGCACGGTCATGCCTTCCGCACGGGCGGCGAAGGTGAGCGCCATGCGGTGTTGCAGCACGGGTTCGGCAAGGGCCAGGATATCGTCGGCAGAAGGCGCCAGGCGACCGTCATAGAGGGCACGCGCACGGGCGCACAGCATCAGGGCCTGGCCCGCGCGCGGACCCGGGCCCCAGGCGACATTTTTGTCGGTGGTCGAGTTGCCGTTTCCTGGGCGGGCAGAGCGCACGAGCGACAGGATGGCATCCACCACCTTTTCGCCGACCGGCATCTGGCGGATCAGACTTTGGATCTGCAGCAGGCGTTGGGCATCGATCACCGGTCGCGCTTCAGCTTCAGTGACGCCGGTCGTCTCCAGCAGGATTTGCCGTTCGGCGGCAAGCTCGGGGTAGCCGACATCGACCTGCATCAGGAAACGGTCGAGCTGCGCTTCCGGCAGGGGGTAGGTTCCCTCCTGCTCGAGGGGGTTCTGGGTTGCGAGCACATGGAACGGCTGAGGCAGGTCCTTGCGGACGCCGGCAACGGTGATGTGATACTCCTGCATGGCCTGCAACAGCGCCGACTGCGTGCGCGGCGAGGCGCGGTTAATCTCGTCCGCCATGAGCAGCTGCGTGAAGATCGGGCCGGGGACGAAACGGAATGACCGATAGCCCGCGGCATCCTGGTCCATCACTTCCGAGCCCAGAATGTCGGAAGGCATCAGGTCGGGCGTGAACTGGATACGGCTGTTGTCGAGCCCGAGAACGGTACCGAGCGTGGCGACGAGCTTGGTCTTGGCAAGGCCCGGTACGCCGACGAGCAGTGCATGGCCGCCGGACAGCACGGCGAGCAGCGTCTGCTCGACCACGCTTTCCTGGCCGAAGATCACCTTGCCGACTTCGGCTCGGATGAGCGCGATCTCACCCAGTGCGGCTTCCGCGGCCGCGACGATTGCCTTTTCGTCGGCCGCATCAGTCGCGCTTTTCATAACACTCATCGCAATTCTCCCAGATCGTCGCTGCTGAACCGAATCGCCATTGCTTAATATTCAGTCCCAATTTTTCAATTTAGACCCTGGCGGACGGCTGACAAGCCGCCGTCAACGCACTATGTCGTGAGCTTGCAGGACGCTCGCCGTGCATCCCGCATGCTCGTTGATGCGGACGGAATGCCCAAAACCAGAGGCTGGAGCATCCCTCGCACGCTCATCTGAACGCGTCATGCTTCAGAAGCAAGATCGAGACCAAACGGGACGGAACGATGGCAGAAGCCGAGATTCAGCAAACGGGCGACGCGGCCGGCCTTGCCGCGCTGATTGCCCGCGCCGCCGGCGAAAGGGGCGGCGAAGCGCGGGGATTGCCGCCGGTCGACCGTTGGAATCCGCCGTTTTGCGGCGATATCGACATGGAAATCCGCGGCGATGGAACATGGTTCTATATGGGGACACCGATCGGTCGCCAGCCGCTCGTGCGGCTGTTTTCCACCGTGCTTCGCAAGGACGAAGACGGAAAGACCTACCTTGTCACGCCAGTGGAAAAAGTCGGCATCCGCATTGCCGATGCTCCGTTCATCGCCGTGGAAATGAGCGTGACTGTCCAGGACGGCGAAAATGTCCTGACGTTTCGCACCAATGTCGGCGACGTGGTGGAGGCAGGGCCGGAGCATCCCCTTCGCTTCGTCGTCCATGGCGAAAATCGCGAACTGAAACCCTACCTTCATGTGCGTGGGCGGCTTGAGGCGCTCGTATCGAGGCCCGTGATGTACGACATTGTTGAACTCGGCGAAACCGTCGAGTTCGATGGCGTCGACATGTTCTGCGTCAAATCGTCCGGCGCGATCTTTCCGATCATGCCGGCGGCCGAGTTGGAAGCCCTGTCGCAATGACAAATCATCCCTTTTCCGCCGATGAGTTCCGCCGCAGGGCGCTCGCCCAGACAGGCGGACCGATTGAGACGGCCTGGCGCGATCACGGCGATTTCCTGCTCAATCCGGGCATCGTGCCCTACCTCGAAACCCTCCATTTGAAGGACGCGGCCGTGCTTGTGCCGGTCGTCGACGACGGAGAAGACGCGAGCGTGATCTTTACGCAGCGGACGGCGACATTGCGCAAGCATTCGGGTCAGGTCGCCTTTCCGGGCGGGGCCGTCGATCCCGAGGACCAGTCCATCGAGGTTGCGGCGCTTCGCGAGGCACAGGAAGAGATCGGGCTCGATCCTCGCTTCGTGGAGACGATCGGCCGTCTGCCGCACTATATGGCCATGTCGGGCTTCCGCATCACGCCGGTGCTCGCGGTCGTGCAGCCTGGGTTCGAACTCGCGCCCAATCCGGAAGAGGTGGAAAGCGTGTTCGAAGTCCCGCTTTCTTTCTTGATGAACCCTGTCAACCACGGGCGCGGACGCAGCCATTGGCAGGGTGCGGAGCGGCAATTCTATCGCATGCCCTACGGCGAACGGAACATCTGGGGAATTACGGCGGGGATCGTCCGCATGCTCTACGAAAGGCTTTATGCATGACTTCCGTTGCGGCTGAGGCTTGGTTTCAGGCTCCCTCGCTCCGGCGCGTTTTCGACGTCCTGAACGTCGACGGCGGCGAAGTGCGCGTTGTCGGCGGCGCGATCCGCAACAGTCTCATGGGGCTGCCTGCCGGCGATGTCGACATGGCGACCACCTGGTGGCCGGAGGAGGTTGCTGAACGGGCGAAGGCCGCGGGCATCAAGGTCGTGCCGACCGGTGTCGACCATGGCACGGTCACCCTCGTCATCGACCGGACGCCCTATGAAGTGACGACGCTGCGCCGCGACGTGGCAACCGACGGGCGCCGTGCCGAAGTGGCCTTCGGGACCGATTGGCAGGCGGACGCAGAGCGCCGTGATTTCACGATCAACGCCCTCTATGCAGACAGCAAAGGCCAGGTAATCGATCATGTCGGCGGCATTGCCGACATCGAGAGCCGGACGCTGCGTTTCATCGGCAATGCCCCCGAGCGCGTCCGGGAAGATTATCTGCGCATCCTGCGCTTCTTCCGGTTCTTCGCCTATTACGGCGCCGGCCGGCCGGACGCAGATGGGCTCCGGGCCTGCGCACAGGCACGCGCAAAGCTTTCGACGCTTTCGGCGGAACGGGTCTGGTCCGAAACGAAGAAACTGCTCGCCGCCGATGATCCTGGCCGCGCGCTCCTGTGGATGCGCCAAACCGGCGTGCTCACCGAAATCCTGCCGGAGACCGAGAAATGGGGCATCGACGCCATTCCCGGCCTGATTGCCGCCGAGAGGGCCTTTTCTTGGAAGCCGGATCCGCTGCTCCGTTTGGCGGCGATCGTTCCTCCGGATGCGGAACGGCTCGAGGCCATGGCAGCGCGATTGCGTCTATCGAAGGCGGAGGCCGCCTATTTCGCGCGGTTTGCAAGTGCTCCAACCATTCCCGTGACGCTCGCCGATGCGGCTCTCGACCGCCAGCTTTACCGCTATGGCGCCGAGGGGATCACAACGCACCTGCGGCTCACGCTGGCATCCTCGCGCCGCCTGTCCGAAAACGATCCGGCGCTTCTTCCCGAAACGGCCGCGTTTCAGCGGCTCCTGTCGCGTGCGGAGAAGTGGCAGCGCCCCGTCTTTCCTTTGACCGGAGCTGATGTCCTGAAGGCGGGCATTCCGGCCGGCCCTAAGGTCGGCGAAATGCTTTCCGAGCTCGAAAATTTCTGGATCGAGCGCAATTTCGCCCCCACCCGGGCAGCGCTCGCGGCCCGGCTCGAATCGATGGTGCCCGACACCAAGTGACATCAGTGGAGCGATGCCGCTCGCTTCCCAATCACGCGCGACATGAACGCGGCAGTAAGGCCTTGCTCCACTCCGGTCAGGCGGCCTTGCTTTCGTCGACGATCCGAACCTTGATGTTGTTGATCATGTTCTCGCGTATCGTCGTTTCGCCGTGGGTTACGCGCATGTGCTCCACAGCACGACGGACGATTTCTGCATCATTGTCGGCGCGGGTGTGCCATTCACAACCCGGGACGAGCGAACCGCATTCAAACAAGCGCATCGTGTGCTCCCTCCTCTGCTGCTGGCTCGACTGCATGTATCCTTAAATCGTAACCGATTTAAGGATAAAAACATGCAGCAATTCAAAGTGCTACAGCGACCGTTGCGCGTCTGACAATACGCGCGGCGCTGTAGGCGCAGTCACGCCCCAATTGCGTGCACTGCAAAATTCAAGCGCGACATTAACACCCGACGCCGACAAATTGTTCCACCTGTCCCGCGGAGATTTTGCGGGGGCCGAGGTTTGCGGCGGGAGGGGGCAGCTTTCTAACGGCAACGCGAAGAAACTTCTATAGAATTGCACGTCATTGATGTTATGGCTTTGCCTTCTTTGAGACTCGCAGAGGCTGTTTTCCCATCATGAACGCGACCGTTCAATCGGAACTGATTTCCTCCATCCGGAGCATCCCGGATTATCCGAAGCCAGGCGTCATGTTTCGCGACATCACGACGTTGCTCGGCAATCCGAAGGCTTTCCGCCGCGCGATCGACGAGCTCGTCCAGCCCTATGCCGGAACAAAAATCGAGAAGATCGCGGGCATCGAGGCGCGCGGCTTCATTTTGGGCGGCGCGATCGCCCACCAGCTTGCGGCCGGCTTCGTGCCGATCCGAAAGAAGGGCAAGCTGCCGCACGATACCGTCCGCATCGCCTATAGCCTCGAATACGGCGTGGACGAGATGGAAATGCACAGGGATGCGATCCAGCCAGGAGAGAAGGTGATCCTGGTCGATGACCTCATTGCCACCGGCGGAACCGCCGAAGGCGCGGTCAAGCTTCTGAAGCAGATGGGAGCGGAAATCGTGGCCGCATGCTTCATCATCGATCTGCCAGAGCTTGGCGGGCGCAAAAAGCTCGAAGCTCTCGGCGTCAATGTCCGCACGCTGATCGAATTCGCGGGGCATTGAAGCGCTTCGCCTCAACTCGACTTCAGGTGAATTCGATCACCTTGCTTTCGAACTGGATGACGGTTTCGCCGTGCTGGTTCTCGCCTTCGCAAAGGATGGTGTTGATGCGCCATCCGGGTCTCGACGCGACGGTTCGCGCCTCGAGAAAGGTGACCGCGTAGGTTACCGTGTCGCCGGCATAGACCGGCTTCAGCCACTTGAGTTCGCGAAAGCCGGGTGAGGGGCCGAGTTTCGGCGCGTGCAGCCCCTCGGCCGCCAGGCGCCGGATCTCATCCTTCCAGAACCGCACGAAACATTGCATCCAGCCGGCGCTCGTGTGCCAACCGGACGCGCAAAGCCCCCCGAAGAGCGAGTGCTTGGCCTCTTCCGCGTCGAGATGGAATGACTGCGGGTCGAAGTTGCGCGCGAAACGGACGATGTCTTCTGCTGTGAATGTCAGGCTGCCGATCACGGTTTTTCGGCCGGCTGCGTAGATTTCCGCCAACGTCATCATAGCCGCAGCCCCCGGTCACGGAGGCGGAAAAGGACGGAGCATTCCGAAACCGCGATCGCTTCCCCCGTCTGATTGCTGATCTCGTTGCGGAACTTGACGATGCCGACGCTCGGTTTTGACTTCGACTGCCGCGCTCCGAGGACCAAGCTGAAGCCTGTCAGCACGTCGCCTGCGAGCACCGGCTTCTTCCAGTCCATGAAGTCGATGCCCGGCGAACCTTGAGAGGAGGATTTGCCGAGAAACGCGTCGATCATCATACGCATGCCGATCGCGCTCGTGTGCCAGCCGGAGGCAGAGAGCCCGCCGAGAATGCTGCGCTTGCCGGCCTCTTCGTCCAGGTGCATCGGCTGCGGATCGAACTCGCTGGCGAAGGCGATGATGTCGGGTGCCTGCACGGCGACTGGCTGGTAGTCGAAGCGCCGGCCTGGCGTGAAGTCCTCGAAATAGAGCATGCCGGCCTCCCTCGTTGCCGGATATGTGCTGCTATGCGGCCCTACCGCATGTTTCCCTAAATCGAAGACAATTTAAGGACGGCGCTGTGCCGCATAGCCACCGCGTCAGGTGTTGAAGCGGAAATGGATGACGTCGCCGTCCTGGACGACGTATTCCTTGCCTTCGTCGCGCGCCTTGCCGGCTTCCTTCGCGCCGGTTTCGCCGCCGAGCGCAATATAGTCATCATAAGCGATTGTGTTCGCGCGAATAAAGCCGCGTTCGAAATCCGTGTGAATGACGCCGGCGGCCTGCGGTGCCTTGGTACCGCGCGGAATGGTCCACGCACGTGTTTCCTTCGGGCCTACCGTGAAATAGGTGATGAGGTCGAGCAGCTTGTAGCCGGCGCGGATCAGCCGGTCGAGACCGGCCTCCTCGAGGCCGAGCGCAGCAAGGAATTCCTTGGCTTCCTCCTCGGGGAGTTGTGCGACCTCCGACTCGATCGCAGCCGAGATGACAACGGTTTCGGCACCTTGGGCCTTTGCCATTTCGGCGACTGCGCGCGTGTGTTCGTTGCCGGTGGCGGCGTCGCTTTCGGCGACGTTGCAAACGTAGAGCACCGGATGGGAGGTGAGGAGATTGAGGCCCTGCAGGACGCGCAATTCGTCCGCATCGAGCTTCGACAGCAGTGTGCGCACCGGCTTGCCTTCCTGCAGGAGCTTCAGCGAGGCTTCCATCACGGGAAGCTGTGCCATTGCATCCTTGTCCTTGCCGACCGCGCGCTTGCGCGTCTGGTCCGTGCGCCGCTCCAGGCTTTCGAGGTCGGCGAGCATCAGTTCGGTTTCGATCGTCTCGGCATCGGCAACCGGGTGGATGCGGCCTTCCACATGGGTGATGTCGTCATCTTCGAAGCAGCGCAGAACATGGACCACAGCGTCGACCTCGCGAATATTGGCGAGGAACTGGTTGCCGAGGCCTTCGCCCTTGGACGCGCCGCGCACGAGGCCGGCGATGTCAACGAAGGAGATGCGCGTCGGGATGATCTCCTTTGATTTTGCGACATCGGCGAGCTTGCGCATGCGCGGATCCGGAACCGCGACTTCGCCGGTGTTCGGCTCGATCGTGCAGAAGGGATAGTTTGCCGCTTGCGCCGCTGCTGTCTTGGTGAGCGCATTGAAGAGTGTGGACTTGCCGACATTCGGCAGCCCGACGATACCGCATTTGAAGCCCATGGCTAAAACCTGTCTTTCTCGGATTGCTTGGCGGTGGCTATGGGGTAAAGGAGAGGAGCGGTCAAGCTCTTCACGCGCTTCTGACGCGCCGCGCGTCTTGTCTGACGCGCAAAGGACGCTGTAACGTTTTGAACTGCCGCATGTTTCCTTAGGTCGTTCGCGACCTAAGGAAACGTGCAGCAGACCTTATCACCCGGCCTTCCCTTGAATGCCGATGCCCGACGCGTAATATTGTGCTGCGCGATGGTGATCGCCTCCTCATGTCATCAACGGGTGGATTTCCGATGAGTGACAATGATGTTGCCGCAAAACCCAAGACCAGATCGAAGCCCAAGCTGCAGCGGCCGAAGCTCTATAAGGTTATTCTGGTCAACGACGACTACACCCCGCGTGAATTCGTGGTCATGGTGCTCAAGGCCGTCTTCCGCATGAGCGAGGAGACCGGCTACCGGGTGATGATGACCGCACACAAGCTCGGCACCTCGGTCGTCGTCGTCTGCGCCAGGGATATCGCCGAGACCAAGGCCAAGGAGGCGACCGATCTCGGCAAGGAAGGGGGCTATCCGCTGCTGTTCACGACCGAGCCGGAGGAGTAGGTTCGGCCGGTTCCCTTAATCCCCCTTCGAGCCGAACATCTTCTTCAGCATCTCGGCCATCGGGCCGGTGGTCGGAAGTTTTTTTGGCTGCGCCGCGCTGCGGGCCTGGTGGATATGGGATTGCGCGGGCTGCTTCTTCGCCGCCTGCGGCTTTTCATCCGTGGGCTTGCCGCCGGTCGCCAGCGCGAGCTTGTTCATGAGCTGCGAATCCTCGCCTTTGACCAGCATGTCCGCGTTGTCGGCGATGGCGTCCAAGAGCGGCGAAAGCCAGGCCTGATCCGCCTTGGCGAAATCGCCGAGCACATGGGCGTGCACTAGGTCCTTCACACCCGGGTGGCCGATGCCGAGGCGCAGGCGGCGGTAGTCCTTGCCGCAGTGGGCGTCGATCGATTTGATGCCGTTGTGGCCGCCGTGGCCGCCGCCGGTCTTGATGCGTGCCTTGCCGGCAGGAAGATCGAGTTCGTCGTAGATCACGACGATATCCTTCGGCGCGAGCTTGTAGAAGCGCATGGCTTCGCCCACAGCCTCTCCCGACAGGTTCATGAAGGTCTGCGGCTTCATCAGGAGCACGCGCTCGCCGGCGATCTCGCCTTCGGAAACTTCCGATTTGAATTTCTTCGACCAGGAGGAGAAGCCCGGGCGACGCTGTATCGCGTCGACGGCCATGAAGCCGATATTGTGGCGGTTCCCGGCATATTTCGAACCCGGATTGCCAAGTCCCGCAATAATCAGCATGTCGCCAAACTCCTGATGCTTCTGCTTGTAGGCTGCGAGATGACGAGGAGCGACTGCGTTTTGCCCCTCATCCCGCTGCCGCGACCTTCTCCCCGTTCATAACGGGGAGAAGGGGCAAGCCGCGCGCTCCCAGTCCCCTCTCCCCGCGAGCAGGGAGAGCGCTAGGGTGAGGCTATCCAAATCCCGCCAGTCAAACCCAAAACCACTGAGACTAGGGTGAGTCAATCCTTATTTCGCCGCCTGTTCGATGCGGTTCGGGCGCAAGCCGTAGCGCTCGAAGATCCGGTCCTGCGTGCCATTGGCGATCAGGCGCTCGAGTTCGGCCTGCATGCGCGCAACGGTGTCATCGGGCATGTCCCGGTGGCAAGCGATGCCGTATTGCTTGCCTTCCAGCACCAATGCCGCCTCGACAGGTTTGCCGTTGGCCCGCATGGTCTCGAACGTTTTTTCCGACGTCATGAGCAGATCGATGCGACCGGCCGCGAGCTTCTTCATGGTGGAGTCGAGGTTGGCGGCATAGTCGATCTTTTCGAAGCCACGCGCCTTCAGATATGTTGCGGAGAAGTCTTCCCGCTGCGTTCCGACGACGAACTGTTTGGCTTCATCGATCGTTTGCGGCGCGATCGCCGCACCCTTGCGTCGCACCATGATCATGTGATCGACGAGCAGCGGTTCGATCCATTTGAACTTCCTGTCCCGCTCTGCGTCGTGACCAGTGGTGAAAACGCAGTGGAAAGGTTGGATTTCGGCAAGCGCGAAGGCGCGCGCCCAAGGCAGGACCTTGATTTCGTACGGAAGATCGACGGCCTTCATGATCAGGGCGACCTGTTCGACCGATGCGCCGTTCGCGCCGCTGGCTGTCGAGAAGTTGTAGGGCGGATATTCCTCGGTGACGAAATGGATCGTCTCGGCGTGAGCGGTGGCGGAAAGACCGAGCAGGAATGCCAGGATCAGATGCTTCACGCCCTTTTCTCCTTTTCGATCGGCGCTATGCCGGATTGGCCGCTTTGGCTTCGGATTCGTTCTCCAGAAGAGCCAGCATGCCGTCGATCGGCATGGGCGGGCTGAAGAGATAACCCTGGCCATTATCCACGCCGAGCTTGCGCAGAAGCTGCCACTGCTCCTTTGTCTCTATCCCTTCGGCGACGACTGTGCATCCCATCTGATGGGAGATGGTGCGAATGCCCTTGATGAGCATGCGGCTCTTGCGCCTGACGTCGGCGGTACCGGAACTCAGCGACCGGGTAAACGACTGGTCGATCTTGACGATATCGACGGGGAAGCGATTGAGGTAGCTCAGGGACGAATAGCCGGTACCGAAATCGTCAAGCGCGATGCGGCAGCCGAATTCGCTGAGTTGCTTCAGGACTGCGTGAACCTCGGGATTGTCGAGCATCAGCACCGCCTCGGTAATCTCGATGACGATCCTCTGCGGCGAAATGTGGTGCTTGAGCAGCAGCGCAGCCACCTTATGGGGCAGCGTCAACTCGAACTGCAGCGGCGAGAAGTTGACCGCCAGATAGGTATTCTGCGTTCCATCCAGCTCGGAAATCGCGGCGAGGTGGCGAATCGCCTTGTCGAGCACGCGGTCGCCGATGCGGCCGATCGTGCCTGTTTCCTCGGCAATGCCGATGATCTTGCCGGGCGGCATCAGCCCCTTTTCCGGATGATCGAGGCGCATCAGCGCCTCGAAACCGACAATCTGGCCGTCGCCGAGCCCGACGATCGGCTGCAGCCAGGCCTCGAACCAATCCTCTTTCAGGCCGGTTTCGATGCATTGCTCGATCTCGTTGCGCTCGCGCGCGGTGTCTAGCATGCCCGCGTCGAAAATCCGCACGCCGTTCTTGCCGTCGCGCTTGCGCGTATACATCGCCATGTCCGCCTTCAAGAGAAGGTCTGAGGCGCTTGCCGCATGCGTCGGGTAGACCGAAACGCCGACACTCGCGCTGACCGACAGCTCGTTGCCGGCAATCGGCATCGGCTCGCGCAATGCCGCGCAAATGCGCTCGGCAATCTCGGTGGCGACAACGGCGACATCCGTTGCGGCAACAAGAATGGCGAATTCGTCGCCGCCGAGCCTCGACATCACGTCATGCTCGTCGAGCGCCATGCGGATCAGTTCGACGGTCTGGCGTAAAACGGCGTCGCCGGCGGCGTGGCCAAAATTGTCGTTGATCCATTTGAAGCGGTCGAGGTCGATGAACAGGCAGGCGAGCTGCATCCCGCACGCGTCGGCGTTGCGGATTGCGTCGTCGAGCGCGCTTTCGAAGCCCTGACGATTGAGCAGCCCGGTCAGGTGATCGGTGATCGCCTGGGCATGGTTGCGGCTCTCCGCCTGCTTGAGTGCGGTGACATCGGTCATGACGGATAGCGAGAGATTGCCGCCATGAGCCATTTCCGATTCCAGGATCAGGACGGTCATCAACTCGCCGTCAGCCTTGCGGAAGGGCAGCGTCACTTCGCGGATATTGTCATTGTCGACCGCGGTCGTCTTTGCGCGAAGGCGATAGATTTCGTGCCACGCGGGATCGATGAAATCGGTGAAGGTGCGGCCAATGACCTCTTCGCGGGCATAGCCCGTCGCAAGCAACCAGTAATCGCTGACGGCGCTCAGCCTGTTTGCCGCGTCGAGCGAGAAGAGCATGGCCGGTGTGAGATTGTAGGTCTCGGTTGCGCGGTCATGCGCTATCTTGAGTTCGGTTTCCTCGCGTTCCAGGCGATCCTGCATCTCGTTGAAGTTCGCGGCGAGCGTGCCCATCTCGTCGTCCGAGGTCCAGTCGACCCGGTGGCGGGATCCCAGCCGCCGTGTTGCCTCGATCGCGGCGGTGAGCCGCATCAGCGGACGGATCACGGTGAAACGATTGCCGACGAGGGCCGCCGCAAAGACGATTGCAACCGCAAAAAGAAGAATGGCGAGAACGGTCCATTCGTCCTTGCTGAAGCGCGAGAGAATGCCGGGCGTTGGGACGGCGACCTCGAGCGTCCCGACTTGCCTGATGCCCTCGATGCTGTCGAAGGCGATCGCGGCCTCCAGCGAGCGGCCTGCGGTCGTGCCGGCAATGCTTCCCTTCGGTAATTGAGCAAGGAGGTTTCCACCCGAATCGCGAATGGCCACGGCCCGAATATCGGTGGCGTTCATCAGCGAGCGGGCGATCCGGTCGATACCTTGCTGATCGAAATCCCAGATCGGTTTGCCGAGTGCCTCGGCGCTTGCTTCCATCAGAAGCTCGATATTCTGCAGGCGCTCGCGTGCGACACGTTCGCTCGATATTGTCAGGAAGAGTGCCAGCAACGGGGCGACGAATACAAACATCGCGCCGCCAATGATCGCAACAAACCGGTTCTCCACCGAGTGCATCATCGCATGCCCCCCTCGGCAGTTGCTGCCACATTATTCATTGCTAGTTCTCTTGGACTGCCACCGACGTCTCCCCGCCGGCAGAACATCATCAAAACCTTAAATGTTGCTGAAGTTGCACGCCGAGATTTCATGAGACCGTGACGAGACGCTGTGCTTGCATTAGCGGATGATGATGCTTGGCCAAAGCCAAGTCCTGACGGCTTGAAGCCTGGCCCGAAATGAAAAACCCGCCCCATGCGACATGGAGCGGGTTTGTCTTGTCAGCCGTCAGTATGGCTGGCGGATACGCGAAACGCAGATTATTCTTCTGCTTCGCCCTCAGCCTCTTCTGCTGCCTCTTCTTCGGCTTCCATCACGCGGCCAGCGATCGTTGCGACCGTGAAGTCGCGGTCCGCGATAACCGGGGTCGCGCCTGCCGGAAGCTTGATGTCCGAGATGTGGACGGTGTCGCCGATGTTGAGGCCGGTGAGGTCGACCGTCAGGAATTCCGGAATGTTGTCGGCGGAGACATTCAGCTCGACTTCATGGCGAACGATGTTCAGAGCGCCACCGCGCTTGAGACCCGGGGACTTCTCTTCGTTTTCGAAGTGAACCGGGACCTGAACGGAAACCTGGCTGTCCTTCGAGACGCGCAGGAAATCGACATGCATGGTGAAGTCGCGGACCGGATCCAGCTGGTAGTCCTTCGGCAGGACGCGGATCTTCTCGCCATTGACGTCGATGATCGCGACGGTGGTCATGAAACCGCCGGCGTGGATCTTCATCGTCACTTCCTTGGTGGAGAGCGCGATGGAAAGGGGGGCCTGCTTGTCACCATAGATGACAGCCGGGATAAGACCGTTGCGGCGAAGTTCGCGGGAGGACCCCTTACCAACCCGTTCGCGCGTCTCGGCCTTGAGCTCGTAAGTCTGGCTCATGGGTAGACCTTTCTGGTTATTTGGAGAGTTCGTCCGTCAAAGAGCGGAAAAACCTGAAGCTGACTGACAGCTTCATCCGCGTTGCCTCCAAGGGTGTCTGCGCGGACGCGCGGTGCATAGCGGAGAATGGGTGGAAATGCAAGGCGAGGCGCTAGGCCTTTCTTTTGTGCATGTCGTTGTCCCAAAACCGCTGCACACTTTTGGGGCGACATGCATCACGCCTTGCGCTTGGCAAACCGGGCGAGCGCGAGCATGAGGCCGCCGGCGATCAGACCCCAGAAGGCACCGGAGACCCCACCGAAGCTGACGCCTGATGCGGTTACCAGGAAGGTGATGGCGGCAGCTTCCCGCATCTGACTTTCGCTGAAGGCGGCCATGGCGGAGCTTGCAAAGGCGCCGACAAGCGCCAGCCCCGCGACGGCCTCGATAAGCACCGGGGGTGCGAGACTGACGAAGGTGGTAACGGCACCGGCAAGCAGACCGAAGAGGATATAGGCGATGCCGGCATTGATCGCCGACCAGTAGCGGCGGGTGCGGTCAGGATGGGAGTCGACGCCGGCGCACATGGCAGCGGTAATCGCCGCCAGGTTGACCGCATGGCCGCCGAACGGCGCGCTCATCATCGAAAAGAGGCCGGTCGTTGCAAAGAGCGGGCCGGGATTCGGGTGGTAGTCGTTGACCTTCAGAACGGCGATGCCGGGAATGTTCTGCGACGCCATCGTCACGATGAAGAGCGGCAGGGCGATGCTGACCGTGGCGGCGGCGTTGAAGACCGGGAAGACGAATTCGGTCTGGGGGATCAGCGCCGAGGAAAGCCTTGCAAAGATGCCGTCGGGCATGTCGATGCCGAAGGCGATGACGAGGACGAAGGCTAGGAGGGCGGCCGGCACGGCATAGAGCTTGTTGATGCTGCCGACCAGCGCCCAGGCGAGAACGATCGGGAGGCCGAAGAAGGGGTTGAAGGCGATTGCCTTGACTGGTGCGAAGCACAGGCCGATGAGCACGCCGGCAAGCATTGCATTCGCCAAAGCAGAGGGGATCGAGGAAACCATCCTGCCGAGCGGTTTCCAAAGCCCGGCGATGATGATCAGCAGGCCGCAAACGAGAAAGGCGCCGACCGCGGCATTGAAGCCGCCCTCGACGGCGGTCGAGCTTGCGAGCAATGCCGCGCCTGGGGTCGACCACGCGATGCTGATCGGCAGCCGCGTCACAATGCTGATGACGATTGCACATACCCCCATCGATATTGACAGCGCCATCAGGCCGGAGGCTGCTTGCGCGTCGGTTGCGCCGACGCCGGTAAGTCCATTCAGGATGACGGCGAAAGAGCTCGCAAAGCCGACAAAGGCGATCAGAAGGCCCATGAACAGGCTTTGAAGGGAAAAGTCGCGAAGCATGGCGGACAACCGGATGTTGCGGGGCGGGCGGGAAGTGACTCAGTCTAGTAGCACATCCCATTGGATGTTTCCTTAAAGACACGCGCTCTCGGCTGTGTCGATACCGCTCGGCTGATATATGAAGGCGTTTGATGGCGCGACCTTCGTCTGGCTGGACCGGCGGCGCAATCGATGCCTATAGTGGCGGCCGCGGTGGTGCGGACCGGGAGACCGGCAGACCTGTCGCCGCCGGAAGACGCTTTTAGGGAGGGAGCGGATGCCTGCTGTCAGGGATCATTCCGAACACGTATATAGGATCGCGCATCAACCGTCCGCCGCGGTGAGTTCGCCGGTCGCGGCATCTTGGCGCCGCTGCATGACGCTGCATGGACTGGCACCGGAAGAGGTGCGTTCGCCCTGGCGCCTTACGGATAACGAATTCCGGCAGGCGTACGAGCGTTCCGGCGCGTTGGTTGCGGAGGCGGTCGGAGAACTCGATCGGCTGTTCGCAGTCATCGGCAAGGCCGGTTGCTGCCTTTTGTTGACCGACGACAGGGGCGTCGCGCTCGAACGCCGCGGGGCGGTCGGAGACGATGCCGAATTTCGCGATGTTGGTCTATGGTCGGGAACCGTGTGGAGCGAGGCGAGCGTCGGCACAAATGGCATTGGCACGGCCATCGCGGACGAGCGCGCCGTCGTCATCCAGCGCGATCAGCATTTCCTAAGCCGCAATATCGGGCTGAGTTGCGCGACGGCGCCGGTCCGAGACGAGGCGGGACATCTTGCAGGGGCGATCGATATTTCCACCTGCCGCCACGATGCGTCCGAGGCAACGGTGTCGATCCTTTCCCAGGCAGTGCGCGACGCTGCCTCCCGTATCGAGGCCAATCTTTTCCGGCGGGCTTTTGCCGGGGCGCGCATCGTGCTCGTACCGGCGGACAGAGCAGGGCCGGCATTGCTTGCGGTCGACCGCGACGACCTCGTCCTTGGTGCGACCCGCGCCGCGCGGCAACGGCTCGGTCTCGACGACAGGCGAATTGCCGCGGGCGTTCCCGCTTCCGACCTGCTCCAGGAAGAGCCGCCCGGTGACGGAGGGGAACTGCCGGACGCCGAGCGGGCGGCCCTGCGTCGCGTGCTGTCGCGTGCGAACGGCAATGTCTCGATGGCAGCCGACCTTCTTGGAATCAGCCGCGCCACGCTCTACCGCAAGATGAAACGGCTATCGTTGAACTGAGCTGCGCATATCCTGAAAAACCCCTCACCCTACCCTCTCCCCGCGTGCGGGGAGAGGGGACTGGGAGTTTGCCGCTTGTCCCTTCGCCCCGCCTGCGGGGAGAAGGTCGCGGCAGCGGGATGAGGGGCGGACAAGCCCAAAAATCGTTCCGATGCTGCGCTGCAGCACGCTGAGCCGAGCGCGCCTGTCTCAATTCTGAAACAAGATGGCACTGTCGAGTGCCGCGGCCCTCTATCACAGTTCGAATTTCGGCCCCACCCTTGTTCGCACAGCAACGGACTGCTGTTTAAGGGAGGAAGCCATGTTGCACCAGAAGATCGTCGAGAACCCGTACAAGCAGAAATATGGAAACTTCATTGGCGGCGAATGGCGGGAGCCGGTCGCGGGCCGCTATTTCGACAACACGACGCCTGTCACCGGCGGCACGCTTTGCCAGGTCGCCCGTTCTGATGCCGCCGATATCGAGGCCGCGCTTGATGCTGCGCATGCGGCGCGAGAAAAATGGGGGCGGACGTCGACGACGGAGCGCTCCAACATTCTGATGAAGATCGCCGACCGCATGGAGGCCAATCTGGAGCTTCTGGCGCGGGCGGAAACCTTCGACAACGGCAAGCCGATCCGCGAGACCATGGCTGCCGACATTCCGCTGGCGATCGACCATTTCCGTTATTTCGCCGCTTGCATCCGCGCTCAGGAAGGCTCGATTGGCGAGATCGACCATGACATGGTTGCCTATCACTTCCATGAGCCTCTCGGGGTCGTCGGCCAGATCATCCCCTGGAACTTTCCGATCCTGATGGCCGCGTGGAAGTTGGCCCCGGCACTTGCCGCCGGCAACTGTGTCGTGCTGAAGCCGGCCGAGCAGACGCCTGCCTCCATTCTCGTCTGGGCGGAACTCGTTGCCGACCTCCTGCCGCCGGGCGTCTTGAACATCGTCAACGGCTTCGGCCTTGAAGCCGGTAAGCCGCTCGCCACCAGCCCCCGCATCGCCAAGATCGCCTTTACCGGCGAGACGACGACCGGGCGGCTGATCATGCAATATGCCAGCCAGAACCTCATACCCGTCACGCTCGAGCTCGGCGGCAAGTCGCCGAACATTTTCTTCGCCGATGTGCTGAGCGAGGACGACGACTATTTCGACAAGGCACTCGAGGGCTTTGCGATGTTCGCGCTCAACCAGGGCGAGGTCTGCACCTGCCCGAGCCGCGCGATCGTCCAGGAAAGCATTTACGACCGCTTCATGGAGCGGGCGCTGAAGCGGGTCGAAGCGATCCGCCAGGGCAATCCGCTCGACCAGGCAACGATGATCGGCGCGCAGGCGTCGAGCGAGCAGCTCGAAAAGATCCTCTCCTACATCGATATCGGCAAGCAGGAAGGGGCCGAGGTGCTCACCGGCGGTGGTCGCAACGTGCTCGAAGGCGAGCTTTCCGAGGGTTACTATGTCAAGCCGACCGTGTTCCGCGGCCACAACAAGATGCGCATCTTCCAGGAGGAGATCTTCGGACCGGTCGTTTCGGTGACGACCTTCAAGACCGAGGCCGAGGCGCTGGAGATTGCCAACGACACGCTCTATGGCCTAGGTGCCGGCGTGTGGAGCCGCGATGCCAACCGCTGCTATCATTTCGGGCGTGCCATCCAGGCAGGCCGCGTCTGGACCAATTGCTACCACGCCTATCCGGCGCACGCAGCCTTCGGTGGCTACAAACAGTCCGGCATCGGCCGGGAAACGCACAAGATGATGCTCGACCATTACCAGCAGACCAAGAACATGCTGGTGAGCTACAGCCCGAAGGCGCTCGGCTTCTTCTGATCCTCATCGTTCGATCCCGGCGGCGGGGACCGCCGGTGATCCTCCAGGCGGGCTCCCGATATTTTATCGGGGGCCTGTCGGTCGTGCGGGAAGGGAGGAAATGATGACGGAACCAAATGGCGAGCCGCGGGTGCTTGCGACCGATGCGGCAATCGAACTCATCCGCGAAATCCGGCGCGATCACCCGGATATACTGTTTCATCAATCAGGCGGCTGCTGCGACGGCTCGTCTCCCATGTGCTATCCGGCCGGAGACTATATCGTCGGCGACAACGATGTGAGGCTTGGCGAGATCGACGGCGTGCCGGTCTATATCAGCGCCAGCCAGTATGAAGTCTGGAAGCACACGCAGCTGATCATCGATGTGGTTCCGGGAAGGGGCGGGATGTTCTCGCTCGATAATGGCCGGGAGAAGCGGTTCCTCACCCGGTCGCGGCTCTTCGGCGGTGGAGAGGGTTGCACCATCGCGCGTGGATAGCGCTGCGGACGCGCCCCGACTCATTTCCGCTTTACGTACGAGCCGTCGCTGTTCGATTCACACTCAAGCGACGGAATACTTTCCATCAGCGTAGTGAGGTTCTTGGATCCGTAATTTTGGGGACGGAAACCGGGGATGAGTTTGTTGAGTACGCTGCGGACTGCGCTGAGGTGAGCCCTGCCTCCCTCTCTCGATGTCTCGTCTATTGCAGCGAGGATTTCCTGCAAAGGCGGCTTCGGTTTGCTGGAACTGGGATTGGTTTTTGCATCCTCCTTAAGAAGAAGGTCGCAATAAAAGAAGTCATTGCAAGAATTCACATAGGGCTCGGACGCCTTCTTTTCTCCAAAGCCGTAAACAGACAAGCCGTCCTCCGGATTCGGCTTGCGAGAGATGTGAAGTCGCTGTCGCTGGACGCAATGCAGAAGCCATCGACCTGCCCGCGATGCAGGATATCCATCGCATCGACCGCCAGCTTCAAATCGGAGGCGTTCTTGCTCCTCGCAGCCGGCGCGACGTGGACCGGAGACAGCGCATGTTTATGTACGAACGGCTCCCAAGGTGTCATAGAAGGACGGCCGAAATTGCCGTAAACGCGCTTGATGATAATTGTGCCGATGGCCGACGCTTCGCGAATGATCAGCGGCAGAAAATCGGAGCGAATATTATCGGCGTCTATCAATATCGCCAGGCGATCACGTTGCTTCCGAGAGTCAATTCCCATTTTGATTACGCCTATACATCGACATTTCTGAAATTAGCTCGAACTATGCGGCGCACGCCTCAGGATTGTCAATCTGCGCGGACTTTAGGCTTGGTTGTGGATACAGGCGTTATTTCTGCGCGCGTCCAACCTTTGCTGCCAGATCGAGAAACGCCCGCAGTTTGGGCTGAGTCTGGGCTTTGGCAGGAAAATAGATGAAGAGGCCCGGCGATGTCGGCAGGTAGGCTTGGAGCACGCGTTCGAGACGCCCGGCTGTGACGGCCTCGCGGACCGACGGCTCCGGCAGATAGGCCAACCCCATCCCCGCTTGCGCCAGTTCGATGAGCAGCAGGAAGTCGTTGACGGTCAGCCCGCCCGGCGCGTCGACGGAGAAATCGCGCCCCTCACGCTCGAACTCCCAGCGATAGATCGTGCCCGAAGTGGGATAACGGTAGCGGATCGCCTCGTGCCGCGTCAGTTCCTCCGGCGTTGCCGGACGTCCCCGTTTGGCGAAATAGGACGGAGCGCCGACGATGGCCCAGGCAATGTCGGGGGTGAGCCTGACGGCGACCATATCCTTTTCGACGGCCTCGCCAATGCGGATGCCGGCATCGAAGCCGCGTTCGGTGATATCGATCGCCGCGTCATCGATCGAAATTTCCACCGACACTTCCGGATAGGCTTGCCGAAAGCGCGGCAGCAGCGGCGTCAGAACGAGCGGGATCGCCATGCGCGGAACGGTCAGGCGGAGGTTGCCGATCGGCCGATCGCGAAAACCGCCAAGCAGGTCATAGGCTTCGGCGATCTCGGATGCCGCCGGGCGCACGCGCAGCAGCAATGCGCTGCCTGCCTCCGTCAGAGCCACGCGGCGCGTCGTGCGAACGAAGAGCGGAACGCCAAGCCGAGCCTCGAGCGCCTTGATCGTCTGACTGACGGCATTCGGCGTAACGCCGAGTGTGGCTGCGGCGGTGGTGAAGCTGCGATGCTCCGCCACTGCCAGAAATTCCGTCAAACCGCTGAAGGGGTCGGTCGCCACCGTCGCGCCATTATGAAGCTGTTCTTCACAACCTTTACAGAGACATCCTATTTTTCGCAATAATCCGTTTTGGCATGATCATCGCCAACAGCAATATGGTCCCTTGGGCAGAACGGAGGAAAACATGCAGTACACAACACTCGGCAATACCGGTCTCGTGGTTTCGCGTCTTGCTTTCGGCGCCATGACCTTCACGGCCGGCGACCGCAGCATCGGCGCAGTCTACAGGACGGATGCCGAGGCGGCTGCTGCTCTTGTCGGGAAGGCACTGGATGCCGGCATCAATTTTTTCGATACGGCCGACGCATACGCATCCGGTCAGTCGGAGCGCATTCTCGGCGAGGCGCTCAGATCGCGCCGCGATGAGGTGGTGATCGCCACTAAGGTCGGCTTTCGCACCGGCACGCCGCTGACGCAGGCCGGCCTCTCCCGTCGCCACATTCTCTGGTCCGTGGATCAGAGCCTGAAGCGGCTCGGCACGGACTGGATCGACGTCTACCTCGTCCACAAGGAGGATCCCTACACGCCGCTCGAGGAGACATTGTCGGCGCTCGACGAGGTCGTCCGCTCTGGCAAGGCGCGCTACATCGGCTTCTCGAACTGGTCGGCCTGGAAGGTCGCGGCGGCGCTCGAAATCCAGAAGGCCGCGGGCTTCGCGCGCTTCACGCACGGGCAGATGCATTATTCCCTGCTCGGCCGGGACGTCGAACGCGACGTGATCCCGATGATGCAGCGCTACGGCCTGGGAATGACGGTGTGGAGCCCGCTCGCCTCGGGCTTCCTCTCCGGCAAGTACACCCCCGATAATCTCGGGGATCCTGACAATCGCTATTCCGGCTTTGACATTCTGCCTTTCGACAAGGAGCACGGCTTCCAGCTCGTCGAGCGCATGCGCACGATCGCCGACGCGCACGGGGCAAGCGTCGCGCAGGTGGCGATATCCTGGCTGCTGGCGAAGGATGCAGTGACCAGCGTGCTGCTCGGCGCCTCCAAGCTGCATCAGCTGGAGGACAACATCGGCGCCGCCGAGCTTGCGTTGACGGGAGGCGAGATCGCGGCACTCGATGCAGAGACCATGCCGGCGCCGGTCTATCCGAACTGGTTCATCGACAATCTCGCCGACCAACCGGTAGCGCAGGTCCTGGGTAAAGGTCGATAAGCTCTCAGAAAAACGCCGGCACTAGGGGCGCCGGCGTTGATACATTCAGCGATTCTAAGTACTACACCGGCCTTTGTGCGTCTCAAGGGACAAGCGGCGCTGTCGAACCGAACGATCTTAGTCGAAGAGGCTCGAAACCGATTCTTCTTGGCTGGTGCGGCTGATCGCTTCGCCGATCAAGGCGGCGGTTGAGATGACGCGGATATTGTGCGCCGACTGGACGGCTGTCGTCGGCTGAATGGAATCGGTAATGACCAGTTCCTTCAGCATGGAGGAGGCGACGCGGGTCACCGCGCCGCCGGAAAGGACGCCGTGGGTGATGTAGGCAGTAACGCTGGTGGCGCCATTCTTCAAAAGGGCCTCGGCGCCGTTGCAAAGCGTGCCACCGGAATCGACGATGTCGTCGATCAGGATGCAGTCCTTGCCGCTCACATCGCCGATGACGTTCATGACTTCCGATTCACCGGGGCGATCGCGGCGTTTGTCGACGATCGCCAGCAGACAGTCGAGGCGTTTTGCAAGCGCGCGGGCGCGCACGACGCCGCCGACGTCCGGCGAGACGACCATGACGTTCTTGAGGTCATAGTTCTCCTTGACGTCGCGTGCCAGGATCGGAACCGCATAGAGGTTGTCGGTCGGGATGTCGAAGAAACCCTGGATCTGGCCAGCGTGAAGATCGAGGGTGAGAACGCGGTCAGCTCCAGCTTCGGTGATGAGGTTGGCGACCAGCTTGGCGGAGATCGGCGTGCGGGGACCGGGTTTGCGGTCCTGTCGGGCATAGCCGAAGTAAGGAAGGACGGCGGTAATGCGGCGGGCGGAAGATCGACGCACCGCATCGATCATGATGAGCAGTTCCATCAGATGATCGTTGGTCGGAAACGAGGTGGACTGGACGATGAAAACGTCCTCGCCGCGCACGTTTTCGCCGATTTCGACGAAGATTTCCTGGTCGGCGAACCGCCTTACTGTAGCTTTCCCGAGGGGGAGGTTGAGATAGTTGCAGATCGCTTCGGCAAGCAGCCGGTTCGAATTGCCTGCGAAAACCTTCATTGACGGTCCGCCTTGAGCTGGCGCGGCCACCGTCCGGATGCAGTCCGGGGCGGTTTTCTCCGCGCAAAATCCGTGAGCCATTCCGATCGCGGGCAATCTTTACGGATGGCCGCTGTTCAGAGCTGATCGGCCGCTTTTTAGCGTCCCTGAACCTGAATGCAAGGGGGAATGCTGCGGCGCAAAGGCCATTACCCTAAAAACTTTGTGTCAGCCGGCAAGATCACGATGATTTTGTGTCGCGGGATACGGGGCGGAAAACCGCGCACGCTTTTCCTCATCCGGCCGTCGACCGACGCCAATCGAGGTAGGCCTTGATGGTCTTGGTGGCGATCGCCTGCATCGTTTCCGGCGGGACCGCGCTCCAGGGCTCGGCGGCCGTGCTCGCGACGGTGTCCTGGCCCTGGATGCGGTGCAGGCGGTTGCCGCTGCCATCGAGAATGTCCCAGACATAGACGACCGTCGTCTTGCCGCCATCGTTGAGCGCCGAAAAGTAGCCCTTGAGGATATGCTCGCTCGTCTTGTCCGCAGAGCCCTTGATCGCCAGCCCCTGCGCGCGGGCGTCGGCGCCGAGCTGTTTCGAAAGCGGGGTCACCGCCTCGACCGGTGCGCCGATGATCGGCAGGAAGCGAATGCCGGCCGAGCCGCTTGCGGCCGCTGGCAGGGCGGCGTGGTTTACTTGTTGTTGCTGCGCGGCCGCTGCTGGTTCCGTGGAAGATTGCTGCCGGGCCGGCTCCTGCTGAGGGGCGGGGCTTTCTATGCGCGTGGTCTGGACCTTCCTTACCTCAACCTCGGCGGTCTCGTCTCGCCCAGTCTCGCCTTGTTCGATCTCGCCTTGTACGGTTTGGACCTGCCTTGTCTGGATCGGTGCCTCACCTTCGGCAAGGCGGTTTGCTTGGGCGTCGAGCGTGCCGGCAGGGTCCGAGTAGTTTGCATCGCCCGTGGCATATTGCGTCGGCGGGCCGGAGATGTTCGGCTGCGCAGAGAAGGCGGCCGTGCTGCTTGGTGGCACGGTTTGCACCGGAACGATGGCCGTTTGCGTCGACATCGTGTCGAGATCGGACTGCGTCACGGGCGGGGAACGAAAGGTCCCGGCGCCCACGTCCACCTGCGGTATCAGCACATCCGTGCTGCTGCAGCCTGTAATTGATGTTGCAAGACCAAGGCTTGCGATAGGCATGATCAGCTTTCGCATCGTTCCCACCGTCCGTCTCGACTCTAACAGTCGGAGCGGGATGGGAGCTTCGCACGTCCTGATCCCGTTCCGGATTCGTGACCGCTTCTATGAAGCTGCCTCCGTTCGTCCGTCTCGGTCGGAAATCATAGGCGGATTTCCTTACGCAGAAATGAAGTCCAGTCCGTAACGTGAGAGCGCGCGCGGCTTATCCGGTGTCGTGAGATACGTCTGGCCGAGGGTCATGGCTGTTCCGCTGTCGGAATCCATGATGATCATGTGCACGAAGAGCGACATGTCCGGCTCGATCTCCTCGGGGTTGCCGACATGGAACATCTGGTGTTCCATCCAGGAGGGCGAGAAGCGTGCGCCAAGAGAATAGCCGCAGGCGTTCAGACGGTGGCGGGCGAGGCCGCGTTCGTCCATGATCTTAGCGTGGACGTCGAACACGGTGCCGAAGGTGTTACCGGGACGGAGCACCATTTCGATCGCCTGGATCGTCTCGCGGCAGGCGCTGTAGAGCTCACGATGGCGGTTGGTCGGCTCTCCGATCACGACGGTGCGCATCATCGCCGCATGGTAATGGGCGCTGACGCCTGCCCATTCAAGGGTCAACTGGTCGTTGGCGTCGAGCGTGCGCCGGCCCGACTTGTAGCGGCAGAGCAGGGCGTCGGCGCCCGAGCCGATGATGAATTCGTTGGCCGGATAGTCGCCGCCGCCAGCAAAGACCGCGCCCTGCATGGCCGCGAGAATGGCGGCCTCGCTGCCACCCGGGCGGATCAGTGGCAGAGCCGCTTCGAGCGCGTCGTCGGCGAGGCTGGCGGCCTTTTCGATATGGGCGATTTCGGTGGGGCTCTTGATCAGACGAAGGCGGCTCACAAGCAACGAGGCGTCGATCAATTCGCCGAAGTTGGCAAGTTGATGGTCGACCAGCCGTGCCGTCCTGCCGGTCATGCCGTGCGTGTCGTATTCGACGCCGATGCGGCAGCCGAGCAGATCGAGTTCATTGAGGAGGTTCTTGAGGTCCACCGCCGGATCGGAATTGACCCGGTCCACCCAAATCTCAATGCGCTCGATATTGGACGTGTGACGCGCCTGGCGCAGGTCGGCCGAGCGCGTCAAGAGTACCATCGAGCCGTCTCTCTTGACGACCAGCGTCTGAAAAAAGCAGTAGCCGAACGTATCGTAACCGGTCAGCCAGTACATGCTCTCCTGGGCGAAGAGCAGCAGGGCGTCGAGCTTCTCTTCCTGCATTCTGGCTGTCAGCCGCGCAAGGCGGGCTGCGTATTCCTCTGCCGCAAACTGAAGCGCCATTTCAAATCTCCCGTATGCAGATCGCCGACATTTGCCGGCCGTAGTCTGGCTCCTGTCTGTGCGTCGTGCGGCGGTAGGAAAAGAAGCGGTCCTCGTCCGCGTAGGTGCAAATGTCGAGGTTTTCCGCCGTCACGCCGGCTTCCGTCAGTCGCCGGATCGTCAGCCCCGGCAGGTCGAACATGGCATGACCATTCCGTCCGGAAGGGCTGAAGAAAGATGCATAGTCCTCGTCGGCGGCAATGAACCGTTCGACGAATTCGGCCCCGACCTCGTAATGTGTCCGGCTGATGGAAGGGCCAAGGCAGGCGATGATCCGGTCACGGCGGGCGCCGAGCGAGATCATCGCGTCGATGGTGCTTTCAAGAATCCCGCCGAGGGCGCCTTTCCAACCGGCATGGGCAGCACCGATCACGCCGACTTGCGGATCGGTAAAGAGCACGGGCCCGCAATCGGCTGAAAGAACTCCGAGCACGATGCCCGGGATCGCGGTCACGAGCGCGTCGGCGTCGGGGCGCGCGCCATCATAGCTGCCGTCAACGACGATAACGTCCGGCGAGTGGATCTGGTGGACGGTTGCAAGCCGCCGCGGCTCGGCATCAAACCAGCGCGCCACGCGCGCCCGGTTTTCGCCGACGCGTTCGCGGTCGTCCTTCGAGCCGAGGCCGACATTCAGGCCGCGATAGATGCCTTCGGAAACGCCGCCCTTGCGGGTGAAATAGCCGTGTGCGATCGCCGGTCCCGCCTGCGCGCTGAAGAGCGGACTCTGAACCGGGGAAAGCGAGGCATCATCCTGCATCGGTGTTCTCGCCCTTGCTATCCTAAGGTTTCATTGAAATTGAGGCGCGTCGCGGCCCCGTGATTTGCGGCTGATTTGCGGCGCGATGTTGACCCGGCATGCCGGCACTGTCAATCACCGTACCGTCGCCGGCTTTGTGCATGTGCCCTTAAACCGGAATCGATTTGCGGAAAAAACATGCAGCAATTCAAAGGGCTACGGCGCCGTCGTGCATGTGAAAAAGACGCTCGACGGTGCAGACAGTTGATCCTTACTGTGCCTTTTTCTGGAACGGCGCCAGCGTGACTTCGGGACTGCTGACCGCCAGCACCTTGAACAATTCGCCCATCTTTCCGGCCCCGGAGCCCGCGAGCCGTTCGACGGCGGAGCGAATGCCTTCCTGCGTCAGCGTGTCCTTGTCGCGGCCGAGTGCCGCCGCCCGCTCGAGCAGGCCGAGACCAACGAGGAAATCACCCTGATGGGCAAGTCCATTGACCTGCAACCCCTCCGCCTTTGCGCGGCGGGCAAGCTGTTCGAAATCGACATGGCTCGTGAGATCGGCCTGGCCGGGATTGGCAAGCGGAGGATCATAGCGATGCTCGCGGACCGCTTGCAGCGTGTCTCCATAGCCGGTCGCCAGATGTCCGTAGTCGATGATGATCGCCGTGCCGCCACCGGCGCGAAGACGCTCGCAGAGTGCAGTCATGACGGCGTCGCGCGCCGGGGCGATTTCGAAAATCGTACCTTCGCCGACCGATTGCGCCGGTGACGGCAGAAGCGACGGATCGATGCCCGCGACACCGGCCGCAAAGATCAATCCATCATCGGCATCGAGCCCTATCACACGTTCACGGAATCCCTGCGTAGTGCGAACGAATTGGCGGATGGGAACTGCGTCGAAAAGCTCGTTTGCCGCGAGTAGCAGAAAACCTTCAGGCAGAGTTTCGAAGCTCGCGTGCCAATGCACCTTGCTCTCGTGCCCTGTGAGTGTTTCGGCCTGCACCCTCTGCAGCCGCTCGCTCGTCTCTACGAGATGGACGCTCGCCGACCGATAGAGATCAGGCGCCAGACGGGCTATGACGCGCAGCATGTCGGACATCATCGTGCCTCGGCCTGGGCCGATCTCGGCGATGAGCGCGGGCTCAGGACGGCCGTGCTCCTGCCACGCATGCACCAGGAATATCCCGATCATTTCGCCGAAAAGCTGGCTGATCTCCGGCGCGGTCGTGAAATCGCCGGCGCGGCCGAATGGTTCGCGAACACGATAATAGCCGTACTGCGGATCGGCGAGGCAGAGCGAAAAATAGTCGGTGACGCTGATAGGGCCGTTGGCTTTGATCAGCGCCTTGATCTTGTCGGCAAGAGGATTCGTCATGCACCCGTCCAGTTATGCGGTCGCTGCTGCCCGGCGTGCGCGCGCGATCGCCCATATGCCTGCCAGAGCCATCGGCAGGGAAAGTACCATGCCCATAGTCAGCCAGTCGCCAGCCAGATAGCCGATCTGAGCGTCCGGTTCGCGGAAGAATTCGACAAAAATGCGGCTCGCGGCATAGCCGCACGCGAATATGCCACAGACCAGACCGGGTACCTTCAATGCCTTGCGACGGTAGACGAAATAAGCAAGCACAAGGAGGAGCAGAATGCCTTCAAGCGCGGCCTCATAGAGCTGGCTCGGGTGGCGGGAGAAGGGACCGCCGGTCGGAAAGACGATTGCCCAGGGCGCGGAAGACAAACGTCCCCAGAGTTCGCCGTTGATGAAGTTGGCGATGCGGCCGAAAAAGAGGCCGATCGGCACCACGGCGGCGACGACGTCGAACAGGCTCCAGACGGCAATGGCATGGCGCCGCGCGAAAATGATCATCGCGAACATCGTGCCGAGAAGGCCACCGTGAAACGACATGCCACCGTTCCAGATCTCGATTGCGCGGATCGGATTCTGCAGGACGGAGCTCAGATCGTAGAAAAGGATGTATCCGATGCGCCCGCCAAGGACGATGCCGGCGGCAACCCAGAGCAGGAAATCGTCAAGCTGCGTCAGGTTGAAGGCGGGGGTTCCGTTGCGCCAGAGCGAGGTGTTCTGGACGATGCGGCGCGCATAAAGCCAGCCGATGAGAATGCCCGCGACATAGGCGAGGCCGTACCAATGAACGGCGAACGGCCCGATCGTGAAGATGACGGGATCGATTTCCGGGAAGGGAAGGATGCCGAGGCGGGTGGCGATTGTTTCCAAGGTCTTGTCTCGTGCCGGCCGGTTGTTTTGGCGGAAGATGGCGATCGAATCCGGGCGGGTCAAGCCGCCGGGTGCGGCCCGTCACCCCGGCGCCGTCTTATTTTTCTTGCATCCTTTCGCCGACAACCCTACCTCAATTTCAAGACCGCGCTGCTAGCGCGATGCTGAAATGGAGATCTGGACAATGAGCAATGGAGCCAACCGCATTCTGGACGACTTTGCCAAGCTGATGACCGATGCGGCGGGCGCGGCCCAGGGCGTGCGACGCGAGGTCGAGACGGCTTTCCGCGCGCAGGCCGAAAGCTGGCTGAACTCGCTTGATGTCGTCAAGCGCGAGGAATTCGAGGCGATCAAGGAAATGGCCGTCAAGGCGCGCGAGGAAAACGACGCGCTGCTTGCCCGCATCGAAGCGCTCGAAGCGCGCCTCGCAGAGACTGGAAAGAAAAAGTAACGACCGATTGGCCGAGCCGCGCCTCTCGCGGGTCGGCTTGCTCCGTCTCCGGGCTGTTCTTGGAGCGAACCGCTTTCGTCGGATCGATTCCCCCGGCGTCCAGCAGAAACTGCCGCCGTTCACACAGTCGCGCTTGCTGAATGATTCCTCATATCGGGCTCCGAACTGAGGAATCATGCAGCAATTCAAAGTGGTAGGTGACCCTTGCTTACCCGAAGAGACGTGCGGCGCTTTAGAGTTAATAAAATCTGAAAAGTTTTCCACCTGTGGACACTGCCAAAAAGTCCTTATGGCAGAGTCGGTTAAGCATCTGTGCTGAATCAAAATCGCAACACGGGCGTCATCCTTCGCCGCAATTTTTCGCCCGAGGGGCTGGCAGGCTGACTCTGCCGTTATACACTGATTTTAAATGATGATTCGAAACGGATCACGTAAGCTCCGGGCAGGGTAAGTAAGCCAGGATGGCCGTGCGTCCAGCAATCATAGTGTGTCCGTATCCGGTATTGGGTTTGCAGCGTTGCGTCTTGTAAACGCGATCTTGCGCGCCTGTGCCGCGCCGTAAGGGTGATGCATGAGCCTTTTGGAAATGGAAGTCGAGCGCCAGTCCAACCCGGTCGATATGATCGAGTTCGTGGCCGCTAACAATGACTGGTCTTTCGAGCGATCCGGTGAAGACGAGATCGCCATGACGGTCGAAGGCAAATGGGCGGACTATCACGTTTCCTTCTCCTGGATGGAGGAGTTCGAGGCGCTGCATCTGGCCTGCGCCTTCGACATCAAGGTGCCGGAAAGCCGCGTCAATGAGGTGATCCGCCTGCTCTCCCATATCAATGGGCAGGTGCTGATGGGGCATTTCGATCTCTGGCGCCAAGAAGAAGTCATCATCTTCCGCCAATCTCTCTTGCTCGCGGGCGGCGCGGAACCGACGAATCAGCAGGTCGAGGTGCTGTTGTCGAGTGCGCTCGATGCTTGCGAATCCTATTTCCAGGCGTTCCAGTTTGTCGTTTGGTCCGGAATGGATGCGCAGCGTGCCGTCGATGCGGTGCTGTTCGAAACCGTCGGGGAGGCGTGAGATGGCTGTAGCCGTATCCGGTCCAATCGTCCTCATCGGTGCCGGCAACATGGGCGGCGCGATGCTTGGCGGGTGGCTGAAGAGCGGCGTCAAGGGCGGTGACGTCCTCGTCGTCGATCCGGGTCCGCCGCCGGCGATGGCCAAGCTTATTGCCGACAATGGCGTCAGCCACGCCACGTCCGCGCCGGAAGGCGTCAAGGCGGGCGTGCTCTTCCTGGCGGTCAAGCCCCAGATCATGGATGCCGTATTGCCGCCGCTGAAAGGCCTCGTCGGTCCGGAGACGGTCGTCGTTTCCGTCGCTGCAGGCAAGACGCTCCGGTCCATTAAAAGCCATCTCGGTGACGCTGCAACCGTGCGTGCCATGCCGAACACGCCGGCGATGATCGGCCGCGGCGTGACCGGCGCCTATGCGAATGCGCGCGTAACCGAGGCGCAGCGTGCTCTGGTTCATGACCTTCTGAAGGTCAGCGGTCCGGTCGAATGGGTCGAGACCGAAGCCGACATCGATGCCGTGACGGCCGTTTCCGGCAGTGGGCCGGCCTATGTCTTCTATCTCGTCGAGTGCATGGCGGAGGCCGGGCGCAAGGCCGGTCTCAAGGCGGACCTCGCTATGCGTCTTGCTCGGGAAACCGTCGCGGGGGCTGGTGAACTCCTGCATCAGTCCCCCGACGAAGCCTCGCAGTTGCGCCAGAACGTGACGTCTCCCGGCGGAACAACGGCGGCGGCGCTCGCCATTCTTATGGCCGACGACGGAATGCAGCCGCTGTTCGACAAGGCCATCGCGGCCGCGCGCAAGCGGGCCGAGGAACTGGCCGGATAGATCACCGCGACTTCAAGAGCACGATCATGGCCGAAACCATTTCCTTCGCCGATTTCGAGCGCGTCGACATTCGCGTCGGCACGATCATAGAGGCCGAGCTGTTCCCGGAGGCGCGCAAGCCTGCCCTCAAGCTGAAAATCGATTTCGGCCCCGAAATCGGCATAAAACGGTCATCGGCGCAAATTACGGTTCACTACAAACCGGAGGATCTCGTCGGACGACAGGTGCTGGGCGTCGTTAATTTTCCGCCACGCCAGATCGGCCCCGTACGTTCCGAGGTGCTGACCCTCGGATTTGAGGATGAGGCCGGCGCGATCGTGCTGGCGGCGACCGACAAACCGGTGCCGAACGGCAAGAAGCTGATGTGAGTATCATGACGACTAACGGCGACCTGATCCGCGAGCGCGTCAAGGTTTCCTGCCTCTGGCGCGCGGCGGCGGTCGCGAGCGAATGGCGGGCGAGCCATGTGCTTTCCCTTCTCGACCCGGAGTTGCCGGAAACGGACGTGCCTGTCATCGCCAATGTCGCGCACTGCGTTGTGCGTATGCGCGACCAGGAAAATGCCGGCGCGACGCAGCATTTCCCGGATCTCGTCCAGGACGTCTTCGAGGCCATGAGGCCGGTCGCCGACGATCGATCGAGCCGTATCCTGGTTCATTGCCATGCCGGCGTCAGCCGCTCGACGGCCTTTGCCTACGGGCTGATTGCCCATCAGTTGGGAAAGGGCAATGAAGAGGAGGCCTTTGCGGCGCTGCTGACGATCACCCGCAAGCCCTGGCCAAACCGCCGTATCATCGAAATCCTCGATGCCTCCCTCGGCCGCGAAGGCAGGCTGCTTGCCCCGCTCGACGCAATGCGCGCTCGCCACCCGCGCCGAATCGAGGCCTGGCACCGCTTCAATTATCGGCGCGGCCTCACCGCTGCCTATTCACGATAACGGAGCTCTACAGCTCCGCGGTCACGTCGGCACGCGCACCGTTGCGCGCAAGCCGCCGAGCGGGCTGTCGCCGAGGGTGACGTTTCCTCCGTGGCTACGCGCGATGTCGCGGGCGATGGCGAGACCAAGCCCCGTGCCGGAACTGTCGAGATTGCGGGCCTCGTCGAGCCGGAAGAACGGCTTGAACACGTCCTCCCTGGACCGCTCCGGAATGCCGGGGCCGTCGTCGTCGACCGTAATCGTCAGCCACTTGGCACCGTGGCGCGCTTCAATCCGTACCGAACTGGCGTAGCGATAGGCATTCGATGCGAGATTGGCAACAAGGCGGGTGAAGGCGGCGGGCCTCACCCGGATATCGTCTTCTCCTTCGATGGAGGTTGTCAACGTCTTGCCGTATAGCTCCGCCTCGGCCGCAAGGCGGGTCATGAGGTCGCTGAGTTTCAGCTCGCCGACATCCTCTTCCGCCTCGCCCCGCGCGAAGGCCAGATAGCCCTCCAGCATGTTCTGCATGTCCTCGACATCCTGGTTGAGGCTTTCGAGGTCGGGATTGTTGCCGGCCAGTGCGAGCTGTAGCTTGAAGCGCGTGAGGATGGTGCGCAGGTCGTGGCTGACGCCGGTCAGCATTGCCGTCCGTTGCTCGATCTGGCGCTCGATCCGTTCGCGCATGAGGATGAAGGCAAGGCCGGCGCGGCGGATTTCCTCGGCGCCGCGTGGCGCGAAGTCGTCGATTTTCTGGCCTTTGCCGAAATTTTCCGCGGCGCTCGCAAGCGCCAGGATCGGCCGGATCTGCCCGCGCAGGAATAGGATCGCGATCGTCAGCAGCACCAGCGAGGCGCCGACCATCCAGACCAGGAAGATATGGGTGTTGGATGCATAGGCCTGGTTGCGCCGCGCATAGACCCTGAGAATACGGCCATCATCGAGCTTGATGCGGATCTCGACGATCTTCGAGTTGCCGACCGTGTCGATCCAGAAGGGGCGGCGGATCTTGTCCGAGATCTCCTCACTAAGGATCTGGTCGAGGATTTCGAAGAAGGGCTTGGGGCGTGGCGGCGGCAAATCACCGCCAGGCTCGACGGCGATATTGAGATTGAGCTGTTCACGGGCAATGCGCACGATCTGGTCGATATCGCCATCGCGCGGAAAGGTCGTGATCAGATCGACAATTGCGGCTATGTCGCTGGTCACGGCGGCGGAGAGCCGCTGCGTGACGAGCTGCCAGTGGCGCTCCATGAAGACGAAGGCGACGACTGATTGCAGCAGCACCATCGGGATGATGACGATCAGCAGCGAACGTGCGTAAAGGCCGATCGGCAGGCGGCGGCGCAACCACCGCGCCAGGCGTTTCCAGGCACCGTCGGCGGGGCCTGTTCTTTCGCGCCTGATGCTGTCAAAGCCCGCCATGACTCACTGCCGTGCTTGCCGGAATATTCCGCATGTCAGTCCACACTCAGCCGGTAGCCGATGCCGCGTACCGTCTGAAGCCAGATGGGGTTGGACGGGTCGTCTTCGATCTTGCGCCTCAGTCGGTTGATCTGCACGTCGATCGTCCGCTCACCGACCTCGGCATCGTCTCCGATCAGTTCATGCCGGGGAATGGTCTCCCCGGCGCGTTGGGAGAACAGGGTCATGATCTCCTGCTCGCGGTCGGTCAGCCGGATATGATCGGCGCCGCGGCGGAGCTCTTTACGCACCACGGAGAAGGTGTAGGGACCGAAAATGACCTGATCGACCTTGGGCGCCTGCGCCGGCTGGTTACGGCGCAGGATATTGTTGATCCTGAGCACGAGTTCGCGCGGCTCGAAAGGCTTCGGCAGATAGTCGTCTGCACCCGCCTCAAGGCCCTCGATGCGCGAATTCGATTCCGCCAGCGCCGTCAGCATGATGATCGGCACTGTCTTGATCTGCCTCAGGCTCTGCGTCAGTTGGATACCGCTCTCGCCGGGCATCATCACATCGACGATCAGTAGGTCGAAATCGATGCCGATCAGCTTGCGCCGCGCCTCGTCGGCATCGGCCGCCGTCGTCACCCGAAAGCCCTGCTCGATCAGGTAGCGGTTGAGCAGGTCGCGAATCCGTCGGTCGTCATCGACGATCAGAAGATGTGCCGCATCGTCGGAGACTTTCGCTTTTACTGTCATGGCTCGACTACCCTCGTTTTCCGCAACCCGGGCTGGCTGGATCGCGCATTCAAGCAGACGCGCGACGGCCGCCCAATTCCCCGATTCCAGGGGCTGTCCGCTTCGCCCGAACGAAGCTCAAAGACGCAGGCCCCATGAACATCAGACCGCGGCGGCATTCTTCATGTTGGCGAGAAAACGCTTCACGGTTTCACGCGCGCCGGGACCCGTTTTTGCCAATGCCTCGGCTATGCGGCGGGACTGTGGCTCCGCAAGCGCTCGAGCCAACGCCTTGCCTTCCTCCGTGGTGTAGAGCATTCGCTGCCGCCTGTCCTCAGGACCGGTTACCTGCCGAATATAGCCGGAATCGATGAGCTGCTTCAAAACGCGTGCAAGGCTCTGCTTGGTGATCCTCAACGTTTCGAGAAGGTCGGCGACGGTCATTCCGGGCTCGCGATTGACGAAATGCACGACGCGGTGATGTGCGCGGCCAAAACCGCTCTTTTCGAGTATAGCGTCCGGGTCACCGGTGAAGTCGCGATAGGCAAAGAACAGCAGTTCGATGATCTCGAAATCTATCGTGTCCTCCTCCTCCTCACCAACAACTTCGGTCAGGTATTCGCTCTTGTCCTTGGGTCGGCCGGGCACGCAGTCATTTCCTTTCAACCAAATTGCACTTCACGAAATATACCGCAAAATATGTCAGTTTTGTTGACATATTTTTACGCCGTTGCTAGCGGTCGGCTTGTCGGGCGGGACATCGGGGGCCCGGCGTCGCCGTTGGAGGATAGGCCGCGCGTTTCCGTTCGCAAATCCAAAATCGTGAAATTGAATTTCTCCCTCAGTCTGTTTGCCGATAAACTGGAAACAGCAAGATAATCAACAATAGAAATGGTGCATACGCGCCGGAGGATAATGCCATGGCAGATATTCCCTTTGATCAGTTGGACGGTGAAATCTGGTTCAACGGCGAGTTCGTGCCTTGGAAGGATGCCAAGATACATGTGCTGACGCATGGGCTGCACTATGCGAGCGCGGTCTTCGAGGGCGAGCGCGCCTATGGCGGGCGCATCTTCAAGCTTACGGAACACAATCAGCGGCTTCACCAGTCTGCGGCCATTCTGGGCTTCAAGATTCCCTATCCGGTCGAGGAACTTGATGATGCCAGCAACGAGCTGCTGAAGCGGCAAGGTTTTTCCGAGGCCTATGTCCGCCCGATCGCCTGGCGCGGCAGCGAGCAGATGGGCGTCTCCGCCCAGAACAGCCGCATCAACGTCGCCATCGCTATTTGGCAATGGGGCAGCTATTTCAATCCGGCGGAGAAGTTGAAGGGCATTCGCCTTGATATTGCGGAATATCGTCGTCCCGATCCGCGAACCGCCCCGTCGAAGTCCAAGGCCGCGGGCCTCTACATGATCTGCACGATCTCGAAACATGCGGCAGAAGCCAAAGGCTATGCGGACGCTCTGATGCTCGATTGGCGCGGCCAGGTGGCCGAGGCGACCGGCGCCAATATCTTCTTCGTTAGGGACGGCGTTCTGCATACGCCCGTGCCGGACTGCTTCCTGGACGGAATCACGCGCCGGACCGTCATCGAGCTTGCCAAGCGCCGGGGCTACGAGGTGGTCGAACGAGTAATCATGCCGGAAGAGCTTTCCGGTTTTTCGGAATGCTTCCTGACCGGTTCGGCCGCCGAGGTCACTCCGGTATCGGAGATCGGCCCCTATCGCTTCGCGCCTGCCGCGATCACCGAAGCGTTGATGAACGACTATACGAAGGAAGTTAATCCGGTCGCCGCAGCGGCGGAATAGTCACAACAATTCTCGCGCCTCCGAAGAACCGGAAGCGTTTTACGCAACAGTCAGAAAAGAAAGGCGACCTGCGGTCGCCTTTTGTCTTGCTACGGATATCGCTCGGGAGGCGTCATGCTGTTTTGCCGAGGAACTGTCCGACGATGCCGCTCAGCACGCCGCCGCCGACAAGGCCGCCAATTGCCTGCATGACAAGGCCGGTCGCTGCTGCTTCCCCGCCCAGCATCTGGACCAGGTACCCGCCGCCGATACCGCCGATGGCTCCTACGATCGTGCGCGCTACAACCCCGAATGCCTGCTGCTTCAGCATGGCGCTGGCTGCATTGCCACCAGCCGCCCCCGCGATTAACTGGGTAATGATAGGCATTAATGCTTCCATTGAACCCTCCGTCGGCGGCCTCCGTCCAGAGCCGCGATGCGCCGATGATCCGGCACGGACAGGTTGAGACCGAAAGTCGAAACTGTCAATTTCACCGTCGGGGGTTGTGCGGAGGCAGCGGCCGCGAGCGGTGCTCGGAAGCTGCACGAAAAGTTACTGTAATGCTTTGATCTATATTGCTATTTATCTTGGATTCCGGTTCTGAAGGAAGGAATTGGCGGATAGGAAAAGGTGCTGTTGGAAGAAGAAGTCTGAGTAATTCCGAGAAGATCTTGAGGCTTCTTCTCTGGCAGGAAATGCATATTAGCGCGTGATTCGGCGAATCGTTCCTTACAGCGCTCTAGCGCTCTAAAGTGCGTCGCGTTCAAACGTATTCACGCGACGCGCTTTAGATCTTTGTTTTTGTGCATGTCGTTGCCCCAAAACCGCTGCACACTTTTACGCGACATGCATTTAGGGTCGGCGCGCTGCGTCATGTCAGAAGGGAAGCGCAGGTCGCATCCCCGACTGCGTGTCGATTGCGTCAGCGATAGACGTAAACGATGCGCCGCGTCGCCGGTTCTACCAGCACGGGCTGCCCGTTGATGGTGACATAATCGTAGTCGTAGTCCGGAATCTGCCGGATGGCGACTGTACTTGGCAGTGCCGCGCCGATAACGGGCTCGCCTTCGAGGTAAACCGTGTCGGCAGGATTTTGAGTAATATAGGTGCGCACTGCTGCCGGCGGCGTGATGGCGTCGACCTGTTCGACCGGACCGATCAGTTCCAGCGGTTCGGCGGTCGTGGCGACTACGGGATCACCTGGCTGTACCTGATAAGTCACGGAAGGAATTGCGAGGTCCGCGCGACGCTGCTCTATTACAACCGTGGACCCGCCGAGATCGGTCGCGAGATATCGGGCATAGGCCCAGCCGCGCACGCCATTGACCGTGACCTGACACCAATTGCTGCCTTGGATGCAGCCATCAAGGACCGCAGCGCTGCCGCGGGTTGCAAGGCCGATTGTCGGATATTGCGGCCCAGGGCCCGCGCGTATGTTCAGATCCGTAACGGCGGTTGCGCTCATTGCTGCATATCCCGTCGAGATGCCGGCGGCGAGCATCAAACCCGCTGCCGCAACCGCTCGAAACAGGTGGGGGGAAGGGGTTTTCATCGTTTTGCTCCTGTTGGGTGATGGGGGCGAAACGCCTTGCAGAGCCGGGATGTTCCCCCCGTGACATCACGAAATGTGAGGATGAGAGACATTGTTCGGGCTCCGGCGATCGCACGGATACGGCGGGCGGCGCGACTGCCGAAAGGCCGCGTGAAATTCCGATATTTTCCCGTCCCCGAAAGGGGCGATCTGTTGCAATCCAAGGGTGATGAAATGGACGAGGAACTCATCCATGAAGACAGGACGACGGCCCAGAGGCTTCGCCCGCTGGTGATTGTCGTCGTGGCGTCGAAGCTGGCGGTATCGGCGCTGCTGCTGACAACAGTGCAATTCCCTTCGCCTCCACCGGCACCGGAAATTGCCGCGTTGCGCTGAATTGAGCTGTCATCCCGCCCATATGTCGCTATAGGTGACCGCGGAACGGATTGAGATCGGGTTGGGACGCGCGGGGTTGCGCTGCATTTCACCAGACGATCCAAAAGCAAGGCGAGGTCGCATGTTACAGGCGGGCATTATCCCGGTTACACATTTCGAGCAGAACTGTACGGTCCTGTTCGACAGTGAAACCAAGGAGGGCGTGGTCGTCGACCCGGGCGGTGACGTCGACATCATTCTTGAGACCATTCGTGAGAACGGCATCACCCTGAAAGCAATCTGGCTTACGCATGGCCATATCGATCATGCCGGCGGCGCCAAGGAATTGAAGGAGGTGCTGGGGCTGGAGATCATCGGTCCGCACAAGGACGACCAGCCCTTGCTCGAGCGATTGGAGAGCCAGGCGGAACGCTTCGGGTTGACGATGAAGGTGCAGAACGTCCTGCCGGACCGGTGGCTCGAAGACGGCGATACCGTCTCTTTCGGCGATCATATTTTCGAGGTGCTGCATTGCCCGGGACATGCGCCGGGCCATGTGGTCTATTTCAACAGGGTGCAGAATTTCGCCCATGTCGGCGACGTGCTCTTTCACGGTTCGATCGGGCGCACCGACTTGCCCGGTGGCAATCATCAGCAACTGCTTGCCTCGATTCGCGACAAGATCCTGCCGCTTGGCGACCATGTCGGTTTCATCTGCGGCCACGGTCCGGGCGGGCAGATCGGTGAGGAACGCCGCAGCAATCCCTATCTCAGAGGTCTCTGATACTAAAGCGCGTCGCGTTTAATCGGACTCATGCGACGCGCTTTAGGTCGTAGCTTTTATACATGTGGTGGTCCCAAAACCGCTGCACACTTTTGGGCGACATGCATCAGAGCGCCGCGCGTCCAATCGGACGTGCAAAGGCCGCTGTCGCACTTTGAATCGCTGCGTGACTTGGGTCCTTCAATCGATTCCGATTTGAGGAATCATGGTGTCCCTCAGAATCAAAATGGCACACGCCTCGCATAAGGCGTGTGCCATTTTTCAGACTGTCGCGCTTCTATCAGCCGGCGGTGCAGAAATGGCTGCGGCCGTCATAGCCCACGAAGGTGCCGCTGTCCGGATCGAACGAACGGTAGCGCTGCGAGCAATAGCGATACCAGGCCGGCGTCCAGGGTTCGAGACCATAGCTTTCGACAGCGACGCGGCGATAGACCGGGCGTGCCTCGTAAACCGGGCGGGGCCGGTAGACCGGGCGCGGCTCATAATATTCGGGTTCCGGATCCACATAGACCGGCTCGCTGTAGTAGCGCGGCTGCGAAGCGATCGCGCCACCGATGAGCGTGCCTGTGACCAGGCCCACGGCGCCCGCTGCCCATGCATCATCGTGATCTCCTGCTTGGGCGGTGCCGAAGGTCGGGAGAACCACGGTGGCTGCGGCAACCGAGAGAACAGCGGCTTTGATGAATTTGTTCATGGGCTTCAATCCTATGCATTGGGCCGGAATCAGTTCCGGTTTTCATCATGGGCCGACTTTAGGGCGCCCAAACTGAACGTAGCCTGAATGAAAAAACCCGGCAAATTTGCCGGGCTCCAACTTAAACTTAAATGTGTCAGCAGAGGCCGTATCAGCCGGCGATCTGCAGGTTGACCGCCTTCGGGCCTTTGCCGCGGCGATCCGGTTCGGTATCGAAGCTTACCTTCTGATTTTCCGTAAGGCCGCTCAGGCCCGAAGCCTGCACGGCAGAAATATGTACGAAGATGTCTGCACCACCGTTGTCCGGCTTGATGAAACCAAAACCTTTGTCGGTGTTGAAGAATTTTACGGTGCCAGTTTCGGCCATGCGTCAGGTCCTTTTCTCTCTACCCGCTTGACGGCGCGGGCAGCATTGCAGTTTTGCCCAAAATGGGCGTGGGGGCAGGCAGTTCTCGAAATTTGAGGAAAGGGTCCTGTTATCGCGACCAGCCATTAAGAAGGGAAAACAAGCCTCCCCCCCGGTCTGGCCGCCCGGAGTGGCTTGCGTCTCCGGCCCGCTTATAATTCAAGATCTTCCCGTGTTCGCAGATTGCCCGAACACAGTAAGAGTGATGGGTTTATTTTGAATTGGCAAGCAAAACTTTTCTGACGAGGTATTGCCGCGTGTCATTGCTCAAAAACCGATCAGTTGCCATGCGGGCGCCGGATATTCTGAACGCATCGCAAGCTGTTGAAATCACAGCTTTTTGAACACAGTTGTGGCGGGACTGGACAATTTGCGTCATATTTTGTCGCTCTCGATCATGCTGCGACTCCCCGCAGTTTCGTTCGAAAAATCGCAAGCGCCTGATATGTCTCATGTTCCGCATGCGGCAAAGCCCTGACGTCAAACTTTGCAGAAAATCTACAAGGAATACCGCAAAGTTCGCGCCCGCGGCGCCCGGCTGTCTCATTCCGAAGCAAAATAGGCGCTATTGGACAGTAATAAGTAATACCGTAAGTTCAGCTTGCGCGCGGTACAGAAGATTCTTGTCTACTGCGTGATTCCTTAGATCGGAATCGAATTAGGGACAAAATCGTGCAGAAATTCAAAGTGCTACAGTCACCGTTGCGCGTCTGATTGGACGCGGGGCTGTAGGTGAGTCGCATCAAGCGGCTGCTTCCGCCTCCTGGCGCCTTTTCGCCATTTCCGGAATGAGTTCGACCGCCAGCATCGCCACAAAAATGACTGCACAGCCGAGATAGCCGATCGGTGTTATGACTTCCCCAAGCAGCAGCACGCCGAAAAGGGCCGCGAACAGAGCCTCGCTCGACAGGAAGATCGCCGCCTGTGGCGCCGTCGTGTAGCGCTGGCCGACGACCTGGCAGATGAAGGCGACGCCACTCGAAAACACGCCGGCGTAAAGGATCTGGGGCAGGGCGTTCTCGATCACCTCAACGCTTAAGGGTTCGGTGAAGGCCGCGAACAGGCAACCAAGCACGGCACAGACGCCGAATTGCACCATCGACAGCAGCATCGGACGACCCGTATCGGGGGCAAAGATGCCGACGAGTAGCATCTGGATTGCCCAGAAGAGTGCGCAGACGATCGTCAGAAGATCTCCGCCGGTCAGGCTCGAAAGTGCCCCACCGCTCAGGAGGAAGATGCCGAAGGAGGCAAGCAGGGCGCCCGGCCAGATAACCCAATGCGGCTTGCGGCGCAGGAAGACGACGGTCAATATCGGTACGAAGACGACGTAGAGCCCGGTCAGGAAGCCGGAATTGGTGACGCTGGTGGTCAGAAGTCCGAACTGCTGCGTCACCGCGCCGCCGAAGAGCGCCAGGCCGATGAAAATGAAGTTGCGAATCGATTTTTGCGGAAGCGGCGTCTTGGCGAGCCTTCCTTCGATGACGGCCAGCGGCAGCGCGACGATCGTCGCGATCGCGAAACGCAGGCTAATGAACCACAGCGGGCCGATTGCCTCCATCGCCGTCGATTGAGCGACAAAGCCGGCGCCCCAGATCGCCCCGGAAAACAGCAGGAAAAGATTGGCCTGGAGGCGCGTCACGGCTGTGCTCCCGGATCATGACGGATTTGGATCGAGGCAATCCAAAGCCATGGCGCTCCGGTGATTGCAAAGCCGCTCTATCAGTTGCGTTTTTGCCGGGCAAGCCTCATCCTCCGCCATCCTTGATGGGGAAGACCGACGATATGACGATGGCTATCGACGAAACGACTCCCGCTGCCAAGAGGAAGGCAGTGTCCTGTGATCGTTCCCACGGCCAGCACCTAGCGTGACCCGATGAGCGACACCGGCTATTCCGGAACGCCACTGACCAAAAAGCTTGGTCTGCGCGACGGGCAGGCCGCCCTGCTTTTAGCCGTTCCGGCCGACCTTCCTGCAATTGCTGCCTTTGCCGGTTTCGCACTGGTCGACACGTCGATCGGTCGGACCGTCTCGCGCCGCTATGACTACATCCATATCTTCGAAACCGACCGGACCGCGCTCGAAAGCCGGACCGAAGCCCTCGCGGCCTGCCTGAGGGCGGATGGAATGTTGTGGGTCTCGTGGCCGAAACGGGCCCCGGGCGTTGCAACGACCCTGACCGAGAATGCCTTGCGCGAGATATTTCTGCCGCTCGATCTCGTCGATGTGAAGGTCTGCGCCATCGATCCGGTCTGGTCGGGGCTCAAATTCATGTTTCGCAAGGAGGTGCGGGCATCGCTTCGCACGGGTTGAAACGACGCAATTCCGGACGGAAAACCGTCACGCATCTTTCTTGGAGTTGCCCCGAACGCCGTTACTGCGTGGGAGCCTTGGAGACCCGGAGAACGGCGCCATTCTCTTCGTCAGTTACCATCAGCAGCGCGCCGTCCGGCGCCACGATCACGTCCCGAATGCGGCCGAATTCGCCGTCGAACAGTCGTTCCTCGGAGGTGATCGCGCCGTTTTCGTCTCGCTCCAGGCGAGCGAGCAACTGATATTTCAGCGCCGCGACCAGAAGGTCGCCGTCCCATTCCGGAAACATGCTGCCGCGGTAAACAGCGAGCGCCGCCGGGGCGATCGACGGATCCCAATAGTAGAGTGGCTGTTCAAAGCCCTCCTTGGCCGTGCCTTCGCCGATTTCTGCGCCTGAGTAGTCCTTGCCGTAGGTGATCACCGGCCAGCCGTAGTTTTTGCCAGGCTGCGGGTTGTTCACTTCATCACCGCCGCGCGCGCCATGTTCGACGGTCAAGAGCTTGCCGTCGCCCTGGTCGAAGGTGATGCCTTGTGGATTGCGGTGTCCTTTCGACCAGATCTCGGCCCGACCTCCGGTGCCGCCGCGATAGGGGTTGGACGCCGGAATGCTGCCGTCGGGATTGATGTGCAGAATGGCGCCGGCATGGTCGCGCGGGTCCTGGGCGCGGTCACGTTGTCCACGATCACCAATGCCGAAGAACAGGCTGCCGTCCTTGTCGATGGCGATGCGCGAACCGAAGTGCTGGCTCCCGCCGGTGAACTTGCTCATCCGAAACAGTTCCTTCACGTCGGTCAAGCGCCGTTGGTCGTCGGAGAGAGCCGCTCGAACAAGCACCGTGCCATAGCCGTCGCCGTCACTGGCGGAATAGGTCAGATAAAGCACGCGGTTGGTGGCGAATTGCGGATCGAGGGCAACATCGAGCAATCCGCCTTGGCCGCGAGCGGCCACATCAGGCACGCCTTCGATCGGCGCGGACAGTTCGCCATCGCGCAGGATGCGTACCCGTCCCGGGCGCTCGGTGATGACGAGGCCGCCGTCCGGCAGCACCTCGACGGCCCAGGGATGGCGGAGCCCGGTCGCGAGCGTTTCGACAAGGACCGTGCCAGTCTGGGTTGAAAATTCCTGCGCCTGCTGTGCGGTCGCCGCCTGCGGGGCGAGCACGCAGATAAAACCAGAAAACAGAGGGGCCGCAGACCGCTCCCATAGGGTCGGGGTGTTCGTCAAACCTGCCCTTAAGAGCGAGCGCCGCATGGCATTCTCCGGATTGCGTCTTCGGAGAGGTAAGCTGGAGCGCAGGCGCGAGCCTTTCAAGTCAAATCGGATCAAAACGGCTTTATCGGGAGATCGAGCCGGTGGTGAGGGGAACCGCGCGTTGCTCGCCGACGAGTTCGGCATTGACGATGTAGCGCATAGGCCCCCGTTCGATGGCGTCGAAAGGCCAGCAGGTGGCGAGTGCAAGGTTGTGTCCGCTGGCCGACGCGTTGATACCGCTTTCGTCCCAACGGGCGACACGGCCTTCGCCGGCCCGGAAAATGAAGCGGCGGCCATCCTTGCGCGTCAGCAGCAGGAGGTCACCGGGGTTCACGTCCTTCAGCCAGCGGAAATGCGTGTCGCGATGGGCGGCGATCACGGATGTTCCTTCATCGCCCGGGAGCGGCGTATTGGCGAGCCAGGCCGGGCCAAAGGCAAGAGCCTCGCCGCTTGCTCCGGCAAGCACGATCGCGGAGCGGTTGATGCGTGGTGCGGAGATTTCCGCCGCCGTCTCGAAATCCGCCCAGGGCCAGGGCTTGCCGTCGGCGTTACCGCGAAGCTGCTCCTCGAAACTCTTTCGCAACAGCACCTGCGAAAGCTCGGCCTTGGCCTTCATGTAGAAGCCCTTGCCGATCAGCAGCAGACCGGCAAGGGCAATGAGCGCGATGATCGCCACCACGATCGTTTCGATTGCCGACAGTCTGGCAAGGAAGCCGCCACGCTGGCCGGACAGATCATCGTGATCAGTCATGGCGGTGAACCCTTGCGACGATGAAGGCGGCGATCTGCTGCCGCCAGAGAGCGAAGGTCGTGCCGGCCAGGAGCGCAATGGCAAGCAGCATCAGGCCGATCAGAATCTGTCTGTCAGCCTCGGTTGCCGTCTGCGGCAGGTTCACCTGACTGTTCGCCTCGGCGATCAGGCTTGCGGCACGCGCCGTCGGTGCCGCCGCCATGCGGTCTGCGACGAGCATGGCGCGTTCGCTCCGGTTTCCCGCCGCCGCTTCCCGTTCATCGATCTTACCGGGGGTGGCCGGGTCCTCGCCAAAAACCTTGCCGAAATCCCATCCTTCCGGAAGGTTCAATGGCACCTTGGCGCCGGCGAGCGGTTCTCCGGCCGGGCGGGAAGCGGTGACGTCGACTGCCACAAGGCTGGTGACACGCGACACGAGATGATGCGCCAGCGCGACGGTCTCGATCTGCCGGTCGAGTTCGGCCGGGTCTGCAATGGCGGCGGCGCTCGCTTCGAGGTCATCGATCTTGCGTCGCGCCCAGAGCTTCGCGATACCTTCGCCGGCCGCCGCCTTGGCGATGTCCATTTCGACCCGCCAGGGTTGATCGCCCGCCTTGCCGACGATCCTGAGCTTGCCTTCCGGCGCGGTACCGGCAAGCTCCGCGGTCAGCACCACCGGTTCGCCACGGTAAAGGTCGGGCATCGGGTCGGGGGTAATATTCGCGGCCGCAACGCCGTCAAATGCGGCCGAAATTTCGGTCATGACCGGGCTTTCGAGTTTCTCGAAAAGCTCACCCATGCGGGTGGCGACCTCTCTCTCGGAGCCGATCAGGGTGAAGGTGCCGCGGCCATATTCGGCGGCCTTGGTCATGAAATGGCTGTTGGGAGCGGAACCGATACCGACGGTAAAGACGCGGGCATGGCCGCGATTGTTGCGGATTTCGTCAAAAAGCTGGCTCTCGTTGCCGATCGCCCCGTCGGTAAGAAAAATCACCTGGCGCAAGGCGCCGGGTTCCACCGGCCCCTGGGTGCGGAGCGCCGCCTCGAGTGCGGGCAACATTTCGGTGCCGCCATCGGCCGTGAGAGCGTGCACGAAAGCGATGGCATCCTCGCGCTTGTCGGGCGTGGCGGCAACGAGTTCGGGAAAATGCACGGTCATCGTGTCGTCGAAGCGGATGACGTTGAAGCGGTCATCGTCGTCCAGTCGCGAAATCGCCAGCGCGAGGCTCTCTTTGGCCTGTTCCATTGACGGGCCGGCCATGGAGCCGGAATTGTCGATGACGAAAACAACCTCGCGCCTAACCGCCTTGCCGGCCTCGACGGCGGACGGCGGCGTCACGAAGGCAAGCAGATAGGTTTTGCCACCCGCGGTCTCGCGGAAGAGACCGGCGTAGGGGCTCTTGCCCTCGATCGCCTTCCAGCTCAGTTCGAAATCCTTGTCGGCCGGAACGCTGCCGTGTTTCAGCGTGATCCGGCGGCTGAGTTCGTCGAGTGATGCGGTTTCGATCCCGTGATAGGGGGAGGTTACACTTGCGATCGGAAAACCGGCCTTGAGGTTGACCGTGAGGGTTACCGGATTGACCTTGGCGTTTTCCTTCGGATCGAGTACCGGCGCCTCGATCTTCTCCCGATCCGGAACCGGCTCGCTCGCGGCATAGCCGCTGCGGCCGTCGATATCGACCATGTTGACGATCGGCTGCGGATTGTAACGAGGTGCGACGACCATCGGGAAGCGGAAGGAAAAGACCCCGTTGGATTGGCGAACGCCGCTCTGATACTCGATCTGCACCACGATGGTTTCGCCTGGGCCGATATTGGCGACCTGGTTGGTGAAGATGTTCGGCCGCTGCTGCTCGAGGAGCGCGGCCTTTTTGCCCTCGGCCTTCGCCTGTTCGTAGATTTCCTTAGCCTCGGCGCGGGGCTTGATCTTTCCCTCTATGAAGCGATCGCCGATCTGCATCTTCAGCATATCGACGGCGGAGTCCTCCGGGAGCGGAAAGACGTAGGTGCCCTCGACCCATCCCTTGCTCGGGTTTTCGAAGCGCTGGGTGACACGGGTCCGCATTATGGGACCGTTGACGTTTATCTCGACGTCGGTTGCCAGCCGCGGTGCCTCGACGAAATAGCCGGGTTCCCTGGAAGGAAAGAGTAACGCGCCGGTCGCCATGTCGTTCGGGCGCACGTATCCCGCCAGCCGCTGCGCTGTGGGTTCGGCCGCTTGAGCCGAAGCCTGCGCCAACAGGCCGAGGATCATCACAATGCAGGCTGCAAGTGCGGCGAGCGCCAGATAAAAGCCCCAACGCGCCTCGTTGCGCCGGGTGCGCGCAGCGGCGATTTCGTCGTCGAGAAACATTGCATACCCCCACGATGCGAATGCATTCACGTCATGGTAGAAGAGGCCCGGAAATCGGCTCTTGCGGGACTAAATTGCGGCGCTCCGCGACAGTTGTTGTGACCAAATTAAGGCATTGCGGAAACCGGCGAAACACGCTGATTTTTTTGAACAAAATCTGGAGCCGCGGACGTCCGTTTCTTGTGTCATTTCGTGCCGCCGCGGCCCGCTGGCCGCCAACCGCAAATGGCTTTGTTAGGGCCCGTGCACGCGTGAGCGCAAGGTGTCACCGATCGATCGCCTCGATGGCATTCATGAAACTTTGTCATGGTGACGCATTTTGCGCGGCTTTGCCGCCGTTTTTGCCGCTCAAGCGCTTGCAAGACCGGGCTTCTTTCGACATAGACCTAACCGCTATGGAGCCTGACTTTCCGTTCCGTAGCGCTTCACGCCCTTTCGAAACGATCAGGACCTCACACCATGGCCTTCCTTGCCGATGCCCTTTCCCGCGTAAAGCCTTCCGCCACCATCGCCGTTTCGCAGAAAGCCCGTGAGCTGAAAGCGAAAGGCCGTGATGTCATCGGTCTCGGTGCAGGGGAGCCGGACTTCGACACACCGGACAACATCAAGAAGGCCGCGATCGACGCGATTAATCGCGGTGAGACGAAGTACACTCCGGTTTCTGGCATCCCGGAACTGCGCGAGGCGATCGCGAAGAAGTTCAAGCGCGAAAATAATCTCGACTACACGGCGGCGCAGACAATCGTCGGCACCGGCGGAAAACAGATTCTTTTCAACGCCTTCATGGCGACGCTGAATGCCGGCGATGAAGTCGTGATCCCGGCACCTTACTGGGTCTCTTATCCGGAGATGGTGGCGCTGTGCGGCGGCACGCCGGTCTTCGTCGCGACCAAGCAGGAAAACAACTTCAAGCTGAAGCCCGAGGATCTCGACAAGGCCATCACGCCGAAGACCAAGTGGTTCGTCTTCAACTCGCCGTCGAACCCCTCCGGCGCTGCCTATTCGCATGACGAGCTGAAGGCGCTGACGGATGTGTTGATGAAGCATCCGCATGTCTGGGTGCTGACCGACGACATGTACGAGCACCTGACCTATGGCGACTTCAAGTTTGCCACGCCGGTCGAGGTCGAGCCTGGCCTTTACGACCGGACGCTGACGATGAACGGCGTTTCCAAGGCCTATGCCATGACCGGCTGGCGCATCGGCTATGCCGCGGGCCCGCTGCAGCTCATCAAGGCGATGGACATGATCCAGGGCCAGCAGACCTCGGGCGCCACCTCCATCGCGCAGTGGGCGGCCGTCGAGGCGCTCAACGGGCCGCAGGATTTCATCCCGCGCAACAAGGAGATCTTCCAGGGCCGCCGCGATCTCGTCGTCTCGATGCTGAACCAGGCCAAGGGCATTTCCTGCCCGACGCCGGAAGGCGCCTTCTACGTCTATCCGTCCTGCGCCGGCCTCATCGGCAAGACCGCGCCGTCCGGCAAGGTCATCGAGACGGATGAGGACTTCGTCTCCGAGCTTCTGGAAGCGGAAGGTGTCGCGGTTGTCCACGGTTCGGCCTTCGGTCTCGGCCCCAACTTCCGCATCTCCTACGCGACTTCGGAAGCGCTGCTCGAGGAAGCCTGCCGTCGCATCCAGCGCTTCTGCGCCGCCTGCCGGTAAGGACCGCCTTTGCCGCAAACGAAGAGCCCGCCGGTGCCGGCGGGCTTTTTGCTGCCGCTCGCAAAGCGATTCAACGACTTGCAAATCCGATTCAGGCGACGCCGCTATCGCGTTGAAATTGGAATCAAATCCCAGCGCCGGCGGCGACTGTGGTGGCAACCCGGGTAGTCACGTCGTATGTCTTGTAGCCTGCATGCTCGGTCTGTCCGCTATTCGTGACCACCACGATGCGAGATTAGGATAATCCTCGATCAGGGCGCTTCCTTCCGGGGCCATCAGGAAATAGTCGAACATCGAAGCGGCATGTAGATCGGCTAACGTCAGGCTGTCGCCGCTGAGCCAACGCCCATCCTTCATGAGATCGCTCACCGCTTTGAGGCACGTTGCTGCTTTGGGGAGATTTTCGGCAATGCGTGCTTCATCGGCAAAGCCGACTTTGGAGGGCTTCGATACCCGCTCGACGTAAATGCCCCAAACCAGAACGCGGTAGGCATAGCCATCCATTATACTGATGATCTGATTGACGCGGGCGCGCCGTTTCAGGTCGGAAGGCTGAAGGGCGGGCCCCTCAAAGGTTTCATCGACATAGCGCGTTATCGCGCCCGTCTCATACAACTGAAAGCCGTCGTGTTCGAAGGCCGGAATGCGGCCGAACGGGTGTCGTTGAAGATAGTCGGAAGGCGGACCGCCTTCAGCGAAGACGTCGATCGGCACGAGGTCGTAACCAATGCCTTTTTCTTCCAGCGTCAACCGAACCGTTCTGACGTAAACGCTATAATCAGCACCAAAGACGAGAGGCTTTGCCATTGTCTGTTCCCGATAGAGTGTTCCGCGAAGGCCCCGATCAACGCGGCGACTTCGCGTCGGATTTCCGCAGCACTGTGCCGAGTGCATTCTATCGCTACTGCATGCTTCCTAAAATCGTAGCCGCTTTAGGGATAAAACATGCAGCAATTCAAAGGCTACAGCGTCCTATACGCGTCCGATAAGACGCGCGGCGCTGTAGGCTCTGACGTGAGAAACCTCGGAGCAGGCCCCGCCGAGAGGGGGCCATTTTGGCTTTCGCTCACAGGGAGAATTAATGAATCGCCAATCCAATTCAGGCGACGGTTTTGAAATCGGATTCACTTTTGTCTCCGGATTGTCTCGATCACGCCCGAGATGTCGTCGTTGCCATGACCTTCCGCAATCCGACGGGCGGCGAGCCGAAGCATCGGTTCGATGAAGTCCGGCGCGACACCTTGCTCCGTGCTCGCCCTGGCGACGTTTTCGAGCGCTACCGTCTGCATGGCGAGATTCGAAACCACGGAGCGATCGTGCAGCCCGCTGTCGATGTTGTTGGCAAGGTCGGGGAGTGTGCCGCTCATCGCCGCGATCCACGGAAGGAGAAGCGGCAGGAAATCGGTAACTTTGCCGCCACTGCTTGCCACAAGCGCGCCTGCATGCAGAAAACCCGAGAAGAGGCCGTACATGCCCGAGAGCAGCGCGAGGTCATAAAGCGCTGCGAGGCTTGGGTCTTCGCCAAGATGGCGGCTTTCGGCAAGCGCATCGAGCGATGGCTTGTGTCGTTCGAAGAGCGCCCCCGAGCCGCTATAGAGGATCAAGGCGCCGGTCTCGCCGATCATCGGCGGAATGGCCATGATGCCGCCGTCCAGATAGACCGCCCCTTTCTTCTCGGCCCAGGCGGCGAGATTTTTCGCGTCGCGCGGCGTGCCGTTCGTTATGTTGACGAGATCGCGGCCGCGAAGTGCGTCCTGCGCCTCAGCCAGCACCGCGCCTGCGGCGGCGTAGTCGACGACGCAGACGATCGTGAGGTCGCTTGCCGCGACGGCTTCCGCGGGAGTCGCGGCGATCGTTGCTCCGGCGCTGGCAAGTGGCTCCGCGCGCGGCGTGCGGTTCCAGACGGTTACGGAATGGCCCTTCCGGACGAGGGTCGCAGCGAGTGCTGTGCCCATGGCACCGAGGCCAAGAATAGAAATCCTGCTCATGCTTCTCCCTTCCTGGTTCGCGTCAGAGGGCGGTCGAGAGCTTCTGGCCAAGGCCGCCATCGACGGCGAGCTTTGCGCCGGTCGTGAAGGTTGCCTCGAAGGCAAGGAACAGCACAGCGCGCGCCACCTCGTCGGCCGTACCGTTGCGCTTCATCGGCGTTACCGCATCGCCCAGCGCCTTGAACTCGGCGCGCTCAGCATCGGTGATGCCGGCGACGCCCTTGGTCGGCGTATCGATGAAACCAGGGGAGACAGTGTTGACGCGGATGCCGCGCGGCAGGAGCTCGGCGGCAAGCACAGAAGCGAGCGAGACGAGTGCCGCCTTCGTGGCGCTGTAGACGCTCATGCCCGGATATCCGCCCTCGTCCGCGACGGAGGAGGTGAAGACGATCGAGCCGTCCTTGCGGATCAGCGGAGCCAGCCGCTGAACGGTGAAGAACGCTCCTTTGGTGTTGATCGCGAACTGGCGGTCGTAGGACGCCTCGGTCACCTGATCGAACGGCTCGAGTTCCGAAATGCCGGCGTTGATGTGGAGAAGATCAATCGCGCCCAGCTTCTGACCAACCGCGGCACCGAGAGCTGCGATGTCATTGAGGTCGGCGATGTCGGAGCGCAGCGTGTGGACGCGCGTGGCGAACTTCTCCCTCACTTTTGCGAGGTTAGCCTCGTTGTTCCCGGTCAGCAGCACTTCCGCGCCGCCATCGACCAGACGGGCGACGGTCGCCAGCCCCATGCCATGGGTGCCGCCGATCACAACGGCTTTCTTACCTTCGTAGATGGTCATGATGTCTTCCTCTTCGGTTCCAATAAGGGATGAGGAAGAGATGCATTTGTGGACGAGCTTGCGCTAGCCGGGCTACTGTGGACTTATCATCTGCAGATGTGGACGATGGATCCGACTAAATGGCGAACCTCAATGACTTCATGCTCTTCGTCCACGTCGTGGATCACGGGGGCTTCGCCGCGGCCGCACGCACGCTCAACGTCCCGAAGTCGACGCTCAGCAAACGTGTGGCAGAACTCGAAAGGGCGTTGGGCGTTCGGCTCATCAACCGAACGTCGCGCCGCTTCGCAGTGACCGAGACGGGGGAGGATTTCTACCGTCACGCGGCGGCGATGCTCATCGAAGCGGAAGCAGCCGAGAGTGTGGTCAAGGGGAGGCTAGCCGAGCCAAGCGGCACTGTCAGAATCACCGCATCCGTTCCGACGGCGCAACTCTCACTCGCGCCGCTATTGCCACGGCTGGCGATCGCTTTCCCGAGGATCCGCCTTGTGGTGCATGCGACCGACCGGTTCGTCGATCTCATTCAGGAAGGCTTCGACATCGCCGTGCGCGACCACTTTGCGCCGCTCCCGGATTCCGGCCTCGTGCAGCGCCGCGTCGCTTTGGAGGCCAGTTGGCTGGTAGCGTCGCCGGCCTATCTCGATAAGCGCAATGTGCCTGAGCATCCCGAAGATTTAGAACATCACGAGGGCTTGCTGACATCGCTGACATCGGAGAGCTGGACGTTGGAGCATCCGGATGGAACGATTGTCAGAGTGTCGTCCAAGCCTCGGTTCGTGGCGGATGAATCGCATGTCCTGCGCGAGGCCGCGGTGGCAGGGCTCGGCATAACCGCCTTGCCTGGCAAGCTTTGCCGCAATGAGATCGCATGCGGCGCGCTCGTCCGCGTGCTGCCCCACTGGACCGCGGGGCGTGTGACAACGACGATCCTGATGCCGCATCGGCGCGGACAGTTGCCGTCCGTGCGTGCCACCGTCGATTTCATCGCCGCACGCCTTGGCGAAGCCTGATCGGCAAACCGCCAGCGGGAAAGCAAAAGGCCCGCAGCGAGCGGGCCTTTGAGGAAGCGGGTCGTGCTTCTCAACGCTCGGCGAGCGCCGGTTCGCCCTTCTTCTCACGGATGAGATTGAGGAAGCGGCGGAAGAGATAATGGCTGTCCTGCGGGCCAGGCGAGGCTTCCGGATGGTGCTGGACCGAGAAGACCGGCTTGCCGTTGACGCGCAGGCCGCAATTGGTGCCGTCGAAGAGCGAAATGTGAGTCTCTTCAATGCCTCCCGGCAGCGACTTCGAGTCGACCGCGAAGCCGTGGTTCATCGAGACGATCTCGACCTTGCCGGTGGTGTGATCCTTGACCGGATGGTTGGCGCCGTGGTGCCCCTGGTGCATCTTCTCGGTCTTGGCGCCGAGTGCTAGCGCCAGCATCTGGTGGCCGAGGCAGATGCCGAAGACCGGAATGTCGGTCTTCAGGAGATCCTGGATCACCGGAACGGCATATTCGCCGGTTGCGGCCGGGTCGCCAGGGCCGTTGGAGAGAAAGATGCCGTCCGGTTGCAGTGCCAGAACCTCTTCTGCGCTGGTCTGTGCGGGGACGACCGTGACCCGGCAGTTGAGACCGGCGAAGAGCCGCAGGATGTTGCGCTTGACGCCGTAATCGAGGGCCACGACGTGATAGGCGGCGTCGGTTTCGCCGAGCGTCGAATAGCCCTTGTTCCACACCCAGGGCTTTTCATTCCAGCGGGACGACTGACCGGAGGTGGCGACCTTGGCGAGGTCGAGGCCTTCAAGACCGCTCCAGGCCTTGGCCTCGGCCTTCAGCTGATCGATGTCGAAGACGCCGGCGGGGTCGTGGGCGATGACAGCGTTCGGCATGCCGTTTTCGCGGATCCAGGCAGTCAGCGCGCGCGTGTCGATGCCGCAAAGGCCGATGATGCCGCGCGCCTTCAGCCAGGCATCGAGGTGCTTGGCAGCGCGGTAGTTGGAGGGCTCGCTGATGTCGGCCTTGAAGATGACGCCGACGGCCCCGTGGCGGGCGGCGGGCGTCAGGTCCTCGATATCCTCGTCATTGGTGCCGATGTTGCCGATATGCGGGAAGGTGAAGGTGACGATCTGGCCGAGATAGGAGGGGTCCGTCAGGATCTCCTGGTATCCGGTCAGCGCCGTGTTGAAACAGACTTCGGCCTGAACCTTGCCGGTCGCGCCGATGCCCTTGCCTTCGATCACCGTGCCATCAGCCAGAACGAGAAGGGCGGTGGGTTTCTGGGTTGTCCATGCGGGTGTCGCGGTCATCGTTCCTATCCCGTTGCGGCCGAAGGCGAGGCTTGAAAGCCGGTCGGTTCAGCGCCATTTCAAATTCCATGCGGCATGGCGCGCGGAAACCCCGCGAGAGAAGGTTCATGCCGATGTTCGTGCAGGTGCCGGAAAATAGCGAAAGGCTTTAGCCGGGTCAACCGGCAGCCATGAATTGCAAGGAAATAACCTTCCTTATAATTCAATTGGTTGCGTAATCCGTTTGATTGCACCTGCCGCACTGGTTTAAGACGACGACAACAACGACGTAATCGAACCGGTTGCGGGCATGAGCTCCGCGGGCCGGCTTCGACATGGAGTAAGGACATGCGCGACCAACTCGCGAACGCATTGAAAGAAGCCCTCAAAGCCAAGGACGCACGGCGCATTTCGACCGTCCGGCTGATCCAGGCGGCGATCAAGGACCGCGACATTGCCAATCGCGGCCAGGGCAAGGATCCGGTCGGCGACGACGAGATCATGCAGATCCTCGCCAAGATGATCAAACAGCGCGAAGAATCCGCCCGCATTTACGACGAGGGTGGCCGCCCCGAGCTCGCTGAGCAGGAACGCCAGGAAATTGCCGTCATCAACCAGTTCCTGCCCGAACAGCTTTCCGAGGAAAAGGTGAAGCAGGCCTGTGCCGCCATCATCCAGGAGACGGGCGCCCACGGCCTTCGCGACATGGGCAAGTGCATGAACGCGCTGAAGGAGCGCTATCCTGGCCAGATGGACTTCGCCAAGGCCTCCGGTCTCGTCAAGGAACTGCTGAAGTAAGTCCGCGCGCCCGCTTTGCAGCGGGCGTGTCGCCTCCCAGCCGACCGGCTTCGTCTGCGAGCTTCGGCGCGCGGTATCTACCCTGTGAATTGCGGGCACCGCGGGTCGTGGCTACGACTTCGCCAGCCCATACTGCTTGTATGGGAGGCCTGCTAGGGGTATCGGCTATCCATGCGCTTTTCACAGTCCTTCCTCGACGAGATACGCGATCGCGTTCCGATTTCGGACGTGGTCGGCAAGCGCGTCACCTGGGATCGGCGCAAGACCAATGTTTCCCGCGGCGACTACTGGGCCTGTTGCCCCTTTCACGGCGAAAAGTCGCCGAGCTTCCATTGCGAGGACCGCAAGGGCCGCTATCATTGCTTCGGCTGCGGCGTTTCCGGCGACCACTTCCGCTTCCTGACGGACCTGGAAGGCTTGAGCTTCCCTGAAGCGGTGCAGCAGATTGCCGACATGGCCGGCGTCGCCATGCCGCAGCCCGATCCGCAGGCCGAGCGGCGCGAGAAAGAACGGACCAGCCTGCTCGACGTCATGGAAATGGCGACGCAGTTCTTCCAGGACCAGCTTCAGACGGCGAACGGCGCCAAGGCGCGGGCCTATCTGCGCGAGCGGGGGCTGACCGGGCGCACGATCGAGACGTTCCGGTTGGGCTTTGCGCCCGACAGCCGCAACGCGCTGAAGGAATTTCTCGCCGGCAAGGGCGTCGGCAAGGAGCAGATCGAAGCTTGCGGTCTTGTCGTGCATGGGCCTGACGTGCCGGTCTCCTACGACCGTTTCCGCGACCGCATCATGTTTCCAATCCTTTCGGCGCGCGAGAAGGTGATCGCCTTCGGCGGCCGCGCCATGTCGCCTGACGCGCCGGCCAAATATCTGAATTCGAATGAGACGGAGCTCTTCCACAAGGGCAACGTGCTCTTCAATTTCGCGCGCGCTCGGCGGGCTTCGCAGGGCGCCGATGGGGCGGGCACGATCATCGCCGTCGAAGGCTACATGGACGTGATCGCCCTCCATCAGGCCGGCATCGAGAATGCCGTGGCGCCGCTTGGAACCGCACTCACGGAAAACCAGCTCGATCTTCTCTGGAAGATGACGCCGCTGCCGGTGCTCTGCTTCGATGGCGACGGGGCGGGCATCCGCGCCGCCAACCGCGCGGTCGATCTGGCGCTTCCCCACTTGAAGCCCGGACGATCGGTCCGCTTCGCCATGCTTCCCGACGGCAAGGACCCGGACGATCTCGTCCGCCATGACGGGCGCGAACCTTTCGACAAGGTGCTCGGTAATGCGCGCTCGCTCGCTGAAATGGTGTGGCTGCGCGAAGTTCAGGGCGGCGCATTCGACACGCCGGAAAAACGCGCCGAACTCGAAGCGCGGCTGAGGCAGGTGACGTCCGTCATCGCCGACGAAAGCGTGCGCCGCCACTATGGCCAGGACATGCGCGACCGCCTCAATGCCTTTCTGCAGGGCAGTGCGCCATTCAGGAATGAACGGCGGCCGTTCGAGCGAGGCGGGCGCCAGGGTGGCGGCCCGCGCGGCGCCTCAGGCGCCCGGAATATTGCCGCCGGCCCGACCGCAATCTCGGACCGCCTGGCGCGCTCTTCCCTCGTCAGCGGCCAACAGGCGGTGCCGCTGTTGCGCGAGAGCGTGCTGGCACTCACCATCGTCAATCATCCGCAATTGCTCTTCGACGAGTACGACGAGATCTCGACGATCGAGTTCGACCACCGCGACCTGCAGCGCTGCTGGGCGACGGTTCTGAACGCAGCGGCAGCAAGCGGACCCCGGCTGACGCGGGAGATCCTCATCGAGCAATTGGAAGCAGAGGGTTTCGGCGCCCTGATTGCGGCACTCGATCAGCAGGTCCGCTATGCTCGTCTGTGGACCGCGACGGTTGCCGCGGCACCCGAGGATGCGCGCGAAGGTTATCTTCAGGCGCTTGCCCTCCACAGGCGCAGCAAAGCTCTCCATTGGCAGCGGCGCGAACTGGAGCGTGAACTGGCCCACGCCACAGAGGAGGGAGACCTCGATGTCGTGCCACAGCTGCTCAGGACGCTCCAGGAGGTCCAGCTCGAAGTGACTCGGCTCGAGAACCAGGAAGCCATCATCGAAGGCTTCGGCGTGCTTTCGGGAAGGGTGAAGGGTCCGGCTGCGCGGTAGCGTGGTCGCATGGGCTGCCCCTCATCCGCCTGCCGGCACTTTCTCTCCGCAGGCGGGGAGAAGGGGAATGCCGCGCCCGCTAGGCAAGGCTTCTTGCAGTTGGTGCACGACGCGAGCCACGGATGCGATGTACCCTCGCCTCGCTTGCGGGGAGAGGGCGGGGAAGGGGCGTCAGCTGCGCAGCGCGCCGATGCTCCCCCTTTTGCGAGTCTTTAACAGGTTTACATCCCACCTGCCCAAACCCCATACTCAGGCGCCCGACGAAAGCGATTCCATGCCCCACAACGACAATGCTTCCGGCGCGCGCCTGGTCGAAAGCGAAGGCGTTGCCAATCCCCTCGATGTCCTGAAACGCGTCTATGGCTATTCCGCGTTCCGCGGTCAGCAGCAGGACGTCGTCGAACATGTGATAGCAGGCGGCGATGCGGTGGTGCTCTTCCCGACGGGGGCGGGCAAATCGCTCTGCTTCCAGATCCCGGCGCTTTGCCGAAAGGGCGTTGGCATCGTCGTCTCTCCATTGATTGCCCTGATGCGCGATCAGGTCGAGGCGCTGAAGCAGCTCGGCATTCGCGCCGCTGCGCTCAATTCCTCACTGACGCGCGACGAGGCGATCGCGGTTCGCCGTGCGCTTGCGGCGGACGCGCTCGACCTGCTCTATGTCACGCCGGAGCGTGCCGTCACCGACGGTTTCGCCGAGATGATCGGCGATGTCGAGATTGCGCTGTTCGCGATCGACGAGGCGCATTGCGTCTCGCAGTGGGGGCATGATTTCCGGCCTGAATATCGCGGCCTGGATTGCCTCGCGTCGCGCTTTCCCGGCGTGCCGCGCATCGGGCTCACGGCCACGGCGGATCCACATACGCGCGACGACATCATCGAGCGGTTGGCGCTTACCGAAGCGAAGGTCTTCACGACCAGCTTCGATCGGCCGAACATTGCCTACGAGATCGTGGAGCGTGATCAGCCGCGTCAGCAGCTTCTTCGCTTTCTCTCCCGCTTCAAGGGATCGAGCGGTATCGTCTATTGCCTGTCGCGCGCCAAGGTCGAGGACACGGCGGAATGGCTGAACGCGCAAGGCGTGCGCGCGCTTCCCTATCATGCCGGCATGGATCGCAGCCTGCGCGACGCCCATCAGGACGCCTTCCTGAAGGAGGAGGATCTTTGCCTCGTTGCGACCGTCGCGTTCGGCATGGGAATCGACAAGCCGGATGTCCGCTACGTCGCCCATCTCGATCTGCCGGGCTCGGTTGAGGCCTATTACCAGGAGACCGGCCGTGCGGGTCGTGACGGGCTGCCTTCCGAGGTCTGGATGGCCTACGGCACGGCCGATGTCAACCAGCGTCGCAGGATGATCGACGAAGGCGGCGCCGCGGAGGAGATCAAGCGCATCGAGCGGGCGAAGCTCAATGCGCTGCTTGCGGTCTGCGAGACAGCAGGTTGCCGACGACAGGCGATCCTTGCGCATTTCGGTGAGGCGCATCCGGGCGGCTGCGGCAATTGCGACACCTGCCTGAAGCCGGTCGAGACCTGGGACGGTACGGAAGCCGCGATCAAGGCGCTTGCCGCCGTCTACAGGACCGGCGAGCGCTTCGGCGCCGGCCACGTGATCGATGTGCTTGTGGGCACGGTCAACGAGAAAACCGAACGCTTTGGCCATGTCGCTATGCCGGTCTTCGGTGCCGGCAAGGACCTGCCGGCGCGCATGTGGCAATCGGTGTTTCGGCAGTTGCTCTCGGCCGGCCTCGTCCGGGTTGATCATTCCGCCTTCGGGGCGCTCCAACTCGAGCCGGAGGCGCGCGCCGTCTTCAAACGCGAGCGCCAGGTGTTCTTCCGCAAGGACAGGCCGACCTCCGGCAAGGCCGCCCGGACGGCGAAGTCCGGCGCTCGGCGCGAGAAAGCCGATCTCGCCGGCTCCGATCTCGAGCTTTTCGAGCGCCTGCGCGCCGAGCGGTTCTCGATCGCCAGGGAACTGAACGTCCCGCCCTATGTCGTCTTCCCGGACACCACCTTGATCGCGCTCGCCAAGCAGCGTCCGCGCGATTTCGACGACCTTCTCGACATTCCCGGGATCGGCGACAGCAAGCGCGAGCGCTACGGCGAGGCATTCCTGGCCGTAATCGACGGCTATCTCGACGGGTAGGCAGCCTCCAGCCCGCGCCATGGACCGCTCTGCACCTCGCGAATGAAAATGTCGCGTGAAGGGGTCCTGGAGACAGAAAGTATCCGCAGGCGCCGCCGCGCGCGAAAGCCCCTGTCGTTTTCACGATTCCCTTGGTACTGGCCTTCGCGAGGCGCTGGAAATTGCTGCAAGAGACGGACCGTCGTGCTAGTCGTCTAGCGTTCCGAAGTTCGAAAATAGACCTTCGTGAGAGCCGGTGCGCAGATCCAGGAGCGAGGGTGACCGCAGCGTGTGCGAAAGGCGCGGTGCCTTGGCTTGAAACGTCCTTCTTACAGCGAGTGGCCAGCCATGACCTCAGCCTTTCTGTCCCATCTTCGTTCCGAACTCGAAGGCCTGAAATCGGCCGGCCTCTACAAATCGGAGCGAGTCATCACCTCGAAGCAGGCGGGTGAAATCGAGGTGGCGTCCGGCGATCGCGTGCTGAACTTCTGCGCCAACAACTATCTCGGCCTCGCGGATAACGAAGAGCTTGCCGAGGCCGGCAAGAAGGCGCTCGATCGCTACGGCTACGGCATGGCGTCTGTGCGCTTCATCTGCGGCACGCAGGAAGAGCACAAGCAGCTCGAAGCGCGCATCTCCTCTTTCCTCGGAATGGAGGATACGATTCTTTATTCCTCCTGTTTCGACGCCAATGGCGGGCTGTTCGAGACATTGCTCGGAGAGGAAGACGCCGTCATCTCGGATGCGTTGAACCATGCTTCGATCATCGACGGTGTGCGGCTCTCCAAGGCGAAGCGCTTTCGTTACGCCAACAACGACATGGCGGCGCTTGAGGAGGAATTGAAGAAGGCCGAAGGCAGCCGCTTCAAGCTGATCGCCACCGACGGCGTCTTCTCGATGGACGGCATCATCGCCAACCTTCAGGGTGTGTGCGATCTTGCCGAGAAATACGACGCGATGGTCATGGTCGACGACAGCCATGCGGTCGGTTTTGTCGGCAAGCACGGCCGCGGCTCCGCCGAGCATTGCGGCGTCGAGGGCAGGATCGATATCATCACGGGCACGCTCGGCAAGGCGCTCGGCGGCGCCTCGGGCGGCTACACGTCGGCCAAGGCCGAAGTCGTCGAGTGGCTGCGGCAGCGGTCGCGTCCCTATCTTTTCTCCAACACGCTGGCGCCCGTCATCGCCGCCGCTTCGCTCAAGGTCTTCGACCTGATCGAGAACGGCGATGAGCTGCGCGAACGGCTTTATGCGAACGCCGCGCTGTTCCGCGCCGAAATGTCGAAGCTCGGCTTCACGCTTGCCGGCGAAGGGCATCCGATCATTCCCGTCATGCTCGGTGACGCCGCGCTCGCCCAGGAGATGGCCGCCCGAATGCTCGAGAAGGGCGTCTATGTCATCGGCTTCTCCTTCCCGGTGGTGCCGCGGGGGCAGGCGCGCATCCGCACCCAGATGTCGGCCGCCCACAGCGAGCAGGACGTCCGGCGCGCGATCGCAGTCTTCGAAGAGGTCGCTCGCGAACTGGGCGTGATTTGAAAGGTTTGCCCCTCACCCTAACCCTCTCCCCGCCGGCGGGAGGAGGAGATTGGGCGGGCCGTGACGCTAAGGGCGACCCCCGCCCCAGTGGAGCGATTGTGGTGGATTGGTCGCCACTAGGCACCACGGTGTCCCCTCTCCCCGCGGGCGGGGAGAGAGCTAGGGTGTGGGGCAAATGATCGGAGGAGTGAGGATCTTTCAATGACGAACATGATGAAGGCGCTGGTCAAGACGAAGCCGGAAGTCGGGCTCTGGATGGAGCGGGTTCCGGTGCCGGAAGTGGGGCCCAACGATGTTTTGATCCGGGTGAAGAAGTCGGCGATCTGCGGTACCGACGTTCACATCTGGAACTGGGACCAGTGGGCGCAAAAGACGATCCCCGTGCCGATGGTCGTCGGCCATGAGTTCATGGGCGAAATCGCGGAAGTCGGCTCCGCCGTCACCAAGTATCATGTGGGTGAACGCGTTTCCGGCGAAGGCCACATCGTCTGCGGCAAATGCCGCAATTGCCGGGCGGGCAGGGGGCATCTCTGCCGCAACACCCTTGGCGTCGGCGTCAATCGTCCGGGTTCCTTCGGCGAGTTCGTCTGCATCCCGGAATATAATGTCGTGTCGATCCCCGACGATGTGCCGGATGAGATCGCTGCCATCTTCGATCCCTTCGGCAATGCCGTTCATACGGCGCTTTCTTTCGATCTCGTCGGCGAGGACGTGCTCGTCACCGGGGCGGGACCGATCGGCATCATGGGCGCGCTCGTTGCCAAGCGCTCGGGCGCGCGCAAGGTGGTGATTACAGACATCAACCCCACGCGCCTCGAACTCGCCCGCAAGGTCGGCATCGACTATGTCGTCGATGCGTCCAAGGAAAATCTCGCTGACGTGATGCGTTCGATCGGCATGACCGAGGGCTTCGACGTCGGTCTCGAAATGTCGGGTGCGGCGCCGGCATTCCGCGACATGATCGACAAGATGAACAACGGCGGCAAGATCGCCATACTCGGCATCGCGCCGGCCGGCTTCGAGATCGACTGGAACAAGGTCATCTTCAAGATGCTCAACCTGAAAGGCATCTACGGCCGCGAAATGTTCGAGACGTGGTACAAGATGATCGCTTTTGTCCAGGGCGGACTGGACCTCTCGCCGGTCATCACCCACCGGATCGGCATCGACGATTTTCGCGAGGGATTCGAGGCGATGCGGTCGGGCAATTCCGGCAAGGTCGTGATGGACTGGTAGAGATCGCGAGCCCGCGGTAGGGCACCCATGGACGGTCGATCTGCAGGATCGAACTTGAGTCTCGAACTCGCGTCAAGACGGGTCGCTGGTTGCTCCAGCGGCCGCCTTCCTGATCTCAGTCTCGGAAAACCGGCGCCACCCTTGTCTTTTTTTTGACCGCTCCTACATCTTGAGCGAAAGCTGATAAACAGCGCAAAAACCCGCGGAGAAGCGTTTTTTGCCGATTTACGCGGTTTTTCACCGGAAATGCTTGACGGGATCAAAAATTCTGGGAATCACCATTTCAAGCAGAAATGGCGACACGGTACGGCGGATAGGAAAATCATGCCTGAGACGTTTCAGTGGCAAGGCTGTCGAAGCTTGCCCGCTCAACCGCGATCGCTGTCGTGGTTAATCAGGAATTAAACATCATCCCGTTACGTCAGGGGAAATGATTCGGTTGCGGGTGCGCGGCGCCCGAACCACGAAACGGCATTGGCACTAGGCGCACGCTGGTTGCGACAAGGAAAGCGACGATTAAATGGCAACAAAAGTCAAAGAAAACGAAGAAGCAGACGTTGAACGCGAAGGCGCTCCGGACGGCCCGCTTCTCGACCTTTCGGACGACGCTGTCAAGAAGATGATCAAGGCCGCCAAGAAGCGCGGCTACGTGACGATGGACGAACTGAACTCGGTCCTGCCGTCTGAGGAAGTCACCTCTGAACAGATCGAAGACACGATGGCCATGCTCTCCGACATGGGCATCAATGTCATCGAAGATGAAGAAGCCGAGGAAGCTGCCGGTGGCGGCGACGACGAAGACGGCGGCGACGATGGCGACGGCGAGGGCGGTGAACTCACCACCTCTGGCGGCACGGCGCTGGCGACCGGCAAGAAGAAGGAACCGACCGATCGCACCGACGATCCGGTGCGCATGTATCTGCGCGAGATGGGTTCGGTCGAGCTTCTCTCCCGCGAAGGCGAAATTGCGATCGCCAAGCGCATCGAAGCCGGCCGCGAGACGATGATTGCCGGTCTCTGTGAGAGCCCGCTTACCTTCCAGGCCCTGATCATCTGGCGCGACGAACTGAACGAAGGTCAGACGCTTCTGCGCGAGATCATCGATCTCGAAACGACCTATTCCGGTCCCGAGGCGAAGGCTGCTCCGCAGTTCCAGAGCCCGGAAAAGATCGAGGCTGACCGCAAGGCCGCCGAAGAGAAGGAAAAGGTGCGCAAGACGCGCGCAGCCGCTGCCAATGACGACGACATCACCAATGTCGGCGGCGATGGCCAGCCGCCCGAGGAAGAAGAGGAGGACGATGATGAATCGAACCTCTCGCTCGCCGCGATGGAAGCGGAACTGCGCCCGCAGGTGATGGAAACGCTCGACATCATCGCCGAGACCTACAAGAAGCTCCGCAAGCTGCAGGACCAGCAGGTGGAAGCACGCCTTGCTGCGACCGGCACGCTCTCGCCGGCGCAGGAGCGTCGCTACAAGGAGCTGAAGGACGAGCTGATCAAGGCGGTTAAGTCGCTGTCGCTCAACCAGAACCGCATCGATGCGCTGGTCGAGCAGCTTTACGACATTTCGAAGCGTCTGATGCAGAATGAAGGCCGGCTGCTGCGCCTTGCCGAATCCTACGGCGTCAAGCGCGACTCGTTCCTGGAACAGTATTCGGGCGCCGAGCTCGACCCGAACTGGATGAAGTCGATCAGCAATCTCGCCGGCAAGGGCTGGAAGGAGTTTGCCAAGGCTGAGAACCAGACGATCCGGGATATCCGCCAGGAGATTCAGAATCTCGCGACCGAAACCGGCATTTCCATCGCCGAGTTCCGCCGCATCGTTTCCATGGTCCAGAAGGGCGAGCGCGAAGCGCGCATCGCCAAGAAGGAAATGGTCGAGGCCAACCTGCGTCTCGTCATTTCGATCGCCAAGAAGTACACGAACCGCGGCCTGCAGTTCCTGGATCTCATCCAGGAAGGCAACATCGGTCTGATGAAGGCGGTCGATAAGTTCGAATACCGCCGCGGCTACAAGTTCTCGACCTATGCCACCTGGTGGATCCGGCAGGCGATCACCCGTTCGATCGCCGACCAGGCCCGCACGATCCGCATTCCGGTGCACATGATCGAGACGATCAACAAGATCGTCCGTACCTCGCGCCAGATGCTGCATGAGATCGGTCGCGAGCCAACGCCGGAGGAACTGGCCGAAAAGCTCGCCATGCCGCTCGAGAAGGTGCGCAAGGTGCTGAAGATTGCCAAGGAGCCGATCTCGCTCGAAACGCCGGTCGGTGACGAGGAAGATTCACACCTCGGCGATTTCATCGAGGACAAGAACGCACTCTTGCCGATCGACGCCGCCATCCAGGCGAACCTGCGTGAAACGACGACCCGCGTTCTCGCTTCGCTGACGCCGCGCGAAGAGCGTGTGCTGCGCATGCGCTTTGGCATCGGCATGAACACGGACCACACGCTCGAAGAGGTGGGCCAGCAGTTCTCGGTTACCCGCGAACGTATCCGCCAGATCGAAGCGAAGGCGTTGAGAAAGCTCAAGCATCCGAGCCGTTCGCGCAAGCTGCGCTCGTTCTTGGACAGCTGAGTACAGCCATACTCTTTCAGTGAAAGCCATAGAAGCCGGGCGCCAGCGCCCGGCTTTTTGTGTCGGCCGCCGCGTGACTCTGTGGGGCGATGCGAGACCGCTGAACTTGTTCGGCTCGGACCGCAGGATTATACTTCGCAGCTTGCAGCGAAAGGGGGGCACTGGTTGCAGTGCGAGAGAAGTAGTTGCACCGCAGGCGTCCACCGTGCCTTAGAGCGCCGGTACTTGCACCCGTGAGAAGCGCTCTAGCCCTTTATTGAATCAGAGCATCTTGGACGCTTTCATTCGAGGGCGGGATGTTCTGTGGGGAGGTGTGAGATGACCACTTATGTCGTGCTTCTCAATTGGACCGATCAAGGTATCAAGACCGTGCGCGAGTCCCCGAAACGGCTGGATGCGGCCAAGAAGGTGCTCTCCGAAATGGGCGGCTCCTTCAAGGAATTCTATCTCACAATGGGCGAATACGACATGGTCGCAATCTGTGAAGCGCCCGACGACGCGGTCGCCGCTCGCTTTGCGCTAACTCTCGGCACCTATGGCAATGTGCGCACCCGCACATTGAAGGCATTTCCGGAGGCCGCCTACCGCGAACTGATCGGCACGCTCGGCTAATGCATGTCGCCCAAAAGTGTGCAGCGGTTTTGGGGCAACGACATGCGCAAAAACAAAGATCTAAAGCGCGTCGCGTGAATACGTTTGAACGCGACGCGCTTTAGGTTACTTCGTTTCGAAGAGTTAGATCATCTCACTGTTTCAACGAGACAGTGAGATGATTTCGACGGGGCGGTGACTTCCATCTTGCGGCTGACTGACATGCCATCGACGCGTGGGAGGGTGAACTGCATCAAGGCGCGCCGTTGCCCGACAGGATCTGCGCTGCGCCGCGGACCGCGTTGCGAAAGGCGTCGTCGAAGCTGACGCCGCGGATTTGCCATCGGTGCGTCTTCCCGGCGCGATCCAGTTGCCAATCGGCAATCCAGCCGAGCGCCTCGTCGCTCCAAGAAATCGTACCGGCGAGCACGGCATCGCCGCCGATCTTCTTTGCCAGCCGTTCCAACTGCGCCGCCCGTTCGCTCGATAAGACGTCGAGGCCGAGCTTTTCCTGGGCAAGCGTTTCCCGCTCCGGCAGCCTTGCTTCAAGCGCCAGAGGTACGGTCGCGGCGGCGAGCGACTCGGCCATATAGGGGCTCTCGTCGCCATCGCTCGTCAACATGAAGCTGCGCTTCTGGTCGTGGACGGCGAAAAGGACTGCAATCCTTCGGCGCGGCTGCGGCCAGGGCCTGCTTCCGAGCGTGTCAAGCAGCCGGTTTATCGTTGCCGGATCGTAACGACAGGTCAGGTCATGCGGCCGGTCGTGCGTGCCCTGTTCGTCGTGGATCGGGATACCCTCCAGCCGATCGCGATAGGCAAAGGACGCGACGAAGCTGCCGGCACGTTCAAGGAGCGGCGCGAGCGCCGGTGCTTCAAGCACACGCTGATTGCCCGAGACCTTGACCAAGACTTCGCTCAGGCATTCGCGAAATCCGATTTCCCGGTTCTCCTCGCCGGTGCCCGTGACGATCGCGTCGCTCACGTAAAGGTCCTGCGCGCTAGCGGGCCGTGTCATCCCTGAAGAGATCACGCCGGCAAGCATGACGAGAAACGGCAGGATGGCTGGCATTCTGGCGGTCATTCAACTTCGCCTCAAAACCGATCCTTAAGATTTACGCTTTATCAATCTCTCGCAAACGAGAGGTTCCGCGATGCGTTGCGTTTTTGTCGTCGTCCTCCTGTTGCTGGCCGGCTGCGGAACGGTGCCGAAGGACACCCGGAACGCCTGCGCGGTTTTCGAGCAGCGAGATGGTCTTTTCAACAATTGGCGCCGGGCTGCCTATGCGGCGGAGCGCGAATACGGCGTGCCCGTTCCGGTGCTGATGGCGACGATCTATACGGAGTCCGGTTTCCGGCACAATGCAAGGCCGCCGCGCACAAAGCTCTTCGGCTTCATTCCCTGGACGCGTGTCTCCTCTGCCTATGGATATTCGCAGGCGCTCGACGGCACCTGGGCGCGTTACCAGGCCGAAACCGGACGCTGGACGGCGCGCCGGACGGATTTCGCCGACGCGATCCGCTTCATCGCCTGGTATCACAATCAAAGCCATCAGCAGAACGGCATCGCGCTCAACGACCCCTATCGGCTCTACATTGCCTACTATCACGGCCATGGCGGCTACGCGCGCGGAAACTGGAGCCAAACAGCGCAGACAGGCGCAAAGCGCGCCTCCGGGATCGCGGCGCTCTACGCGCAGCAACTGCGCGGCTGCGGGTCGTAGCCGAGAGCGCTCTGCTCCGCATTGTTGCGCCGAGCCGCCTCGTTCAACCGGTCCCAATAGTAATCGAGCTTCGCTTGGTCGCTGTCGGGCAAAGATGATGAAAAATCATCATCGGCTGTCGGAACCTTTCCGCTTCGGTCGTCCTTTGCCTGTCCAGCGAAACAGGAGGAGATGAACATGTCCTATGTTGATGGTTTTCTCGTCGCGGTGCCGAAGGCGAAGGTCGAGGACTACAAGGCGCTCGCACGCCGGGCGGGCGAGGTTTGGAAGGAACATGGTGCGCTCAACTACGTCGAGTGCCTCGCAGATGACGTACCCTACGGAGAACTGACGTCCTTTCCGCGTGCGGTGCAAGCAAAGGACGACGAGACAGTCGTTTTCTCCTGGGTCGCCTACGCGTCGCGCCAGGATCGCGATGCGATCGTGGCCAAGGTCATGTCCGATCCGCGGCTGCAGGGTGACGAGTGGAAGTCCATCTTCGACGGCAAGCGGTTGATCTATGGAGGCTTCGAACCGTTCTTAGAGCTATAGCGGCCGGGGGGCCGCGCTTCGCCGGCAGGCAAGGTCGGCCCTTTCACTTGCTCTTCCCGCGTGGGGCAGGCGCCGAATTTTTGAACTCTTGGATATTTTTCCTAAGTTTATTCCATTGAAGGATGTGTTCGCCGCACGGGGAAGAGCCGCAATGCCGCAGACTGTCATCACTATCGCCACCCGTGGCCAGGGACTCTACGAGTTCACCGATGCCGCCGTCGATTTCGTGCGGCAAACAGGCGTCGCGGAGGGACTTCTCACCGTGTTCGTCCGTCACACGTCCGCATCCTTGCTTATCCAGGAAAACGCCGACCCGGATGTGAAACGTGATCTCAGCGAGTTCTTCGGTCGCCTGGTGCCGCCATCCTCCGATCCGTCGATGCGCTGGATCGTCCACACGCAGGAAGGACCGGACGATATGCCGGCGCATATCAAGGCGGCGCTCACGCAGGTCTCGCTCGGCATCCCGGTAAGCGGTGCCCGCATGATGCTCGGCACCTGGCAGGGGCTCTATCTGTTCGAACATCGCGATCGCCCGCACCGGCGCGAAGTGGTCCTGCACATTGGCGCGTGATCGGCGCGCAACTGAGTTCTGCTCCGGCCGCCTAATCTGCGGTACAGTAGGTGACCACACAGTTGCGGGGAAAGACGATGCCAGACGCGCAGACCATCGCCAGCCGTTTCATCGAGGCCGTCAACGGCCGCGATTTCGATGCGCTTTCCCGCCTCGTCGACGAGGACGTCGCGCTTGATTCGCTGACTGGCCAGCGAACCGTGGGCGTCGGTCCGCTGAGGAGCTGGATGGCGAACTATCTCAGCCATTTCGACGAGACATTCAGCGATATCGTGCTGATGCATGATGCCTTCGGGCAGCGGGTCGCCGCCGACATGACCGCACGCGGCACCTATCGCAAGACCATGCCGGGCTTCCCCGAGGCCTCGGGCCAAGTCTACGCCATTGCGAGCGTTTTTATCTTCGAAATCGAGGATGGCGTCATCACGCGCCTCAGCCACTATCGCAATCTCCGCTTTTTCGAGCGGGAACTGGCAGGCTGAGCCGTCCGTCGCGTAACACACTGAACGTTCGCGTGTTTTTCTCTTTGGATCACCCCGAAGCGGGCGTGGCCGGAAGCGAACGAATCGCTTTGCTGCGCGTTTCATCCATACGGGTTCGTTAACCTGAACAGCACATGAACGGAGGGTTCCGGTAGCGTTCAGTTTATCCGGACTATAGTTGGCTCAATCGTTGAGAGCGGTAATCGCCAGTTTTGAATCCTTCGCTACGCCGGAGAAATGCCATGAGAAAATTCCTCGTAAATGCCGCGGTTGCTGCCGTCATCGGGCTGACCGGTCTTGCGAGTGCAGCCACCACGGCTTCCGCTGACTCGGTGATATTCCAGTTCGGCTCGCCGCGCGCCGTCGATGTCCAGTACCGTGACTACTACGGTGACTACTACGGTGACTACGACCGCGACTACTACGACCGCGACTGGCGCCGGGATCGCCCCCGCTGGGACGGCGGGCGCCGCGGCCGTTGTGAGCGGTGGCTTGCCGTTGAAAAGGCACGTGATCTCGGTCTACGCCGGGCCCATGTCGCCAATGTCGCGCGGCGCAAGGTTATCGTCGAGGGCCGCCGCCATGGTTACCGCGAGACAATCTACTTCGCGAATGTGCGCGGATGCCCGGTGATCGGCCGCTGGTAAGCTGACGGATTTTTGCACCGTCTTCCCCGGTTGGCGGAAATGTGCACTCACGGAAACCGTGAGGGTTGCGAAACGCCCCGCGCGATGCAATTCGCCGGGGCTTTGTCTATGACGGGGTGTCCTGCTCCGCGCCGGGCCTCGAGCGCCACGCGTCCAATTGGACGCGCAAGGGTCGCCGTAGCACTTTGAATTGCTGCATTCCCTAAATCGATTTCGATTTAGGGAACCATGCAGTAACGCATCACTGCTCGATGGCGAAAGTCACGTTGACGGTGACGTTGTAGGCATTTTCGCCGGTCGCAATCGGAACGGCATCGGCGGCGAATTCCTTGGCCATCGTGCGCACCATCGGAACCGGTTCCGGGCGGGGGGCTTGTTCCGAAATCTCGATCAGCCGGCCGAGCGAGACGCCGGCAGCTTCCGCCAGGACCTTCGCCTTGACGATCGCGTCGGCGACCGCCGCCTTGCGGGCCTCGGTGATGACTTCGTCGGGCTTGTCCTTGGTGAATTCGATGCCGCCGCCCTGGTTGATGCCGAGGGTCACGGATTTGTCGAGGACCTCGCCGAGATTACTCAGATCGCGCACGCGCACTGTGACGCCGTTGACGACCTGATAGCCGATGAGTTCCGGCGGCCGGTTGCTGCCGTCGGTGCCCTGCGGGTAGTGGTATTGCGGGTTGATGGCGAAGCCGCTGGTCTGCAGGTCGCGCTCGGCAATGCCGCCCTGCTTGAGTGCCGAGAGCACATCTGCCATCGCCTTGTTGTTGGCGTCGAGCGCCTCACGCGCGCTCTTGGCATCCTTGACGACGCTCAATTGCACGATCGCCATGTCGGGTGCTGCGGTTGCGCGGCCCTCACCGGAGACCTTGATCAGCGCCTGCCGGCCCCGGACCCCCTCGGGACGCCCGTTGCCACCGCTCTTTGTGCCGTCGCCCTCAGCCGCCACTGCGGCGGCCGCAAAAGCGCCGGCAAAAACAGCGGCCATGGCAGCGACATGAACCGTGCGGGCAATGCGTGTAGAAAGCATGGTTATTTCTCTCCGGTTGTTTTATGCCGAACTCTTGCTTATCGATTGTGTAGGCATTGCGGCAATGGCTTGTCGTCAAAAAGGTTTTCCGCTAGAGCCATTGCGACCCGCGAATTACCATTGGTTCGCGGTCACCGGCAGATGACCGGCACGGGCCTGTAGCTCAATGGTTAGAGCCGGCGGCTCATAACCGCTTGGTTGGGGGTTCGAGTCCCTCCGGGCCCACCAATGTCTTTGTTTTTGCTACGTTTTTTGCCCCTGTGCCCAAAATGCGCCCAAAACTATTTTGGGCACGCCTTTTCGGGGCATCTTTCCAGCCCTTCTGGCCCGCCTCGACTCGGCGGGCCTTTTTCGTTTTTTCTTGAAATGAGGTCAGCCGTGCGTGAGGGTTCCGGCTGATGCCGCGTCGCAACTCACGCGCGCAGCTCTTCCTCTACTCGACTCACCGTCTTCTTTGTGCTTCGATACAAAAGAGGGGTTCTGTGCAGTTGGGTTTGAGGGGACCAGATGCGCGACGTGCCTTCCCAGTTAAGTCGCCGCGCTTTGATGCTCGGCCCACTTCTGCTTCTGCTTCCAAATGACGCCAAGGCGCGTGGTCGCCGTAGGCGATGGGGAGGTGGAAGTTGGGGCGGAAGTCGCTCGCCCATCGCGCTGGTCATAGGCGGCGTGCTACTTTGCGCTGCGCTCGCCGTCAATTCCGTGTTTGGTCGGGACCTGCCTCCCAAGGGGGCAGGAAATCCGCGCGCGACGCGGCGCACGGCGCGCTTCAATCGTCGGGGACCGTCCCCGTGGGTATTTATCCTGCCTCTCGCTGGCATCGTGATCGGTGGAGCCTACGGCTGGGCAACCGTGCCGCCGGAAGACACCATTTCCGCATCCTTCCCCATATGCGCAGCGGGCGCGCGGATAACGTGCGTCGTGGACGGTGATACGTTCTGGCTCGACGGCATCAAGTACCGGATCTCGGACATCGATACGCCGGAGATCAGCGAGCCGCGTTGCGCAGAGGAGAAGGCGCTAGGCGAGCAGGCCAAGATCCGCCTTCAATCGCTTCTGAACGCCGGCGCCTTCGGTCTCAAGGCAGGCCTGCGCGATGAGGACAAATACGGTCGGAAGCTGCGCGACGTCTACCGAGGCGGCCGATCGCTCGGGGCACAGCTCGTCGACGAGGGGCTTGCGCACCGTTGGCTTGGCTTCAAGCAGTCGTGGTGCGGATAAGGTAGGCGGGCTCAAGGCCTGGTCCGGATCCATTCCTCGTTATCGAGCATGCACTGCAGATCCTCTGGCACCATGCCCGGCCATTCGCACCTGAGGATGGCATCGTAGCATGCCTCCGCCTCGAGCGCCGCCGCCCTTGCGGAATCTGCCTGACCGTTCGGTCGCATCCACTTGTTGGCGTTTTTTGCCCAGTTCCAGGTCATGTACCAGTTCCACCACCCCATGTGGTACCAGTGGATGTGTGCGATATGGCGGCTGCCGTCGTACCCGGAAAAGTGTTTCGGGGCATCCGGCCAGGTCTGCCGCCATTGGTATTTGGGTTTGGGTTCTTCCGGCATGCGTGCTTCCTCCTCGAATCGAGGTTATCGATGTCCCGCATGTCCTGGAGGCGCGACCGCACAGCGCCGTCGGTGTTTCTGATATGTTCTCATCCGCCTAAAAGTCAATGCGACGATCTCGGGGATCTGTGCGTTAATGGCGCATGGCCAGAACAGCCGCGAAAAAGCCGACCGACGGACCGCCATCAGATCCGATGCCGGCGCGTGTCGATCCCTGTCTTGCGTCGCTCGTAGACAAGCCACCGACGGGGCCGGACTGGGCCTTCGAGGTGAAATGGGATGGTTACCGGCTGGCCGTACACATCGAGCCGGGCAGGGTCCGGATCATCACGCGCGGGGGCTACGACTGGACCGAGCGCTTCCCTTCGATCGCCGACGATGCGCGGCGTCTTGCTGTGAAGACGGCCATCCTCGACGGCGAGGCCGTCGTCCTCGACGACAAGGGCCGATCCGACTTCGGCATGCTCCAGCGCGCCCTCGGCCGCCGACCGGCCGCCTACGAGGCTGGCGCGATCATCCTCTACTGCTTCGACCTCCTTTATCTCGATGGCCGCGACCTGCGCCGGCTGCCGCAGCGTGAGCGACGGCGGCTGCTGCAACCGCTCGTCTCCGGACGCGAGGGCGCTATCCGATTTTCTGAGGAGGCGGAGACAGACGGGGAAGACTTCCTCCGCGCCGCCTGCGCGCATGGCCTCGAAGGCATCATCGCCAAGCACCGGGAGAAGCCATATCGCAGCGGCCGGGGTGACTGGTGGCAGAAGATAGCTTGCACGCGCCGCGACAGCTTTGTGATCGTCGGCTATGAACCGTCGACCTTGCCCGGTGCGATCGGAAGGCTGCTGCTGGCGGCACGCAAGGGCGAGGGCCTCGCCTATGTCGGCGGCTGCGGTACGGGCTGGACCCGTCTGGAATCCAGGAAACTGCGTGAACTGCTCGACACGATCGTGACTGAACAGCCGGCCGTGACGCTCAAGCGCAAGGGCGCCGTGTTTACCCGTCCCGTGCTTGTGGCGGAGACGGAGTATCGTGCCTGGACGCAGGATGGAAAGCTCCGGCATCCGTCATTCAAGGGGTTAAGAGAGCGGGCGGACGACGCGACGATTTTCGACTTGCCGCCGTGATCAGGCCGATCAGCGCCCCCGCCGATAGAGGCGCACACGCGCGAATTCCAAGGTTGGCTGGTGGATAGGGCGGCACGGTTGGAAAAACGCGCGTGTGGGCGTTTTCCAGGCGGCCCGCCGCCGAATGCGCAAGGCCACCCGGCGGCGAAAGCGAGGGTGTTGCAACATGAAACAGAGGGTAGCGCGTGCTGCGCTCGATCCTTTTCACATACCTCGCTGGAAAAAAGGTTTAACCAGCAAATCTTTCGGGGAACAAGCAGCAAAAACTCACCGGCTCAACTCTGAAAACCCCCAGAAATTCGGAGTGGGGTCTCCAGCTTCCGCTTGTTTTCTAGGGGCTTAAGAAAAGCTGAAACTCACCATCCGGTTAATTTGCACTCACGCTACTGTGATTGCGCTTACAGACAAATCCTGCATCGCATTCCAAAGCACGACCGGTTGAAGCCGCCTACTGCGATTGCGGCTGCGCCACTGGCGGCGGCGGCTCGATCACGATCTCGCCTTCGGCGACCATGCGCTCCAGTTGCGCACGCAAACCGGGTGCCAAGCCATAAGGATCGTCGGGATAGAGCACATAAGGTTCTTCCTCCGTCGAGCCGAATGCAACGATGACAAGCCCGTAATAAGCGCCGTAATCGTAAGCCTTGCGGATTTCCGCCACGTCGGGGGCCGGTTCATTCGGCAAGGTTTCTGCTTCGCCCATGATGCGTCTCCTCAAGCTACCCTTTGCGCTACATACCAACCTTGCCCGCCATCGGTGCGGCCTCGGTTGCGCCATGTTCCGGCAAGCGCTGTTCCGGCCCCGCTTTCGGCGGAATTGACATAGCGCCAGTTGTTTACGGTATCGAGACACGGCACCATTGACGTGCCGAGCGCCGGAGAGGCGCCGGTATCGATCATGCCGATCGTCGTTCCAACGGGGAATACCGTATTGGTCGCCGATGAGCCGGTATAGACCGGCGGAGCCACAAGCCCGTTCAGCGCTGCGGCTGCCTCTGATGGCGTCGATGGTCGGATATAGTTGTTCGTGCCGACGCCGCCGATGGCGGATTGCGTCATGAAACAGGCAATTGCGCTGCCGGTGCCGGTATATTCCGAGCGGAACAGTCGGCAATGAAGGTCGCCGCTCGGATCGCGTTGCGCCACAGTGTTCCCGGTTGATGCCTGTGACACAGACAGATTGCCGGTCGTATAGATTTCGCTACCGAACAAAAAGCCCCTGTTCGTATCACCCTCAAGCGTCAACGGATGCGGCGTATCCCATGTACCCGATGCAGTACGATCCACTAGGACGTAAAAATTCTGTCCATCGACGTGCATCCAGAAGTCATAGGCGCTCGCCGAGTTGTCGGTGAGTTTGATGTTTGGACTGCTGCCGACGATCTCCATGCCGTAGGTGCCACCGACAATGACCTGCTGCGTGCCACCAAACGTAAAAACCCCGGCCCCGGTCATGTTCATCCGCTCGGTAAAGACGCCACTCACCCAATTGCCGAAGCGCATTGCCACGTTGTTGCCGCCGATCAACGCCGCGCCGTTGCCGTCGTTGCCGAAGATCAGCGCCTCGGTCGCGCTGTTCTGCTTGTTAACCGAGAACACCGCATTGCCGGTCGCGCCGGTCGTCGTGACGCTGTCGCGCACCTCGATCAACGGCGTCGTGGCACCAGCCGACGCGCCGGAAAAGGTGATCGGCGACGTCACGGTAATCGTGCCGCCCAGCTCGCCCGTCAGCGATGACCAGGCCGTATTGGCGGCGTTGCGCATCTGCAGCTTGCCGGTCGAGGTGTTGAACCAGAGCTGGCCAGCGACCTTGACCGACGGCTCGACCGCCCCGGAGTTCGAGGAAAACAGCGCCGCCAGCGCGGCGTTGATGTCGGTCCTGACGGCAAGGCCGGGGCCGTTGTCGATGACCTGATCGTGTTGTGCCATGGCTGTTTCTCCTCAGTAGCCTTGCGCACTCCAGTCGAAGGTGCGCGCCGCAGTGATGATCGTGTCCCCGGTTTTTTTCAGTTCGAGGTCGAAGCCGGTGATGCTCTTGTTGGAGATGACGAAGTAATCGCCGACGATGCCGTCCTGAATGGCGACCGAGATCGACGGGATGTATTTGAATTTGACCGCGAAATTGATGCGCATCTTGTTCGGCACCCACGCGACGTCCGCACCCTGATCGACCTTGGCCGAAACGTCGGCGAGGATGCAAAGCTCCTCGACGGCGACGTTCTGTCCTTCCGGCGCGGCAAGCTGTGCCTGAAACTGGAAACCGCGCCCGTAATATTCCCCGGAGATGAACTGCCGCCAATCCGACCAGACGGCGGTGCCGGAGGCCGGATCGTTGTCGGTCTGACGCACCTGAATGGTTACTAGGCCGTCGCCGTCATCGATAGCCGAATCCCAGTTCTGCCAGTCGTCGACGAGGCCGGGGCGCTCGTCGATGAACACATCGCTCTCGTAGTAGGGGAAGGCGAGCATGTCGACGGTGAGGATCACCGGGAACACGCCGCCCATGTCGATCTGGTTGGTGAAGCTATATTCGCCGAGGCCTGCGGTCTCGTCGGTGATGATCAGCCATTGCTGCGGCGTCTTGATCTGGCAGTTGACCTTGCTGCCGGTCCAGTTCGGGCTTTCGCAGATGCGGATGAAGTTCTTGTAATCGGTCGGCACCGTGGTCGTGATGACGGCGGCGTTGACCGAATAGATGCCGCTGATGTCCCGCGCCTTCAGAAGATAGGTGCCGGAGCGATAGGGCAGCTCGGCGGTGGTGGCGGTGCCGGGGATCGAGGTCAGCACCTTGTTCGATGACGTCCAGGACACGCCGCTGGTGCGTGGCGAATAGCGCATCTCGAAGGAGCCGCCGATGACGACGTCGAGGTCGGTGGCTGGTGCCCACTGGAACAGCGCCACCTTGTCGACGATCTGGATGCGCAGGTTTTTGGGATCCGCAGGCGGTGCCGAGCGCCCGATCACCTCGTAGGTGATCTTCGAGGTCTTGCCGCGCCTGCCGAGCACGTTGATCGGCGTCACCCAGATCTCGTATGTGCCCTCGGTCGCCTCGACGTCGTGTGCTGTCTGGTCGACACGCGCCCGGATCCAGTTGCCGTTCAGCGGACGCCAGGCGACGTCGAAGGAGGGGGCCTTGCTCGTCCAGGATATCAGCATGCGGACGCCGACCGAGATCGCCGACAGCGCGATCAGGTAATCCTTGGCATTCAGGCCGGTGATACCTGGAATGCCGCGGATGTTGGAAATGTCCGGCTTCGACAGCGGGATATTCTTCTCGACGTAATCCCATTTGTCGGTGAAGTGCCTGACCGCGTTCATCTCGTAACGGCCCGGTTCGCTCTCGCGCGCATCGACGATGCGCCAGAGCGTCGGCTCCAGATCGCTGGACGCGAGGATCCAGATCGAATCTGGCAGCGGGGCTGCCGAGAACGCAGGCGCGACGGTGATGACCGAGGTGGTCGAGGCGGCGGTCGAGACCTGCCGCGTTTCGATCACGCCGTCGCCGACGACGCATGAGGCGAAATAGGTGCGGCCACTGGCGAGCGTTACCGGGGCGTCGAGCGTCAGCTGCGTCGTGGTTGCCGCCTTCAGGCGTCCGCCGCGGCGCTCGCCGCCGACGTTGACATCGGCCACCCGCGCCTTGTCGCCGGGGCGCGCCCATGCCGCATCGAGGCCAGCCACGAATTCGACGGTCTCGCCCTCGTAGGTGTCGGAATAGATCAGCCAGCGCCCGGAGCGCACCGCCTGTCCCTCGGACGTGCAGCCGACGGCGATCAGGTCGGTCTTCTGGATGCCGAATTTCGAGATCGCCTGGACGTCCTCGACCATCGTAATGCGCGGCTCGCCGAGATTGGCCGGGTCGTTCCACCTGACCGCCACCATGTTGTGGCGCGAGCGGATGTCAGCGCCGTGGTAGGTGAAGGCACCGTCGATGACGTTGGCATTGGTGTAGTCGAACACCGGGTCGGCTGGCATGTCAGCCACCGCCACCATCTGCCCGCCCGCCCAGAAGGCCCAGCCGCGAAAGATCGAGGCGATCGACGACAAGAGGTCGTAGGCCTCCTGCTGGGTCGCGATCACCGCGTTGCAGGTAAAGCGCGGCTCCTGCCCGCCTGAGCCGTTCGGCACCTGCTGGTCGCACCATTGCGCGATCTTGTAGAGCGTCCATTTGTCGACGTCGGCAGGCTGGACGAACTGGCCGAGGCCATAGCGGTCGTTGACGACGATGTCGTAAAACACCCATGCCGGATTGTCCGTCCAGGCGAGCTTGAAGGTGCCGTCCCAGACGCCGGTATAGGCGCGGGTCTCGGGATCGTAATTCGAGGGCACCTGAATGATGAGCCCCTTGATGTCGTAGGTGCGCCTCGGGATCCGGTCGAACTGCTCGGCGTCGATGGTGACGCCGATCACCGACGAGAGCGTGTAGTTCACCCGGTCGTCGATGATCTCGGTGTAGGAGGACCAATAGAGATCGTTCTGGACGTTGTTGGTCGTCGAGTCGGCGGTGACGCGCTCGACGCGGATGTCCCATGGCGGATCGCCGACCAGCGGAAAGGTGAGCGAGCGCTGATATTCGGTGTTGGTCTTGCCGGAGATGGTGTTCTCGGTCACCAGCGCATAGCCGCCGCCGTTCGATTGCAGGTAGATGCGCCAGACGAGCGAGGTGCCCTTGATGTCGCCGGTCGACATGCTTTGCACCTGCAGCGACGGCACCGAAACGGTGACCCGGCAGCGGTCGACGTCGGAGTCGGTGATCGTCCGGGTGATCGGCGAATCCTTTTTGACCTGCAGCGATACCTGCGTCTCGGACTGCTGCGCGGCGAAGCCGGTCAAGAGCGGCTGGTCGGGCCAGCCTGCATTGCCAGCGATGGACCAGTTCTCGAAGTTCGGCGTGCCGTCGTCGGAGAGCACCGGGACGCCGTCGAAGTAGACCGACTTGGCCCCATCGACCGGGCCGACAATCGGTCCTTCTGAGAGCAGGTCGACGAGGCGGGCGATCTGCTTCGAGTGCAGCGAGTTCGGCGCTTCCGAGCCGCCGCCGGAGCCGCGACCGCGTTTGCCGCCGCCACCCTGTCCGCCGATGAATGGAATGACCGTGGCGTCCATCAGGCGTTCTCCGGGATCCATTTCGGCGAACGGCCTGACGGGATTTTCTCAGGCTGGGGCTCTGGCGGCGTCTGGCGCATCGCCTCGCGCACCACGGCAGGATCGTCGAGCGCCATTTCATGCAGGCTCGCCGGTTGCGCCACCTTGTTCCAGACCCAGCTGTTGCCGCTGTCCGTGCCGGTGCCCTCCGCCACTTCGAGGCCAGCCGAGACGACCACCGAGCCGACGAAGCAGCGTCCATAAACGAGCGGCACCGGCACGCCCTGCTCGGTGACGTTCTCCGGGCCGGTGAAGATGTAGTTCTCGTTTTTCGCCGACTCACGCGCGGTGTCCTGCTTCGGCTTCGGCGACAGCAACATCGACACACCGAGCAGCAGACCGACGGAAATGACGCCAGCCAGGACCGTCGCCGCCGTGCCGGTGATGCCGACCCAGCCCAGCGCCGCGACGATGGGTGCGAAGGCGCGGCCCTCGATCACCGGGCAGAAGTCGATCTCCCTGCCGATGGGCGCGTTGGCGACGTCGGGGCAGCTGTCCTCCTCGCGCCAGTCGCCATCGACGAACAGCGCATAGTGGCTGATCTTCAGGAAGTCGCGGCGGAAACCCGGATAGTTGACGTCGAGCGCATTGATCGCCTCGCGCGGCGTCGAGATCGCGAACGCATGCTCGCCGCCGTATTTCTCGGCGAGCGCGCCATGCAAGCGGATGGTGACGAGATCATCGCGCATGGGGCGGGTCTCCCCACGGCTGATAATCCGGCGGCAGCGCGGGCGGATGGTCGATCAGCGTCTGGTGGCGCAGGTGCAGCACGGTGGCGAGCTGGTGGAGCCCACCATAGACCTCGCGCACCGAAAGCCGTCCGAGCATCTGGTGCAGGATCAGGTCGGGATGCAGGAACAGGCCGAGATGGTTGACCACCTCGCTCGGCCAGATCTGCATGCCGATGACGTCGCAATGCTGCCAGCGGTCGGTGACCTCGACGAAACCGGCCTTCTTGAACTGGCGGGTGATGATGTCCTGTCCGCGTTCCCACCACAGCCATTGCCGGTCGAAGTCGGGGATGTCGATCCCGGCATAGTCCTTGATGCCGTCGCGGATGAGCCCGAAGCAGTCGTGCGTGCCCCATGCCCATTTCCTGCCGACGAGCGGTGCGCGCCAGCCCGAGGGCTCGATGACGCCATAGGTGCCGAGCGGCCACGAGACGATCAGCCAAGGTTTGCGCGTCGCCTCGCACATGGCGCGGTCGGCGTCCGACGGAAGCGGCGGGCCGTAGACGTGGCTGTGGACGATGGCCTCGACGCCCGCCTTCTTCTCGATCTTGAGATAGGCCTTCATGTCCATCACGAAGGTGTCGAACTGCGTCGCGCCGTTATCGATGGGGATGAATTCGCCGCCGGAGACGACGCCGCAGGACTCGAGCGGCTGGCAGGCCTCGGCGTGCTTCAGCGCCGCCTTGATGATCGTGTCTGCCGCCGCCCAGGCCATGGCTCATGTCCTCATCAGCAGCGACGCCGGGAAGGCCGAGGTTCTGAGCACGCCCTTCGCGCCGAAGCGGGCGCGGCAGGCGTCGAGCGTCTTGCGGCACTGGTCCTTGGCGGGATCGGTGGTGGGATTGCCGTAGACGTCCTCGACCGGCGGCCCCGCATAGGAGCACTCGGCGGAGCGGTAGGCCCACTGGCAGATGTCGGCGAGGACCTGCCTGCGCGGCAGCAGCACGCCATCGACGTCGAAGCGCACCGCCAGTTCGATCTCGACGAAGATCGGGTTTTCGGAGAGCTTCTTGGCGACATAGAAAATCTCGTCGGGGAAACCGGCGTTGGGGTTGGCATAGGGATTGCCGCCGGGAAAGTTCACGGCATCGAGGTATTTGCCGAACACTCGCTTGCGCGTGACCTTGGCATTCAGCGCGTCCGACATCGAGCGGAGATAGGCACCGAGCACGCCGCCGGTATTGGCGGCTCTGACCGTCGGGCGCGGCAGCTTGCCCGCCGCCGACACTTCGAGGCCCTCGATCTCAATCGGAAACGGCTCGTAGGTGACGCCCTGCCAGGTGATCGGATTGCCGGTTTCGGTGGTGCCGGGATGCCAGCGAAACACCGTGGTGCCGCCAATCGGGCGGTCGTCCCAGACGAACATCTCGACCATTTCGAGAGGGGCCAGCTGCTGGACGTCGTCGCGCGAGACCGTCATGCCGTCACTCCGTAGGCCAGAGTGAATTCCACCGACAGCGTGCCGCGCAGCTCGGTTCTAAGCCCGTTCACGCCGAAGCGCGCCCGCTGCCAATCGACCGTCCAGTCGTCGCACCAGACCTGATAGGCGACGCCGGTCGCCTGATCCCTGAACGGAAAGGCGTTGCCGCGCTGTGCTTCGAGGTAGGCGGTCATGGCGTTGATGACCGTCGAGGTCTTCATCTCGAAGCGTAGGCTGAAGCGCCGCTCGATGCTGTTGATGCCGTCGAGAATGCGCTGGGCATAGCCGTCGCCGAACTGTGCGGTCCTCAGACGTCTCGACGTCATCGACTGCGCCGGGAGCGCCGCGCACCATTCCTTGTCGGTCCCGTCGAACGCCATCACGCCACCTGCCTCAAGATGCCGCCGGGTTTCGATTCCTTGATGAGGATCGCCTGGACGGCCTTTTCGATCTGCTGGCCGAGCCGCTTGCCGTCCTCGGTGGTCGCCGCCACCTGTCCGGTCGCCATGTCGATCCTGATGTCGCCGACCTGATTGTTGATCGTGGTGGAGCCGCCGATCTGCGCCTGCTGCTGTCCGGCGATGTTGGCGAGGCCGGAGACCTCGGCAGCCGACGGCGCTCTGATCATCCCCGAGGATGGTGTGTCGGCGTTTGCATTGAGGCCTGCAGGCGCGGTCGCGTTAAAGGCGCCGGGGAAGAGCCCGCCGAACAGCGGCTTCAGCACGTATTGCTGCAGCACGAGCTTGGCCAGATCCTTGAGGATGTCGGCCAGCACGTCGCGGAAGTCCTCGCCCGCCATGGCGGCGTCCAAGAAACCCATGGCGGCGCTCTCGGCCCACGAGGCGAACGCGCTGTCCATTTCTTGCGCGGTCTGGTCCATCTCCGACAGATTGTCGTTCGCCGCTTCGGCGGTGGACGCCAGCTTGTCGGTGCCAACCGATGCCTTTTCCATCGAGGTCTTGATCGTCTGTCCGGCCCGCTCGGTGGTCGCCGCCGCCTTCTCGACCTCCTTGGAGTATTCCTTCCAGCGGAACAGCACGGCGTCCATGGTGGCGACGAGACCGCCGCGCGTGCCGTTGTCGTTCGCCGCCCTCGGCGCGGCGCGACCGGCAAACGGCGAGTAGGGCGAGGTGGCAAGCGCACCCGCTGATCGCATGAACGCGCCGCCGCCCGAGAACGGCACCGGCACCGACTGGCGCTGCTGTCCTGGAACCATGCCGCCTATCGCCTCGCCAGCCGACGCGGCGCGCATGCGCTGCATCGCCTGATCGAACCAGTCGACGAAGGACTGGATCGCCGACTTCACCTTCTCGATGCCGGTTTTGATCGCCCCCAGCGCGGCGTTCCAGACGGCGTTCCATCCGGCGATGGCTGCGGCGACGAGCTGATCGAACATCGCCTTGAAGGCAGCGACGGTCTCGGCAGCCGCGTCAGAGATGATCTTCGGCAGGTTGCGAACGATCTCGGCGACCTTGTTGATGTGCTGCGCCAGCGTGTTGACCATGGCAGGGAGCGCGGCTGTCGCCTGTTCGAAGGCGGTGCCGAGGCCGGTCAATTGAAGCCATGCGTCGTAGAGATTGCCCGCCGCCGTCGTGAGATTGCCCCACGCGGTGGCCATGGCCGAGTTCCACTTGTCGCTTTCTTCCGCCGCCCGTTTGTATTTCTCGATGGCGACGGCGAGGTCGTTGACGTTGATCGCCGCGCCTTCGAGCGCCTGATCGATCGCCGCCAGCGTCGCCATGTCCGCGCCTTCGAACAGCTTCTGCAGGAGCTGCTGCTGCTGCAACGGTTCAAGCAGCTTGTAGCTCTCCTGAATCGATGCCAGCAGCCGCGCCATCGACTCGGCCTTGGTCGGATCCAGCTGCGAAAGGTCACCGCCCAACAGCCGGATCGCCTCGGCCAGCTGCGCCGCATCCTCGCCGCCCGCCTTCAGCTTTTCCTGCAGCGGCCCGATGGCCGCAGCCATGTCGCTTGCCGCCTCTGCCGACAGACCGAGCGCCTCGCCGAGACCCTCGTAGGCTCTGAGCTGGCTCACCTCCAGACCAGCGGCAAATGCGCTGCGCATCGTCTCCGCCGCCGCTTCCGCCGCGCCGGTCACCTTGTCGAGGATCTTGCGGAACTGCTGGTAGATCGTCAGGCCGAGCGCCACGATGGCTCCGACGGCGGTGAGCGACAGGCCGGTAATGAGCGCCGTTCCGATCATCCGGCCGGCGGAAAGCGCGATGCGCCCGAGACCGGCGAAGGCGCGCGTGAAACCGGCGGCGAGCGTCCTGCCAACGTTGGCCATGGTGCGCCCGAGCCGCTGCATGCGCGTCTCGATGATGGCGGTCGATTTCGAAGCGGTGAGCGTGGCGTCGCCGATGGCCTCGATGCCCTTCGCATCGGCAGGCGTCGGCAGCTTGTCCTTGACCGAGGCGAGACTGTCGCCCCAGAGCGAGGCCTGCTTCGCCGCGACATCGCTACTCTCGGCAGAGGCCTTGCCCAGCGCCTCGATGTCCTTTTCGAGATCCTTGATCCCCTTTTGCGCGTCGGCGGTGTCGGCTTCGACGTTGATTTCAAGCTTGTTGGCCATCGTCCGCCCTCAATGCAGCATGCGGCCCACGGCCTCGGAGAGCCGCTTCTGCGCCGCTGCCAATGCCTGTGCGCGCTTCTCCGGCAACGCCCGCAGGAAGAACGGGACCGGCGACATGAAGCGCGAGCCGAACTCGAGGATGCGGGCGTACCAGGCACCACCGGCATTCTTCGGATTGAAGGCGATCTTGGCGCTGGTGATGGTGCCCTTGTTGGCTTCGACGAACGCGTAGATGCCCTGCGGGATCAGACCCTTGCGGACATAGACCCTGCCGGACGGCATCCGGTGCGGCCCCTTGGCCGAGTAGCCGACCTCGATGGCGTTCTGGATCGCGTCGTCGCGGATGACGTTGGCGGCTTCGGCCACCACGCCGCGCATCTCCTTCTCGGCGAGATATTTGGTATCGCGCTCGAGCGCCGCGACGATTTCGTCGGAGTTGACCTTGATCTTCAGCATCAGTGCCTCGTTGCGATTTTCGCCCCGAATATGGCGGCGATGTCCTGATCGCTGGCGGTGGCGAGATCGACTTCCTCGCCGGACGCCTGAATGCTCTTGCGCCTCGACGCCCTGCGCTCGTCCTCGGCGACCGCTTCGAAGTAGGCGCTCCAGCCCCTAAGCTCGTGCCATGTCATGCTCGCCGTCAGCTGCTCGACCGTCATGCCGAGCTTCAGCGCCAGGCCGAACACCGCCATTGTCAGCGGCGACGGCCTTTCCTTTTTTTTTCGCCTTGGGCTGGTCTCCGTCCTCGTCGATGCCGAGCAGCCGGTTCATGGCAGGCTGGCATTGCGTCGCCAGCGCGAAGCAGACCGACGAGCCGAGTGCCTGGAGCTTCTCCCATTTGACCCGCTCGCCATCGATCCAGAGGAAGGCGGCGAGCATCCTGAGCCCGTATTCCTGCGCGGTGATCGTGCCTTTCTCCTGCGCCAGATTGAGCTGCATGGTGTCCATGAGCGGCGGATCGCGCAGTTCGACGTCGAAGGTGATCGGCTCGCCTTCGGTCGGTTCGATCCTGATCGGCACGACCACCGAGCGCCGCGCCATGAGCCTGTCGAGCGTTCCCATGGCGAGCCTCTCAGCTGACGATGAACAGCGGCACTTCGTTGACCACGGCTTCGCCCGAGAACGAGACCGCCTCGTTGGTCTCCATCGTCAGCGTGTAGCCGGAGATGGTGACCGGCATGATGATCTCGCCGCGGTCGCCGGGAAGCACGATCTCCATCACCCGGCGCTGGCCGTCGAACACGGCGCTGCGCCATTCGGTCTGGGCGGCGACGTCGAGGTCGGTGAAGCCCTCGATGGAGATGTTGCCCGGTTGCGGCGTGCCAGCGAGCGACTCCGAGCCGCAGAAGGTGGTGACATCGATGGCGTCTGCCGCCTCGACCTCCCATTCCCATGACGACAGGCAGAAGCGCAGAAGGTCGTCTGCCGAGATCGGCGTCGCCTTGCCGGTGGTGACCGTCGTCGTGTTGCCGGAAAGGTCAGAGCCGTCGAGCGTGAAGGTGTCGGCGGGCGTGCCGACCGACGAGATCGGGAAGGTCTTGCCGTCGAGCCCCGAGGAGGAGCCGGAGATGGTGACCAGCTGGCCCTCGGTGAAGTTGGTAATGTCGGCAGAGGCGACGGTGACGACCGCAGGCTTGGCATTGGTGATGTTGGTCACCGAGTAGCCGGTGGGGGCGGGGGTCGCGTATTTCTGCAGGTAGACCTCGGTTCCCTGTGCGGTGAATTTGGTCATGGGGCGGTCCCTTTCGTGAAAGGAGGAGCGCCCAAAAAAATATTCCTATGCCGGATGCGAATTTGACTGTGAAAAATTTACGGTTTCAAGGGGGGACGCTTGATCTAAGGCAAATCGGTATTCAGTGCGACCATCTTTGGTCGTTGACACGACTGGTCACCACGCGGGCCAGCCGTACCGCCACAATCACTACGTCTCGGAATGATCTCAGAAGTGCCGCTTGTCGACTCCGACCGGGATTTCCGGTGCCGACCCCTTGCGGCCGTAGGGGACGAGGACCGGGAATGGCTCGATTGAGCCCGGTCCAGTCATGCCCGCCACGCTTCGCAAACGACCGCTGTGCATTTGCGTCCATAGCGGTCATCGCACCAATGCCGTCGGCGGCTCGACCAACCGGTCTGACGCTTGAACCCGCGCACCGCCAGCGCGAGTTCGGCAGGACGCGCAAGGCGCGCTACCAAGCGCAAATCTCCGTACGACCAAGGACGCATATCCGCAATATGCTCGACGATTAGCATTCCTTGTGATCCCAATAAGCCAATGAGCGATGGACGACGGGGTTCCGTCTGCATCGACTGCATTGGATTACTCGACCGCCGCAGGCTGACGATAGCGCTCCCGTAGGTGGACGGCTGTCTGATCGATGCTTGGATACACTGAGGTGGCATTAATATTGATCGCATCTAACTGGTCGAGAATGTGCTGTTTCCCGATAACCGTTATGCGCGCGATCTCTATGCCTTCCTGGCCAAACTCCGGCAGTGTGGCTTCATGGCCAAAAAGAAGAAAGGCTCCTGCCTGAGACTTGATCCTGGTGTTCGTACGTTTCGCCTTCACGCATACGATCGAACCCAGATCGTCCGGAACGATCTTCGGTTCGAAGAAGCCTTTCTCCGACTTGATGTGGTGCAGCAACTTTCCAGCCACCCCGGTCTCGTTGAATGTCTCAACATCCTGCGTAAGGTCGATTTCGTTTTTCTGCGGGTAGGTGAGATTTGAGAGATTGGCGATGCAGCTCACGGTATCTGAATCGTAGTATTTCACAGCATCGCTTGAGATGCGGAAAATGATGACTTCTCCTTCGACACCCATGAGCTGCGGCGGACAATAGCAAGCGAAGAACAATGCCACCAGCGGATTGCTCGAGATGTCGAGCAATCGCGTCGGAAGCCCATAATGCTGCATGCGGACAAGTCGGTCGAAGCAATATTGATCGCCGTGGAACTCGTCGTAATGCGCGATGAGTAGCTCCTTGCAGAGACGGTCCTCATTCGGCATAAATTGCCATCCCCCGTCCGGCCATTTCCGAAGAAGCGATGGCGTGAGTTCGAAGATCGCGTTCTCGTGGCCACGATAGAATGTTTCCACGTTATCCCTTGCTGGCAACTCTTGAAGGATTTTTAAGAAGGCTTCGACGCTATCCGCCGTGCCGACGATATTCTTCTTCTGCGGTGGAGGTTGCACGTTTGCCGCATCCATTCCGACGCCGTTCAAGTCCTCTAAGTCGTCGGCGAGCTCGGGTTTCCGCGCGACCAATCCATCCAAAATCTGCTGGATATCTCCTTTTCGAACCGCCCAATGTGTCCGGTAGAGTTGAAACCCGTCGGCTGCGAAGAGCTCCTGCGCTTGGGTGACGCTGTCGAATTCCACTTCGCCAAAATCGATCAGGGTTTCGAAACGCGTCGTGACCTCCTTGCGGCCAGCCTCGACATTGGAAATTCGGCCGTAGCGAATGACCATCGACGCTCCGCCCTTCTCGCGAGAAATCTCGCTGCATAGGAACGTGGGCAATTTCTCCAGGTACGCGATTGATGTAGAGTCCAGCTCTTCCAAGCCCTTCGCAACATCGGTCGGGGTGTATTCGAACATGCGTCCGCGGTTCATGCCAATCTGATCGACCTCGCCCTCGACATAGTCGCGATTGCCGAAGGCGATGAAATTGAAGTTCTCTGGCATCTGCCGGTGCACCTAGTTATTCCGCCCATTGGGCGATCGGGGAGGATGTGAAGCGAGTATGGCGGTCACAACGTATAGGCGAAAATACTTGCTCGCAAGACTTGCCTGTCGTCACCAATAGGCGCCCTCCACAGTCGTAACGCCAGCATTCGACGAGCTCGATTCTTTGAATACCGCAGCCCGATGGCGCGAAGGCTTAGGTATCAATTGCCAACCAATATCGTCACCGACTACGGATTAGCTGACATGGCGCCCGACGAACGATCAGATGACGACAAATATCCCTGCTTGCCTAAACCTCGATGGAATACCTTCAACGTCGCCTCGAGGCGACGGTGTGCCTTATTTTAGCTTCGACCCGCAGGGTGCGTGGCGAGTGTCCCAAGGTAGTCGGCTTTACGATATCGAGAGCTGCTGCGTTCGCCTTCACGAGGCATTCAAGCAAGCGATCATGAAGGGGGTGAACTACTCGCAACTCATCTACGCGATCCCCGAGTTTGTGAGTGTCGCAGGCCATAACTCCGAAGCGAATTTGACACGCGAGCTTTTCGAACGGTTCCTTCGGGAGACTGCCGCGTTCCCAGAGATCAATCGCTTCCTCTATCTGTATGATTGCCAGCACCTGGTAGCCTCCATCCAAGAATGTACAAAGGAGGTCGAGCAAGTCCTCGGCGAATTCTATCTAACATTCAACACGGAGAGCTTCTTCTTTCCGCCAATGCGACACGACGATGGGCTTCGGTATTCAACGTCTCCGGTGACGACAAAGCTCTTTGCATACCTGGGATTTATGCTTATCAGGATGCACAGCCTGCTCGATTACACGGTGAAGGTAGCGTTCGAAGCCGAGCATCTTCGGCAGGACTTTTCCCGCTATCCGAAGCTAGCCAGCGGCAGCCTCCAATACGGTGATCGCAAACGCGTTGGCTTCAACAACGAATTAGGTACGCTCTTTGAGACATGCGAGTTCATGACGTTCGTTGAAACGCTCCGCAACCACGTCATCCACGATGGTCTGCTGGACGATATGCCGAAGGCATATGAGCACATCAAGGATGGCGTCGCAGTTGAGAAGTTTGTTCTTTTTCCCGACATGACGAACGGCCGCTTCGATCGGTTCGTGAACCGGAATCTCTTCTTCGGCCGAGAGGACAAAATCAATCTGCGACTACCGGGATTGCTAGCCGACTTCCAGACTCGACAGGTCGCGACACTCGAACGCATCCTCGTCTCGCTCCAACAGCTCGCGTAGACGTCAGTGCGTAAAACCGACTGGGTGCAATCGCCGCATTTCGATCGTTCGGGTTCGGGGCTCCATCCCTCAAACTGCTATGCGTCTCAATACGACACCCTTTCCAGTTGTAAATGTTTGCCACACATGTGAATAGTTCAGGAATTGACCGCTCCCCGAGGCCCATCCGTGCAGCAAATTGAAGTCAAAGTTGAAAACGACCACATTCAGCGGATTACTACCGCAAAACCCCTTGCAGCCATTTCTGAGCTAATCTGGAACGCTTATGATGCCGATGCGCGCGAAGTAAAAGTCGAACTCGAAGAGGGTCAACTCACCAAACTTGGCGTAATCCGAATTGTCGATGACGGCACGGGCATTCCTGCCGACGAGTTGGAGACGTGCTTTCAGTCGCTGGGCGGCTCTTGGAAAAAGCGCGCTGTGAAAACCGATGGTGGCCGTTCGATCCACGGCGAAAAGGGTCAAGGCCGCTTCAAAGCGTTTGCGCTCGGCGATCGCGTGACATGGGTTTCGCGCCATGCCGGGAAAAAGTTTTCAATCAGTGGTGACAAATCGGACCTTAAACGATTTTCGATTTCCGACAGCGTGCCAGCAGCAAACACCGGCTGCACGGTAGAAATTGAGAATGTTGTTCGCGATTTTGAGATTTGGGCTGAGGATGGCTTCGCGGAACAGCTGCGCGATGTGTTCGCCCTTCAACTCTATGAAGACACTCACTTCCGCATCATTTACGACGGCGAGGAGATCGACGCGCGAGAAGCCATTAGGGATGTGACGCCCTACCAGGTAATGGCGACCACCGAAGACGGCCACGAATACAAGGCGACGGTGGACGTTATCGAATGGAAGAAGAAAGTCGAGCGCAAGCTGATGCTTTGCCTTCCTGGCCGTTTCAGCTTCCATGAAATGGCTCCGGGGATACATGCCCGTGGATTCGACTTCACCGCGTATCTGACCGCCGAGCACTTCCAATCCCTTGCAGACGACAACACTGAAGGGCTAGTCGAACTCGACCCGCCGTCAATGGCACTCGTCGAGGCCGCGAAGGCGAAGTTGCGTGAGCACTTCCGTGTACGGGAAGCAGAACGCTCCCGCGGCAAGATTCAGGAGTGGAAAGAAGCTAAAATCTATCCCTACGAGGGGAAGGCGTCTGACCCCATCGAAATCAATGAGCGGCAGGTGTTTGATGTCGTCGCGCTGAATTTGGCCGACTACAGCCCTGACTTCGAGAAGGCGCCCTCGAAGCAGCAGAAGCTCATCCTACAACTCGTCAAAGCGGCCATTGAGACTGGCCCCGGCGCATTGCCGTCCATCTTGGAGAAGGTCGTTGATCTGCCCAAGGGCAAGCAAGAGGAACTGGCCGAACTGCTTCGGAAAACCTCGCTGACCGCCGTCATCAACGCTGCAAAGGCTGTCACTGACCGCCTTGAGTTTTTGCGCGCCCTGCAAATTCTGGTGTTTGACCCCGGCTCCAAACGCCAACTGCTCGAACGCTCGCAGCTACACCGGATCATCGCCCGAGAGACGTGGATTTTCGGCGAGCAGTTCAACCTGATGAATGACGACGAGGATTTATCGGCAGTCCTGCGCAGCCATATCCAGTTGCTAGGCAGCGATAGCGACGACGGCCCACATAGAGAAGGACTTGCGCCGAAGGAACCCGTCTTGGACGCAGAAGGCAAAGCAGCAATCGTTGACCTGATGCTTTCCTGCCGAGTGCCAACAGCGACTGACGATGAGCGAAAGCACCTCGTCATCGAACTGAAAAGGCCGAGTCAGAACCTCAACGAGGACGTGATCAACCAGATCAAAAAATACGCAAAAGCCGTTGCTCTTGATGACCGGTTCAAGCACTCGAGAGTCGAATGGGACTTCGTGGCCGTCGCCAATCGCTTCACAAAAGACGCCGAATTTGAAGCGCGTCAAAAGGACAAGCCGCGGGGCATGGTGCTGGAGATCGATGACCCTATCAAGATCCGAGTCTGGGCCAAAACCTGGGGCGAGATCATCCAAGAGGCGGAAGGACGGCTGACTTTCTACAAGCGGCGTCTTGAGTATCAGGCGAACGATAGAGAGGCGCTCCGATATCTGCGCACGATCAATTCTGATTATCTCAGCGACGAAGTCAAGGAGCGCATATCGGCACTAGATGCGGAAGAACAAATCGCGGCCGAATAAGCAGCACGAACTCCCAAGTGCCAACTTGGTAGTCCGCCCGCAGGCCTCCGGCCTCTTTTCGGCCCCGACCATGCCGCCAGTTAGATGCGACAGCGGCGGCTGCTTTCGGAAAGCCGCAGATAGCCAGGAAACGGATTGCGAGGGGCGTCGGAAGCCGTCATAGAGGTATCCAGCGCTCGGCAGCTAACTCATTCTCGGTGCCTTTAACCGGACAGTCCGCTACGCCCCAAACACGTCATTCGGCAATCGGCTTGGCGACGACCGCTTAGTCCGCATCTCGGCCATTCGGGCTTACCGCAGCAGACGACCGGTCACCACCCGATCGCGACAGAGAAGGTTCCAGCGCCATACCGCCCGAGCAAAGCAATGAGGATTCGGACACTGGGTTTTGGAGGGTGAACCCCTCTGATAACTGATGCCGTTAGCTTGATTGTCAGCCGTGCCCGGCTCCTATATTTTCCGTGACCAGCCGAAGCATGCGCACCTGCGTCTTGACGCCCGGTTCCTTCCGGCGATTGACGACGTCGATCAGGCTGTCTGGCGAGGCCGAGCCATAGGCATGCGCGAAGGCCTCGATGCCGATCTCGCGGATGACGTGCTTTACCGCCACCCTGAGTTCCTGCCAGCTGATCGCGCTCTGGACAAGGCGCAGCGGTCGCTTCGGAGCGCCGAGCGCATCGGTCTCGGCGTTTGGATTGTTTACGAGTTCGAACAATGCTTTTTCGAGGATGCGCGCGGCGCGGGTGCGATCAGCGGCCATCGGAAACGACAGCGTCACGGCAATCATCGCTTCGTCCAGGCGGTCGCTCAATTCGGCTCGCTCTCCTTGACCACCGGCAGATCGCGCCAGAGATAGAACACGGTTTTCGCGCCCTCGACATGGAACCGCTGCTGCAGGATGGGAGCGCCTTTGGTCTGCCTCTTCCATCGAAGCTCGGCGAGCGGCGTCAGGATCGCGCCCTTCGGAATGTCCTTCTCTTCCATTTCATCGCCCTCCGGCGGATAGCCATCTTCAGGAAAGCGCTGGAGAATAGTCCGCCACATCCCAGCGCTGCTGAACGCGCCAGCCCCGGCTGTCCTCGTCATAGTAGGAGATCTCCGAATCGAGCAGCGCGCCGCCTGCCGACGAGGCGACGATGTCGCGCAGCGCCACGCGGCCCTGATCGGCCAGCCGCCGCGCGCCCTCGGCGGTCTCGTCGTAATAGTCCACCTGAATGCCAGCGGTGGAGAGGTCGGTGTCGATGCCGCAGAAGCCGCCAAGCCAGACTGAGGCGACGCGGTTGACGATGACCACCGGCAGCGGCGCTGGGCGGTCGTCAGGCGGCTGCGGCTGCATGCCGTAATAGACCTCTGCGGAAAGCACCGCGTCGAGCCGGTCAACGATATCCTTCTCGATCATCGCTTCGCGCCTCCATGCTTGCAGACCAGCAAATAATCGCTGCGCTGCGCCGTCGGCTGGACGCCGACGATCTCATAGATGTCGCCCCGGTCCACATCGACGAGCCGCCATGCCGGGTCGATGTTCTCGCCGGGAATTTCACGCACGCGGATGCGCGTCGAGCCCTCGGCCAATTCGGTGTTCATGGCGAAATATTCACGGCCATAGTCGCGGCCCGTCCCGGCTTCGAGGATCTGGCAATTCACCTCGGCGACCAGCTGCCACGTTTTCTTCGCCGCGCCGAGCGCGTCGTCGCTGGTCACGAACCGCTCGATGCGCACCCGGTCTCTGAGCAGGCCCGCCTTCATCCCTCCACCTCCTCGACCATCACCTTGACCTCCACGCCCTTCGGCTTCTGGATCGTCACGAACACCGTCAGGGGCTGCGGCTGCGGTAGCCGCCGCGGCGCGGGACCGAGCCAGCGCAGCAAGTTGTCTTCCGTACCATTCCAGCGATTGCCGTCGACCGGAGCCGAACAGCCTTCGATGGATGCGTGATCGGTATATTGCCAGAGCGACCATGCGGGCCATGTCCCTTTCGGCCATGAAGGCTGCGCCTCCTCGGTGTAATGGGCGATCCACAGCGAGGTGTTGATCGCCAGATAACTGTTCTTGGAATCGCCAAGCTGGTCCTTGATGAGGTGGCCGCTGTAGATCGTGACCTTCAGGTCTGGGCGGGTCTCGCGAATGTACCTGACCGCCCGGATGAGCTGGTCGAGCGTCGCCTCCGCCTCGTGGTCGATCACCACGCGCTCGCCGCGCACCGGATCCGCGACCAGAAGATAGTGGGCCATCTCGGCAGCGGAATTGCCATGGAAGAAATGATAGGAGGCGGTCGCCAGCCCAGCCGCCAAGGCGTTCTGCTTGCGTGGCTGGTAGGTGGGATCGACGTAGGTCTCGCCCTCGCTCGCCTTCATGATGACGCCGACAATGCCGCCAGCCTTGAGCGCCTCCCAATCGGGCTCGGGATTGTGGTGCGACAGGTCGATGACGAGAGTCTCGCAGGTCATGCGCGTGGCACCCAGTAACCGGAGATGAAGCTGTTGGCATAGGCCATGACGTCGACGGCGGTGATTGCCGCCATTTCGCGGTTCTCGTAGAGGAAGGCACCGACCCGGAAACCGATGTCGGTGATGCCAGGCGGCAGGTCGTCGGCGACCGAATAGCCGAGGGCGAGCATGACCGAACCAGACGACGGCCACGAGGCACCGGAGACCGGCTGCAGCCATTGCCGCGCCATCTGGTCGCTGCCGACGACACCGACAATCTCGTAGTCGCTAGAGACATCGGTTCCCTCGCCGTCGGTGACGACGAAGTCCTCGACCGGCTGCATCGGGATCTCGATTTTTTCCGTCCCGCCTGCTGGCCAGTCCGGCTGCCAATCGTAGGCGACGGCGAAAACATGGAATTCGGTCAGTCGTTCGAAGACGTCGAAGGCCCGCACCAGCGCCTGCGTCAGATATTGATCGTCGCGCGTGAATTCGACCCGGCAATGAGTCTTGAAGGCCGGGAGTAGGGCGGTCGGAATGGTGGTGCGATCTACCGACGTGACACGCTGCAGCTTCATGGCGCTCTCCTTGGCCCGGTGCTCCTGTCAGCGAAGCAGGCGGTCATGAGCTTGTCGAACGTCTCATACTGGCGTTGCTGATTTGCCTGCCCGCTGAAATAGACGAGCGCGGCGAAGATCGCGGCGAACAGGATCGCGGCCAAGCACGAGGGGTTTCCCTTCATGCTGTCCGCCACGGTGGCGACGATCCCGGTGACCTTCTCGCCGTTCATTGCTCATGCTCCGATGTCGTCGATGGTCGTCGGGATGACGATCTCGACCCATTGGCCGTTGCGCCGCCCATAGAGCTTGCCGTCGTTCGGCGCGTCTGGGAATCCGGTCCCCGGATCACCCTTCGGCCCCTGTGGTCCCTGCGGCCCCATCAGGCTCTGGCCGGTATCGCTCCAAGCCGTGCCGTTCCACTGCCAGACGAAACCATCGGAACGGTCGAGGTAACTGTCGCCGATCTCGTTCCCTGCGCTAACAGGGTCACCATTGCCGGAATACATCGAAACGCCATCGGCACCCGGCGGGCCGGGTGGCCCTTGCGTTCCGGTAGTAAGATGCGCAAACAAGACCTGTTGCTGCCAAGGAGGGACTGAATCACCGACAGCGACAAAGGCGACGGGAACAGAAAAATATCCGCCGGTCTCTTCGATGGCGTCGGCGGTCGCATCGTATTCGATCCAGCGGGCAGCCACGTCCTTGTCCTGAATCATCAATCGGTCGGCAGCCTTGATGATGCGCAGGAATGCAGCAACAGCCGTGCCGTTCGACGTCGTCGCACTGATCCAGAGTTCCGTCGCTGTTGTTGGTGGGGCGCTGTTGACCTGTATGTAGCCAACGGGCGGCGGTTCCGTCGTGTTGTCCCTGTAGAGATATTCCATGACCGTGCTTGACTGACCGGACGCGCCTTGTGGCCCGGTCAGATTGTCGCCGGTATCGACCCATGCGGTGCCGTTCCATCGCCACAAGCCGCCATCGTCCCGGTCGAGCCAGGTATCACCGATCTCGTTTCCCGCCGCGACCGGATCGCCATCGCCGGAATACATCGACACGCCATCCATGCCTGCGGGACCAGTCGCGCCGGTAGGCCCCGGATCGCCTTGCGGCCCTTCTGGCCCAGCCGGTCCCTGCGGCCCTTCTGGTCCGGTAGCGCCAGCCGGTCCTGCTGGCCCCTGCGGCCCCGGATCGCCCTGTGCGCCGGTTGCGCCCGCTGGTCCTTCCGGGCCTGCCGGTCCTTGCGGCCCCGGAGGACCGGGCGGGCCGGGGATGCCTTCGCCGCTGCCGCTGCCGCCTCCACCGGATGTCGTCTCGGCCTCGGCGAGTGGCTCCCATTGACCATTGCGGCGCGCGTAGGGCGTGTCATCGAGCGGCGCTTCCTCGACGAGCGGCGTGTCGCCGACAAAGAGCTTCAGCTGCTCGCGGTCGAACAAGAGATCATCGCTGCCCGAGAGCCTGCCGTCGGCCTCCCAGACGGCGACCTGATTTTCCGACCCGGTCCCGACTATCGCCCGACGGCGCATGGAAAGCGGCTGGTCGTTCATCCGCGCTCTCCATGGTAGCGATCAAAGGCCGGAGTGAGATCGATGGCGACGGCGCGGCCATCGTCGAGCACGAGCTTCAGCGTGAAGCCGTCACAGATGCCGCCCTTGACGCCGATCCCCGGTTTTCCCTGCGGGCCTCGCTCGCCCGGTCTCCCTTTGCTGCCCGCTCTGGCGGCGAGCATCCAGTCGTCACCCGGCAACGGCCCCGGAGCGTCGCGGCGGGCGATCCATTCCGAACCGTCGAAGGCGACCCGGTCGAGCTTGCGGTAAATTCCCTTCGGATCGTAAAAGCCGCAGGCCTCGCCGCAACAGGCGTCGGCTCCCTTCATCGCAACGCAAGCCCAGTCGTCGTGCGGCGGGCGACGGGCGGTGTCGCGACGGGCGCAATAGGTCGAGCCGTCGCAATGGACCAGTTGGCCCTCGTGATGGACAGCCTCCTCGGTCCAGTCCTGTGGCGGCGCGAATTTGCCCGGATCGCCTTTCTCGCCCTTGTCGCCCTTCGGACCTGCTGGTCCCGGTTCGCCGCGGAGCCCGCGCGGCCCTGTTTCCCCTTGTGGTCCAAGCTCGCCGCGCTCGCCGGGGTCTCCCTTGTCGCCACGTTCGCCTTTTTCACCGGGTGGTCCGCGCTCGCCGTCTTTACCCGGTGCGCCGTCGGCCCCATCTTTACCCGGCAGGCCGGGATCACCCTTGTCGCCGCGCTCGCCTTTTTCACCGGGTGGTCCGCGCTCGCCGTCTTTACCCGGTGCGCCGTCGGCCCCATCTTTACCCGGCAGGCCGGGATCACCCTTGTCGCCGCGCTCGCCTTTTTCACCGGGTGGTCCGCGCTCGCCGTCTTTACCCGGTGCGCCGTCGGCCCCATCTTTACCCGGCAGGCCGGGATCACCCTTGTCGCCGCGCTCGCCTTTTTCACCGGGTGGTCCGCGCTCGCCGTCTTTACCCGGTGCGCCGTCGGCCCCATCTTTACCCGGCAGGCCGGGATCACCCTTGTCGCCGCGCTCGCCTTTTTCACCGGGTGGTCCGCGCTCGCCGTCTTTACCCGGCGCGCCGTCGGCCCCATCTTTACCGGGCAGGCCGGGATCGCCCTGTTCGCCGCGCTCGCCCGGTTCGCCGCGAGCGCCGGCCGGTCCCGGTTCGCCCGGTGGGCCGGGATCACCCTGAAGTCCCGGCTCGCCTCTTTCGCCAGCTTCGCCGCGCTCTCCCGGTTCTCCCTTGTCGCCACGTTCGCCTTTTTCGCCGCGCTCGCCCTTTTCCCCCGGCGGTCCCGGCTTGCCGTCCTCGCCATCGCGGATCGCTGCAACGCGCTCGGAAAGATCGAGCACCATTGTCTTGTGCTCGGCGCGCATTTCGGCGATGGCGCGACCCACCATGTCGGCCAGCCGGTCACGCTCCTCGCGAAAGCGGCGACCGATATATTCCCCGAATTCCCTAAGCGGCGCGCTCATGGTCGATACCCTCGAACCCGCCGACGAGTTCGGCGAGTTGCTTTTCGTCGGTTTCGCTTTCCTCCGGCGGTTCTGGCGCGGCAGGCGGCGCGGCGGGCGGCGCATCCGGGGCAGGCGTCGATGGTTGCGCCTGATTCCAGGCGGACAGCGGCACGACCTGTTGCTGGACGCGCGGCTCGTCGCCTGCCTCGGCATCCGGCAGGTCTTCCATGTTGCGTGCTTCGTTCGGCGAGTAGATGCCGGAGATGACGCCGCGCGCCAGCCCCTCGATCCGGTCCCGGTAAGCAACGCGAAGAAGCGCATGCGTGTCAAATTCGACATACTCGTAAGGCCATCCTCTCAGCCCGAAGAAATGATCGAAGGCGGTCTCGATGTGGTTGATCGCAAAGCCCAATCCGCGCGCCAGCCAGAACTGCATCAGCGCCTCGGTCGAGGCGAAGGTCGCGCGCTCGGTAAGCCCGAGGATCGCTGGCGGCACGCCATAGACCATGAAGATTTCGTCCTGCGTCATCTTCAGCGCGTTGGCGACCTCGGCCTCCTTGGCGCTCATGGCGATGCCATGGAATTTCAGGCCGTTGGTGAGAATAGGCGGGCCGCCGCCGAGATTATCGACGCCGCGCCATGCCTCATTCAGCCGCTCGCGCAGTTCACTCACCTGCGCCTTGGATAAATTGAGTTCGGTTTCGATCACACCGGGCGGACGGCTCATGTTGGCGAAGAAATTGATCAGCTGCGCGCCGATGGCAGCCTGTGCGGTGACCGCCAGTTCGGCGTGGCGCAGCGGCGGGATGCCGACGAGCGGCTCACCCTGCTTCGCTTCGAGCTTGATATGCAGCACGTCGCGGGCGGGAGCGACGCCGTAATCGATGGCGCGGCCTTGGCTTTCCAGGACGTTGTTGCCGCCGAGCTGGTAGAAGATATCGCCCTCGGCGGAGACCACCGGCTTTGACTGGTTGGGGTTGAACGGGTGCAGCGAATCGACCTCGAAGCGGCTGTTGCGCAAGCCGAGATGGTAGGTGTTGCCGGTGAGATAGAGGTCGCGCACCAGGTTCATGATGAAGTCCGAGCGCGACTGGTAATCGTTCGGCGATCTCAGGATGCGCGACAGCGCCGAGGTGGTGACGCGCTCACGGCCACCATCCGGTAGCGCCCGCCAGTGGTCGCCGGGGCATTGCGCGATGGTTTGCGCGTAAGCCGCGACGCAGGCCTCGACGACCGCGCCCCGCGCGCCAGCGATGGGGTCGTAACCCATCTGCCAGTAATTCCAGTATTGTCCCCATGCGTGCGGCAGGACGCCGTCCGGGTTCATGACGATCCACGGCCCGTCGCGATATTCGCCCTCTCGCGCGACCGACCGCCGGAACGGTTTCAGCAATTGCTGAATCAGCCCCGGCATGGATCATTCTTTCGCTTCGCTCTGGCGGGTCTTGTAGGTGCCGCCCTTGTCCGGTTCCGGGCTTGCGGCCTTGGTTTTCTCTGCCTCGGGTTTGGCCTTCGTTTCCTCTTCGCCGCGCAATCTGCGCGCAGCCTTCTCTGCGGCCTTCGCCGCCTTTTCGACATCGATCTTTTTCGGCTCTGCGGCCAGACGGTAGGGATCGCGAGCCCAGCCATCGGCTATTGCCGACTTCGCGTCGGCTTCTTCGAGCGCGATGATGTGACCGGCATAAGGCCCGAAGAGTGCCTCGACGTGCTTTGTCGCCATTGGTGGTTTCCTCCATAAAAGCACCGGGTGGCGCGACGGAGCCACCCGGCGAAGTTGGGGAGTTGATCCCTTACCAGGTCACGTTCTCGATCCATGCGACCATGCCGGAACGCCGCATCGCCCAATTCATGTCGAGCAGCATGCGGACGCCGATGGACGCGGTCTGCCAGAGCGAGCGAACCGGCGCGGCAACGGTGGCTGGCGTGCCAGGCGTGCCGATCGGCAGCGGGGTCGTGTCCTCTTCATGGATCGTCGCCTGATCGGAGACGTCGTATTCCGGCATGTCACCTGTCGCCGAGGAGAAGTCGGCGGCATCGACGGCAATCACCGTATCGAGCGGGACCGTCGGCGAGACGATGAACCGCACGCCGAGACGGCGGCCTGCCTCGTCGGTCGAGCCGAACATGAATTCGCCCGTCGTGGTCTGCTGGAAGGCAATGGAGATTGCCTGCGACGGGTTGATCAGGATCGCGATGTTGCGCCCGCCACGGTTGGAGGTGATAGCGGTCACCAGTGCCTTCAGGTCGGCGATCATCGCCAGCGCGTCGGCCTCGGCGGATGCCGGCAATGCGGCGACGCCGTTGAGCAGACCTGCGGGGCGGATGGTGGTCGCCGGATTCGCGTCGATCAGCGTTGCGTCGACCGTTGCGGCGGTGTCCTCGGCCATGGCCTCGCGGATGACGCCCTCGATTGCGGGTGTCGAATGCGCGGCCAGCTCGCGGGTGAACGTCGAGATGACGCCGAGTTTCTTCGGCGTCAGGGTGACCGAGGTGAAGCCCAGCCTGCGGACGGGGATCGGTTCGCCTTCACCCACCCATGCGCCGGAGACGTTCGGCGTCGCCGCGCGTGCGGGGATCTTGATCGAGCCGTTGCGGCCGAAGGTGAAGCGCGTGCCCATCCCCGACAGTGCCGGATAGATGGCATCGCGCGGCAGCAGATCGAGATAGTCGCCGATGGCCTGCTGCACCAGTTCCTGCGCCCACGTCGGAACGTCGGTCTTCGCCGGATTGACGGCGGCGCGGACCATGATCTGCACCGCCTCGTCGTGCGGGTAGATGGCCCGCAGGATGGTGTCCGGTGACTGCTTGTGGATGTGTGCCAGGAATTGCACGACCGCGCCCCGAATGAGCAGGTCGCGCGGCTGGGTCTTTTTCGCCGGGACGGCGTAGGGCCGCTTGTCGGGCAGGGAGGCCTGCTTCGTTTCCGGCTGCTGTTCGACGGTGCGGACGGCAATCGCCTGTTCGATCCGCTGGTCCCGTTCGAGCCCTGCCTCCAGATCGGCGATCTGGTCCGGCAGTTCGGCCATGAGAGCGGTCTGCTCGTCGTCCGGTTCGTCGATGTTCGACAGTTCGACGAGCTGATCCTTCATGGCGTTGATGCGTTTTTGCGCGTCCTCAATGCGCTTTGCGAGTTTTGACATGGTGGTATTCCCGGTCTTGTCGGGTTCGCGACGGGCGAGCTTGCCGGGTGAGGCTGCCGGGGCGGGCAGTGGCGCTCGGGCGATCTTGCCGCGCAACTGCTCACGGATATCGGCAGGAAGTTCGAAGGATTTTCCGACCTGGAGCGCGTTCGGATTCGCCGGGACGGCGACGAGCGAGCACTCGACGAGCTTGCTCTTCAGGTAGCGAAACGGTCCCCAGTCGGGATCGGCCTTGGCATCGAGGGGCTCGGCCTCCATCGGATAGAAGCCGACCGACACCGCGCGCAAGATCCGCTGCTGCACGAGGCGTCGTATCTCGTCGACGAGCCTGCTGGTGCCTTCAGCGGCGAGCCGCAAACGGCCAAGGAGCCGTCCCTTCTCGACGCGCACGTTTTCCCATTCGCCGACGATGGCGGACTGGTTGTGGTTGAAGAGGGCGATGGGGTTGTTCTTGAATTCGCCGAGATCCCAGCCGTCCACCGCGATCACGTCGCCATAGCGGTCGACCGTCTCGTCGGAGAGAACGTATTCGAGCGGATCGTTCTCCGATTGCCGTGCGGTGCGGTAGATCAGGCCTTCCATGGCAGCCAAGTCCTGAATTGACTTGGCCAGCCCATTTACACCTTAGCGGCGTAACATGTCCGTTACAGCAGCTCGGCGCGCCGCCAGCGATTTCAGCCGCACGACGGTTTCGTAAGAGGGGCGGGATGTCTCGCCGTTGGCGATCCGCCATACCGTCATGCGCGAGAGGCCCGTTTCGCGGGCGATCTCGGAAGGCCCCATGCCTTGGCTTTCAAGCCCCGCGATGATGGCGGCGAATTCGTCGGCTGTCATAAACCCCGATTATAGCAGCGAAATCCTGTCAAGAACAAAAGGGGCAGCCTTGCGCCGCCCCTCATGATATTTTTATAGCCTTCCTCCCTCTTGAATGCCCCGCCTATTCGCGGGGCCTTTTTAACGGCCAGTGCTCATCAACACCGCGACACGGTTCCAACGCCGGATCGCCCGAGGGCACGCCGTTGGCCTCGGCCATCTCGCGATAACTGCGATAGAGCGGCACGTCCGAGCGGACGCCGCGCGGGTCGTAGCGGCCCGCGATGATCGCCAGCCGGATCCCGAGATTGTGCTCGGCACCGCGCAAAAGAAAACCGGCACAAGTGGCCGGTTTTTCTTTTCCTGACATGTGGCAGGCGAAGGTGTTGTTCGCCATGTCGTAGGCGGTAGAGGCCGAGCGCCGGAAGGCCTCGGGCGGAAAGACGCCCGTCGGCAGATCGCTGCGCCATGGACATTGCTCGCACGGCTCGCGGCGATGCGCGAGTTTGTCGGCGTCGCTCGTCGTCAGCGATACCACCTGATGCTCGCCGTCGCCGCAATCGAAAACATCAGTTTGTTTTACCTTGCGCACCATTCGGCTCATCGCTCCAGTTTGACGCCATAGGCTTCTTCCAAGCCGCGAAGTGCCCTTTCGTGATCCCGCCAGATCTGGCCCTTCGCATAGGCCGCTCTATCGGCGCGATCCTGCGCGAAGAAATAGACGGCGATGGCGGCGACGATTACGGCGCATATGCAGATGATTACTTTCATGCTCGGCCCTCCGCCATGACCGCGAGGATCGACATCTCGGATTCGGTGAATGTCATCTCGATATCGCAGCCGTCGCTGGCGGCGTTGAAGATGACCTCGGCCTCGATGAAGTCCGCGCCGTCGTCGCCGCCGAAGGTGGCGCGTTTCGTGTCCCACCATTCGTCGAAGGGGAGCGTCTCGGGATTACACTCGACGGCGTAGACCACGAAGGCCTTCTCGCCCTCCGGCAGGATGGCATTGTGCATCAGGTAGACGCCCTGATCGCCGACGACCCAGAAGCCTTGGCCGTTCTCTTGGCCCCACAGCGATTGGTGCCCGTTCGGCCATTTCGCGAAGGCGTCGTCGACCAGCTTTTTCAGGTCGGCGTTGGGGAAGGTGAGTTTCATGATGGGTTGCTGTCCTCTGTGGTTGGGATTGGTGGTTCGGTCGTTTCCTCGGCGGCTTTCCGCTTCGCTCGGTGCCATCGCCATAGGGCGATCAGAGCGGCGGGCGGGAAGATCGCCCACAACACGATGAAGATGAAAAAGCGCTTCATTTGTCCTCTGTTGGGATGGGTGGCTGGTATTTCGCCTCGACCAAAAAGCCGAGTGCCTGCGACCAGCGATAGGCGGCTTCCGAAGCCTCGGCCTCCGTTTTGAAACGCATGACGGTATTGCCGGTCATCCACCTGAACCGCTCCAGCTGCTCGATGCGTTCGGCAATCGGCACCGCCTTTCCGGCGCACCAGAGCGGTACGGTGACGATCCAGTTCATGGGATTTCCCTTCTGCCGCTTTCGATTAGCCTCATGTGAAAGCTGCCGGTGCGACGCAGTTCCTTCGCAACGTCGTCCAGACTCTCGGCGAAACTCTCTTGTCCGTCGGCGCGCATCTGTGCGGCCAGTTCCTCGTATTTGCCTGCGTCATGGAGTAGTTGTCTCGCAATCCGCTTTGCAAGGTCATCTTTCTTCATGTGTTGCCCGCCTCGATGGAGTTTGCGTGCTTCTCGGTTTGTTCAAACTTGGCGAAGGCGATGCCGGTATCGCCGACCAGAAACAGTTGGCCGAAGCGGCTGGAGTCGACGATGCGGATGGCGTGGCCATTGACGACCGAAACCGTCATCTCGTCGAAGTGGTCCTTGATGCGGCGATTATATTCATCGACGCCGACCTGTTCGATCAGCGCGAGGCGGGCTGCGGGATCATTCCAGTTCATGTTTTGTACTCCGAATTAGTAATCCATATTTGGGCCAAACACTGTCACGACCGCTTTCCCTTCACAGGGTCGGCATTTCCATTAAGGAAGGGTGGGCCAAGCTCCCAAAGGCCGTTCTTGATAGCGGTTTCAACGGCGAAAGCCGCTGCTCCATCTGGCAGCATGGCAAATCTGTAACAGAGGTTCTCGTGGATATATCGGCGCACGAATGCATCCATCTGGTGACGACCTGATGCAATCGCGGCTATGTCCTCTTCGGACAAAGTTGGAAGCACAAACCTGTCGGCGACATAGACGCAGAACTGATCACCGCTCCGTCGTCCGCTGGCGTGGCTTTGGAGGCGCGTGTAAAGACCGTGCGGTGTATTTCGACGGACTGTCTCCGCTGTTATCCCCCGACCTGACATGCCCACATAGATAAAGCGGCCATCTTTATGCCAGATCGTGTATACGCCTGCGCCGAATGTCGGCAGGGCGCTGTTCGGCCAATCGGCAAATAAGTGAACGGGGCCGCAGGATAGATCGTGCGCAAGTTGGGCTGTCAGAGTCATTCCGGCACCACCAGACTTTTTTCGGCCATCTTCGTCAGCGGCTTGACCGGGTAGCGGGTAAGCATGCCGTTGTCCTGCCGCCAGCCTTTGAGGCGGATGCCTTGCGCGGCGAAACAGTCGGACGCGTCGTCGATCAGGCTGAATTGGTTCGAAGCGCCATAAGCCATGATCTGGTTCGCGTCGGAATCGCGCAAGCGCATCCGGCAGACCGCCTTGGCCTTCTCCAGCCGCATGGGCGTCAACTTCCCTTCCATCGCGGCGAATTCGGCTTTGCCCGTCATGCATCCGGCGAGCGGAAGGGCGGCGAGAACGCTGAGAATGATTTTCATCATCGGTTAGTTGCTTTCGATTTCAAATCCGCGCGAGCGGTAGTGGCGGCAGAGAAGGAAGGCCGCGAAGGGCGACACAATCACAATGTTCGCCATGGCCAGCATGAGTAGCGCCAATGGCCAGAAACCCATTGTGAGAGCGAGCAGGATCAAAAAAATTACCCAATGGACGAACAAGAGCGCGAAAAACGTCGGCCATGCGCCCTTCAGCAGGAAGTAGAACGGGCCTAGCAGCGCCGAGCCGAGGAATGCCGTGAAACCGCTTACCTTCCTGCGGTGCCCGTTATGGCGATTGACGAAAGTTGCCATCTATTTTCCCTAATTCAGCTGTGCCCCAGAGGCCAAAGCGGCGACGATGTCATTCCAGTCGTCGCTGTCGGCTATGGTGTCGAGATATTCCAGATGCTCGTTGAGGCGGTGCATGCGGAACCGCCTGCTCTCGGGGAATTCCCGTTCGCCGGGATCCGCATAGTCGATGAAGATCTGCAGGCGGCGCTGCTCGTCCAGAAAGGATGGGCAGATGTCGTTGTGCCAAGAGCTATCCACAAAGCCAGCCGGGATGGCTGGCAGCGTGGCCGGATCGAAGTCCGGAAATTCCTGCTGAAACAATGGGTTGGTCATTTGTAGGTTTCCTTAAGCAGCTTGCGGGCGACAACGCCCATGTCGATGTAGGTAGCTTTCCCACCGCGAACGTCGCGCTCGACGGTCTTGCCCTCGGCAAGCCAGAGGCGCTCGTGCGGCGTGAAGAGTTCATCCATTTCGGCGGGAAGGTACTGGAGCACATGTTCCTGCGGGTGTTTGCCGCCGATCTCGGTATAAAGCAGGTAGGTGATCATGGTCGTAATCGCGTTCTCGTTGGTGCCTTGCCCATCAGGCAAGGTTCATATATACAATCAGAGAGCGAGTTACAACGATTGTATATACGATTTAACGATGAAAAGAGCCGATTACCGCAGTATTTCCGACCGTATTGTTCTGCCTTTGCCAGAAGGGATGCGCGACGCAATTGATCAGGCGCGCCTGGACGGCGAGAACCGCGTCGCCTTCATCCGCACCGCCATCGAAAACGAGCTGGCACGCCGTGCCCGTAAGGAAAGGCGAACCGGATGAAGGTCGGGATGAAAGGCGACGCGCTGATTTTCGATTTCCAGTCAGGCCCGGCGCGTAAATGCGGTGATTGTTCGCTGTGCTGCAAATTGCTGCCTGTGCGCGAACTGGCCAAGCGCGGCGGCAGCCGTTGCCGGTTCCAGCGCCATGGCAAGGGCTGCACGATCTATCATCGCGCCGACAAGGGCTTCCCGCCGCCGTGCGGCCTGTGGTCCTGCGTCTGGCTTGCCGACCCCGAGGACGCCGGAGCGATGAGGCGACCCGACCACGCCCATTACGTCGTCGACCCGCTGCCGGATTTCATCGTCATCCAGACCGAAGGGCAACCCGACCAGCGCGTCAATGTCGTGCAGGTCTGGCTCCACCCGGCCCATCCCGACGCGCATCGCGATCCGGGCCTGCGCGCCTATCTCGCCCTGCGTGGCGCTCGCGATGGTTTCGCGGCGCTGATCCGGCTGAACGAGAGCGACGGCTGGGTGCTGTTTCCGCCAGCCCTTTCACCGGATGGTCAATGGCACGAGCGCGGCTCGCGCAAGAGGCCGGAGGATAACGACGTGGTCGTCTCCCGAACGCCAATGGAGGTCTACCGCTAAAAGGACGCCGCACAAGTCATCAAGGGTGCGCAGGAAAACTTCGCGAGCATGAACAGCGTCGCGGCTGCATTTGGTAATTCAAAGAGAAAGGACAAGCCATGACGGCTCTTAACCAAGCGATCAAAACGAGATCCCGCGCCCCACAAAGCAACACGCGCTCGCCGAGTAAGCGTGAATTAGAAATCAGCGCCACCGTCGGCCAGAACATCAGGACGCTCAGGGCGATGACCGGCATGTCACAGATGACCCTAGCTGAAAAGCTGGGGATCACGTTCCAGCAAGTGCAGAAATATGAGAAGGGAACAAATCGCGTCAGCGCCCCGAAACTTGTTCTGATGGCGGAAATCTTCAAGACGCCGATTTCGACGTTCTTTTCCAATATCGAATTGTTGCCGTCGAAAGACGGCGGCGTGACCTTGCCGACCTTCGGGAAAGATGGGATGCGCGCCGCACGGCTATTCGAGGTGTTGCCTCCGAAGATACAGGGTGCGGCCCTGCGGGTCTTGCAGTCGCTCTCCGAGGGCAATGGTGAGTGAAATGAAGGCGGGCACCACCAGCGGGCTCGACATCTATGTCGTCTGTAAGAATCCCTCGGACTTTCCGGGCAAGTACACCTGCCGTTGCCAGACCATCTATCGTGGCGGCGACGGCGGCACCGAGATCTCGGCGGAGGGCTGGTCGCAGACCGCATCGAGGCCATTCGCGCCGAGATGCAGAAACGCGGGTTGTACCGATTACCGCGTTTCCCGAGCGACGATCCCACCATCGTCGAATGCTGGCTTTAAGCCGCATTTCCGCGCCAAGGCCGGGTCGCGGCGAGTCTGAAAACCGCCATATTGCCCCACAGGCACATTTTGTGCCTGTGGGGGCGATGGTAGGACCCGACAGGTGGCGAAATCGCGTCTGTGGCCGCCTGTGGCCGAAAGCGCAGATTTTCAAGCCACCAGCGAGTCCAGTTCCAGCTCGGTTTCCGTCTGCAGGCGGCAGGCCGCCACCGCCATCACCGCCGCGACGCCCGCGTCGATCCTGCCGAACGACTTTGCCTTGGTCAGCTTGCGGTTCCCGGCGGCGTCGCGGTCGACCACGGCGTTGGACACGCACCAGCGCAGCACCGGGTGGCCGCCGTGGACGAGCCGACCCTGGACGGCAAGTTCCTCGAAGATCTCGATGGCGGGCGACATCGACTTGTAGCCTTGGCCGAATGGCGACAGCGGCACCAGCACGCCCATGCGGGCGAACGACTGCTTCAGGACGTCGATGCGCCACTGGTCGTAGTTGACCTTGGCAAACAGGATCTTCGACGAAAGCTCGCCGACGTCGGCGGCGAGGAAGTCGTAGTCAAGCACCTGTCCCGGCACCGGGATCAGGAACGAGCGGTCGGCCCAAACGCGGTAGGGCGCGCGGTCGCGCAGGCCCCGTTCGTCGATCGTATCGCCTGGCGTCCAGATGCGCGGGAACAGGTGGACGTTGCCGTGGTCGTCGTTGACCGCCATGACCAGCGCCGAGAGGTCGGTGCGCGCCGACAGGTCGAGCCCGCCATAGACCGGCCTGCCATCGTAGAGCAGATCCTCGACGAGTTCCCGGTTGCCGCGGATCCAGACGTTCGGCGACAGGAAAGGGGCCTTCGCCTGGACGCGCTGGTTCAGGTAGAGGTTTCTTAGGCGCGATTCCAGCGACGGCACCTTTTCGGCCCGCTTCATGGCGGCGCGGAATTCGTCGATGTCGCGGTAGTCGCCGAGCGCCGGGTTTGCCTTCTTCCATTGTTTTTCGTCGAGCAGGTCGCAGCCGGGGTCGGCGGCGTAGAGGTGGACGGTAAAGGTGTCGTCCTCGATCTCGCCCGCGCGGATCTTCAGCCCGTAGTCTATCAGCTCCGACAGGATATGGTCGTCGGCCGGCGCTTGCGTCGAGATGATCATCATCAACGGCTCGACCTGCGCGCCGAGCGAGGTCATAAGCACGTCGTAGAGCGCGGCGTTCTTCGCCTGCGCCAGTTCATCATAGACGACCAGGTCGAGGCCTTCGCCGAACTGGCCACCGGCTTCCGCCGCGATGGCCGAGTAGAACGAGCCGTCGCGGCGGTGGGTGACGTGCTTGGTCGACTCCACCAGCTTCAGCCGCTTCATCAGCACCGGGTTCATGCGGATCATCTTGGCGACGAAGCGGTAGACGATCCCGGCCTGCTTGCGGGTGGTGGCGGCGGACGCGATCACCGAGTTCGGCCTTTTGAACGGGCCGACCAGGTGCAGGAGGATGATGACCGCAGCGAGCAGCGTCTTGCCGTTGCGCCTGCCGACCGAAAAGATCGCCTGCCTGCGCTTGCGCAGCCCGTCCTTGTCGCGGGGATTGTAGACGTCGCGGATGAATTCGATCTGCGGCTTCGACAGCCTGAGCGGCTTTCCGACGTGTTTCCCCGCCGGGACGATCAGCGAATGTGCGAACGCAATCGCCCTGCCGGACGGCAGGTTCCAGTCCTTTTTCGGCACGTTGCGGCGCTGCATGAGCTGGCGCAATTCGGGCGTCAGGCTGCTCGCAGATTTATCAGCGAGTGCCGCTTGCTTGTCGATAAACACAATCCTATGTCCACAACCGCAACACGAAACGGAGACTTCAAATGATTGTTTTTGAAATCGTAGGTGGTGGCGACGAGTCCAACGAGACCCACGACACCGCACCAGATTCCATCGTCGATTTCGCCGAGGCGGAGGACGCCGTGAAGGGCAAGCGCCGCAAGAGCGGCACGCTGCGCTTCCCGCCGCCGGTCGACCTCGACGAGGTCATCCCGCCCTTGCCCGACGGCATCAAGGCGATCCCCGGCGGCATCGAGTATCCCGACGGCACGCAGGTCACCGAGGCGACCGCCAGCGCCGAGGAGGCGAAGCCCGCCAAGCAGCGCAAGGCGAAAGAGCCGAAGGAACCGAAGGCGAAGAAGGCGAAGGCCGAAAAGCCCGCCAAGGCACCGCGCGAAAACAAGACCGACACGCTGGTGCTGATGCTCTTGGACGACAAGGGTGCCACCACCGAGGAGGTCGCCAAGGCCTTCGGCTGGCTGGCGCACACGACCCGCGCCGCCATCTCGACGCTGCCGAAGAAGAAACAGTTCCCCGAGGGCCACGTCCTTTCCAAGGAGAAGGTCGAGGAGCGCGGTCTGGTCTACCGCATCACGCCGGTCAAGGCCGAATAGCGCCAGCCGCAGCATCGTCGAACGAAGGCCCGCCATCCAAGCGGGCCTTTTCTCCTGTGAAGTCCTGCCAGCGCCTGACCGCCACGTCGACATAGGCCGGGTTGATTTCGAGGCAGTAGGCGACCCGCGCCTCTATCTCGGCGGCGATCATCGTCGTGCCCGAGCCGACGAAGGGATCGTAGACCGCCTGACCGGCGGAAGAATTGTTCTGCATCGGGCGGCGCATCGCCTCGACCGGCTTCTGCGTCGAATGGCCATGGCCGGAGTCCTCGCGCGCCGGGATCGTCCACAGAGTCGATTGCGAGCGGTCGCCGCACCAGTTGCCCTTCTTGCGGACGGCGTACCAGCACGGCTCGTGCTGCCAGTGATAATCGCCGCGCGACAGCGCGAAGCGGTCCTTCGCCCAGATGATCTGTGAGCGGATCTCGAAGCCGGAGGCCTCCAGTGACCGCTGCACCTCGGATGCGTATTTCCCGGCGTGCCAGACGTAGGCGACCGGGCCGGGAAAGAGGTCGTAGGCCTGCCGCCAGTCGGCGCGCTCGTCGTTGACCACTTCGCCCATCTTCAGCCTGTTGCGGTTCACACCCGCCTCGGCGCGCCAGTGCGGATCGTAGTCGACGCCATAGGGCGGGTCGGTCACCATCAGGTTCGGTTTCACACCGCCAAGCAGCCGCTCGACGTCCGCCGCCTTCGTGGCGTCGCCGCACAGCAGCCGGTGGGCTCCGCAGATCCAGAGATCGCCGGGTTTCGACGTCAGGACGTCGGGCAGGGGCGGGGCCTCGTCGGGATCGGTAAGCCCCGGATTGCCGGTGAGCCGCCCGAGCCTGCGCAGCTCCTGCTCGGAAAAGCCGATCAGCGCCGCCATGTCCGGCAACGTTTCGAGTTCGGCCGCAAGCAGCTTCACGTCCCATCCGGCATTCAGTGCGAGCTGGTTGTCGGCGAGCCGGTAGGCCCTGATCTGCTTCGGCGTCCAGCCCTTGGCGACCATCACCGGCACCAGTTCCAGGCCCATCTCTTGTGCCGCGAGGGCGCGGCCATGTCCGGCGATCAGCTCGCCAGCCTCGTCGACCAAGAGCGGGATGGTGAAGCCGAATTCGCGGATCGACGCGGCGATCTGCGCCACCTGCTCCGGCGAATGCGTGCGGGCGTTTTTGTCGTAGTGCTTCAGGCTGGCGAGCGGCCTGCGCTCGACCGCGTCGGCGGGCCACGGCAGGTTCATCTCACTCTCCCAAGAGCAGCGTTATCGGGTCGGTGTCCCAGCGTTCGGGGTGTGCCAGGCGCGCCCGACCGGCGGGCGTCAGGCCGAGTTCTGCGCCCGACTGCATCATCAACTTGGCGGCATTGTTCATGACCACGAGCAGGGGATTGCGGATCGGCCCATGCGGGCTCTGGACGAGCAGGCCGGTCATGTCGAGCTTCTCGCGCGCCTGCCGGAACGTTGCCCAGTTCACCGCGAACGTCTCCAAAGCCGCTTCATCCGCCCGCGTCAGCACCCCCTCCGGCAACGAACTGACGGTGTCCAGCCATAACTCCTCGGCCAGCTCGTTCATCCCCGGAGGCATCCTCGGATGCCCCAAACCTTGCGGTTCGTCGTGAATCCGGTGCACGCCGACCTTCGAGCGGTTGCCCTCGGCGATTTTGATGATCTTCGACTTCGGTTTCGGTCCTCTCGGCATTTTTGGAAGCCTTTTCAGGATGATCGATCGAAAAGATAATCCAAAAAATAAATAGCCGGAAATTGTAACGAGGCTACCGCCGCGCCTCCGGGCTCCGTGCGGGGGCTTTTGGGGCCTCCCCCCGCCGGAGGGTACCCGCCCGCAGCGCCTTGCAACGGTTGGCTTCGTCGATCGTGACGCGCGCACACTTCTTCATAGTAGGTAACAGAGGACGCTCCGGAATCTGGTTCGCCGAGTCCCCGACCGATGCCGGCGCAAACGCCAGCGGAAATGACCTTGCCGCACATCCTGCACCTCAGTAGTGTCCGCAACTATAGGGGGACTCGGATGTCGTATTTCTCGGACACGAAGGGCTGCACGCTCGTCAACAACTTCACACTGCACTATCCCGACAAGCTGTCGAGCGGGCGTCCGTTTACGAGCACTTGCGTGCCGCAAGGAATATGGGTGGATCTCCACGACATCGAGATCATCCATACGATCGACTGGCAGCACGGGGGATTTGAGAAGCAGGCTCCCGGAAACCCCGAATTCAAGGTGCAGTCCAGGCTGATTGCAAAAGGCACTTTCAAGGACACGATCACGGTCTTCCGTGTGCCTGAAGGGCGCGTCGCTTCCTTCCGGGAGCTCGACGTGCAGATCAAGCCGATCAAGAAGGGCGCGGTCGGTGGCGAAACGAAGTCCACCACGCTCGACGGTGTGGGCTACTCCGGCATGACCTCAAGGACAGTCCCTGACGAAGGGCTGATGGCAGGCGATCCAGGCACGCTGCTCTACGTAGATCCGACCAAGGATGAATGGCCTTCTGATCACGACAAACCGTACCTGCAGCTTGAGGGGTACATCGACGAGGCGGAGTTCGCGAGCCTGCTGCAGCGCATGGCCATGACGTCCGCCCCGATCCGCAGCGGCGTTCTGCGTATGGTGGCCGAACTCTTTCAGCATGAGGTCGATGCAAGCCTGTCGGAGCCATATCACCCGCACGATTACGGCATGCTCCTTCGCGGAGACGACAAGACCTACGGCATCACCCGGGCGCGGTCCGAGACTGTGTCGGTGGCGTATAAGCCCATCATGCTGCAGCCTGAACCGGACGAATACGATGCAGCGGTAGATGAAGCGGCCGCGCCGATATCGATGGACAACCTGCCGCCGGATATCGTCTCCAAGATAAGCAAGGACATGCTCGTCTCCATCGAGAAACGCCTGAAGACCATCTCCACGGTGCTTTGCTTCGGGCTGGGGATCATCGTCGCCGTGCTGCTCTTGAGGTAACCCATGAAGGACAAGATTGCATCCGCTGCGCAGAATCTCGCGTGTGCAGCGAAGGCCAGGCCAGAAGAAAGCAAGTGGTCGCTCATCGGCGCGGCTGTGGGTGCGATCCTCGGCCTCATCATTGGGGGCATTGGTGTCACGGCCATGGGTGGAGCGATTGGTGTGCCTGCGACAGTCGTCTTGGCTGTGGTCGGCGGCGTGTTGGGCAATAGGTACGGTATCTCGAAGGATAGGCCAGTTCGATGAAATTGCGCATGAGAACCGCCCGGGGACTCTTCATTGGATTTCTGGCGCTAGGATCCGGCACGGGGGCTGTAGTCGCAATCGACGTGCCGCCGAATGCCCACCTGGATTACACCGGCCGATCATGGGACTGCGACAGAGGGTTCAGGAGAAGCGGCAACGGCTGTGCGGCAGTCCAGCTCCCCGCGAATGCTGAGCTCGACTATACAGGTCACTCATGGACATGTAACCGCGGATTTCGGCAGCAGGGGCAAATCTGTATCGTGGTCACTATTCCTCAGGACGCCCAGCTCGATTACACGGGGCATTCTTGGACGTGCAATCGAGGCTTCCGGCAGCAGGCGCAGAGCTGCGTCCCGGTTCAAATCCCTTCAAACGCATCGCTCGACTACACGGGGCACTCATGGACATGTAACCGCGGTTTCTTTCAGCAAGGTCAGGTTTGCGTGCCGGTGAGCCTGCCGGAGAACGCCGAGCTGGATTTCAACGGGCACAGTTGGAAATGCAGCTATGGCTTCCGGCGGGTCGGCAATGCATGCGAGACGTTCAAGGTGCCAGAAAATGCGCACATCGATTTTACTGGCAACAATTTCGCGTGTGTCCAGAACTACAAACGCGTCGGCGACAAGTGCGAGCCGATGACACAGGCCGAGATCCAGTACCAGAACTACCTGATGATGCTTGCGATGCAGTGTGGCGGCACGAAGTCGGTTGAGGTCGAAGGAACCTGTGGCAGCGACAGCGTCAGCGGCGAGATCGACGTGTGCCAAGGATCAAAGGAAGCATCTGGAGAGCTGGAGTTCGACAATGGTCTGACGACCAAGTTCGAGGGCACATGGACGTCGGCCGACGAGTTCGAAGGCACTGACGGCTTCGGGAATAGCTGCGATCTGGAGGTGGATTGATGGCCGACAACATCATTCCGTTCAGAAAGCGCAAAAGGCCTAAACCGATCAAGCGGCCCAAACAAAATCCGTCATCTCCGAAAGCTTTAATCGCCGTTCTAGGTGTCGCTGCGGCGCTGGCATTCGTTTACACGGATTTCTCGCTCCCAGGTTCGACTGCACAGGCCTCATCGTTCGCTCGTTGCGGCATCATCAAGAGAGACTGTGTGGTCGACGGTGACACCCTCTACGTCGCCAGCGAGAAAATCCGCGTCGCCGACATCGATACGCCAGAGATCAGCGAGCCGAAGTGTGCATCGGAAAAAGCTCTCGGCGAGCGGGCGACTGAGCGGTTCATTGAGCTCGTCAATTTGGGACCATTCGAACTGCGCGCATGGGAAGGGCGGGACGAAGACCAATACGGCAGGAAATTGCGTGTACTCGTGCGCGACGGGCGCAGCCTCGGTGACCTGCTGGTCGAGGAGGGACTTGCGCGCACCTGGTCAGGTCGTAGGGAGCCGTGGTGTTGATACCTCGCCCGGCGGCAAAGACTGGCCGATCACGATGCCGCACTGTATACCGTCGCATCATCCGCCCCCTCTCGTATCCCCTTGAATGACATTGCCGTAGACGACTCCAACGACAGCCAGGACGGCGAGAGGGCCAGCGAGCCAGCTATACAGTTTGGACACGGAGGGTGTATCGTACTCCTGATGGTTGAATTAAGGGGGTCTGAAATGGAGAAGACAGCAGCAGCAGTCGCTGTATGGACACCCAACGACTGGTCTCAGATTCAGGCTTCAAGCGCTTGCCTCGAGTTCGAGACATTCTTCAGATCGAGCGTGTCGATCATAACTTCTTGAATTCGTAATCCGCCCATCGAAGAGATTTCCGGATTTCCGAAGCTTTCACGCCCTTCAGGGTTTCTTGGACAGCGGCAAGAGCTACCGAGAAGCTCGTTTTCAGCATCTCTGCCGCTTCCTGTTTTCTCCCGTCCTTCTCGTACATCCGGACGACTTTGTATTTCGCTAGACGTGACAGAGCATCGGCTTCGATCCTGCCACCTGCATCCACCTTCACGGTGAATAGCATCTCCCAATCTGTGATGTTGCCATAAGCCTGGTGCCGCAGGTTCTTCCTGCGCTGTTCGATGTCGACGCAAGTGCCGACTTTCAGAAGCTTCGCCGACCTGGATCCAGCGATGTAAATGTAGCCCTCTGTGTTATGGCGCTTCTGGTAGCCCAACTTGGCTGTGTCGCACTGTGCGCAATGACCTGACCGTGTCCGGAGACGGTGACCTTTCTCCTTGCAGGGCGTCCCGATGACAACCGTCTGACCTGCTGCCCGAACGCCAGCCTTCCATGCGGCGGATGATTGTCCGCGCCCATCGTATACGTCCGATGTAGTAAGGCTCTGAGACTTCAGAAATTCAAGCTCGTCCTTCGTCAACATGACGGGATCACTCTCCGATGGTGCTACCGTCCAACTCGTGTTCCCGCAGCACGCATGTTCCGTATTGAATCTTGGATGGGTCAGCCAAAACGGGCTGGCTGGCTTGACCAGTCTTCAAATTCACGACGAACCTTGGTTGCAAATCCGGACGGTTGGACCACTGCGCTTCCATCCTCTCGTTGGTGCGTACGAGTATCGTTTTTGTCGCCGCGAGGGAAGTTTTCCGATACTTGCCGCCTGCTTGCCGGAGTGCGTCGCCGTCAATTAGCCAACTCTCAGAACGGAAACCAGTGACGTGCTTAGGATCGGGGTAACGGCAGAACATGAATGTCGCAGCCTCGGCGTTTGCCTGCGACACGGTAATCAAAGTGCCCATGATCGCAACAGCGATTGTCCTCTTCATGCCTCACCCTCTATCGACAATACGCCCGTTGATGTACATCCAAAAGTTGGGCACGACAATTCGCCAACAATCTCTAGCCATTGATTTACTTTGTTGATCGAAGATAGTTGCAAGCAAGGGACTCAGGGGATCTGGAAATATGCAACCACAGCCCATCGATGCAGCCAAACACGCCGAAATGATCGGCAAGCCAGTCTTTGCAATTCTTCTCGTCGTGATCTATGGGATTTATCGCATCGTCCAGGAGGGCATATGGCCTGCAGGCTGGCCGAATGGCACGATCCTAGCTGCGGGCGGCATCCTGTCAGCGGTCGCGATATTCGCATACATGCGCACAATCGAAGGCGGCAGAGGGCGGAGCTTGGGCAAGGCGCTGTCGGCGTTCGGCGGACTGCTCCCATATGCGTACTCGCTGTACGTGATATTCCACGTCGGGCTCTGGTCCCTAGTTCAGCTTTTTACCGTCGGATTCGCGGTAACGGGATTGCTCGTGGGTGTCGTCGGCATTCTGCTCGGATACCGAATCCTAAAGACATTTTATGACATCACAGAACTTGGGAATGCTCGGCTCGCGTCCGAGAAAGCGTGAACTAATCGCTGCGCTCGACAATCTTGCCGTCGTTCGTGAAGTGACGCCTCGACCCCGTCTCGTAGGAACCGATAGCGGCTGTCGCAATCGGCACCTGGTTGGCGCGCAGAATTCATCGCATTCGGAAGCGATTCTTGAGTGCCAGCGCCAGCAGGAAGAGCAGAACGGCGCCACCGAGCGCCTCGACTGCGCTGATCGCACGAAAAATCCAATTGAACTGGAGGTGGTTGAGGGCATCTATAGCTTCCCTTCGCATTGGCAGGAAGGAAAGCAGGTTTAGCAAGGTCAATTGTGCCGCCGATCCGCACGGGAGAGGGATTCCAGCCATGCCGGATGAAGGAGAAATCTTGTTGGAGACGGGGAGCAGGGCCAGCGCGACGAAGCCGATGGCTGCGAGTGCGCCCATGCCCACAAGGGGGCGCATGAAGCTCGAGCCGTAACCGCTCAGCTTCTCATACGCGAAATTGAGTAGCCAGCCGAACGATAACGGCTTCATGAGCGCGCGGCGCACCCGCAGCTCTTGGCGGAAGAAAAACTGCTCATCCTCATGTTTCTTCAGCCGCTCCATTTCCAGCTTGAGTCGTTCATAAGCATAGAGGTTGGCCTGTTGATCCGTCTCCTCGTTGAAGGTCGCCGGCCACGTGACGCCGTCGAGTTCGGTAGCCTCGTGTAGCACCGCGCCCCGGAAATCGGGGACGCACTTCACGAATGTTGCGCCCCGGAAGCGGCTACCGGCCTCGAACCTAACGTTGGTAAAGGAGACCGGAGCCCCACGCCATAAGGTCCGATCGAACCACGCACGGTCCTTGAAGGTGGTTCCGCGGAACTCGGCGCTCGCACCGAAGACGGCATCGATAAAGACTGAACCGCCGTGGAAGATGGCGTTGATGAAGTCTACGTCACCTGTGAATTCTGCATGGGCGAAATCCGCTGACTCGGAAAATTTGGGTTCGACGAAGCGGACCGGGCCGAGCCGGGCACTCCCGAAATACACATGGCTGTTGAAATACATGTGCGAAAACACAGTATCGCCGGAAACCGTGCATTCGCGCATACTGAACTCGCCACGGACCTCGCCGGCAAACCCCAGCTGTCCTTCGACTTCCAAGTTGTCGAGATTGACATAATTAAACGTTTCCCCTCGAAAATTTCCGCGAACCTTTATCTTCGCGGAGACAAGTGACAGATCTTCGTCGAAGCTGGCCTTGGTGGCGTCGATGCCTCGCTCGAAGACGGACCTGTCGAAACGGGCGCCTGCGGGGAACTTGTAGCCTCCCAGGAACAACCTCCGCTCGAAAATCGTGTCGGAGAAATCCGCCAGCCGGGTGGAATCGGGAAGCTCGGCCTTGGCATTGCCCATACGCGACCGGAGTAGCGACGTGAGTTCGCCACGGATCGCTCGAAAAGTGACCAAGTCGGGATCGGCGGCGCTCGTCGATCCGCTGTTGCCGGCGTCCAGCCATCGCTGCCATTCGTTACGGTTGCGATCGAGCAGGTCACCGAGTTTTCCGGGTTCGGGCTCTCCATGCAAAGTCGCGAGACAGTAGTACACGTTCTCGTTCGCGCTCTTCAGCGCGCGCTCTGGCTCAGAATCATTGTCCGTCACTCTGCCCATCCTCCTCCTCCTCGACCTCACCCATAATACCTGGCGTGAATTCGCTTCCAAGCACCCCTGACTGACGGCACCTCTTCGTGACAGCCTCGCCGCGCCTGTATGTCCGCCTCCGGGCTCCGTGCGGGGGACTTTGGGACCGCCTCCCCGCCGGGATGCCGCCCCCAACGCTGACCGGCGCGGTTACGGGGACGGCTCCGCTCCGAGGCTGGGCGGGCAAGTCTCAAAGCATCAAGCTTCGTCCGGTCGCTCGATTCTTAATGAAATCAGCGCAGACTCCAACGGAGCGGTTTGTCGACATCGAGCGTCTTCCCTGAAGCGCGGTAGAAGCGAGCCGCGAGCGCCGGAAGGTCATCCGCAGTCGGCACTTCGATCGAAGCAATCGCGCGGCCATGGTCATGACCGAGAGCGACAACCCCAAGGACGCTACGTTCGCGGAGGGGTGAGCCCGGGGAGAAGCGACCAATCCGCTCATCTGATCGGGTGGTTCACATTTCTGCACAAAACATTTTCGGCCTCCTGATGCTGTGGCTGTCTTGTGAAAGCGGGGTAAGGCGGACATAAAGGACTCGGTACACGCATCGGGGGAACCGCATGAACCAACAGGCACTATCGGCATTCATCTGGTCTGTCGCGGATCTTCTTAGGGGGGACTATAGGCAGTCCGACTATGGCAAGGTAATTCTGCCGTTCACGGTGTTGCGCCGCATAGACTGCGTCCTGGAGCCGACCAAGGAAGCGGTGCTCGCCGAACATGCCGCCAAGACCGCAGCCGGGATCAATCCCGAGCCCTTCGTTCTTCGAAAGGCCGGACAGACCTTCTACAACGTCTCGAAGCTCGACATGCGGCTTCTGATGGGCGATCAGGACAACATTGCCGCCAACCTCTATGCCTATATCCAGGGTTTCTCGGCGGATGTCCGCGACATCTTCGAGCGATTCGAGTTTGCCACCCAGATTGATCGTCTGGCCAAGGCCAAGCTGCTCTATCAGGTGACCGAGAAATTTGCCCGGATCGACCTTCACCCGGGTAAAGTCAGCAACCATCAGATGGGCCTCGTTTTCGAGGAATTGATCCGCAAGTTCTCCGAACTGTCCAACGAGACCGCCGGGGAGCACTTCACACCCCGCGAGGTCATTCGGTTGATGGTCAACCTCCTGTTTGTTGAGGACGACGACATTCTGTCCAAGCCGGGCGTGGTGCGCACGATCTATGATCCCACCGCCGGGACAGGCGGGATGCTGTCGATTGCCGATGAATATCTCAGCGAGCACAACGACCAGGCCCGGCTTGTTATGCACGGGCAAGAACTGAACCCAGAGTCTTACGCGATCTGCAAGGCCGACATGCTGATCAAGGGACAGGATGTCAGCAACATAGTCTTCGGCAACACCCTGTCTGACGATGGCCACGCTGGTGCGAAGTTCGACTACATGCTCTCCAATCCGCCATTCGGGGTGGAGTGGAAGAAGGTTGAGAAGGAGATCCGGGCGGAACACGAGCAGAAGGGCTTCAAAGGGCGCTTCGGACCTGGGCTTCCCCGAGTATCCGATGGGTCGCTGCTGTTCCTACTACACCTGATCTCGAAGATGCGTCCCGCTGTCGATGGTGGCAGCCGGTTCGCCATCGTTCTCAATGGCTCCCCTCTGTTCACCGGCGGGGCTGGCAGCGGAGAAAGCGAGATCCGCCGCTATGTGCTGGAGAACGATCTCCTTGAAGCCATTGTCGCTCTGCCGACCGACATGTTCTACAACACGGGCATCGCCACCTATGTCTGGGTGCTGTCCAACCGCAAGCCGGACCACCGCAAGGGCAAGGTCCAACTGATCGACGCCTCATCCTTCTGGCAGAAGATGCGAAAGAGCCTCGGGTCCAAGCGCAAGGAAATGGGAAACCCCGACATTGGCTCCGTCACCAGGCTGTTCGGCAGCTTCTCCGAAGCCCAGATTGCCACTGTACTGGATGCCGGGGGCAAGGAGATTGGACGCGAGATCGTGGTTAATGGTGAGAAGCCCCCGGCTGCCTGCGAGGGCGGCAAGGTGAAGCTCGAGCCACTGTCGCGCATCTTCCCCAACGAGGCTTTCGGCTATCGCACGATCACCGTCGAGCGTCCCCTGAGGGACGACAAGGGCAATATTGTCGTCGGCACCAAGGGCAAGGCAAAGGGCAAGGCACAAACTGACAGCTCACTCCGCGACACCGAAAAAGTGCCGCTTGGCGAGGAGGTCATGACGTATTTCGCTCGCGAGGTATTGCCGCACGTTCCGGATGCCTGGATTGACCACGACAAGACGAAGGTGGGCTATGAGATCCCATTCAACCGCCACTTCTACGTCTTCGAGCCGCCACGAGCGCTGGCAGAGATCGATGCCGAACTGAAACACGTCACCGGACGCATTCTCAGCTTGATCGCGGAACTGTCCGCATGAGCTTCACTCAGCATTCCAGGTACAAGAGCAGCAACGTTGATGGACTCGAAGAGGTGCCAGAGCATTGGCGCTTGTCGCGCCTTGGTTTTGCCAGTTGGGTACGCGCGCGTCTTGGATGGAAGGGATTGAAGGCCGACGAGTATGTGGACGATGGCTATGTATTTCTCGCCACGCCCAACATCAAGGGCAGGGAAATAGACTTCGAGAATGTAAACTACATCGATCAGATCCGTTACGATGAATCACCTGAGATCGCTCTCGGGCTGGGAGATGTTCTCCTTGCAAAAGACGGATCAACCTTAGGCACTGTCAATGTCGTCCGTTGCTTGCCTAGACCCGCGACAGTCAATAGCTCGATTGCGGTGATTACGCCGCGCGCTGATCTCAGCGGCATGTACTTGTTCTATTTGTTTCAGAGTTCGTACATGCAAGCGACCATCCAAAGAATTAAAGGGGGAATGGGCGTTCCCCATTTATTTCAGGAGGACCTCAACAAGTTTCACATTCCACTTCCCCCGCTGCCCGAGCAAATCGCCATTGCCTCCTTTCTTGACCGCGAGACCGGTAAGATCGATGCGCTGGTGGAGGAGCAGAAGCGGTTGATCGAACTGCTGAAGGAAAAGCGCCAGGCCGTCATCTCCCAGGCGGTCACCAAGGGTCTCAACTCAGAGAGCCCAATGAAAGTCACGCGTATTGATTGGCTCCAACAAGTGCCACGACACTGGTCTTTATCGCGCCTTGGTTTTGCCACTTGGGTACGAGCACGTCTTGGATGGAAGGGGCTGAAGGCCGATGAGTATGTGAACGAGGGCTATGTATTTCTCGCCACGCCCAATATCAAAGGCCGGGAAATTGATTTCGACAATGTGAACTACATCGATCAATCTCGTTATGAGGAATCTCCTGAGATTGCTCTCCAGGTGGGAGACGTTCTTCTAGCAAAAGACGGATCAACGCTCGGGACTGTCAACGTCGTTCGCTGTTTGCCGCGCCCAGCGACAGTCAACAGCTCGATTGCCGTAATTACGCCTGGCGACGGGCTCTCCGGGGTGTACTTGTTCTATCTGTTCCAAAGTTCGTACATGCAGGCGACCATCCAAAGAATTAAGGGGGGAATGGGCGTCCCACATCTATTCCAGGAAGACCTCAATAAATTCCACATCCCCCTTCCTCCCCTACCCGAGCAAGTCGCTATTGCTGACTTCCTTGACCGCGAGACAGAGAAACTTGACCTCTTGGCGGCACAAGTCGAGACGGCGATTGCAAAGCTCCAGGAGCGTCGCGCCGCGTTAATTTCCGCAGCAGTTAACGGCAAGATCGATGTCCGAAACCTTGTCGGAGCCCGGGAGGCTGCTGAATGACCCCCTTTAAGTTGCCTGACGTTGCTGCAATGGATGCTGAGGGAAGGGCGAATCTGCGCAAGAACGCGGAGCGACTTCTCAGAAGTGGAAGCCCAACGGAGAAGTCTAGGGCGCAAGACGTTCTCGACGAACTGGCAAGAGTGATCGGCATCGAAGAGATGCAGCGTCGCGCCATTGTCGCCCGAATGGGCATCCCCGCACGGGTCGCCAATGCTTTCACTTCCATACCACCCACGGAAACCGAACAGGCCCTCCTTCAGGTGCTGCTCGACAATCCCGACCACACATCCCACGCTCTTAGCGCAAAATTGACCTGGGGTGGCCAGTCCTGGCACATGCATTTCGGCAAGATGTGCGAAAGGCGAGAGCACCTTCTCTGGGATGCCGAACCTGCGGTGACGCGCGACGCAAACTTCTATTGCGGCATCCTCGCAAGCTACTCGGATCTCAGCCACGGCTTTACGATCAAGCCCGAGGTTGCCGAGGGTTTGGCAGCTATCGGAATCAGACCGTCGAACAGGTACTCTCGATGAGCCTCCACAAGGAAATCAGCTTCGAAGGAGAAATCTGCAGCCACCTCGCGCATCATGGCTGGCATTACGAGGATGGCGACGCTGCCAAGTATGACCGCACCCGGGCGCTGTTTCCTGCCGATGTCGTGGCGTGGGTCCAGACTTCGCAGCCGAAGGCTTGGGAGACGCTGGCGAAGAACCACGGTTCCGCCGCCGAGACCATGCTGCTCGACCGCATCCGCAAGCAACTCGACGAGCGCGGGACCCTGGATGTGCTGCGCCACGGCGTCGAACTGATCGGCCTCAGGGCTCCGCTGAAGCTCGCTGAGTTCAAGCCGGCCTTTGGGCTCAACGAGGAGATCCTCGCCCGGTACGACGCCAACCGGCTGCGTGTCGTACGGCAGGTACGTTACTCGAACAGCAACGAGAATTGCATCGACCTTGTCCTGTTCCTCAACGGGCTCCCTGTTTCGACTGTTGAGTTGAAGACGGACTTCACCCAAAGCGTGCAGGACGCGGTGGACCAGTACAGGTTCGATCGGCATCCGAGCCCCAAGGGACAATCGCCTGAGGCGCTCCTGAGCTTCCCCAGCGGCGCCCTCGTCCACCTTGCAGTCAGCAATGCCGAAGTGATGATGGCGACGAAACTCGAAGGTGCCGACACCCGCTTCCTGCCGTTCAACAAGGGCAATGAGGGCGGCAAGGGCAACCCGCCCAACCCGAAGGGGCACCCGACCGCCTATCTCTGGGAGGAGGTCTGGGAGCGCCATTCCTGGCTGGAGATCCTGGGGCGCTACATCGTTGCCGCGAAGGACGCCAAGAAGAAGATCACGGGCCTGATCTTTCCGCGCTTCCATCAGCTAGATGCAAGCCGGAAGCTTCAAGCTGAGGTTCTCGCCGAGGGCGCAGGGGGCAAGTACCTGATCCAGCATTCGGCGGGATCGGGAAAGACCAACTCGATCGCATGGTCGGCGCATTTCCTTGCCGATCTCCATGACGCGCAGCACAAGAAGATCTTCGACACCGTCATCGTCGTCTCCGACCGCAATGTGATTGACACCCAACTTCAGGAAGCGATCTTCAGCTTCGAGCGCACTACGGGCGTCGTCGAGACGATCACCGGTGAAGGCGGTGCCAAGAGCAGCAAACTTGCCGAAGCGCTTGCGGGAGGGAAAAAGATTGTCGTCTGCACCATCCAGACCTTCCCATTCGCGCTGGAGGCGGTGCGGGAACTTGCTGCGACGCAGGGCAAAAAGTTCGCGGTAATCGCCGACGAGGCGCATTCAAGCCAGACGGGTGAGACCGCATCGAAGCTGAAGCAGGTTCTCTCAGCCGAAGAACTCGCGGAACTCAGGGACGGTGGCGAGGTCAGCAGCGAAGACATTCTCGCGGCTCAGATGGCGGCTCGGGCGAGCGAAAGCGGCATCACCTATGTGGCGTTCACCGCGACCCCCAAGGGCAAGACGCTGGAGCTCTTTGGCCGCCGCCCGAACCCGAGTGAACCGGCGAGCGAGACCAACAAGCCGCAGCCCTTCCACGTCTATTCCATGCGTCAGGCCATCGAAGAGGGCTTCATTCTCGACGTCCTGAGGAATTACACGCCCTATGATCTCGCCTTCAAACTGGCCAACGCTGGTGGGGAGATGGACGACAAAGAGGTGGAGCGCAAGGAGGCGGTCAAGGCGCTGATGCGCTGGGTGCGGCTGCATCCCTACAATATCAGCCAGAAGGTCCAGATCGTCGTCGAGCATTACCGAGCGAACGTGCAGCCGCTGCTCGACGGCAAGGCGAAGGCTATGGTGGTCACCAGCAGCCGTGTCGAGGCCGTGCGGTGGCAGATCGCCATGCAGAAATACATCAAGGACCAGAAGTACTCCCTCGGCACCCTAGTCGCCTTCTCCGGGGAGGTCGATGACAAGGAAAGTGGACCTGACCCCTTCTCGGAGACCAGCAAGGAACTGAACGCGGGGCTGAACGGGCGCGACATCCGCGAGGCCTTCAAGCTACCGGAATACCACGTGCTGCTGGTCGCCAACAAATTCCAGACCGGGTTCGATCAGCCCCTGCTGTGCGGCATGTATGTCGATCGCCGCTTGGCGGGAATACAGGCCGTCCAGACGCTCTCCCGCCTCAACAGGGCCCATTCCGGCAAGGATACGACCTACGTCCTCGACTTCGTCAACAGCGGCGACGACATCCTTAAGGCGTTTCAGACCTACTACGAGACGGCTGAACTCGCAGGGGTCACCGATCCCAACCTCGTGTTCGACCTCAGGGCGAAGCTGGACGCCGCCGGATACTATGACAGCTTCGAGGTTGATCGTGTCGTGAAGGCCGAACTCGATCCGCAATCGAAGCAGAGTGATCTTGTAGCCGCCATCATGCCTGTCGCGGATCGTCTGCTTAAGGCCTACAAGGCGGCACAGGAGCGCCGAACGGTTGCCCTGACGAAAGAGGATACCAAGGTGGCGAAGGATGCCCAGGACGAGATGGAGGCGCTTCTGCTCTTCCGCAGCGACATGGGCGCGTTTGTCCGGGTCTATGCCTTCCTGTCGCAGATCTTCGACTACGGCAACACCGACATCGAGAAGCGATCGATCTTCTACAAGCGACTGACCCCGCTGCTCGACTTCGGTCGCGAACGGGACACTGTTGACGTCTCTCAGATCAAGCTGACGCATCACAAGCTTTCGACCAAGGGGCCGCGCTCTCTTGCTCTCACGGGCGAAGCGTCCCCGTTGACGCCCTTCACGGCCCCTGGGTCAGGCTCGGTGCAGGACAAGGAGAAGGCGTTGCTCGCTGAGATCGTTGCGAGGGTGAACGACCTGTTCCAGGGTGAACTGACGGATGGCGACCAGGTCATCTATGTGAACAGCGTGTTGAAGGGGAAGCTGCTGGAGTCGGAAACGCTCGTCCAGCAAGCCGAACACAACACGAAGGAGCAGTTTGCGAGTTCGCCGGATCTCTCGAAGGCCATTCTCGACGCGATCATGGACGCCTTCGAAGCCCATTCGGTGATGAGCAAGCAGGCCCTCGACTCGCCGAAGATCCGCGAAGGCATCAAGGACATCCTGCTTGGACCGGGGCAGCTTTGGGAGGGGCTCAGGAAGAAGGCAGAGAACGCGTAGCTAGGCTGATCGATGCAATCTGACGGGGGACAGCGAGAATGCGCAAGCCTACTAGGCGACAGCACTGTGGTGGGGCCGTTGTCAGTTAGTTCACCGGTGTTGGCGTTCCTCGCGCCGGTGGACGTTCAGCCCCTCGAAGGGGGTTACTCCCGACATTATGCACACTCACATGATCAACTTCGTCAAAATGAGGCTTGTTGCCCTACCGTCTCTTCCCGAGCACGTAGTCGCGTTTCAATTGCGCGGCAAGGTGTGGGTCGGCAACGGAATGGCTATTTACTGCAGTTATTGCCTCCTGCTGGGTGAGTCGTGTCCATGGGTGGGCTGGGTTCAAAGGTAGGCCGTCCTCGTCGCAGGCGCCCGTCAGACGTCCCTGATCGTAAGCATGCGTCAGCCTGGAATGGTGCTGGTGGCAGAGCGCCTGCAGGTTGGACCAGTGTAGCCGGAGGTGGGGCGCGGCGCGCACGGTAACGATGTGATCGACGTGCTCGGTGGGCCTACCGCAGCCCTTCACTTGGCAGTAGGGATGCGCCTTCTTGAACCGGGCGGCGAGGCGGTGCCAGTCGGCGTCGTAGGGGATGTTGCGGGGTCGCTTGCGCATGGCTTCACGTCCACAGGAACAGCGCAAGCAGGAGCGCTGCCACGACGAGGACGGCGAAGGCGAACGTGTCGTGGTGGTCCATCGGTTTCCTCCTCCAAGCAGCAGCACGGCTCGTCGAGCCAGCACCATCGGCCGTCGATGATCAGCCGCGGCAGGCCGCGATAGACGGCCCTGCAGCATTTGCTCATGGCGCGGCCTCGCTGAGCTTCCTGCCTTCGCCACGTTTCAATGCCTCGATCAGACCGGCGATCTTGTCGTGGATCGCATCGGCGTCCTGCACGTCGATGCCGAAGCGCGGCATGTACGTCGCCGGGACGAGCGCCGAGAGACCCCGACCCGTTTCGCAATCCTCGACCTCGACGAGGAAATCATGGCCCTTCGGCTGATAGGATGCGTAAGCGACAAATGGCGGCAGATGTTGAATCCATTTGTACGGCTCGCTCATGGCTGGTTTCTCCTTTTCCGGTTGCATTTCCCGGTTCGCTTCGGCGTCCCGGTTCAATCGCGTCTGGTGCCCTGTCCAAGCCCTTCTCCCGGCTTCCCTCCCCGATAGGGGTGGAGGGAGCCGGGAGAACAGTTCCCTGTTCTCCCTCCCTCCCCGAAGGGGAGGGCACCAGAGATAAACCGGGACATCTTTTCGAGGCCATTTCCCGGTTCTGTCCCGGTTCTCGAAAAAAGAACCGGGACGATGATTCCTCCTACGCTTCGGTGGTCGCCGAAGGCCGCTTTTCGTTGGCGACGAAAACGCCGTTCTTCAACCTTGACTTGCTGCCGAGATATTCCTGTTCGAACAGCAGGCCTGACTTCTTCCAGCACTTGACGATGCGGTCGGCGCGCTGCTCCGAGACTTCGAGGCCCTTGGCGATGGGGATGCCGACGTAGCGGTCCTTCGATTGCGGCGCGAAGGAATAACGCTCGTATTCCAGCCCCTTAGCGTTCTGGATGACGTCGAGCACGCCGTCGATCAGGTCGTAACCGATGTTCTCGAACAGACCGGGCGGCTGCCACGGCACGAGGATGCCCACCTTGTCGGACTCGGGATAGTCGGGCGGGTTTTCGTTTTCGAGGTCGACGGAGATGAATTTGAACCAGTTGGCCTGGCCCGGATCCGGCAGGTAGTTACCCTTGGCATGGTCGACGCGGACGATGTGGCGCGGGCTGTCGACGCCGAGCGACGCGGCCATGTCGGCGGTCATGTTGGTGATGGTGTGCGCCAGCCGGACGAGCCCGCCGAGCGACGAGCCGCCGCGCGATGCGTCGATGTCGCCGGGGGTGACGACGCCCTTGCGGACGTGGTGCGTCAGCAGGCCTGCGGCGTCCAGGCGGCGGATCATGCCGCGAATGACGGCGGCTGCGGCCTTGACCTGGCCGTTGTCGTTTTCCGCGCCTGACCAGAGCTCGATGAACGGGTCGAGCATGAGCACCTCGACGCCGTATTGGCCCATCAGCCGCTCCAGCTGCTTCAGGTTATCGGTGGCGTGGATGATGCCCTTGCGGTCGACCTGCGCGAGGATGGGCGGGTCGTCGATATGGGCGACGTGGATCTGACGCTCCTCATTCCTGCCGAAGCCGTAGTGCTTGGCGATGGCGTGCATGCGCCGGTCCAGCTCGTCGCGGTCCTCCTCGACGGTGAGGATGCCGACGCGCTTCGGCGGGCCGACGATCTTGAACGGGCCATAGGCGAGACCGGCGGCGAGGTGCCATGCGATGACGAGACCGAAGATGGACTTGCCAGCGCCGCCTGCGGCGATCAGCGACGTCACCTGCTGCCTGAGCAAGAGCCCGCGCATGATCCATGGCCTGACCGGCAGCGTCTTGGGATCGCGCAGCCGATAGGGCCTGACGCGCACCGGCAGCCGCACGACGTTCTCGGCATCGTCGCCGGAGGGGCGGTCGCCGGGGAAGTCGTCGTCGTCCCTCACGGCTCGCTCCTCCATTCGTTCTGACGCGCGGCGTTGCGCACCGCCCAGAAGAGCGTGTCGCGGCGCATGCAGGGGAAGCCGATGGCCTGGACGAAGATGTGCAGCGCGGTCAGGTCGTCGCGGGTGAAAGGCCGCATCTCGAAGTCGGGTTGGCCGAGCCCCCAGTCGCCGGGAAGCGGTCCCTTGAGCATGATCCGGTGCGTTCGAAGGTCGTAGCCGACGAGGCCGGAAAGCTCCGGGCATTCGCTCATGCAGAGGAAGGCGTTGTATTGGTTCGGCATCGGCAGGCCGATCTCGTCATACTGCATCGGCTCGCGCCAGTCGGTATCGCGAACCGGACGCGGTGGCTTTCGGGCTGCGGCGACGCGCTGGTAGCGGCGGCGATTCTTCTGGTACTCGGCGGCGAAGCGGTCGATCTGCTCGTCGAGAGAGCGCCAGAAGCGCATCTCAGCCAGCCAGCGCTGCCGCTCCGCGCCCTTCATGCCTTGGCTTCCCATTCGGTGATGCGGCCAGCGATCCAGTCGGCGATGTTCAGCGGCCACGCATTGCCGATGGCCCGGTAGCGCGGCCCGTCGGGCGCATGCGGCTTGCCGCGCCACGGTATATCGGTCCAGTTGTCGGGCAGGCCCTGCAGGCGCTCGCATTCGAGCGGCGTCAGCCGGCGCACGCCCCATTGCGCCGCGACCGCTTGGCTGTAGCCGTCCTCGTCGAGCGCGCCGGGAACGTCGGCGGGCACCGGATCCTGTCTGGCGTTGAAGGCGACCGCCACCTGCCCACCGGCATTGGCATGGCTCTTCGAAAACTCCATGGCGCGCAGCGTCGGCGCGACGTTGCCACCGGAGCCGTGGCTCTTCGAATCGAACGCGATGGGGATCAGCGCGTCGTGCATGTCCGCGCCCATCGTACCAGGCGGTCGGTCGCCGCCGGTTCGGTTGGCCGCGCCGGAGAGCGTCGGTGCCACAACCGGGATGATCGGCTGGCCGCGCCCGGTGCCGTCTTCCGAGGCGTCGAAGCTATCGGCCTTCAGCGTGTGGGCGACGAGGTCGCTGGCGTATTTGTAGTCGCGCACAAGGACCGGCGACGCGGTGCCGTCGATTTCGTAGTCGCCGAAGGAGACGAGGCGGGCAGCGATGACGGTGTCCTGTCCGCGTGGCTCGCCGGGACGCTCGACGCCCCGGCCACTTGCGACAAGGCTCTGTGCAACATCGGCGGAAGCGCCTTGCCCCGGCGTTCGGCGCGGCGCAGGATCCCCGCGCATGCTCTCGGGCTCAAGTAGTACCTCGGCGGGACCGCGCCAGTCTCCAAGATGTCCGACAAGGAAGAGACGCCGTCGTCGCTGCGGGACGGCGCGCGGAAGGCGTTGTGTTCGGACAAACTGAGCGTCAAGCACGCGCCAGGCACAGCAATACCCGCATTCTTCCAGGCCCCGGAGGAAGGTCGCAAACGACCGTCCCTTGTCGTGGGACAGGGCTCCGGTGACGTTCTCCCAAACCAGCCAGCGGGGGCGATAGCGCCAAGCCACGGCAAGATAGTCGAGCATGAGGACGCCACGCGGATCGGCAAGCCCGCGCCTGAGTCCGGCGACCGAGAAGGATTGGCAGGGCGTGCCGCCGGTAACGAGGTCGATGTCGAGGTCGGGCCAGTCGCGGTAACCATTGACGTCTCCGTAGTTCGGCGTGTCGGGGAAGCGGTAGCGCAGCAACGAGGCGGCGAAGCGGTCGATTTCGGAATGCGCCACGCAGGACCAGCCATGGGCCTCGAAGGCAAGCTTCGCGGTGCCGATACCGGAGAACAGGTCGAGCAACTTCATCCCGCTTCCCCTGCACGCAGCAACCGGAGGATCTGCGAGCAGCGGCTCGCCCAGATGGCGACGCATGCCGCCTCGGCCTCGTTGTGGTTCTTGAAGGTGATGCCCAGCCACCGGCAATATTCGCGGGCGCGGCGCTTTGCTTCGTCCTTTCCAAGCGTGCCACCGCCGCGCCCATAGAGCGCCGCGCGCCATGTGTTGACCGGGACCGTCTCGAAGCCGATGCCGCGGTCGATGGCGAGCTGGCGCACATGACCCTGGATTTCCGGCAGCACCATCTGATCGGCGTTCGGCGTCCAGTAGCCATGGTTCCTGCCGCCGAGATCCACCTTCACCCGTTTCTGGTAACCGGCGATCAGCCGCATGGCCGCTTCGAGGCAGATGAAGTCGGGGCGGCGGGCAAGGACGACGTCGTGCAGGCGCAGGCCGAAGGCGGCGCATTTCTCCTCCGCCGTGTCGCCGTGGCTCGTGAACGACGAGCACTCGATGTCGCGCTCTTGGCCGGGGAAGCGGTAGAGCGCCAGCCCGCACTGCGTGACCGAGGGATCGACGCCGAGGATCAGCATGGCTCGCCTCCGAACCGTTCGATCAGTTCCCGCCGCAGCTTCAGCAGCCGGGAGAGCGCCGCGTCGCGGTCTGGCTCGCGCCGCAGCGCCGCCAGCACTCGGCGCTCGTAGGCATCGACGAGGTAGCGGATCTCGACCAGGCAGTCGTCCAGGCTCTCGGCGATCTTCGCGGCGGCGCGACGTTTACCCATGGCCGAGCCTCCGCCACACCGGCTTCACCGGCTCCTGCTGGTCGAACGGCTCATGCCTGCCACGCCAGCAGAGGCGGTGGTGGTAGGGGCAGAAGGTCTTGCCGAGCGCCGTCGGCAGGCCGCAGAACAAAAACTTCCCCGGCGCGTTAGGCGCAGAGAGGACCGGGTAGCGGCATTGCAGGTCGGTGACTTCGGCGAGCGGCACGAGGCGCGGCGCGGGCGGCAATAATGCGGCAACAATAGCCTCATCTCTCATGACGGCTTTCCCCCGAAGGTGGACGAGCGGGCAGCCGTCTTGGCTATCCGTCAGGCGTCAGCGGGCATCGTCGGAAGCGGGCAGAAAAATATCGGGGCGCAGAACGTAGCGCGGGATGCCCGTAATCTTTTCGTAGCGTTCGAGTTTCTCAGGCGGGATCCGGCGCTTGCCGTTTTCGTAACGCGACACTTGCGGTTCGGTGACACCGAGCATTTTGGCCACCGCTTGCAGGCTGCGTTGCCCTTGGGGCAGGCGCTGCCGCCATTGCTTTAATGGGTGCATGGGGCCAAACTTACCCCACAGGCACAAATTACGGCAACAGAAAAGTTACGCCTCTTGCGGATTATGGCGAAACCGTGGAAATCTATTAGCGTTGCAGCATGAAAGGGGCCAGCATGCCTACGAGGGCCAAGACTCGGTCTGACACTCTTTTTTTCAAGGAATGGCGCATCCATGCCGGGTTCTCGCAAGAGGATGTCGGCGAGAAACTTGGTGTCACTGCGTCAACGGTTTCGAGGATCGAGACCGGAAAACGCGATTTCCTCGGTTCCTACCTGATCAGATTCGCCGAGATCTGCAAATGCCCGTCACCCGGCGATCCGGTCTCGCGACCGCCGTCGCAGATCTCCATCGACGCGCTGTTTCGCGGCAATGAGGAGGACCGCAAACGAGCCGAGGCGATCCTGCTTGCGGCGCTCCGCCAGTCGGTCTCGAAGCTCAACGACGCAGAAAATGGCGATGATGAGAAGAGCTAGTCGGACTTAAGTCCTACTTATTCCTGCTTGCCAACCTTGCCTCACGGGCATATATTCGATCTTCATCAAAATTTCACAGTACTACCCGCTGTTGTCGCTCGACCGCCGCCGAAATGCCTCGGCGAGCGACGTCTTGCTCTATCATCGCGTGAGGGAAATGCGATGTCGACCGAACGAGGAAGCCGTTACCTGCACCTCCGGCTGAAGGACGTGCCGGAGGAATTTCGCGACGATCTCATACAGTTTATCGTCGAAGGTGTCTTGCCGCTTGATAACTGCTTGCTAATGCAAGTGCTTACCGGCCTCGACGCGCTTGCGGCGCGGTCTTTCAGGGACCGCCGCGAACACCTTTCGGCCATCGTCGAGGCGCTGCAGACCGAATGCCCGGATTATGCATGGTCGTCGGTCGGCGCGTGTGTCCGCTGGGAGCGACGTGGAGGCCTTTCCGGCTATCGCCGTGAATTGAGATGATCGAGCGTCGGGCAATCACAACCATCCCGCTATGGCTGGAGTGGCGGCGGTCGTTCCTTTGTGCCTCGGAGGTAGCCGCAGCCGTCGGCGTCGATGAGTATCGCTCGCCGCTCTCGCTCTATGCCGAGAAGCTCGGGCTGACGAGCGTCGTCGAGACGCCGATCATGCGGCGCGGCAGGCACTTTCAGGAAGCGGCGCGCTCCTACATCTCAGAGGAATGCTTCGACTGGCGCGTTTACGATCCGCACGTCTTTGTGATGGACACCGAGAAGCGGCTCGCCTGCACGCCCGACCTTCTGGCCGAGGTGCCGGGGAGGTCGGGAATCTGCAACGTCCAGATCAAGACCATCTCCGCGCCGAAATTCGAGGAATGGCACGGCGTGCCGCCGATAGGCTACACGCTGCAAGTGGCGACCGAGAACATGCTCTTGGACGCGAATCATGGCTACCTCGCGGTGCTCGCCGTCTCTACCTATGAGGCAAGCCTGCATCTCTTCGATGTGCCACGCCACGAAGCGGCGGAAAAAAAACTTGCCGCTGTGGCAAAGGAATTCTGGGACAATATCGCGGCGGGGCGTTTGCCGAAGCCCGACTACCGCCTGGACGCGGAGGCCATCGAGCAAATGCATCCGAGCGCGCGGAAGGGCGAGGTCATCGACCTTTCCGGCGACAACCGGCTGGCCGAGATCCTGCCGTACCGCGAAACGCTGAAGAAACGCATCAAGGCCGTCGGCGAAGAACTGGAGGCGCTGAACGCCGAGATCCGCGACAAGCTCGGCGATGCCGAGGAGGCGGAGTTTCCGGGCTGGCGCATCACCTGCCGGAACCAGACGCGCAAGTCCTACACCGTGCCGGAATGGTCGGGGCGCAAGCTCAACATCTCCGAAAGGGGCAAGGAATGAAACCGAGGATCTATCAGGTGGACGAGGCGGCGGGCGGCATCACGCGCGCCGAGCTGCACGAGAAGGCGGTGGCCTTCGTCGAGGAGCGTTACCCCAGAACCGGCGACGTGCCGTTCCTCTGGATCATCGACGATGGCGAGGCGCTCGTCTGGATCGAGACCGGCTGGGAGGACGAAGCCGAAAAGGTGGCATCCTATAATCTCGTCGCCCTGACGCTGATGATTTCCAAGGCGCGGCAATATGCGTCGATCGTCGAGGTCTGGATCGCCCGCCAGCATCCAGCGCCGGACGGCTCCTATCCCAACGACGCACCGCTGCCCTCCGAGCGCCCGGAAAACGAGCGTGAGGACGCGGTTCTGATCAATACCTTCGAGCGAAACGGCGCGTTCAATCTGACGACCTTCATCGCCAAGCGGCACTCGAAGCTCTTGGGCGCGCGGGTGAACGAGGACTCCAGCGGCCCCGGCAAATGGCAGGGACGCATGTTCAACATGTTCGAGCGCGGACAGAAGCTGGCGCGGAGGTTCGCTGAATGATGACCGACATCCAGATCTATCGCCTGCACGCGATCCTCGTCGACTGCACCCGCCAGTACCGGCTGCACGAGAAGATGGTCGAGCGCGACGTCGGTGGCATGCACGTCGTCACCTATGAGGCGCTGCCGCATGCGTCGGAAGCGCCGCCGGAGCACACGGTCGTCAATTGCACGCTGTTGAAGGTGGGCGTCGACCGCGACAAGGCCGAGAGCCACCGCGCCGAGCTGCGCCAGCTGATCGCGCCCATGGAGCCGATCCTGAAGCTGGGGCCGTCTTTCATCACCCTCGGGGCCGAGATCGGCGACCAGGGTGCCGCCTTCCAGCTCATGGCCCTCGGCCATTTTCTCGGCTTCTGGCGCATCGTGACCCCCGAGGATCTGGGTTTTACCGGCGCGAAAGCAGAGCAGGCGGCAGGCCTCGGCTACGTCATGCTGGCCGGTTACCAACGGGAGGAAGTCTCATGAACGACGATCAAAGCCGCGTCGAACGCCGCTCCGCGCTCGACGAGTTCGCGGCGATGCAAGTGACCGGCCCAGCCGCGATGATGCCGGTCAACCAGTCGCAAGGCTTCGAGGTGATCGCGGCGCAGCCGGTCGCAGTAAAACGCGACGAGGGGCAGGTGCTGAAGCGGCTGCGGCTGCTGGCAAGTTCGGCTGGCACCGACTGGTATTATCGCTTCCCGGTGAAGAACCGCCGGGAAAACCGCACCGACTGGATCGAAGGCCCTTCGATCAAGCTCGCCAACGATCTGTCCAGGATCTTCGGCAATTGCGCGGTGGACTGCCGCGCGCAGGACTTCGGCGACTTCTGGCTGTTCCATGCCCGCTTCGTCGATCTCGAAACCGGCTATTCGCTGGTGCGACCGTTCCAGCAGAGAAAGAGCGCCGGGAAGATCGGCGGCGCGGACGACGACCGGCGGCTCGATATCGCCTTCCAGATCGGCGCGTCGAAGGCGATCAGGAACTGCGTCGTCAATGCGCTGCAGACCTTCGCCGACTTCGCCTTCGAGGAGGCCAAGGGCGCGCTGATCGACCGCATCGGCAAGGATCTCGACGGCTACCGCCAGCGGACCATCGAACGGGTCTCGACGCATGTCGAGATCGAGCGCGTCGAGCGCGTGATCGGCAGGCCGCGCCAGAACTGGCTGGCGACCGACGTCGCCAAGATCATCGCCATGGCCAAGGCGGTCAGCGATGGCATGGCCACATGGAACGAGACCTTCCCGCCCATCGATGGCGTGGAGGAAACTGGCGAGGAAACGAGCGCCGCCGCCGCCGCCAACGAGACGCTCGACAGCTTCGCCACAGGCCCCGGCGCAGATGCGGCTCCTGAAGGAGACGCCGGGGCCGATCCCTCCGCCAGCGAGCCGGCCCCCCCTCAAACGCTGGCGGAGGACATCTTCGAGACGATCAGCCGCCGCATGAAGGCCGCGCCGACCGAGGCGGCGGTGCATCAGGTCTGGGAGGATATGGAACTGGACGCCTATTTCGACGGTGATGCCAAGGGCCGCAGCAAGGCGTGGAAGATCGCCCAGAAGCGGCTCACGGAACTGAAAGGCTGATCCGATGGTCTCCCGCTTCGAACACATGCCGCCGCGCCTCGCCAAGTTGCCCATCGACGAGCGCGGCTATCCGGTGCCGTATTTCGTCGAATGGATCGATGGCAAGCCGGACTTCCGGGTGATGAATGCCAAGCATCTGGTCGACGCGATCAAGTTTTCGCGCTGCTGGATCTGCGGCGAAAAGCTCGGGCGTTACAAGGCGTTCGCCATCGGCCCGATGTGCTGCATCAATCGCATCGCGCCCGAGCCGCCGTCGCACTACGAGTGCGCCCGCTTCGGCGTCGAGGCCTGTCCGTTCCTTACGCGCCCGCTGGCCAGACGCAACACGCGCGGCATGCCGGAGGACGCATGGGTTCCCGGCGTGATGCTTGAACGCAATCCCGGCGTCACCTGCATCTGGGTGACGCTCGACTACCGATGGTTCAAGGACAACGGCGGCGTGCTGTTCAGGATCGGCGAACCGGAGCGCATCGAGTTCTTCCGCGAAGGCAGAGCGGCGACCCGCGCGGAGGTCGACCATTCGATTGCGACCGGCATCCACCACCTGGACGACCTCGCCAAGACCGAAGGCACGAAAGCCATCATCCAACTGGAAAACTACAAGCGTCGCTTCCGCGAGATTCTTGACCGGATCATGCCGCTGCCGCCGAAGCCGAAGGAGGCAAGCGATGCAGCGCGTGCTTCATAACGGCGAATGGTTCGTGTTCGCCCATTGCCCCGCCTGCGCCACAGGCCATGCCTTCCCGCAGGCGCTCTATGACGCCGGGATGATCCGCCGCGACGGCCTGTCGATCTACTGCCCGAACGGCCATCCGTGGCACTACACGAAAGGCGAGACCGAGATCGTGAGACTGCGGCGCGAGCGCGACCGCTTGCAGCAGAAGCTCGCCGAGGTGGCCGACGAGCGCGACGCCGCGATCCGCTGCGCCGAAGCCAATGCCGGGAAGGTGCGGCGGCTGGAGACGCGCAGCAGGAACGGTCTCTGTCCCTGCTGCAATCGTTCGTTCGTCAATCTTCGCCGCCACGTCGCGACGAAGCATCCAGAGTTCCGCGCCAACTGAAAGGCGAGACCGATGCACACAGCTTTGACCACCGAGACGACCTGTCCGTTCTGCGGCCAGCGGTATGACGCCGCCTCGGCGCTTGTTGGAAACGCCGATCCGGGGAAGGGCGACGTGACGCTGTGCATGAACTGCGGCGAGTGGGCGATGTTCGACGATGTGCCAGGCCGTCTCAGGAGGCCGACCGACAGCGAGTATGAGATGATCGTCGCCAATCCGATCACCGGCAAGGCGCGCAGGATCTGGCAGCAGCTGAAGGAAGAGCGGCAGAAGAAAAAGCCGAAGCTCTCCACCGAGCAGAAGTTTGACGCGCTGACGAATCCAGATCTGAAGCTCGACCAGCAGTTCGATCTGGCATGCCAATTTGCCTACACCAATGCGCCGCCTGATGCGGCCCTGCCTCTCTTGAAGCGCATGTTCCTGCTGGGCGCGCTTGTGCTGGGCACGAGGTTGACGGGCGCGGCGAGGCAGCGGGATCCGCGCAAGGGAGCGCAGGAGATCGACCGGCTGATGGCCGAGATCATGGAGCAAACGATGGGCACGCTCGGGAAGGTGAAGCCATGAGCGACTTCCAGCTGATGCTCGTCTTGATGGCGTTTCTCGCCGTCGTGGTGCTGACGATTTTCGTCTGAAGAAAAGGGAGGAGACCATGCAACACGTTCGTTTCACCGACCAGCAGATGCGCATTCTCGGGCTGGCCAATATCATCGAGCGGATTCCCGACCACCGCTTCAACATGGAATGCTGGCTGGACCATCGCTACGAGCCGTCCTGCATCGCCGGATGGGCGGTCTGGGAGATGATCGGTGCAAGGCGTGACCGCAGCGACATCATGCGCTCGATGTCGATCCCCGAGGAGGCGGCGCGCTACCTCGGCGTCTATGGCAGCGCCATGCGCAGGCTGTTCACGCCGATATGGAACGATCTCCATGACGGAGCCGCCGCCGACTACGAAGCGGCGAACGATGCGCGCCGGCGCATTTCCAGGCAATGGGCCGCAGCCACGCTCCGGCACCTGGCCGCGACCGGCGAGGTGGACTGGAAGGCGGCGCAGCGTGGCATGCGGCCCTTCGCATGGCAGCCGGTGGTGGGAATGGTGGCATGAACACCGACCGGCCCCAGTGGGTGAAGGAGACCGACCGGGCGAGCGAGGCGATGCGCTTCGCTGGCTCGGAACTGCTCGACGCCGCCAAGGATATCTGCGGGATGGAATCGCTCGGCAATGACGACGATCTCGTCTTTGTCCCCATCATCGTTCTGGCGGCGGTGCACCGACCGTCGGAGTCGCTTATCGCCTCGATGTGCAATTTCACATCTGAGAACAACGTCGCGTCCGTAGCGCGGCTCCTGCATCTGACCGCCGACCATCTGGAGGGCAAAACGCACGACGGCCAGTTCGTCGCCGAGAAGGGAATCGTCCGATGAGCAGGAACAACCACACGCTCGGCGACGGCCCGATCCAGCCCGACCTCGTCCATCTGATGAACGGGCTGGCGCAGGGCATCGACGAGATCCTGAACGGCCACGGCGGGAAGAAGAGGAACGGCTTCGTCGTCATGGTCTTTCCGTTCAACGATCACAATGGTCGCTGCAACTACATCTCCAACGCCTGCCGCGAGGACATCGTCGTGCTGCTGAAGGAGCAACTGGCCCGCTTCGAGGGTCAGCCGGAGATGAAGGGACACTCATGAACGACGATGGCGTAAGACAGGCGCTCGAGCATCTGGCCAAGCAGGGATTTCTCTCGGTCGACAAGGACGGCGTCGTAAAGCTGCGCCCGCCGCGAAACTACATCTGGCAGCCGCAGGAGGACATCACCGCCTATGAACTGGCCCGCGCCGTCGAGGTGATGTTCGTCGCGATGATGCAGCAGGGCGACTGCGACGCCGCCTTCGAACGGCTGCCCGACGAGGCGAAGCGGCATTTCGAGGTGGTCAAGCCATGAAGGTCTACTGGCAAAAGCGCGGCGCGCATGTGCGCATGCGCGTCTTTCACAATGGCAGGATGGGGGATCTCTGCTGCGGCATTGACGAATTCGAGACCATTCGGCGGGCGATGATCGGGGCCGACTTCGAGGAGGAAGCGCCGCCAGACACGGTGCCGATGACCGGCATGGACGTTCTCGCGCGGCGGCATCGCATCGCCGTGGCGATCACCGACGAGATCAACACCTGCGCCAGCGCCGAAGAGCAACGCGACCTGACCGAGGAGATCATCAAGCTCGCCATCGGCGTCTACACCATCCGCTTCCGCGACGTGCCGCGCGCCATGCGCGAGCAAGGCATGAAGGAACTGTGGCATTTCACCGCCGATGTGATGAACGGCCACCGCAAAACGCTGCTTTATCCGTGAGGTGCGGCCATGACCAGCGAGCAGGACATTCCCTATCTGGCGATCTTTCCGGGCATGCGCGAGGCGACGCATTGCGTCGCGCATCTGCCGGACTTCACCAGCCCGCGCTTCTGGCCGAGGCTGCGCGAGGTGGTCGAGGCGGTGGTGGGCGATCCGTGCGAGCACGTCAAGGTTTTCTGGGCCTTCCCCGGCGATGATGGGGCCTCGTACCACGACCTGTTCGTAAACGAGATGGGCCAGATGCGTCGCCTGCCGCGCAACGAACTGGCGACTAGGATCTACCGCAACAACGTCCTCACCCACGATCCTCTGCGGTTCCCGACGCCCGAGGCGCTGCCGTGGATCGCGGGACCGGCGGTGCTGTTCAAGGAACGAGTGTGGCGATGACGACAACCGATCCGAGCACGAATTATCACGTTAGCGAGATCGAACAAACCAAAGCGTGCATCGGCGGTAACATAGCGCCGCCCCCGGGCATAGGGAAGGGACGCCCGCGCACAATGGGAGAGACCCGACGATGGAGAAGACCTTTGACGAGGCCCTTCTGGACCTGATCGACGAATATATGCTTGCAGCCGAACAAAATGGAAATGGCGACGTCGACGAGATGCGCGAGGACATCATCTCGGCGCTTGAGCTTAGGCTCATGGCGTTGAAGGAGGAGAGCGAGTGAGATGTCCGAGGCGTGGAACGAGCAGGACACTTCGGCGGTCGTCCAGGCGGTCGCCGAAACAAGGGATCCGGCCTTAGCCGCCTGTGCCGTGATCGGCGGCATGATCGGCGTGCTTGTGCATCATGCGGGTGACGATTTCACCCGCGAGGTGCTTGGACGGATGGCCAGCCTGTCGCTCAAGCCGGACGCCGCCAATACGAATCGCCGGGAGGGAGATGCGTCGTGAAGTCTGCCGACAGCTTCGCATATCCCCCGCGCGGGCTTACGCGCGTGGAGGCAGCGCGCTATATCGGCGTGGGCTTGACCAAATTCGATGAAATGGTCGCCGATCACCGCATGCCGAAGCCGAAGCGCATCGATGGCCGCACGGTATGGGATCGCGTGGCGCTGGACGTCGCGTTCGGCGCGCTGCCGGATGAGAAGGATGGCCTGCAGGCATTGATCGACGCCAGCAAACGCAAGGCCCAGCATTAAGCCGGAATTCCCTTTCCTTCGGTTACAAGTAACGCTAGTGTGGCGTTATCGGTAACATGAAAGGAAAGGAGTTGACCGATGACCAATGCTCAACGCCAGCAGCGCTTTCGCGAGAAGATGCGCGCCGCTGGTTTTAAGCCGGTGACGATTTGGGTGCCGGACACCAGCAATCCGAAGTTCGTCGAGGAAGCGCGTCGTCAGGCTGAATATCTCGCCGCGCAGCCGCGTACCGAAAACGACGATTTTTGGGATGCGGTTGCGGAGGAAAATTTCCGCGAGATCGATGAAATGGAACGCCGGAGCGAAAAGGAATGAAGCGCGGCGATCTGGTAACCGTGGCGATGCGAGGCGACAACGGCAAACCACGTCCGGCTGTTGTCATTCAATCGGACATCTTTCTTGCCACCGACGGCGTGCTGGTCCTGCCGTTGACGACCACGCTTCACCCAATGCCGATCTATCGCATCGATGTCGAGCCGTCGCCCGAGAACGGGCTGCGCGAACGCTCGCAGATCATGCTGGATCGCCTCGGCCATATACGGCGTGAGAAAATCGGTGACGTCATCGGCCAGCTCGACCCGCAGACTATGCAGCAGCTTGAACGACTGCTTGCCGTTTTCCTCGGCATCGCATGAAGGGAAATTGAAAAATGGGAAGACCACACAAGCATCCTGACTATCCCGGCATCTCCAGTAAGAAAAACCGGAAAGGCGAAACCATCTGGCGCTACCGCGCCAAGGGTCGGCCCGACGTCACCTTGCCCGGTGAGCCCGGTGATGAGTGCTTCCACGCCGCCTATCAGAAAGCCGTCAACGGCAGTTTGACCATTGCCGACATCGTTGACCTGCCCGGTCGGGCTCTGCCCTATACCTTCGGCAAGGCGCAACGGCTGCTCGAACAGACGATGGAGTGGATCGATTACGACGATGCGACCAAGGACAAGAATTCGCGGATGATCGAGGCATTCCTCGAAATGCAGGTCGATCCCGACGCGCCGCTGAAATGGCGCGACGTGCCGGTGAAATTCATGACGGCGAAGCATCTACGGGCGATCATCACCGGCATCTACGCGACTCGCAAGACGGTCGCCAAGCACACGCTCGTCGCTATCCGCAAACTGATCAAGGTGGCGATTGACGAGCAGTGGATCGAGCCGGAAGACGATCCGTCGCTGACCATTCAGGTGCGGCTGCCGGAGGCCGAAAGCCACAAGCCATGGCCGAAGGACATCCGCCGCCGGTTCGAGGCGCGCCACCCGCCGGGATCCGCAGCGCGCACCTGCTATGCCCTCGGTCTGTGGATGGGCAATCGGCGCGGCGACATCGCCAATCTCGCTTGGGAGCATCTGGTGATCGTGGACGTCGAACTGGACGATGAGATCGTCGAGGTCGAGGCCTTCCATTTCCACCAGCACAAGAACCGAAAGCGGACGGGCGGCAAGGAGATGTTCATTCCGGTCGTCGACGTCCTTGCAGACGCGCTGGCACCGCTTGACCGCTCGAAAGGCGGCACGGTGCTGAAAACCGCTTACGGCAATGCCTTTTCGGAAAAGTCGCTGACCAACCAGATGGCGGTGTGGTGCCAACAGGCCGACGTTCCGCCGGGTTACACGCTGCATGGTTTGCGGTCGACCTTCGGCACTTACCTCGCCGAATGCGATCTTCAGGCACGCACATTGATGACCGCCATGGGGCATTCGTCGATGAAGGTCACCGACAAGTATATCCAGCAGATCAACGACCGCCGCATGATGGTGATAGCGGCTAAAGCAATCAACGAGCGGGAAGCCAAACAAGCGGCGAAGACCCGGCGCAGTGCGCTGCGGCTGGTCAAATAGTGTGCCCAAAAAAACGGAACGCTACGGGAACATTGCGATTTTGTGCCCACTATTAACGCAAACAATTCAAAGACCATGAGGTGCCCTCCGGGCCCACCACCCTCTTTGATTTTTTTTATTGAGAATTGGCGCCACGGGTCCTGTCGGTACATCTGTGGACAAAGGGAAACGGATCGTGTCGCGACGTTTTGTAATTGACAAGGAAAGCCTGCCTGACTTGCCTGGCATGATGCTTGTAACAGTTGAAGCCCTCAAAGCCATCGGAGGTTCCGGCACGATCCAGGAGCTTGATGAAAAGGTTATCGAGTTGGAAGGCGTGTCCGAGGCGGAACAAAGCTATGCGATGGTGAACAACGACACCCGACTGAGAATAAACTATTATCTCGCTTGGGCGCGTACTTTTCTTCGCCGTGGAGGAGCGCTGGAAAATTCCGCCCGAGGTGTTTGGTCGTTGACTGAAACGGGAGCCGCAATTTCGTCGTATGAGCAAGTGCAGATCATCTACGACCGAGTGAACCAAGAGGAGCGCGAGCGCGCGCGCTTGAGGCGACTCGCCGCGAGGCAAAAGTCGAAGCCGCAAGATGGAATCGAGCAAACCTCAGACGACGGGCCGGTCGGCGAAGAAACTGGCGGTCGTCGCTTTTGGCAGTGCTTGGCAATATGACCCCGAGTGCGTTTGAGCGGCTCTCGCAGCGTCTACTGCGTGAGGCAGGGTTCACCAAAGTAGAAGTCCGAGGGAAATCCGGAGATGGTGGGATCGACGGTGTAGGCGTCCTTCGCGTGAATCTCGTTTCGTTCCAGGTCTACTTCCAATGCAAGAAATGGAAGGGCAGTGTGGGAGGAAAGGAAATTCGAGACTTTCGTGGAGCGATGCAGGGAAGAGCTGATAAGGGGCTGTTTATAACGACCGGACATTTCACGAGCCAAGCGTCGGATGAAGCGACCCGCGACGGAGCAACTGCGATCGACCTTATCGATGGTGACCGCCTATGTGATTTGCTGAAGGAAAACCGTCTTGGCGTCACTACCGAAATGATTGAGCGCGTTGCGATCGACGCGCAATGGTTTGAGGCAATTTAGGCACATTCCTGCCGAGCGGCCGCAGTCCTATCGGTCGAGTTCGGGATAGATCCGATCGAGAAATCCCGGTCTGAGCTTTTCGCCGATCAGGCAGTCGGCGCCGGGCGTCGTGGCCGTGAGTTGCAGAGTGGGCGGCGGGGGCAGACCGCTCACTTCAAGGATCAGCTTCTGGCGGATCGCGATCGCAAAATCCTCCGGTTCATGAACTGGCAGCACGAAGGATCCCGGTCCGCCGATGACGCATTGCGCGTAGTACTGGTCGAGCGGTCCGGTCGAGACCGAGGGGCGGATGAGGATCGCAAGCCCGTTGATGATGATGCCGCGGGATATGGCCCCGTCTCGGGCGGGTGTGACCGGAGGACCGGTATTGTTCGGCCCGTCGCCGGAAATGTCTATCACTCGGCGTGCGCCCGAAAAGGCATTGGAATCGATCAGGTTCGTGCCGAACAGGATGGCATTGGAGATCGACGTGCCGCGGCGCGTACCGATCGGCCGCGCCTCGACCTTCGCGGCGAAGGCTTCGGCGTCCTCGGTATCGTCGATGACTTGCCAGGAGACAACCGACTGCTCGTTCACAAGCCCCGCCCACTCGAAATAGCCGATCGCGATCCGCCCGATCAGGCCGCCCTTGACGGCGTTGATGAATTCCGGATGCCGCAGTGCCTGGAGATAGCCGGACCGCTGCACCCGCGCCTCTTCCATGTCCATCGATCCGGACATGTCGACGGCGAGAACCAGTTCCACATCGACATCCGCCTGCATGGCGGCCGACTGGATCGGACTCCCACTGAGGGCCAGGATCAATGCCAACGTGCTCAACATCGCATCAACCGTTTCTGCGCGTGGTCACTTCGGGGCTGGATGCAGAATAATTTGAGGCGGTCTGCCCGCACCCTGCGCTTCAAAAATCGATCACATCTGTGAGTTTGGATTGCATCACGCCAAAATCAAGGCATCGGAGGAATGTAGCACAGGATTGGCGCTGCGTGATCGTTGCGAATGATCGGCCGTACAATATTCGGTGATCATCGATATCCTGCTTGCCCGATTTTGCGCTTGAAAGAAATCTAGCGCCGGGCGAAAGCATGGCCGCTTTCAGAGCGTTAGACCTCGCTGACGCAGCCGGCACGAACGCTGCGCCCTCGGCGTGAAACGGGACCCCAAATGCTGCAATCCACCTCGAACACGAACATTGTGCGGATCGATCGCCTGCAGCGCGCCGCGTTTGGCTATTTTCTCCGATATTCCGATGCCGGGACAGGTCTCGTTGCGGACACATCGCGCGAGGGATCGCCATCGAGCATAGCCGCCACGGGCTTCGGGCTCGCCTGCTATCCGGTCGCGGTTGAGCGCGGCTGGATCAGCCGCACAGAAGCTGCGCGTCGTGTGCTGACGACTTTGCGGTTTCTCGAAACCAGCAGACAGGCAAGCGATGCACGCGCCACCGGCTACCGTGGCCTCTACTATCATTTCCTCGATATGCGAACCGGTGAGCGCAGTTGGAACTGCGAGCTTTCCACCATCGACAGCGCTCTGCTCTTTGCCGGCATGCTGACGGCGGCTGCTTATTTCTCCGAGGGCGCGCGAGACGAGACGGAGATCCGCAGCCTTTCCGAACGACTCTTCGAGCGGGCGGACTGGGCGTGGGCGCTCAATCGCGGCGACACGCTGACGATGGGCTGGCGGCCGCCCGGCCGGTTTCTCAGGCATCGCTGGCGTGGATATAGCGAGGCGCTTTTGCTCTATGTGCTGGCGCTTGGCTCGCCGCACCGCGCAATCGCCCCCAGAAACTACGATGCTTTCACCGCGGCTCATGAATGGCTGACGATCGAGGATGCGCGGCACCTTCATGCGGGTGCGCTTTTCATTCACCTCTTTCCCCATGCCTGGATCGATTTTCGCGCTATCCGCGATGCGGAAATGCGCAAGACGGCGAGCGACTACTTCGAGAACACCCGTCGGGCGATTGCGCTCCAGCGCACACATGCAGAAGAAAATCCCGGCGCCTTCGCCGGCTATTGCCGCGATCTCTGGGGCTTCAGCGCCTGCCACGCGCCAAAAGGCCGGCTGCGGCTTCGTGACGGCCGTTGGCATCGACTACTGGGCTACGCGGCGCGCGGCGCGCCGTTCGGCGCCGACGACGGGACGCTCGTGCCCTGGGCGCCGCTCGCCTGCCTGCCCTTCGAGCCGGAGGCCGGCCTTGACGGCCTCAGCCATCTGCTGTCCCGCTATCCGGCGCTGCTCAACGAAGACTGCCTTCCCGGTGGCTTCAATCCGAGCCTGCCGGGTGAGGGCGCAGAGGGTTGGATCGACGACAGGATCGTCGGGCTTGACCAAGGCCTGTCCGTCATGATGATCGAGAACTGGAGAAGCGGATTGCTATGGGATATCACGCGCAGCATTCCTGCCTTTGGTCGCGGACTGCGCCGGGCCGGTTTCGAGGGTGGCTGGCTGTCGGCGGGTGGCCTGCAAATCTGAGTGCGACGGAGGCGGGATGGAAAATGCGCGGAAATTGGAGCCGGAAGATGCCGCGGGCGCAGGAGAGGCGAGCGTCGCCATCGCCTGGCTCAAGGCCGCATTTCCCGAGATTGCCTGCTCGCTAACCCCGGACAAGGACATGCAGTTCCCGTCGGCCTTCTGGGCCGAGGGATCGGCCGATGTGGAGGCCTGTCTCGCCTATCAGAGTCGCTTCGGTGCGGGGATGGACGACAAATTACGGGCAGCGCATCTCATCGCCTTTTATAGCCACCAGTTCAGCCTCGCGGCTGCCGCCATCTACCTCTGCAGCGGTCGCGTTGCGGACGTTGCGGGGTTACGCTTCGAGCACTACGCGCGTCCGCTTCGGGCGGGTGCTGCCGAAGCCGGACGGTTTCATTTCTGCATGCGTCTCATCGAAGTCTCCGGCAGCGACCCCGAGGATGCTGACGAGTGTTTTCACGATCTCTTCGTCGCTCATCTGAAGCCGGTCATCGCGCTCTTGAAGCGGCACTGCGGCCTGTCGCTGCGCGCGCAATGGCGGCTTGCGGCTGATAGTCTCGCAGGTGTCTTTCTCGAAATCGGACGACGGCGCGGAACGGAGGCAGAGGCCATCGCGCAGGCGCTGGCGATCGTCAAGCGTTCGGGGTCGCCGCTTAGTTGCGAGGCGCTTTGCTACGAGACGATCGAAGCCACAGCGGCGGACGGGAAAGAACTATCGCGGACCTACAGGATGCGCGGCGGGTGCTGTCTTTATTACCGCACCGACGGCGGCAGCTATTGCGACAGCTGCGTGTTGCTCGAGCCCGACGCCCGACGCGAGCGGCTGCGGGCGCATTTGCTAGAGACTGCTAACGATAAGACAGGGTGAGTTTCTAAGCCCCTCATCCGCTTGCCGGCACCTTCTCCCCGCGCGCGGGGAGAAGGGATTCGCGGCCGCGTCTTTCTAACTCACGACGTTGCTGCAAGTGGAGACTGAAATATGGTCGTCCCCTCTCCCCGCGAGCGGGGAGAGGGCCAGGGTGAGGGGCCGCAAAGATCAGAATGTGGATTAACGCGCCTTGACGAAGCGGTCGTTGATGAAGCCGGAAACGACCCCGAGGACGAGCCAGAAGGCAAGCGTGGTCGCAAGCGCGGCGACGGCGAACTCGGCGCCGAGGACGGCGGGCACGTTGCTGGAGATGTCGAGCGGCTGGGGTGCGCCATAAACCTGCGGTGCGGCAATGAGCGCGAGACCCGCGATCTTGGCGACCAGTTCAGGGCGCAGCGCCAGCAGATAGAGGCCAGCTGCCGAAAGCAACACGGTCGCGGCCCACCAGACCTGTCGGTCGCCGAGTTCGGCCGCCGGGAAGCCCGGCAGTTCGGGCGGAAGCCCGATCGCCGGCAGCAAATGAACGGCAAGCCATCCCAAGGCGCCCCAGGCCGCGCCGTTCGCGAGCGTGATCGGATAGCCGATCACAAGGCTGACGCCGGCAAGCAGCAGCGAAAATCCAGCGCCTGTTACGAGATTGGCGAGAAGCGTGCCGGAGAAGCGGCTCAGGCCGAACATGATGCCGCCTTCTTCGTGCTCGCCCTCATGCTCATGGGCATAGGCCGGTGTCGCCGGCGAGAGCGCGGAAACAAGCGCTCCAAGCGGCGAAGCGCCGTTCAGCGACGAGTGCTGGTCGTGGCCGGCGGCTGTGGGCTCCTGCGTTGCCGGCTGATCCGCCGCCGGCGCTTCGCCCTCATATTCCTCGGCGTGCAGGATCAGCGGCACGACGCGCATTTCCTGTGCAGCCGTCATGAAGACGCCAGCTATCAGCCCGGCCACGATCGCGGCCAGAAGTGTTTTGACGATCATTGTCGATATTCCTCAATCCGACGCGCGGCTGCTCGGGAGCGAGGCGCGTCATTCAAGACGCGCGAACGCTGCGCAACGGCCTCAGCCGGCGCCAATACCGTTTTCCATGGATGCGAGACGCCGGCGCAGCACACCGGAGCGTGTGCCCAATGGCAACTACGCCCGCGTGCTATACGCCGGAAAAACGATCCGCTCTTGTTCGAGATGGAACGCCAGGCGCGTTCCATGGCATCGATCAGTGGCAGGGGAAGCCGTAGGAATGGCGGGTGTCGTGCGCCGTGTCGTGCAGAACGGCCGAATTCGCGAGGCCGGCACCGAAGACGAGGAAGGCACCGATCAACAGGGCGGAGATGCCCGCGACCAGACGATCGTTAAGGGAGAGCGAAATGCTCGAAGCTGTAGACGTAGCCATGACAACCTCCGTGATGGCGTTGGGACGTTTCCCGGGTTGGGCACAATGCCCGCATCGCTTGGCAGGTTTCCTGGCTCACGGCGTCAGGTGGCTTGCACCAAGGATTTGCCTCGCCTTCCCAGGATCGAACCGCCCTCTCGCGGTCTCTCCCAGTGGCTTCTTCCGGATCGCTCCGGAACAGCAAATTCACGCCGCTCTACAGTCGCGGGGTCGGCCGTGATTGAGATGCCCAGTTTGGGTCCATCCGTCACGTTCCCGTTTACTCCCGAAACGCGTTCGCTTTCCGGGAACCAATCGATCCCCGATGATTAGGATCGGTCGGGGGCGATGTCAATTGAACTTGCGGCTTCTCACGTCGCGTCCGCGACAAATTCACGAAGGATCATGTGCTTATGGGCCGCAACGATGCGGTCGCCCTCGGGCCTAGACGCGCAGCAGAGCGGCCTCTCCAAAGGCGTCAGCGCCCGGTGTAATGCGCCTCGCGCCGTTCTTTCCAGGCTAGGAGTCCCTCGGCGAGATCATGGCTTGGCACCATGCGCGCGAATTGTTCGCTCTCGTTCAGCAGGCCTTCGCCGATCGTCATGTTGAGACCGCGCGTGACGGCCGTGATGATCGCAGCGGTCGCAAGGGGCGAGTGGCGCGCGATGCGGCGGGCCAGGGCGCGGGCGGAAGCGATGAGGTCCTCGTGCGGCACGATCTTGTTGACGAGCCCCAATTCGAGCGCGTGGCTTGCGGAAAATTCGTCTCCAGTGAGAAGCACTTCGAGCGCACGCTTGCGGCCGGCGAGGCGGGGAAGGCGTTGGGTGCCGCCGAAGGTCGGCGGCATAGCAAGCTTGATCTCGGGCTTGGCAAAGCGTGCCCGGTCGCTGGCGATCGCGAGATGCACCGCTTCGGTGATCTCGCAGCCGCCGCCGTAAGCAAGACCGTTGACGGCCGCGATGACGGGCTTCGGAAAGGCTTCCAGCCGCGCGGTCAGCCTTTGTCCCTGCCGCACGAAATCGCGGATGGCTGCATTTGCGCCCTGCGCCACGCTTCTGGAAAACTCGTGAATGTCGCCGCCGGCCGAAAAGGCGCGTTCTCCGGCGCCAGTGAGGATGACCGCCTGGACGCTGTCGTCCACTTCGATCAGGTCGAGCAGGGCAAGGAGCCGCTCGATCAGTTCGTAGCTCAAGGCGTTCAGCTTTTCCGGCCGGTTGAGGATGAGCAGTGCGACGCCGTCAGCGGCGTCGAAAAGCACTGTATCGGACATGGCGATCTCCCGTGGTGTTGACGGAAGCAGGCTAGGCGAGCGATAAACGATTGTATATTCACTAGTCGGTATACATAATCATGGCAGTCAACTCCTCCACTCGCGACCGTATCGTTTCTGCGGCGGCCAAACTCTTCTACGCGGAGGGCATCCGCGCCGTCAGCGTCGATGCTGTGGCGGAGGCAGCCGGCGTTACGAAGCGCACGCTCTACTATCACTTTGACAGCAAGGACGATCTGATCGCCGCCTATCTCGATGGCCGCGACCAGCCGAACCTCCAGCTCTTCCAGAAATGGTTTGGCGAGACACAGGGCGACGTCGCGACAAAGGTGGAGGGCATCTTTCGCAATCTGGCGCGCGCCGCCCGACACCCGAAATGGAAGGGCTGCGGCTTTCTGCGCACGTCCGCCGAACTGGCGAATATGCCGGGGCATCCTGCGATGCGCATCGGGGCGGCGCATAAGAAAAAATTCGAGATATTGCTACAGCAGAGCCTCGAAGCTGAAGGAATCGACGGCACAGAAGTGCTTGCGCGCCAGGTTCGGCTGCTCCTAGACGGCAGCTTCGCCGTCGTTTTGCTCCATCGCGATCCGAGCTATATGGAGACAGCGGGAATGGCGGCGGCATCGCTGATCAGAAGCGCGCTTTCCAGCCGGTGAGGAAATGCCGCTCAGTGGATCATTCCACGATTTAACGCATGCATCAAACCAGCGAAGGTGTCGATGAATTATCCAGGGCGTAAGCTTCCACTCAAGATTCAGGCCGGAAAATCCGGAGAGCCTCCCCCGCTCAACGTCTCCCACCTATCAGAAGGGCGCATTATTCTCCGTGGGGGCAGACAGCATTTAGGCATCTATGAATTTCAAAGGGAGGTTCCATTTCTCGACGAAGGCAAACTCTGGGAGAACGAGGACCTGTTTTCAAAACTGGTCGATCTCAACGCGTGTGGGGTTCCTTTCCAATCTCAACCCAAGGAAATGGATTCGCCTGATATCCTGATGGCCTGGTGGCAGGAGACCGGGAAACTCAAAGTGAGCTTCAAGGAAATTTCCTGGCGCGGCACGGGGAAGTGGTTCATCACAACGGTCGAACCGCCGATTATTGGAATTCGGGGCTGGGCCGGCCCAAAGCCGTTCGGGTGTTGACGTAGCCAGGTGAAACGGTTGATCCAACTCTTTGAGACTTCGCAATTCCGGACCGAACACACTTTTCCTGGATCTGCTTTAGGAGGAGAACATGTCTGTCAGACGCATCGTGCCCAATCTTCAGGTCTCCGATCCGTTACGTGGGCGAAGCTTCTACACCGACCTGCTCGGCCTCGAGGTGGTGATGGATCATGGCTGGATCCTCACCTTCGCAGCGAAGGGTGGCACAGCCATGCCCCAGGTGAGCTTCGCTGTCGAGGGTGGATCGGGAACGCCGGTGCCGGCGCTCTCGATCGAAGTGGATGACGTGGACGAGGTCTACCAGCGCGCGAAGGGCGCACGTACGGAGATCGTCTACGATATCACCGATGAGCCTTGGGGCGTGCGGCGGTTCTTTCTCCGCGACCCGTACGGCAACATCGTCAATATCCTGTCGCATTTGGTGGACCTGAATTCGCGCCCCTCAAAGACATAGTTCACACGGTCGTCAGGGCATTCGCGACGTCGGCCACAAGGTCGTCGGGATGCTCGATGCCGATCGACAGGCGGATAGTCGACTCGAGCACGCCGATCCGCTGGCGCACCTCGATCGGCACGCCCGAATGCGTCATCGCGGCCGGATGACTCGCAAGCGATTCCGTGCCGCCGAGGCTGACGGCCAGCTTAAAGATCTGCAGCGCGTTCAGGAAGCGAAAAGCGGCGTCCTGGCCGCCGGCGATGTCGAAGGAGAAAGTCGAACCGGCGCCGGTCGACTGGGCGGCAAAAACGCGACCGACCGGCGAGGTTTCGTCATGGAATGGCAGATAGTAGATCCGCTCGACCTTCGGATGGTCGCGCAGGAACTCGGCGACGATGCGGGCATTGTCGTTCGCCTTGTGCATGCGAACGGCAAGCGTTTCGAGCGAGCGGCCGAGCATCCAGCAGGAGTGCGGATCAAGCTGCGTGCCGATCGCGCCGCGCAGCGCCTTGATTTGTTTTATGATTGCCTTCGAGCCGAGCACCGCGCCGGCGATGAGGTCGGAATGGCCCCCGACATATTTGGTCAGCGAATACAGAGAGACGTCGGCACCGTGATCGATCGGGTGCTGGAAGACCGGGCCAAGCAGCGTGTTGTCGCAAACGACGATCGGCCGATGCCCCTGTCTTTCGCCGATCGTATCGGCAACGCGGCGTATCATGGCGATATCGACGAGGCTGTTGGTGGGGTTGGCGGGCGTCTCGATGAGGATGACGGCGACGCGTCCCTTTGTCATCGCCTCTTCCGCCGCCGCCCTGACCGCCGCCTCGTCCACACCGTCGGCAAAACCGACCGCCGAGACATTGAGATTGAGGAAGGTCTTGGCGAGCAGCGTTTCGGTGCCGCCGTAAAGCGGCTGTGAATGCAGGATGGAGTCTCCTGGGCGCACGAAGGCGAGCAGCGTCGTCGCGATTGCCGCCATGCCGGAGGAAAAGACGGCGGCGCTTTCGGCCCGTTCAAAAACAGTCAGCCGGTCCTCGACGATTTCGCTGTTCGGATGGTTGAAGCGGGAATAGACGAGCCCTGGGCCGACACCCTCCGGCGGCTCGCGCCGGCCCGAAACGAAGTCGAAGAAATCGCGGCCTTCCTCGGCCGAGCGGAAAACGAACGTGGACGTCAGAAACACCGGCGGCTTGACTGCGCCCTCCGAGAGTTCCGGATCGTAACCATAGTTCAGCATGAGTGTTTCAGGGTGTAGCTTGTGGTTGCCGATATGGGTCTTGGAAGGATGGGGCGCGGTCATGGCTTTTCTCCTCGAACGAAACGGACTCGACTAACAGCTAAATTATATCAGACGCTTGGACGGATCCTTGCTATTTGCGATCACTTCGCTTTGATGGGCGCAAATAATTGCCGGAACGGAAGAGATATGACGCAGAAAATTGCCGATGAAATGGACCGCCGGATTTTGAGGGAATTGTTGACCGACGCCAGGATCACCAACAACGAACTCGCCGAACGCGTCGGGCTGTCGGCCTCGCCCTGCCTCAGGCGTCTGCGGCGGCTTGAGGAAAGCGGCGTCATCCGCGGTTACACTGCGCTCGTCGACCCGGCGATCGAAGGCTGGACGATGACGGCGATCGCGACCGTTCGGCTCAGCCGCCAGCACGAGGACGAAATCGTCATGTTCGAGGAGGCGATCCGCGGCTGGGACGAGGTACTCGAATGCCACCTCGTCACAGGCTCGCGGGATTACGTCCTGAAAGTCATGAGTGCCGGGCTCGAACAGTATGAGCGCTTCATCAAGGAAAAGATCGCTCGGCTCAAATGCGTTGCTTCGATCGAGACGAGCTTTGTGATGAACACGATCAAGGAGCGGCGGATCTAGCGCAGCAATTGACTGCAAGAGAGTGCGAGGCGACATTGCTTCCTGCGCGTGTCGCTCGCGCCGACATTCCGGTGATAGTGCCTGTAGAGTGGAGGGTCGCATGGAACACCTTCAACGGATGGACATGTCGAGGCCGCGGCCCTCAAGCCATCGTGCAAGCTTCTGGGATTCGTTTTCTGCGACCGGGCTGCTCGTCGGCGTGTTGTTCTTCGCCGTTTCGCTGACGCCGAGTCTCATTCCGCGGCCCTACCTGATCCAAGGAGCGATATCCGGCTTCTCGCTCGCGGCCGGTTATGCGATCGGCGTGTTCCTGCGCTGGCTCTGGTCCTTCTTCGAACTTCCCGACGCCTCGCCGCGGCGCCAACACACGCTGAAGATCGTGGCGGGGCTCGTCTGCGGTGCGGCAGTCGCGGTGTTCTTGTGGCAGACCGCGGGATGGCAGAACACCGTCCGAAATATCATGGGGCTCGAACCGATCGAAACGGCGGAGCCCCTGAAGCTCGGTCTCACCGCCGCGTCGGTCTTCGTCCTGCTCGTCTTTCTGGCGCGGCTGTTCCGGCTGACATTCCATTTTCTCTCGCGCATGCTGGAGCGCCTTGTGACCCGGCCCATCGCGAGGGCTATTGGCGGGCTTGCGGCGATTGCACTTTTCTGGTCCGTGGCCGATGGCTTGATCTTCAAGTTCGCATTGCGTGCCGCCGACAGTTCGTTCCAGACGCTCGATGCCTATATCGATGCCGAGGTCCCACCACCGTCGGATCCGACGAAGACGGGCAGCGCCGCATCGCTGGTCAACTGGGATGAGCTTGGGCGGCAGGGCCGTCAGTTTATCGCCTCCGGCCCGACGGCTGCCGAAATCGGTGCCTTCTTCGGCGGTCAGGCGAAGGTCCCGGCAAGGGTCTATGTGGGGCTGAATTCTGCCGAGACCGCGAGAGCGCGGGCGAAACTCGCCCTGGAAGAGCTGAAGCGCGCCGGCGGTTTCGAACGCAAGTCGCTGATCGTCATCGTTCCAACCGGCACGGGCTGGATCGATCCGGCGGCGCTCGATACGGTCGAATACTTGCTGCACGGCGATGTCGCGAGCATCGCGGTCCAGTATTCCTATCTCACAAGCTGGCTGTCGCTGCTGGTGGAACCGGGCTACGGGGCCGACGCCGCCAATGCGCTGTTCGATGAGGTATATGGCTACTGGAGAAGGCTGCCGAAGGATAGCCGTCCGAGGCTCTATCTCCATGGCTTGAGTCTCGGGGCGATGAACTCGCAGGGCTCGGTCGATCTCTTCGACGTCGTGAGCGACCCCTTCCAGGGGGCGCTCTGGAGCGGGCCGCCCTTTCCGAGCGGGTTGTGGCAGTCGGTGACGGCGGATCGCGATCCTGCATCTCCGGCCTGGCTGCCGCGCTACCGGGACAGTTCGATCATCCGCTTCACGAACCAGGAGAATGCACTCGATGTTCAGGGCGCGCGCTGGGGCGCGATGCGGATCGTCTACCTGCAATATGCGAGCGACCCGGTGACATTTTTCGATCCCCATTCCTTCTATCGCGAGCCGCAGTGGATGGAGGCGCCGCGGGGGCCGGACGTCTCGCCGGCGCTAAGCTGGTTTCCCGTCGTCACCGGGCTGCAACTTCTCGCCGACATGGCTTTGGCGACGACTTCGCCGATCGGTTACGGCCACGTCTATGCGCCGGAGCACTACATCGATGCCTGGATGGCGGTGGTTGATCCGCCGGAGGTCACGCCGGAGGATGTCACGCGGCTGAAGGCGCAATTCAAGGGCAAGTTCTGACGATGCGCCGCCGCCTTGTTATTCCGGCACGGGGGAAAGCAGCAACTCCATAGCACCGATAATCTTACGATGCTGATGGGCATGGCGGGTGCGAAGGCTGGTCGCGGCGTAGACCGTTTGCGGAATGACGGGCGCGTCGGAGACTGCGGCCGCAACGCCGAGGTCCGCAAGTCTAATCGCGGTCGCTCCAGTGACATACGCGGCGCCGCCGAGTGCGCGAAGGAGGCCGGTGATCGCCATGTTCTGCCCTGCAGCGAGCGGGGCGGCGGAGAGATGCGGCAGGGCGAGACGATGGGCGCGGTCGAAGGCTGGCGAATAGCTGGAGCGGATATAGGTCTCGGGCTTCACGCCGGCTATGTCGCGGGCTTGCGTGCTGACCAGTATGTAATGCAGTTCGCCGATCCGTTCATAGTGAAGATCGGGCAGGTAGTGGGGCGTGTAGAGGATCGCCAGGTCGAGCTCCCCGGCCGCCAGATCGCGATTCATCTGGTTGGAATAGTCCGCCTCCATGTAAATCTCGGTCTGCGGCAACTCGCGGCGGATGGCGGCAAGCCAGTCACCGGCAAAGGTCTCGGCGAGATCGTGCTGGATCCCAAGCCGCATCGAACGTTCGAAAGCACCGGCATTGGCGACCGCGCGCGTTGCTTCATGCCATTGATTTTGAAGTGCTTTCGCGTAATCCAGAAAGCGCAGGCCTGATGCCGTCGGCACCGTGCCTCCCTTGCTCCGGGTGAAGAGCTTGCGATTGAATTGCGCTTCAAGGGCCTTCACGCGATGTGAAACCGTCGACTGCGTGATGTTCAGCCGCTCGGCCGTACGGTTGAAGCTCCGAGTTTCCATCAAGTCCAGAAATGTCTCAATCAGTTCAACTTGCATCTTTGCGACACGCCGCCTCCGGAACGCTCAGACCCTAATCGAAATCTTCGATCAATAAAACCTCGTTCCGCTGCTTGATGGCCCTATTTTCCTCGTCAAATATCTCCTCAAAAGAGGGAACTACGCATGTCGAATTTGCGGTCTCACGCGCGCGTCGTGATCATCGGCGGGGGAGCGGTTGGCGCTTCCTCGCTCTATCATCTTGCCAAGGCCGGCTGGTCCGACTGCGTGCTTCTGGAAAGGAACGAGCTGACCGCGGGCTCGACCTGGCACGCGGCCGGCAACGTGCCGACCTTCTCGTCGTCCTGGTCGATCATGAACATGCAGCGCTATTCGGCCTCGCTCTATCGCGAGCTGGGGGCGCTGGTCGACTATCCGATGAACTATCATGTCACCGGATCGATCCGCCTCGGGCATTCGAAGGAGCGGCTGCAGGAATTCAAGCGCGTTGTCGGCATGGGGCGCTACCAGGGCATGGACCTCGACATCCTGACGCCGGACGAGATGCGCAGCCGCTATCCCTTCCTCGAAACGCACGAACTGACGGGCGCGCTCTATGATCCCTATGACGGCGATATCGACCCGGCGCAGCTTACCCAGGCGCTTGCGAAGGGCGCGCGCGACTTGGGCGCGAAGATCATCCGCTTCTGTCCGGTAACAGGAGCACGCCGCGAAAACGATGAATGGGTGATCTCGACGCCGCAGGGCGAAATCCGCTGCGAATATGTCGTCAACGCCGCCGGCTACTATGCACGCGAAGTCGGCAAGATGTTCGGCCGCGAGATACCGATGATGGTGATGAGCCATCAATATATTCTCTTCGATGAGATTCCGGAGCTTGCCGCCTGGTCGAAGGAAGCAGGGCACAAGCTGCCGTTGCTCCGCGACGTCGACTCCTCCTATTATCTCCGGCAGGAGAAATACGGCATGAATCTCGGGCCCTACGAGAAGAATTGCCGCGCGCACTGGGTGACTCCGGACGATCCGATCCCGGAGGACTTCTCCTTCCAGCTCTTCCCCGACGATCTGGAAAGATTGGAATGGTACCTGAATGACGCGGTCGAGCGCGTGCCGATCCTCGGCACCGCCGGCCTTTCGCGCGTGATCAACGGGCCGATTCCTTATGCGCCGGATGGAAACCCGCTGATCGGGCCGATGCCCGGGGTGCCGAACGCCTTTGAAGCCTGTGTCTTCACCTTCGGCATCTGCCAGGCCGGCGGGGCCGGCAAGGTGCTCGCCGAATGGGTGACCGAAGGCCAGACGGAATGGGACATGTGGTCCTGCGATCCGCGCCGCTACACCGACTATACCGACCAGGACTATTGCATCGCCAAGGGCATGGAAATCTACGGCCATGAATATGCGATGCATTTTCCGAAACATTACTGGCCGGCGGGCCGCGGCAAGAAGCTGTCGCCAATCCATGACCGGATCGCTGCACTCGGCGCCCAATTCAAGCCCTATAATGGTTGGGAGCGGGCCATGTGGTACGCGAAACCGGGCGACGATACGTCCGAGGAAGCGACGCAGACCTGGGGACGGGAAGGCCCGTGGGCGAAGCGGATCGAAGAGGAATGCCTGGCGGTACGCGATGCGGCCGGTATCCTCGATCTTCCAGGCTTCTCGCGGTTCCGCGTCAAGGGCGAGGGGGCGCGGGCGTGGCTGACGGGGCTCATCACCGGCCGCGTGCCGAAGGCGGGGCGCATCGGCCTTGCCTATTTCGCCGACGACAAGGGGCGCATCGTAACCGAAATGTCGGCGATGGCGATCGAGGAGGATTTCTTCTTCCTGATCACCGCGGCGACGGCGCAATGGCATGATTTCGAGTGGCTGCAGAAACACCGCCCTGCGGACGCGACCTTCACGCTCGAGGACGTGACCGCGAATTTCTCCTGCCAGATTCTGACGGGCCCGAAATCGCGCGACATCCTTGCCGAAGTGTCCGACGCCGACCTTTCGAAAGGGTGGCTCACGCATCAGACGGCGCAAATCGCCGGGCGTTACTGCCAGCTCGTTCGCGTCTCCTTCGCCGGCGAGCTCGGCTGGGAAATCCACACCAAGGTGGACGACACGGCTGCGATCTTCGACGTGGTTTGGGCGGCTGGCCAGAAACGTGGCCTCAAACCCTTCGGCATGGAGGCGCTCGACAGCCTGCGTATCGAAAAAGGCTATCGTGCCTGGAAGGGAGATCTGTCGACCGACTACACGGTCCTGCAGGGCGGGCTGGAGCGCTTTGTCGATTGGTCGAAGCCGGCCTTCAAGGGCAAGGCGGCGCTGGAGCGCGAGAAGCAACAGGGTGTGACCAAGCGCTTCGTCACTCTAACTGTCGAGGCAGGTGATTGCGATGCACCTTACATGTCGACGCTCTGGTCGGACGGCGAGGTCGTCGGCGAGACGACCTCCGGAAACTGGGGCTATCGCGTCGGCAAGTCGATCGCGCTCGGCATGCTGCGCGCGGATCTCGCCGTACCGGGTCAGGAGATCGAGGTCGAGATTTTCGGTGACCGCTTCAAGGCGGTCGTTCAGCCGGACCAGCCGCTCTGGGATCCCTCGAATGAAAGACTGAAAGCATGACAAAGTCGATTCCTGCAAAAGCCCGTGCAGTCATTATCGGCGGCGGCGTTTCCGGTTGCTCGGTCGCCTATCACCTGTCGAAGCTCGGCTGGACGGACGTGGTGTTGCTCGAGCGCAAGCAACTGACCTGCGGCACCACCTGGCATGCGGCCGGTCTGATCGGTCAACTTCGCGCCTCGCAGAACATGACGCGGCTCGCGAAATATTCGGCCGACCTCTATGTGAAGCTCGAGGCCGAAACCGGCATTGCCACCGGCATGCGGCAGAACGGGTCGATCACCGTCGCGCTGACGGAAGAGCGCAAGGAAGAAATCTACCGCCAGGCCTCTCTGGCCCGCGCCTTCAACGTCGACGTCCGCGAAATCACGCCGGACGAGGTGAAGGCGATGTATCCGTACCTCAATACCTCGGACGTCAAGGCGGCTGCGCATCTTCCGCTCGACGGCCAGTGCGATCCCGCCAATATCGCCATGGCGCTTGCCAAGGGCGCCCGCCAGAACGGAGCGACCATCATCGAAGGCGTGAAGGTCACCTCGGTTCTGAAGAAGGACGGCCGCGTGGCCGGCGTCACCTGCGAGCAGAACGGCGAGAGCTTCACCATCGAGACGGACAACGTCGTCAATTGCGCCGGCATGTGGGGCAGGGAGCTTGCCCGGCAAGTGAGCGTGACCGTGCCGCTCCATGCCTGCGAGCATTTCTATATCGTCACCGAGGCAATCCCCGGCCTCACCCGTCTTCCGGTTCTGCGCGTCCCGGACGAGTGCACCTATTACAAGGAAGACGCCGGCAAAATGCTCGTAGGCGCCTTCGAGCTCAAGGCCAAGCCCTGGGGCATGGAGGGCATCCGCGAGGATTTCTGCTTCGACCAGTTGCCGGAGGACTTCGACCATTTCGCGCCGATACTCGAAATGGCGGTCAACCGCATGCCGATGCTGGAAACGGCCGGCATCCACACCTTCTTCAACGGGCCGGAGAGCTTTACGCCAGATGATCGCTACTATCTCGGCGAGGCGCCGGAAGTGAAAGGCTACTGGGTTGCCGCCGGCTACAACTCGATCGGCATTGTTTCCTCCGGCGGCGCCGGCATGGCGCTGGCGCAATGGATGAACGACGGCGAGCCGCCCTTCGATCTCTGGGAGGTCGACATCCGCCGCGCCCAGCCGTTCCAGAAGAACCGCAGCTATCTCAAGGAGCGCGTGTCGGAAACGCTCGGCCTGCTCTATGCCGATCATTTCCCCTATCGCCAGATGGCGACCGCGCGCGGCGTCCGCCGGTCGCCGCTCCATGAGCATTTGAAGGCGCGCGGCGCCGTCTTCGGCGAGGTGGCGGGCTGGGAGCGTGCCAACTGGTTCGCAAGTGACGGGCAGGAGCGCGAATACCGCTACTCCTGGAAGCGCCAGAACTGGTTCGAGAACCAGAAGGCGGAGCATCTTGCCGTTCGTAATAGTGTCGGTCTTTTCGACATGACGTCCTTTGGCAAGATCCGGGTCGAAGGGCGAGACGCGCTCTCGTTCCTGCAGCGGCTTTGCGCCAATGAGATGAATGTCGAGCCGGGCCGCATCGTCTACACGCAGATGCTGAACGCGCGCGGCGGCATCGAGAGCGACCTGACCGTCACCCGCCTTTCCGAAACCGCTTTCTTCCTCGTCGTGCCCGGCGCGACGCTGCAGCGCGATCTCGCCTGGCTGCGCAAGCATGTTCGCGATGAGTTCGTCGTCATCACCGATGTTACCGCCGCCGAAAGCGTGCTGTGCGTGATGGGCCCGAAGGCACGCGAACTGATGCAGAAGGTGAGCCCGAACGACTTTTCCAATCAGGCGCATCCTTTCGGTACCGCGCGCGAAATCGAGATCGGCATGGGGCTCGCCCGGGCCCATCGCGTCACCTATGTCGGCGAGCTCGGCTGGGAGCTCTACGTCTCCACCGATCAGGCCGCGCATGTGTTCGAGGCGTTGGAGGATGCTGGCGGCGATGTCGGGCTTAAGCTCTGTGGTCTCCATACGCTGGATAGCTGCCGGATCGAGAAGGCGTTCCGCCATTTTGGCCACGACATTACCGATGAGGATCATGTGCTCGAAGCCGGACTCGGCTTTGCGGTGAAGCCTGACAAAGGCGACTTCATGGGCCGCGAGGCTGTGCTTGCCAAACGCGACGGGGGCCTGTCGCGCCGGCTGGTGCAATTTCGGCTCGCCGACCCAGAGCCGCTGATCTTTCACAACGAAGCGATCGTCCGCGACGGCGAGATCGTCAGCACGATCACGTCCGGCAATTACGGCCATCACCTCGGCGGCGCGATCGGCCTGGGCTACGTGCCCTGCCGGGGCGAGAGCGTCGCGGATGTGCTGGCGTCGACTTACGAGATCGAGATCGCCGGAGCGCGGGTCAAGGCCGGGGCTTCGCTGAAGCCGATGTATGACCCGAAGGCGGAGCGGGTGCGGGCGTAAGAAATGATTGCCCCTCATCCGCCTGCCGGCACCTTCTCCCCGTCGTGACGGGGAGAAGGGGGATACCGCTGCCGCGAGCCCGGACCTCGCCCGCAAGAGGGACACGCAGCGCGGGCTCGTCCCCTCTCACCGCGTGCGGGGAGAGGGCTAGGGTGAGGGGCAAAGAGCTACAGCGCCATTGGGAGATAGGATGATGGCTGAGGAATGCGCAGTTGCGGTTTCGAGACGGTCGGGGGGACGGGCGGCGCGCGTGGCGCTTCGCTCCGCGCCACTTGCCGAGAACATCCGGCCGGTTCGCCCCGGTCTTCCGGGCGGACAGTACAAGCCGCTGACCGATGCGAGCGTGAGGCGCATCCACGAAGCCGCGCTCGATGCGCTGGAAGAGATCGGCCTTGCCAATGCGCCGAAATCCGGCGTCGAGATCATGACGGGTGCCGGTGCCATCCTCGGCGATGACGGACGCATCCGGTTTCCCCGTGCCCTGGTCGAGGACATGCTGGCCGTCGCGGCAAGGGACATTACGCTCTACGCCCGCGATCCGAAGCAGGATCTCGAGCTTAGCGGCACGCGGGTCTACTACGGCACCGCCGGCGCGGCGGTGCACGTCGTCGACGTCGAGAAGCGGGAATACCGGGAGTCGACCGCGAAGGACCTCTTGAACGCGGCGCAACTCGTGCACCATCTCGATAATGTCCATTTCTTCCAGCGGGCGATGGTTTGCCGGGACATTCCCGACAATTTCCTGATGGACATCAACACTCTCTATGCCTGCTGCGCCGGAACGACGAAACATGTCGGCACCAGCTTTTCCGATCCGTCGCATGTCGAGGGGTGTTTCGACCTGATCCATATGATCGCCGGCGGCGAGGAAAAATGGCGGGCGCGGCCCTTCGTTTCCAACTCCAACTGTTTCGTTGTACCGCCGATGAAATTCGCCGAGGAAAGCTGCGTCACCATGGAGAAATGCATCCGTGGCGGCATGCCGGTCCTCCTGCTTTCCGCCGGGCAGGCGGGCGCAACCGCGCCGGCGCCGCTTGCGACGGCGATCGTGCAGGCGGTCGCCGAATGTTTGGCGGGCGTCGTCTACGTCAACGCCATGTCCCCCGGCCACCCGGCGGTTTTTGGCACATGGCCCTTCGTCTCGGACTTGAGGACCGGGGCGATGTCCGGCGGCTCCGGAGAGCAGGCGCTGCTGACGGCAGGCTGCGCGCAGATGCATCAGTTCTATCGTCTGCCGGGCGGGGCTGCTGCCGGTATCGCGGACGCGAAACTGCCGGACATGCAGGCGGGCTGGGAACAGGCGATTTCCAATGTCATGGCGGGGCTTTCCGGCCTCAACATGGTCTATGAGGCGGTCGGCATGCATGCCTCGCTCCTCGGCTTCTGCCTGGAATCGCTGGTGCTCGGCGACGACATGCTCGGGCAGGTGCAGCGCTGCATCCGCGGCATCGACGTGACCGAGGATTCGGTTTCGCTCGAAACGATGCGCTCAGTCTGCCTCGACGGCCCCGGCCACTATCTCGGCCACCCTCAGACGCTTGGACTTATGCAGACGGAATACATCTATCCGGCGGTTGCCGATCGCACGAGCCCGAAGGAATGGATGGAGATCGGTCGTCCGGATCTCGTCGCCCGCGCGATCGAGAGGAAGAACCGCATCCTAGCGGAGGCGGCACCTTCGGTGATCGCACCCGAGATTGAGCGGGCGATCCGCGAAAAATTCAGGATCTATTGCTGACGACCGCTATGTTTCGCAGCTTGAAGGCGGATCCTCCAAGGCATCCGTCTGCCCGGTCAGCTCCGGCGGTCGAAATGCGTCCTGAGCGTCACATGCGTCTGGACGGTTGCGACTCCCGGAATCGTGGCAATCTGCCGCCGGATGGTGTCGAGGTCGCTATTGGAATCGCATTCGACGAGCAGCATCAGATCCGTTGCGCCCGCAAGCGACCAGCAGCTGACGATATGCGGCATGCCGGAAAGATGCGGCACCACATGGTCGCAATTCTTGCCGGGCGGGAAGGCGACGGCCACAAGCGCGCGCACGACCGGCGATTTGTCCTCCTGACCGAGGCGGATCGTGTACCCGGCAACAACACCCTTCGCCTCAAGCCGCCGAAGCCGCTCATGCGTGGCGCTGCGGGAAAGGCCGGCATGGCGTGCAAGCGCCACAAGACTCTGGCGCGAATCCTTGCGCAAAGCGGCGATCAGTAGCCGGTCCTTTTCATCGAGTTCGGTCAAATCGTCGTCCCCTGCCGGTGCTGCCGGACAAATGTCCGGATCGGGCAACATCATGCTCAGTGAAACCGGACGATAGGGCAGTTACCGTTTAGCGACAACGAAGGAGCCTAGTCCATGAACAGCTTGAAATTGCCCGACAATGCCGTCCTGATACCGATCGATATGCAGCAGGCCTTTGATACGGCGCCGTGGCCGCCGCGCTGGAACGACCGCGTCGATGAGAACGGCCTCGCGCTTCTTGCCGCGTGGCGCGCCGCGAAGCGGCCGATCATCCATGTGCGGCATGACAGTGTCGAGCAAGGGTCGACGCTGCGCCCGGATCGGCCGGGTAACGCGTTCCGCCCCGGTTTTGAGCCGCAAGGCGAGGAGCCGCTGGTCACCAAGAGCGTGAACGCCGCCTTCATCGGCACCGACCTCGACTTGCGGCTGCGGCGTCTCGGCGCCGATACCATCGTGCTCTTCGGCATCTCCACCGACATGTGCGTTTCGACATCGGTGCGGGTGGGGTCCAATATCGGGTACCGCGTGATCCTCGTCGAGGATGCCTGCGACTGCTTCGATCTGGCGGACGGCGCGGGGGGTGCTGTTCATGCGCGCGATATCCATCGCGCGCATGTCGCGACGCTGAGGGCGGAATTCGCTTCGGTGGTTACGACGGCAGAACTGCTCGCGGCGCTCCGCGGCGCCGAGGCGGCGTGATTGCGAGGACTGTGGGGGCGGGGCGCCGCCTGAGGATCGCGCTCCCCAACTCTTTGAACGACGCAATTCCAGACGGATACCGCTGCACACTTTTCCTGGAAATTGCTCTATCGCGTCGCCGCGCCTCGCACCTCGCTCACCTCATAGGTCCATTTCGGCGCGGTCGGCGGTTCTCCCTCGCGGAACGGAAAGGTGAGGAACGTCTCGAACGGGCGGCTCTGGCCGCCCGGCACGCGAACTAGGATCAGCGCCGTGTCGTCGCCGATCCGCTCGCAGGCACCGCCGGGGCAGTCTTCGAGCGTGACGGTCAGTCGGAAATATTCGAGCGCGAGAGTGGAGTGGTTGTGAGCGGTGCCGCGGACGCGGTAGCTCCGCTCGGACTGATTGCGCTCGAAGGTCATGCCCTCAAGCGCGATGTCCTCGGTCGTAAGCCCGGCAGGACGGGCTGGCTCAGGCGTGGGCGCCTGCTGATTGCCGCGTTCACTCAGCCAGATCACGAAGGCGACGGTCAGGCCGAGGGCGACGGCAATGGTCAGGACCAGTTCGGCCCGATTGCGGAAGCGGCTGTACCGGGCCGCGAGATAAACGATCGCCACCGCGACCAGCAGGACAATCAACCACAGCATGAAGCTCCTCCTCGCGGAACCTTATATGCGGTCGAGCGCGGCTGGCAATTGCCGGGAGCGTGTAACCGCGCGGAGAAAGCGAACTCGAATAAGATCCTTGGAATCAAGGCGGTAGCTGCCCCTGGCATGCGCGCTCTTTCCCTACGCCAGCCGTGCTATTTCCTCGTCTTCAGGCTGATCCAGTAACTGCCCTCGAAGGGAACGGCGGTGAAGCGCGTGTTGATTTCCGCAAGGCTCGTCGCTGGATCGACATCCGGAAAAAGGTCCGGCCGCAGCCAGGACGCGAAGGCTTCCGCCGCGACGATGTTCAGCGGCACGGCATTGAAGAAATTCCAGAGCCCGTGGACGCGTCCGTTGCGCACCGCCGCAATGCTCGTCATCACCGGTGTTCCGACCGCTTCTGCCAGGGTCCGCTCTGCGTCTTCCGCCTTCACGCCGGGCCCGATGGAGAAGCCGCTATATTTTCCGCCCGGTGAGGAGGTCGCGATGTAGACCTCGGGATTTTCGGCCATGATCGCTTCCGCGTTGACCATGCCGCCGGGACGCGGCAGTTTGCCTTCGACGATGTTGCGGCTGCCGGTGATGCTGACGAACTCGCCGAGCCCGCCGACACCGTAGGCCCAGCAACAGGCGGCCGCTCCAGGGAATGCTTCCATGAGCACGGTCGGTCCGGGCTCCGGGTGCTTCGCAACCCGGTCGCGGATGCGGGCGAGGCGCTCTTCATAGAAGCGGGCGAAATCTTCGGCCTGCTTCTCTCGTTCGAAGATCTTGCCGAGCAGCCGCATGTTGCCGGCGGTGTTCTTCAAGGGGTCGCCGTTGAAGTCGACGACGACCACCGGCACGCCGACGCTTTCGAGATATTCGATCGCGCGCTTGCCCGGTTCCGTATCGGCCTGCCAATTGGCCAGGATCGCAAGATCGGCCTTGAGAGTCAGGAGCGCCTCGAAAGACAGGCCCGCTCCGCTGCCATCGTCGATCAGCGGCACATCGGCAAGTTTTGGGAACTTGCGGACGAAGCTTTCGTAGATTTCCGGATTGTCGTTCTTCATGTCACCCGACCAGCCGGCGAGGAGGCTTACGGGATCCGGATGGATGAGCGAAAGGGCGATGAGATTGAAACCGCTGCCGAGCAGAACCGCTTTGGGTGGGGCCGGAATCGTCACCTGCCGCCCAACCGCATCGGTAACGGTTATCGGCCATTGGGTCTCTGCGCGCGCGGTGAGGCAGAACAGCGTCATGGACAGGAGCGCGATGAGCCGGATGATGGTCGCGAGACTGAGCGTGGGGCGAGACAATTATTGTTTCCTTTGGCTGGGAAGGGCGCAAAGACTGCCGCAGCTCGGGATGCCGGGGAGAAGGTATCTGAGGCAGCAGATCTTGCGTCGGCAGACGCGATCGCCGTCCTCTTCCTCGTGGCGCAGGCAATCGAAGAAGGGGTTGGGAGCACCGTTGGGCAACAGGCGACAGCCGACCATGGCATCAGCTTGATCGCTCAAGGGTTCGGCTCCGGCCGTGCGAAGCGCATAGTCGATGTAGACGGCCGCATTGTTCCAGGCGAGCCGGGGTGAAATCCCGCCGACGGTCTTCAGGTGGCCGACGACCTTGGCGAGGTGTTCTTCCATCAACGGAGCGAGGACGGACAAAATCTCCTGCTCACCGTCCTCCCGCCAGTCACCGGGCGTTGCGACGCCAAAGGCGCGAGGGAGGCCATCGGCCGAAAGCGCCACGGTCATTGCGTCGAACGCAACGGGCAGCGCCTGGTGATCCAGGACCCGTGCGACGACATAGGGGATGGTAAGACAGGAGAAATAATAGAGCGACCACATGGAGGCGACAGCGCGCCGGTCGCTGCCATTCGAAGTCTCGGCATAGGTCGCAAGTGCCCGTTCGAAGGCGCCCGAGGCGAAGAACGTGGTGAGCGGGATGCCATCGGACAGGTCTTCCGCCAGCATCATTTTCTCGTTGCACCAGGCATGCGGGCCGGCAAAGGCCGCGGACAGGAGCCTTGCCCCGCCGACTTCCGCCATGCTGTCATGCCCGCTAGTCGCCATGGCTCTACCAATTGTAACGCAGCGAGCCGATGACAGTGCGGCCCTGGTCGCGGTAGCAGAAACCCGCCGAGCAAACCGGTTCGCGACGATCGAAGAGGTTCGTGGCGTTCACCTGCAGGCGCAAACCTTCATACTTCTTGTCGATGGCTGCAAAGTCGTAGTGAGCAGCGGCGTCGAAGAGGACACGAGACGAATTGCGCGTCGTGTTTTGGTCGTTGCCATAGCTGGACCCGAGGAAGCGGGCGCCCGCTCCAAAGCCGAGTCCATATCCCGGGCCATCCTCCGGCAAGGTATAGTACGCCCAGACAGAGGCCATGTGGCGTGGCACTGATGAAACATAATTACCGGTCGTATCCGCGGAGCCCTGCAGGATCTTTGCGTCGGTATAGGTATAGGATGCTACCAGCGACAGGCCGTTGTCGAGGCTCGTGTTTGCTTCCAGCTCGAAGCCGCGAGAGCGTACCTTGCCACGCTGGACCTGGATATTCTCGGGTCCGCTCGGCAAGTCGACGACCTCGTAATAGAGGCTGTTGGTTTGGTCGATGTTGAACAGCGCGGCAGTGATCAGCGTGTTGCTATTCGGCATGAGATATTTGATGCCGATTTCTTCCTGTTCGCTTTCTGTCGGCTTGAACGGCTGGTTCGTTTCCTTGTTGAGCCCGGCGTTGGGCGCGAAGGCGGTCGAGTAGCTGATGTAGGGGGCCAGGCCGAAATCAAATTCGTAGGTCAGACCGATACGGCCGGAAAATTCCTTGTCGTTCTGCGACACCACGTTGGAAGTGTCGGTGGCAAGATCGGTTGTGCTGGTTTCGGTTGAGACCCAGTCGTGGCGTACGCCGCCGGTGAGAGTCCAGGCATCATAGCGTATCTGATCCTGCAGATAGGTGCCGAACTGCCATTGATCTTGCACGGTTCGAGTATCGAAATCGATCGAACTTACCGGACGTCCCTGTTCCGGATTGTTTGTATCGAGTGGCGGCGACACGCCGCGCCCATCGAGCGAGCGGAAGCGGAGCTTGGTATAGTCGATACCAGCAAGGAGGGTATGGTCGAGCGCGCCCGTGTCGAACTCGGCCACCATCTGGTTGTCGAGGACAAAGGCCGTCAGCCGCTCGTCGAATGTGCCCGCGCTGCTGTCAAGCAGTGTTGGATCGATGGCGTTCGGAGCATAGGCGAAGGCCCAATCCGTATCCGTATTAAGCGTCGAGATGCGCGCGTTTTGGCGGAAGGTAAATGTCTCGTTCAGCCTATGTTCGAATTCGTAGGCTAGCCTAGCCTGCTTCTGCACCGAGTCGTTGAAGTCGGGATTGCCCGCGAAGATGTCAGTTACTTCACCGGTCACGGGATCGTTGTAGTAGGCCGCCGTGCCTCCGGTCTTGGTGCGCGAATATTCGCCGAGAACGGTTAGGCGCGTGTCTTCATCCGGTTTCCAGGTGAATGCCGGGGCGATATAGGCGCGGACGTCCGGCACGCTTACCTGTTCGGTGTCGGAGTCCCGTAGAAGTCCGGTCAGACGGTAATAAAATGGATCGGTTTCGTTAACCGGACCGGAGAAGTCGAACTGTCCTTGATAGCGGTTGTCGGTGCCGTATTGGAGTTGCAGTTCGTGCAGAGGTACTTCTGTCGGCCGCTTGGTGATCAGATTGAAGAGACCACCGGCGCCCGATGCACCATAGAGGGCAGATGATGGGCCGCGCAAAATGGAGACGCCCTCCAGCCCGTACGGCTCGTTCTTGAACACCGAGGAACTGGCACCGGGCTGGCGCAGGTTGTCACGAAAAACACCGGTGTAGGTCACATCGAAGCCGCGCACTGTGAAGCTGTCGAATCGCGGATCGAAACCGAAGGCGCCGACGCGCGTTCCTGGCGTATAGGCGAACGTTTCGAGCAGCGTCTGCGGGTTGCGGTCCTTCAACTGCTGTTCCGTTACCGTCGAGATAGACTGCGGCGTCTCGAGGAAGGGCGTATCGACCTTGGCCCCAGTTGCGCTGCTGATGCCGACGTAACCATCGGCGGTGATAACGCCGCCGCTGCCGCCGTTGACGACCAGCGTTTCGAGCGCAGTCGAGTCGCCATTGGATGCTGTGTCCTCCTGCTGTGCTTCCTGCGCATACGCGGCGGTGACGAGAGTAAGGACGGAGGTGCCGGCGAGCGCGGCGCGAACAAGTGGCAGCAGGAGGGTTCTCGTGGCGGGCATGCGATGCAACTTTCTGATCGATAAGCGAAATCCTATAAGATGAGCTATTCACTCATGATTTATGCCCGCGCAAGAGGATTTTCATGACTCTTAGACTCATGTTTTTAAATTTGTGGGAAATCTGCAACAGCTGCGCCACGCGGCGTGCCATGCCGCCTCATATCCGCGGTGTTGATGGAAGTGCATAAACAAACCCTCCGGTCGATCTGAGATCGACGGGAGGGCTTGCTTGTCGATGCGATTTGGAATCGGCGGGCGGACTGCGTACGGTCGGCGAGAGGTGCGGCTACATCAAGCCGAGCTGCTTGTAGAAGCCGAGCGCGTCGTAATAGTCGCTCTGGGCGGAAATCTTGCCGTCCTTGACGGTAAAGATCGAGGCTCCGGTGATCTTGAACGTCTTGCCGGTGGCGGCAGTGCCGTCGCCCCAAGCGCCCGAATTGGTGCCGGAGAACTCCCACTCGAACGACACCTTGTCGCCGGCCGCGATCGGGTCGCCCTTCATGGTCCAGACGGCGTCCGGAACGGCGTTCAGGAAGTTGTCGATGACGCCGGTTTTGGCGGCATCCTTGCCGTTCACGGGCTTGCCGACGGAAGCGTCGTAATAGGTGACATCGTCAGCGAAGTAGGACGCGGCCTTGCTCGAGCCATGGGCGTTCCACGCGGCAAGATAGGCCGCAACCACACTCGGGGCATCATCAGCCGCGAACGCCGGCGTTGAAGAGAGAAGGGCGCCCAGGCCCAGCGCGCCGGCGGCGGCGAGTAATTGGCGGCGGTACATGATGGCATCCTCCCGTTAGCCATGATTAATCATGATGTGGCGAACGGCCGTGTAGTCCTCCAGCGCATAGACCGACATGTCCTTGCCGTAGCCGGACTGCTTGACGCCGCCATGCGGCATCTCGTTGGTCAGCATGAAATGCGTGTTGATCCAGGTGCAGCCGTATTGCAGGCGGGACGCCGCCCGCATCGCCTTGGTGATGTCCTTCGTCCAGACGGAGGAGGCGAGGCCATAGTCGCTGTCGTTTGCCCAGGCGACGGCATCATCGCTGCCGGTGAAGCGCGTGACGGAAACGACCGGCCCGAACACTTCGCGGCGGACGATTTCGTCTTCCTGCGTTGCGCCGGCGACGACAGTCGGCTTGAAGAAGAAGCCGTCCTTGCTGCCCGCGGCGCCGCCGGTGGTGATCACGATATGCTTCTGGTCTGCCGCCCGTTCGACGAAGCTTGCGACCCGGTCGCGCTGGCGCTTGGATATCAGCGGCCCGATCTCGTTTTCGGTATCGTCATCGAGGTTGTAGCGGATCGTCGAGACGGCGGACGTCAGATCGGCAATGAACTTCTCGTAGATGCCGGCCTCTGCATAGATGCGGCAGGCGGCGGTGCAATCCTGGCCGGCATTGTAGTATCCGAACGTGCGGATGCCGTTCACAACAGCTTCCAGGTCTGCGTCGTCATAGACGATAACCGGCGCCTTGCCGCCGAGTTCGAGATGGGTGCGCTTCACCGTCTTGGCTGCGGCCGCAAGCACCTTTTTGCCCGTGGCGATATCGCCCGTGATCGAAACCATGGACACTTTCGGATGGTTGATCAGGGCATTGCCGACCGTTTCGCCGCGGCCGGTGACGACGTTGACGACGCCTTCGGGCAGAATTTCCGCGAGCAGCCGCGCGAGCTTCAGCGCCGTCAGCGGCGTCTGTTCGGAAGGCTTGAAGACCACCGTGTTGCCGCCGGCGATCGCCGGCGCCAGCTTCCAGGCCATCATCATCAGCGGGTAGTTCCAGGGCGCGATCGAGCCGACGATGCCGATCGGGTCGCGGCGGATCATCGAGGTGTGGCCCGGCAGATATTCACCCGCGGTCGGGGCGTGCAGGTTGCGCACCGCACCGGCGAAGAAGCGCCAGCAGTCGATGATCGCGGGCAGTTCGTCGTTCTTCACGGCGTTGATCGGCTTGCCGCAGTTCAGCGCTTCAAGCGCCGCGAAGCCGTCGGCGTTCTTTTCGATCGCGTCTGCGATCTTCAGGAGATAGTTCGAGCGCTCGGCGGGCGTCGTCTGCGACCAGGCGACGAAGGCGCGCTCGGCCGCGTCGACGGCGACGTCGACTTGCGCATGGGAAGCCTCCGCGACATCGATGATCTTGGCGCCCGTCCTCGGGTTCAGGATGTGCTCCTCGACCTCGGTGCCGGCTTCGAAGCGCGATCCGATCAAGAGTTGGGTGTCCATGTCTGTTCTCCCTTTGCGTTCGATTTCATTTGCCCACGCCGGCGATCTGGTCGCCGTCGCGGGTCAGGTAGTAGGCGCCGAGGATCGGCAGGAAGGTGACGACGACCACGATCATGGCGACGACATTGGTCACCGGACGCTGGCGCGGGCGGATCAACTCTTCCAGCATCCAGATCGGCAGGGTCGATTGCTGCCCGGCAGTGAAGGTCGTGACGATCACCTCGTCGAAGGAAAGCGCGAAGGCGAGCATGCCGCCGGCAAGCAGCGCCGTGCCGATGTTCGGCAGGATCACGTAGCGGAACGTCTGGAATCCGTCGGCACCGAGGTCCATCGAGGCCTCGATCAGCGAGCCGGAGATCCTGCGGAAGCGCGCGACAGCATTGTTGTAGACAACGACGATGCAGAAGGTCGCGTGGCCGAGAACGATGGTCCAGAAGGAAAACGGGATGTCCGCCATGGAGAAGGCGGAGCGCAGCGCGATGCCGGTGATGATGCCGGGCAGTGCGATCGGCAGGATGACAAGCAGCGAGATCGTCTCGCGGCCAAAGAAACGGGTCTGGCTGACGGCGGCGGCGCAGAGGGTTCCGAGCACCACGGCCGTGGCCGTGGCGATCGAGGCAACCTTGACCGAGAGTGCCAGCGCCGCCCAGACGTCCGGCCGGTCCCAAGCGACGCCGAACCACTGCGTCGTCAGGCCGGGCGGCGGGAACTGGTAGCTCTTCTCCTCCGTCGTGAAAGCGTAGAGAAAGATCAGCAGGATCGGCAGATGCATGAAGGCGAGGCCGGCTGCGGCTGCGATCTTCAGACTGAGGGGAGCGCGGTTCGATTTTTCAGAGCGCATCGAAGGCCCCCATGCGTTTGGCCATCCAGAGATAGAGGCCCATGATGACGATCGGCACGACCGTGAAGGCGGCGGCGAGCGGAATGTTGCCGGCGGTGCCCTGCTGGGCATAGACCGCCTGGCCGATGAAGAGCCGCGACGAGCCGATGATCTGCGGAATGATGTAATCGCCGAGGGTCAGCGAGAAGGTGAAGATCGAACCGGCGACGATGCCCGGAAGCGCCAGCGGGAAGAGCACGTACCGGAACGTCTGGGCCGGCGTGCCGCCGAGGTCGGACGACGCTTCGATCAGGTTTAACGGCACCCGCTCCAGCGCCGCCTGAATCGGCAGGATCATGAAGGGCATCCAGACATAGACGAAGACGATGAAGGTGCCGGTGTAGCTGACCGACAGCGAATTGCCGCCGACGACCGGAAGCACGAGCCATGCATCGAGCAGCCAGAGCAGGTTCAGCTTTTCGAAGAACCAGGTGAAGATCCCTTCCTTGGCGAGGATCAGCTTCCACGCGTAGATCTTGACGAGATAGCTGGACCAGAGCGGCAGCATGACGCCGAGATAGAACAGCACCTTCCATTTTCCGCGCGCGTAGCGTGCCGCGTAATAGGCGATCGGGAAGGCGATGAGCGCGGAGACGAGCGTCACCACCGTCGCCATCGTGACGGTGCGGATGATGATGTCGAGATTGGTCTCGCTCAAAAGCTGCCTATAGGTCGCGAGCGTGAACTCGTAGTTGATGAGGCCGGAGAAATCGTCGATCGAGAAAAAGCTTTGCAGCAGAAGTGCGAAGAGCGAACCGAGATAGACGATGCCGAGCCAGAGAAGCGGCGGCCCGAGCAGCGCCGCGAGAAGCACATGCGGGTGCCTCCAGAAAAAGTCCGAGAGACGCCCAGCGCTGCCGCGGCGTTCCGGAAGGATGATGCTTTCGGCGACAATGGTCATGCGTCCTCCATCGGGTGAAGGTCGCGTGCGGCGAAGCTGATCGTGACCGGGCTGCCGATGGCCGGGACCGCGTTCGCGGCGGGGCTTGCAACAGCAATACGCGCGCCGTCGACATCGACGACGACGCGGTTGGTTGCGCCGAGGAAGCTCTGGCCGGCGATGGTGCCGGCAAGGCTCAGAGCGCCATTGCTCGGGGGCGCGAGCGCGATTGCTTCCGGCCGCAGACTGGCGAAGGAGGCCTTAACCCCGAGCCTTTGGCAGAGCTTCGTCGAGAGGACGTTGGACGACCCGACGAAATCGGCGACGAAGCGGGTCTTCGGCTGGTTATAGACCTCTTCCGGCCTGCCGAGCTGCTGGATCCGGCCCTCGTTGAAAACCGCGATGCGGTCCGCCATCGATAGCGCCTCGCCCTGGTCGTGGGTGACGAAGACGAAGGTGATGCCGAGCGATTTCTGCAGGCTCTTCAGTTCCTCCTGCATCTGTTCGCGGAGCTTCAGGTCGAGTGCGCCGAGCGGTTCGTCGAGAAGCAGAACCTTGGGCTTGTTGACGAGCGCGCGCGCGAGCGCCACGCGCTGGCGCTGGCCGCCGGAAAGCTGACCCGGACGACGCGCGCCATAACCCGGCAGCTTGACCATGGCGAGGGCATCCTCGGCGGCCTTGAGCCGTTCCTCGCGACCGGCGCCCTTGACCATCAGGCCATAGGCGACGTTGTCGAGGATCGAGAGGTGCGGGAAGAGCGCATAGTCCTGGAACACGGTGTTGACGCTGCGCCGGTAGGGCGGCACGCCCTCGGCCGTCTCGCCGAAGATTTCGATGTGGCCGCCGGTCGGCTGCTCGAAGCCGGCCATCAGTCTGAGGCACGTGGTCTTGCCGGAGCCCGAGGGCCCGAGCATGGCAAAGAATTCGCCCTCGGCGATGTCGAGGTTCACGCGATCGACGGCGCGGATGGCGCCGAAGTGGCGGGAAACGTTGTCGAAGAGGACGGCGGTGGTCATAGGGATACTCCAGTATTCCGGGCCCCTCATCCCGCTGCCGCGACCTTCTCCCCGCGAGCGGGGAGAAGGGGACCGCGGCCGGCGCCTCGCCTCAAGATCACGCGGCGGCTTTGCCGAAGGCGTTCCCTCTCCCCGCGAGCGGGGAGAGGGCTAGGGTGAGGGGCGATGCTTGCGATGCAGTTGCGGCTGGCTTACCGCCCGCCGATCACGCCGATATAGTCGGAGACCCAGCGATGATAGGGCACGCATTCGCCCTGGCTTTCGCACTTGGCCACCGGCGTCTTCCAGAACTTGACCTTCTCGAAATCGTCGTAGCCGTTGGTCTTGCAGCCGGCGTCGGTCAAAAGTTCGTTGCCCTTGCAGGCGGCGCCGACCGAGGGGTTCGCGCCGAACCAGGCGGAAACGTCGCCCTGCACCTTGGGTGACAGTGAATGCTCCATCCACATATAGGCGCAGTTCGGATGCTCGCTGTCGGCGTGCAGCATGGTCGTATCGGCCCAGCCCGTTACCCCTTCCGCTGGGATAACCGAGGCGATCGGCAGCTTTTCGGCCTCCATCAGGTTGACCTGGAACGGCCAGGAGCCCGATGCGACGACGCCTTCGTTCTTGAAGTCATCGATCTGGATCATTGCGTCGTGCCAGTAACGGCCGACGAGGGTGCGTTGGGCGCGAAGCAAGTCGAGCGCGGCCTTGTACTGTTCCTCATTGAGCTCGTAGGGATCCTTGATGCCGAGCTCGGGCTTGTGCGCCATCAGGTAGTTGGCGGCATCGGCGACATGGATCGGGCCGTCATAGGCCTGGACGCGGCCCTTGTTGGATTTGCCGTCAGGCAGCGTCATTTCCTCGAAGACGACGTTCCAGCTCTTCGGCGCTTCACCCTTGAAGGCCTCGGTGTTGTACATCAGCACGTTCGGGCCCCAGACATAGGGGGTGCCGTAGTGGACGCCGTTGACCGTGTGCCACGGCGCATTCTGCATGCGCTCGTCGATCGTCTTCCAGCTTGGGATGAGGTCAGTGTTGATCGGCTGAACGCGCTTGCCGGCGACGAGCCTGAGGGAAGCATCGCCTGAGGCAGTGACGAGGTCGAAGCCGCCTTCGTTCATCAGGGCGACCATTTCATCCGAGGTTGCCGCCGTCTTGACGCTGACCTTGCAGCCGGTATCTTTCTCGAAGTTGGTGACCCAATCATAGTTCTTGTCGGTTTCGCCGCGCTCGATATAGCCGGCCCAGGCCACGATCGAGAGCTCCCCTTCGCCCTTGCTCAACTCCTTCAGCGGCTCCTGCGCGAGCGCAGGGGCGACGAGGCCCAGCGAAAGAGTGAGCGCCGTGCAGGATTTCAAGATCTGCTTCATCTGAAGTCTCCCCAGTTTATGCCGCGTTCTGCAGCTTTGTTCCCGGATCAAAGCGTGCCTTGATTTCTCCGTATTCGCAAATTCATTAATCAGAATGACGGTATCGGATTTTCCGATACCGAAGCAAAATGGCTTTCCGTGCGCATTTCTCAAACCGAACGAAAGTTTAGCGGGGGCGGGCGCTGCGAAGGGCCTCGGCGATGCCGACAAAATCGCGGGCGGATTGCGGCAGGCTGGAGCCCTTCCGCCAAACCATCCCGACCTGCACGACCGGCAACGCGCCGGATACGTCGCGGCTTTCGATCCGGTCGCCTTCGAGCGACCAAGGGCGGTAGACGAGATCGGGCAAGAGGGCGATGCCGGCACCGGTCGCGACCAGGCTTCTGACCGCCTCCACCGAGCGGGTGCGGAAGGCGACGTGCGGGCGAGCGCCAAGCGCCGTCAGGAGCTTGCCGGTGTTCTCCTCGATTTCGTCCACCGTCAGCATGATCAGCGGTTCCTTGGCGATATCATCGACCGAGATGATGTCGGCACTAACGAGCGGATGGCCGATCGGAAGCCAGACACGGTAGGGGGAAGTTTCGAGGATTTCAGCCTGCAGCGCCATTCGGTCGCGCAGGTTGGAGATCACCATGACCGCGACATCGAGCTCGCCACCGATCAACAGATGTTCGAGATAAGAGCCGTTGTCCTCGATCGCGCTCACCTCGACGCCGGGGCAGGCGCGGCGGTAGCGGGCGAGTAGGTCGGAAAGAACATAGCCCGCGACAAGCGACGTGACGCCGAGATTGAGCTTGCCTCCAAGTTCCTCGCGGCTGTCCGAAAAGCTGCGCCGTGCATCGGAGACATCGGCCAGGATCTTCGTTGCGTGGCGCAGGAACTGGTGGCCGTTGTGGGTGATCGACAGGCCGCGTGGGTGGCGGTCGAAGAGTTCGACACCGAGGTCGGTCTCAAGTTCCTTGATCGCTTCGGTGATTGAGGACTGCGAAATCGAAAGGTTCTGCGCCGCGCGGGTGACCGAGCCCTGTTCGGCGACGGCGATAAAGTACTGCAATTGGCGGAGTGTGAATGCCATGAGTGGACTTAACACCGGGCAGGGAGCGGATGGCAAGCGAGGCGGCATGACTGCGCCATGTCCCGCCGCATTTTATCCTGCACAGTAGGATGCCGATGATAAGGTCTCTTCTACAGCGCCATGCGTCTTTCATACGGGAGAGCAGGATGGATTCGAAGAGTTCGCGACCGATGCCGACTGAGCCGGGTATCCTTGCCTTTCACGAACGCTGCGAGGCGTTCTATCCTGCCGATGCGGTCAGCGCCTCCATCGAGCAACAGCGCCAGTGGTACGACGCGCTTTGCGCCGAGTTCGACGCTCCATCACCGGCGCGACTGACACGGCGGGATGAGCACGTCGGCGGCCGCATACCGGTGAGGCACTATCGCCCGGCGGACGTTACGACCGAGACCCGCATCTTCTACATCCATGGTGGCGGTTTCGTCGTCGGCTCGCTTGAAAGCCATGACGCGATCTGCGCCGAGCTTGCGCATGGTGCGCGGGCGGAGCTTGTTTCCGTCGATTACCGGCTTGCGCCGGAACATGTCTGGCCGGCGGGATTCGATGATTGCTATGACGTGTTGCAGAGCCTGCTTGCGGGAGGCCCGGTGGCCGTCGCCGGCGACAGTGCAGGTGGCAATCTCACGGCGGGCATCGTGCTTAAGGCAAAGGCTGAAGGGCTTTCCGGCATTATCGGCCAGGCGCTGATCTATCCGGCTCTTGGCGGCGATCTCGCGGGCGGCTCGTATAGGGAGATGGCGGAGGCGCCCGGCCTCACGACGGCCGACGTTGCTTATTACCGGGAGGTGCTGAAGGCGCCGGCGGACAATCCCTTCGCCCATCCGCTGAAGGCCAGCGATCTCTCCGACCTGCCGCCGGCCTATATCACCGCGGCGCATTTCGATCCGGTGCGAGACGACGCGCGGAATTATGCGGCACGGCTTGCGCAGGCCGGCGTCGACGTCACTTACCGCGAAGAACCGCAGATGATCCATGCGTGGCTGAGGGCGCGGCACACGAGCCCTGGCGCAAATGAGGGCTTTCTCCACCTCGTTCACGGCGTGGCGCATCTGCTCGGGACGAGGTAAGAAGTCTCCTATGAGCGGACAGACCGACCTTGCCCGCCTGCTGGCGGAGATGAACCCGATCCTGCGGGAGGGCGAATATGTCTATTGCCCTGTTCAGGGCGATACGGCGTCTTGCCTTGCATTGGAGCCGATCGGCACCTTTCGCGAGGCGGAAGGCCTGACGCTCATCCTTGAGCGGTCTCGGGCGGATGCGGCCGGGCTTTCCTATGATCCTGTTCTGCGGCTGATCACGCTCAGCGTGCATTCCGCCCTCGAGGCCGTGGGCCTGACGGCAGCAGTATCGGCGGCGCTCACCCGCGAAGGGATCAGCGCCAATGTCGTCGCGGCCTATTACCACGACCACGTCTTCGTACCCGCGGCGGATGCCGAGCGGGCGGTGGAGGCATTGCGGGGATTGAGCGGCACATAGATGGATCCGCGGTGGACTCGCCCCTCACCCTAGCCCTCTCCCCGTATGCGGGGAGAGGGGACTGGCACCGGCGCGGCTCCCTCCTTCCTCGCCGTCGATCGGCCTTCGCTGCAGGCGAAGAACGGGAAGCGAGTGGGCTCCGCGATTCCCTTCTCCCCGCACGCGGGGAGAAGGTGGCCGGCAGGCCGGATGAGGGGCGGCATATCCCCCCGACGCGCACCGGTCGGTCACATGAAATCACGCCGGATACGCTTTTCGAAGCTCTTCTCGAAGATCTTCTCATCGCCCTCGAAAGCCTCGACCTTTGCCGAGGTGATCCACTCGGTTTCGGTGCAGCCAAGCCGGGATGTCGAGATAGTCTTCACGACCTGATCACCGCGCTGCGCGATGCAGGTCCAGATTGAAAGGCCGGTCATCGAGTGCGGATCGTCCGGTGCGATCGACCAGGTTTCGTCGCGGATGTCCTGCGTCGCGTTGCCTGTGTCGGGATGCTCGACGAGGCCGGTATCCTCATAGATCCGATAGTGCGTCACACCTCTCGTCATGTCACGCTCGACGGTGCGGCGCGTTTGCGCCGGCGAATGCTCGATGTAGTGCGGCAGTGGATTGGGATTGGCCGGTTGTGGCACGACGATTTCGCGATGCTCACCAAGGAGCGGCAGAGAGAGTGAAAGGCTGGCGGTGTCGATCGTCAAGCCCGGATCGGTTGGCGGCGGCAGGATCATTGGCCAGTAGGACGTTGACAGTGACAGGCGGATGCGGTGGCCGGCGCGGAAGCGATAGCCGCAGGCGTCAAGCACCAGCGTGACGCGCGTCCTGCGGTTCTTCTCCATCGGTTGTGGCGTCTCATTGCCGTGGCGATGGGCGAGATTAAGCACGCCGAAGGCGACGCGCGTCGCGGTGCCGTCGGGATGAATATCGACAATGCGGGCAACGAGATTCGCGGTTTCGGCGCTGCAGGAAACGTCTAGACTGAGGACGGGCTGTCCGAGATAATCCTGCGCTTCGAGCAGCGGCTGCGTTTCGAAGATGAGCGATCCGGCGTCATCAATGCGCTGGTCGCCCGCCATTTCGGCATCCGGCTTCAGCGTGAAATATTCGCCGGATGCCGTGCCGGTATCGAGCGGTGAGCGGAGGTAGATGTCGCCGATGCCCTTCGCCGCCGAGACTCCAGCGGTCAGGCTGCCGTCGCCTGCGATCGCAAACTTGCGCATTTCCGGCGTCGTCCAGGCTTCCTTGGCGACCCATCGTCCCGGGTCTTCGTATCGCTTGAGTGCAGGTCTCGGCCCGTCAAGGATATAGGCGCGCATTTGCGGCAGCTGTTCCGCGTCGTTTTTCTCGTCGAGAAGCCATCTGTACCACCAGCGGATTGCTTCGCTGTGGAAATCCGCGCGCGGCTTCGGCCAGGCGAAATGCGGATATTTGTGCACCCAGGGACCGATCAGCGCCTTGGCCTGACCGCCGAGGCCCTCGACGGCTTTGATGGGCGTGTTGCGATAGCCGTCGGCCCATCCCGCGATCACCAGTGCGGGAACAGGGAAGCTCTCGAAGTCCTCGCAGATCGAGCCGTGGCGCCAGAAATCGTCGCGGCGCTGGTGCTCGAGCCATTCCTCCAGGAAGAAGGGTTCGTTTTCGACCCGCTCCAGCCACATCTCCTTCCAGCGCTCGCCGACGAGCTCGGGATCGGGCGAGCGCGACTGGTAGGCGAGCATAGTCGCCGCCCAGGAGAGTTGCGCCGAGAGGTGACAGCCGTTCTTGTAGTGGATGTCGTCGTTGTAGCGGTCGACGGTGGAGGCGATCGAAATCACCGCTTTAAGCGCCGGCGGCTTCAGGGCGGCCACCTGCAGGCAGTTGAAGCCGCCCCAGGAAATACCCATCATGCCCACTTTGCCATTCGACCAGGGCTGCTTGGAGATCCATTCGATGATCTCGCAGCCATCGGAAAGCTCGCGCGGCGTATATTCGCCGTCGATCACGCCGTCGGATTCGCCGGAGCCGCGGATGTCGACGCGTACGCCGGCAATGCCCGCAGCAGCAAACACCGGATAGGTGGATTCGTCGCGCGCGCACGTGCCGTCGCGTTTGCGATAGGGCAGATATTCGAGAACGGCCGGCACCGGATTCTGCTCCGTACCCTCCGGCATCCAGATGCGCGCGGCAAGACGCGTCCCGTCCTTGAGCGTGATCCATTCGTTCTCGAGGACGGTAAAGTTGCGATCGGCCATTTTGCCTCCCTCCGGATTAGCTGTCGAACCAGATGCGGCTTGCCACATAGCCGTTCGAAAGGTCATTGCCGATGTCGTGCACGAAGCCCTTCAGCGAGGCGGAGGCGGCGTTCACGTAGTCGTTGAAGACGGGCAGGATCAGGCCGCCTTCGTCGCGCACCATAACCGCCATCGTATGATAGAGTTCCTTGCGTTTTGCCTCGTCAAGTTCGGAGCGTGCCTGCAAGAGCAGTTTGTCGAAATCCTCGCGCTTGAAGCGGGTGTCGTTCCATTCCGCACTCGAGAGATAGGAAGTGGAATAGCGAGAGTCCTGCGTCGGGCGCCCGCCCCAGTAGGAGGCGCAGAAGGGCTGGACGTTCCAAACATTGGTCCAGTAACCGTCCTCCGGTTCGCGCCTGATTTCGAGCTCGATGCCGGCCTTGCGGGCGCTCTCCTGGAAGAGTACCGCGGCATCGACGGCGCCCGGGAAGGCGGCATCGGAGGTGCGCAGCAGGATCGGCCGGTCATGGCCGGACTTCTTGTAGTGGAAGGCCGCTTTGTCCGGATCATAGACACGCTGCTCGATGCCAACCGGCGCGAGCGCATAGTTTTCGTTGACCGGATAGTCGTTGCCGAGCTTCCCGTAGCCACCGACAGCCCGATCCAGGATCGCCTGCCGATCGATCGCGTATTTCAGCGCCAGCCTCAGATCGTTGTTGTCGAAGGGCGCCGTGTCGCAATGCATGAGGAAGCTGTAGAAGCCCTTGCCTGGAGTCTGGAGGATCTGGACGCGCGGGGCACGCTTGAGAAGCGATACGGTCTTCGGGTCGACGTTGTTGATGAAATGCACTTGGCCCGAGGAAAGCGCCGCGATTCGCGCCGAGTTGTCGTTCATGACGATGATCTCGACGCTGTCGACAAAGCCGCGATCCGAGCGCCAGTCGGCGGTGTTCCTTTCGAATGTCGCGCGGATGCCGGCCTCATAGCTTATGAGCTTGTACGGGCCGGTTCCGATCGGCGAGGCGGGATTTTCGACCCCGCCGCCCGGCTGGATGATGAGGTGGTAATCGGTCAGCAGTAGCGGCAGGTCCGCGTTGCCTTCCGAGAGCGTCAGAACGAGATCGCCGGCCTTTTCCTCGATCGTCTTGATCGATCGCATGAGTCCGAGAGCGCCCGACTTGGAGCCCTCGTCAGAGTGCCGTTTCAGCGTCGCGACGACGTCGGCGACCGTCAGCTTGCTACCGTCATGGAAGGCGATGTCGTTGCGGATCTTGAAGGTCCAGACCGAAGCATCCGCGGAAGGCTCCCAGGAAGTGGCAATCGAGGGCAGCGGCGCCCCGGTGACCGGATCAGACTCAACGAGCTTGTCGCCCCAGAGATGGCCGATCACGAACGAGACGGAGCCGGTATAGGCGGCCGGATCGAGCGAGTCCGTCGTCGCGCCGCCCTTGAGGCCGAGTTTCAGGTGACCGCCGCGTTTCGGCTCCTGTGCCTGGGCTTCGCCCGCCAGCATCGTGCCACCGAGGCCGGCGGCGAGACCCAGCGCCGCAGTGCCTGCGAGGAAACCGCGGCGGTTGATGCCAGTCGGGACGATAAGGCCGTCGGGACGCTTCGTGAATTCCGTCATTTCAGAGTTCCCCTTGTTTGTTTGTTCGACGAAAACCCTAGCGCTTGTCTCACGCGGCACAATTTCGCGGCTTGACGCTGATTTACGCTAGTTTACGCTCCTCAAAACGAAGACCTCAGGAGCCTGATGTGGAGCAGGACGATACATTCGTCACCAACTTGCGTTTCGCCTGCGCGACCCGGCGCTCGATTTCGCAGATTTGCCGCGAAATCGGTATCAATCGCCAGCAGTTCAACCGCTACATCAGCGGCGAGGCGCGGCCGTCGGCGCACAATGTAGCGCGGATCGCTGGGTTCTTCGGCCTTTCGGCGCAAGATTTTTCGCTCTCGCCGAAGCTGTTCGAAGCGCGGATGACGCGTCCCGGCCGCGATCGCTCGGAGGCGAGATTGTTGCTCGAAGGCTTTCCCGGAGACATCTCGGCTCTCAGGCGGCACATGGGCTACTACCAGACCTATCACATCTCGCCGTCATGGCCGGGCCTCGTTGTCTGCTCCTGCGCGCGGATATACGAGGACAGCGGCTCCGTCCGCGTGAAATCGATCGAGCGCATCCGCGATGCCGCGAACGAAATCCGACAGTTTTCGAAATATGTCGGTCTCGCAACCTTCTGGCGAAACCGCATCTTCATCACGGAGCGCAGCGTCGGTCGCGAGCCGATGCTTTCGCAAACGATCCTGATGCCATTCGAAGTGCATCAGCGCGTCTATCTGCGGGGCACCACCATGGGCGTATCCTGGCGCAAGGAAAACCAGCCTTACGCATCGCGCATGATCTGGCGTCATATCGGACAAGAGCCGGACATCCGGCAGATGCTCTCCCGCTGCGGCGTGCTCGCGTTCAGCTCGCGGCAACTGCCGGCCACCGTGAGGAGCTTTCTCGACACACCGGCGGCCGAAGTGCTGAGCGTACCGGCTGAGTATTAGCAGACGGTGACGCCAGTTCTCTCCCCGCGCGTTCGGGGAGAGAAAACGCATCAATTGCCGGCGCTCTCCATCCGCCGCGTCTTCAGTACCTTTTCGAGCCAGCCGATTTCCATTTCCGGCACCGACTTCAAGAGCAGGTCCGTATAGTCGTCGAAGGGCGGCGAGAGCACCTTCGACTTCGGACCGAAGCGCACCAGGCGACCGCGATGCATGACCGCGACACTGTCGGCAATGGCGCGAACGATGGCGATGTCGTGGGTGATAAAGACATAGGAAACGGCGGTTTCCTCCTGAAGCCTGAGAAGCAGATTCAGGATGCCTTCGGCGACAAGCGGGTCGAGCGCCGAGGTCGGCTCGTCGCAGAGGATGAGTTCCGGCCTGGCGGCGAGCGCCCGGGCGATCGCGACGCGCTGCTTCTGGCCACCGGAGAGCTCGGCCGGATAACGATCGAGGAAGCGCGGCCCCATCTCGATCTGGTCGAGCAGTTCCTTGACCCGCTCGGTCTTCCTGGCTCCATGCATGCCGAAGTAGAAGGAGAGTGGCCGGCCGATGATGTCGCGCACCGTCTGGCGCGGGTTCATCGCCGTATCCGCCATCTGGTAGATCATCTGGATACGGCGCAGTTCGTCGTTCGTCCGGCCTTTGAGCGCCCTCGGCAGTTCCTTGCCGTCGAAGGTGATGCGGCCCTCGCTTGGCGGCAACAGCCCGGTGATGACGCGGGCGAGCGTCGACTTGCCGGAGCCGGACTCGCCAACGATCGCCAGCGTCTGGCCCTTTGGCAGATGCATCGAGACTTCGTGCAGCACCTTGAAGCCGTTGGCATAGCCGGCATGGATGCGCTCGATCTTGAGCAGCGCGCCGGACTGGTCCGACGCTTCGTCGCGTTTCGTCTGGCGGACGCTGACAAGGGCGCGGGTATAGTCCTCCTTCGGCGCTTCGATCACCTGTTTGGTCGTGCCGTATTCGACGGTCTTGCCATGGCGCAGCACCATGATGTCGTCGGAGATCTGCGCGACGACGGCCAAATCGTGGGTGATATAGAGCGCCGCTGTATTCGTTTCCTCGATGGCGTGCTTGATAGCGGCGAGCACGTCGATCTGGGTGGTGACGTCAAGCGCCGTGGTCGGCTCGTCGAAGACGATCAGTTCGGGATTCGGGCAGAGCGCCATCGCGGTCATGGCGCGCTGCAATTGGCCGCCCGACACCTGGTGCGGATAGCGGTCACCGAAGGTTTCCGGATTGGGAAGGCCGAGCACTCGGAACAGGTAGAGCGCGCGTTTCTCGGCTTCATCGCGCGTCATGATGCCGTGCCGGAGCGAGGCTTCGATGACCTGGTCGCCGAGCTTGTGGGCGGGGTTGAAGGCGGCTGCTGCAGATTGCGCCACGTAGCAGACCTGGGCGCCGCGCACCGAGTTGATTCCGGAACGATCGAGCTTCAGGATGTCGCGACCATTGAGCAGCACCTCGCCGCCGATGATGCGGCACCCGCCGCGGCCATAGGCAAGTGCCGAGAGGCCGATCGTCGACTTGCCGGCGCCGGACTCGCCAATGAGACCGAGCACCTTGCCCTTCTGCAGGTCGAAAGAAACGCCTTCGACCAGTGTCACGACCTTGGGCTGTTCGCCCGGCGGGTAGCTCGTCGCTTCGATTTTCAGGTTCTTGACGGAAAGAAGCTCAGGCATCGCCGCGCCCTCCTTTCAGGCTAGAGGTCCGCTTCATCAGCCAGTCGACGACGAGGTTGACGCAGATGGCGAGTGTCGCGATTGCCGCACCGGGAACGAGCGCCGCGGAAATGCCGAAGATGATGCCGTCCTTGTTGTCCTTGACCATGCCACCCCAGTCGGCGGCTGGCGGCTGAATGCCGAGGCCGAGGAAAGAGAGGGTGGAGAGGAACAGGATCGAGAACGCGAAGCGCAGGCCAAATTCGGCCAAGAGCGGTGATAGCGTATTCGGCAGGATCTCGCGGAAAATGATCCAGAGCGAGCCTTCGCCGCGCAGCCGTGCCGCCTCGACGAATTCCATCACCGCCACGTCGAGCGCGACAGCACGGCCGATGCGGAAGACGCGGGTGGAATCGAGCACCGCCATCACTAGGATCAGGATCCAGAGATGTTGCGGCAGCACCGCGAGCACGACGAGAGCGAAGATCAGCGTCGGGATCGCCATCATCAGATCGTTGAAGCGCGAGAAGAGCTGGTCGACGAAACCGCCCATAACCGCCGCGGCAAAGCTCAAGATCATGCCGAGCGAGAAGGAGACCACGGTTGCCGCCAGCGCCACGAAGATGGTAGTGCGGGCGCCATAGATCAGACGCGAGAGCAGGTCGCGCCCGAGATTGTCTGTGCCGAGCAGAAAGTCGCCGCCGGCGGGCAGCCAGATTTCGCCGACGACGTCCCGCTCGCCATAGGGCGCGATCACCGGTGCGAAAATCGCGCAGAGAATGGCGATCGCGATGCCCGCGATGCCGATCCAGGCGCTCAAAGGGATAGATCTCAGGTTCATCGCGGGTGCCTCAGTCTCGGGTTGGCGAGAATGGCGAGAACGTCTGCCGCCATGTTGAGGAAGATATAGAAGGCCGCAAAGATCAGGCCGCAGGCCTGGACGACCGGCATGTCACGCACAGTGACCGCATCCACCATGTATTGCCCCATGCCCGGGTAGACGAAGACCACTTCGACGACGACGACGCCGACGACCAGATAGGCGAGGTTCAGCGCGATGACGTTGATGACCGGAGCCACGGCGTTGGGGGCGGCGTGGCGGGCGATGATGCGGAAGGTGCTGAGCCCCTTGAGCTCGGCGGTCTCGACATAGGCCGACGACATGACGTTGAGGATTGCCGCCCGCGTCATGCGCATCATATGGGCGAGAACGACGAGGACGAGGGTCGCGACCGGAAGCGCGATCGCCGAAAGCCGTTCGGTGAAGCTCATGCTGTCGTAGACGGTCGCCGGAAAGGTGGCGACGCCCCATTGGACCGCGAAGAACATGATCAAGAGGTAACCGATGAAGAATTCCGGCAGCGAGATTGCCGCAAGCGATATCACGTTGATGATCTTGTCCGGCATCCGGTTGCGGAATTGAACGGCCAGCATGCCGAGCCCGACCGCGAGCGGCACGGAAATGAGCGCGGCGAAGAAGGCGAGGAACAGCGAATTGCCGAGCCGCTTTCCGATCTGTTCGCTGACCGAGTTCTTGCTGGCCCACGAGGTGCCGAAATCACCCTGGACGGCGCCGCCGAGCCAATTGAGGTAGCGTTCGCTCCAGGGCCGGTCGAGGCCGAGGTCCTTGCGGATGTTTTCGACCGCCTGCGGTGTCGCCGACTGTCCGAGATAGGTGGTGGCGAAATCGCCGGGCAAAGCTTCGATGCCGCCGAAGATCATCAGCGACACGGCGAAAAGCAATCCGACGCTCAAGCCGAGGCGCTGAAGGATCAGCGCCGCGAGAGGACGGCGAAAGCCGAAACGCCGCCAGAACGTGCCACCGATCTCGCCGGTGGGGTTGGGTTTTGCTGGTACTCCGGAAAGATCGGCAGACCGCGGGGGCTCACCCGCGGTCCCATCCGTCAGAACCGGACCAGTCATCGGTCCGCTTTCCATCATCAGGCGTCCAGCCACACGCGCGTTGCGACATAGCCGTTCGACATGTCGTTGCCGATGTCGTGGACATAGCCCTTCACCTGCTTGGTGGAAGCGTTCACGAAATCGTTGAACATCGGCAGGATCAGGCCGCCTTCGTCCCGCACCATCATCGCCATGGTGCGGTACATGTCCTTACGCTTGGCCTCGTCCAGTTCGGAGCGGGCTTCGAGCAGGATCTTGTCGAAGTCCGGGCGCTGGAAGCGCGTGTCGTTCCAGTCGGCATTCGAGAGATAGGCCGTCGAATACATCTGGTCCTGGGTCGGGCGGCCGCCCCAGTAGGAGGTCGAGAAGGGCTGGACGTTCCAGACGTTGGTCCAGTAGCCATCGCCCGGTTCACGCTTGACCTCGATCTCGATGCCGGCCTTCTTGGCACTCTCCTGATAGAGAACGGCAGCATCTACAGCCCCCGGGAAGGCGACATCGGAAGTGCGCAGCAGCACCGAACCCGAATGGCCGGACTTCTTGTAGTGGAAGGCTGCCTTGTCCGGGTCATAGGCGCGCTGCTCGATGCCTTCGGGGAAGAGCGCGTAGGTATCGTTGATCGGGAAGTCGTTGCCGACCTTGCCGTAGCCGCCGAGGATACGTTCCACCATCGTCTCGCGATCCATTGCGTATTTCAGCGCCATGCGCAGGTCGTTGTTGTCGAACGGCGCGGTGTTGCAATGCATGATGAAGACGTAGTGGCCGCGACCGGACGTGTTGAGAATCTCAACGGTAGGCGCCCGCTTCAGGAGGCTGACCGTTTTCGGATCGACGCGGTTGATGAAGTGCACCTGACCGGACGAAAGCGCCGCGATGCGTGCGGTGGCATCGTTCATCGCGATCAGTTCGACGGTATCCACGTAGCCTCGATCGGTCCGCCAGTCGTCGGCATTTCTTTCGAAAGTGGCGCGCACGCCCGGTTCGAAGCTCGCAACCTTGTACGGACCCGTACCGATCATCGCGTCGGGATTGTCGAGGCCGCCGTTCGGCTGGATGATAAGGTGGTAGTCGGAGAGCAGCAGCGGCAGGTCGGCATTGCCTTCCGTCAGCGTCAGGACCAACTTGCCGCCGTCCGCCTTGATTTCCTTGATCGACTTCATCACGCCCAAGGCGCCCGATTCCGATTTGTCGTCGGTGTGACGCTGCAGGGTCTTGATCACGTCATCGACGGTCAATTCCTTACCGTCATGGAACTTGACGCCCTTGCGGATCGTAAAGGTCCAGGTCGCTGCGTCGGCGGAGGGCTCCCAGGATTCGGCGAGTGCCGGCACCGGTGCACCGGTCGTCGGATGGCTCTCGACAAGCATGTCGCCCCAGTTGCGGCCGACGACAAACATGAACTGCGAGAGGGCCTTTGCCGGATCCCTCGAGTCGGTTGCAGCCGCGCCTTCGAGGCCGAGCTTCAGGTGCCCGCCCCGCTTCGGCTCCTGCGCCGCGGCACTCGTTGCAAAAAGCGTGCCGGCGGTCGAGGCGGCGATGCCGAAAGCGGCCGCGCGCGCCAGAAACTCACGCCGGTTCATTTTGCCCAGCATGACCTGTCGTGTCAGATAGTCTTTGTAATCGCTCATTCCCCTGTTCCCTTCTTTCAGTCGGCATTCGCCGTTCGTTGTGATTGGTAGAGACTGTTGCGTATCGTCCGAAATGGCTTCGAAGCTATCTTGCCCGTGATGTCGTCTCGTTTCTCCTTCCTTTGCGATTTACGGTGGCGATACAGCTGTTCCGATCCATAAGGCTAGTCGTTCGGAGCTGGCTTGTAACGTCCTAATTTATAAATCTTTTCCATAAGCCTCACTTATGGACGGCCACCTATTCCCGCGTGCACCGGTGCTCGCGGCGCGCCACGTTGAATGCCGGTTCTCGCCGGCTGGAACTCACGCGGCCGTTGGCGGCCGTGTCTTCTCAGCGCCCTTTCCAGACGGGATCGCGCTTCTCGGCGAAGGCGCGGGCTCCTTCGAGCTGGTCTTCGCTCGAATAGAGGATATCGACCGTCTTGAACTGGCGGCGGGTGATCTTGTTCATCGTCGTCTGGAAATCGCGGCCTTCGGCCTCGCGCACCACTTCCTTGATCGCGGCGTAGACGAGCGGCGGACCGCTTTCGAGCAGGCGCGCAAGTTCCCAGGCACGTTCCATCAGCCGGTTGGTCGGCAGAATCTCGTTGACGAAACCCCAGCGGTTCGCCTCGGTGGCGTCGAGCCAGCGGCCGGTCAACAGCATGTCCATAGCGATGTGGTAGGGGATGCGCTTCGGCAATTTGATCGAAGCGGCATCGGCCACCGTGCCCGAGCGGATTTCCGGCAGCGCGAAGGTCGCGTGTTCGGCAGCAAGGATGAGGTCGGTCGAAAGCGCGATCTCCAGACCGCCGCCGCAACAGATGCCGTTGACGGCGGCAATAATTGGCTTGTTGAGGTCGCGCAGTTCCTGGATGCCGCCGAAACCGCCGACGCCATAGTCGCCGTCGACGGCGTCACCTTCAGCGGCGGCCTTGAGGTCCCAGCCGGGGCAGAAGAATTTTTCGCCCGCGCCGGTGATGATCGCCACGCGCAAAGCTGAGTCGTCGCGGAACTCGCGGAAGATTTCGCCCATGATCCGGCTGGTCTTCAGATCGATGGCGTTGGCTTTCGGCCGGTCGATCGTGACTTCCAGAATGCCACCTTCGCGGCGGGTGAGGATCGGTCCGGTCATAGGCGTCATTTCCTCCGGCGGATCAGGGCGTCAGCGGCGATGGCTCCTTGGCCTTCCGGTAACACCATAACAGGATTGATATCGAGTTCATCGAGTTTGGAAGCGTTTGCAACGACATAAGATGCCGCTGCAGCGACAGTTCTTGTCAAAGCCGCGACGTCTCCCTTCGGTCCTCCGCGGTAGCCGTCCAGCAGTTTTCTGATCTTTAGACCGTCGATCGCCTCCGAAATCGCTTTTTCGGTGGTCGGAAGCGTGAGGATCGCGGAATCATCCAGCAATTCCACGAGGATTCCGCCCGCGCCGACGGTGAGCACCGGGCCGGCAACGGGATCGCGCATTGCCCCGATGATGAGTTCCGCCACGGGCGTGGCGACCATCTTTTCCACAAGATAGCCCGAAGCGACCGCGGCCATCGCCGCCGCGGCGGCGTAGACCTCGTCGCGGCTCGCGAGGTTGAGCTTGACCGCGCCGGCTTCGGTCTTGTGGGCGAGGCCGAGGCCTTTGAGCACGACAGGGAAGCCGAGGGCTTCGGCGGTATCTGCCGCTTCTTCGGCCGTGGCGGCCGTTTTGCCCCGAGGCACTTCGACACCAGCCTCGAGAAGCTCGGCCTTGGCCTCGGCCTCGGTCAGCGTAACGGCATCGCCCGCTTCGGGCTGGACCTTGAGGAGGGGCGACGGGGTTGACCTTGCCCAGGCGGCGCCAATCTCAGCTGCAGTCTCCGCAGCGGCGAGCGCTTCGTCGATGCCGAAGAAGGGAACGACGCCCGCCGCCATCAGCGACAGGGCGGTTGCTTCCGGCATGTTCTCGCCGAGGCTCGCGACGATGCCGGCGACCGCGCCGGTTGCCTTCGACGAGGCGATGACGGCCTCGCAGGTCGTCACCCAATCGGCGGCGTCGCACCGATCGAGACGCGGAAAGTCGAGCACGATCAGATTCAGCGCGTAATCGCCTTTCATCATCGCGGTGAAAGCCGCGGTCTGTTTGTCGCGATTGCCCCAGACAAAGGTGTGGTAGTCGAGCGGATTGGCGATCGTCACCATTTCGCCGAGACTTTCCCTGAGCGGCTGGCGCTGTTCTTCGCGAAGCGGACGGAAGGTGATCTTGCGCCGCACGCCCGCATCCGCCATCAGAGAGGCTTCGCCGCCCGAACAACTCATCGAGGAGATGTCGGCACTGGCGAGCGGGCCGTAAAGATGCAGGAGCTTCAGCGTCTCAAGAAGCTCAGGCAGGGTGTCGACCCGGCCGATGCCGAGGCGGGCAAGCAAGGCTGAGGAGACGCGGTCATTGCCCGCGAGCGAAGCCGTGTGGGAAACGGTCGCCAGCCGTGCGGCCTCCGACTTGCCGACCTTCAGCGTCACGACGGGCTTCTCCAATTCGCGCGCGCGGGTCGCCAGCCGCTCCAGCGCCTCGATGCTGTCGAAGCCCTCGATATGGAGGCCAACGGCGGTGACACGCGGGTCTTCGAGCACGGCGCAGGCGATATCGGAGAGCCCGGTCTGCGCCTGGTTGCCGGCGGTCATGACATAGGCGAGTGGCAGCCCGCGCGTCTGCATGGAGATGTTGCAGGCGATGTTCGAGGACTGCGTGAGGATCGCCACGCCGCGCTCGACGCGCAGCATGCCGTGCTGGTCCGGCCACAGCAGGGCGCCATCGAGCATGTTGATGAAGCCGTAGCAATTGGGCCCGACAATCGGCATGTCGCCGGCGGCGGCAACCAATGCCTGCTGCAGATCATTGCCGTCGGCGAGCTCGCTTGCCGCCTCGCGGAAGCCCGATGCGTAGCAGACGGCGCCGCCGGCGCCGCGTGCCGCAAGGTCGCGAATGATCTCGATCGTCAGCGCCCGGTTGACGCCGACAAAAGAGGCGTCCGGCGCATCCGGCAGGTCCGCCACCGAGCGGTAGCAGCGGCGGCCGAGAATTTCGTGTTCGCGCGGGTGGACCGGCCAGATCTCGCCGGCAAAGCCCATCTTGTCGCATTGTTCGATGACGCGGCGCGCCTCCTTGCCGCCGAAGACGGCGATGGTGCGCGGGCGGATCAGTCGGTCGAGAGAGCGGGGAGGGGTGGTCATTGGTTGCCCCCCTCGCGGATAGGAGCCCCTCCCCAAC